>CAVYKK010000026.1:0-288152 GCA_963769045.1 uncultured Methanocellaceae archaeon
TCGATAATCTCCTGCGGCCGCAATTTTTCTTCGGGATAGTGGATGCCGTACCATTCGACGAGACGCTCGCTCATCTCGTTATACGCGTCTATGATCGTGTCGAGGGCCTTGATCGACTGGACGATGTCGGCGTCCTCGGTCGACAATATGGCTGTAATGCGGCCCCTGGCGAGCGCCATGGCCGTCTCATGCATCAGCTTCCGGTAATCGGCGGCCGTTTTGCAGAGGCCTGCATCGATGGCCGTCCGTTCAAAATCAATAATTTTATCCGTGCCGGAGCTGTCCGAGGCGGCCGC
This sequence comes from uncultured Methanocellaceae archaeon, assembly GCA_963769045.1. GTDB lineage: Archaea > Halobacteriota > Methanocellia > Methanocellales > Methanocellaceae > Methanocella_A. Next base: position 297 of record CAVYKK010000026.1, read on the forward strand.
GAACAAGGATAGCTGTTCCGGGGTCGTGCCTGCGAGGACCCACCTGCCATCCTTCATCTCGCCGAACCAGGCCTTCATATGCTCACCCGCGCTGAATCTCTGCACCCTTGTTTCTGGCACGTGTCGTGATCACGACACAATCCTTATCGAAGCTTTTTGCCGCCGCTTCGACTTTACGGGGCTGATCGGTAATGGCGTATACGGCGGGCCCGAAAGAGCTCAGGCCCGCGCCGGCAGCGCCTCCGTCACGCAAGGCCTCGATCAGGCCTCTTGCCGTGGGCTGCAGGTCGACCTCATGGCGCTTAAAGCCGATGTCCTGGATAGCGTTCACGGCCCGGCCGAAGGTGTCCATATCCGCCTCGGCCAGCGCCGGCAGCATCTGCATCAGGATCACGCGACAGAGCTTCTCGACCTCGTTCTGCGGTATAGGACAGAGGTTAGCAAACACATCCTTTTCATAGAGGTCATGTGCGCCCTTTGCGAGAGGTATCGCCAGCACGATGTCCCAGTCCGGGAAATCTCGCTGGCACAGGATAGGCGCGGGAGGCACGCCTTTTGAAAATGAGCTGGGGAGAAATGCGCTCTTCGCTTCCATGCGGTGCCCTCCGTCCAGGATGAAGCCGCCGCGTTCGAAAGACCCGATGCCTATACCGGACGTGCCGCCACGGCCGACCTTCCCTGCGATTGCCCTCGGTGAGAGATTCAGGTCATACAGGGCGGAGATTGCCATGCCTGCGGCGCGAGAGCTGCCTGTGTCCCGGAGCCGAGGCCGATATGGTTCCAGTAGGATTTCTTAATGTCGATCTCGATGCCGCACCCCGGACAGACGACCTCGCAAGCCTTCTTCATCCGCTCGTTCAGTTCCGGGTCGCCGCGGACCTCGACTGAATCCGACTTCTTCGCGGTGATTACGATGTTCGGTTCCTCGAGCGTGATCCCTATGCCTCCGTCGACACGGCCCAGGGAGCCGTTCATGTCGATCAGCGTCATGTGGATGCGGGACGGCGTCTTGATCTTAAGCATCTATCCTCCGGCAATATCAGGTGCAATAGCCACGCGTATATCAAACATTATCAAAGATAACTGTATCGCTGACCCGGTGATTGCTGCATTCCCGTGGTGGCACGATACCGCCAGTGATGTGGCGGCGAAACGCTGCTATCGAGCTATTGCCGGGTCGCATTTTTATATCCAGCAGCCTATCTGTCATCGGAGCGATCTGAATGCCGCGAGGGCACCACGCGAATCCTTTCAACACGGGGAGGAGCCTGAGAGACCTGCAGGGGTCCGTCCCGCATTTAAAAGAGACTGTCAATTGTCCGGTGTACAATAAGACGTTCGACCGGTTCCCGACCATCGAGCTGATGGAGGAGCAGACCCAGGGCGAGATCGACTACTATTGCCCGTACTGCGAGGCGCTGGTCTTCAAAGAGTTCCGCAGCACGGATAAACAGTGCTTCGAGGTCGTGGACCACGATCATATGACGGAAGTGAAATAGCTTTTTATATTGCAGGCGTATAGCTCTACGGAGCGATTACGCGTTTGACCGCACGAAACAGCCTGACGGGGCAGTATGATCGAATAGTCTGCGAGCTGGCGCAAAAACAGTTCGGCGGCGACGAAAAGGCTGCCCGCATATGTGCAGACGGTGTGATGGCGGCAGTCGCGCTGGAAATGTTGGGATCTGTCAACGGTAAGCCGGTGCAGGCTTTTCCCGAAGAATTAAGACAGCAGATCGCTGACATCCTCGCAGACGCCAATGATACCATTGAAGCCGTGAATGATACCAGGAACCGGTCGTCTGCCTGCATCAGGGAAACCACCGCCCGGGACGCGGGTGCCGTCTATACGCCTATGCCAGTGGCACGTTATATGTGCAGGCGGGCGATTGAGAACTATCTGTCCGGTCACCTGGCCGGCAGTCCCGAAGGGATGCCAGTTTCGGTTGACGACCTGATCGATCGTGGCGATAAAAATGAACTTCGCCGCGCGGTAGACCTCCTGAGGGACGTGCGGTTTGCTGACACTTCCTGCGGGACCGGCATCTTCCTTGAAGCAGCCCTGGAAGAGCTTTGCAGGCTGCGTCTGGCAATATCACAGCGGCTTGATAAAAAACCACAGTCAAGGTATGAGCTTGCGGCAGAAATCATCGCGAATAACATCTATGGCACGGACATCGAACCGTACTCCGTCGAATCGGCCAGAGTCAGGCTCCTGTTAAGGCTGGCATCATTTTGTGAATCTCCGCTCGCACCCATCGACAATATACAGATGAACCTGTCGCCGGGAAACGTGCTTATACCTGAAAAAGACAGCGCTGTGCCAGGGCCTTTCGACATTATCGCCGGAAACCCCCCGTACATGAGAGTCAAGAGCATGTTCGGAGATATAGACACTGGCAGCCGCAAGCAGATGAAGGACAGCTTTGCCAGGGCGATAAAAGCCAGCGGCCTGTTCCAGTGCCAGGAAGGAAACCTGAACCTGTACAAGCTGTTCATCGAGCGCAACCTCTCGCTGCTGCGGGAGAACGGCAGCATGTGCCTTATTTTCCCTTCTTCATTCCTTAACGAGACGACCTCGGCCAGACTGCGGCAGCGCCTGTTCTCCTGCTGTAACGTGGAAGAGATCGTCGAGATCCCGGAGCGATCGAAGCTGTTCGAAGGCGTCAACCAGGCCACCTGTATCATGACGTGCAGGAAGGGAACGCCGACAAAACGCCTGAAAATCAGGCAAGGCGCAGATATCGGCAACCTGGACGGCGATAGCACGATATGTGTGGACATTGGCGAGCTTTCGGATATGACCGCCGGGAGAATGGAAGTGCCGCTGTTCACTTCGCCGGACATGGAATGGGCCATGCTGGGCTCTATGCGGCGTATCCCACCGTTCTGCGGTAATGACGGGTTCCCGCCGATCGGGGAGATCAGCGTCGGCAACGTAGACGAGACATTAGACAGAGAATTCGTGTCAGAGGACCCCACGGGAGACATTTTCGTCAAGGGGATACACTTGAACGAGTACGAGGTCGACCTGCGCCATGACGGGCTCCAGCCAAGATGGGTGAAGAAAGACGCGTTCCTGGAAAAACGGCCTGCTGCTGCCAGATTGATAGCGATGCCAAGGGTGATTGGCAGAAACACCAGAAATAAGGCATCAAGCAGGCGGCTCAAGTTTGCCCTGCTGCCCGACGGATACATCTGTGGCAATTCAGTCAAGCAGATCGTTATCACCGACACGGACATAGACCCGCTCTACCTGATCGCTCTCCTGAACTCCTCTGTGCTGAACTGGTACTTCGAGGTCTTCTGTGCCCAGAATAACATCAGGAACTACAGCATCGAAGCATTGCCGGTCCCCCGCGCCACCAGGCAGATACAGGAGGCCTTTGCGTTTGTCGCCCGGCTGATCATGGCATCGGATGGCGAAGAGCGCGAGTTCCTGGACAAAAAGCTCATGGACGCAATGGCCTACGAGCTCTACTTCATAGAAATGCGCATGCTTTCCTCCGCAATCATCTCATCGATGGAAGAAGGCGTAACGGCGGAGACGTTCAAGAGGCAGGACGACATCCGGGCGATCATCGATCGCATCACGGCGAGAGAAGGGTTTAAGATCATGCAGAGAACGACTTACAGGCTTTGATTTTTACGATACAGGGAAAGCTATATTGATAAAGTGCATCTTTTCAGTAGGGATATTAAGCAGGGATACAATGAAGATCGAGTGCGAAGCAGGCGGGCTGAAGCTTTCCAATCCCACGATTCTTGCCGCGGGCATCATGGGTACGACGGGCGCGTCGCTCAAGAGGGTGGCAGGCATGGGCGCAGGGGCGGTCGTGACTAAGTCGATAGGCGTCGAGCCGAAGTACGGGCATCCAAACCCTACGATGATCGCCCTCGAAAACGGCTATATTAACGCCATGGGCCTCCCCAATCCGTCATATAAGGAATTCTCGCAGGAGCTGAAGATCGCCAAAGAGGCCGGCGTCCCGGTGATCGCCAGCATTTTCGGGGCTACGGCAGACGAGTTCGCACAGATAGCACGGGGATTGCCAGGGGCTGACGCATACGAGCTGAATGTCAGCTGCCCGCACGCGACAGGCTACGGCATGCAGGTGGGCACCGACCCGGTACTGGTCAAGAGCATCACAAAGACAGTCAAGGATGCGGTCAGGGCCCCGGTATGGGTGAAGCTGACGCCCAACGTCACCGATATCAGGGAAATCGGCCTTGCCGCGCAGGAAGGCGGTGCGGACGCGGTGGTAGCGGTGAACACGCTGAAGGCACTGGCCATCGACATCGAATCGGGATACCCCATTCTGGGCAACGTCCATGGAGGCCTCTCCGGGCCTGCTATCAAGCCGGTCGCAGTCCGATGCGTGTACGACTTATACGACACGCTGGAGATACCGATCATCGGTGTAGGCGGCATATCGAACTGGGCCGACGCCGTCGAGATGATGATGGCCGGCGCCTGTGCCGTGGAAATAGGATCGGCGATCCACGAGGACATCGGGGTCTTCGCCGCCGTCGCCATGGGAATATCGGATTACCTTGACCGCAAGAACATGCAGCTGAAAGACGTCGTGGGACTCTCCCACAGGGTGGTAAAATGAGGCCGATAAACGCGACGATCAAAGAGGTAGTCGAGGAGACGCCCACCATCAGGACGTTCAGGCTCGACACGGACCGCTGGCTGCACGGCAACCCGGGGCAGTACCTGATGGTATGGGTCAGGGGCGTGGACGAAGTGCCGATGACGCTCTCCTACGACAACGGCATCACGGTCCAGAAGGTAGGTCAGGCGACCGAGGCGCTGTTCAGGCTGAAAGAAGGCGACACCGTCGGCATCCGCGGGCCATACGGCAATGGCTGGGAACTCGTCGGAGACGACATCTTGCTCATATCCGGCGGCGTAGGCTCGGCCCCGATCGCCCCGTTTGCGGAAAAGGCGGCGTCAATAGGCGTGAAAGTCACCACACTCGCCGGATACCGGACCAGGGACGAGGTACATTTCGAGGACCGGTACAGGAAAGCAGGAGCGCTGGAAATCGCCACGGACGACGGCAGCTATGGATATAACGGGTACGTAACCGGCTTACTGAAGTCTATAGACTTAAATAGATTCACCCAGATATATTGCTGCGGCCCGGAAAAAATGATGTCCCGCATCCTGGGCATGCTCGACGAAGCGGGAGCCGCATCCCGATCGCAATTCAGCCTGCAGCGGTACCTGAAATGTGGCATCGGCGTATGCGGAAGCTGCTGCATGGACCCGGACGGGCTGAGAGTATGCAGAGACGGGCCTGTTTTTCACGGCGACATCCTGCTGAAGTCCGAGATGGGCAAATACGCACGGGATGCCAGCGGAAGGAGGATCAACATATGACAATCATTGGCAGATTCAGACACAACCACGTAGATTTCACCGGCGAAGTAATCGAAGGAAAGGTACACTCCCACATCGGCGGCAGAGAGTATGAGATGGATAAAGTAACCATACTGCCACCCTGCAAGCCGACCAAAATCGTCTGCGTCGGCCTCAACTACAAAGACCACGCGGCCGAAATGAAGGAGAATATCCCCGACGAGCCGGTCATCTTCATCAAGCCCCAGTCGAGCGTCATCGGCCATGGCGGAGACATCGTCTACCCGAAGCAGAGCCACCGGGTCGACTACGAGGCGGAACTGGGCGTCGTCATCAGCAAGCGGGCAAAGAACGTCAAGGCCGAGCACGCTAAAGACTATATCATGGGATACACGTGCTTCAACGACGTCACGGCCAGGGACCTCCAGAAGAAAGACGTCCAGTGGACCCGCGCCAAGAGCTTCGACACGTTCTCGCCCGTCGGGCCGTTCATCGTGACGGACATCGACCCGAAGAAGCTGGCAATCCAGTCGAAGCTGAACGGCAAAGTCATGCAGAGCTCTAACACAGACAACATGATCTTTGACGTGTACCAGCTCGTGGAGTTCATATCAGGAGTGATGACCCTGGAACACGGGGATGTCATTGCTACCGGGACGCCATCGGGGATCGGGCCCATGAACAAGGGCGATATCATTGAGATAGAGATTGAAAAGGTTGGGACTCTGAAAAATAAGCTGGTCTAAGTCCCATTTACTTATTATTTTGAATTTATAAGAAAATATCAAAAGCTTTTTTAGTTTATATGCTTAAGGGTATACTAGATCATCAATCAGAGGATGCTATTATATGGATTTTAGGATTATAAGGGTAAACGGATTTCACTTATTACTTATCTTCCTTATTGCATACAAGTTACATTATTAATAATGACATCAATCTGTTCTTATTTTCATCTGTTCATACCGAATTATCCATATTAAGTGGTCTCGGCTTTATTGGTATTATTATTCTGTGTACCAATGTGTATAGTTTTATACAAATTTAGTACTGATAAAATAGCAAAAACAGTATTTTTAGGTTTATCTATTACATTAACAGGATTCTTTTTATCTGGAATCATTTGGTATCTACCATCATCAATAAACTGGAATTTTTTAGTTCCTATAGGAATGTTAATAATGGTAGTATGTTATGCGCCATTGATTTAGCTTTGTTATTAGTATATATTGAACAAAGGAATAAACTCCATCCGATAATTCAGCAATTTATATTTTTAATTAATATAGCATTTATTATATTCTTAATATATTTTGTAATTTCAAATTACTCAATATATTCAGAAAAACATATTGATTACGTAATGGTATATACAATATCAACATTTTCAGATACAATAATCCTAGAGCTTGGTTACAATCCTAATATTAATTAATATCCCAACAAAACTAAGATATTTATTTTCAATAATACTTGGAATGTCTCTTTTAAGTTTCATGGGTGATTCTTTAAAATTATTAGGATATCTCGAATCTTTATGACACTTTACAGTATTCACAATACTTTTATGACTTTATGTTAATATTTATTTCAGTAACACTTTTAATTTATGTTTTAAGTAATATTAAAATAACCTCAATCGAAGAAGTAAGTAAACAATTACGAGGATACATCTCTTGTTATTGATGATCTTAATTATGCAGTCCCCTGATGCCATGTGTATGTGTGATGTAGATGGTAATATTTTAAAAGCGAATGAACAATTCTTGACATACATTTGGTGTTTTAGATCAAGAATTAATGAAAACTAATAATATATTTACTTTCAATTATTTAAATGATCGCAATCAAGTCGATTGACGATGTTAAAAAATGGACGAACCAGTACACTTGGAAAATTTTGAATTACAAAATAATGATGTTAAAAGATATTATACAATAAAATTATTTCCCACGTATTCATCAGATGGCAAAATATCATTAATTATATTTTTAGGTGAAGATATCACCTTAAGAAAATATGCTGAAGATCAATTTAAAAGATGCATATGACCTAATGGAAAGCAGAGTTAAGGAAAGGACAAAGAGCTATCAATATTAAACCAAGCAATCTTCAAGATGAAATCAGAGAACATAAGAAGCTGAAGAGAAGATATCAACATCATTAAAAGAAAAAGAAGTCCTACTTAAAGAAATCCATCATAGAGTAAAAAACAATATGCAGATAATATCCAGTATGCTTGGACTTCAATCTGCATCTGTAAACAATGAAAGACTGAACGATATGCTTAAAGGATAGCCAGAATAGGATTCAAGTCAATGGCATTGATTCATGAAAAACTATACCAATCGAAAATATGGCTAATATAAATTTTAAGGAATATATTGAGAGTTTAATTGTAAATCTTTCATCATCATATAATGTTATAGGGAACGAATAGTTATTACAAAAGATGTTGAAAATATTTCATTTAATATTGATACGGCAATACCATTAGGGTTAATTATTAATGAGCTATTATCTAATGCAATTAAAACATGCATTCCCTAATAATAAAAAAGGAACAATTAATTACAAATAAGCCAACAACAAGATGGTTGTATAAGTATAATTTAAGCGTAAAAGATAATGGTGTTGGTATTACCCGTGGATTTGATATCTCAAATACAAGAACTCTTGGCCTTAGTTTAGTAAATGCATTAGTTGAGCAGATTAATGGTAAATTGAATATTATAAATGAAAATGGCACAAGTTTTGAAGATACACTTTTCCATAATTATATGAATATACTAAAATAAATATATGATAATATATTTACCTGTTATTAATAAAGAGACAGACAAGCATATATTGTAGTGTTACAATTACTTTATGTATATTTTATGGCATTCATAAAGAATAAATCGATAGTTATTGATAATATCGATAATATATATATTAGGCTTAAAAAATGAAGTTATTTATGGTGCCCATTACCTATCCTTAGGATATCCGGCGCTTTTTCTATCATTAATAATTTTATTGGATTTGCAGATTAATTATTTAGCCCTTGCTGTTACATATCTAATACCGCTTATCGTCTATTCGTTCAATTATCAAAAAGAGTTAGGTAAAGATGTTATTACAAATCCGGAAAAAGTAAATTATTTAAAAAACAGAGAAAAGATTTTCCCCTATCTAATGGGTTTCTATATATTATTATTAATATCATTATTATTAATATTAAATAATCATGGATTTAGCCTATTTATATTAATTATTCTTATTGGTGGTATATTATATACAATAATATTTAAAATACTGACAAGGACAATCCCTGGCTTTAAAAGTTTGTATACATCCATGCTATGGGCTTATGCAGGAACATTTTGTGTAAGTTTTTTTTATTCATTACCATTTTCTACGTTTTATGCCATATATTTTAGTTTCCTATTTATTAAAGGCTTAATTAACGTGATATATTTTGATATAAAAGATATGGCTTCTGATCAGCGAGAAGGTTTACGAACATTCCCATTACTATTAGGAGTTAAAAAAACCTTAATGTTATTACATATTTTAAATATATTGGCTTTAGGTATATTATGTTATGGAATTTATATAAAAATCCTACCAGTATATTCTATATCTTTAATAATATTTTATTTATATACATTTTATTATTTAAAAATAGGAAATACGACTGATGACCAAAAATTACATAAATACACTTATTTAATGGTTGATGGGGAGTGTATTTTTTGGCCAATAATATTAATTCTTAGCAAGATTCTGTTTTTCAGTTAGTTTTGTCATTTATGTAATGTTACAAAAAAATTCTTTGACTTATAAATAAATTTGAAAAAATCATAGGATTTTCACTGATCTTTCTCTGTAATATTCAAATAAGTCGGCACCCCATTTAAGCGAGGAAGGGTCATTACTAACTATATTGGTATTAACATCAAATTTCCCATTCTTATAATTTAATGCAAAATACAAGCAATCATTAGTTACAATATGGGATATCCTAACTGGGATATTAGAAACGTACATTGCTCCTTTACTATTCTTTACAATTTCATTTAATTGATAGGGATAATCCTTTTTGAGAAAATCATATAGATATCTAGTAATTACCACTTGGACGGGAACATCATTTTCTAATGCATTAACACAAACATCGGGAATATTCTCTTCGAACACGCAACTAACGCCCATAATGTATTTTGAATTACTCATTATCCTAAAAAATTCGTTCTTTGTTCGATTTACATCGCTTGGATCATCCTCAATAATTATAAAATTTTTTAACTCCCCAATTCTATTCAATAATTCATCCGGAATGGATGAGAGGTCATGTTCTTCCCACCATTCCCAGTATTGGTCATAAACGTTAATCGTATTATAGAACGGTTTAAAATTATTAATTATTGACCTGCCCATAGGCGTCAAATGGTACTTTTTATCCTCGAACCGGACCATGTTATGTTCGATCAGCTCTTTGATCCTCGGTGATACCTCCGGCGAAGTAGTATCGAGATGTTCCCTGATTTCTGACAGGCTTCTCGGGCCTTCATCCAGATAAAACAAAAGCTCCTTTCTCACGCCTGACAGCGTGACAATGTCCATTAAGTTCTTCCTGACCAACCTTACACACCCCAATTATTAATTGAGAGTGTTTTTATTTGATATATTTTAAATCTTTCTTCAAAAGGTCAGGTAGTTAGACAGGTAATATGACAGGTGCTATATGGATAACAAAATAACAAAAATTTTACAAGCTTTAAGAAATGGAATAAAAAAGAATTGGTGAGCCTGTACGATTACAGGCCCAGCTCCTGTCCGTTCCTGAGAATATGGATCGTCTCGCCGAACTCATATCCCGTGTCCTCGGCCATCTCGGCGTATGCGCTGTGCATTTCCAGGGTGCCGTGGGCGGGGATGACGTGCTCGGGCTTGACCATGCGCAGAAGCTCCCAGTGGTCTTCCTTATAGGCGTGGCCGGATACGTGGACGTTGTCATATATGTGACCCTATGCAAAGCTTGGCTGTTTTTAATGTATAAAATCAAATGAAAAAAATTATCTCGCCGTTTTAATTTCCCATAACAGGAGCAATATAGTACTAAATAATCTGTATCGATTCCGATTCAATGATTGTGCGATAAGCTATAAATATTCTTCAATCAATTATAATACTGACGCATGCATAAGTGTCGCATGGATCCCGACCGCTCGTCCCAGAGAATGTCGGGGACCATGACCTATAAAGGCATAGCAGTGTAAGCTAATTTCATATTTATAGCTTCTCTGGCTTGCCTCCAACAGAAAAGAAAGACTTGGAGGGATCGGATATTAGCAACATAATACAAACTTGTATTATTTTAGGTATAGCACTAATGGTCGCTACTGCCACGAATATTATGGCAGTAAACGCCATTGAATCAAACAAAACGATCCTCGATACAGAATCATCCAGATATACCACTGCACACAATAACAACACAATAGATTATGTTAGTTTGAGCATGGAACAAAAAATAAGTATTGTCCAGAAAGCAATTGATGATTCTCGAATGAATCCAGCGAACAAAATTATCATCCCTGGCGCAACTGAGATTACTCCTGATGTATATTACCCAAATACGACTAAGATAGGTAAACCGTTAGTCGATAAAATGCCATCTAGACCATTAGACAAACCGAAGAGTTCAGGGGACATAAGTCCATTAACAATAATGCCTAATGAATATATGAATTATTATTCTAGTGACAGCCCTGACTATGCAGCGACATATATCCAAGTTGGCGATAACCCACAGGGATCAAATAGAGCCAGAAGCGCCACTGCTGTTATTCCCGGGGGTAGTAACCTTCAGAACTTTATTACAGGTGAAATATTTGTAATGCATCAGTGGGGCGTAGAGTCGAATGCTGAAAATGACCTCGTTATTGGAGGAGGTTCGAGTACAACAGTTGATATAACCCCCTTCATAAGAAGTTATCCAAATCCCTGGTTACAGGGAGTCTCTGTGCCAAATACTCACACATATTCTCTCACCATTGACGTGTTAGATTTAAATGGCCAAGAGTATAGAGGCGTTCTTTTACAAATTTTCGATCTGACAACCTGGACGTGGGTTAAACAATGGTATGTGACTTTTCCAGGAAACCTACCTCAACATATCTGTAAAGTAGATATGACTCTTGAGGAGTGCTATCCCTCTGGCTATGTGCGTCCCGGCCCCCAATTAGTTTGGAGGACCGCACAACAATTCAGAGGTTTGGATGTTAATCTAAATACAATGAATATCGTATATACTGGAAACGTTTTTGAATGGGTTACTTCCGATGTAAGCACCGCTTATTACCATGATTTAAGTAGTTATAACGGTGTCACAAATGGACAGGGTAATTTCTACTATACCAGATACGTAGGTTCGTACCCACAGCACCCATAATTTGTATGCCCCTGATTTGGGGCATATAATTTTTATTAGTGCCGTAATGAGGTAAAGATATGAATAGAAACTGGATAAATAATCAAATATTGATAATAGCGTTATTGCTTATTCTTGCTAATGTTAGTGGTTGCACGAGCAGTAATTCAGATTCTCTTTTACCTAATGATAAATATGTGGCTGTAGAAGAAACGAAATATAATTATGGGATAGTCATATCGGGGCAATATCCATATCCGGGTATGGCACAACCTGCACCTCGATTCTATTATCATGGACCTGCATATCCAACGGATTATCCAACTGTAAACGATTCGCTTAAAATTTTACTGGGTGTATATCAACATAACGAATATCCCCCTGTGGGATTAACAACTTCTATCTCGGTAAAAGGAATATACGATTATCCTTACCAATCAGAATCCGGGCCGATTATCACAAATGTCGGCAATAATGGTACCGTATTCATGACATATAATAATATGACAATTGACTTACGTATCAATGAAACATGGACAAGCCCTCGAATAAATACAAGTACTGAGACAAAGAACGCAAGTGGCTCTATCTATGTTGTGCAATATCAAACTTGGTATAAATTCGAAAACTTGGGAATGTTCGAAAAATCTGATTTATTATAGTCGTTCCCAAGAGGTTGTGAACTATCGATATCAGTTACCATATTTGTGCCTATCGTAACTATAGAAAGAGCGAAGGTGAACCTGATTACAGGCACAGTTCCTGCCCGTTTCTTAAGATGTGTACCGTCTCGCCGAACTCGTACCCGGTGTCCTCGGCCATATCGGCGTATGCGCTGTGCATTTCCAGAGTGCCGTGGGCCGGGATGATGTGCTCGGGCTTGACCATGCGGAGCAGCTCCCAGTGGTCTTCCTTGTACGCGTGGCCGGACACATGCACGATAGTTTGATGCGACATTCCGTATATAGAGTAAAAATACTTCAGGGCATTAAAGGTTATTTTCATTTTGGTTTTCCCATAGCAGTGCCAATATATTCTAAATAGATTTCAGTTCAATGGTATAGCTATAACCTTTAAATACTTACCAATGGATACAAATTCTGACACTTGTATGAGTGTTACATGGACCCCGACCGCTCGTCCAAGAGAATGTCGGGGCCATGGCCTATAAAGGCATTTCAGAGTAAGCTTGATTTATATTTATAGCTTCTCCGGTTTGCCTCCAGCTTAAAAGAACGATTGGAGGAATGGAAATTAGCAACCTGGTTCAAAGGTGTATTATTTTAGGTATATCGCTAATGGTTGCTACTGCTACGATAACATTGCCAATAAGCGCCATTGAACCAAACTATCTGACATCAGAGGTTGATCAAGACATCGCTTCATCTGCACAACCTATTACAGAGCCAATAGGATTATCCCCTGCGAAGCCGATATCAAATTTAACTGATTTGCACACTAAACCTGCCCCGTTTCCAGATATGTATAATCCGAAAAGTCCTAACTTTAATAGATCAGTGTTGCCAAAGGTAGGCCCGTACAATTTTGGACTAAATCAATCGTTGAAACAAAATAAGACTCAAAAAAACAATGTTGGACGTTCAGCCTAAAACCAGCACCTACGACCATATCTGGTGGGGAACTTGGATTCATAATAGTGCTGCCGTTACTGGTGTCGAAGCATTGCACCAAGTACTGCCCACATATACAGTACCATCAGATGAAACCCTGTATGCACCTACTATGATGGCCCCTTCACCTTGTGCTCTTGAGGCTGTAACAGTCTATATTAATGGGAATACTCCGGCTTTTGGAGTCTGGGACCATATAGAAGGAGATTTTGTAAAATGGATGCCTATGGACTCGACATTTATGAGTAACTATGTAAGGTATATTAGCAATATTCCAAATGGTTACCAAGTAGAGGTATTAAAGTATCAGGGTACATGGTACGTGATGTTATACAACTGGAACCAAGGATATTGGCAGACAGTATGGACCTCAACGCACGAGATGTCAACAGGTCATGGTTGGGATTTCTGGGAAGGCTATTTTTGGACGCCATATCCGACGTCACAATCTAGAATTGAAGCCCAGGGTATAATGGAATATGACACCAGCGATAATAACTGGCATTATGTTGATATACTACGGGGTATGCCAGAAATGAACCCGTTCCCATTCTGGACGCCGTATAATGTTAATTGGGTAGCCATGTACCACGATTGGCAAATCTGGGAATAAGATATTGTTAAATATTTTATTTTTTTAATTATCAATTATTGGTGATACTATGAAATTAAAATATATAGCTTGTATATTATGCATTATTTTATATGTTACTATACCAGGATGCACCAGTCAAGAAGATCTTGGCAATAAAGGGCAAGCCATTGAGATGATAAAAAATGATAAAAACGCAATAATATCTGCATGGAACTCAACAGGACATAGCACTACGATAAATAGTACTAGTATACAATTAATAGCCGTTCAACAGTATGATAAGACGCACATTTCAACTTTCCATTTCAACACGACAAATGGAGAAACGCACACGAGCAACGTGTCCGATGCCAACATCACGAATCCAGTCGTTATAGATATAGATGGATGGCGATTTCATGCCTGACGAGGTCGCGGTTGGTTTCTGGAGACTGTACCGTCATTGGATAAATTAGGCGAGAAATACGGAGGAAAACCAATCATCCCTATCGAGACAAACATGCGCCTGCAAACATTCGTATTCGAAACAAAAGGCGTGAAAGGCTTCATCGACCGTACATCCAAAGGCTCCTATGTCAGCTTCGTTGAAATAAACCCATACGTCTATGCCGCTTAGACGCCAAACCAAGTAATAAAAGACATCTTTGCAGATATGGCTTGAATCCTTTAGTATTAATAAAATAGGAGAACTTAGCCTACTTAGAGGCCCAGCTCCTGTCCGTTCCTGAGAATATGGATCGTCTCGCCGAACTCATATCCCGTGTCCTCGGCCATCTCGGCGTATGCGCTGTGCATTTCGAGAGTGCCGTGGGCGGGGATGACGTGCTCGGGCTTGACCATGCGGAGCAGCTCCCAGTGGTCTTCCTTGTACGCGTGGCCGGATACGTGGACGTTGTCATATATCCTGGCGCCTTTCATCTTCAGCTTGGTCTCCAGCGCGTAGCGGTTGGCCTGGTTGAGCTGGTTGGGGATGACGTTGGCGGAGAAGATGATCTTGTCGCCGGACTCGAGCTTGTAGTCGACCTCGCCGCTCGCGACGCGGCCCAGGATGGCATCGGGCTCGCCCTGGTGGCCGGTGACGATGGGCAGGTACTTGTGCTTGCCGTCTTCCATGATCCGCTTGAACTCTTTATTGATCGACTTACGGTAGCCGAAGATGCGCATGTTGTCCGGCTTCTGTACGTAGCCCATTTTCAGGGCGGTGCCGAAGTATCGCTCCATGCTGCTGCCGAGCAGGACCGGGATGCGGTTCATCTTTTCGGCGGCGTCGATGATCGACTTCAGCCGGGCGATGTGGGAAGAGAAGGTCGTGACGATGACGCCGCTCTCCGTTTCCTCCGTGCCGAGCAGCGCGTCCCATACGAGGTCGCGGGCCACGGCTTCCGACGGGGTCTTGCCTGACCTGCCGACGTTGGTGCTCTCGGTGATCATGGCGAGCACGCCGTCCCGGCCGATCTGCTTGAGCCGCTTGAAGTCCGGCACCTCGCCGATGACCGGCGTCCGGTCGATCTTGAAGTCACACGCGTAGAGGATAACACCCGACGGCGTGTGTACGGCCACGAAGGCGCAGTCGATGATACTGTGCTGCACCCGTATCAGCTCGATAGAGACGTTCCGGGTAAGCTCTGTGATTTCGCCGCACTTTACCGCATGGACCTTGTTGGCCACGTCGAACTTACGCTCGGACTCGATCTCCTGCTTGATCAGCTCTGCCGTGAACGGTGTGCCGAAGATGGGCGCCTTATAGCGGTGCGCCAGCTTTGGCACGGCCCCGATATGGTCCAGGTGGCCGTGCGAGCAGACGATGCCCACGACGTTACCGTCTACGTTGTTCATGACCTTGTCGTCAGGGATGGCACCCATCTGGATAAGGTCCAGAGAATGCATCTTCTCCATTTCAGTCTCTTCGTGAATCTGGATACGATCAAGACGTACGCCCATGTCGAGGACGACAATATCTTTTCCCACCCTGATAGCAGTCATGTTGCGGCCGACTTCTTCGTAGCCGCCCACTGCAATAATTCCTATATCTTTCATTAGATTACACCTTTTAGTATTAACGCCGGGCACGCTCGCTAACGCTAAGCATACGTTCGCTAACGCTAAGCATATGCTCGCTAACGCTAAGCATATGCCGCCCACCGGAATCCCCTTGCCTCCAGGTATTCTCTTGTCCTTCCTGAGATGACTACCGGGGTCTTCCGTATATCTTCGATTGACTGTGAGCCTGTGAGGAACATCGTCGCTTTTAATTCTTCGATGTACATTTCTAGTATGCTCTCTACTTTGTCGGGGCCTGCTCTCGCCGCGGCCACGAGGGGCAGAGCGATGCCTGCCATTGACGCGCCGATCGCGATTGACTTCGCGATCATGATGCCGTCGCGGATGCCGCCTGTCGCTATTACGGGCAGCCCTACGTCAGCCTCTACGACGCTGACGGCCGTCGGTATGCCCCAGTCCCAGAACTTCATGCCGAGATGCTCGCCGATTTTATCTGACTCCATACGAGCCCGGTACACTTCCACGCCAGCCCAGCTTGTGCCGCCTTTGCCGCCCACGTCAAGCGCAGCGGCCCCTGCCTTGCGGAGGGCGTAAGCGTCCATGTGGCTGATCCCGGCGCCGGTCTCTTTTACGATGACCGGGACAGACAGTGCGGATGCGACTTCGGCGATCCTGCTAAGGCACCCTTTCGCATTCAGGTCCCCTTCGGGCTGAATCGCTTCCTGCAGGAAGTTCAGGTGGATGGCCAGCGCGTTGGCGTCGATCATCTTCACCGCGCGTTCCAGGGCCTCGATGTCATAGCTTAACAGCTGCGGGGCACCGATGTTCCCGTAGATGAACGCATGTGGCGCCACGTCACGCACGACTCGGTAGGAGTCCTCGAGCTTCTTATCCTCGAGAGCAGCCCGCTGGCTACCCACACCTATGCCGATCCCGAGCGCTTCCGCGGCCTTCGCGAGATTGGCGTTCACGGCCTTTGTGCCGGGGTGTCCGCCGGTCATGGAGGCGATCATGATCGGGGCGTTGAACCGGTGGCCCAGAAAGCTGGTCCTGGTCGATATCTCGGACTTGTTGACCTCGGGCAGGCACCGGTGGACGAACTCCACGTCGCCGAAGCCGTTGCCGCTCGACTCAACTTTCTCGTTGATACAGATGTCCAGGTGCTCGATCTTTCGCTTTGAGGTTACCATGGTTTATTCTCCTCTGATCAGGGTGCCTTTGACATCCCCGCCTTTCAGGAACGTGGCCACGCTGCCCGGCCGTTCGGCATTGAACACGCAGGAGGGTATTCCGGTCTCTGCCAGCTCCGCCAGCTCCATGACCTTGCCATACATGCCGCCGGTGACGTCCACACCGCCTGAACCAGACAGGGACTTTTTGACTTCACCCAGGTTCGTTGGGGTTATATCGCGTATGATCTTATAGTCCTTTGCGCCCGCGTGGTCAACGCCCATGCGGACGCCTGTATAAACGCCGTCTACGTTCGTGCCGATGCCCACTCGTTCCGCACTTAGCGCTCTGGCCAGATAGACGACCAGTTGATCGCCCGACAAGACCTCGATCCCTTTCTTTTTATCTGTGACTACGTCTCCATGGAGGATTGGCACGATGCCATCCGCAAGCATTTGCTTGATTGGTCCCATGCACATGTAGTGAATTCGGCCATACCGCAGTACACACGATGATAGCGGGTGCACAGGGGCAGCGTAAACACCATTGTCATACAGCTCGTCGATGATCATGCCGCTTAAGGCACTGACGGCGTTGTGTGTGGGCATGATGCCACGGATGCTCTTTTCGTTCAGCCCCGTCTTCAGGCCGAACTCTTTTGCCTGGTGGTGGCCGAAGGAGCCGGCGCCGTGTATCAGAACGAGCCGCGAACCCATGCCTGCCTTGATCTCGGCCGCTATGCGTCTGATCTGTTCAGGCTTAGCAGTGGATGCCTGGTTTTTATCGGTCAGCACGCTGCCGCCGATCTTGAGGATGACGACGCTCTTTCGAGCATCACTCTTTCGAACGTCACTCTTTCGAACGTCACTCTTTCGAACGTCACTCTTTCGAACGTCGCTCTTTCGAACGTCACTCATTCGCGCCGCACCCCCTCGGCGGTCGGCTTAGTGATGAAGCTGTCCCCGAAAGACCGGCCGATCGCGTTCGCGATGTCTTTGCACCTGCTCTGGTCACAGATGGCCACCATGCAACCGCCGCCTCCGGCGCCCGTGATCTTGGCGCCATAGGCCCCGTGTGTCCTCGCAGCGTTGATTTGCAGCGACAGCTCGGGGATGTTCACGCCAATCGCGTCTAGCAGCCCCTGGTTGACGTTCATCAGTTCGCCGATGGACTTGTAATCGTTTTTGAGGACCAGCTCTTCGCCTCTCGCGGACATCTTCCCGATGCAGTCCATGATGTCGTCCATGATCTCCGGGTATTTTCCTTTTAGCGTCCTTACCCGGGACACCATGCGGGACGTGGACTTGGAGATGCCGGTATGGCCGACGACCACGCCGCAGGTGATCGGCGGCAGCTTCTTCTTGTCAGGCACGATCACAGTCCCGCCCATGGTCGATACGAATGTATCGGTAGGGCTGGCCGCCCCCTGTACCTCCAGCTCGGTCTGGTAGCCCATGAACGCGATCTCGTCCCTGGTCATGCCTGCCTGGTATTCCTCATTCAGCGCGGCGATAGTCGCGACTGTCACCGCAGCCGATGAGCCGAGGCCGGAAGCCACCGGTATCTTCGACGTCACCTTGATAGTAATATCATTGACGTCGTGCCGCATCTGAAACTTTTTTAGGGCCGTCTTGATGTACTGGTTCTTGTCGGGCTCGTCCTTGAACGCAGACTGGATGTGTATGCCCTGGCCGCGGGTGATCTCCACGGTCGTGCGCATGTCGATGGCGCAGGCCACGGCTTTCTTGCCGTAGACGACCGCATGCTCTCCGAATAAAAAGACCTTTCCGGGGGCTGAAAACCTGATCATTGCCTATACGACCGCGATGCCCGCGTACCCCACTACCTGCCGATCACCGGTCACATCGCCGCTGGTAGCGTACTTCAAAAGTTCGCTCTTTTTGGCCCCTCGAGCGACACACGTCATGATCATCGCCGATATCGGCCCGTAACCGCAGCATGTGGCATCCATCCTGTAGATGTCATCGTAAAAGCCGGGTACATCGAGGCGCTCGATATCCTTGATGAGCACGGTGTCCTTCTTCTTCGCCACAGCTACGTCCTCGTAGTGCGTGAAATCGCTGGACGCCACGATGACAACACTTTTGTCGTACCCTTCAAGGACCCTGATGAGCTCTGCAGCGACCTCTTTGACCGTATCGTAGTCCTGCATGCCGATGGCAATGGGGACGATCTTAAAGTCGCTGAAAAAGTACTGCAAAAAGGGTATCTGGACCTCGATTGAGTGCTCGCTGCGATGCGCGGCCTCGTCGTGATCGATGATACCGTCCAGCCGTTTGACCAGATCAGTGTCTACGTCAACCACGCCAAGGGGCGTGTTCCAGCTTTCGCCGGAGACGGCGACCGCGGAGCCTGACATGTAATGGTTGGGCCCGAGCAGGACGAACGTCTGCGCACCCTCAATGGACGCGTAGACGTCGGCAGCGACGGCGCCGGAATAGATGTAGCCTGCATGGGGCACGACGACCCCGCACGCTTTGATCTTCCCCTTCGCCTGCTTCGGCGCGAGCTGGCCGATAAGACGGCGCAACTCGCCCTCCGTGCCCGGGTAGAACTGCCCCGCGACAGCCGGTCTTCTCATAGTGATCCGATATTATATCTCCGACTCGAAATCATTTACGGTGTAGCTGAAGCCCTGCTCGCCACGCTCTTTGATGACTTCGCGGGCCAGCAGCCAGTAGACCAGTGCCAGCGCCTTGCGGCCCTTGTTGTTGGTCGGTATCACGAGATCAATGTTCTGCGTCATGTTGTTGGTGTCGCACATGGCGACGACCGGGACGCCGATGTTGATCGCTTCGGATACTGCCTGTGCATCGCCGATGGGGTCGGTGACGACCACTACGTCAGGTTCCGCGAAGAACATGTACGCGGGATTCGTCAGGCTGCCGGGGATAAACCGGCCGACGATTTCCTTCGAGCCGATGGCCTTGGCGAACATCTCCGCCGGGTGCTGGCCGTACTGCCTGGCGCAGACCACGAGGATGTTAGCCGGGTCGTACCTGGACAGGAACTTGGCCGATGCCCTTATCCGCTCGTCGGTGCTCTGGACGTCTAATACGTACAGGCCGTCGCTCCGGACGCGGTAGATGAACTTCTTCATGTCCTCAGTCTTTTGCTGCGTACCGATGTGCACGCCTGCAGCAAGGTACTCATCCATCGGTATCAATGACTGGTAATTCTCATCTCGGATTTCTCTTACATTTTCAGCAGATTCTGCCATTTTTGTATCTCCTTTGTCAATATTTATCAATATTTTATCAATGTCTATTCATTGTATGATAGTAATACGGGATAGCCTACGGTAGGCTTTCTATCGAAAGCCTACAAAGGGCTTTCCGCCATCCTGTCGCTCCCGATCTCCTCTCCGATGCGGATCAGCTCGTTCAGCTTCGCGATACGCTCTCCGCCCACGACGCCGGTCTTGAGCAGTTCGCAGCCGAAGGCAACCGCAAGATGTGCGATAGTGAAGTCGGTCGTTTCGCCGCTCCTGTGCGACATTACGCAGGAGTAGCCGTAGTTTTTAGCCAGGCTTATAGCGTGGAATGTGTCGGTGACCGTGCCGATCTGGTTGGGCTTGATCAGTACGGCGTTCGCCGAGACTTCCTCGATTCCCTGCTCGATGCGGGATACGTTGGTGACGAACAGGTCGTCGCCGCAGACGATACAGCGGTCGCCTACCATGTCGGTCAGTTTCGCGAACCCTTCGAAATCGTTCTCCTGCAACGGGTCCTCGACATAGTAGAGGTTGTACTTGTCTACCAGGCTGGCAATGTAGTCGATCTGCTCTTCGGGAGTGCGCTGTGCGTCTTTATAGACGTACTTGTTGCCATCCCAGAGTTCCGACGCCGCGACGTCCAGCCCGAAGCGTATCTCGAATTCCACCTCGTCCGAGACCTCTTTCACCGCCTGGTTCACGATCTCGAAAGCCTGAGCGTCCTTGATCTGCGGTGCCCAGCCGCCCTCGTCGCCTTTGCCGCAGACGATGCCGTTGTCGGTCAGGATTTTCTTGACACGCTTATGGACCAGTGTGTTGGCGAGGACTGCCTCGTCGATGGTCGGGGCGCCTATCGACGTCACCAGGAACTCCTGGATGTCCGTGGCCCCCTTCGCATGCGCGCCGCCGCCGATCACGTTGCCCAGCGGATAAGGCATCGTGGAGAACGGCCCGCCGAGATACCGGTATAGCGGCATCTTGAACGCTTCGGCCGCCGCCCAGGCCGTAGCCATGGATAAGGCGACCGCGGTGTTGCCTCCGATGTTACTGAAGTTGTCCGTGCCGTCGATCTCGTAGAGCAGCGCATCGATCTCTTCCTGGTCAGTCGCATTCTCTCCGACAAGCTGGTCCCTGATCTCCATTTCTACCCGGGAAATGGCGTCATCTACTGGTATTACGACAGCCTCATAGGTACCGGTCGATGCCCCGGCCGGCGCCGCAGCGCGGCCGAAGCAGCCGTCGTCGAGGTAGACGTCGACTTCAATCGTCGGGTTGCCCCGGCTGTCGAATATTTTCCGTGCCAGAATGTCTTCGATGATCATAATATCTCTCCCGATGAAACGTCATGCCCGGACTACAAATAAATATCAGGAAGACGTGGCGGCCTCGCGCCTTGCGGACTTGTTAATCTTACGCACTGTAATGGGTATGAGCCCCTGCTCGAGCTCGGCCAGGGCCACGTCAATCGGCTCCACGGTCTTTACGTCTTTTGCGAGCACCGGTGCGCCCATGGAAATTTGCAGCGCCCTTGCGCCTACTATGCGAGCGCGCTCGTAACGAGTATATAGATCTTTAACCCTTTTGCTGGTTGCGTTAATTTTCAACGAAGATGCCCCCTTCGATGGCTTAGACTGGTTAGTGGATAGTGTGAACTATACGTGAAAAATTTTTATCGCACGTACAATAGACGTAAACATCCTGTCTGTAAATCCTGCCCTGGATTTTCCCCGGGAATCCCCCCGGGAGGTTACGACACAGCGCTTCATGCTTATCAGCATCGCGCTGCGAATAAAGATAGATGGTGGGATCGCTGAGATTTGAACTCAGGTTTCCGCGTCCCGAACGCGAAAGGATGGACCAGGCTACCCCACGATCCCATTCATATCTTTATTTATTGGTACGGTGCCAGGACATCGACGAGCTCGACGTGGGACAGCAGCATGCGTCTGCAGCAATACCGCTCAACGCCCAGATCGTCGAGAATGTCTCCGACCTTTAGCACTTCACCCTTCTGCAGGTTCTTTTTTCTCTCCTCGACGCGGGACTTGTATTCTTCCCACACCTCGGAAACGACCATGCCGCAGGTGAAACATCTTACTGGTATCATTGATGATTGTCTCCAATTAAAATCGGGGGTTGACCCCCGAAGTGTTTAACGGTACGACTTCTGGAACTTGGCTCTTGCGCCAGATCCGCCGTACTTCTTGGACTCCTTCACCCTCACGTCGTTGACGAGAAGGTTCCGGTCGTGTGCCAGGTACGCGTCGCGCAGTGCGACGTCGTTGGTCCAGTTGACGATGCCCCTTGCGATAGCACAGCGGGCGGCCTCTGCCTGTCCCATCATGCCTCCGCCGCGGACGTCAACGTCGATGTCGAGGCTCTTCGAGACCCCGGCGCCGGCGATGAGCAGCGGCTCGGATATCTTGAGCCGGACGAGCTCCGGCTGGATGATATCGACAGGGGTCTTGTTGACCCGGATGATGCCGGTGCCTTTCCTTACGGTGGCCCTGGCGGTCGCGGTCTTTCTCTTGCCGCTCGTGGTTAAGACTTTCGTAGCTGCCATGTTTTCACCTTCAGAACTTTGATCCAAGCAGCTTTGACAGTTCGCCGAGCTTCATGTATTTGTATGAGCTCAGGCGGTTCACGCTTGCCTGCTCCAACGTTATGGCCTGCTGGCCTTCGAGCTCAGCGGGCGTCCCGATGTAAACCGTCATGCGTGCCATCGCGTCCTTGCCCCTCTGTGTCTTATAGGGAAGCATGCCACGGATGGTCCTCTTGATGATTGCGTCCGGCCTCTTCGGGTAGAACGGCCCGTGTTCCTTGCTACCGCGGACGTACGCTTCCTGGTACTCGCGGAAGGTGGTGGACTTCGAGCCTGATAAGATCGCCTTTTCGGCGTTGATGATAATGATTTCGTCGCCCTGCAGCAGCTTTTTGGCCACGAGGCTGGCGAGCCTGCCGACAATCAGTCCGTCTGCGTTGATTAAAACCATGCTTGATCCTCCTTACTTCAGAATGCGGACTCCCTTGCCCGTGGGGTTTGTCTGCATGAGCTGCTCGATGGACAGGCACTTGCCCTGTGCGGTTGCGATGAGCTGCTCTGCGGTCATGCTAAAATTGAGCGCTGCGACCGTGACCGGGTGATCAATGTTCCCGGTACCGAGCACCTTGCCAGGGACGATGACGGTTTCGTTGTCCTTGCTGTAGCGGCTGATCTTGCTGAGGTTGATCTCCGCATAGTGCTTGGTCGGCTTGTCGAGCCTCGAAGCGATGTCCCGCCAGATGCCTACGTTCTGCTCCCTGGACTTCGCCTTGAGATCGTCGATGAGCTTCAATAATCTTGGGTTGGTCTTTTTGGTATTCTTCATTGAGTTACCTCCGTAAGGCCTCTGACGGCCTGACTCACGCGTCTTTACGACGTATATAGTACGTCGTCTTTGACGGGCCATTGCCCGACGCGTTCGGATCTTAGTCCATGCGCCGGATAGAACAGTGTCCTATCCTACGGTAATGTCGCTATCGATGTGACGATGCGAATCTCTTAATGCAATCCGAGCATATGAAGTTTTCGGTTTCCGGCATCGGACACGGAGGGCACAAAGGGCCACAAAGGGGCACAGTAGAAGATTGCTACAGGCTTGCATCCTTCGTGCCCTTAGTGCCCTTTGTGCCCTCCGTGTCCAATGCATAGAACTGGCTGATGATGTCGATAACCCGGGACCTCGCCTCGTCGGACTCGCGCGGGTCCGATATCCAGAAGTGCAGCTCGTACTGGATATCATCCTTGCTGATGCCCATTTTGTAGAGCTCGTCCCCCCGGTCGATCATGAAGCCGGGTATGGAAGGAGCATGAGCTTTGATTGCTTCGGCCAGGCCGGAGAGGCTGATGTCCCTCGGCATGGTGAAGGGCACTTTGATAAGGTAATGTTTAGTCCGGGTATAATTAGTAATCGACGTAGTCAGGAACGTGGAATTGGGGATGGTGATGTCCAGGCCGTTGAGGCCGCGCATGGTGGTGGCCCGGATGCTGATGCCCTGTACCACACCGGTACTGTCTCCCACCTTGATCAGGTCGCCTTTGAGAAACGGCTTCTCGATGTAGACAACAGCGCCTCCGAGCAGGTTCGAGATGAGCAGCTGGGAGCCCAGGACGATCACGGCGCTGAGTATACCCAGGCTCAGGATGAGCGGGTAAAGCTGGATGTCGAAAACTGCCAGCACGCACACGAAGGCTATGATGAAGACTCCATAAGTCATCAGCGTTACGATCATTCGTGTCGTCTGCGGGGGCAGGTGATAATTTTTTCCTGCTTCAACTATCAGGCCTTTGAACACCCTCATTAGAATATATGCAATGACCAGTATGGCTACCGCTATCAATATCCGGTGCCAGTTAGCGTAGAAAAAGCTGGCGAGGTCCAGGGCTGCCCGTGTGGTCGCATCTGCAGGGTTCGCCGACTGAAACATGAACATGATCTCCCGGGGATTTTAGTTAAAATAATAGAAGGGCG
Source organism: uncultured Methanocellaceae archaeon (assembly GCA_963769045.1). GTDB lineage: Archaea > Halobacteriota > Methanocellia > Methanocellales > Methanocellaceae > Methanocella_A. Next base: position 25,230 of record CAVYKK010000026.1, read on the forward strand.
TACCAAGGCTGCCTGACGTACCGAGGCCGCCATTGACGCCGACCCCGAGGTATCCCAGGCCCAGGCCGAGCGGATAGCCGAAGCCGCTGATGGGCATCGTGTCACTCTCGGTCGTCAGCGTAAAGCGGACGCTTTCGGCATACTTAATATCGGCTCTGTCAGTGGTCAGCGACGGGAAGCTGACGCCCAGCGACCCTACGCCAAACCCCGGGAAGGCGATCGCGGAATTCTCCAGGCTGGCCTCGTACGCCAGATCTTTCGCGTAGGCTGTCGTTGACGCGTCGTGGGTGGCCGTCGGCCAGCCGAAGTTCACGCCCAGCGCGATGCCGCTCAGGTCCGACCCGAAATAGCCGTAATTGCTCGGGGTGGTCGGTGTCGAAACCGACGACGCGCTGATGACCCCGTATCGCGACGTTATGTCCGACAGGCCGTCAATCCCTTCGTTGCTCATCGTGTATGCTCCCCCGGGCACGCCCGGATCGCCACTGCCGCCGAGCCCCATTGTCATGGGATAGCCGTACATGTTCACGCTCGCGACACTGCTCGCGCCCGCTGGCATGACGCAGGCCATGACCAGCAAAAGGGCACACGCAAGACAGAACGTATACCTGAGCATACAACACCCGTTCAACATCATGATCAGGTATACCACGCTGATTAAATAAATTACCAGCTGTATTAACGCTCATGGGCTTTTAATAGTATAAAAAGGGCATATTATGCCATAAAAATAAAAACTAAGGCATTTTAACGGTGTTTATACCACCGGATAGGCACCTGCCGCATGTGTGTAAATGCCCTGTCCGGATAGTTATCTGGCGATAATGTTGTGATAAAAACATCTTTAAAAAGCAAAAAAGGACTTATAACGGACTGGATGTATTCCAGTCCGTCGTTAGTCTCTTATCTGTTTCCCAACCTATTTCCTGAAGCGAGCTTACTTTGTTGCCGCCATGTTAGCCTGCATGCCGGTCTGCGTGCCGGTCATGGTGGGCTTCACGTTCATGGCGCTGGACGGGATGTTAGCCATCTGGCGGTTTGCACCCATGCCCATGCCCATGCCCTGGTTCATGCCAAGGCCTTTGTTCATGCCGAAGCCCCTGTTCAGGCCAAGGTTGTTGAAGCCGCCGACGCCAAGGCCGACGTTGTTGAAGCCGGCGCCGGTGCCTAGGCCAAATCCGCCGACACCTGTGCCGAGACCGAGGCCATATCCGCCAAGGCCTGCTGCACCGATGCCATCGTAGGGAGCGCCGATGCCAGCGCCGATGCCAGCGCCGCACGGGCTAGCCGCGGGTGCCACAAGAGGAGCACCTGCTCCACATGGGCCTCCCAGGGGAACCGTAGTGACCTGCGGAACCAGGTTCGTCACGGGCACGGTCGCCGGGACCGGGACGGTGACTGGTACTGTCGTCGATGTGACCGCGGGGGTCACGACTGGCACGGGTATTGTCTCCGGGACGATCACTGCCCTCGGCACCGTTACTGGCGCGAAACTTGTGACAGGGACCGTTATGGGTACCTGCTGCGGAACCGTCGTGGGTACAGTCACGGGTATTTCTGTCGTGACCGGGACGTTACAATAGACCTGTGCGATACAATCCTGCGGGGGCCCTACCGCTACGGGCCCGGGACCGCATGGTCCACCCAACGGACCTCCAATTCCTGCTCCAAGTCCGAATCCAGCCCCTATTCCACCGCCGCCAAGCCCAAACTGGGCGAAAGCGGGTGCGGTAACCAATAGAGTAGCCACTACAACGAGTAGGGCTACAGTTACTTTATTTGCCATATTCATAACTACACCTCCGAAACTGCAATGTTATCTCTACCCATACAAAATAAATATATTATTATTTAAAAATACGATTTGTAAGCGTACTGGAGTATTTTATCGCATTCTGGGTATTATCCATTGCTGGTTGTTAAAACAAAAGGCGATAATAAGCAATTAGTTATAAATATACCGTAATATTGCTTGTATTAGTAAAACAATGCATAATTGCTCTGCGATTGTCTCGAAGAAGCTCAAGAAGTAATAAAATGTATCGGACACTGTGCATAAACTGAGGTAATGTCATAAAAAAAGGCGGTTGGCCCGCTCAGGCGCCTCAGTCAACCCTGTCAGGTTGGGCAAGGAAAAAGGTAAAAGGCGTTACCGGCTTCAGAGAAGACGTCATCGGCTTCAGAGAAGACGTCGTCAGCTTCAGAACGCCGGGAACCCGGACAACCCGGCCCATGGCAGCGCTACCTGTGCATCCGAGATGCGGTTGTTCGTGGCGATGAAGTTGTTGAACGTCGTCCGGCTCGCGTCACCGGTGGCCAGTGGTATCCCGAACGCCGAACCGTCGAACCCGGTCGCGTGCGCCTCATCCATGCTCAGGCCCAGGCTGTACCCGATGTTCGCATCGGTCAGGGCACCTACGCCCCCGAAACCGTACGGGTAGCCCGCCAACGTGCTCAGATCGAGGTCGACACCCCACGTCACCCCGAGATCCATCTGCTCGAGCCCGAAAGCTGTACCTGCCGCCTCGACTTGCTTGCCGATATTAAAATTGACCGTGTCACCCAGGTGCTTGTCGAAGGTGATCCCTGTACCTATGAATGCGCCGGCAGGTGCCATAAATGATGCGATCTGGACAACCGCCAGTACCAGGATCAGAGCTCTCCTCATATCCATATCTACCCTCCTCAATTTGTATGTATACTATTATTTATTTTTGTTAAATATATTTGTAGAACAATAAGCGAACATTGGACACAAAGGGCACAAAGGCCACGAAGGCCACGAAGGGCATTGAATATTAAATGCACTATTGACATTAAGGGCATAAAGGCTATAAAGGGCATAAAGGGCACAGAAGGTACGAATCCTTTACAAAATATTTTAGGCAAGCCCTTAGCGCATATATTGCCATTCGTGCCCTTCGTGGCCTTAGTGCCCTTAGTGCCCTTAGTGCCCTTAGTGTCAAATGCCCTAAAAAGAAACTGGGAGTAAGCGGTTTGGCGCTCCCTCCCGAATTTTTTCTCTTTCTTCTCGTGTAGCTCAGGTCAGGTCGAACCGGACATGTGGTAAGTATTTACCACCAGCCGCCCCAGCCGAGGCCGGAGCCCCAGCCCCAGCCGGGCCCCAGGGCCAGCCCCAGCCGCCCCAGCCGCCCCAGCCGAGGCCGCCCCAGCCGCCCCAGCCGCCGCCCCAGCCACCCCAGCCACCCCAGCCGCCCCACCAGGCGACTGCGGGCAGCGTGAGTGCCAGCGCGGCTAACACGAGAAGAACGAATATGGCTATTTTCTTAAAGCTCACATCATTCCCCCCTGCAAAATGAAAGTACACAAGTAATAATAAATAAGTTATTATAATAAATTCACGAAATCACCCCGTTAAGACGATGATTTGGTATTATATGTTAATGACGGCCTTTATAGCAGGAAATAAGCCCGATTTAACGATATCTGGTGCAAACCACCGGACATTAATCGTCTGAAATTCAAAAATGCTGGTTAAATTTTGGAGCCCGAATAGGTCATGGGGAATGATATTCCCCAGTATTCCTCTCCGGGCAACGTTTCACGCTGCCTGCTTATAAATTTAGCAGACACCCGCGGGAATTGCTGCAGGCACCGCGGCCGGAACGGGCACGGGCACGGGCAGCACAGGCGGTGCGCACACCGGTGGAATCAGGGAAGCGCCCCATGCACCCAGCGTGAACGGGAATCCGAACCCGTGCGCGCCGAAGAACAGCGGCATGCTCCTGACACAGCCACCCAGGCCGAAAGCCCACGGCGTAATGCCGAAGCCGGGCCCGGGACAGAAGCCCTCAGTGCCCATGATAAAGGGCAGCGCCTGACAGACGCTTGCTGCGGGCAGGACCGCGGGTACTGGTACTGGCAGTACCGGCGGTGCGCACACCGGCGGGATCAGCGAAGCGCCCCATGCACCCAGCGTGAACGGGAATCCGAACCCGTGCGCGCCGAAGAACAGCGGCATGCTCCTGACACAGCCACCAAGGCCGAAAGCCCACGGCGTAATGCCAAAGCCAGGTCCCGGAGCAAAGCCCTCAGTGCCCATGATAAAGGGCAACGCCTGACACGTGCTCCCGAGGAAGCACGGGCTGAAGAACGAACCGGCACCGAAGCACGGGCTGAACTGGTTCCATCCCGAGACCGAAGGGTCCTAATCCTGCACCCAGACCCCAGTTGAACGGGAATCCACCGATGCCGAACTGGCTAAAGCCCCAGTTGAACGGGAACCCGAACCCACCGAACGCGCCGAATCCGCCAACGCCAATCCCTGCCGCCGTGGCCGAGAACGAGGATGCGGAAGAGATCCCCGCACCGATGGCGGTACCGGATGCAACGGCAGTACCGGCTCCAATGCCTGCGCCGATCGCAGCAGATGCCGGCATACAGAACGCAATGAGAGCGACGGCCAGCATCGATAGTACGGCTAATTTCTTTATTGAACTCATACAATCCCCCCTACTTGACATTGATTAAGTAAAGGAAACGATAATAAATATATTATTATTTATTATAACGAAATCGAACCGGTTTCGAATCTATTATAACAGCAATATGACGAAATATGCAGATATCTATTATAACAGCAATGTGACGAAATATGCAGAAATGTCATGCCCAGCAGCGACTCGATGCAGACTGCAGATGACCGGTAAAAAGCAGGAGACCGTTAAAATAAGGAAAAGAGGGGAGGACTCTGCCTCCGTGCGCCTAAGCGCCGTCATCCGGCGATCTACGTCGTCTGTCAGCAGCCTTCAGAGGAACCCCATCGAAGGTACCGGGGAGCCGCCGATGCTCAGGAACGGATACGCGAACGCAAAGTGCTGGTTCTCGTTCATGAACTTGACGCTGCTGAGCATGTTGCTCTGGACAGCGGTCTGCGAGATCGTCGGGAACGACGATGTGGCGAATACGCCGTCGGTAATCGAGCTGGCCGTGGTCGGGAACGCGATTGCCGAAGCCTCGTTGTCCGTGGCCACTGCCGTGTCCTTCTCAAACGCCGTTATTGTGTGATCCTGAACCATCTGCGGGAACCCCCAGGACATAGGGACCAGCGAAGCAGCTGCCGGGGCTGTGAGAATCGCAATGGCCAGCGACAGCATCACTATCGAAAGTAATTTTCTCACCATGATCGTACTACCCTCCTCAATGACTGTTGTTATGTATCGCTCATACAGATTAATATATTAGTGTGCATAAAAACGAATAATCGGCTTTTATTCCTGAATAAATACGCTCTGGCCCGCGATCCCATATATGCCCTGCATTTGCTGCCACAGGGCGACAGCCATCTTAAAAAACTGCAGGTGAATATCTGATAAAAGAAATGAAAGGAGGCTGTCAGCCTCCTTTATTTAATTTAGAACCCGAAGCCGAAGCCAGGGATTGCGACGCCGCCGACACCGACGAACGGATAGGAGAATGCTGCCTCTTCCGTGGTGGTTGCGAAGTCACAGTGCGTCATTACCTGTGTCTGGGCTACAGTCTGGGCGATCGACGGGAAAGCGAGATTGAACGCGCCACCGGTCGGGAGACCCGGCAGGGGCGTGAAGATGGACTCGCCGGTCGTCGGGAACGACAGGGCAAATGCCTCAGTGTCCGTCGCGGCAGCCGTGTCCCTGTTGAACGCAGTCGTCGTACCAGTCTGTGTGATCGTCGGGAAACCGAACGATGTCCCGACCAGGTTCGCGCCAGCTGGCAATACAAGAGCGAGCGCCAGCACAAACAGAATTCCGTATGCTATAACCTTACTCATTAACTACCCTCCTCAATTATTAAAAGTTCTATTGGCAAGCCTCGATTAATATATTATCATTTATAATAACGAAATAACGCCAATTAAAACAGAATAAATTCAGTTTACGGTTACATTATGCCTTTATATGTAAGACAGGCAACGACCGCGGGCCATAGCGGTGGCAGCAGCGAATCATAGACAAAGAGTGCAGTCATTGTTATTACATTTTGTACAGGCTGGCAGGCGCCAGACACAACCGGCGCCAGGCACAACATACACAACGTTCAATAATAAGGCTATACTCATGTATAATATTAGTATACGTAAGTGGAAGCCGTTGCCAGAATAGCCCTGTCACACCGGGCTACATGATGCCCATTACGAGCGCATAGCCTGAGCAAGGCAAAATCGTGATTGCCCCCTGTATGAGCAAACTAAAAAAGATAAAAACTAGGACAGGAGATGTTTATCTCCTGCCACCACTCCTCATTCAGTTACGAAATTCCGCTTAGAACCCGAAGCCGAAGCCGGGGATTGCGTACTCCGCCGACACCGACGAACGGATAGGAGAATGCTGCCTCCTCAGTCGTGGTGGCGAAGTCACAGTGCGTGAGCACCTGTGTCTGGGCTACTGTCTGCGCAATGCTCGGGAACGCCAGGTTGAACGCGCCACCGGTCGGGAGACCCGGCAGGGGCGTGAAGATGGACTCGCCGGTCGTCGGGAACGACAGGGCAAATGCCTCAGTGTCCGTCGCGGCAGCCGTGTCCCTGTTGAACGCAGTCGTCGTACCAGTCTGTGTGATCGTCGGGAAACCGAACGCGGTCCCGACCAGGCTTGCACTCGCCGGCACAATGATGCAGAGCGCCAGCACAAACAGAATTCCGTATGCTATAACCTTACTCATTAACTACCCTCCTCAATAAGCAAGTCAATGTTACTAATATATAATTAAATATATTTTCTACTTTTGTGGTGAATAACAGGCGCAATAGATCGGTTATTGACAGGAACTGGCAGGGCATCGTTACTTTTAGCCAGGAAAGGCAAATACGGTAAGCATGAGGCCAAAAGCCTTTTCTGCACATGCGGGCGGCATGACAGGAATTCCATCTGTTGTCGAGGACCGGCAAATATGTACCGTTGGGAAGAGTACATCCACTTTGACAGGGTAAAATATTATATGTAGAAACAAATTAGTCCGTTTGGAGACTCTTTAATGATATCACCGGTCAGGAGGAGTAACTGGTGCTCATGGACGAGGAACTGGTAAAGATTGTGCTGAACAGTGACGAGTTCAAGCGGGCCTCTTCCATTAACGAGGTGAAGAACGTGGTCCGCCGGGTGCTGCGCAAGCGGCTGATCGACCTGCATATCGACGACAGCAACGATGTCACGGTCAGGGAGTGCCTGGTGAACAGGCATATCGAATGGATCTTCCTGAAAATCCTGAATGATGTCGACGGCATTCTGATGATACCCGAATACTACGACGACCTTGAATATTTTAGAAACACGCGGGAACATAATCCGGCGACCGGGTGCGAACGCTAAGCTGAAGACCGCAAATATCCGGGATATTTAAAATATCGAAGAGTCGGACGTTAAAAAAGAACAGAGCCGGGTCCTGAAAGAGCCCGGGCTTATCTCTTCGTGGCTGCGGGCCTGGAAGCGCCTGGCACACCCACGTTTTCCTTCTTTTCCTTCTTGGGCACGAGCTCGTCGAGCGTTTTCTCGCCGTACCCGGTGACCTTCGCGTTAAGCTGGACAAAATCGCCGGTGATCTCGTTGCCACGGAGGAGCTTCCGTTTCCTCATGCCGTCAGCGACCGGGTGGTACCCTACTCCGCCAGAGACTAATATTCTCCTGCGGACCGCGCCGGGGAGGTCTCCCCTCATAGGCATGCCGTCCTTGTCGGAACCGCCGGTGATCACCAGCTTGTAACCCGGCAGCCCTGCCGCGTCGCCCTCGATCTCCGAGCCGATGGGCCTGCCGATGAACTTGTTAGACTTAGCACCGGTCACGTCGACGTTGTACGCCTTGCCGGTCTTCGGATCTGATACTACTAGCTTGAAATCTGCCATCTTATGTCTCCTTTCTCTACTTCTTGATACGGATAAAGATTTATAAGTTTTACCTGTAGCCATCCTGTCGCTTCGTGACGGTTCATCCTGTCACATCATGACAGTATCGTCAAGCGAGGGAATCGGCATAAAATGCAGGCATCCTGCATATATAAATATTGCGGTTTTCAGGGTCGCCAGAATGAAAGTAACACGTTCATCAGTGGATGACTCGACCTGACCGAGACATGCCATAGTTCATATTGATCGGAATGCGCTGGCTTATCACACTTTATAAACCTATCGCTGCGAAACAGTAATATTTATAAATGAGAAGCCAGATGCCTATTATTGGTGAAGCTATCATGAGCGACATATACGCTAATTCCAGGTCAACTACGGATACAGCCGTCCGCAAGAAGGACGTCAACCCGACGAGCGGCATGTGCCCGATATGCATACACGATTGTAAGGTATTATGTGAAGTAGGCAAGTCAGCCCTGAGGGGCAGGGAAGTCTTATACCCGGACACCGAGTCGTTCGGGCACTCGACCGCCTCCTCGAACAAGGACTATGGCCTCGACTGGTCAGACTTCCAGATCCTGACCGATGTGATCGGTGCCAAGGGCATTGAAGCCACGGGAGACAAGGCAACCTTCCCCAACGTCGACATCAGGACCAAAGTAGGCGGCGTTCCCCTGAAGGTGCCGGTGTTCACGGCAGGCCTCGGCTCCACGGCCGTGGCGAAGAACTACTGGGACGGCCTCGCGATAGGCGCGGCGATCTCGGGCTCCATCCAGGTGATCGGCGAGAACATCTGCGGCATGGACATGGAAGCGACTTTCGCCAACGGCAAGGTCACCAAGTCCCCGGAGCTGAAGTACCGCGTGGAGAAGTTCCGCGAGTTCTGGGACGGCAAGAACGGCGAAATCGTCGTACAGACCAACGTCGAAGACCAGCGCCTGGGCACGGACGTATACGCGCTCTCGAAGCTCGACGTCAACGTCATCGAGCGCAAGTGGGGCCAGGGCGCCAAGGCGATCGGCGGCGAAGTCAGGATTTATGACCTGAAGAAAGCGTTAGAGCTCAAGAAGCGCGGCTACATAGTCCTTCCGGACCCGGAGGACGCATCGGTACAGAAGGCCTTCAAGGACGGCGCCTTCAAGACCTTCGAGCGGCACTCCCGTGTCGGGTTCCCGACCTTCAAGGGATTCGTCGAGGACATCGAGTGGCTCCGCGACCAGGGCGCAAAGAAGGTCTTCCTGAAGACCGGCGCATACCGGCCCGCAGCGACGGCATTTACGCTCAAGTGCGCGTCGGCGGCCAAGGTCGATTTACTGACGATCGACGGCGCAGGCGGAGGAACAGGCATGAGCCCCGTCCCGATGATGAACGACTGCTCGACCCCGACCGTATACCTGCAGGCGCAGGTCATGGCCTGTGTCAAGATGATGAAGGAGAACGGCATGTACGTCCCCGACATCGCGTTCGCAGGCGGCTTCGTCAACGAGACCCAGATATACAAGTCCATGGCAATGTCCGACCTCGGCAGCGGCCCGACGGTAAAGGCCATCGCGATGGCACGCGCCCCGATTACGGCAGTCATGAAGGCCGACTACTTCAACTCGCTCTCCAAGAAGAGCGACCTGCCCGCAGGATTCGCCAAGACGTACACCTCGGACCCGAGCAAGTTCATGATAGCCTACAGCGATCTCGAGAAGATCTACGGCAAGGACGTCAAGAAGATCCCGCTCGGTGCGATGGGCCTGTACACCTACTGGCACGACCGCATCGGCGTGGGCCTCCAGCAGCTGATGGCAGGCGCCCGCAAGTGGAACCTGAGCTGCATCTCCCGCGGCGACATCGCCTCGATCAGCGAGCGCGCGACCCAGGTCACCGGCATCCCGATGCTGCAGGACGTCGAAGCGGACCTGATGGCCAGGATTCTCCTCGACGGCTCCGGCGAAGAAGCCGCGGCCCCCAAGGCAAAGTCCGGCAAGAAGATCAAGGCTTAAATACAAGCGCCCGCTCAATGCGGGCTCTTTTTCCTTTTTTAAGATATAATTATTTAGTAACTTTTTGTACAGGCTGGCCGGCACTTTACACTACGTACACTACGTACACGACGTACACGACGTTCAATAACATAGCTACGCTGGCCATCTCCTGATAAGACGTTGTGTACGTCGTGTACGTCGTGTTAATGCCGGCTGAGCGTAAAAAACATTTTTGGAATAACTAATACAAAGAGCAAGACCATATTAGGCCGGTTTGTTTGCCGGTACGGCGTTTTTACGATCATAATATATTTTGAGCAGCGCCAGCTCGCCATTACAGAACGTAGCGTAAAGGTTCAGCGTGAAGACGATCACGTCGTGGATACCATAGCCGTAGACGGTCAGGCAGAACGAGCCCAGCGTGAGGACGGCCGGGTAAAAGAACGAGATGTCCTTCGCGCTTTTCGTGTTGAGCAGGCGGTAGCACTGGGGCAGGAACGCCCCGGCCAGCAGCAGGCTGCCGAAAATGCCGATCTCAGAGTATGGGACCATAAGTATCTCGCGCAATATACGGTAAAAGAGCGGACGCTATAATATTCTTTCGCTAATCCTTAATCATGCGTGACCGCTCGGCGGCCACTCGCGCGCGCGATGCCCCGGACAGGGCCTCATGGCCGCGGATGCCTGCGCCTGTGCTTGCGTATCTTCTTCTCTCCGCGAGGCGTCTTGAACTTCTCCCGGGAGAACTGCCGCAGTCCCTCCACGTTTCCCATGAAGGTGCCGTCTAACAGGTAGACTTCGGCTTCCTCGAGGCGCACGGCCTTCGACGCGAAGAGCGGGCCCAGCAGGTCGTCGTGGAACGACTCGTTGAACGCGATACCGCCGCACAGCTCGTTGAATGACGGGACAATAAAGAGTTCCGGGTCGGCCCACTCGAACTCCTCGGGCTTATAGTTCGTAGCGACAGCGTCCCGGTCGAGATGCGCCCGTATCCAGGCCTGCTTCGTGACCGTGTGGCCGACGATGTCGGTCAGCTTGATGGTCGGGTGGTTGTGCGAAATGACCCAGTGCTTCACTTTCAGTAGCGACGGGTCGGGCCATGTGTGCCCGTGGAAATAGGCCACGCTGTCGATGATGGCGCCTCGCGAATCATGCAGTACGATGTCCGGGCTCTTCGGGACCAGCCGCTCGATGCCGCCGTCGTGGTTGCCCGGCAGGATATCGATCACCGCGTGTTTAGCGATCTCGTTAAGGAAGTAAGGCACCTCGTCCTCTTCCTGGTAGGACGTACGGGGCACGTTGTGCTTGACGTCGCCAAGGAGTATCACACGATCCGGCTTTACCTCGTCGATGTAAGCCGTAATCCGATCGAGCCGCCGCGCTATCTGTGACGGTATGTTCACTCCGCTATAGTACAGGTCGTGCTCGATGCCAAGGTGCACGTCGGCTATGACCAGCGAGACCTCCTCGTTTTTTACGACCAGCGCGGGCGCGTCGATTAACGGTAACAAATCTGGCATAAAAGCTAAGCTGAATCTAAAGCATGATCGTTGATATCCTTTTCCGTTTCTTGAAAATAACATCAACGGCCTGCACGAGGCCGATGCGACGGGCAAAGTATGTCCTGAATAGATTTTGATCGCTCGTTTTGACACGCGTCATCTTTTATCCGCGACATCATACCCTGAATTATCGGGTATCAGGTGGCTGAATATGAGAGCTATACTTTATACATGCGCCGCCCTCGTCGTTGCACTGGCGTTTGCCTGTGTAGCGGCCGGACTGGCTGCCGACAGCCTATCGGATAGGAAGGACATACAAAGCACCTGGACGCAGGCTGAGAACATTTTCGGGGTCAAAGGCGAATACCACGCCGACGGCACCGCTACTTTCGATGTGCCGCGGGACCTGACGGTCACGCTAAACGGCATCGGCATGGCACCGGGATCGGACCTCTCCCACGAGATACGTATGATGAGTATTGGCGATAAAGCAATGGCAGTAGGCGAACTGGTGCTGACACAGGATGAGATCGACGGCGTGACACAGAAACTGCTGGACGCCGGTATCGAGGAGACGGCACTACATAATCACATTCTCCATGAGTCGCCGGGCCTCATGTACCTGCACTTTCACGCTTATGGGGACCCGGTAGACATTACTACGGCGATCAATGATATCATCACGCCGCTGGGCAAAGGGCCCGAAGGCAAGTTCGACAGTCAGGGCATAGATACGGCAAGGCTGGACCGCATCATGGGGTCGGAAGGCAAAGCTGACGGCGGCGTCTATGGCTTTTCCATGCCGCGAGCGGACAACGTGACCATGGACGGGATGACACTGTCGCCCTACATGGACATATCGACAGAGATTACTTTCCAGCCGCTGGGAAGCGGAAAAGCCCTGTCCGTCGGTGAGTTCGTACTCGAAGCGGACGAGGTCGGGCCGGTCGTTAAAGCCCTGTCAGAGAGTAACTTTGAAGTCGACGCCCTGCACAGCCATATGCTGACCGAGCAGCCGCGGCTCTTCTACCTGCACACATGGGCCACCGGGGATGCGGAACAGCTGGCTTCGGGACTGAGGCTGGCGCTGGAAAAGACTGACAGCCTGACAGGGACGCGATAAACGTTTAATACTTCGCCTGCCATATGGCATACGGAAGGTCATACAGTGTTCATCGGCGTCGATCATGGCACGACAGGCATCCGGTTCGCGGATACGGAAGGGAAATGGGTAGAGATATCCCGCAAACAGGCCCGTGACATGACACATGAGCAGATCGTTGCCACAGTCCTCGCCGGCCTTGGCGTGAAAAAGGAAGACGTGGAGCTGATAGCGGTCAACTATTCCATGGGCGACGGCATCTCGCGCATAACCCCGATCGGAAAGGTGAAGGACCGCGGCATCATCAGCCGGGAAGGCGCCGGCGTCCACATCGGCGGCGGCACCAACGTCTACGATGCCATTGCCGCCTCCGGCATGCCTGCCGTCGTCGTGCCGGGCATCCACCGGGGCAATTATGGTGACCCGATCTTTCGTGTCTACTCCCACGGAGCCAGTGCGGATAAGCTTGGCATTGCCTACAATGCGTTTTTAATGTCACATGATCGGGACTTCATCGTCTCGGACGTCAGTTCCAACACGGTCACCCTGGGCGTAAAAGACATGAAAATGCTCGGCGCCATCGACGCCTGTATCTTTGCGCCGGGCGTGCACCACGGGCCGCTGGACCTGCAGGCGATACGCGACGTGGACGCCGGGCTGATCACCGCCAACGATGCCTTTTCGACGGCCGGCGTGACCAAACTCATCCCGTTCAAGACACTGGACGTGATGCTCGCCGCCCTCGAACACAGCGACCCGGATGCGCTCTGGGCCTTCGATACGATCGCCGTGTTCTCGGCTATGGAAGTGGCCTCTTTTCTATTACTGGTGCCCGATGCACGCGTCTTTACGGCTGGTTCAGTCGGGTCCATGGATATTGTAAGGGACCGCATTTCCGGGCTGGTCAAAAAGGACGTGACGGTACTGGGGAAGATGTCTGCGGCTATCGGGCTGGCGCAGATCGCACGAGATGTCCATGACGGTAAAAAGGACATACTGGGCATTGGTGTAGACCAGTAGATAACCGACACCCGGGCGGGCGCTCGCGCGCGCGAACGGCGGAAAAAAGGCTAATTTTTATTGCCAGGTATCATCCGCAGGAAGTACCTGTGCAGCCGCAGGTCGTCTGTCAGCTCGGGGTGAAACGCGAGCGCTATCAGATTCTTTTGCTGTGCAGCAACAACTTTCTCATCTATTTTCGCCAGGACTTTTACGCTTTTACCCGCGCTGACGATGGCTGGCGCACGGATGAAAACAGCGTTGAACGGCTCATCGAAGCCTTTGATTTTTAGCGGCGCCTCAAAGGAGTTCACCTGGCGACCGAAAGCGTTCCTGTCTACGGTCGTGTCCATGAGACCGAGCAGACGCTGCTTTGTCTTCGCGACCTCGTCGTCACCCCGGCTGGCCAGCAGAATAAGACCGGCACACGTGCCCATGATCGGCTTGCCGGAATTAGCGAGATCGATGATCTCCTGTGCGATGCCCTCGGACCACGAGAGCCTGCACAGCGTGGTGCTCTCGCCGCCGGGGATGATCACGCCGTCACAGGAAGGAACGATACCGGCGTGCTTGATCTTCACCACTTCGCCCCGCCCGCCCAGCGCCCGCCGGGTAGCCTCTACGTGCTCCTCGACGTTGCCCTGGATAGCGATGACACCGATCTTCAACATAGCTGCGATAACATACATGCCGAAGCTTTAAAACTTTTCGACCGCGGCAAGAAGCCGCAGTCATAAAACAGGATTAATCGTTCGAAGCTATATACAGCAGGTCGCTCAGAATGGCGCTGGCGGTCTCGACGGACCCGGCGCCCTTGCCTACGACGACGATGTCCCCGGCCAGCGCGGTCTCGATGAGCGCCGCGTTCAGCGTGCCCTGCACGGCGAGCGGGTGCGACTTCGGCACCAGCCGCGGGCTGACCTTCAGTATCCGCTCGACGCCGTTGGGACGGATCTCGCCGATCAGCTTGATCACGAAGCCGTCGTCCGATGCCAGCTTGAGCGCCTCGGGCGTGATGCTGGAGATGCCCACTACGCTGACGTCCTTGAGGCTCACATTCATGCCGAAGGCGGCGTTCGCCAGGATGACGATCTTCAGGGCCGTGTCGATGCCCTCGACGTCGTAGGTGGGGTCCGCTTCGGCGTATCCGAGTTCCTTCGCTTCGGAGAGCACCATGTCGTAGGGGAGTCCCTCGCTGGCCATCCGCGTCAGGATATAGTTGCAGGTGCCGTTGAAGATGCCCTTGACGCCCAGCGCCCGGTTTCCGGCCAGTGGCGTCCGGAGCAGGTTGAAGACCGGCATGGCGCCGCCTACGGTCGCCTCGAAGAGGAACTGTACGCCTTTTTCACGGGCAAGGCCGGTGAGCATCCGGTATTGCAGCGCCAGCGGGCCTTTGTTGGAAGTGACCACGTGCTTGCCGCGGCTCAGCGCGGCGACGATATACGACAGTCCCGGCTCGCCGGTCTTCGCGTCGGTGGGCGTGACCTCGACGAGGACGTCGTAGCTGCCCGTTTTAATGTAGTCGAGGGTGGACTGGCCCGAACGCTTCAGGCCGCCGTCGTGCTTTGCCTTCAGCACCTGCGCGGGGTCCATGCCGTTCTCGTCTGCGGCGACGCCTTTCGAGTCGGCGACGGCCACTACTTTGATCACGGCCTTTTTCTCCGGGTATTCGCCCTTGCTGTCCGCAAGCACCTTGAGGACACCCTTGCCCACGCTGCCCATGCCGACGATGGCGATACGCATGGTCTTCATAGCGATTCCTCCGAGTTGATAGGCTCGATGACCAGCAGGTCCTTTTTCCTGGCGATTTCCCGCATCAGGTTCATGGCCTTACGGGCTTCTTCCTTGCCCTCTGCGCTGATGCCGATCCGGGCCGACGACTTCAGGCTGATGCCCGGCATGCTCATGGCCAGGTCGACGACCTCTGCGTACCCGGTACGGTCGATCTGGTCGATGGTGTCCCGGATGTCCGAGTGGATGATGTGGCCAACGATGAGGACAGTGCGGTGCTCAAGGAGCTTGGCCTCGTTCACCCGCGCGATCTTGATGTCCCGGGACTCGAGCGAGAACTTGAGCGCGTCCAGGCTTCCTTCGAAGTCGAAAGTGACCTGGATGGGGATAGTGCCCCGCGGCGTCCGCTTGGCGTGGTGGTGCACCACGCTGACGATATTGCCGCCCGCGTCCGAGATCGGGACCAGCGCGTTAACCAGCTGCCCCGGTATGTCTTTTAGCTCGAGATCCATCGTTATTCTCATCTTTCCACCGTCGAAACGTTATACCTTTAAGTAGTACCGCTTAATATAAATTTATTGGTGATGACAACGGACGTTTCGACAGCAATCGATGGACGGCGGTCTGTTCGCAGCTACAGGAGCGAGCATGTGCCGGACGAAGCCGTCGCAAAAATCCTGCACGCCGCCCATATGGCGCCTTCGGCAGGCAACCTGCAGGGCAGGGAATTCATCGTCGTCAGGGACCCCGGCACGAAAAGAATGATCTCGGATGCTGCGCTGAGACAGCGGTTTATCGAGGAAGCCCCCGTGTGCATCGTAGTCTGCACGAACCTGCCGAGGACGAAGCGCAAATACGGCAAACGTGCAGAGCTGTACGTGGTCCAGGACACGTCGGCTTCGATGATGAATATGATGCTGCAGGCCTGCGAGCTCGGGCTCGGCACCTGCTGGGTCGGGGCGTTCGACGAGCATGCGGTCGCAGAAGCGCTCGGCATTCCGGGCGACATCAGGCCGGTGGCGATACTACCGATCGGCGTGCCGGACGAATCCCCTCAAGCGCCGCCGAGGCTGGGGAAAGAGATTGAGCATTTCGAGCACTGGTAACGCGCGCGAGCGGCCGCTCGCCCGGCGACACATGCCCTGCCCGGATGCCCACTTTAAAATTTCAGCTACTTTTTGGCCAGCAGCATTTCCAGGTAAGATTCCCGTATCAACTCGCCCTCGATACCGAGATCGCATAGCATAGAGATAAGATCATCCCGCTTTCGCGCTATGTCGGCCGTATTATCTGCCATTAGCTCCAGCTCGACGAATTCGCCGAGGCTATCTATGCGATCCAGGCATATCTCGGCGCCTTTGTAATGGTAAATGCTGCGGGTCTTGACCACGTCGAGCGTCTTGCGGAAGCCCAGCGAGAGCAGGATGTCCTCCATCTTCGCCCGGTCGCCGACACTGACCTCGACCTCTTTTCTGGTCTTGCTCTTCGCGTCGAGCTTTTTGCCCTTATAGGTCAGATAGGCCGCTCCATTCTGCTCCCTTAGCCTGACCGCCTCGTCTGTCTCGGCAAAGTCGCGATGCGGGGCATTGTAATATGTATCTGCCTGCACGACCGTCTTTTCGAATGTTGCGCCACGGCGCTTCAGCTCGTCCGCCAGCGCTTCTGTTGCGGCACGCGCCTTGATTTCGACCTCTATCATTGCTACCAGATCGTATGCCGGAGGCTTAACGATTGCCATGTCGCGAGTGGTTTTTTAGTGGATGACGACATACGCTCATGTATGCAGGACCGTAAGGCCGTTATTGTGGATATCGACAATACCGTAATGTCCTGCGACGAACGCAGGGCCGCGATCTGTTCGGGGATACTGGGCAGGCCGGTCGCGGCGAGCGAGGTCTGGCGCGATCTATACTGCTCGCAACTGCTTTCAGGATACCTGCAGGAGCAATACTTTCGCGATTTTTTGTCCACGAAGCTGATGTTCCTCGATCAGCCCTATCCGCTGGCCGCCGAGACGCTGGACATCCTGCGCGACAGGGGCGTCAAGATCATTTACCTTTCCGGCCGGTTCCGCAGCCCGGTGGACAAGGGCAGAGTCACGATCGAGTTCATGAAGAAGTACGGCCTGTACCGGGAGGGCGACGAGGCGATCTTCAAGCCTTCGGCAGACGTGCATGACTTCGACTTCAAGCGCGACGCGATCGTTAACCTCAGGCATACCTACGACATCCGCTGGGCCATCGACGACACGCCGCGCAGCCTGTGGGTATCCAAACTTTCGGGCATCTTTTCCGTGGGCATCACCACGAGCTATTCCCCGCTGCGCTTCCACTTTGCGGACATGATCGTCGAGGGCTGGAAGGACGTTAAAGCGCTGGTCGATTCCGGCATTCTATGAGGCCTCAGAGGTTTCACGAGGTCACAGAGCTCAGCACAGAGGTCACAGAGGCCACAGAGGTATGCACAGAGGATGTTTTTGGAAGGTGACAATGCGTAGCCCTTTTCTTAAAATAACCTCTGTGTCGTCCTTTGTGACCTCTGTGACCTCCGTGCTGAGCTCTGTGACCTCTTGTAACCTCTGAGACCTCCATACCGTCAAGAATACCGTAACCATTATCAGCCAAAACGTAATTAAGACAACAAGATTTCACAGGTGTATTATTATGGTTATCCAAAAAGGAGATTTCATCAAGCTCTCATACACCGGGAAGCTCGAGAACGGTACGGTGTTCGACACAACAGATGCCAATGTGGCAAAGGAATTTGGCATCTACAACGAGCAGGCCAGCTATGGCCCGGAGACGGTCGTCGTCGGCAAAGGCTTCGTTGTATCTGGCCTGGATGAGGAACTCATCGGCAAGGAAGTCGGATATCATGGCACCGTGACGGTTCCCCCGGAGAAGGGCTTCGGCCTCCGCCGCATCGACCAGATCGAGACCATACCCGTCAAGAAGTTCAAGGAGCCTATCAGGCCCGGCGTCCGCGTGAACGTAGGCGGCCGTACCGGCACCGTGGAGAACATCGCGGGCGGACGCGCAAGGGTTAACTTCAACTCCCCGCTGGCCGGCGAGACGCTGAACTATGAGTACACGATCGACTCGATGATCGAGGGCAAGGACGAGAAGATCGCCGCCATCCTGCGGATGTTCACGGGCAAGGACCTGGAGCACACCGTCGCGGACGGCAAGGTCACCGTAGAGGTTCCCAAGGACTTCGCGTACAACCAGCGCTGGCTGCTGGCCAAGGGTGCCATCGCGTCCGAGCTGATGGAGCTCGAGGACGTCAGCGAGGTCATTTTCCAGGAGACCTACAAGAAGGAAGAGAAGAAGGAAGCCTTCGTGCCGGAAGAAGTCCCGGCGACTGGCGAAGAGAAGAAAGAGTAAGCCTGATTCTTTATCCTTTTTAATTTAGATACCACAAGGCGGGCGAAAAGTTGCCCGCACTTTTGATTTTAGTTTTCCCTGCCTGCCAGCGCATAAAAGATGGCGCCCAGCACGACCATGGCCAGGATTTCGACTTCTATTAGCATGATACCCCCGATGTTATACGATCGCCGTGCAGCATGACGATAAACCGTTTGAGGCAACCTGCCCGGCCCAGTCGCATGTACAGCTACGTATTAGTTATTAAAATGTAATTACATATAAACAAATATAACTTTCGTTTGTTGATTAAAAACTAAACAATTAAAATTTTCGATTTGTATGGGAATATCATGGGTCAAGCTTTGGAACGTGCGTTAGACCCCCATCGTCGAAGGCTTCTTATATTCCCAGAGATAAACAAGCGCAGCAGGAATCGCTATGCCCATCCAGAAAGGGGATTTTATCAGGCTGTCCTTTACCGGCAGGCTGACCGACGGCACCGTGTTCGACACGACCGACGAAAAGATCGCTAAAGAGAGCGGCATCTACGACGAGGAAAAGAAGTACAGCCCGATGGTGGTTATCGTGGGCTCCGGGTTCCTCGTGGAAGGGCTGGAGGAGGACCTGATCGGTAAAAAAGCAGGCTACAGCGGCAAGGTAAAGATTGAGCCGGCGAAAGGCTTCGGCGACCGCAGCCTCGACGCCATCGAGATCGTGCCGGTCAAGAAGTTCGAGGGCAAGGTCGAACCCGGGGAAATGGTCGAGTATAACGGCAGGGTCGGCTTCATCGAGAGCGTTGCCGGCGGCCGGGCCAAGGTGGACTACAATGAGCCGCTGGCCGGGAAAACAATAATCTATGATTATAAGATCGAGAGCGTCATCCGGGACCGCAAAGAAAAGATCGACGCGCTGCTCCACGGCTACGTAAGCGATGAAGCGAAATTCGAGCTTAAAGACGACACGATTAAAATCGACGTGCCAAAGGACCTCGCCATAGACGAGTCGTGGGCCGTTGGCAAGCTGCTCATCGTGCGGTTCCTGGTCAGCTCGGCCGGCGTGAAAAAGGTCATCTTCCGCGAGACCTTTACCGAAGCCGACTTCAAGGACGAGGAAGACGCCGAATAATTTTACATTTTTGGCCAACCCGCACCACGCTGCGCTTGCGGCCACAAAGACACGAAGATATGAAGGGAACAAAGAAACAAATCGGAAAACACAAAGACGATTAAGACACAAAGGCTGTCTAACGAAAACTTTGTGCCTTATGAAACCTTCGTGTCTTAGCCATCTATTTTTATTACCCTTTGTTACCTTTGTATCTTTGTGTTAGTCATTCGCATATCTTTTTGTACAGGCGCATGACCTTTTCGACACGAAGGCCACGAAGGCCACGATGTACACTATGTTTTAAACGTTAAGCGGCTCCCGTTGCCACTATTAATAATGGTACGTCGTGTACCTCGTGGCCATTGTGGCCTTTGTGTCGAAAAGGTCACGAGCGTAAACAACATTTCAAGAATAACTATGTCTTAGTGGCCGCAAGCGCAGCGTGATGCGGGCTAATATTCATAGAAATTAGTAAAATATTGAAAAATGTCTCAATCTGTGGTCAGGGTCGCAGTTCGACGATTTTTAGCGTCAGCCCCTTCGGGCACACCGCGGGCCCGTCGCCCATCACGGCGGCGATCGTGTACTTCTCGCCGTTGGCAATCCCCTGGGGATGGCACGCAGCAAAGTGCTCGCACTCCTTATCGCACTCGGGCTCCTCGTAAAGCAGCTTCGAGCCGTTGAATGCCTTCCGGGACTCGATGGCCACGATGATCGGGCAGGCGGTCACCTCGACGGCACGTACGCTGATATCGTGGAGCATGCAGTCGTGGTCCATGCCCTGACGCAGGCCGACTACGCGATATTTCTTGTTCTTGTCGAGGTTCAGGCAAGTGTTTTTCAGCTTGCATTTCTCGCACTCGCTTGCCAGCCCCCGATAGATGAACTCGCTGCCCACGGAGGCGAGCCTGCTGCCAATAAGAGTGATCGTGACATTGGGATCGGTCATGTGATATCTCCAGACCTTGATGAACATTGTTGTAATGATCAGCAGGATGTGTAATGCTATAATTCGTATAACCATAAAAATTTTCTTCTGCATGTAAAAAGGCCCTGCACTCGCCCATTTTTTCTGCGCAGGCTGGTGAATAGCCGGGGAAGAGGCCGATGTTCCCGGTAAAACCAGTTTCAGGCGATCTTCAATGGCAATCCACGATGGTAATAATTTATCACAAGCAGGATAAGTAACATAGGCATTTTCACAGAAGTATCGTCGTTCGATGATGATGGCAAAACATATAATAAGGCATGAAGCGAATTTTTATCCGTACATTAGCGGGAGAGATACAGGTGGGAGCTTATGAGCTGTTCTGTCCATGGTGCAACCGGACGATGGGCGATAACTATACGCTTAGCTGTCCCTGTGATTCTCTCATAAGGACAAATTATTATGCAAAACGGCTAACAATTCGGCGGCTGCCTGGCATGTGGAAGTTCTACGACTGGCTGCCGGCCCAAGGCCATACTGAATCAGGCGGAGCTACGGTCACATACAGGAGCGAAGGCCTGGCCCGGGAGCTGGGCATAGACCTTCACGTCGCATTCAACGGCTACTGGCCGGAAAAAGGCGCGCAGATGCTGACTTGCAGCTTCAAGGAACTCGAGGCCCCGCCCACCATCGTCCGCGCGCGAGAGCACGGGGGAAAAGCGATGGTGCTCGCGTCGGCCGGCAACACGGCCCGGGCGTTCGCGTATCTTTCGACTATCACCGGCTTCCCGATGGTCATCGTGATACCCGAGCGGAATGCCGACAGGCTGTGGATACCCGGCAGAGAGCCCGGGCCGTCGGTCCGTCTGATCACGGTGAAAGATGCCGACTACAGCGACGCCATAGCGCTGGCTAACCGTATCGCAGCCGAGCCCGGAATCCTGCCAGAGGGTGGCGCGAAGAACGTGGCGCGCCGGGACGGAATGGGCACTGTGATGCTGGACGCATCGGTGACGATGAAGACGATGCCGGATGACTACTTCCAGTCCATCGGCAGCGGCACCGGAGGCATCGCCGTATGGGAGGCCGCCATGCGCCTCCGGGACGACGGCCGCTTCGGTGCCGGGCTGCCCCGGCTGCACCTCGCGCAGAACCTGCCCTTTGCGCCAATGCTGCACGCGTGGAAAGCAGGCCGTCGCCACATCATACCGGAGCAGGACATGCCGGACGCAAAAAAACACATAGCAGAAATGTACAGCGACGTCCTGTCGAACCGCAGCCCGCCCTATGGCATTCATGGCGGAGTATATGATGCCCTGAAGGCCACGGACGGTACCATCTACGGAGTGACGAGGGCCGAGGCAGAAAAGGCAAAGCGGCTCTTTGAGGAACTGGAGGGCATTGACATCCTGCCGCCTGCAGCGGTGGCCGTCGCTGCAATGCTACAGGCCTGCGAGCGGGGCGCTCTTGAAGGCAGACGCGTGCTGCTGAATATTACGGGCGGCGGGCAGGAGCGGCTGGAGAGGGAAATGCCGATCTACCGGGTGCAGCCTGCACAGGAGGTCGCCGGACCGGATGCCCCGCTGGATCAGATCATGAAGGTGTTACTATGATGCAACAGGGAATGAACGTCGAGCAAGGCGTAATTGACATAATGAAGGCATGCGGTATTGATACAGCGCTGACACTGCCTTGCGACCGGATGAAGAAGCTGCTGCCGCTCATACCGCAGAACTTCCACGAGATACGCCTGATGCGAGAAGAAGGCGGCGCCGGCATCGCCGCTGGCCTGTTTATGGCAGGCCGGAAGCCGGCCATGGTCATCCAGAGCACCGGGATAGGCAACTCGCTGAACGTGCTGTCGTCGCTACAGAAGACGTACGATATGCCGTTACCGATCCTGGCCAGCTGGCGGGGCGTCTACAAAGAGAATATCCCGGCGCAGGTACACTGGGGCAAAAGCCTGCCCGGCGTCCTCGACAACATGGGCATCCCTTACATCGTCGTCGAAAAGCCGGGGGAGCTGCCTGCGGTCAAAAGCGCGATCTTCACCGCCTACGAGGAAAATACGCCATACATCGTCCTGTTCTCCCCGAAGGTCTGGGAAGGCTCGACCGCACAGGAGTTCAAGCCTGCGGTCAAGCCTGCGGCCAGGAGCTTCGATATGAACTGCAAATCGGAAGTGCCAGCCGCAACGGTATCGCGGTTCGACATGATCAAAGGCATAGTACCATACCTGCGTGATAAGATCGTGGTATCGAACATAGGCGTGCCCAGCAAGGAACTGTACGCGGCCATCGACCAGCCGACCAACTTCTACATGCTCGGCAGCTGGGGCCTGGCGACCCCGATCGGCATCGGCCTGGCCCACGGAAAGCCCGGCCGGGAAGTGATCGTCCTCGACGGCGACGGCAGCATCCTGTTCGAGCCCAACGGCCTCGGCATGGCCGCGCAGGAACGCCAGGAAAACCTGACCATCGTGGCCTTTGACAACAGCGCCCACGGCTCCACCGGCAACCAGCCGACCTATTCGTCGGAGATGGACCTGAGCCTGCTGGCCAGGGCCTACGGCTTCCGCAATACAGCGGTGGCAGCCACGCCGCAGGAGCTGCTGAAAGCCCTCGAAGCGAAAGGCAAGGGCCCACGGTTCATCCACGTGCCCGTGCTGGCACAGAACGCTACTGTGCCCGACATACCGAAGCCGCCGGTGCAGATTAAAAAGGAGTTCATGGCCGCCATACAGCGGTGAGTCGAGCGGTACGCAAACCCGAAACGTTTAAGTACGTTGAAGTATATGAGTGATGCTGCACCAGAGCGGGTGTAATTAATCCCGCCCTAGCTTAGCCTGGTTAGAGCGGTCGGCTGTAGACCTTACGACTGCGGAAACCGACAGGTCCCCGATTCGAATTCGGGGGGCGGGACATCAAATGCTCGGATAGTGTAGAGGCCTATCATGGGGCCCTGTCGAGGCTCCGACTCGGGTTCAAATCCCGATCCGAGCGCTTCAACAGTTTTAGAAAGGGCGACGGGAAAACCTTTCCAAGAGGTTTTCCCTGATCGCGACATCAAACACATGTGCCGAAGGCACCGTTTTTAGGATCGTTTTTGAAGGTGCTGGTTTTCGCGGGGCTCCCGGGGGGGCCTTGTTCCAAAAAGGCCCCCCTGGGTCACGACACCGGACGCCTGCGCTGAAAGCGCAAATTGTTATGTTTTTGAAGGGGTGCAAGGGGGGACTTTTTCCCAAAAAGTCCCCCCTGTACACATGCCTGGATAACAATTCTTCCCAAAAAGTCCCCCCTGTACACCTTGCCTAAAAACAATGATCATAGCGCTTTCCATGCTTTTCGACACCAGCCTGGCGAGCGCTCGCGTGTGCGCGCGATAACAGGCAGATTTCTCTGTCGCCTGTTCGAAGACGTTTTTCAGGGAAAGTCCCCCGGGTTGTTTTTATCCATACCATGAAACACATACCGATTGGTATATTATCCCGGAACCCAATCGTTATTCATGACCAGCACCAGCAAGAAACCGGCAGCGACAAAACTGAAGCCTGAAGTTCCTCTCATCGAGAAGGACATCGTCATCAAGGCCCCTGTCGAGAAGGTCTGGGCTGCCCTCACCGACCAGAAGACCATCGGTGCCTGGATGGACGACGACAGTGTCAAAGTCAACCTGAAAGTCGGCGGTAAGTATGCACTCTTCGGCGGCGTCACCACCGGGAAAATCACGGCAATCGAAAAGCCCTCGTTGCTGGAGTACACCTGGCGGCAGGGCGAATGGGAGAAGAGCGACCCTGATACGCTCGTCCGCTGGGAGCTGAAGCCGGAAGGTAAAAAGACCAGGCTCCGCCTCGTCCATAGTCAGTTTGCAGACCGCCAGAACAGGGATGACCATGACGAAGGCTGGGATGTCTATTTCCTGGGCCCCATGAAGGAATGGCTCGAAGATAAGAAATAAACGCCTTTTTTAATTTTACCTTTCAGCTCGCGCAATAGCTATAATACGCCTGATGCTGACTATAGGATAATGCCTGCCACCTGCCGCATTGACACGGAAAAGTACAAAGCCGTCCTCTTTGACCTCGACGGCGTGATCACGGACACCATGGGCCTGCACTATGAAGCCTATCGCCAGGCGTTTGCGAAATACGGCATCCATGTCACCCCGCTGGAGATCTACCGTACAGAGGGGATGCCTTCGATGGAGGTGGGCAAGGCTATCGTCAAAGAAAAAGGCGCGAACCTGTCAGGTGAGCTGGTTAAAAAGCTGATCGATGACAAGCGTGAGATTTACCGTGCGCTGGCTGCGAAGGATGCTAAGACGTTCCCCGGAGTGCCGGAGACGTTGCGAATGCTCCGGGAGAACGGCATTAAGCTGGCGCTGATCACCGGCAGTAACGCGAAGTCCGCGGCCGGAGTCATCAGAGAAGTCGGCCTGGAAGGAGCGTTCGATGTCATAGTGACAGGCGACGACACCGCGAGGGGCAAGCCGTACCCGGACCCGTACCTGAAGGGCATGGAGCGACTCGGCATCCCGCCCGACAAATGCGTTGTAGTGGAAAATGCACCCCTCGGGATACAGGCGGCAAAGGCATCCGGTGCCGGCTACGTGATCGCCGTGACGACGACGCTGCCGGAGCAATACCTTAAAGGCGCCGACGATGTCATGCAATCGTTCGCGGACATCGAGGGCTGCCTGGCCCGGCGGCTCGGGAAACAGGCGACCGGTCATCAGCCATCCATATGAGAAACCGATAACTTATGTTCATGAAATCGAACAAACGTTTATTTCAATAGTTTGGAGAATCATAGTATTATAAAAACAAATAAAAACAATTTGGAGGGGCCCAGGGAGACAAAGATTTTTATATGTGTTATATTGATTGATTATTGGGGGTTAGGTGCTCAAGCACCTGGTATAGCATGCATTATAAAAATGAGGCCGGAAAGTCAGACCGTTCTGACTCTGGCGTTTCCGCTATTACTGGAACGCTTTTGATGGTCGCGCTAACCGTAGTGCTCGCCTCCGTTGTTTTTTATCTCGCCGTTTCCATGAACACCCCCCAGAACCTGACGAAGACGAGCATGAGAATCCTCGCGTTAAACTCGTCGACGCTAGGCATTACAAGCATGGTAGGCGACTCGATCTCGATCGATAACGTGAACATTATTGTCGGCCACAACTCGTATAATGGGTCGGGAATCGTCGACTCCAACGATAATGGCTTATGGGACCCCGGCGAGACCATTTACTTATACGGGCTTGACCTGACAAAGCAGACCAGCGTGATCGTCGCCACGAACACGCAGGTCCTGTTGCCCGGAACGGTGCAGTGGAGCTACAACCCGTCGCCGTCGAGCCCGGACAACCAGTCCGGCCAGCCAGGCAATACGTTTACATCATATAAACCGGGCATCCGGATGACGGCATTCAGCGACACGTCATTTACGAACTCCGTTACCAAAGAAGTGGCCGAGGGCATAAGTTACACGAGCCCGGAAGGAGTGCCTCAGGGCTTCCATTCTAACGACCCCTCGTGGCCGCTGTCGGATACGGGCAGGAGCCACGACTTCAGTGTCCGGTTTGAGGGTTACCTGTATGTCGACGAGAACAGCACGTACCGCTTCCACATTTCCGCCAGCGACTGCATTTCCATGCTGATCGACGATGTGCCGATCATCAATGCCACAGGGAACCATCCCCCGTCGACATACACGCCGGACCGGTACCTGTCTGCGGGCTACCATAAGCTCGAGATCGGCTATGTGAACCTTAACTATCTGGCAGTCGTCGATGAATTTGGCATCAGGAAGGAGCCTGATGCCACATTTGCGCCACCCAGCCTCTTCTATCTGGAGACTATCAATACCTGACCCGGTTAGATTGGATAATATCTTTTAAGCTTTTTTATATTAAGCTTTTTAATTAAATGATGGCATGTACAACCAGAAAAAATTATAACACAGTACCGGCTTTATGGTACATGTGGACTTCGAGAAGGACTACTATGCTATCCTGGGGCTGGAGAACACGGCTACTCCTGACGAGATCAAGCGGACCTACCGCGGCCTCGTCAAGCAATACCACCCGGACGTGAATAAGGCATCCAACGCGACGGAGATTTTCAACGCGATTAGTGAGGCATATGAGGTCCTGTCCGATCCGAAGCTCCGCGCCGAGTATGACGCGCATGCCGTCCAGCATGAACACGCAAAAAAGCCTAAGAGCGATGGCGGCATCGGCGGTGATCTCGGCCATAAGGTCAGCCGCGCTTCCCCCGCACAGATGAGACTGGAAAGGACGCTTCTATTATCGCTGATCGTCCCTGGCATTTTCCAGATCGCGGGGAACGAGAAGAAGTTCGGCACACTGTTACTGATCGTATACATCGTTTTCTGGGCCCTGGCCATTATATTCAACGTCGAGATCGGGGTGCTTGCCGTGCTGGTGTGGGCGGTCGCGCTCCTGGACGCATACGGGTCGTTCAGGAAGAAAATGATAGAATAAGCAGACAGAGCTTACTGTAGATTTTTCCACCCGCAGCGCGATTACGGCTGCAATAGAAGCTGCAGTAGTAAAACTATTTATCGCAATTCCATAGATGCTTGATCACAGTAGCGAAATCCAGGCGTGCATATTATGAATTATATGATCGAGACCTTCGACCTGACGAAAAGGTTTGGCAGCCTGACCGCTGTCGACAAGATCAACCTGAAGGTGGAGCCGGGCGAGATTTTCGGTCTCCTGGGCCCGAATGGCGCAGGCAAGAGCACGACCATCTCCATGCTGTGTACGATACTGAAGCCCACGTCGGGTACGGCGATGGTCAACGGCTATGACATCGTCAGGGAGCCCGGGCAGGTACGCAAGTCGATCGGCATCGTCTTCCAGGACCCCAGCATCGACGATAAGCTCACGGGGAGGGAGAACATGGAGATGCACGCCGACCTGTACGACGTGCCCCGCAACGTCATGCATGGCAGGATCGACGAAGTCCTGAAGCTCGTGGAGCTGGAAGACCGGGCGTACAGCAACGTCAGCACCTACTCGGGTGGCATGCGCCGCCGGCTGGAGATCGCCCGCAGCCTCATCCACTACCCCAGGGTGCTGTTCCTCGACGAGCCGACCATCGGCCTCGATCCCCAGAGCAGGGACCACATCTGGAACTATATCCGGGACCTGAAGAAGCGGGAAAACATCACGATCATCCTCACGACCCACTACATGGAGGAAGCGGATAAGCTCTGCGACCGCATCGCCATCATCGACCGGAGCAAAATCGTCGCGCTTGACTCGCCCGGCAGCCTCAAGGAACAGCTGGAGGGCGAGACGATCTCGATAAGGACGAAGAACAACGCGTTGTTTGCCGCAAAGCTCGAGGAGGCGAAGCTGGCCGAGAAGATCACCATTGTCGACGGCGAGCTCAACCTGAGCGTGAAGAACGCGCATACGGCCCTGCCCCGCGTCGTGGAAGTGGCCGCGGCGAACGGCGTCTACGTCGATAGTATCGCCCTGCGCGAGCCCGACCTGGACGACGTCTTCATGCACTACACGGGCCGGAATATACGGGAGGGCGGGGGCACAAAAGAGCTGACCGGCTTCGCCGCGATTCGCAGGAGGCAGATACGATGAGCCAGACGAGCGAATTACGGGGCATCTACACGCTGTGGCTGCGGGAGTGCCGGCGGTTCGTACGCGATCGCTCCAGGCTGATCGGCTCGCTGATCACGCCCATCCTTTGGCTGGTGATCTTCGGCACGGGCCTGGGGTCGTCGATGGGCAATTTCGTGGCCCACGCAGGCTATAATTACCAGCAGTTCCTGCTGCCGGGCATCATCGGGCAGTCGCTGCTCTTCACGGCCATGTTCATGGGTATCTCGGTGATCTGGGACCGGCAGTTCGGCTTCATGAAGGAGATCCTGGTGGCGCCCATCAGCCGCACATCCATTTACATCGGCAAGATGCTCGGCGTGGGCACCGGCTGCATGTTCCAGGGAATCATTGTCCTGGCGCTGGGATTCCTCATCGGCGTGCCCCTGGGCGTGTACACGCTGGGCATGGCATTCGTGCTGATGGTGCTGATCACGATAGGCCTGGTCTGCATCGGCTTGATCATTGCCAGCCTGATGACCAGCCTGGAGAGCTTCGGTACGATTGCGACGTTCGTCAACATGCCCATGTTCTTCTTCAGTGGCGCGCTGTTCCCCGTAGGTAACCTGCCGGGCTGGCTCCAGTGGGCATTCTACCTGAATCCGTTAACGTACGGCGTGGACGCGCTGCGGACCGTTATACTCGGCAGCGCGTGGACTCAGCCCGTGCTCCCGCTGGGCGTGGAGATTCTGATCATCTTAGCGTTTGATGTTGTCACGATAGCGGTCGGGACGTATACCTTCAGTAAAAGGCAATAGATGAACAATTATCTAAAAATGGTCGGAATCAACGCTTGTTTCGGAATGTATCGACCATAGTATATCATATGTTCTGGCGTATAGGTCGCGTTCTTGCAATTTCGAAGATAAATGGAGCAGGATATGGTCTGTCCAATATCAATCGCGGTGCGACGCCCATGCCGGCTGATGCTGCATGGGCTACTCCGGGTTTTTCCGGTGCTGCGCCGTCCGGGCCGCGTTCTTGCAATATCGGAGATCAATAGGGCATGATATGGTCTGTCCAATATTAATCGCGGTGCGACGCCCATGCTTACTTCGTCGCATGGGCTACTCCGGGTTTTTCCGGTGCTACGCCGTCCGGGCCGCGCTCGCACCCCCGGAGACACGACCCCTGGCTGCGCCTCGCTTCGCTCGGCTGCGCCCGGTCGAGTCCCTTCGCAAGCGCTAAGCAACGCGCCTACCGGCAGCGTTCATTACCCGGCCGCCTCCGCACCCCTCGCACAGCTTCGCGTGCGAGGGGCCTTCGGCCGAAAAAACCCTCCGCCGACCGCGGAGCAGCATATGCAACGCGTACCAAGACTAGTATTATTGGCTCGCTGCCTGTTCTATTGTTGGTAAGGGTAGCCGGTGCTTCTCCGCGGAAGGCGGAGGGTTTTTTCGGCTTGCCCGCTCGCACGCATCAGCTGTGCGAGGGGTGTGGAGGTGTCGGGTGTGAAAAACGCTGCCGCCAGGCGCGTTTTTCAGGGCTTGCAAAGGAGACTCAACGCCGCCGAAGGCGCGTTGGGCCGACGAAGGTGCGAGCCCGTCGCCCGACACCGGAACACCGGAAAAACCCGGAGTAGCACGTGCGGCGAAGCAAGCACGGGCGTCGCACCGCGATTAGAAATGGAAGCATTAGATATCGGCCGGTATGACTTTTCAAGTTGTCATTATTCCTTTTCAACAAGAAGCAAGCACCGGCGTCGCACCGCGATTAGAAAGGGAAGCATAGGAAATTTGTTAGTATGGGTTTACACATTCAGCAGGCATAAGCATTATACAACAAGGGGAAAGGGATATATGCATGAATAGTTCTATTTTATCGCGATGAAGTACCAGACGACGAGCATGGTATGATCGTCGAACGCCAAGCCCATTTATTTTGGATGTCGACTTTTAACAGGCTATTTTGTGAAGACATGGATGTCAAAGACTGTACAGAATCCCTTTTAATAAACTATAAATGTAATAACACATCAGTGGCTGTGCATGGGCTCGGAGACGATCACATACCTGCTGCAAGGGCTGCTGTTAGGGCTCGCCTATCTGGCGCCCATCGGCATGCAGAACATGTACGTGATCAATACGGCATTGCGTATGGGCCGGCTCCGCACGTACCAGGTGGCGGCTATCACTACGGCGTTCGACATATCGCTGGCTTTGAGCTGTTTCTTCGGCGTCGGTCTGCTGCTGGAGATCGTTCCCGGCCTCCGTTTGGTCATGCTGCTCGCCGGCTGTATAGTGGTCGTCTATTTCGGCGTACAGATGATCCTGTCGCACCCTGCTACTGGTACTGCTATCGTCGACGAGCCCCTGATGAAGATCATCATTGCCTGCTTCGCGGTCACCTGGCTGAACCCCCAGGCCGTCCTCGACGGGACTATGCTGCTGGGCGGCATGCGCGCGACGCTGCAGGCGGAGTTCTCGACGGCGTTCATCGCCGGAGTTATCCTCGCTTCCTGTATGTGGTTCACGGGCCTGGCCACGGTGACGTCCGTCTTTAAGAAAGCGCTTGACGGCAAGCTGCTGCGGTGGATCAACATCCTGTGCGGCACAGTGATTGTGCTCTACGGCCTCAATCTTGGGTACGGGTTTATCCAGCTGGTCATGCACGTATAGATCGTTTTACTGTGCGGCCATCTTTAATTATCTGCCCTGCCAACCTGCGCATATAGCCGGAGTGCATCCGGAATTTGAATACGATGCATTTAAATATGTTGATGCGTTAATACGTAACCGGTGATACTATGTCAGGTACCCTAAGCAGCACAACCGCAGGTAGTGCCGATAATATGGCAGATCTCACTAACCCGGCGCTGGAGAACATTTACGCCCGCCGTTCGGTCCGGAATTTCACTGACCGCCGGATTCCCGACGAGATTATCGGCGAGATTGTCAGGGCCGGCACTTACGCGCCTACCGCCACGAACCAGCAGCCCTGGCGATTCGTCATTGTCAGGAACGCTGAAAAGATCAGGCAGTACGGGCAGCGGGCGAAAAAGCTCTGGGTGGATCTGTATAAGGATACGACAGAGCCCCATCTCGCTGCGCTGACCAGGACCATGTCCCGGCCGGAGACGGACCTTTTCTACGGCGCCCCTGTCCTCGTACTCGTCTTTTCTTCACCGGGATCATTACGTGGCGAGGTCGACTGTGCGCTGGCAGCGGAGAATATGATGCTGGCCGCCCGGTCGCTGGGCGTCGGG
This sequence comes from uncultured Methanocellaceae archaeon, assembly GCA_963769045.1. Taxonomy (GTDB): domain Archaea; phylum Halobacteriota; class Methanocellia; order Methanocellales; family Methanocellaceae; genus Methanocella_A. Next base: position 56,629 of record CAVYKK010000026.1, read on the forward strand.
AGCTGCTGGATAGGGCTGGCCATGCCTCTGGGCTCTGACCAGGCCTTCAGAGAGGAAATCGGAGTACCTGACGGATACACGCTGGCCGCCCCGCTGATCTTCGGGTACCCGGTCAAACCGGACCAGCGGGCACCTGCACGCAATAACGACGTCATCCTGAAGTGGATTGATTAACGACACCGGTCTGATGCCGTCTCTGCCGTGCCCGGCACGGCCTCTAAAACTTTTTAATGTTTAGCAGCTTACAGGTGATAGATGAAGGAAGGTGAAAAGCCGGGCAAAAGCTGCTGCGGCGTCATTGCGGACATTATCGGGCATTGTAAGGCGAAGGTACCGGAACGCGATACCATCGTCGCGCAATCAGAGTTCTTCAAGGCCCTGTCGGACCCGGCACGTGTCGCGATCGTCTACGCGCTCTCCGGCGGCGAGCTCTGCAACTGCGAGCTCATGGGCATCATGGGCATGCCGCAGACGGCCATCTCGCATCACATGAAGGTGCTGAAGTACGCCGGCATCGTCACGGACCGCCGCAGCGGCAAATGGATCCATTACAAGCTCACGGACGATAAAGCGCTGCAGGCCCTCGGCATCGGAACGAAAAAGTAAGCCCCGTATGGCTCAACAGCCTTTTATCCTTGAAGGGGCTAACCTTTGAAGAGATTTCATTATGAAGATACTCATCGCTACGGACGGTTCGAAAAATGCCAGTAAGGCTGTAGACTACGGTGTCCGGGTGGCCGCAAAGATGGGCGCCGGGGTCGTAGGAGTCTACGTGATCAACATGAAGAGCCTCGAGCTTTTCGCGATCGGCCACCATGACAGCATCACCGGCTACGAGGAAGAGAACGCGAAGCACAGGAGAGAAGGCGAAGAAGCGCTGGAATATCTGGCCGGGAAATGCAGGCAGGCAGGAGTAGAATGTTCCACCGCCATCGTCCGGGGGTACCCGGCCGAAGAGATCGTCAAGATCGCGGAAAATGAGAAGCCGGCCATGATCGTCGTGGGCAGTCTGGGCAAGTCGAACGTCGCGCACATGCTCATGGGCAGCGTCTCGGAGTCTGTCGTCCGGAAGGCGCCGTTCCCCGTTCTCGTCGTCCGCGGCGACACACAGCTTTAATCTCCAGGCTGCCAAAGGACCAGGAAGTGTTCAAGACGCCACTATAGCACCGAAAGGGCGCCGGGGCGCCAGGTTTCTTTTAAAAGATTAACGTGTGATTATTTCAACAGATCTGGCATCCTGGATGCTATTACATTAAAAAAGGACCTGGCGCCTCATGAAAAACTTTTGAGAATCGGCAGCTGCAAAGCCCGCCGGTCTACGCGTGCGCGCGCGAGCGCCCGTTCGTCTGCGATGTTTCCCTGCCGGTTTTCAACCTCTTATGCCTGACCAGGGTCCCGGTCATCAGCCGACTCCTGGCGGCTTAGTTCATGGGTACGCGGGCGGCGGTGAGCATGGCGGGCTTTTTCATGGCTTCCGCGACTTCTTCCGTGGACTTTTCCCTGTACTCCAGGGCGATGGCGTCGCGGGACGCTTCGACGGCCTCGTCGAAGGTCTGTGCGCGAATGGAAAGACCGGCCTGCGGCACATGGGAAGCGTAGAAAGCGGGCGCACGGCCATTATAACGGGAAACAGGGACAAAAAAGCGACGAATGGAAACATTTTCTTTGAGATGCAGAGGGATATCGAGGGTGCAATACACCGGCTCGCCCTGCATGACGGGGGCTTTTCGCAAATCGGCCTGCGATAAAGACCTCTCGAGATTCCGGAGGGCTGACAGCGGATTGGCCCCCTTAGCGCGGTCCTCCGATTCCATCGACTGTGCCTCATAGCCGCCGTTATTGCGGCGAATGAGCGCGCTGACCAGGCGGCCTTCGGGCTTCTTCCCGGGGCTGATGGACGTCATCAGGGGCCGTTTCGGCAGTTCGCGCATGAGGTCTGTGACGCTCTCCTCTTCGTATCGTGCCGAGATCACATCACCCAGCCGGGTCATCGCGTCGGCGATAGAGCTGCCGTTCTCGCGCATGTAGTTGGTGGGGCACTGTGCATCGAAGGAGACGCGGCCATGATGATCCATGATCTCGTCGATCCGGCAGATGAACGGCTGCCTCCGACGGCCGTCTCGCAGGTCGAGCGAAGCGTCGACGGTGGTGATAAAAGTATGAAGAATTTCCATGTGCGTCGGCGGATACATGCCAGTGGTCACGTCATCCATGACCTGGCGGGAAAGGTTGTCCAGACAGGAACGTAAGTCCGGGCCTCTCGCGAACGAGGCCTCGTGTTCTGAGACGTAAAAGGGGTGCGATTTACCGGCGCGATAGATGATCGCATCGAGTTTTCCGGTACCGTCATTACTGGCAGTCCCGCGCATGGAGAACAATATTAGATTGATGATTTAAAGAGTTTTCCGTTAAATGCGCATCTGACATACCTTGTTTTCGCGAAAAACAGTACTGGATAATCTAATTACCGAAAAAAGCCTGTATTAAGGTACTTAATCGGTTTATTCTATATAGATTGTCGATATATCGACAAAGCTTATTTCTTCTCCGGCTCGCCGCATGCATCGTGCTCGAACTGCTCGACCGCTACAGAAGATCGGTTGTATAGAGCCCATGCCTTAAAATATCAGGTCAGAGAACAGGCCCATGAGCCGGTCAGGCACGTTTTCCTTTTTATGTCGCTCCGCACCGTCAGGCATGACAGTATCTTGTACCTGCAGGGGAATGAAGGTGATACACGTTTTATGCGAGCCGTAATTAAAGTTACAAACGTGCCGCAGCGGCCGTCGATCGCCGGTGAACGTATAAGGCTGCGAACCGCGAAGTTCGATACGGGAATAAAAGAGGCAGGCGGGGAGAGCGGATGCATGACTGGGACCGAATAGCGGCACTGGGAACATACCTGGGCATTGTGGATGCCGGGAAGCTTGCCAGCCGGGCCGGAAGCTTTCAGGGAGCGGATCGTCTCCTGGCGGCATCCCATAGTGCGGTCGCAGCGCTGGGCAAAAGTTTGCCGCCAGGCGAGATCAATATTATGCTGGAGACGCTGGCCGGGACGGATTTCTACGGCCTGTCCTGGCAGGACGGCGACCGGCCTGCGCTCCTGTCGGCAGATCTTTACCGTCGCTACGCGACCGTCTCGGCAAAGCAGGACAGCCTGCCCCGGTTCGACGTTTTCGACCCGTACTTCAGGGAGTACCTGCGCAGGTTTTCCACATCGGTCAGGGCTATGCTATACGTGACGGGCATCAGGAAAGAGATCATCAGTCTCGAACACCCGGCCGTACGGGAAGCCGTGGCGGAAATCGGTCGTCTGCCATGCAGGTCATTCGCGGATCTGAAGCCAGGAGGACAGCGCCAGGGACATTTTTCCATATCAATGACAGGGTATGTACAGTCGCTGCTGGAACGCCATAGCAACGGACTTATCGACCCCGGCGACTGCGCAGAAATCCTGGAGACCATGGACCGGGTGTCTGCCTATCCCGGGTATTTCAGGCTTGTGGAGCGCGAGCGCAAGGCCGAGGCGGCACGCCCGCTGATAGCGGCGATCTCTGCGCTGCGGACGGGCTACAGCATGGAACAGGAAAAGGTAGACCTGATCGCAGCGCTCGGCATTTTACTCTTCAATGTGTTCCCGTCCCCGGGGCTGGTGAAGTTCCTCGCCATCCACCGGCCGGGCGCAGGCAACCGGTACCTGCTGTACGAGCATTACGCCCTGCTGGCGCTGAACTTTCTGCTCATGGGCAAGCGTGCCGCAGCGGCCGGCTACTGCGCTCGCGCCTATGAGGCTGCGCCCGGCAGGGACATGAAAGCATACGCGCTCGTGCTGGAAGGCTGTATCGCGCTTGAGCGCCAGGACTATGACAGTGCCATCCACGTGCTGGAGAAAGCCATGGACCTGACCGATGACCGGAGACAGCGGTCACTCGTCGGGTTCTACCTGGGCGTGGTGCGTTTCCAGGCCGGTGACGTAGGCCTGGCGCTCAATTGTTTCCGTGATGCACGGCCAGGCGCGGAAAGTGACACTGATGCCATGTCGGTCTTCAACAACATCGGGACCTGTCACATGCTGCTGGGAGACCTGGGCCACGCCCTCAAAGCCTTCGAAGAAGCCATGTCGCGAGGCAGATATACCGGAAGAGGCTCGGTGAAATACGTCCGCTCCGTGGCATCGGGCAACGCGGGCATCGTCTATATGAGCATGCGAGAGTATGAGCTTGCCAGAGAACACTTCTTGAAATCCTTGCGTGACGCCCGGCAGACGGGCAACGCCAGAGGAGTGGCTGACCAGCTGATGAACATCGGGCTGACACACAAGGCTACCGGCGACTACGCCGCCGCAGTCAGCCACTTTGTATCGGCGCTGAACTACGCTTATACCATCGACTACCTCGAAGGCGTCCTCTATGCCCGGGACCAGATTGGCCAGGCGCTGGCCTTGCAGGGCAAACACGATGAGGAGATAACCATTTACCGGGACATTGCCCGCCGCCACCCGGGTATCCGGAACCTGCTCCTCCGTCGTTGAGGTCTCGGAGGTTTCAAGAGGGCACAGAGCTCAGCACAGAGGTCACAGAGGTCACAGAGGACGGCACAGAGGTTTTTCATAACATGGCTTCAGGCAGCCATTTCCTTTTCAATCCTCTGTGCATACCTCTGTGTCCTCTGTGACCTCTGTGCTGATCTCTGCGACCTCCCGTAACCTCCGTGACCTCTAAAAGAGATCGGCAATACTTTTATCCTCGCCGGACAATGTGGCTCCGATGAGCAACCGGGAGATCGTCTCCGCGCTGAAGTACGTGTCGGGGTCAAGGAAAGCGTTCATGCTGTCCGAGCTGCGGCAGTACCTCAAAGAGGAAAAGAGCACGATAGCAATTTACGATACCATACGGCCGATGTTAGAGGAACTCGGGCTGAGAGCCGTGCCAGAGGGCGATGACTACCGCATCGAAAAGCTGCCGCCGGCCACGAAGCTGGTGCTCAGTGACAAAGAGAAAGAGCAACAGGAAGCCTTTTTCAACGCGCCCAGGGTGCCCCGGAAGCTGGAGCGCCTGATTGAAAAGTACATCGACAAGAAGACGGCGAAGCCATGGGACGACCCGGTCGTGCTGGATAAAATCCGTAAGGCGATCATCAGCCAGAAGGCGCAGTACTGGAAAGCAGGCCAGGCACGGAAGATCGATTACCGTAGCGGCTACAGCGTATTGGGTTATCTCGCATACCAGTTCCCGGTCTACTTCGTCCAGTTCGAGCACATCCTGTATGACATGGCGCAGGAAGGGCTGCTCAAGAACAGGATGAAGGTACTCGATGCCGGCACGGGGCCGGGCGTGGTGCCGCTGGCCATCGTCGATTTCTATCGCAGGCTGGAGGGCGATCGAGAAGGCGATCGCGCCCGAGATCGCTCGGTCGACGTGTTCGCCATCGAGAAGTACGAGGAGAACCTCGAAGCCTATACGACGCTGGTGCCGGAGTTCGCTTCGGCCGGCGGCAACGTGCAGATCGAAAAGCCATTCCGGGCCGACCTGACGGAAAAGCCCAAAATACCCGACGGCCTGGACATGATCGTCTTTTCCAACGTGCTCAACGAGATCGCCATGAGCATGGATGAAAAGGCGGAAATGGTCATGCGCTATGTACAGAGCATGGCAGATGACGGCAGCCTGGTCATCATCGAGCCCGCGGACAAGGACAATTCTATGGAACTACGAAAGCTGGTCGCGGCGCTGATGGACCGGGACATGGGCGTGTACAGCCCGTGCTCGTTCATCTGGTGTTCGCGCTGTAAGCCGGAATCGTGCTGGAGCTTCGAGGAAAAGGAAGACGTGGTGCCGACGTCGCTCATGAAGAAGGTGGCAGAGGCCGAAGAGCCATACAAGTACATTAACTCCGATATCAAATACTCGTATGCCATCTTACGGAAAGACGACCTGACGAAAGCGAAGTACCGGGTACCACCGAAAGCTAAATTCGCGAGGCTCTCGAAGCTGAAGATGCATACCGGCAAGAAGATTAACGTGGTCGCGTCGAAGATGTCCGGGGACCTGGGCAATAAGAAAGAGCACGTCTTCAAGATTTGCGACGGCACTACCGGACAGCAGGTCTACGCCATCCTGCCGGACTACAATATCGTGCCGGGGAACGAGGCGCTGGCAAAGGCGAAGTACGGCACGGTGCTCGAGTTCAGCAATATCATTGTCCGCTACAACGAGGAGCACGACTCGTTCAACCTGATGGTGGGAAAGAGCTCAGGGGTCGTACCGGCAATAAATAACATTTAGACGATCCAGGCCGCCAGGGCGCCACTTCCTGGCGGCATCGCAGCCTGATACGCGCGCGAGCGGTCGCCTGCATCACTCGCTTTTATCTTTAGTATAATCGTGGGCCTTCTCGCCCGACACCCAGAACCGGTCTTTCACTATCAACACTCTCCGCCGCAGGTCCATCAGCGGCTCATAGATGTCATGGATTTCCTTCTTCCAGACGGCCGATGTCTTTTCCCGCGTCTCGTCGTCCATCTTCATCATGATAAGAAACACGTCCGAGTAGTGCTCCAGGTACCGTACGTCCTTTTCCAGCTGCTCCTCGTCCGCCAGCATCTTGGCGATGATCGCGTTGATGTTGCCTGTCGTGTGCTCCAGCACTTCCTGCTTTGTCGGTATGATAGACCACCAGGAAACCGTATGACAGCATCCGGCTTAATACTTAGGAAAAAAGTTTGGGGCTTATTTGAACGCTTCCCCGATCTTCTCGAAGATGTTCCGGGGCTTACCCTTTTTCTGCTCTTCCTTCTCCTCGGCGAGCAGCTCGGTGAACAGCTTCCTCTGCTTATCGGACAGTTTGGGCGGAGTACGCACGACGACCTTGACGTGCATGTCGCCACGGCGGCCGGAACGGAGGCTCTGGACGCCCTCGCCCTTGAGCCGGAACGTCGTCTCGGTCTGTGTGCCCTGCGGGATCTTGAGCTTGGCCCTGCCGGTCAATGTCTCGACCTCGACCTCATCGCCCAGCGCCGCCTGGCCGAAAGTGATCGGCATCACGCAGACCACGTCGTCGCCATAGCGCTGGAAGAACTGGTGGGGCTTCACGTGCAGGAACACGTACAGGTCGCCGGTCGCGCCTCCGACCGAGCCCGATTCGCCCTCGCCGGGGATGCGGAGTTGCAGCCCGTTGTCCACGCCGGGCGGTACCTTGACCAGCACCTTGCGGACCTTCCGTGTCTTCGTCTGGCCCCGGCACGCCGGGCACGGGGTATCGTAAGTCGAACCCCTGCCGCCGCACTTGTTGCAGGGCATGACCTGGACCATCTGGCCGAACAGGCTCTGGGACGTACGGCGTATCTGGCCGGTGCCGTTGCAGTTCTGGCATGTAGTGACTCTGGTACCGGGCTTTGCCCCGGTGCCGCGGCAGGTGTCGCACGTCTCCATCCGGGGTACGACGATCTCCTTCTCGCAGCCGAAGGCGGCTTCCTTGAAGTCGATCTCCAGGTCGTATCTCAAATCGTTCCCGCGGTTGTTGCCCTGGCCCCGGGCGCCCCGGCCGAAGAACATGTTGAAAAGGTTGTCGTAGTCGCCGAAGCCCATGTCCCGGAAGATGTCGAAGTTGTTGTAGATGTCCGACGCCGAGTAGCCTTCCATGCCGGCATGGCCGAACTGGTCGTACTTCTGCCGCTTCTGCTCGTCGGACAATATCGCGTACGCCTCGGAGATCTCCTTGAACTTCTCCTCGGCGTCCGCCGCCTTGTTCCGGTCCGGGTGGTACTGGAGGGCCAGCTTGCGGTATGACTTCTTGATGTCGTCTACGCTGGCACCCTTTTCTACACCGAGCACCTCGTAGTAGTCCCTTTTGTTTGTCGCCACAGCATGTCCCCCGCGTTTTTATCCGACTTATTTCTTGTCGTTGACGACTTCGTAGTCGGCGTCCACGACGTTCGGGTCCTTGCCGGACTGCTGCCCGCCCTGGGCCCCGCCGGACTGCTGTTGCTGTTGCTGCTGGGCAGTCTGCTGCTGCGCCTGCTGCTGGGCCTGGTACTGTTGCTGGGCCTGCTGGTATAGCACTGTCGCTACCTCGTTCATGGTCTTGGTAAGGCCATCGTTTGCGGCCTTGATCTTTGCCAGGTCGCCGGTCTTCTGGGCTTCGCGAAGGACTTCCATGTCCTTGTTGATGCGGTCCTTCTGATCGGCAGTGATCTTGTCGCCCGCGTCGACCAGCGTCTTCTCGGACGAGTACAGCAGGGTGTCGGCCTGGTTCATGACCTCGGCCTTCTCCTTCTTCGCGGCGTCCTCGGCGGCGAACTTCTCCGCGTCCTTGACCATGCGCTCGATGTCGTTCTTTTCCAGCTTGGTGGAGGCGGTGATGGTGATCGTCTGCTCCTTGCCGGTGCCCAGGTCCTTGGCCTTGACGTTCATGATGCCGTTGGCGTCGATGTCGAAGGTGACCTCGATCTGGGGGATTCCACGGGGTGCCGACGGTATGCCGATCAGGTGGAACCGGCCCAGCGTCGTGTTGTCGAAGGCCATGGGCCGCTCGCCCTGCAGCACGTGGATTTCGACGGACGTCTGGTTGTCGGCCGCGGTGGAGAACACCTGGCTCTTCCGGGTCGGGATGGTCGTGTTGCGCTCGATGAGCTTCGTGAACACGTTGCCCATGGTCTCGATGCCCAGGCTGAGCGGCGTCACGTCCAGCAGCAGCAGGTCCTTGACCTCTCCCGCCAGCACGCCACCCTGGATTGCGGCGCCCATTGCGACGCATTCCATCGGGTCGATGCCGCGCTCCGGGTCCTTCCCGAAGAACTTCTTGATCATCTCGAAGACGATCGGCATGCGGGTCGGGCCGCCGACCAGGATGATCCGGTCGATGCCCGTGGCCGCAAGCTTCGCGTCGGAGATTGCCTGCCTCATGGGCGGGTAGCAACGGTCAACTACATCCCGGACCAGCTCTTCGAGCTTGGCACGGGTGAGCACGACATCGAGGTGCTTGGGGCCGTTGGCGTCGGCGGTGATGAACGGGAGGTTGATCTGCGTCTGCAGGGTGCTGGACAGCTCGATTTTCGCCTTCTCCGCCGCATCCCGTAAACGCTGCATGGCCATCTTGTCATTGCGGAGGTCGATGCCGTTGTCCTTCTTGAACTGGTTGGCGATGAAGTCGATGATGCGGTTGTCCATGTCGGTGCCGCCCAGCTGGGTGTCGCCGCTCGTGGACAGTACCTCGAACACGCCGTCGCCCATCTCCATGATGGTGACATCGAGCGTGCCGCCGCCCAGGTCGAACACGAGGATCTTCTGGCTGCCCTTCTTGTCCAGGCCGTAGGCCAGCGCAGCCGCCGTGGGCTCGTTGATGACACGTAAGACTTCCAGGCCTGCGATGGTGCCTGCGTCCTTGGTCGCCTGGCGCTGGTTGTCGTTGAAGTAGGCCGGCACTGTGATGACGGCTTTGGTGATCTTCTCCCCGAGGTATGCTTCCGCATCCTGCTTGATCTTCTGCAGGATCATGGACGAAATCTCCTGCGGCGTGTACTTCTTGCCGTCGATCTCGACCTTGTGGTCTGTGCCCATCTTTCTCTTGATGGCCATGATGGTGCGCTCGGGGTTCGTGACCGCCTGGCGCCTTGCAGCTTCGCCTATGAGACGCTCGCCCGTTTTCGTGAACGCCACGTAAGACGGGAAAAGCCTTGCGCCTTCGGCGCTCGGGATGATGACGGGCTTTCCGCCTTCCATGATAGCTGCTTCAGAATTGCTGGTTCCTAGATCTATACCGAGAATCTTAGACATGCTTACATCACCTCTTGGATACTTTCACTTTCGAACAACGAATGACTTTTGAGCTTAATGTGTAGCCGCGCTGGAACTCCTCCAGCACAGTGTCCTCTTCCGCTTCTTCCGATTCTTCCTGCATCATGGCTTCCATGGTGCGGGGGTCGAACTTTTTGCCGACCGTATCGATGGGATTCAGCCCGTACTGCCGGAGGACGACTTTCATCTGGACGTAGACCATCTCCAGCCCTTTCACGAGTTGCGGAGTCTGCGCGTCAGGCTTTTTCGCCGCGTCGAGCGCGCGCTCCAGGTTCTCGTAGACGTCGATCAGGTCCTTGATCAGGCCCTCGTTCGCGTATGCCTTGAACTCGGCCTTATCCCGATCCGTGCGCTTCCGGAGGTTGTCGTAATCGGCACGAGCCCGCAGGCTCTCGTTCCGGTATTCCTCGACCAGGGCTGAAAGCCTGGCCACTTCGTTATCGACGCCAGCCTTTGCCGGTGCCTGCCCATCGATGGCCTCGTCGACGGCCTCGGCCTCTATGGCCTGCCCGTCTTCCGCCAGTGTCTTGCCTGAGCCCATAACTGCGCCTCCATAAGCGTATATCGGGTAATTATATATGAGACGGGTTTTAGTAATGTTTGCACTTCTATATATAGTTAACCGCATCTCCTGTCAACCCGGCTGCCGCTATAGCCGGTGGGAGCGGGTAAAAGAATACGAGGCAACCCATTTTCTACCCGGGTATAATACAAACACATTTTTAAGGTTAAATATTTTCCACCGGCGGCCATCGAGCCTGTCGGGCCGTTTCCTGCCTTATAAATTTGTAATTACAGAAAATATCAGCGCCTGCAGGTACGCTGGCCGAATATATAAACGGATTAACGCCGTTTGTCAGGACAACACCATTATGGCTATATATCATGAACAAACATAGCTTGTAAGGGTAACCACATCAAAACAACCGGTGGTCTGACTATGGAACGGGTGTCGACGGGTATCCAGGAGCTGGACAGGTTTATTGGCGGAGGATATCCCCGGGGAAAGAGCGTCCTCATTACCGGCTCTGCAGGGTCAGGCAAGACTATCGTCGCAATCCATTTTATTTATAACGGCTGCATCGACGGCAAGAAATGCGTCTACATCGCGACCGAGGAAGAGCTCGAGGACATCCTGTACCAGGCGGAGAGCATTGGCCACGATGTGCGTAAGTTCTACGACTCCGGCCAGCTCAAGATCGTCAAGCTCTATGAGGAAAGGGCATACACGACTATCCAGACAATGTCGCTCGGCTTCGAGAAGATCGACAGCCTGCAGTCGGACATCGTGAGCCTGGTCGAGAAAATCCCGAAGGACGCGGAGCTCGTTGTGATCGACAACCTTGGCGTGTTTACACTGAACATGTCCATGGACGAGTTCCGGAAGCAGCTGGACACACTCAACCTCCTTCTGGCCAAGCAGACATATACTTCATTATACATCATGGACGACACGTCCAACAAGCGCACTGAAGGCGTCGCGGCCTATTCGGCCTACGGCGTCATCCGGCTTGTGATCAAGGAAAACCCGTACACCAGCATGCGGGAACGCCACCTCGAGGTGGCCAAGATGCGATCGACCAGCATCCCGCTGGAAAGCTATACTTTTGATATCACGTCCGGCGGCATCGAGATCCTGAAACGGAAAGGCGTCTGGTCACTGTAATTGCCCGTGAGTGGCGAGCCCGCGAGCGTTCGCATGCACATATGCTTTCATGTCATGAATAAATCGGTTACCGGCAATCCGGTGATTATGCAAGCTCTTCCAGCTTCTCTTTCTTCCTGTATGCCAGGCCCTGGAACGTCGAGATCAGGTCGCCGTTCTCGTTAGTCACTTTTATCTCGTACGTCCCTATCTTCGGGCTGACCGAGACTTCCCGTGCCTCAGCATACAACGTGCCCGACCCGACAGCCTTCAGGAACGAGATATTCGCGTTTAGCGCCACTGCCACGGTGCCGTGAGAGTTGCAAGCGACAGCGAAGGTGAAGTCGGCGAGCGAAAAGATCGCTCCGCCATGGATGGTCCGGAGCCCGTTCAGATGATGCTCTTTGACTTCCATCTTCGTCCTGGCCCCGCCCGGGGATACCTCCAGGAGCTTGATACCACAATGCTCTGCAAACTGGTCCCTGCGGAAAAATTCCTTCAAGTCCATGCTCTAACCCGCTGATATATGGACGAGGTATACCATAATACTTGCTAGCATGGCGCACGATTACAGGGCGTGCCGGCAGGCGCCAGGCAGACAGCAGACAGGCCGGATGAAACAGGACGCCGGCAGGCTGGAAATCGCTTTAAACGAAGCATATGATTTAATAAAATAATAAAATTCTGTGTTCTGGTGAGTTTGACATGGCACAGAAGATGATGAAGCGTATGCCTTCCGGCCTGGAGGAAGGCATGGAGAAGCTGTCACCGACCGAGGAACTGGACGTCGAGCACGGGCAGCTGACCCGTATTTTGCTGGCGATGGACAACGTGCTCAGGTCGGAGGGAAGTATCCCTAAGGCTAACCTGGGGCCGATCAACCAGGCGTGCATGCTGATCAAACAGGCGGTCGTGGAACACCACATGAAGATCGAGGAGGAGATCATATACCCGCGATTCGAGAACACGGAGCTCGCCGACTTTGCCAGCGCCCTAAAAACACAGCACATCGAGGCCAGGAAGCTGCTGGCAAGAATGGAGAGCTTATCTAAGACAGGCGCAGTCCGTGACCGGTCCGAGATGGAAGAGCTGAAGAGGGTCTTCAACGACTTCAAGGACATGATAATCGCACACGCCGCCTGGGAAGAGACGATTCTGTTCCCGGTCATGGAAGGCACCTGGTCGAAGGATGACCTCAACAACCTGAGGGAGACACAGGAGCAGGACGAAAAGAAACTGCTCGGCAAGGACGCCACCGAAAAGCTCAACACCATGCTCATGAGCGTCGAGTCAGCCTGCGGTGTCAACGGCATCAACGACTTCACCCGACGGCTGAAATAAAAAAGTTTCTGCCAGAGCTATCACGGCCGCCGGCCCGCTGTGATAGCATCTGGCATTATACTATTTTGATGTTCCTGGAATCACTGCCGATCTCTGTCCCGGCCAGCGATGCCGTTGCGGTGAGCTGGTAGTCGCCTGCCGTCGATACTCCCTGGTAATCGGAAGGTATGGAAAGGCTGAATGCTACTTGCTGTTTGGTCCCCGGCAATATATTCAAGCCCGTCGCACTATAGGTGTAGGTCTTCGACACGGGCACGAAGAAGATTGTCCGCTTGATCGCGAAGGTAAAATCGATCTGTTCAATGGGGACGTTACCGGTATTCGTGACATAGGTCCAGCCTGTCGCCGTATTGCCGCGGGAATACGTGCTTTTATCCGAGCCCCAGTCTGATGCCTTACCGCTGATGACAGGTTTCGGGGTCGCTGTCGGCACCGGAGTGACTGAAGGCCGGGGCGTCGGCGTAGACGTCCCGTTTATCCCGGGCTTCGGGGTAGGTGCCGGCGATACGGGGGTCCCGTTAGTGCCGGGTGATACGACATACGTGCCAGGCAGCGTCGTCGCCGATGGGCCCGGCACTGAAGTCGGGCCGGCCGACGACCCGGAGGGCGGAGCGCTCGCCTGCGGAGCAGACTCTCCCGAGTTACCTGCGCCGGAGAATATGCATCCTGCCGCGAAGACAGAAACGACTATAAACGCACAAAACACGGCTAACTTAGACACCTTTGCGTTCATCGATGTCTACTTCACAAGCTATTATTGTAAATATTTGTTGCTGTATAAGCGTATTTTTACTGCTGCAAATGCCGGAAAAAGCGTAACGGTACCGCTATCAATAATGACGGCAACTGTCACAGGCACCGGAAAACAGGTAAAAATACAGGCATGCATGCCGTTTTGCTATCACAGCAGGGCTCGCCTGCTATCTGTCGGGCATGTTTCTCACGGGCAGTTCCTCAAGCTCATAGCCAGGCAGATAGCCGGCAATCACAGCCCGGCGGCGCCCGTGGCAATCCGGGCAGGACCCGTGGTCGCCCGTGCAGTAGACACGCCCGCATTGGCCGCAGGCTGTGTATGTGATGCGTTTTTTACTGATGGCACCGGGTATCATAGACTGCTGTTTTTCCTCGCCGGGCACATCAATATTTACAGCAGAAAAAACGAAAAATCGCGGGACATCACTCTATGAAATGGCCTATTGCGTATTTGACCAGCGAAAGTGTGCCCAGAATGGTTATGAGCGCGACGCCGCCCACCATCAACAGGACCGCCCATCCCGCAAACGAGCCTGGCGCTACCTGGAAAGCGTCCTGTATCATGTCGGAAAACTCGTTGAAGAAATAATTGTCATTTGCGCTGGCCAGGAGGAAAATAAGGAGGACAAACAATACAACAAGGCATAAAGCTAAAATGCCAAGTAAACGAGAACCGCTGGAGCTTGCCATTACATTAATATGGATTATTTGTTGAAATATAAATATTTTAGGTTACAGAAAACAAAGTAACTGAGCTGAAACCGGGTAATCGCGAGATGCCATTTAGTAATAGGCCGCTGCGGTTTGAACGCAGGGCCTCGTGAAGTCCGGCTATTTACAGGTACACTCTGATACCGGTTTTCCACATTTCTCACATACATGCTTGTGCCGGACGACGCCGCCGCAAACCGGGCATTTTTCCGAGCACTTCTCCATCTCCGTCCCACAACCCTGGCCCTGCGAGCTAGGGTAGTCGTATTCTCCCATGTTGCCTGCCATAAATGATCCTCATAACGGAGATTGGAATATCGGCATATAAAAAAGCCCGCCTGTTACATCTGAAAATTCAGCCTGCCACCGCGGGTTTCATCGAGAATCGGGCGGGCGGCGGCCGGTTTTGGCGATCGCGGGAGGATAGTAAGTAAAAGGATATCCCGTAAGTCCGTATCGGAAGCCTGCGATACAACAAAAGCGATATCAAAGCGTGTCGTATAAATCTAATCTCATATCATATAGTCTGGAAATGAGAATAACCTGATCGGGCCATCATGGCAGAGGCGATCCAGTGGACTATGAACAGCTCATGAAAATGCTATCCTCGTGGAATGTGATTATCGTGCCAGCAGAGGCTGCCAGAGTGCATGGATTTGAGCCAGGAGTCTACCGGGAACTGGCCAGGCAGACCGAAGATGTCGACTACGACTGCAATTTTAAGGACGGATGCTGCCGGGAAAGGGGCCCGGGGGATAAGAATTGCTGCTCGGAGTGTGCCTGCACCTTCGGGTACTGGCGCAAGGAGACAGGGGCACTGGATGAGGCTACGGTGAGGACGATGGCCGAATTTTACGATGTGCGCACGGGTTTCCGCCGGGAAGATACGGGATGCCTGCTGCCGAGGGAGCTGCGGAGCCCGATCTGCCTGTACATCCTGTGTTCAGACGCGAAGCTGTCCGGCGGAGACAGGTACCTGCTGGACAAAATCCATTACGGGTTAAGCTGGACCTGACATATTGCCTCTTCCATCGGGCACTATCGACATCCTTTTGATATTTTTTGCAGTCCCCAATAACTATATAACGCATTTTAATGGAATTAGTATCGATGGATTACGAGAGCTTTTTCCGTATGCATGGGGCGTCCAAATTCGCCAGGGCCGGGAACATGCCGTGCAAAGGCTGTGGCCGGTGCTGCCGAGAAGAGCCCCGCATAGGGCTGTTTCCTTCGGACATCCTCAGGATCAGCAGGGCTCTCGGCATGACACTGGCAGCATTCAACGATCGCTATCTCAACGGCATCATAAGCATCGGCTCGGTGCGTGACGAACAAGGCAACACGAAATACGATTCCATGGCTTTCGGCCTCAAGCTCCGGGACGGATGCCCTTTTCTAGCCGACGATAAATGTGGTATACACGCATTCAAGCCTGTCATCTGCAGAGCATACCCCAACATGGTGATGAGGACGTTCCGGGGAGACATCCTGAAAAGCTTCGTGAAGCTGCACGAAGGCTGCTCGCTCCGTGACCTGGAAGACGACTTATACATCCTGCCGGACACCGACACGTACATGCGACTGGCTTTCGGGGTCCGGGTCATGCACATCTACGCAGAAAGGGCAGGCAACGCGTTCGATGCCCGGCTTGTGGATAACCTGGCCCACAAGGAAATGGCCTGGCTGCGGAATCCCGACATGATCAGGGAAGCGGAAGCGGATATGGACGAAGACGTGGCCCGGTTCGTGAAGTCTGTCGAAGCTGCTGAAGCCAGGGGCATAAAAATTGAATAATGTAACGATACGGGCGGGACAGGTGCCTGCCGGATAAGACGGGCGGATAAGCTTTAAATCCCGAAGCCGCCAACCATTAAACGGGAAGTGTGCCAGTGGTATTAAATCCGCCGAAGATACCGATCAGCAGCATCGCAGGCCTCATTATCATCGTCTTCTTCTGCTCGTTCCTGACCCTGTCAATCATCCATTACCCCCCGGGGTTCTCCCCGATAAAGAACTGGATGAGTGACCTGGGAAACCCGGAACTGAATCCAGCAGGTTACGCATACTTTAACTGGGCCTGCATGATCACAGGGCTGCTCCTCGTCGTTTTCTACCTCGGGCTTTACCGCTTGCAGAGAATAACCAGCCGCGCGACAAAAATGGGAACTGCAGCACAGGCATTTGGCATCTTCTCGGGCTTTGCCCTGGTGGGCGTGGGCTACTTCAACGAGACATTCAGCCCGCACCACTTCATTGTCTCGACCCTGTTCTTCCTCTCGAGCACCATCGCTATACTCCTCGCGACTATTACGTTGCGGGGACGCGCGGGCTTCAGCAGCGTGACTGCCCGGGCCGGGCACCTGACCGTCGCTGTCGGCATCATTTTCTCGGTGCAGATGGCCCTGTTCGAATCGGTCACTATCGTCGAGTGGGTGTCCGTTTTATCCATGCTATTGTGGGCAACGCTGTTCGGGATTGACACCTACCAGGTGTCACACAGACGGCAGGAAAAGTAGCTGGAGATGAATTCGTCGCATGCCAGATTGACAATCGCTCGCGCGCGCGAAGACGGGCAGACAGATATCTGCTGAACAAGATAAAAATTTCGAGTCTTTCAGGCTTTTCGCTTCGCAACGAACTCGTAGTAGATATACCCGCCGATTGCCGCCAGCAGGACTCCCGAGACGATAAGCACCGGCGCGCAGACCAGGCCATAGATGCCTCCCCTGGCCAGCTCTCGCAGGGTGAAGGGCTCGTAATTGATGTATCTTGAAAGGTAAACGACCAGGGACAGGCCGACGGTCGCCACAGCGGTGCCGACCACTCCGGATATCATGCCGGCGATGCCGGAGGAGATCATGGCATCGGTCGCGTTCTTGATGTCTTCCCTCGCGATCAGGACGGTGACAGCCCCGGCAATCACCATCAGGATGAAGCTGACCGGCAACAGGCAAATCAGTGCGGCCGTCATGCCGATCAGGATGCCGAAAACGACGCCGGATACGAGTGCGCCGGTATATTTGGTATACATAATTATCAAGCAATTGTATGATGAGGAAGTATATGATACCTCCTCATTTTAAGAATATTAACTGGCAAATTTTGATAAGTCAAAATACATAGATCGTTAGGGTAAAAATGTACGTCAGCCCGCGAGACGTGTTAAACAAGCTCAAGTGGAAGGAGGGCGAGAGCCTCGCTGATGCCACGATCTACTATGTCAGCCGTGGCAGTCCGGACGATTCGGCATCCGCCGGTGGCAGTGATATCAAGCACATAGAGGCATTCGGCTTTGAGCTTGAATCGGGCACGTTCATCCCATGGCACAGGGTCTACAAAATCGACTACCGCGGAGAGACTATTTTTGACCGCCAATGGTACCAGTATATCCTGAAGGAATAACCGGAAACACACTAAATGACCGGCCCTTTCTGACTGGCGTTCGTGGAAGTCTGGTAACTGCAATTCATTATCCGGATGCAGAAGGTTCGCATCCGCTCTTTTTATTTGTCTTTCCCGTTTCGTTGCCGTTTAATACCTTTGACCCGGCCGTATTTCCTTGACCATATCTTTGAGCTTCTGCGCAAGCTCCTTTCCTTTCCCGGCTTTCGGAACCGCAGACTCTGCGTAAGTCATGTAGAGTTCGCCGATCTGCTCAGCGATATCTTTCTCCACTTTTTTCTGATCAGGGCTGTAAGCATGTACGCCCAGCTCGTCGTTGCTGGCAAACCACACGATACCCTTATCGTGCCGTCGCTCCAGCGGGACTTCCAGCCGCTCTTTTAGCACCAGCACCCGGCCGTCTGGCAACGGGATCTCGTCATAGGTGAGCGGGTGCACCATGTGTTTTCTTTCGTCTTTTGCCATTCTTCACGCTTCCAGTATGAACAATAAGCTGGTATCAATTAAACAATTATTGCAAAATAAGTGCATCACACGCTAATAAGGCCGCTACGATCATATCGCAGCGCACTTATAATCAGCCGGTACACAGTCGCAGTCACTAATCGACTACCCGAACTTGATAAACTGCTTCGGCTTCAGGTTGTCCTGCATACTCCAGAAGTAGGCCTGGCCCTTCCTGATCCTGAAAATGATCAACTCCGGGCTTTCAGCCGTGAGCCCGACACCCTTGAGGAACGGACGGTCCTCGATGCATTTCTTTTTCAAGGCTGGATCGTTAAGGAATTCGATACGGCCTTCCACTCGCATCATCCGGCCGCTCATCTCCCCGGGCTTCCAGAAGCACAGCTCGACCCGGGGGTCGGCCTTCAGCTGCCCGTACATGTCCCTCATCGTCGCCGTCTGTATGTAAAAGCCTGTATCGTCGGCGTACCACATGGCAAGCGCCCTCACACGAGGCTGTCCATTGTCGTTCGACGCCAGGTAGCAAACCTTGACATCGTTTGCGAAATTCACGCAGTCCTTGAAGTCTATATGCTCACATCCCGGATAGATTATTATAATAAATTCAATGATAAATGTTTCTATTCCGCGATCCGTTAAAACAATTGTTAAAAATGAGCTAACTTGAATTATTTTTATCCATTTTCTTATACACGAGCGGCAGTATTTCCATGTGGTCCTTGATAATCTGCCGGTACATTTTCGCGGTCAGCGGCTTCTGCAGGGCAGCCTGTTCGGCTTCTTTTAGCGCTTTATTATGTTTCGGGACAGGCCTCTTCTTTACACCGTGTCGGTCGTCATCCTTCTCGACAAACGGACAGGGCTTATGCTCTCCCGGGCAAGTGGAGTCAAAGCTACCCGAGACCTTTTCCTGCTCCATCTGGAAAGCGATCTCATGTAAAAGCCGAACGTCGTCCGCTGCTTCGTCGTTTGCCGGCATCGTATGATCGCAGCCCCGCCGCTCACCGTTTAGAATGGATTTTATCAGGGGTTTGCTTTTTGACATGGATATCCACCGTGACCCTGCCCCCACATGGATAATCTCTCTAATTGCTTACGTTTGATGCAGGTACTATATTAAAATAACGTTAATTTGTGTCATAACTAATTGATATGGTAAAAAATTTGATATAATTGTTACCGGCCATAGCCGGGCGATTTGAGTGCAGTGGGCTCTGTCATCTGCATGGCATCTGATTTTCGATTGTAGAAATGGCATCTGAATACGTTGTCAGCTGGAGGCTTCATTCATTACTGCAGATGCCAGTTTGACTAAGCAGGTACGCCAGGGAATGGCAAGCCAGACTTAGCCCGATATGAATTTCTTGACTAAAGTTGCCGTATATCGGGCGTGTTTAAAACTGCTTCACTGGCAATAAATAATCATCAAAATTACTTATATTTACCACTTTCTTCCTTAATCGATTGTGAGATTACGGTTATATACTCCTTTACAAGATTTTGTTTAGCATTCAATTGTATAATTAGTAAAAGGAGAGTAATGCTATGCCAGGCAAACAATACCTTCTGTTATCAGCCATTATCGTTGTGTTGATATTGCTTATTGGTGCCATGTTATTGACGGCCCAGAACGCTAATAATGCTAATGACGCAGCGATAGATATAGAGACGTATGTCTCGGTCGATGGCGGAACGACCTGGCAGGACGCGGACAACGCGACCGGGCCGTATCTCGAAAGTGGTATTGCTATTGTTCCGCAGTTCAAGTTCGTGGTCTCTAACACGGGCGACGCCAACCTGTCGAATGTTGACGTCACGGACGACGTCTTCGGCGACATCTGGCTCGACGGCACGCTCTCTACGGGCTCGACGTATGAAAAAATTGTAACCGGTACCTGGGCTGCGGGCCAGCACACCAATCGTGCGACAGCCACCGGGAGCAACAGGTCCGTTACAGTTACAGACACTGACGCCGCGAACTATTACGGTTCGGTCCCGGGTATCGGGATCGACGTGGTTACCAACGGCGCTGACCGCCAGGACATTCTCGTCGACACTCCGATCACCTGGACGTACACGGTGACCAATACTGGAAACGTCCCGTTAGACGATGTCGCGGTCGACGATAACATGCGGTCTGCGGCCAATGATCCCGCGTATGTCTCCGGCGACACTAACGGCGATGGCCTGCTGGGCCTGACGGAAACCTGGATCTTCAGGGCGGAAGGCGTCGCCAGTGCCGGGGCCCATAATAACACCGGCACAGTAACCGGCAGGACTCCTTCTGACGCCGGCGGCAGTGTCTCGAGCGTCTCGGATAGCGATGATAGCAGCTACTTCGGCGCCGATCCGCAGATCGGTATCTCTACGTTTGCGAATAATGCAGACGGTCTGACCATTATGGCCGGCGATATGGTAACCTGGACGTATGCTGTGACGAACGTGGGAAACGTCCCACTGAGCAGCGTTGCAGTCACAGACAACACAGGCGTCACTCCTGTTTATTGGTGGGGAGACTTTAACGCCGACGGAAAACTTGACCTGGCTGAGACCTGGTACTACACAGCCGGCGGCATCGCACAGGCCGGCACCCATGAAAATGTCGGCAAAGCCGAGGGCAGCTCTGGCGGCAGGACAGATACGGCAACTGATTCAAGCAGCTACTTCGGTGCTGCGCCGGCAATTCATATCGCCAAGTACGTGAACGGCGACGACGCGAATACCGTGCCGGGCGTATATATTCCGGTCGGCCAGGCTGTGACGTGGACCTATATGGTCAATAATACAGGCAACATAGCGCTGACCAATATCGTGGTCACCGACGATCGGGGCGTCACGGTAACGCTCCCGAAGACGACCCTCGCCGCGGGCGAGTCGATGACCGGCACAGCCTCGGGTACGGCTACATGGGCCAGTACTCGAACAATGGTACGGCCACGGGCAGCTATGGCGGAAAGATAGTGACGAACAGTGACATAGCGTACTATTACGGCTACAGTCCGTCGGGTATCAGCATCGCTACGGCCACGAATGGCGGCGACGGCTCATATATCCCGGTCTGGCGCTGCCGTGTCGTGGACCTATCTGGTCACGAATACGGGCAACGTCCAGCTGACTAATATTGTGGTTACCGATAATCGGGGCGTCACGGTAACGCTCCCGAAGACGACGCTGGCTATTGGCGAGTCGATGACCGGCACAGCCTCGGGTACGGCTACGACGGGCCTGTACGAGAATATCGGCACGGTTACAGGCACGCGGCCAGGCGGTAGCGGTGTCACGGCCAGTGACTCGAGCAGCTACTTCGGCTCCAGCCCGGGCATCAATATCGTCACGACGACCAACGGCGCCGACGGCTTACAGATCCCGGCGGACGCCGCTGTCAACTGGCGATATACGGTGACGAATACGGGCAACGTCGCTTTAAACGATATCGCAGTGACTGACAACAGGAGCGTCACTCCTGCGTATGTCTCGGGTGACACCAATGCGAATGGCAGGCTCGACCTGACCGAGACCTGGATATACGAGGCCACCGATACAGCGTTAGCCGGCAGCTATGCCAACACGGGCACGGTTACGGCAATGCCGCCCGCCGGCGCCCGGGTTACGGATGACGACACGAGCAGCTACGTCGGATATGTGCTGGCGATCGACGTCGAAAAGAGCGTATCGATCGATAGCGGAACGACCTGGCAGGACGCAGACACGGAACCCGGGCCATACCTTGTCAGCGGCACAGACCCGCAGTTCAAGTTTGTAGTGACGAACACGGGCGAGGTCCCGCTGACGAACGTGACGATCACTGACATGGTATATGGTACGGTTACCATCCCTGATACGCTTGCGGCAGGAGCGTCCGCTCAGAACGTGACCACACGTACGTGGGCTGCAGGCCAGCATACGAATATAGCGACGGTAGCCGGCAGATATACGGATGCCACCCTTGGCAAGCTGACGGTTATGGATATCGATGTGGCGAACTACTATGGCGCTTCAGCAGCCATTGTCTTAGAGACGTACGTATCGGTTGACGACGGAACGACCTGGCAGGACGCGGACATACTGGCAGACGAGCCGGACCTGATTAACGATGCGGCTCCGCTGCTCGGTTTCGAAGTGACGAACACGGGCAACGTCCCGCTGGCGAACATAGTTATCACTGACACAGTCTACGGCACTGTCGGGACCATCGGCACGCTCGCAGCAGGCGGGTCCGCGCACCTCAATGTCACCGGCGTATGGACTGAAGGCCAGAACACCAGTACCGCGACGGCTATTGTCACCTACACCGATAGCGCGGACCACATGCAGACGGCCATCGACACGGATGCCACGAACTACTTCGGCGCTGATCCGGAGATTAGTATCGTGAAATACGTGAACGGCCAGGACGCCAACACGGCGCCGGGCCCGTCAATAACGGTCGGCGGAGCGGTGACATGGACCTATGAAGTCACGAACACTGGCAACGTCCCGCTGACCGGTATCGTGGTCACCGACGACCAGGGCGTCACGGTAACGATACCGAAGACGACGCTGGCGGTGGGCGAATCGATGACGGGCACGGGCACGGCGACAGCTGCGGCGGGCCAGTATGTGAACATCGGAACGGCCACAGGAAGCTTTGGG
This sequence comes from uncultured Methanocellaceae archaeon, assembly GCA_963769045.1. GTDB lineage: Archaea > Halobacteriota > Methanocellia > Methanocellales > Methanocellaceae > Methanocella_A. The sequence continues at coordinate 79,372 of CAVYKK010000026.1, forward strand.
ACAATAGAAGTTACGGACAGCGATCCGGCATACTACACAGGTGTCTAGTAATATTCTACAAGGAGACGAACAGTGCCGACGGGTTGTCTTTTTCCGTCGGCACTACAGTTACCTGAACCTGTACGGCCCATTAGTGTAAACAACAAATTTTATTGGTTGTATCCCGAGCTTTTTGTAAATGTTTTCGGGTATAATTATTCGTGAATTGTTGTATACGCTGATAAGGCATTCAACACAGAGTTCACAGAGTTCACAGGGTACACAGAGTGCGTTTAAAGAATGGGCTGGCACAGAGCTCCTTTTTATCAGAACAGTTCCGACCTGACTAAGCTACGGGCCCGACATCCTCTTACAGGCAGGTAATATGAAAATCAATTGCCCGGCAAGGAACCAATGCTTTCCATAATTTCTCTTATCCCGGCGGGCTTATTTAAAAATGCACTTGCGCCTGCCTTTAAAGTATCCAGCCTGACGCTGTCGTCAGCGCTAATAATGATAATTTTCGTGCCGGGTGCCATTCGTAATATCTCTTTCATCAGCTCGATGCCATTCATGCCAGGCATGCGATAGTCAATGATTAATATCAATGGCCTGGGGTTAGCATTCCTGAACATCTCAAGCGCAGCGAATCCGTCATATGCGACGAAAGAGACTGGTATCTTCCTGTGGCTGAAGAGATGCTGATATACCTTCACCAATTGTGGATCATCGTCGACAATGGCCACGCAAAAATTCACATGGTTATCCGGCATCTCTTCAGCTACCTCCTGACATCGGCGACATACACCGGCCGGCCATCCGGTAAAAAACCGACGAATGATCATCAGGGATCATTGACATTGGCCTCGCTGATAATCCGGGACAGCTCATCATGTACCCCGTTACAGACTTTCCGGATTTCTTCCGCGGTAAACCTGCAGTCCCCTGGCACTATGACCTGCACGTAGATGGGCCTGTCGACGAGAAAACGGCCATGGAAAAATGCCTGGTAGGCGACCCAGAGGCGAAATTTGAGCGACAATTCCTTGACCCCGTCAGCCAGTACGCTTCTTTCCCCTGCTAACACTGCCAGCCATCTGGCGCCGCATGATCAGGACGACGTTATACGTTTCACCGTCGATGACCACGTCCTCGGCGTATATCTCGCGTATCTCGTCCCCTCCCCGCCAGTTCATACCATTGGACTGGAACGCGCTGGCGAGGGTGACTGTGAGCGATTCGCCCTTCTGCGAGACCCGGTACCCTTCGGCCTTGACTGCCTTGCTCTCGTCTATAGTGATCATGACTCCCCCCGCTGCAGACCATATACGTGTAATATACGGATTGCATACGTCATATATACGTAAAAATATTTAAGGCTTCCCTTCCGTATTATATCCGTAGAGAATCCGTATCGACACGTGGAGAATCAAATGCCGAAAAAAGCCGCAGAAAAAGTCGAAAGCACGAGGTGCGAATTCGTCTTTGACGACTACACAATGAAATGCATCGACGCCATCCAGAAGGAGCTGGGCATCAGCACCAGGAAAGACGCGGTCAAGGTGGCCATTTACCAGCTGGCCAGCCGCATCAGGGATGGCGAATTATCCCGCAGCGATCGAAAACCCGGGAATTGAATATTATTTACAATCCGGAATAACGTCTTACTTAGTTTTATTTGAATGTAAAAGTGCAAAATCGCAAAAGATAAATATATCTCAAAATTGTTTGATGGGCCCGCTGCGATTTGAACACAGGGCCTCTCGATTATCAGCCAATCGCTTGTCGCTGCCTGTTTCGGGCAATTCCGACCTGGCCAGGGTGAGACTGACCCGCCAATCGACGTTTCTTTATTGTGGCCAGTACATGACGCTTTTACCGGTATTAAAAGTTGTATCGTTCTTCAGGTCGGCGATCATGTGGAACGTGCCGATTGCGTAAGGTTCCGCGTGCGTGAAGTTTTCGCCGGGCCGCCTGACCTGGTTAAATGTCCATACCGACAGCTCGACGTCCATATAATCGCTGTGACCGTTAACGTGACTCTGGATCGCTGGATCGTAATAGTATACAGAAGAAGGTTCGACAGACGACTGCCTGCCTGCGATGAACTCCTGCAAAGCCGGATCTTTTTGGGCAATGGCATAGGCTTCGTTTTTATCGTTATTGTAAGGTAATTCCTGTATATAGCCGACCAGCATTATGCCGATGACAACGCAGATGCCGATTAGCACAAACATAAGCCGATACTTGATCACATAATCGGGGGGCACATAAAAAATGGCGTCGAGCAACCCCTTTTTCTTGCCGCGGTCCTCATCGTCGTCCCGCTTCGTCTCATCCTCACGCTGGCCCGGGAGCGCATCGTTTATGTTTATCTCAGGATAGGTTTCAGGACGGGCCTTAAAATCGGCGATGACGTCGTCGATCATAGCATCGTCAATATCCTGGTCATCGAAATTATATGCCGGCTCACCATCATGCTTCTGGCTGTCCGGTTTCCGTATGTATAACTGGGCAAGCTGAGCCTCTTCGGCGGTCAACTGGTCGAACGTGACAGCGACGGCGTGTGTTCTCAAGTAAAAGGTGACGTAACCATCGTTGATCTCGGCATATTTCAGCTGACCGGGGTCGAAACGCGGAGCCCCGGGTTTCGCATTCACGGCCCGCTCGGCCAGCTTTTTCAAGGAGTCGTCCATGTAATTAGTTAGTATCCGGTTGCCTGGCAATATAAAAGTAATTATTAAAATAATCGGGATTAAGCGATTGTCACGTGCAGGAAAGCATTGGGGTAAAAAGCTATGATAAAAAGTTGTCTGATGGGCCCGCTGCGATTTGAACGCAGGGCCTCTCGGTTATCAGCCGAGCGCTCCACCTAGCTAAGCTACGGGCCCAACATTCCTGTACAAAGGTATTACTACTACATAAAAGTTTTGATTCATGCATGCTCATTTTGATTTTTACAATATGGCATAATTTGTTTACCGGGTTGGAAAACCCACAACCCCGCAGGCCCTGGCAATCCACCGCACGCGCGTGACCGGGCCCCCGGGCCCTCGAGTAAAGGCAGCCGTCCCGCCGATGTCAGCTCAACCATGGCTCCGCGCGCCGAAATGCTCATGCTTCGACAGGTTTATCATCTCCGGCTAACATTCATGCACCGGAAATGAAGTGCGACAAATGCCGTAGCGAAGCCGTCATCCAGCAGCGATATTCCGGTATGCACCTCTGCGGAGTACATGAAATAGCAGACGTGGAGCGGAAGATCAAGCGCCGGATGCGGAAGGAGAGAATGGCCATGCCCGGCGATCACATAGCCGTGGCTATGAGCGGCGGCAAGGACAGCGCGGTCACGCTGGACGTGCTGGTCGGCACTTTCGGGAAACGGCCGGACATCCGGTTCTCGGCTATCACGATTGACGAAGGCATCGAGGGCTACCGCAATAACTCCATTCCTTATGCCAAAGAGCTCTGCGACAGTCTCGGCATACCACACTATGTAGTCTCTTTCAAGGACGAGATCGGCCACACGCTGGACGACATCCTGAGCCGGGAGCGGGCTGAAGCGTCGTGCACTTACTGTGGTGTGTTCAGGCGCACATTGCTCAACAGAAAAGCCCGCGAGATCGGCGCGAACAAGCTCGCCACCGGCCACAACCTGGACGATGAAGCACAGGCGGTCATGCTCAACGTGATGAACGGCGACACGGAACGTCTTGCACGGTTACGGCCGACGAGGGCCCAGGAAGGCCTCATCCCCCGCATCAAGCCTCTGATAGATATTCCCGAGCGGGAGATTGCGCTCTACGCTTTCCTGAAAAAAATCCCCTTCTATATGGGCGAGTGCCCGTACACCAGCGAGTCGTTTCGTGGCGAGATCAAGGACATGCTCAACGATTTCGAGTACCGCCACCCGGGCACGAAATACTCCATCCTGAGCGGCTTCGAGAACATGGTCGGCTGCCTCCGTGAGAAGTACCCACAGGTGCCGTTGTCGAAATGCCGCACCTGTGGCGAGCCCGGCATCCAGCAGACGTGCCAGGCGTGTAAGCTCAAAAAGCGGGTTAAGATTGATGAGCCTATAGCTACTCTTATCAAGACAGAGCCGGCAGTCAGGCGTAAACAGCGTCAATAACGTTTTGATAAAACAGGCCTGGCTGGCATGTTTTTAAATGCGACTTGCTGCGTGGTTGACGTTGTCCTGGACATCTTATCGCCATAACACGGCTCCGACGGGCACCGATATTAAAAGGGTAATCAATTTTTATTTGTGGCTTTCATGATATTGATCGTATGTCCGCGCGCGATGAGATCAGGGAAATTGTCGACGAGCTGGGCGAGCCGTACTCGGAAATGCTCGGCATCGACCTGTCGAAGGGTGACCCGGCGTACTTCAAATGGTTCCTGGCCGCCTTCCTGTACGCGAAGCCCATCCGGGAAGAGTCAGCCACGAAGACTTACAGGGTTTTCGAAGCTCATAGCCTGACGACCCCGGCAGCGATCGAGAGAGCCGGGTGGGATAAGCTGGTCGAGTTGCTCGGCGAGGGTGGGTACCGTCGCTATGACGAGAGTACCGCGGACCGGCTGCTGGCCATCGCTGCTCACCTGCTGAAAGAGTATGACGGTAAGCTAAGCAGGCTATACGAGGCATCGAAAGACAGCCTTGACCTCGAGCGTCGCATCCGGGAACTGGGAAAAGGCATCGGACCGGTGACTGTAGAGGTCTTTCTCCGGGACATGCAGGAGGTCTGGCCTAAAGCAAAACCGGCGCCGGCACCCCGGATCAGGGATGCTATGAAAGAGCTGGACATCGATGACCTGAAGCGTTTTGCTCGAGAGAACCACATTGATATAGTCCGCCTGGAGACAGCCCTGCATCGCTATTCGAGGGGATTGAACCGGCAACAGGGAAGATTGCAACTGCAGTCAGGCATATCTTGATTTATACATCATTATCCGGCCAACCTGTAGAGTAAAAAGCCTTATATAATATTCATATAAAATAAATATATATTAATTTTATATTATGAAAGAAAGAGTGGCATAATGACTGCAAGGATTATCGATGACAGGGCCGCATGGGATAATTTTGTGGATGAAAGCCCCTACAGCCTCCTGTTCCACAAATGGGATTTCCTGAAGATCATGGAAAAGTACAGCGGAATGGAGTTGTTGCCCTACGGCATATTCAAGGGAGACGAGCTCATTTGCCAGTTTCCTTTCTTTTTTAAGAAAGGTCCCGTAAAGCTGATGTACTCGCCTCCAATGACCATAATGACCTATGTCCACCAGCTGGGCTTCATCATGAGCCAGGCGTATATGGAATTCAAGCAGCATAAAAAGGAGCGATGTCTCGAGATAGTCGCGCAGGACATCGCCGGGGAAATTGCCCGGCTAACTCCCAATTTTGTTTCGATTTATGCGCCCCAGGGTTTCATGGATGTGAGGCCGTTTTTATGGGCCGGATTCTCCTTGAGACAGCAGTATAACTATATTATCGATCTGGAAGAATCGCTCGATACGATTTCCGACGGCTTCGATAAGCCCCTGAGGAGAAACTTACGAGCCCTGGAACGTTCCGGCTCCTTGAAAATTGAGCAGAGAAACGACGCGGACCTGCTGTTCGACATCATGCGGAAGAAGCTTGCTCCCTACGGCCAGACCTTCTACCATTACCAGAGCCCCGAATACATGAAAGAGCTGATGGCGGCTTTCCCGGACAACATTAAAATGTACCAGCTGTTCGAAAACGATGAGCTGGTTACGACTGACGTGATGATCGAACATAAAGGCAGGGCTATTTTCTGGGGCGGGGGAGCAGGCCTGAAGGAGGGATACTATACGGCGTATCTGAAGTGGGAGAACATGAAGAAGGCAAAAGCCCGCGGATTCAAGACCTTCGAGATCTGGGGAGCCGATGTTAAGCGTGAAATGAGCTTTAAATCGAAGTTTAACCCCCGGCTGGAATACATCCAGATAATCCAGAAGAAAGACATGATCGGAGACATGATGGGAAGGGCGTTCTATGCGGCTATGAAAATGCCGGTAGTGAAAAATATTATCAAAATATAGGTGATTTGGCGCCAGGACATTATGAGTGAGACCTGCAGCGGCCCTCCGGCGTCAAGCATCACAGCCGCCGTTAGCGGTTCTCGGGGACTGTACTGGCAAGTTTCCGCAGGTAACCGTTTTAACCCCGGCACACGAAGCCTGTTTAATGAGCATCGATGTTAAAAAGCTGGCAGAGAAATTCGGCAAGCCCCTTTCGGCGACACTGTCCATAGACCTTAGCGAGGGAGATCCCGCATACGCGAAGTGGCTGCTCGCTTCTATCCTTTATTCGAAGCCAATGCCCGAGGAGTCTGCCATCGGGGCCTTTGAGACCCTGGAACACCGTGGCCAGACCAGCCCGGCCGCGATTGTCGATGCGGGATGGGACCAGCTGGTCAAGGTCCTGGAAAAAAACGGGTACACTCGCTATGACTATTCTATTGCCAGTGAAATCATCGATGCCTTTAAAGACCTCATAAAACGCTATGATGGAAAACTCAGCAGGCTATACGATATGTCCGAGGACAGCAATGACCTCGAACGGCGGGTCAAGAGCCTGGGAAGAGGCCTGGGACCTGTGGAGGTATCCGTTTTCCTGCGTGACATGCGAGCCGTCTGGCCGAAGGCAGACCTGGAGCCCGCGCCGAGGGTCAGAGAGCTGATGAACACGCTGGACATCGACGATTTGAAGGAGTATGCCTCGGAACACGACATCGACCTGATCCGCCTGGAGACCGCACTGTGCCGGTATGCCAGGGAACAGATCGTCAGTCAGCGCGCGAAGACCGATAAAAAATGGCGTGAGAAATTTCGGCCCTCGGCCATGCGTTGATTATCCTTTTGCTACGGCCAGCGGCACGAGCCGGGCGACTTTCTTTGAGATGCCAAGCTGGTCGACCACGTTGACGACCGCGTCGATGTCCTTGTAGACTTCGGGCGCTTCTTCCGCGATAGCTTTAGCATTCGGCGCTATGACGATGATGCCACGGGCGGCCAGCTCTTTCTGGATTTCCGCGCCGCGGACGTCTTTCAGCGCAGCGGTGCGGCTCATGACCCGGCCCGCGCCATGGCAGGTGCTGCCGAAGGTCATTTCCATTGCCTTCTGTGTCCCGGCAAGGACGTATGAGGCGCTGCCCATACTGCCCGGGATGATCACCGGCTGGCCCACGTCGCGGTAGCAGGCCGTAACTTCCTGCCGGCCGGGGCCGAACGCGCGCGTGGCGCCTTTCCGGTGTACGCAAAGCATCTTCTTCGTGCCGTCGACGTCGTGCTCTTCGTACTTGGCCACGTTGTGGGCGACGTCGTAGACCAGGTCGAGCTTGATGTCCCGCTTGTAATACTTACGGAACGCTTCGCGGACCCAGTGGGAGATGATCTGCCGGTTCGCCCAGGCATAGTTGGCGCCTGCGGCCATGGCCCCGTAGTAGTCCTTAGCCTCCGTAGAGGTCAGCGGGGCGCAGGCAAGCTGCCGGTCATATAACCTAATGCCGTACTTCCGGGCCGCCTGCTCCATGACGCGCACGTAGTCCGTGCAAATCTGGTGCCCTGCGCCCCGGGAGCCGCAGTGAATCATGACGGTCACCTGGCCTTCCTCCAGGCCGAACGCCTTTGCAGCTGCCTGATCGTAGATCTTCTCCACGGCCTGCACTTCGAGGAAATGGTTGCCGCTGCCGAGCGTGCCGAGCTGGGGCTTGCCCCTGGCCCTGGCCTTCTGGCTTACTTTAGAGGCGTCAGCGCCCGCCATGTCGCCGTTCTCCTCGCAGTGCTCCAGGTCTTCCCTGACGCCGTAGCCGTTCTCGACCGCCCAGCGTGCACCATGATTGAGAACCTCCGTCAGGACTGCGTCGTTCACGCGCAGCTTGGTCGACTCGGAGCCGACGCCGGAGGGCACGTCCTGGTATAATAGATTGATGATCGCCTCGGTCTTCCCGAGGACGTCTTCCCGGCGCAGCTCGGACCGCAGCAGGCGGACGCCGCAATTGATGTCGAAGCCGACGCCGCCGGGGCTGATCACGCCATGTTCCATATCGAAGGCGCCTACGCCGCCGATGGGGAACCCGTAGCCGATGTGGACGTCCGGCATGGCCATGGCGTACTTCTGTATACCGGGCAGCGTGGCCATGTTTGCCACCTGCTCGACCGCGCCGGACTCAAGTCCCTCGATGAGCCTGTCGGACAGGAATATCCGCCCCGGCACGTTCATGCCCGGCTTTGCAGTCTTCGGCACCTCGTAGATGTTTTCGCTGACCTTAGTAACGTTGAGATTCGCCATGATCGACAGCCTTAGATGTCCAGTAATACTTGAGCCTCATAGATATTATTTCTTTTTTCCACCCGCAGGTCGTGGTATGTGACCGCCTTGATGTGCAGGAATACCTCGTGGCCCGGGCGCACCTTCTCCCCGTACGCTTTGCCCTGCAGCCGGTATTCGTCGTCCTTCGTGATCTTCACCTCGAACTTCGAGAACACGAGAAAGTCCACCTCGGACAGGTACAACAGCTCCGAGAGCCAGTCATACAACAGGTCTTCCGACGAGCCCGAGGCCAGGCTGATCTCCCTGGTTTCGGATGCCCTGACCTTCGCCGGATCGATCACAAGGCCACACATCGCCCGGGCCGCGTTGACGAAAGCCTCGTCTATCGTGTGCCCGTAAGCAATGAACTCGGCGTCTGCCGTGTGTTCGAGGTATTTAAAATCCATTCATTATGCCTGCTTCAATGTAGATGCCCGAGTATAAAAGAACTAGTACAGATAGGTCATCAACATACTGTCATCGACTTCGTCGATGTACCTCGCCTGCGTGGCCGAGACATACAGGAAATTATCCCCGACGGCTATCTTGATATCATTGGGCTTAGGGCGCTTGATAGCGGTAGGCAGCAGTATGGCGCCGCCACAGGACGTGCACACCCGGTAGTCCCGCTTCTGCTCTTTGATAAAACTGACAATTTTATCGCTTATACGTAAGCTCTTCAAATGATCACCGCAATCAGGTAACATTTGAATTACGCTGGGGGAATTTAAACTTGTCGGCAGAACGGCATGGCGCCTATTATACAAGCTCTTTTAATATTGGGCAGGTTATGAAAAATGCCAGCCAGCTCCGGAAAGGCCTTGTGAAGACGATCGGTTTACTTCGAATGATAATACTTTCAATAAGCTATCGATCATGGCTTATAACACGTCTGAACATATTCATTAGTACGAAGGTATGCCAGAATGATCGACAGGAAATTGTTACATGAAACGCTGGAACAACATTTTGGCTATAAGACCTTCCGGCCGTTCCAGGAAGAGATCATTACAGATATTTCTGAGGGACATGACGTTCTGGCCATCATCGCCACCGGGGGAGGAAAATCCCTCTGCTACCAGCTCCCGGCGCTCCTGTCGGGCGGCGTCACCATCGTCGTATCGCCCCTGATATCGCTGATGAAAGACCAGGTCGATGACCTGGTGGCCAACGGGATTGCTGCGGCTACGCTGAACAGCTCGATGAGCATCCACGATATCCGGTCGGTAGAGCGTGATTTGCTGGCGGGGATAATCCGCGTGATCTACATATCCCCTGAAAAGGTCACGCAGGAGACGTTTTTACAGTTCCTGGAAAAGCTGAACGTGAAACTGATCGCGGTCGACGAGGCCCATTGCATTTCGATGTGGGGCCATCAGTTCAGGCCCGAGTACAGGAAATTATCTTTACTTAAAGCTCGTTTCCCCGGCATTCCCCTCATCGCCCTGACCGCTTCGGCAATACCGGAAGTCAGGGACGATATCGTCAACCAGCTCAAGCTGGTATCCCCTAAAAGGTACGTGGGCAGCTTCAACAGGAAAAACCTGTCGTACAGGATCATGGACAAAAAGGGCGCGCTGCCGCAGATCATCGGCTATGTCTGCGGCCACAGGGGTATGTCCGGCATCATCTACTGCCTGCAGAAGCGGACCACGGAAGAGGTCGCTGAGAAGCTGCAGAAAGCCGGCATCAGGGCGCTCCCTTATCATGCGGACCTGTCTGACACGGTACGCTCGGCGACCCAGGATAAGTTCGTCAAGGACAACGTAGACGTGATCTGCGCGACTGTCGCTTTCGGGATGGGCATCGACAAGCCGGACGTCCGCTATGTCATCCACTATGACATGCCCAAGACCCTGGAATCCTATTACCAGGAGACCGGCCGCGCCGGGAGAGACGGCGAGCCCAGCGACTGCATAGTGTTTTATTCTGCAGCCGATGCCATGAGGCTCAAAAGCCTGATCGAACGCGAGTTCGACGATGACCGGCTCAATAACATAGCGCTGCAGAAATGGCGCTCCATGATGGACTACTGCGAGACACATCTGTGCAGGAGAGCCTATTTGCTGAACTATTTCGGAGAGCAATATGGCGAGTCACTCTGCGGTGGCTGCGATAACTGCCTGAACCCCCGGGAGACGATCGACGGAAACGAGATCGCCAGGAAGATCGTCACCTGCATATCGAACCTGAGAGGCAAGTTCGGAGTCAACCATATTGCCGATATTATCAGCGGATCGTCGGGCAAGAAAATATTCGAGTATAACCACGAGCGTAACCCTGCCTATAATACTGGCAGGCCGTATACGAAAACGCAATGGATAATCTTTATCAAAGAGCTGGTCCGGATGGGGTATCTCTCCGTTGCCGGAGACAAATACCCGGTCATCGTGCTAAATGAGAAATGCATGGAGATCATCGACAATACGGTGCAGATACGCCTGACGAAACCGGCTGACGTACCGGTTGTGACGACGCAGAAGGCCGATGACAGATACGACGCTAAACTGTTCCAGGTATTGAGGGAGGTAAGGAAAAGGATCGCCGACGCTAACGGCTGGCCGCCGTATGTCGTCTTCCACGATACCGCATTAAAGGAGATGGCGAGGTCATACCCGTGCACGGACGAAGACTTCTCGGGCATAACAGGAGTGGGCAGGAAAAAGCTCGAAAATTTCGGCGGTGAGTTCATCGCCGTTATCCAGGAATATGTCGACGCCGAAGGCATAAAAAAGACAGAGCATCAGTCAACAGTAAAACCTGCAAAGGTACAGCCTGCTGCCAGTATCAGAGAGCGGGAAGATGTTACGTTTTACACGTATGAAACGGCCGTAAAGCCGGTACCTGCAAATCTATCGGTGATACAGGCGGACGAAAAGCTGGCCGAAGACGCAATTGAGCTACAAAAGCGCGTGGATCAGCTGAGCAAAGAGCTGGAAAGCGCTAAGAAATCGCTGGACGACGCCATGAAAAAGCTAAAGCATGCAGAGATCGCAGGCACCAATCAATGACATGTGGATCGATACGTCTAATCGGATTGTGCCACCGCCGCTATTCAGGCCTCGATACGCCTTCTGCCAGAAAACGCCCGGGAAATTGATTATTACTGCCCCGATTGGACCGATCGGTCTTTATTTTGCATTTAGAGGGGAGAACAAATATTAATACTTATAAAAGCAATTATACGAAGCGGTAGAGACATTTGCCGAAGGCGACAGACGGCAAGACCCTTTACGCTCATTCGTGTGGTGATGATGTGGCGGAATATCCAAGTGCGAGCTGGAACCAGCAGAGATTGAACGAAGCGCTCAAGAGCACCGACGTGTTAACCAGGATCGGCGCCATCCGGGCCGTGCAGGAAGCCCCGAGGGACGAGTACGTCCAGGCCCTGTGCGAGACGCTGGACGATCCCGACCGGCTGGTGCGCACCAACGCGGCCATCGCGCTGGGTAAGGCAAAGAGCCCGCAGGCCGTCATCCCGCTGATCCGCCACACTGTCTCTGACCCGGACACGGAAGTACAGTCCTACGCGCTCTGGGCATACCGCCAGATCGACTACGCCAAAGGCTCGCCACAGCTGGTCGAGCTGCTGATCTCCAGCGATAACCTGGCCATGATACGGTTCGCGGCCAACGAGATCAGGCAGAAGACCGACCTGAAGGCTATCGAGGCAATCATTCAGCGGTTCCAGAGCCGGCAGATGTATACCTGGAACGACCTGGACCTCAGGGCGATCGACGCGCTTTACGAGATTGGCAACATCACCGTCGAGCCGCTGGTCAAGAGCCTGGACGACCAGGACGCGAGGGTGCAGGTCAACGCGATTTACGCGTTGGGCCGCATAGGCGACGAACGGGCGGTCGCGCCACTGGCAGCCCATATCGCGCCGGCGAACGTCGAGATACGGTCGAGGATCAGCGACGCGCTGATCAAGATCGGCCGGCCGGCGATCCCGGAGCTTCTCAAGCTGATCGAGAACAACGACAGGGATATCAGGTGGATAGCGGCGTATACGCTGGGCAACATCGGCGAGGACACCGAGGCGCCGCTGCTGAAGGCCCTGCAGGCACGGGGCGAAAAGTCCGGCGAAGACCTCATTTATGCGCTCGGCCTGGCCGGCGGCAAAAGCTCGTTTGCCCCGCTGTACGCGATCTACGGTTCGACGAAGGACGACAGTGTCAGGGCATGGGCAACCATCGGCCTGGCGACACTCGTATCCCGTCTCTATCAGGGTATTGCGGACAACAGGCAGGTCGGACAGTTCATGGACACCCTGGGCGAACAGCTGAAGCCGCATATGCTGCTGGACAGCGACACACTGATGCGGCTTGGCAAGATTTACGTGGTCCGATCGTTAGAGATGCCTCCGGGGCAGTTCACCGGCAATGCTACGGTAGCAGTGAAATGCTTCGACCTCTCGCTCATCGAGCAGGAGAACATGCTGGCACGTGCTTACCGGCTCTTCTTCAGCTCCTACCTGAAACTGATGACCTCCAAGTCGCCGGAGATCATGAACTACATCGAAAAGGACTTCGCCGACCTGAAGAAGGATGCGGAGAAGGCCGAGCATAAGAAAGAGATCATGCTCGTGACCAAAGACATCCTCGCAGTGCTGCGAAACGCCTACAGCGACCGGAACTTCAACTTCGCCGGACAGTTCAGGGACTATGCCGAACTGTGCATGTCGATCGAGCGGTTCCTGCCCGAGGAGACGCTGCCGAAAGAGGAAGCGAAGAAGCTGAGCCAGAAAGAGATCGCCAAGCTGCACTCCGACGTGGAGATCGTGCAGGGCAAGATCACCACGCTGATCGATCGGCTAGGGGCAACAGGGGACGACGATGCCACGGCGCAGGCGCTGCGGCTGTCCACCGAGATGGCCAAGATCGACACGGGAGCTTACAGCGACTATCGCATCGCCGAGTCCTGCCTGCGGAACATCGCAACAAGGATGAAGGTGTCTGCCGAAGAAAAATCCGACTTATACTACAAGATCCTGATGATTGCCAGGAGCGGCCTGTCGCAGGTGGAGATCGTGATCGACCAGATGCTGAAAAGCCTGGCGCCCGCACCTGCAGCCGAAGAGAAAACACCTGTCGTGGAGCCCGCGAAAGAAAAGCCCACACAGAAGCGGTCGCACCTCGTGGAGTACGTCATCATCGCGGTCCTGGTCATCCTGATCGTGACGGTAGGCGTCATTGCGCTGAACAAGCTGGGCTACATCACATTGCCGTTCAAGTTCCCGGTTTCATGGCTGAACCGGTAATGTTATTTTATTTGTTACTGCGATTTTTCGATACGTTTTCTACATGTTAAGTCATAGTTAACCTTGGCGCCCTCAAGAAAAACTGTTATGAATCGGCGACCGCAAAGCCTGCCAGTCTTTACGTGCGCGCGCGAGCGCCCCTGCGGCCTGCAACGATGCCCTGCCCGTTTTTCATCATCTTATGCCTGACCAGGGCTTCGGTCATCCGCCGACTCCTGGCTACCCGGCGCCCCTGTCAGGCCTGACAGGGGTCACATAGCCATGACATAGCTTGCGTTGCCATCATTGCTCAGGCATAGCGACCCCAGTCACGATCGCCAAGGGCGCCGGGTAGCCAGGAGCGCCAGGGATATTTGGAAAAGGCAAACTGATGCGTGTCGATAATTGAGTCGGGAAAGTAAAAATTATTTATTTTTCCTCATTACCACGTACACCGTGACTATCGTCAGCCCTATCAGCGCGCAGAAACTCGTCATGCCCGGGGAGGGCATGGGTGAGGACGAGGGTACTGGCGATGGCGATGGCGAAGCTGTCGGCGCAGGAGAGGGCGTGGGCGACGGTGTCGCTACAGGCGTCCAGTCCGTGGCATTCGACGGTATCGCTACGTTGGCTGTGGCCGTGCCTGCGGTCACGTTGACGATAGCGAAGTACGAGTTGTTATCATGCACCGCCTCGAGGTAGTAGATGCCGAACGGTACCTTGTAGAACGTATATGTCCCGGGCGCAGCCCTGGTATAATCCCATTCGACCGGCTGCGGGTTCTGGTCGTCGGGCAACGGCACGATGCCGGCTTTCCCGCCTGTCTCGAAGTCATAGTAGTACAGCGTGACAACCGTGCCTTTCACGTTACCCAGGTCGACCGGCGACTGTACCGGAGTCTGCGCTACAGACGGCATGATCATGAAAGCAAACAGCATAAAAAAGATGAAAAATGTCTTTACTACCCTGTGAAGGCCCATGTGACGACCACCAGTATGAAAGGGGCGCCTGCGGGCGATAAATACTTTGCCCTGCGCCCTCTTTCAGGCCCGGTTGATCGCCATTGCCACAGCTTTACGGTCACCGCTATAAGGCGACTGCCTACATCGGGTAGACCGAACTGGTAGCGTCCTTGTCACAGACGCACTCTTTCGGCGGACGGTTGCATCCCGAGCACTCGTTCCGGACGACCGATGCGCCACAGGTCTGACATGCAGTCATGTCGCAGGATTCTTCTTTTTTGTCTGCCATATGAAACACCAAGTCTGGTTTTCGGGGCAGAATATTTAATGGTAAGCCGGGAAATGAGCAAAAAACGGATAGCGTCGGTTGCAGTTAGTATTTGCCACAATAAAAATGGCGCTGAGGGAGGGATTTGAACCCGCGAGAGACTTGCGCCTCACCAGCTCTCAAGGCTGGCGCCGTAGACCACTTGGCTACCTCAGCATAAACATATGCGTAATGACAGATCATGCCACCGCGCCAGACTCTTACACGTTATGCAGCCATATATTTTTTTCCGTTATGCCCGGCTACCGCAGGCTGGTGAAAGCTTAAATATTCGCCGGAGTATAGGACTTGTATCATGGCGGTTCGCTTCATCGTAGGCTGTGGCGCTGTTGTCATTGGCAAAGACAAGAAGCTGCTGATGGTCAGGCAGGAGGTTGGCTACTGGGCTGGCAAGTGGATTTTCCCCGGCGGCAAGCTGGAGATGGGCGAGACGCTCGAAGCTGCGGCACACCGCGAGGTACTGGAGGAGACAGGCTGTTTTTTTGAGACTGTCCGGCAGATCGGCGCATATGTCTCATATGACCCGGATACCACCTTTGATAAGCAAGTAGTGCTGGTATACTACCTCGGCAATTACTCACATGGCAAGCTCATCGTGGGGGAAGGCGTGACCGACTCGGGCTGGTTCAGCGAGGATGAGATCGGGACCATGGCAGCGAAAGGCGAAGTGCCCGCCATCCTGCTGAAAGTCATGAAAGAAGCACTCTACGAGCAATCGGCATAAAACCAGTAAATGGGTATGCCCGCCCGGCGAACGCTCGCGCGTGCGCAGATTGCCGAAGTCCGGACTTACGACGACTGACAGCCCGACAACTACCGTAGCCAGCCGGATATGTGAAAAGTCGATAGAGAATGGAATTGTTAAAGAGACTGATAAAATAAAAGATCGGAATGCTGCCAGCATTCACTGGAATGCTGCACATTCCGCTATGAGGGTAATTCGCGCTTTAGGCTATTTACTTCTTGCCCTTCTTCTCGCCGGCCTTCTTGGGCAGCTTGAAGAACGACTTGTCGTTGCGCTCGAGCTTGACGAACTGGAGCTGGGCGGTTCCGAGCTTCTCTACGTTCGCCTTAAAGATCTTGCCCCTGTTCTTCTTGGCTGCGTCCTGGATCCAGGCCGGAGCGTTCTTCGGTACGGGTACAAGCTCGCGCTTTCCAACGAAGTAGTGAAGCTTCTTGGTGCCCTTCTCCCTGAGGACGATGTTGCCAATGCCGCGGTTAGCGACCTTGAGTGCAGCGTCCCTCGGCTGTGCACCGCTGAAAGTCCCAATCTCTTCACCCTTTTCATTGATCAATCCAAAATTTCTCTTTTCCCTGCCTTCAGTTGCCATTTATAATCACTCTCTGTCTAAGTAATTATAGACTGAATTACTGAACGATATACGTAGATATAAATGTTTTGGTGGTTACCAAAAAATCTGTTGAATATTACATATTATATCAAAGAATCCATATATCTAGTGTTAATTGATTATCGGCTTACGGGCGGTGAGACGTGAAGAATAATAAAAATTGATGCCCCTGTATCATAAAGACCAAATATTGTAGCCTCAGCCTGATAAGGCATGTAGCGGGTTTAAATACAAATCGATGCCAGTGAAAAAGGAAACGTTTATATAATGCCATAAATAGCTTATATATAATGCTTGCGCCATCACCGATCGGCATTTTTTACCGCGACAAAGGCCCAGCTGTCGTAAATGCTGTCTTTTTGCCTGTTGTCGATGACCTCACCGTCTGTACCCATCGACGCAAAGCATTTCTGCATGAAATCCATCTCCTCCTTCTGGTTGACGGTAAAAAGCAGGAGACCGCCGTCGTTTGTCATGCGGAGCGCTTCCTCGAAAATTTTTCGCCAGACCGGCTTGTTGAACTCGTAGATGGTCCCCAGCATAAAGCCGACCACGCTGCCGAATTGCCCCAGGCCGTACTGCGTAAGGCGCATCGCGTCGATCACCATGGCGCTCTCCGGCTGCAGCGTGCCGTGGTAAAGGCCGTTACATACGGCGCATTTGTCATTGTCGACCGAGAGGACGCTGCGGAAAATACCATTCAGCGGCCGGGTAGACATCCCGTTGCCGCAGCAGATCTCCAGCGCATCGATCGATCCAATATCCATGCCGTGTTTCTTCGCCTGTGCACGGACCAGCGTCCCGATACGACGGTCGCGATCGCCGTTGACGGCGAACGACAGCGGCTCGACATCCTTCGTGCAGTCGCAAAGCGCCCGTTCCACAAGGCTCACGGACAGGTATTCCCGCAACGCTTCCCGTAATCGCGGACCGTCGACCTTACGGCTTTTAGATGAAGCGACCACGCCCGAGCCCAACAGGCTGGTAGCCATCAACTCCGTCTGCCTCCGGGCAGGCGGCGCATGCGGGTACGGCACCAGGAACCAGAAATCGCCATCGGGATGCCTGTTCTGAAATGCCACGCCCGGCATGTCTCCCTTCCGGTCGCTGATCTTCAGCGCGGCCGGCACTGCGCCTTCCGGCAGACTGCGCAGCTTATCCATATAATCTAGAGATTTCAGGTTCAGCTCGAGGCCCTCGAAGCTGCCCTCGATCAAAAAGACGTCCCCGTCGACTTTCAACAGCTCGTTGAGGAGCATAACCTGTAATCCGTGCCAGACTGTATTATACCTTCTGCTTTTTGAAGGTCACGGAGGTTTCAAGAGGTCGCAGAGATCAGCACAGAGGACGTTTTTAGAAGATGACTGCGGGAAAGTCTTTTCCTTAAAAACCCTCTGTGTCGTCCTCTGTGACCTCTGTGCAAAGCTCTGCGACCTCTCGCAAACCTCCGTGACCTCCAGATTTCAGAAATTGATATAATCACCCAGATTAAATAATAAGTAGGAGACGCGAGCATGGAAAAAGGTCATGAGTCCGGGGGACAGGTGAAAAAGATCAGCATATCGCTGTCCGATGACGTGCTTGACTGGGTGTATGAGAACAAGGAGGACCTGAAAGTCTCCACGTTCATCAATAGGGTCTTGCGCGAGCATATGCGGTCTGGCGATACCTGCAACGTCTGCGAAGAGTTGACCCGTGTAGAACGCAGGCTGGGCTCGCTTGAGAAGGCCATGGTCGAGTACAGAAGCCCCGGGACGAAGAGCGCGGGTAGTATCGGGACAGTAGCACCTGCCACGACGAGACCGGCAGAGGTCTTCGGCGAACTGGTCCACATCAGGAATGTCTCAGCGGAGAACGCCAGGGCGGTCATAGGGGAACTCGTCCCGTTCATGCGGATGAAAAAAGTCATCTACCGTGACCTTGTGCTACAGGAGCTCTTTCCACATACCCGTTCAACCATTACCAATGAAATCAATTACTGGTATAATGCATGCAAAGGCGTGCTCGACACCCTGATCGAGCGGGGCTACGTAGAAAAGATTGAAAAAGGCAAGTACCGATGGGTCGGCGGGAAGAGACAGCCAGTGATCTGACCGTACAATATTACTCTACGGAATTTTAATCGTAACTATTATATAATAATGTGTATATTCAGTTTATTGGGAGTACAGCTCGCAACGCCTGTGCGCGTTGCGAATCCGTGACCGGGTATAAAAGCCTCGGCCAGGATATCCTGATCTGACTCGTTGTCAGGTAGAGGGATGCCGCACTCCCGCCTTACGTTTCGGGCATTTTCTCAGGAATTTTCTCATTCCTGACAATTGATAAGTACTTTTAACGTCATACGTTGCGTGATAACTATGAAGATGCTCATCAACGGCCGGCAGGTCGACGCCGCCGGCGGCAGGACATTCGACGTGCTTAACCCGGCGACTGGACAGATCATCGACCATGCGCCGCTGGGCGGCGCGGACGATGTCAGGGCCGCCATCGACGCCGCGGAGGAAGCTTCCGGCAAGTGGGCTGCGGAGACGGCGAGAGAACGTGGCAAGCTGCTGTTTAAGGCGGCACAAATCACCCGCAGCCGCGTCAAAGACCTGGCGACTACGTTAACGACCGAGCAGGGCAAACCATTCAAGGAGGCGCGGGATGAAATCCAGGGCTTCGCCAACATTATTGAGTTCTACGCCGGCATCTCGGCAAGCCTGCGCGGCGGGCTGGTGCCGGTAGGCCGGGAGCGGTATGGCGTGACAATGAGGAAGCCGATCGGCATCTGCGGCGCTATCATACCGTGGAACGTCCCGGCGATCATCATGGGCTGGAAGGTAGGCCCGGCGCTGGTCACAGGCAACACGCTGGTGGTAAAGCCGTCGACGACGGCGCCGCTGACCTGTCTCAGCCTGGGGTCGATCATACAGGAAGCCGGACTGCCCGCAGGCGTGCTGAACCTTGTGACAGGCCCGGGCGATACGGTAGGCGACGAGATCGTCCGCAACCCCCGCATCAGGAAGATCTCTTTTACCGGACAGACCAGTTCCGGTAAACAAATTGCACAGACAGCGGCCGCATCGCTTAAGCATGTGACGCTGGAGTTGGGCGGCAGTGACCCGATGATCGTCTGTGACGACGCCGACCTGGAAGCCGCCGCCAAAGGCGCGGTCAGCGGTCGGTTTTATAACTGCGGACAGGCCTGCACGTCAGTGAAGCGACTGTTCGTATTCGAGAGCGTGGCCGACGAGTACCTGAAGCTGCTCAAGCAGAAAGTGGAAGCCCTGCATGCCGGCAATGGCATGTCTGAGGGTATAGACATCGGGCCGCTGAATAATCGCAAGCAGTTCGACCTGATCAAGTCGACCGTGCAGACGGCCAGAGAAAAAGGCGAGGGCAAAATTATAGTCGGCGGTGCGCAGTTAGAAGGGCCGGAATATGACCATGGCTACTTCTTCGCGCCCACGCTGGTCACCGATGTCCCGAAAGACTCGGCCTTATTGAACGAAGAGGTCTTCGGCCCGGTGCTGCCTGCCATGGTGGTAAAAGATCTGGACGAGGCGATCGAGCGGGCGAATGATACAAGGTACGGGCTGGGGTCTTCGATCTGGACAAGGAACATTGAGCGTGCCATGATCGCCTGCGAGCAGCTGGAATCGGGCATCACCTGGGTGAATAACCATATGCGGGTGCCACCGGAGATGCCGTTCGGCGGCGTCAAGGACAGCGGGCTGGGGCGGGAGAACGGCATCGAGGCCATCGATCAGTATACGGAAATAAAAAGTATATTGTTAAGCCCGTAAATTTTTTCCTGCCAATTTTTATAGTACATGGATCATGCCGTTTCTCTGTCTCGCGTAGTAGAACACAGAGCATGTTTTAAGGCCGCCCGCGCGCGAGTGGTTTACAAAAGGGCGGTCAACGGTTAGTTCTCGGCTTTCGGTTGATCCTTCGACCGCTCGGACTTGATCGACTCGAAGAACTTCAGCAGGTCATTGCCCATGGGTGTCTCAAGGTGCTCCTGCGGATGGAGCCGGAACACACAGTGGGCGTCCCCGCGGCCGACGCAATGCGTCTCTTCACAGGCCATCTTCGTGCCTTCGTAGATGAACTCGCCGAACTTCTGGAACGCTCCCCGGATCGACTCGCAGATATCGCTGTCGGCCTCATTCCTCATTTGCGTTCTCACGCCGGCCGCATCGGTGCAGATGATGTCGATCGTCTTGTTATCCGAATCCGAACTCTCGATGGCGAAGTGGCCTTTGCCCAGGCCGCTCAGGCGCTCGAAGTACCGCTTGAGGCCTTCTTCGCCGTCCCTCATGACCTCTTTGCCGGCCACCTTGCTGATCTCCCGCAGGCGATCAGAAGCATCGACGGAGTTCTTCCAGAGCTTGTCGAAGTACTCCCGGATGCGATCGATGGTGTCGCGGTGGTTCGTGTAGACGCCGATGTTCCCGCCGGATGACGTGATGGCGCTCTCGCCGAGGAGATTGAAGGTCACCTCGTCGTCGTTCAGGACCATGAGCAGGATACTCTCGTCCAGCGGGTGACGGACGTCAGCGCCAGCCGCCTTCAGCGCCCGCACGGCCGCAGCGATCTCGCCCCTGGCGCTGGCGATCATGTTGCCCCGGTTGACGTTGCCGCGAATAGAGACGAGCATCATGACCTTGACACCGTTGCCGGACATCGTCCGGGACTCGGTGACCAGCGTGTTCAGGTTGTAGACGAGCTGCTCCCCGGATAATACGCAGCACAGCTCCTTTCGCGCATGCGACAGGACCATCCGGAGCGTCTTTTCCATGTCGGCGTCGCCGTATATCGGCGTCAGGTGCTCGGGCTTGCGGCCGGTCTCGATCTCGACGCGTTTCTTGGCCATGTCCGGCGCGTTGCGCCACATGTTCCGGAACATAAGCCGTATCATCCGGGCCAGCTCGCGCTGGCTCGTCCATATGGCGGACTCCTCGCCGCCCGGCTGGGCGCGGACGAACAGCACTTCGGTATCGTCGATGACTACCACGCGCAGGAATGTGTTGCCACCCGCGTCAGTGCCGTCAGGCTCGAACTCCTCGAAATTTTCCATGCTGTCGAGGTGCCTGACAGTCGCACGGTGGGACAGGCTTTCGATCATGGGCAGGGTATCCTTCTCGATGGGCAGGAGGAAACGGGCCTTTGCGCCTTTCTTGTGAGCGGCGGCCAGGTCCTGCTCGTAGGTCCCGACGGACTTCACGAAGCTCTTGTCATTGGTGATGATCTCGCATGATGCGGTGGCCCTGCCGAGCATCTTGTGGATCAGGTCCACGATCACCCAGCGCCCGCTGTACAACTGCACCTTCTCGGTGTCGTCCTTCTCGGCCGTCGTGCCCTTCTGCTGTACCTGGGACATCAGCTCATTGCCTATGATCTCAAGCGATTTGATCGAGTCCATGCGCTCCTCGAGCAGCTTCTTAAGAACCGTGTCCAGAGGCAGCGCCTGGTATTTCGTCACCTTTTCCGGGATGATGATAATGAGGCCTTTCTCATGGAGAAGCTTGATCACAGAATAGACGTGGGGCCGGGGGATATCGCTCATGTCGGCCAGCGCGCTCGCTTTCTGGACGCCCTTCATGACAAGCGTAAGATAGACCTTGGCCTCGTACTCTGTCAGGCCGAAGGACGTGAGCGCTTCGACCGCTTTTTTATCCATCTCCATAGGCCACCCCTGGTAATACTACATGGATGTACTACTACACCAGAATTTTGTTTTTGTTTTCCTACTATAACAACATATCGCTGGGTATCAGTTTCCTTAATTTGGGCTTGCCCTATGGCCGATAACGCAAGATAGCGCCTGGAAATTTTGTCATTTTCCTGTGTACAAATAAATTATCACAACCAAATTAATTATCTACGACTAAGACATCGAGTACACATATCAGGCTGATGAAAACGGCCGGATCGGTGTCCTACTCCCTGCAGTCTACGCGCACGCGCGCAACGGCCGGGCGGACAGGGGAGGAAAGCAGAAGAATCGTACTATATCGCTTGCCCGGCCGATGCAAATTGTACATAGTATATATAGGTTAATGATGTCATAGGTATCTATTTCATGTTCGAGAAGTGGATTGGATGAATGCGATTGAAGCCAGTGGTCTGACCAGGAAGTTCGGCAGGATAGAGGCGGTAAACAACCTGAACCTGAACGTCGGGGAAGGCGTCATCTATGGGTTCCTCGGCCCGAACGGGGCGGGAAAGTCCACGACCATCAACATGCTGATGGGCTTTGTCAAGCCCCACGGCGGCAACGCGAAGGTCATGGGCTACGACATCCGCACGGAGCACTACGAGATCCGGAAGCTGGTCGGATACCTGCCGGAACGGCCGCCATTCTACGAGAGCATGACCGGCGAGGCCAACGCAAAATACTTCGGCCGGCTGGCAGGCGTGAAAGACCTCGACTCCCGGATAGCCGCATTGATGAAACAGGTGGGACTCGAAGGCCGGGAAAAGGATAAGGTCAGGGGCTACTCGCACGGCATGAGACAGAGGCTGGGCATCGCCATAGCGCTGCTGGGCGAGCCGAAACTGCTCATCATGGACGAGCCGACCACCGGCCTGGACCCGCAGGGGTCGCATGACATCCGGGAGATCATTAAAAAGCTCAAGGGCGAGCACGTGACGATTTTCCTCTCGTCGCATATCCTGCATGAGGTGCAGGAAGTCTCCGACGTGGTAGGCATTATTAAAAGCGGCCACATGCTCGTGGAAAAGTCCATCGGCAGCTTCCTCAAAAGCACGATGGGAGGCACCACGACGTTCGAGTTCTATGCCCCGAAGCTGGATACCGCATACGCCGAACTGGCGCAAAAGGTCAGAGGCGTCGAGAGCGCCAGCATCAGGGACGGCCGGATGTACCTGGCTGTGACGGAGCCTGCAGTGGCAGAGGACGTGAATGCCGCGCTGGTCAGCGCAGGCTTGCGGGTCAGGGAGATCAGGGAGATGATGCCGACGCTGGAGGACGCGTTCCTCAAGGTGGTCGGCGAGAAGAAGGAGGGCTGATCATGTACGACGTGCAAAGGGAAATCCGGAATATCCAGACCATTACGCTGAAGGAGTTCAGGGACAACATCAGCTCAAAGCGGTTTATCTTTATCGGGTTCTTCTACCTGCTGTTCGCGATCATGCTTTCGCTGGTCTCGGGCTACGTCATCAAAAACGAGCGCCCCTATTCGGTGCTCGGCCTGATGGAA
The DNA here is from genome assembly GCA_963769045.1 of uncultured Methanocellaceae archaeon. GTDB lineage: Archaea > Halobacteriota > Methanocellia > Methanocellales > Methanocellaceae > Methanocella_A. The sequence continues at coordinate 102,790 of CAVYKK010000026.1, forward strand.
TCGATGAACCTCATCGTCGCCCTGCTCGCGGTCATTATATCGGCGGACTCGCTGTCGCTGGAAAAGAAGGACCGCACCGTGTACCAGCTACTGTCCAGGCCGGTCGAGCGCAGTTCCGTCATCGTCGGCAAGTTTCTTGGCTGCCTTGCAGTCATCGCCTCATTGTTCACGGCCTGCGCGGTCCTGGCATATCTGCTGACTGCTTTCTTCAGCGGCACCCTGCCTGCGCCCGGCGACATAATCCCGGTCGTCGAGGCGATCGTCGCGGAGAACCTGATGCTGGCCGTCTATATTGCCATCGGCATACTGGTCTCGACGGTCACGAAGAACCCGTTCATATCGATCATCGCCTCATTCCTGGCATGGGTCGTCCTCTTCCTTTCCAGTACGGTCGGCAGCATCATAGGCATGGTCTCCGCGCCGGTAAACATTCTGCTGTATAATGGCGATATGTTCGATCTGTACCCGATATACGCCAAAATCATGATCTGGGTCGACCCGATGAGCCACGGCATGGTGTCCCAGATCCTGAGCGGCAAAGCCGGCGCTGTGGTTGCGGGCATGCCGATATGGGCTAACGCCGTGTTCCTGCTGGCGTACGCGGGGCTGCTCCTGACGGTGGCAGTCGTGCTGTTCAAGAACCAGGACATTACATCATAACGACGGAGAGCGTGTAGAGCCTTGCATTTCGGAATATCGACGTACCTGTCCCATATCCGGCAGTTCACCCCCAACGCCAGGAAGTTCCTGGCCTTCCAGTTTTTCCTGTCGCTGAACTCGGGCATCTACGGGGTGATCTTTAACCTGTACCTGCTGAACCTCGGGTTCCACGAGGATTTTCTGGGGGTCATGCTCGGCATCGTGTACGTTTCCACAGGCATCTTCTCACTGCCTGCAGCCACGCTCTGCGACCGTATCGGCCGCAGAAAGACCCTGATGCTCTCCATCGCATTCCTGGCTGCCGGGCTGGCGTTGATGTATACGATCACGACCGGCTGGATGATCATCGCCGCGAGCGTCCTCTACGGCATCGCCACGGGCCTCTCGGTGGTCGCAAGCTCGCCGTTCATGGCCGAGAACTCGACCCGGGACGAGCGCATGCACCTGTTCTCGATGAACTCTGTGGTCAACATGTCCTCGGGTGTCCTGGGCAGCCTGATCGGCGGCCTTGTCCCCGGGCTCTTTGCCGTGGCGATAGGAGCGGGCGTAGCAACCGTGCTACCCTTCAGGTACACGCTCTACCTGTCGCTGGCCGCAGTACTGCTGGCGTTCGTGCCATTGATGCTCATACAAGAGAAAGAACGCCCTGTACTGGACCGGCTGGAGCGGCTACGGCTGGTAGGCCGGGTAATCCGCAACCGGAACGTACAGCGGCTGGTATTCGTCAACATCCTGATCGGTATCGGCGCAGGCATGATCGTCCCGTTCTTCAACGTGTACTTCCACAAAGTGCTGTCGGCGACTGCCGGGGAGATTGGGGTCATCTTCTCCATCGGCCAGATCGTCATGGTGATCGGGCTGCTGTTCATACCGATGATCACCGAACGCTTCGGCAAGGTGCGGACCATCGCGCTCACGCAGCTCCTGTCGATACCGTTCCTTATCCTGATCGCGTTCACAATGAACATCTACATGGCGGCGTTCGCCTATGTCATGCGCATGATGCTGATGAACATGGCAAACCCGGCGATCTCCAGCTTCAACATGGAGATCGTCGCCGAGCAGGAACGTGCCACAGTCAGCAGCCTCACCCAGATGGGCTGGAACATCTTCCTGGCCCTGAGCACCTTCCTCAGTGGCATCATGATGTCGCAGTCCAACTACATGCTGCCGTACATGATTACGTGCGTCGTATACTTCATCGCCGCGGTAGCATACTACGTCTTCTTCCTGCGCATCGAGATGACAGCCGCTGCCGGGTATACAACCGCATGAGGCACTATCATTGACAAAATGCTCTGGCAGAGAATGTGATGTAATTGTTGAATTGGCAATGTGACTCCTGTCATGCTCGCCAAGAGCGCCAAGACGATTATTAAAGAGCCGGTTCTGCGAGGTCGGCAGGCGGGCGTTCGCGCGCGGGTACGTGACCGACAAGGGCTGTCGTACATTTCTCATGGTCAGCAGGTATACCGGCAGGATAGTCGGTTGGTGGTGCCAGCGGTGTTAAAACCAGGTATTGGGGATGCCAGGATGCCGGGAATTATCCTGATAGACATTCGCAGACCGCTTTTAATAAATTTTTGGCGCCCTTGGCGAGCATGACAGGGGTCGCATTGCCAATACAGCAACATCGACCCAGGTCCAGCAAAAGCTGAGCGTATAGGACATTTCAAAATAACTAACGCTTGCTGTTTTTAGTTATTATAGTTAATTTTACACGGGCATGTAACCTAAAACTATATACTATTTATACGATCGCCAGCTAATCAGAAGCAAATGCTAACCGATCATGGTAGGAAACTGGCCCTGTTCCTGTCATTTATCCTGATTGTCACAGGTCTATTGACCCTTGTGCCGGATACATGGTTGCTGGGCAGTCCCTCCTGTCATAGCTGCCACGACGCGCAGTATCCGGTCGATCACCTGCTGTACCGGCTGAATTACCTCGGCTATAATTCGCTCTGTTCCTTTGCGCCGATCAGCACGCTGATCCTGATAACGCTGGGCGTGATACTCTTCGCTACGGCCTTCAGGTTCAGGTTCGAGCGCTGGGGAAAGGACTATCGCAGGATCGGCGCGGGATTTTGCTTTGCCCTCGCTATAGTGACCGTGTTGCCGGTGAACGCACAATACCGCAACCTGATCGGCGGGAGTACTCTCGACCCGTTCGTGCCGTTGAGCACGGTGTTCCTGGTCGTCCTGGGCATCGTCGCATATACCGGCATCCTGGTCTGCCCGTTCCTGATGTTCTGGCGCTCCAGGTGTCCGGCGCTGGAGCAGGAGCTGGACTCGTGGCAGTCGCCGCACCGGTCGATCAACCGGCTCTTGAAGCTCGGCCTGACGGGCAGGCTGAATGACGGCGACGTAAAAAGCCTGTATAGCTGCACGTTATGCAACGGGTGCTACCTGGCCCCCGTCCAGCGCCTGACGCGTAACATGGCCGTCGGCAAAGGCATCGTACCTTCGCACCTTTCCACGATCAGGGATTCCGTGGCAGGCACAGGGAACGCTTATGGTGTCGCAGCCGATGGCGGCACTGCAGATACCGGCACACCGTGTGACACCCTGCTGTTCGCCGGGTGCACGGCACGCTACCGGACGCCGGAAATCCTGGCAGCCGCAAAAAAACTGCTCGATGCCAGGGGAATAAATTACGCGTGCGTGGTGGATGAGACGTGCTGTGGGTACACGATGTATAACCTGGGCGACGTGGCATCGGCCAGTCATGCCGTCGACGCTAATATAGTAAAGTTCAAAGCGGCTGGCGTCAAGCGCATCATCACCATCTGCCCGGGCTGCTACGAGGCATTCCACAAGCTTTACAGTGGCAAGGATGGCTTTGCATCCGAGATCGTGCTGGCGCTCGACCTTCTGAAAGATGCCGCAGTCGACGAAAAGGGCGTCGTCGTCCACGACCCCTGCCATGCGAAGGGCCGACATGACATGGTCCGGGGCATCGTAAAGAACGCCGGGGAAGAGAGCACGGGCGGATGCTGCGGCGCCGGCGGCGGCCTGATCTCCTGGGACCGCATGATCGCCGAGTCCCGGGCAAAGCGGCTGATAAAGGAGAACGGCAGCAAAGTCGTTACGTATTGCCCGTTGTGCTACCTGAACTACAAGCGTGCTGATCCGGAACGCGTAGCCGACCTGTATGTTTTAATGGCTGCGCAGGTCTGATAGCTTCAACGGCATTCGATGAAATAATAATATTTTAATAAGGCAGAAGGCGATGCGGCTGCGATGCCTGGCGAGGCGTCGCCATCTGACAGCACAGCATCATTCCCGTTTGCCAGATTCGGCGGATTGTTGGAGGGCTTTCCGACGGCGCTTGCGCCGGAGACGATGCCGACAGACCGGAGCCTGATCAATTCAGGGAACTTCAGGACGAACATGCCATTCCTTAACAGCATGTTCGTCCGTTGACCCGGTCTAACTTCAGACGACGTGCACGATGAAGGGTATGTTCATGTCTTCCGGTATCAGCGTGCCGTGATTGCCGCCGTCGAAGGTCGTGTGGCCGCCATGGTCGGCATAGATGATGACGATAGTGCCATGGTCCAGGTAAGGCAGCATGCGGCCGATCTGCTGATCCGCGAACTCAAGGGCAGCCATGGCCCGGTCGGAAAGCGGTCCGCCTGCATGGGCTGCCGAGTCCGTGTCCTTGAAGTGCACGAACAACAGGTTGGCGCCGTTATCGTACTTACCGATGGCCTCGGTGACCACTTCGCTGGCTTCGTAGCCGTCCTTGTTCGCGTCAGGCCGTTTGATGACGTAGTTACCCAAGTTTACGGGTGAGGTCCTGCCGTCGATCCAGTACCCGGTCATCCCGCTGGCGTACACGGTATCCAGTATCGTCGGGCCGTCGGGATAATAGCTACGCAGGTCACCCTTGCTCGCATTGGGCGCCAGGCCGGAGACAAGCGTCTTGCTGTTAACGATCGAGACTGAGGGATAGACACACGATATCTGCACCGGCTCGCCGAGTGATGTAATATTGTCGATAATGCCCAGGCTCTTCCCTGCCTCATAGCGGTTGTACCCCATGGCGTCGACGTAGAATACCACGACCTGCTGTGATTGCGCGTGGATTAGCGTATCGTTCCCGCCCAGGCCGAGGGCGTAGAGCAGCGAGGGCTCGATGTCGAGCGACGAACGGGCGGGCCTTTCCGTCACGTTGACCACGATTTTATCCGCTTTGAGGATGTTCTGCCCGTCGAAGATGCTGCCGTTGGGCAGCACGAGGACCGGTGTATCGAAGTCGGTCGTCGACGCAAACCAGGCCCAGTCGTAGGTGCGGTCCCCGATGGTGACCGCGGTCACCGGGTAGACGCCGAAGCGGTAGAGGAATTCCTCCAGGGTCACGCCCGTCGTGCCGTTGATCGTCTCGCCGGAAGGGGCAAGGCTCTCGTATAGCGAACTGTTGATCGTATGCGTGCTGTCGCCGTTGATCGTGATGGCCCAGTCGCTCGTCCCCCCGACGCAGCCGGAGACGACGAGGACGAAAAAGAGGGAAAAGGCGGCTATCGCCGCCCCGATTATTCGCATTCACGACACCGTGATCGCGTGCACTTCGGGCCAGCTGAGCCGGTTTTTGTCGGACGTCGCCAGCACGATCGCGCCGTTGTTACGTGTCAGGAAGTAACTGCCCTTGAGCACGCCGTTACCGCTGATCGAGAGGCCGTCGACGCTCACGCTCTTGAAGCCGGTGTAGCCTTCCCCGATCAGGAGGTCCTTGAGGCTGACGCCGGTCACCATGAAGGCCGAGTCGAAGCCATAGGTCTCGTTCCGGTAGATATAGCTGACCATCTTCTCGCTGACGGGCATCGTCTGCATGCCGTTTTCGATCATCTGCCCGAAGGTTACGCTCTTGCCGTTGATAGTGACCGCGTCGCTCATGTTCTCATCCACAATCACGATGGTGCGGATGCCCTTCAGCCAGGTCGAGATGGGCATGTTGGGGCCCAGGACGCGCACCGAGTAATCGATCGGCACGAAGACGGTATCGTCAGACACCTGGTCCCGGGTCAGCACAAGCTTGAAGTCGTCGGCGTACAGGATTAGCCTGTCGAAGTCGGTGACATTGTGCGACCGCAGGAACTCCAGCACGGGGACGCCTCGCGACGGGACCCCGCCCTCGTACTGCGACTCCAGCGTGCTGATATCCCGCTGCGGCAGGTCGAAGATGCTGTCCACGACCACGAATTCGTCCTGCGGCGCATCGCCCGTGAGCAGGATCGTGCCGTTCACGTTGACATCGGGGGCGATAACGCTGCCGTGGCCTTCCGCGTGGCACTCGTTGCAGTCCAGGCCGAGGCCGTTGCTGCTGCCGCCCTGGCCGGCGGTGAGCGCATATGTGCCCACCGCGGCCACGATGAGCCCGATGGCCAGCCCGGCCAGCAGGAACTTGTATGCTTTCTGCATTTTTACCGCACCACTCAGTCGATCCGAATCTTGGTGAGGTTGCTCACCCAGGTGTTCGAGGGCTGTCCGGGTATGATGTCACGCAGCACACCGTTCTCGTCGATGGCTACGATAGCGTCTGTGCTCGCCTGGATGTCCGAGAGGCTGACGTTCTTGCTGAAACCGCTCGCATCGCCGCTGATGAACTGTACCGTATCGGCCTTCGGTCCGGCCAGGTCCAGCAGATCGTTGAGCGAAACACCTGTGTAAGTATTAGTGTTGTTCTTGCTGTCGGTCGCGGTGATCGTCATTTGTGTCATGTTCTTGAGAGCACTCAGCGTGAAGGTCGGCTTGTTCGTGACGTTGGCGCCGGATATCCGGAGGGCAACCGACTCGACCGATCCGCCGACGATCTGGATCTCTGCCGGCATCTTGATCCAGTTGCTCTTCTCTCCGCCGTTGAAGACGAAGGAGATCGGGTACTTGTCGTTAAAGCCGGCCGTGTTGGCCACGCCATCGGTCTTCAGTGCGAGGATGCCCATATTGAACTGATCGAGAGTGTAGTCGATCTTATAGCCATCCGGAGCCACCGCAGTAAAGGACACGTCGCCCGCCGGGAGACCGGCCTTGTTGACGATGTCCATCAGGGGTACGCCGACGTAGCTGCCGCTGGTCTCGGTGCCGACCGAGTTGACGACGGAGACGCCTTTCAGCTCTTTCAGCTGCATGGCTCGCAGGTCCGCATAGGTCAGCGTGACGGGTGTCGCGCCGCCAGTCACCTTGATGCTGTAGTCCATCGTGGCCGGGAGGCCGGCCGTCAGGTCTCCGCCGGCGGACACCGTAGGCGTCGGGCTGACAGTGCTGCTCGAGCAGCCGGATAAGGCTGCGGCTATCATTATGATTAGCGCTATGGTCAATATCACCGATATCTTCTTGGATTGCATGACAACACACCTTAATAGTTAACCCCATTAACAGGTACAAGTAGCATACCTTTCTTACTTATTAAATCTTATGTAATCTAAATCAATTGACATCAGCCTGGTATAGTCGCCTATTAGCCGTAGGTAACGATGCCCGGCAGCTGGAAAAGGCCGGTAAGCACGCAGACCAGCAGGATGACAAATAAGGCAACAGCCGCCGCCAGGACGATGATATCGGCCACGGCGAACCGGCTGTGGCGAAGTGAAGTGCGCCACGGCTTGATGCCGAAAGCCCGGCCTTCCATGGAGATGACCAGCACATCGACCTTTGACAGCGCCGAGACGACCAGCGGCAGCAACGTATAGCGGGCAGAGTTGATCAATGCCCGCAGCCCCTGCCCGTCGATGTCGAGCCCGCGTGCCTGCTGCGCGCACCGGACAGTCCCTGCCTCGGATTCAAAGACAGGAATGAACCGGATAGCCGTGACCAGCATGAAGCCGTAGCGATAAGGGATACCTGCCCGGATGAGTGCATAGGCAAGCTCTCCGGGGTCTGTGGTGAACACGAAAATGGCGCTGGCCAGGATAATGCAGACGAATCGCAGCGCCAGCACGATGCCGACTGCCACTCCGTGCGACGTTACCGGGATGGCGAACAGGACCAGCGGTATCGAGAAGTAGACGTCCCCGCTGGCGTTGAAGATCACCTGTACGATGAAGAGCAGCACCGCGAATGACAGCAGGAACCGGGAGGTAAGCAACGAGGCAAGCACCCTTGACCTGACCATTGCTATGATGGCGACCAGCGACAGGAAGACCAGCAGCTCGATCGGGATGCTGGCGAAGAGGAAGATGCCGACACTGAACAGTACCAGCACGATCAGCTTCGTCAGCGGGTTCAGGGCATGCAGGAAAGTCGTTCCTGCCTCGTACTTTACTCTCGCGGGCATCCCCCCGGCAGATAATCCTTCATGCCCAGCGCTTCGATCTTCAGCCGGGCTGCTTCGGGCGCATCGTCGACCGCTATCCGGCCGTCGCGGAAGAGCACCACCCGATCGCAGTGCCGGTAGACCATGTCGATGTCATGGGACACCATCAGGATAGTCTTACCCTCCTGTTTCAGCGCCTGCAGTTCTTCCGTCATCGCGGCCACGTTGAAATAGTCCTGGCCGACGAAGGGCTCGTCCATTAACAGCAGTCGTGGCTGGTGCGGTAGCACTGAGCAGATGTTGAGGCGACGCTTCTCGCCGAAGCTCAGCCCCATCGGGTGCCGATCCGCATAACGGCTGAGCCCGAACCTTTTAAGAGCATCATCGACCCGGCGATCACGCGTCTCCCGGTCGATACCGAAGTTATTGCAGGCGAACCCTACTTCGCCCCGGACGGTACGCTCGAAGATCTGGTGGTTCGGGTTCTGGAACACGTAGCCGGCCATACGGGCGAGACGGGAGACCTTTCCGGCCTTCGTGCTTTCGCCACAGACCTGCACTGACCCCTGCGCGGGCTTGTGTATCCCGATCAAGTGAGCGAGGAAGGTGGTCTTGCCCGAGCCGTTAGGCCCGATGATGCCGACGATCTCGCCGCTGCATGCCTTGAATGAAACGTCATGCAGCACCTCTTTGCCATCATAGGAAAAACGCAATCCCTCGACTTTCACGGTTTCCTCGCATGGCGTATCTGTCTGGCGATTCGCGTGTACACAACGCCATTCGGCGCCGGGCTCTGCCGGCAGCCTGTATGCCCATCGCTTTGATACGCTCCCGGTAGAGACGGAGGACTTCGTCCGGCCTGCCGTCCATGACGATCCGGCCGCCGTCCATGATGAGCAGCCGGTCCGCGAGCGGCATGATGCGGTCCAGCTTGTGCTCGATCACGATGATAGTCAGGCCCGACTCCTGCCGCAGCCGTGCGATGGCCGCCAGCACTTCGGCCGTAGACGTAGGGTCCAGGTTGGAGGTGGGCTCGTCCAGGATGAGCACGCGGGGCTGCATGGCGAGTATGGAAGCGATGGCCACCCGCTGCTTCTCCCCGCCGGACAGCTCGTAGATGTCCCGTCCGCGGAGATGGAGGGCGTTGACCAGCCCCAGCGATCGTTCGACGCGCTTCCGGACCTCGTCGAGGGGCAGGGCCAGGTTCTCCGGGCCGAAGGCGACCTCGTCGTCGACCTCCAGGGTGCAGAGCTGCGATTCCGGGTCCTGCTGCACGATGCCGACTATCGTCGAGAGGTCGGCCAGGCTGGCACGGTCGGTCTGAAGGCCGCCGGCGACGACGGTTCCTTCCAGTTTTCCCTCGATGACATGCGGAATATAGCCGCCGATGGCCATGGCCAGAGTGGACTTACCGCAGCCCGACGGGCCGGTGATCGCCACGAACTGGCCTTCGGGGATTTCCAGGTCGATGCCGTCCAGCGCCCGGCAGCTGGCATTATAGAAAGAAAAGGAGAGCCCCTTCAGGGACACGACTGACCGGGCTATCGTCATCATGAGCTTAGTATACTTTGATCTTATTAACGTTTCTCACCCACATGCCCCCGGCAAACCCGGGCGCCACCAGACGGACGTAATCGGAGTCGCTCTCCACGCGGGAGACGTTCAGGATCAGGTTTTTGCCCCGGATTTCCGAGATGTTGAACGTCTGATAATATCCGTCGGCGGCGACCACGTCGATCTTTGTCGCGTCGGCGCTCACCCTGGCGTCATCGAGGATATAGTCGATGGACAGCCCGGTGTAGTCCTGTGCCGGATAGTGCTTATAGGTGCCGTCCATGGGCGTATTGACTGTGATATATTGAGAAGTATACGTTGGCAGGTAGTAGTCCTTCGGCTCCACGATCTTACCGGTCACGTGGACCACCATCGGGTCTTCCCGGACCTGTACTAAGGCAAAGTAATAGATTGCGGAGAACAGGATGGCGACTGCGAGCACCAGCGCGAACGCCTTCGGTATGCTGAAAGACAGCAGGCTCTTTTTCTGCTTTTCCCGGCGTACGATGCCGGCGTCCTCGAGGTTGTCCATGACACCGCCCGTGAAGTATCCTGCCATTACCGCGCCGGACACGAAGGCCAGCCCGCCCCAGATAGCGAAGAGCCATACGTTGCCGTAGGAGTTGTACAGGAGCTGGAAGACGAGGACGTTGGCGAACGCACCAAGGCCGCCGCCCAGCATATAGGATACCGTGCGATACTTCCGGAACGGCCAGTAGCCCACCTCGGCGCCGATGCCCTCGATGGTCGAGATGACGACGACCACTATGCCGTGCGGGTTGCCGGTAATGAACTCTACGAACCCCTTGACTGCCCCGCCGATCAGGCCGGAGCCGATCTTGCGGGTGATGGCGATCATCAGGAGCAGCCACAGGACGTGCAGGCCGGCGACCACGTTGCCGGCGCCGAACGGCACGCCCACGAGATGGTTGATCATGTTGGCGAGATAGCTGACATAAGTGGACAGAACGCCGCCGAGCGCCGCGAGCACGGCAATGACGAGGAGGTCCCGGGTGCTGAAGTAATATTTGCTGGCCATCGAGATCACGTAGTAATTGTTTTTAGTTAACAATAACTATTTTAGCAAAGTGTTATACTTATACAAGCTGGATATATACGTTTTGAGGATGGAAGATTGCAGCCGGAACAGGCTTTACTGATCACAGGCGCAGCGGCATCTGGCGCGTTTATCATTTCCATATTAACCTCCCATAAAAGATATGCGAAATATTGCGCGTTTGCCAGCTGCGCCTTGATGATACTTGCACTTGCTCTGCGGTGGTATACCATGGGGCGGCCGCCATGGGCGGAGCTCTACGAGTCCGCAGCGTTGCTTGCATTTATCACTGGCCTGGCTGCGGCTGCATTATACCGAAAGGATGAGCCAGCGCCCCTTTGCCTGGCGCTGTCCGGCTTATCCGCATTCTTAGCCCTCTTCTCCGCTTACCTCTGGGAGCCGAATCCCGTACTGTCTGAAGCGCTGGACAGCGGCTGGCTCCTGGTCCACGTGCCCGTTGTCATCGCTTCCTATGGCCTGTTTGCCATTTCAGCAATGGCTTCGGCAGCGTACGTTTATTTTTTATTGAAGGGCAGGAGAAGCACGCCTGCGCTCGCGAGGCTGGACAGAATCGCCAGCATATCGGTCTACATCGGCCTCATACTGCTAATTGCAGGAACGATCATGGGAGCGATATGGGCAAAAGCTGCCTGGGGCGCATACTGGTCATGGGACCCGAAGGAGACATGGGCGCTGATCACTATCGCCATATACGCGATTTATGCCGTCCTGCGTCTCAGGGGCATGAAAGGCGAAGACGCCGCCTATATTTCAATGCTGGGCTTCCTGTCAGTCATTTTTACATATATCGGTGTATCGTACCTGATACCCGGCCTGCACAGCTATGCGTGATAAAGCGCTGATTCTAATGGCAAATTATATGTATAATGAATAATAATGATATATTATCGGATCAGCATAGTATCTCTATGCCCGAATTTTATTGGCTTCTGTCGTGACTGAAGATCGCAGAGGCCTCCCGCACATTGCTATCCTGCCTGCGGGCAAGTCGACAATTGCCGGTGAATAACATGCTTACACCTCCATTCATGATAAGCGGCGGAATCATTGCAGCCACAGGGGCAATAGTGTCCGCCATAGGGCTTGCTGGATGTACCATTTTCTCAATTATGCCAGATGGCACTATTAGCCTGCACCCCGTTTTCGCAGCAATCGCCGTTATCGGCATAGCGATCGTGATTGGCAGTTCCTTCGTCGAAGCACGGGCCGCAAGGAAAAGACCGGACTCTGACGACTTGTTCTGATCATTGATATGCTCCGTGCTGAGCATTGAAACGCTCTCGAATAGCATAGACCGGGCACCCCTCCGATAAATTCGGCAGGTAATTGCCAGACTGTTTCAATAAATAACTCATTTTTAACGCTTTTTTCATAAATAAAAACGATATTAGCACCAATATACGATTACAGCATAAAATAGCGCCTTAAATGAAAGTATATATAATATCTGCCCCTCTTTTCGTTATTGTATGACAGATTGGCCGTATTTGCCCCGGAATCGGCAGCGATCACGAGACATGCCGGTGATGCCCATGGCGTTTCCGGAAAAGCCCCGCCGATTAATGCTACAGATAATACCTGAGGCGACAATACGATGAAAACGTTAAGTATATTCATGATAGCCCTAGTGACGATAGCCTTCGCCATGACGGGAACGACTGCCCGGGCCGAACCGGGGAGCCTGTCGGCAGCTTTCGTGGCGGACGTCAATACCGGCGCCGCCCCGTTGACCATACACTTCACCGATACCAGCGGAGGCAGCCCGACCGGATGGCGGTGGGACTTCGGCGATGGCAGCTACTCGACGCTGCAGGACCCGGTTTATACCTACAACAACCCGGGCACATATACCGTGGCGCTGACAGTGACGGACGGCGTGCAGTCTGACACGATGAGCGGCGACGTCGTCATCACAAACCCCCTGGTCACCACACCGACGCCAAACCCGGCCAGGACTCCGATAATAGTGCAGCCGATACTGGTTCCGGTCAAAAACCCGCATCATGCACGGCCCCCGCACCATGAACAGCCCCCGGCAGAGAAACAGCCTGTTTATAAGGACCAGCCGGTAAAGAAAGACCCGGTAAAGTCCCCTGAGAGAGCCCCGGTAAAAGCCCCCGTAAAATCTCCGGAGAAGGCTCCGCAGAAAACACCCGTGAAGTCACCGGATAAAGCCCCGCAGAAGGCCCCGATAAAATCCCCGGATAAGGCACCGCAAAAGCCTGATCACCGGCAAGGACACAAGAAGTAACAGAGTATCGTCATAGGGGTTACTTTTTGTATGCTGATAAGGCATCTGACACAGAGTTCACAGAGTCCACAGAGTACACGAAGTTTTGATCAGAAGAGGCTGCCGTAGTCCGTTCTTTAAACGTACTCTGTGTACCCTGTGAACTCTGTGTACTCTGTGTTGAATGCCTTATCAGCATAATCAACATTTCACATTTCCTTTTTGAGCAGGTATCCCGGTCAAGCCCGTCAGCCAAAGCGTGCGCGCGCGAACGCCTGCCTGGCCTGTGACGAATTGCATTGCCCGTTTTTCATCCCATTACGCCCGAGTCCGGTCTTTTTCAGAGAGCACTGGCGATGACAAATGCGACAATGAAAAAGGTCATAGTCAGGTATAGCTGGCGAGTTTTTCTTCGGCCTTCTGCGATGGTCTGACTTGCCAATAGCTTACTGGCTAAGTACAATATGGCGAGGCCCATCGGGACGAAAATGACGAGGTAGACGCTTTCAAGCCAGCCCATGGCGATCGGCAGAAAGCTGACCGCGACCATCAGTGCGAAAAGCAGGCCGGAAAGGCGTAAGGCGTATTGTTTACCGCGCTGCCGGGCAATGCTCCTCACTGACCGCCGGGCATCGCCTTCCATGTCCATGACACCGTTGGCAATCTCCTCGCCGAGGTCGAAGACGAAGGCCAGCACGCCAAAGGTCAAGACGACCCCGTTTAGCGGTTCGCCTGCAGCCACGCCGCCGCAGATGAACGTCATAGCCACCGATAGTGCGACCATCATGTTGCCAGGCAGTCCGGTCTCCTTAAACCGCCAGTTGTACAGGACGCCGACAATCCACATCGCTAAGGCGATGGCCAGGGCAAGAGCGCTGATAAGCCCGGCCGCCATGAAGCCGGCGATGGAAAACAGAGCGATGAGAAACATCACTTCGGGCACGGATATGAGACCGGAGGGCAGAGGCCTTTGTGGCTGGTTCACCCGATCCACAGCGAGATCGAAGTAATCGTTGGAGATCATGGCGGCGCCGGAGACGAAAAAGCCCGCCAGGAACCCGAGAAGCACAGTAGAGACAGTGGGAAGGGCTCCTGACGCGATAATCTCGCCTGCGACCACACAGATGCCTGCTGCCACAGGCAGTTCCGGCTTCACGAGACCGACTATTGCCAGGGCCTTTGTCATAAAACCGGCTCTTATAGTATGGTCCTTCATTAGTTACTCTCCGTTGGCAAAGACTCTGGCAAAAGGTTAGCGTCAGGCAGTATTTATGGCTATTGCCATGAGGGCGGGCACAAAATATTCCCGAAGAGGCTTGCGAACATTGAGGGAATAGACAACGCCATTGCCGAAGTACGCAAAGGCGTCGCGTTAATTATTCTTTATACATGCGATATTGTTAATGTTGCCGGCCCTATTCGATGATCTCGTCTATATTGTCCAGCACGATCCAGTCGTCGTCCTCGCCACTGCCCCGGGCTGCGATGGTGAACGGCACGACCGGGTTGACGCCCTCCAGCTCAATCAGTGTCAGGTATTTCTTGATCGACCATTTGGCCATTTCCACGTCGCTCAGGAGCAGCTTGCCTGCGTTGTCCGCGAGCAGACATTCCGGCTCGACACCCGTAAGCTTCGGCGAGTCAAACACGTCGCCAGCCGATGCTGCCGCTTTCACCACGTTCCGGCTGCTGTTGCCTGTGGCGAAGAAAAGCCGGTCCCCGGCGCTGACCTTGCCGTAGGGCAGTTTCTTTCCGATGGAGCCCCGCACGAGCATGGTGCGGCCCCCGGCGATTAGCTTGTCGAGCTCCTTAAGCGACCTGCTGACATATACAACGTGATCCATAGTTCTCCATCCGCAATGTTCTCACAACAGATCGTTTCTTGATATAATAGGCTGACGGTGCATGTACTGTGAAAGTAATGGGCACAATGGACACGAAGTGCCAATATTTTCCCAATTCCCAGGAGTGTCGCGTCCTTTACGTCCTATGTCACCTTTGTGACCTTTGCGACCTTTGTGTTACATTTTTAGCAAGTGAGATCATACATCACAACTATGGCCCGGTTCATCATTGCGTACAACAGCACCACAGGGAACACGAAAGCCATGGCCGACGCTATCATGGAAGGGGCGAAGTCGCTGAAGCTCGACGTAGAGGCCGTGGACGCATTCGACGTAAAGATCGAGGACATACTCGCCGCGGACGCCATAGGTTTCGGAGTGCCAACATTCAATTACCACCCGGCGAAGCCGATCCTGAAGCTGCTCGACGACCTCGCCGGGCGCGACGTGAAAGGCAAGATCGCTGTCGCCTTCGGCTCATACGGATGGAGCGGCCAGGGCCCGGTGCTCGTGGCTGAACGGCTACGGCAGATGGGTTTTATAGTCCTCGACCCGGTGATCCGGGTGAAGTACCAGCCCACTGAGAACGAGCTGTTCGGCTGCAGCCTGCTGGGCAAAGACGTCGCCATGCAGCTCAAGAACATTAAAAAGACTGTGAGCCTTGAGGCATGACACCAGGTCAGACGGCGCCAGGCGGCTCGCGCGCGACGGCCCATCCGCTATTTTTTACCATGAGGACAGACGTAGAGACACATGCCGCAGACCGCCGGTATGCCCGGCTTTTCCAGCGTTTTGAAATACGCCTCGCACTTCCGTGCATCGTACCTTGCTTCCCGGGGCTCGTCCTCCCGGAAGAGACGCCCGGTGAACGCTGACACAGGGCAGATGTCCACGCATTCCGTGCAGTCACCGCAAGCCGGGTCCATCGGAGTGCCCGCATCCAGCGGCGCATCCGTCAGCACAGTGATGAACCTGGCCCTCGGGCCTGCCTCCGGGGTGATCAACAGGCAGCTCTTGCCGATCCAGCCCAGCCCGGCCAGGTGTGCGGCCAGCTTATGCGAGAAGACGGCGCATATCCGCTCGTCGTCGGCCCGCTTCGACGACGGTACAGGGTACGCCCGGTATCCGGCCCGCTGGAGCTCGCTGGCTATACGCGAGGCGATATCGTCCAGCCGGTCGTTGATTACGTCGTAACAATGATGACGGTAGCTGACGGCGACCGCCCGCTGGTCCCGGTCCGGCAGCTGGTCCACGATTTCGTCGAACAGCCTGATGCCGATCGAGATCGCCCTCGGGTACGAGGCGATCTGCTCCCCGCCCTGCCGCAGTATCTCGGACTTTGCCTGCGCCAGGTCGGCGACGCCGAAGAAGTCTGCGCCCCCGGATTCTGCTATCTGCTGTATCGTTTCCCTGATCTCCATCCGGTCAACTCCGTATACTGGTAGTCGCGGCTGATATAATTTTAATGTGTCGGGTCATGCTCGCTGTCACTAAATTAATAAATATTTTAACGACAGAATAATATAATGGTCGTGTCCCATGGAGAAGTTCGATGTGATCGTGATCGGCGCAGGCGCCGGGGAAAACGTGGTCAACGATGCCATTACGGAGGGCAGGAAGGTCGCGCTGGTCGAGAAAGGGCCGCTCGGCGGGACCTGCCTGAATAACGGCTGCATACCTTCCAAGATGCTGATCTATCCTGCGGACGTGATCAGGATGGCGCAGGACGCTAAAGCCGTCGGCGTCGAAGCGACGGCGAAGCCGGACTTCCGATTCATCATGGATCGTACGCGGGCGTTTGTCCACGGGGAAGAGCAGGAGTCCGAAGAGCAGCTGGCCAAAGTGAAGAGCCTCACGATGTTCCGGGAAACGGCCGAGTTCACGGGCGATCATACGCTTACGGCCGGGGGCAGGACGATCACAGCGCCGAAGATCCTCATCGCCACGGGTGCCAGGCCGCTCATACCGCCTATACCAGGCCTGAAGGAAGCGGGGTTCCTGGACAACATCACGCTCCTTGACCTGAACCAGGCTCCGAAGAGCATGATCATCATCGGCGGCGGCTTCATCGGCTGCGAGTACGGCCACTTTTTCTCGGCCATGGGCACGGATGTGACCATCATACAGCGGCCGCCAGTGCTGCTGCACGACGAGGACTCAGAGGTGGGAGAAACGGTCACCAGGGCGCTGGCTAAACACATGAACGTCCGCACCGGGCACCAGGCGGACCGGGTCGCTATCGAAGACGGGAAGAAGGTCGTCTACGCGAAAGACATAAAAACGGGCAAAACGGAGAAGTTCGCGGCGGACGAGATTCTGCTTGCCCTGGGCAGAAAGTCGAACGCAGATCTCCTGAAGCCGGAAATGACGGGCGTCGAAACGGATAGCCGGGGCTGGATCAAGGTTAACAGGTACCTTGAGACCAACGTCCCGGGCATCTGGGCGCTGGGAGATGCCACGGGGAAGGACATGTTCCGACATGCGGCCAACTTCGAGGCCGGTATCGTGACATACAATATGTTTCACGAGCATAAGAGAGAGTATGATAATCGTACAGTCCCCCACGCAGTCTTCACTCACCCGCAGGTAGGCCATGTCGGAATGACGCTGGCCGTCGCCCGGGAAAGAGGCCTCAAGGTAATGGTCGGCAAAGCGATGTATTCCAGTATGGCCAAAGGCATCGCCATGGCCAACGAGGACGGGTTTGTCAAGGTCGTAGTGGCCAGGATGACGAACAGAATCCTGGGCTGCACCGTCGTCGGCCCGGATGCGGCCGCGCTGGTCCAGCAGGTGGTCTACCTGATGAACTGCGGCAACGGGGACATGGGCCCGCTGTACCGTTCGATGGTGATACATCCCGCGATCAGCGAGGTCGTGATGAATGCCTTCGGTGCGCTGCAGAATGTGGACTGAGGATGCGAAGACATTGTCAATCCGGTAACTTTTTGTATATGCTGGCCGACACCAGGCACTACCTATACAAAAAGGCAGAGTCAATTGCCGTCGGCCGCAAGGGCGCTCGCGCGAGCGAAGACGGACAGACCCTACAATACCGGTTTAAAATTGCATTACTCGCAGAATTCCCGTACAGTGGCCAGGACGATCTCATGACATTGTTCGACTGAGTGTAAGTCCACCCACTCGACATCCGCATGCAGGCCTTCGCCGGAGGGTCCGAAGACGACCGACGGGATGCCTGCCTCTGCCAGAAGGGCAGAGTCCATCCAGCCACCCATGCCAGCGAGCTTTGGCATGCTCCCGGTGACATTTCTGTACCCGCCGGACAGCGTCTGCACGATGGGCGCATCGGCCGGCACTTCGAGCGCACCTCTGGCCAGCGTCCTCTTCACTGATGCCCGGAACGAGGGGTCGCCGGCAGCGATGCTGTCGATTAAGCCCTGCATCTCCGAGTCTATCGTCTCGATGGCTTCGCCCGGAAGCGTCCGGCGTTCGATGCCAAGCCTGCAACGCGACGGGTAGCTGGAAAACTCCTGTCCTCCACTGATGACCGAAGCATGGACAGAGCCGGGGCCGAGCTGGGGATGCGTAGTAGAACGGGACAGCCGGTCGGCCATCTGCTCCAGGCCTGAAAGCACCTTGCCCATCCGGACGATGGCGTCGACGCCCAGGTCAGGCCTCGACCCGTGTGCGGCCGTGCCATACGTCTCTACCTCGTACCAGGCAAAGCCCTTGTGGGCGATCACGATATCAAGATTAGTCGGCTCGCCTACGATGGCACCGTCGGCGTGCCATTTTCGTGCCACGGCTTCCGTGCCCAGGCTCCCGTACTCCTCGTCGATAACCGCTGTAAAGATGACGTCGCCGCGCATGCCCATTTTTGACGCGCGGACCGCTGCTACCATGAAGGCCGCCAGTGCGCTTTTCGTGTCCAGCGTGCCCCGCCCGTACATGCGGCCGTCTTTGATCACGGGATTGAAAGGCTCGTTCATCCCGCTTACGCCTACCGTGTCCATGTGAGCATTCAGCATGATCGACCGTCCGCCGCCAGAGCCCCGGGCAACGGCAACGACGTTCTGCCGGTCACCGGCGACGTTTTCAAGGTGCGCTTCCAGCCCGCACTTTTCCAGCCACGCCGCGACGAACGAAGCGATCTCGCCCTCTCCGTTCGCTCCCGGCACAAGATCGGGATTCACTGAGTCGATAGACACCAGCCCGCCCAGGAGGCAGGTAAGCTCGTTCATGAAAGACATAGATCGGGTAACCTTAAGCGTACGATCGCTGTGATGGTATTTATCGCCACCGGCGTCAGCCCCGATCATGTCCCGGCACTAAAAACCACAGGGAGTTATATATCTTGCACTTTTTATAAAAATGTATTATCAGGTTAATTTTTCAGGAAGGTGTGTAGACAATGATGGAAGGGAGCAAGGGGTTCAGCAAGCATGGCGTGCCCGGCCGTGCAGACTCGTACTGGATTGTGTCGACGCCGGATCCAGCCTATCCAACGCTGAAACAGGGCCTGAACGTGGACGTTGCCGTCCTGGGCGGCGGGATCACGGGCATCACGACGGCACTGCTGTTGAAGAAAAGGGGGCTGAAAGTCGCCCTGGTAGAAGCGGAGAAGATCGTGAAAGGGGTGACCGGCTACACGACGGCACATGTCTCTTCTGCACAGGCAAATTACTATAGTGACCTCATCGGCATGTACGGGGAGGATAAGGCGCGACAGTGCGCTGATTCCTGCCAGGCGTCCGTAGAGCTGATCGCCAGCCTGACGAAGGAATATGGCATCGACTGCGACCTCACGCGTCCGTCAGAATACGTGTATGCAGCCAGCCCTGACCAGGTGGACAGCCTTAAAAATGAGCTGGATGCCGAGCAGCGCCTCGGGCTGCCCGTCTCGTACGTCGACCGGGCGCCGCTGCCTTTTGAGAATTACGGTGCTATCCGCTTCTCGAACCAGCTACAGTTCCACCCGAGAAAATATCTCCTGCCGCTGGCAGAAGCAGTCAACGGTGATGGCAGCTATGTGTTCGAGGGCACCCGGGCGCTGGACATCGTACACGGCGAGCCCTGTACCGTAAAGACCGACAATGGCGAACTGCTGGCGAACGATATTGTGCTGGCCACGCACATACCATTCACTAACATGGACATTATCCCGGCGCGCATTACCCCGGTAATGTCCTACGTCCTCGGCGTGAGACTGGAAGAGGAAATTTCCAGGGACATGTTCTACAGCATGGAGAAGCCCTGTCATTACATCCGCACCCAGCCGTCTGAGCACGGGCAGCTCGTAATCGTCGGCGGCGAGGACAACAACGTCGGAAAAGTGACCGAGACGGAACAGAAGTACAAAAAGCTAGAGCAGTATGCGAGGAGCCACTTCAAGGTGAAGTCCGTCGAGTATAGCTGGTCAACACATGATAACTATCCTTTCGATAGCGTGCCATTCATCGGCAGGTATACCGCCAGCAAGCACTTCTACGTCGGGACCGGCTACAAGGGCACCGGCATGACCTACGGCACCGTTGCCGCGATGATACTGGCCGACGAGCTGACCGGCAAAAAGAGCCCCTACGCCGACGTCTACAGCCTGTCGCGCTTAGAGCTGCCGGGTGCCATCGGTTTCCTGAAGACCCAGGCAGATATCATGAAGATGTTCACCGGAGAGCGGCTACAGAAACCGGAGGATATCTCGAAGATAAAACCGGGTAGCTCCGGCCTGTCGGAAGTTAACGGCCACAAGGCGGCAGTATACAAAGACGAGTCCGGCAAAGTCCACGCAGTGTCGCCCCAGTGTACCCACATGGGATGCTACGTAAGCTGGAACGACGGAGAGCTCACCTGGGACTGCCCGTGCCACGGCTCGAGGTACCGGGAAGAGGGCGCTGTATTCCACGGGCCGGCCGTTTACAGTCTCAAGGACCGCACCAAAAAGGAATGAGCATTGGACACGGAGGGCACGGAGGGCACGAAGGGCGCAAAGACATTAAGTCTGCGATGGAGGATGCACAGGTCTCGCGCATGCGCGCGAACGGCCGCCCCGGCATGCGACGAAAAGTCCGGCTTGTTTTTCTTCCTCTTATGCCTGACCGGGGTCCCGGCCATCCGCCGACTCTATGCTGGCGTGAACGAGGCACTCAGCAAATGCAAAAGTCCCTTGATCATGTAGACACGATGCGCATTAAAATGTTGCACACTTTCAGGCTTCGTTATACTGGAAGCCGCACAGCACGCATGCCGTCGAGGTCGATTTTCGCACGTATGTACTCGCCCGACCAGCACTGACGCCGGGTACAGTATGTGCTTTTCCCGCTCCAGGAACAGGATGAGGCTCCGGGCCAGGTCGCGGTATTCGGGCTTCTCCTCAGTCGAGGCCGCGTCGGCAAGCTGTCCCAGTTCCCCTATGATCATGTCGTTCTCCGCTATCAGTGCCGGCAGCTGGCGTTTCAGCCGGTTGCACATGGTCTGTATCCGGTCGATCTCGCCGGTGACATTGTCTGCCGCCACAGTGGGCAGCAGCTTCAGCGGCGGCAGCGCGTACTCCATGTCCTTGAGATAATGCGACTGCATGTGCCTGTAGGCCGCCATCGCCGTCCGGCCTATCTCGCCTCTGACGCGAGCTGCGACGTTCAGCTTTTCGTAGAGGTCTTCGTACTCTTCCTTGATTGCTCCGGGTATCTTCGGCCTCATGGTGATCACCTGTCCGGCGAAGCCCGTTAGTGCGGCGGCGCCGGGCATTGTTGTCATTGGCCTCTGTTATGATCTGTATGGAAAAAATATCCGCCTCCGTTAGAGCCATTAACCCGGCCGTGGAAGCCCGGTTTAAGCGGCCTCCAGGGTCGTGCCGGACGAGGATAATAAAAAAAGACGTTATTGGAGTACCGGATTATGCGCCAAGCATATTGCGGACGTCATCGTGGACAAAGCACCGCTTTATCCTGCCTTCCGGCCGTATGTCAATGATCTCTTCATCATGGAACTGCTTGAGGTAGTGGTGCATGGTCGACTTGTTCCGGTTGAATAGCCTGGACAGCATGATGTTCGTGATGCCGGGCTGGCTGCCGATCGATCGCAGGATCTCCTTGCGTATCGGGTCTCTCATATGCATGATCATGATCCGCAGCCGCTTTTTATCTTTAAGCTCGCCGGGCCATATCCGGGTATACTTCCCCTCCTGCAGCCGGACGAACCGGTGCTCCCTGCCGCCCTCGACGAACATGAGGTAGTGGCATTCCGGATCATAGCTCCGCGTCGCGTTAGAGCGGGCCATATAGTTGTACTCGAACTCGCCCAGGTAATAGTCCAGCGTCCCGGGATTGATGCCGAGCTTCTCTGAGATTTCGGTCAGCGTGCAGCCGATATTTCTTGGGTCAAGGATGAAGCTGATGATCTTCCTGCGGTTCTCCCGGTCCCTTTCGACGTCGACGGTACGGAATATCTGGCCCATGTGCGAAAAAATCTGCCATCGCAGATTATCGGCATTGCACCGGGGGCACTCCCTCGGCGTTTCCCTTGCGGCAGGGACCGAGGAGCCACCGTTATGGGTAGATGAAGCGATATTACCCGGGTTCTTGGACCAGGGCCCGGCGAAACTGGAACGGAACCAGTATGTCCCCATGCCGAAGCCTGCGAGATTCACGCTCAGGATCAACACGATGATAGATAATACGGCTATTCTCCTCTTTAACATACAATTAACATTGAAACCGATTAGTATTTAACCGCATGGTAAGCTACAACCTGAATTGCAGTTATTATGGCTCTTTTACAAAAATAAGGCTCAATTTAACCCGGATTGTTCGATGATATACTGAGATCGTTTATATATGCGGATGCCTGCGGCACCGGTCTGCCTTCAGGCAGAGCCCCGGGCTATGGTGATACATTGATGCGGTCAGGAGGTACCTTCGCAGGCATCCGTTATGATATGCCGGGCCGGTCGCAGCGAAAGCAGGGGGAACATACCCGGTCGCTCATGGCTGAGAACGCAAGCCGGGCATGGCTGCGCAGAGGCTGGCAGACATAATGAGTATGTGCATATCCTCATTATGTACATATTAAGCATAGGTACATGCGCCCATGACCATTTCGTATCATTTTCACGGGAGGAATAAGGTATCTGCACCTGAATACGCGGCGATGGCGCGCAAATGCGCGCCAACCGCATGTGGCAGGTATAGTGCCGACTAACATAATTAGTCGGTGCCGACTAACATAATTAGTCGGTGCCGATTAAACCACGTTTATAATCAACTGGTAGACAGTTCCATTGCCTGCAGGCTCCTCGAACGGCCGCAGCAGGGTCGCCTTGAACTTCTGCTCTCCGGACCGGGATGCGCGTATCATCCACTGGCGTTCGACGGGCTCGCCTGTCAGGCCTTTCTCGCCGGGAACGAACCAGCTTCCGAGTACGTCAAGTCCCTGGGTCGACGTGATGTTCCACAGGTATCCGGTGCTTCCGCCGTTCTCAGGCAAAGTGATCATGAACTCAGTGCCTTTTGTCACGTTCACCGTCATGCCATTCGAACTCATGTCATATGCATGAAAATGCGCCTCGTGATCGGGGACAACCGGGGCCTGGTCACCTTTTTCCGCCGCTGCCTTGAGGCTGTATCCGGCGACGAAGCCGGCCACGAGGAAAATCATGACCAGTACGACGAGAGTGGTTAATGTTTTATTGTCCATTGGTTTCACCTTCCATTTGCCTTTTCAGGTAAAGGCGAATATGGCAAAGGCAGATTAAAAGCATCTGTGGGAATCGTCAAACAGATCGTGGAGGTCACTGAGGTTTGCGAGAGGTCTCGGAGGTTTGCGAGAGGTCACAGAGCTCAGCACAGAGGTCACAGAGGTCACAGAGGTACGCACAGAGGACTTTTAGGGAAAAGGCTGGTTGGAAGCCTTGTTGTAAAAACAAACCTCTGTGTCGTCCTCTGTGGCCTCTGTGACCTCTGTGCTGAGCTCTGTGGCCTCTAGAAACCTTTGTGACCTCAAAAGGTGAAACTCTGTGACCTCAAGAAACCTCAGTGACCTCAAAAAATTGATGCGAAGATTTTTAGTAATGCCCTGCGCTGTTATTATTTGTGTTCTTATGCCGGAGAAAGACGAGCTGGAAGAGGTACTTGTACCCTGCCCGAACTGCCGCAAGGTGCATAAAGTGTCCGTGAAGGAAGCCCGGGCGAAGCCGAGCGTGACCGTCGAATGCGGCGCCGTGATAGGCAGTGCCGGTGTACTCAGACGCGCGGACGAGATGGAAGACCGCATAAAAAAATTCAAGAGCACACTCTACAAGTTCGATTAATCACAAGATGCTCAGGAGTCGACGGATGACCGCAGCCCCCGGTCAGGCATAAGAGAATGGAAAACGGACATGGCATCGTCGCAAGCCCGACCAGGACGCTTGCACGCGCTCGTGAGGGCGCCCGCCGCTATCAGGCATCTACCTGCGGGGCCGCTGCCGGGACGGCGTCGGCGGAGCGGGGCACGATGGTGATGCGGCTGTTCTGTATTTTCCCTTCCAGACTCTGTTGCATCCGGTCGATCACCCGCTGGATATCGCCGATCGGCCGGTCAGCCTCGAACTCGAGTATGATCTCGACGAAGACCATGCCCCCGGATCGCCGGGAGCGTACGCCTAATATCTGGGTGTATTCGTCAAAGAACTCTGCCAGCGCCCGCACGATGAGAAGCTGCATGGACTCATCGAGGGCTTTATCCAGCAGGTCGGTCATCGAGTTAGAGAGAATCGAGTACGCGAAGATGAGGATGAAACCCGAGAGTAGTATTGACATGACGGGGTCGATGTACGGGCCGAACCAGTAGCCGGCCAGCAGTACTGAGAGCAGCACAGACAGGAACGACCCGGCATTCACGATGACGGAGGCGTTGGTCGCCTTGTACTGGGACCAGAGTACCGGAGACCGATCCCCACTGGAGAGGATTCGCCTGATGCGGAACCACCGGTATACGTTGCCGCAGGTGAAGAAAAACGAGAAGGCGATGGCGATCTCGGCGCCGACGGGGGTCAGCTTCCCGGGGTGGTTCAGCCGATCAAGCGCCGTATACATGATGATAATGAACGATATGAGCAGCGCAGCGCCTTTAATCACGCTGGAGATGGTCTCCAGCTTGCCATAGCCATAGTTGAACGCGTCCGACTCGTCCTTAGACGCGAACCGCATGCATATCCATGCGATAAAGGCGGTCAGGAGACTGATAATCGCCCGGGCAGCCGTGGTGTACATGGCCATCGAGTTCGAGAGGACGGACACAGCGATGCGGATCACGACGACGATCATGTCGATGACGAAAAAGTTGAACAGGAGCTTTTCCTTGTTTACCGGCTTTTTCTCCTCCGGCTTTCCCGGCGCCGTCGGGAAAAACGACCGGACGACAGATAGCACCGATTTCCCTTCCGCACCCGTTTTTTGAGGCCCTTCCATCGAATCACCCGTCTGCCTGTAAAGGATAGCAGCCTGACCCGTTAAGTATAGGACTTGCGGCTATTATACCTTTTTGGCCTTTGCCGGACGAAGCATTCTGTCAGGTTGCCAGGACCAATGCTGCCTGTGTGGTTGTTGATTTAACCATATCTATGCAAAAGCATTTTATCGGATGAAGATGTAACCGGAATAGTTAGAGATCGGTGGGCTATGGTTAAAATCGGGGAGAAAAAGGCAGGAAACATCACGATCATTTTCCTGGAAGGGAAAATCGACTCGACATCGTCGATCGAGATCGAGAAAAAGATCAACGAGCTCATAGACAAAGGTGAAAAATACCTTGTCGTCAACCTGTCCGGCACCGAATATATCAGCAGCTCCGGCCTGCGCGTCATGCTGTCCTCGCTGAAGCGGCTGAAGAAGGTGCAGGGCGACCTCAAGGTGTCGTGCACGAGGCCGCTGGTGCAAAACGTGTTCAACATGGCCGGGTTCACGCAGATTTTCGAGTTTTACGACCGCGAGGAGGACGCGCTGTCGAAGTTCGGCCTCTAAGCCGGACAGCAGGATGACCATGGATATCACGCTGCTGGACCTGTCGCTCGCGCTGCTGGAGAACACCTGCGTCGTAGCCGTCCTTGCCTATCTGCTCGTCCATTCGAAATATTTTAAGGATTATATCGAGCACGGGTTTACGCTCAAGAATGCATCGGTGCTCATTCTGGCCTTCGGGCTCATCTCGGTCCTGGGCACTTTGCTGGGCATTACGGTAAGCGACGGCGCCATCGCCAATGTCCGGGACGTAGGGCCGATGATCGCGGGGCTCGTCGGCGGCCCGGTCATAGGCCTTGGCGCAGGGCTGATCGGCGGGCTGCACAGGTACTCGATGGGAGGCATCACAGGCTTCACCAGCGGCACCGCCACGATCATTTCCGGCGCCCTCGGCGGTATCGTGTTCTACCTGAATCGCAGGCGATACATCGGTGTCGTCGGATCCGTGGCCTTCGTGATCATCGCTGTCGGCATCAATCTCGGCCTGGGCCTGGCTATCGCACAGCCCCATAACCAGGCGGTTACCGTTATCACGCAGGTGGCGTTGCCTATGGTCGTTGCCAACGGCGTGGGCGCGCTTGTCTTCGCCTACATTATCGACAATATGTTCTGGGAAAAGCGGGTATCGAAGGAACGAGACGACTTCCATGGCGAGCTGGAGCGCAAAAATACCGAGCTAAACATTGCCCGGGACATCCAGATGAGCTTCCTGCCCGAATCGGTCCCTGTCATGAGCGGCTTCGAGATCGCGGCCATGAGCATCCCGGCGAACGAGGTAGGGGGCGACTTCTATGACTTCATCCGGATCGACGATGATCACACAGGCATGGTCATCGCGGACGTCTCGGGAAAAAGCGTCTCGGCGGCGCTGTTCATGGCCCTTTCACGGGCTGACGTCCGGGCTAATGCCCTGTGGGGCGCAAGCGCAGCCAGCACTGTCGGAAAGGCCAACAATCTGATCACGCAGGACTCGAAATCCGGCATGTTCGTCACGCTGTTCTACGGGGTCCTGGACACGAAAGGCCGATCGATGACTTACGTGAACGCAGGACATAATCCGCCTGTCGTGCTGGATGAGAAAGCCGGCACGTTACACATTCTGGAAAGGACCGGGATTGCCCTCGGCGCCCTGGAGGGCACGGCTTACGAAGAGAAAAAGATGCCCCTGCAGAGCGGGACATCGATCGTGTTTTACACGGACGGCATTACGGAAGCGAGTAATATGAAGGGAGAACTGTTCGGCGAGGAGCGGCTTAACGATACGATCCGTTCGAGCGCCGGCCTGAAGGCATGCGAGATAATGAGCCATATCAAGGCTGCGACGCTCGCGTTCTGTAAGGGCGCCCCGCAGGCTGATGACATGACGCTGATGGTGGTAAAGGTGCTATGATGGAGACTGGCAAGAAGTACGACATCAAGGTGGAAGGCACGATGGACAAACTACCCGTGCTGGCAGAATTCGTCGATTCCGTGTTACAAAAGACAGGCCTCGCCGATCAGCCTGCCTATGACATAAAGCTGGCTGTAGACGAGATTACCACGAATATCGTGAAGCACGCCTACAGGGAAAAGAAGGGCAGCATCTGGATGACCTGTTACCGCACGGACAACAGGTTCTACGTGATTATTAAAGACCAGGGTCCCCCCTTCGACCCGTCGACGACTCCCCCGCCGGACCTGACCTCGGAGCTGGAAAAGCGTAAGGTCGGCGGGCTGGGCATCTACTTCGTGCGCAGGGTCATGGACTCGATCGCCCACGAGTACCATGACGGTATGAACATCCTGACGATGACAAAGAAAATCGGCTGACCCGGGATGCATCCGGGCCAAAGTCGGGCGCTTAGCTGGCGCCAAAGAACTGTTTTGCCGCCCCGGTCAGGCCACCGAAGGCAAAATTGTTTCCAAAGCCACTACCCCATGAGAAGGGCTTACTCTGCTGACTCTGGACCGGCATCTTCATCCCGCCGGAGTTCCCGACTACCGTGTTTTCTGTGCTACCGCTCCCGCTGCCCTGTCCGATTGACTTGAAGCTCTCCGGGAAGTTGCTGCTCATGCCATTGAAGATGCTGCTGCCGAAGCTATCGGTCGATGCGGCACCGCTCTGCGACGATGAGCCCGACATCGCAGGCATCTCTATTTTATCGAATAAACCGGACATGCCAAAGGTGTTAGATTTCGGCAGCGACGACTGCAGGATGCCTGTGCCCGACGCGGCGGCTGCGGCTTTTGTGCCGGGGTCCGGGTCCACATGGATAATGTATTGGGTATTCGGTGCAGCTGCAAGTATGCTGTCGTCCGATGCTGTCGCCGGCCGGCAGGACGAGTAGCCAGTATAGATGCCAACTGCAGCAAAGTGCTTTGCCAGCTCGCCATAAGCCCTTAGCAGGTTATCCTGCGTATCGTCGAGCCCGTCATACAAAACGACGATCTGCCCGTTGTCGTCGGGCAGGTATGTATAGTCCTTGAAGCTGGTAAGGAACAGCTTCATTTGCGGGTTATAGCTGTTGATCACGCCAAGCCATGCGTCCCTCTCGGCGTTGCTGGCATGTTCGGGCGTCCCGGTCTTTTTCCACTCCAGGTCTATGTTGATACCCCGGATACAACTATGATGGCCGTATTGTGCCAGGACGAGGCCGATCAGGTCTTTAACCTCGGCGTTCATAGGCTGGATAGACAAAATGACGCCCAGGCCCTCGGAATCGAACAGGTCCAGGTATGATTCCGCAAGGTCCGTCTGGCTCGCGCTGCGAAGCATACCGCTTCCCTGTACAGGGAATGACAGAGTCGTGGTCCCGTCCTGCCCTGCCTGTGCGACCACCAGGTCCAGCAGGCCGGAATCGCCGCCCCATGTGCGGGTAGCCGATGCCCAGTACGAGGCAGGCTGATCGTAGTTGAAGTTGTCCCATACGCCGACCGTATAGCCGGCGGACACGGCGCCGATGCCGCCCGCAGCAAAGGCCAGTAATGCCGAAACGACGAACAACGCCAGCATGGCTATTACTAAAGCAAATCGCATTTTCACCAGATCACCCACCGCTTTGTCAGCCATCGGCTGTGACAGGCATGATCGATATTAGGACCATCACATTGCCTGCCAGGTTTTTAATAGCCTGAAAAATATATAATTATTCGTCATGGACATAGCGGTACAGACGAGGCCGCTGTGCAGACAGATATCAGTGTATCCGCCCATAGCGCCGTGCAGTAGCGGTTCGTCCTGAAAGCGTGTGAAACGGTATAAGGGCAGTTTCAGGACAGACCTTCCGTGATCATGCCCATCAGAAGCCGATCGGCCGCCACCATGCCGGGATTATTGAGGCGCCCGAGGTTCTCGAAAGTCTTCTCTATTGTGCCGCCCAGGATGCCCATGCCTGCCGGGACGTATGCACCGTCAAGCGCGAGATAGCTGAACTGCACGGCCAGTGCGACTGACGAGCTGAGCTTAAAGGCACATGACTCCTTCGCTCCGTCGCAGACCATCCCTGCCAGCGTGCCGATCACCGACTGTATTGCATTGACCGAGTCCCTGTAGCTGCCGCCAAGCAGATACACTGTGCCTGCGGCCACACCGGCGGCCGCCGATACGGCACATCCGCAGAAAGCCGACAGCCGGCTGGCGTAGCCTTTAATGACAATGGTGACCGTCGAGCTGATCGCCAGCGCGCGGGCAAGGCGCTCTTTCGGGCTGTCGAGCACTTCGGCCACGGCGAGGACGCCCAGGAAGTTGGCGATGCCGTGGTTCCCGCTGCCTGCGATAGCGATGACAGGTACAGGCATACCGGACATCCGGGCCTCGCAGGCCGCCGCCGTCAGGCACTGGGCGCGGGTGGCTGCCCTGAATGAGGCAGGAAGATTCTCCGGCAACTGCGACAGTGCGGTGCCCAGCCGGACTGATGCAGGGCTGGCAAGACCTGCGTAGGCCGCCCACCGGTTCACCTGTGCCGCGTCGAGAAGAAAGGCCAGGTCGTCGGACGACATGGTATTTATGGTCGAGAAAAGCTCTTCCAGCGAATGGCCTTTCAACGATTCCTGCGAAGGCACTCCGCTGTTTACAGCAGTGACCGGGACTGCTATGCCATCGACTGTCAGCTCAACCACATTGGTGTAGTCGTTAGCGATGACAACGCAGGCGCTATGACCCTCGATCATCACCTGTGCTTTGATGTACAGTGGGTCGGACGTTTCCGAGTGGGCGATCGACACCATGCCCCTCGTGAGCAGGCTTTTCGCTTCCGCAAGGTCCGCCGCCGAGGCACGGCCCAGCATCGCGAGGCCCGGCTCGCCCCCGATGACGGCCCCCAGGGCAGCGGCGATGTGAAGGCCGCGCATGCCGGTCCCGGGCACGCCCACGCACATGCCGTTCTTGTATACGTTCGGGCTGACCGTGACCTCCACCCTCTCAGGCTTCTGGCCCAGCGCCTTCGCCGCATGGCGCACGGCCAGGCAGACGGCGCCCGGGTCGGTGCACCCCACGGATCTCTCGATCTCGCTCTTCAGGACCTTGATTAGCTGTATCTTATCCAAGTTGAAAACGCTCCGCTCTCCGGTTTCACGCTACGTTACCGAGGGGCTATTACCCGATGACGTAAAGCCCTTTGCTTGTCGGGAAACACCCTGTGTCTGTCCCGGGATATATCGTTAATACGGGCATCGTCGAACAATCGTCAGGCGGCACAAAAAAAGCACACGATATGATCCTTCGCCGGCCTTCGTGTCAGCTTTTCTCTTCCCAGACCTTCACTATCTCGACGACCGTCTTCACGGCCATTTCCATGTCCTGTACCGCCACCCATTCGAGCGGGGAGTGGTAGTTGTGCGCGCCGTCGAAGATATTCGGCGTAGGCAGGCCCATGAAACATAGCCTGGCACCGTCGGTGCCGCCCCGGATGATGTCCTGCTTCGGGGTGATGCCCAGCCGCTTCATCGCCTCGATCGCGTAGTCCGTCACCAGCGGGTAGGCGTCAAGCACCTCGCGCATGTTGCGGTACTGCTCTTTAATCTCGAATTCCATTTTCGACCCGGGATACTTTCCGACTGCATCGGCGGCGAGCTTCTTCAGCAGGTCCTCATAGACCTGGAGCTTTGGCGTGTCGAAATCCCGAATAATGAACTTCAACCGAGTCATCTCTTCATTACCCTCGAAGGAGATACAATGGACGAAGCCCTCCCGACCGTCGGTGGTTTCCGGCGATAGCTTATTTTTCGGCAGGCTGTCCATGAAGGCTGCGGCAACCTTGATCGAGTTGACCAGCTTATTTTTCGCGTAGCCGGGATGGATGCTCCGGCCGTAGAACCGGAAGGTCATGCCATCGGCGCTGAACGTCTCATTTTCGACTTCGCCCCGGCTGGATGCGTCGAGCGTGTAGCCGAAGTCTGCATGGAGATCGCTCACGTCCAGCTTTTCCGTGCCCCTGCCGACTTCCTCGTCGGGGGTGATCAGCACCTTCACAGTCCCGTGTTTCACCTCCGGGTGTTTGGCCAGGTAGTTGATCGCGTCGACTATTTCGGCTACCCCCGCTTTATCGTCGCCTCCGAGCAACGTATCGCCGCTGCTCGTGATGATGTCGTAGCCGATCATGCCCTTGAGGTCCGGGTTTTCGGCGACAGAAATGACCAGTCCGTTCGGGAGCGTGATGTCACCGCCCCGGTAGTCCCGGTGGACGACGGGCTTCACGCCCGCGCCGGTGACCTGGTCAGACGTGTCCGCGTGGCCGATCAACGCGATGGTCGGGACACGCTTCTTCGTATTCGCAGGCAGCGTGGCCGTCACGTAGCCCCATTGGTCCATGCGGGCGTCTTTGAGACCGATGGCCATCAGCTCATTGGCGAGCTCCTGCAGCAGTACCTTCTGCTTCGCCGTGCTCGGGAACGAGGTCGAGTCCCCGTCGGACTGGGTGTCGTATCTCACGTATCGTAAAAAGCGCTCGGCACAGGTGAACTGGTAATTCTCTTCGAACATGACAAACACCGGATAAAGGAATGTCGATCTATCGTATTGCCACGACTATGTACCTGATTTCCTAAAAATGTTGTTGCGCCGATGAGTGGTAAAAAGAAAGAAGGAACTATCAGCCCTTCAGCGGGAACAGGATAAGCGTCTGAAGCTTCGCAGGCTCGGTGTCCATCGGGCTGTTGTAATAGACTTCGTAGACTATGCCGGTCGGCTCCAGCCCCTTTTCCGTCACGAGCTTTGTTAATGCCTCGTAGGCGGACGGCATTTCCAGGTACGGGCCGGTATAGAGGCAGGTGCCCGTCTTTCCGCCCGGTATCTGGCTGGCCTTGATCTCGCTTTTACCCGGCAGCTTCTTGCTGACAGGGAAGCCGATCTCGATGTCCAGGTCGGACATGTCCATGTTGTAGTATGCCACGTATGGCGCTCCCGCCGGCTGCTGGCCGATCTCGCCCAGGTACTGTGCCACAGCGCCAAAGCCCTGGCCTATCGCCTGGGGCAGGCTTTCCATGTTCGTCCGCTTACGGATCGATAAAGCCGGCTGCGCCGGCATCTCTTTGATCTCACATTTGATGGTCATAAGTAACTTCCTGAGCAATCGTTTAGCACGGGATATAATTACTTTGACGTGAGGGCTTTGCGAAAGTATTGCCGATTAAATGGCAAGTAATAAATTGCTCCCGGTACCTCAAGGAAAATGCGGTCACTGGTTAAAGGTGGTTGTCGCGTACATTCGCATGCGTGCGTGAACAACCTGGAGGGAATCCCTTGATAATTTCCCCGACGGAACGAGGGAACCCGATTTAGAGAATGTACCATGAGGCCCGCATAATGAATAATTTAAAAAAATCAACTGACAGTGAACCCTACTACGCCAATGATAACACCTAACATGATCATCGTCGCGAGCAGTACGAGCCAGACAAATTTTTCGCCGTTTTTCATATTTTTACCTCAACTTGTATCGTTAGGCTGAAGGGAAATTTAATTATGCCCTTACGATTTTGACAGTATATCCCGGTAAATTTATTATCAGCGGCAGGCGTAAGAAGCATATGTCATGAGTGGCATCAAGTTTTCCAGCCTGGCCGATCGCCCGGAGTTAAAGGGTCTCGTCGCCGGATGGCTGTGGAGCTTCTGGGGTGCTGCGGGCAACTTTCAGTTCTACCGCAGCATGGCGGAACATTGCCAGAAGGACGATTTCCCCCTGATGTACGTCGCTTTTATCGATGGCACGCCGGCAGGAACAGTCTCGCTACTCCGGGCCGACCTTTTCTCCCGGCAGGACCTGTATCCCTGGATGGCTGACCTCTATGTGCCGCCGGAATACCGGTCCCGGGGCATCGGCTCTGCGCTACAGGACTTCGTGCTGGCAGAGGCGAAGAGGCTGGGATTCGATGAGATAT
The DNA here is from genome assembly GCA_963769045.1 of uncultured Methanocellaceae archaeon. Classification (GTDB taxonomy): domain Archaea; phylum Halobacteriota; class Methanocellia; order Methanocellales; family Methanocellaceae; genus Methanocella_A. The sequence continues at coordinate 135,722 of CAVYKK010000026.1, forward strand.
ACCTGTATACGCCGCTGAAAGGGTATTATGAAAAGAAGGGCTGGGAATTCGTCTGCGAAGAAATGGACCGGGACTGCCAGATCGTCAGGATATACAGGATAAAAATCCAATAGCAGGTTGCCGTTATGCTATATTTCCCTGCAGAAGCTTACCAGCTCTCTTAAAGGCCTGATATCCATATTATCGGAAGGCCGTAGCTCGACGATGCTTATGCCCGCCATGTTGGACCCCGTCTTTAGATCGTGTAGAAGGTCTAACAGAGTATCGAAGCCCAGCCCGTCAGGCGTCAGGCACAAGCCCCACGGGCACTTGCCGGAATCCAGTACGTCGAGGTCAATGTGCACGTACAGGTTATGGAAGCCTTTTGCTTTCACGAGCCGGGATACCTTTTCAACCCCCTGCTCAATATCGCCTACGGTGAGGACGCTGATTTCATTATTCCTGATGAAGTCGGCCTCGGGAGCATCTAAGTCCCTCGTGCCGACCATGATCACCTGTGACGGCTTTAGCGTGGAAAACGACCGGTTGATGAGCGATTCGTCTCCGTCGCCAAGCAGGCACCTCAAAGGCATCCCGTGGAAGTTGCCGGTGACAGACGTCGATGGCGAGTTCAGGTCGCCGTGGGCGTCGAGCCACAGTACCGCAAGATCGCCGTCATACAGCTTGTTCAGGTAAGAGACAGGTGCCACTTCCGTCCCGCAGTCGCCGCCGATGAGAAATATCTTTTCCGGCCCGGCCGCTTCGACGATCGCGCGTGCGTCCGCGAGCTGGCGGGCGATCTGGCGATATCCCCACATGCCGTTCTCCAGCCGCAGGTCCATGTCCAGGCTGACCGGCACTTCCGCATATCCGGTCCCGGGAGGCAACAGTTCGGTTATCGCCTGTGCGCCATCGTATACGTACTTCCGTTTCCCGGAGCCCTGCCATTGCGGGAAGACCAGCGTGAGCAAGCGTGACGTCATGATATCTGTTGAAGATCAGTATCGATAAAAGCCATAAAAGTATCTGTGGCAGCGTAAGCAACGAAAGGTTGACGTGCGTAAAACTCCATGCAAATATGGTGCTTAACGATAAGTAAGCTGGTGATGTGAAATGACCCCTGAATCGGACCTCCAGATATCCATCGGCAAGTTCTCGCAGATCACGAGCCTTTCCCCCCGGGCCTTGCGCCTGTACGAGGAGAAAGGCCTGCTCAGCCCGAAGCGCGACCTGTTCAACAACTACCGTTTTTACTCTTCGGACCAGATCGAGACGGGCCTGAAGATCAAGACACTGAGCTGGATGGGCTTCAGCTGCGCGGAGATCGACCAGGTTCTCGCGTACCTCGAAAACCCGGCCGCCAACGAGGCCAGGATCGAGCAGCTGTTCAAGCAGAAGCTGGCGCAGACGCAGATCGAGATCCAGAAGCTGAAGAAGGTCGAGGAGGTCCTGCAGGGGAGAAAAGCGATAGAGGTGTTATACATGACCAGCACGGAACCAGTCGTAAAAGAAATCCCCGAAATACGCGTGATCAGCAAGCGTGGCATAGGCATACCGTCAGGAAGTCATCCCCGGCTTGATCGGCGCGGTGATGCAGCAGATCTTCAGCCCGGCGAACCAGCGCGGCAACGTGAACATCAACGGGCCTATCACCCTGCTGTTCCGCCACGAGACGCTGACGAAGACCCCGGAAGAGGGCGGCATGGCCCATACGGAGTTCGAGATCGCGGTGCCTGTCGTCGGCCGCATCTCGGTCGAGCCCGGGTTCGACGTCAAGTCACTGCCCGGCGAAAAGATGGTGACGCTCATCTACACCGGCCCGTACCACGAGGTCGGAGGGGCGTACACGAAGGCTATTGACTTCGTCGGCAGTCACGGGCTGAAGATGAACGGCCTCTGCCGGGAGATGTACCTCAACAACCCGCAGGAAGTGCCGGAAAGCAAGCTCATGACGGAAATCCAGATACCGGTAGCCTGAACAGGCTGCCCGTATCCTATCTTTTTATTGAAGGTCCTCCGGGCGAGGGGCGGGTAAACGCTCATGCCTGTCCTGCACGTTTTACGTTGTGACTGGCAATATAACGAAACCTTGACTATGTGAAACTCCATGCAAATATGTTGTGATACGGTTAGTAAGCTGGTGAAGGAATATGTCCCCTGATGAAGGCATCCAGATATCCATTGGCAAGTTCTCGCAAATAACCAGCCTCTCTCAGCAGGCGTTACGACGCTATGACGAGCGGGGCCTGCTCAGCCCGAAGCGCGACCGGTTCAACAACTACAGGTTCTACTCATCAGAGCAGATAGAGCCTGGCCTGAAGATCCGGACGCTGAGCTGGATGGGCTTCAGCTGTGCCGAGATCGAAGAGATACTGGGCTATCTCGATGCTCCGGCAGGGCATGAGGCCCGGATCGAGGAGCTGTTCAAGCAGAAGCTGGCACAGACGCAGATCGAGATCCAGAAGCTGAAGAAGGTCGAGGAAATCCTGCAGGGGAAGAAAGCCATCGAGGTGTTATACATGACCAGCACAGAACCCGTAATCAAAGACGTTCCCGAGATACGTGTAATTAGCAAGAAAGGCGTCGGTGTCCCGGGCGAAATCTTCCCTGGCCTTATCGGCGCGGTGATGCAGCAGATCTTCAGCCCGGCGAACCAGCGCGGCAACGTGAACATCAACGGCCCGCCCGCTTCGCTGTACGGTCCGTCCTCGCTGACGGAGATACATGAAGTGGACGGCAAGCTCCATATGGAGTTCGAGGTCGCCGTGCCTATCGTCGGCCGGATATCGGTCGACCCGGGCTTCGACGTGAAGACGCTGCCCGGAGGCATGATGGTGACGGTGATTCACACGGGCCCCTACCAGGAGGTTCGTGGCGCGTACACCAAGGCTATGGATTACATCGGCAGCCACGGGCTGAAGATTAATGGCACCTGCCGGGAATTGTACCTCAACAACCCGCAGGGAGTGCCGGAAGACAAGCTCATGACTGAGATACAGATTCCAGTGGTATAATAAGGCCACTGGCCCCTTTTTTATATAATAGTCCATGCCTGTACGTATCTTCACGGCCCACTTCATTAAATAGTACGAATGCTAAAATGCAATCGGCTTGAGACCCGGGCGACTGTAACTGTTAACCGAGAAAGTCCGCAGGGTGGCATGCCACAGAAAGAGCGGGTGCTGACGGGTGACCGGACAAATAGATATTGTCGTCAACCAGATAGTGATATTTGCTATCCTGATGGCGATCGGGTTCATCGCGGTGAAGACAAAAGCGATCTCCAGGGATGCGTTGAGCGCCCTTTCCAGACTGATCGTCGTCGTCCTGCTCCCGGCGCTGATCTTCAGTATCATGGCCGACAGCGGCGTGAAGATAAGCGATTTTACAAACGGCGGCAGCTTTGCCTTCGGCGTCGCGCTGTGCTATACACTATTGATCGTTTCAGCTATTGTCATGAGCCGGCTGCTGAAGCTCGAAGGCAAGACCGCGAACATATTCACGAGCATGGCCACCTTCGGCAACATGGGCTTCATGGGAATACCGCTGCTGCTGGGCGTTTTCGACGACCCTGCGACACAGGTCAGCATCGCGATCTATACGGTCATCGATATGGCGCTGCTGTGGACATACGGTGTCTACCTGTGCAGCCGGCACCGGGAAGAAAAGGGCAGAATGGGAGCCCTGAAAAACATGATCAATCCCACCACGGTCGCCCTGCTCATCGGCTTCGTGGTCATGGCGCTGCAGATACCTGTGCCCGACGTGCTGATGAGCACCGTCTCGGGGGTCGGCAACACGAGCAAGTACCTGACGCTTGTCTATCTGGGCGGCGTCCTGGCGTTCATCTCGGTCGGCAACATCGTGAGAAAGCCGAACATCTTCGTCCTGACGGCAGTCAAAATGCTGGCGCTGCCGATCATCGCGTATATCCTGTTAGGCTTTTTCCTGCCCCCGGTCCCAAGGATGATACTGACTCTGATCGTCGGGCTGCCGGCTATGACGACCGTCGCCATGATAGCCACAGTCTACGAGTCGGACGTGGACTATGCCACTGAGATTATTTTCGTGACGACGCTGGCCAGTCTCGTGACCATACCACTCGTTTTCCTGATCGCGAGCGCTATGTAAAAAGGAGAAAAATAGCGGTTAATTTAAAATGATTTGCTCAGTTTATCGACCACTTCATTGATCTGGTTGTCGCGGCCCTTGCTCCCCCACATCACGATCCCGGTACCGACAACCGTCCCGCCTTTCGCTTCGACGCCCTTCGTCAGCGCTTTAACCGCCTGATTGCCACCGGTAAATGCCAGCGCCAGGCCTTTGGTCACGAACACGACGGCTTTCTTGCCGTTTAACGGGGGAAGCTGGTTCATGTAAGATGCCATTACCCTGGACAGGGAAAAGGCCTGTACCGGCCCGGCGAATGCCAGAGCATCGTAACCGGACAGGTCCGGAAATTTCTCGATCTTCGCCTTGGCCGGGTCAGTCTCGCCGCCGACCGTGGTCAGGCGTTCGACATTCACCGAGTGGCCCGCGGCCGTCAGCTTTTCCTGGAGCTTCTGAGCTACTGAAAAAGTATTGCCGGTCTGGGAATAGACTATGATACCGATCTTCATAAAAATCCCATACCTAGTGGACGGTGGAATATTAAATATTTCCTTACATGAAGGACATTATGTTAAAAAATGCCTGGAAGTTTTCATGATATGTCTGACACCGTTAGTTCAACGTTGTGGCCATAAGCCTATTTAAGAGGAAGAAACAAGCATTCATATGCCTGCAGATGCGACTTTAGCCCCACAATGCACTAAACCGTTTGTATCTGCCGGTGTGCCGGCCGCCAGGATATACTGTTATGGCCGGCGTCTCATTTTTGCGTCATGTATCGGCGCCTGTTGGCATTGTAACTGCAGCTTTAAACGAATCTGGCGAACTCCGGGGGATATATGACCATCCCTTCGACCCCGTCAAGAGACCGGGGGACCAGCTCGAGAGCCATGAACGCCCTGGCATCCTGCCCGAAGGCTAGCCGGTTCACTTCGTAGATGCGGCACGATCGCGGTCGTTTTAAGAGCGAAATTCGATCATTGGAAACCCCGCGAGTTACTACCCTGCACCCTGCTCCGATTAATTTCCTTGGCCGTCTTCGCGATCTGTTTCCATTTCTTCTTGTCCTCGATCATCAGTTCCGGGTTCTTCTTCCGTTCGACCGCTGCCAGCTCTTTCTGCAGTTTACGGTAGCTCTCAAGCCGCTTTTCTGACAGGGTGCCATCCCTCAGCGCCGCCTTGATGGCGCAGCCCGGCTCAGTCTCATGCTTGCAGTCGGAGAACCTGCACCGCCTCGCCAGCTCGTCGATGTCCCGGAACAGGTCCTGCAGCCCTTTCCCCGCATCCCACAGCTGAAGCTCCCTCATGCCGGGATTGTCGATGATGATGCCGCCATTCTCCAGCAAGATCAGTTCCCGCTCGGTGGTCACGTGCCGGCCCCGGCTGTCGTCTTCCCGTATCTCGCCAACCTTCTGCCGCTCCCGGCCTGCGAGCACGTTGATGAGCGTCGACTTCCCCACGCCCGACGACCCGATGAGCGCGACGGTTTTGCCTTCCTGCAGATACGGAGATAACTGTTCCAGACCTTTGCCCCCTACGGCGCTGATCGCAAATGCATTGACGTCAGGTACGATCTCCCGCACCTCGTCGATTTTTTGCGCAGTATCATCGCAAACATCCGATTTGCTCAGGACTACAACCGGCTCCGCACCGCTGTCCTTCGCAATGGCGAGGTACCGCTCCAGCCGCCGAAGGTTGAAGTCCTTGTTGAGCGAGGTCATGATGAATACGGTATCGATGTTGGTGACGATCACCTGCTCGCCCGTGACCCGGCCCGTGTCTTTCCGGGAGAACTTGCTCTTCCGGGGCAATACCGCCTGTATCGTAAACGAACCCGCGGTGTCCCGGGATACGGCTACCCAGTCACCTACAGCTGGGAGAGTGCCGCTTTTCCTTATATTGCCCGAGACTCTGGCGCGGACTTCTCCCTCTTTCAAATGGACTTTATAGTTACTCTTGTAGACAGTAGAAACCCGTCCGGGCTTGCATGTCGCGGCAAATTCCTTAAAGTGCTCTCCAAAAAAAGCGCTCCAGCCGAGCTTTTTAAACCATGGATCCACAAAGGTCATCTCCGCTATTCATTAAAATACTAAATTTCAATGAATGTCTTAACTTCCATTTACTTCATCCGTTATGAACTTTTTGAGCCTGTAAACCCGATCATATTCTTATATCTACGCATGGCATGTTACTGATTAAGTGGTAGTTCATTAAATTTCATCAGGTTCTTAGACATCGTAACTCATAGCTTGTATCGACGCAGTTTTATTTTCAAGGCCAGTTGGTATAACCACGTTGCTGGTTATTTAGTGATTATGATACAAGGTTTAGTGATTATGATACAAGGTTAATATACACCATCAGTCCATTCCAATTGGTGTTCCGTGGTTCGCCCTGGGTCGATCGGTCGTGGCATGGTTGATAATGCCATATAATTTATCACATTTCGTTTACGGATGGGATAGTGTGCGAAGTACATGGGTTATTGCGGTGAATGAGCTCTCGAATCTGCTGAAGAGTAAGCTGATTTTGATCATGTGTGCCGTCTATGTGCTCTTGTTTATCCCCAGTGTGACGGGATTGCATGTGCCGGGAGACCCGGCCGATGCGCAGACGCTTGATTGGCTTCGTATTATGGGTATAACGGACTCCGATTATTATACTTGTATCCTCCTTCACGACATTGGGTCCACGTTATGGTATTTCGGGGCATTTTTCGGCATCGTTCTCGGTGTATACACCGTGTCCGTCGAACGATATGGCAAGACGTTGAGCGGCCTGCTGACTAAACCTTTGCGCCGGAGTGCGGTCATCAATGGAAAACTGCTTGGATGCTCGTTATTTATACTGTCCGCGTTCATTCTAACTATCCTGGTATACACGGGCTGTATCATGGCCTGGTGGGGCAACGCATTTTCACCGCTCGCCGTCGCATACTTCACCAGGCTGCCTATTATTGCTGCGGTTTCACTGATCTATGTGTTGTTTTTCTTCGCCATGTCCCTGTTAATTTCCTTGATCGTGACAGACCTTGCCGTCGCGTTGATTCTGAGCATGCTGGCCAAGTTGTTCCTGGTCGACGCAGGAAGGTCGTTAAGTGGATTTCAGTATCTTGTGCCAGACACTATCATGAGCAGTGTGTTTATACCACCTATCCGGGGGAACAACATACTGTTGCCGTCCGATAATCTCGTGGCGGCGTTGTCGGCGGCAATGCCCGATGTTGCTAAATTAGCCGCGTATGTGGCCGTTCTCGTAGTGGCAAGCTACATCGTCTTCATGAGGAGGGATGTGGCCTGACTTACCCCGGCCAGTTACACGTAACGTATCAAGTGGCAAGGAACGAGTTTGTCCGGGTGTTCTTGCACCCGCTTACGCCGTTGATCATTCTCCTGGTGTCGGTTTCAGCGATCCTGAATGTCTTCGTGGGCGTTACGACAGACTTGGACATAGCCCCCGGCGATTATAGCCTGTACTATAGTCTCAGCCAGATTTTCAACGTGACATCAAAATACATTGGGTTTATTGCCGTATTCACCGGCGTGATGTCCCTCGCCGAAGAAAGAAAAAACCATTCGATTAACATTATATTATCTAAACCACTATTCCGGAAGGATTTGATAGCAGGTAAACTTCTAGGGCTTAATTGTTACCTGCTGACGGTGATCGCGTTTAGCATACTATTTACCGGACTGGCGCTCGTCCTTTTCTATTTCAGGCCGACCGATTCGCTGGATTATGTGGCTAAAATCGCCATATATGTGTTAATCGCATTCGTCTATGCATCCCTCAACATAGCGATCGCCTTGCTTATCAGCATAATATTCAAAGACCTGTTGATTTGCGTATCAATGGCGATGGCTTACATATTCATAGAAGATTATGTCGGATGGTGGCGTATCTCTCCCTTCCTGGATAATTTCAGCCCGGTGATCGCGATGTCAAATCTACACTTCAACAAAGCGGCCAACCTGCAAAACACCACCACTACCGCAAGCCAGTGGATCAGTGCCAATGCGACAAACCTGTGTTTCATGATCGCCGCGACCGTCCTGATCTCGTTGATCGCAATGGCTGTATTCACGAGGAGTGATAACACATGAACACTGTGATTATTTTGAAAGTGATCGTAAAAATCCTTATAACGCTATCGTTGTTAAGCGTTTTACTGCCGTTCGCCGCCAGCGCGACGACGGTTAAATCCGTGTACGCGGGCTACGAGTGCAGCTTTGCCCTGGATGCCGGCGGCGACGTCTGGGTGTGGGGGGAGTTCCATGGTAAAAACTACGTGGACCCTGTCAAGGTGCCCTTCATTGACCACGTGGCCATGGTAACCCCCGGTGCGATCGGGGACGCGGTCGTGCTAAAGGATGATGGCACCGTGTGGGCCTGGGGTTCGTTGCAGGCCAACGAGATCGGGAGCTTCCCCGGCGATAACAGCACGTCGCCGGTGCGGATTAACATCTCGAACGTGAAGTACATCGCCAAAGGGTTGAACACTATCTACATGGTGAAAACTGACGGTACTCTCTGGATGTGCGGGAGAGTACTGTGCCTGGGGCTGGATGACCTGCTGAGTGGAGAGCACTTCATCGAGCCCGTGCGGTTGCCCGTCGACAACGTGAGCAGAGTGGTGGCGACCATGAGCTCCGTCTACGCACAGCGGGAGGACGGTTCCTGGTGGGGCTGGGGAGAGAACAGGGATTATCAGTTAGACGATGGCACGAGCCTTAGCAGGGAATTGCCGGTAAAAATGTTGCTGGATAACGTGACGTCCATCAGCGCCGAATCGAGTTGTTTCGGTGTCAACGACGAGTACGTGTCCAACTCCGTCGTGCTGGCGCTCGACGGCGCCGGACAGCTGTACGGTTGGGGGGACAATACCTACTGGGTATCTGGAGACAGCAAGCTTTCTAAGCTTGATGTAATCACGAGCCCTCATCCGGTGCCGGGGATGAGCGATGTAAAGGAGATCGGTTGCGGAATCGATTATTACGCAGTGCTGAAGAAAGATGGCACGGTCTGGGCGTGGGGCAGCAATCCGAACTGCTGTGAGGGGCGAGTCACACTTGACAGTAATACGCCTGTGCGACTGGCCGGGTTCACGGACATCGTCTCAATAATCGTAGGTAAGCAGCACCTGCTGGCCGTGAAGAAAGACGGCACGGTCTGGGCATGGGGGATGAATATGAAGGGCGAACTGGGCAACGGAGAAGTCGCGACTGTTGGAGGCAAGCCCTATGCTGTGCAGGTGACCGGCCTGTACGTTGATTTACCCGACGAGCCCCGCACGGCCGTCGCTTCCGCTACCGCGGCACCGAGTCCCGGCTTCACATTCGACATCATCGCCGTGCTCGGCTGCCTGTTCGTCTCTGCTGGCCTGGTCTCTGGGGCCATAAAACGTAAAAAATGAGAAGGTGGGCTTGAAAGGATTTGAGCTCCTGATCGACGGGTCTCTCCGATCGATTGTCCGGAATTGCACAGGAGAGCACTGATTTCAGTGCTCCAACGGCCCCTCGCAAGCTGCCCCGTCGTGCGGCTTCGGGTGACCCGTTGTTCATCATATTTCTTGTCGGTCTCTTCGACCTTGCCACCGCTGGAGTCCGTCGCCATTCCTGGCTTGGCCACAACCACCCACGCAACCGTTATAGGTTCGTAGTTATGTTGCCCAACATTGAAAAGTAATATTTCAATAAATCGACAATGGTCAGTAATGCATTAAAATACGATGGATAAAAATATGTCGCTTTGAAACGAGAAGCCACAGACAGGACAATCAGGTGTTAATCAGCATTTCCTTTCTTCATGGGAGTATTCTCGTCTATAAAGGAGAGATGCTACTCTCACCGGCTTTCGAACCTCGCGCCGAGCAATAGTCCGGCCACACCGCATAGCAACGCGTCGATGACGTAGGCGTTCGTCCAGTCCGGGCGGGTGGATTCGGAAGCCACCGGAGACGAAGAGTACTGCACCATGTCAGATAGCTGCACCTGTGCCCACTGCAGACCAAAGACGGTGAGAAGTCCTATACCGATCCCAAAAAGAGCCCCCACTATTGCACCAGCCCTGTTCATCCGGTTACCACCATGTAAATAACATTGTCCGGCAGTACGGTTTTTCCGGCAACTATGCCACCAATGCCCATCCCCTATTGAGCACTGCCTTTACAGCCACATAAAAAAATAATAACCAGTTATAAATAAGCATAGTGGTCCTGTTGAGCTTGTATAAAACGGGCCCCACAGGACACAGGTTTAGCAGACCTGCCCCATACCAGGCTTTGCTGTACCTGCCTTACATCCCGATCTCGAACTCTGCGGGAAGCTTTATGATCCCCTTGACGCCGTCGAGAGCCCCGGGGACCAGCTCATGGACCATGAACGCTTCGTCGGGGACCGGAAACGGCGCATCGAGGCCTTTAGCGCGGGCAGACGAGAAGCCGAACCGGGGATAATATTCGGGATGGCCGACGACCACAACGGCCTTGAACCCGAGCCTCTTACAGGCTTTCAGCCCCTCGGTCACGAGCCCCGATCCGATCCCCTGCCCCTGGAAAGCCGGCATTACCGCCAGCGGCGCGAGCGAGAGGGCCTCGAAAAGCCCGTCCTGCGTTTCGATCGCCAGCCGGGTGAAGAGAATATGTCCGACTACCCGGCCGTCTTTCACTGCCACGAGAGACAGCCCCGGCACATTGTGTTCCGACACCCGGAGCATGTTCACGAGACGGCCTTCGGCGGCCCTCCCGAAGGCCTGCCAGTTCACCTCGCAGATGTCTGCATAATCGTCTTCTGTTTCAGCCCGAAAAATCAACGTGAAAAATGCATCCTGATTATTATAAGTAATAATCGGCTGCCGCTATAAATAGCTGGCAGTGGAAGATGCCGATAATAATACATATCGCCGTGCGTAGGCGAGGTATAATTATGGTTTAATCAGCTATCAATGGGGGTCAGCATACTCTCCGCTTTCTTTGAAATGGTAGAAGATGTATTCCCTGATACAGCTAAGCGGTATAGCGGTCGGCGAGAGTTTTTCCGGCATCTTTCTCGAGCCGAGTTTACAAAAAATGTATCCGCAATGGTCATCTCTGCCAGTCATTTGTATACTATTGGTAGATATATGGCGCTGGCAGGAGGCAATGAACATGGAAATTGTAGTGCCTGCCACTATTGAACAATATCATATGCCCGCAATGCCCGGCATGAAAGCAAGAAGCCGCTATCGGCCTAAAGATATGACGGAAACGCGCTAAGCACTATGTCAACGATAAAGTAGGCAAATATAATGACCAAAATTACACCGGTCGCTTGTAAAGCGAGTTTTACTAAATTCATGGGTGATCTCAGTCTTAAATATAACCCATACTACTCATAAATAGTCCTCGCTCTTTAAGAGTGTACACATGTCGTGACTCCAGATCATACATTTACATTCATTTTTGATATGTATACCACAGATCACCGATGGTATAAAAAATCAAAGAAAAGCGCCGTGGGGGAGATTTGAACTCCCGAGCCCTTTCGGGCACAGGTTTAGCAAACCTGCTCCATACCAGGCTTGGATACCACGACAAGCAAAATGCAGTGGCTGTTATCTACTTTTATAGTATTTAAGATTTTCCGGGTACAAAGACGCCAAGGAGGCCAAGGCACCATAAAATAATCGTTGTTTGGGCTTTCCGGTATGGGGGCCGCCAGGACGCCAGGACGCCAGGACGCCAAGATAGAAATAAGGTAACTGCAAGCCCGTTTCGAAATAACCTTGGCGTCTTGGCGGCTTGGCGTCCTGGCGGCCCCCATACCGGAAAGCCCAAACAACACCTTGGCGCTCTTGGCCTCCCTGGCATCTTAAAGCTGATCGACGTTCAGCGTCAGCCCCACGGCCTGCTCTGCGGACCCGTCCTCTGGAATAAAGAACACGTACAGCGGCGTGGTCCCGTCCCACGTCATTTCCTTGATCGAGGCTGCCTCAAGCTCGAGCTGGAAGCCGACCGCGAGGCCCTGTTCGGGGGAAGCGTAGGCGGCACTGACCAGCATCTTGCCTGGCGCCGAGGCCATGGAGAACGCCTTGCAGTAGAGGCTCGGGTTGGTAATGAGATACTTGACGGCGTCGACGGAGGCCTGATCTGTGGACGCCAGAACGTAGTTCCCGGGCTTGGTGGCGTGCTCAAGAGTTACGCGGGAAGGCTCCCGGATGAGGGTGATCGTCGTGCCCCAGGCGATGGCCTGCAGCGTCATAGCCATCCGGCCGATGGCGCGAAACATGGGCGACTTACCGCCGCTAAGGATGAATGTCTCTGCTTCTTTCCGTGTCGCCTCGTCCTGCGTGAACTCTACAGCCACGCGGGCGGGAATGGAAAGGTCGGCGGGGCCGTCTATGATCATGTTGTAGTAGATTTCGTCAGCCGCAAATGCGATCGCCTGGTCGACGAGCAGTCCTGTGTCGCCGATGAGCAGGTCATGGTCGTCTATCTTGAAGACGCTGCACGTCTGCTCCAGCATCGGGTACCGGTGCCGTATGAAGTCCTTCATGTGGCTGGCTTCGATCTCCGGGGTGCGCATGGGGTAAGCCCTGCACGCGTAAGGTCTCGCCGGGTGGACGCTGCATAAACGTCCGTCAAGGAACGGGCACCGCCCGTCAGCCGTACGGATATACATGTGCTTCTGGGCGTTGAGGCTGGTCTCGGCGACGGTGCAACAGCGCTCGAACAGCTCCAGGGGAGGGACCTTGAGGTAATCGGCCAGGACATACAGCTCGTAGGACGTAAGCTGGATGACATCCTGGTTGGCACAGCACTGCCCGCACATGGCGCACTCGAACGTGTTCGTCGGATTCACCGCGTTTCTCTCCGTCATTCGATAGCATATTCTCGCTGAAATAGTTTTGCGGTCAGGGCCGGACAGGGTTCCGGGCAGAATATAGCCGCCTCTTGCGAGAACAAATTTATTATAAACTATTCAATCGGTTGCAAATATATTGACGGTTTACCGGACGTTTGATGGGTAATCCTTATAAACTCGTAATTACAAAATCATAAGTATGGCAGAATTTCAGGAACAAATCGGGGGTCAAAACGAGAGGATGCGGGAAGAGCTGAACGTCGTCCTGGAGCGGCTGAACCACAGCAGCGAGCAGCTATCGGACGTGAAAAGGCAGGTCGCGATCACCGGCAAGGTCATTGACCTGTACTGGAAGCTCGAGTCGAAAAGTATCACCATGGAAGACTACCAGAAACAGCTGATGTGCGTGCTGCAGGACTGGTAACGGCAGACATAGCAGTCCGGTCCACAGGTCACGGACCGATGATCTCCCACGCCTTATCGACAAGCGCGCATTTTTCGTCGACGGTGAAGGGAAAATCGTCCAGCGTGCATGTGACGCTGACTGCATCCGCATGCAGTTCCTCTGTGGTCAGTGTCACCACGCCGTCGACTGCCGATGCCGTCCGTGTATCGATTATGTAGCGTATCCGCCCCACGAGCCGGGTCAGCGCGAGCTTCGTCGTGTCTTCGCCGTACTTTCGCACCACCGATGGAAAATCCATACGATCGTGTCAACGGTCTGTGCCATTAAAATCGTATGTCGGAAAAAATACGTGTTGAGAGTGCACGGAGGTACCAAGAGGACACAGAGCTCAGCACAGAGGCCACAGAGGCCACAGAGGACGTTTTTAGAAAATGGCTAATAGGAAGCCCGGTTATTAGAATAAACCTCTGTGTCGTCCTCTGTGACCTTTGTGACCTCTGTGCTGAGCTCTGTGACCTCTAGAAACCTCTGAGACCTCTCATTTTATAAGTTCCATCAGGCAGCTCTCGTCGAACAGGTCCGGGCTGCAGACAGCGCAGGACCGTTTCTGTGACCAGCGTTTGTAACGCATGACTTCCCGGCCGCAGTTCCTGCACCTGTATATCGTAATTTTCGGGCTCACGTGGGCCCGGAACTCGTTAAGCGGATAGGTCGTCTGCTCGGGGGTGACCTTGATCAGCATCGTCATGTCCGAACGTTTCCCGCAGTCGCAGTACTCCACGCTGTTGAACGGACGGTACGTGCTGAACACCTGCCCGCATTTGCGGCAGCGGTAGTACCATTTCTCCCGCTCCACGAACAGCTCGTTCGTGCGGGCGGTGGGGGATACCTCCATGAGCCGGCAGGCATTGCGGAAGTTCGGGCCGAGGTGTCCGCGTTCACCGTAGAAGTGATAAGCGTAAATGTGGGCGATCTCGTGTTTAAAGACCTCGTCCATCACGTCCCACCCGTACTTCCTCAGATAACGGTAGGAAAGGACGACGCCGAGGGGATTACTGTGCGCGTATCCGATGCGGCTGCAAAGACGGTCGCTGATCCTGAGCATGATTTCCGGGATCCGCTTGTCAAAATAAGTCTCGTTGACATAGCAGAAACGTTCCCTGGTATCGTTCAGGTAATTGTTGATGATTTCCATTCTCAAAGCGCGGTCATTCTCCATCCACTCACCTTTCTACACTGGAAAAGCGTATCATCTGACATGACGCGGGCCGTGGGACTCAAGCGCACTGAACGGCAATCATGCCACAGTTCGCTCTGTCCGGGAACCATCCCGCCTGAAAACTACATATTGCAATATCTGATATTAACTTTGTCGTCAAACAGGGCCTAAAATACTAAACCGTGAAAAAATATAGTTCCAAATGAAAAATAATGTCAAATACAACGTTAATTTTAAATAATATGAATTTCAGTGCATTACAGCGCTTTGATTTGGCGTAATCGCTTACTTTTCAAGCCTTTGTGGCCCCAAGAATCGCCTGCCGGGCACGGAGCACTTTCTGGTAGTCGTCAAGCTCGATGATCATGCGCTCCTGTCCGTCGAGCTTGCACAGGTCGAGTATGCCGTCGCCGGGGCAGAGGTGCTGGTCCTTGCTGCCATGGTTGTCGTTGACGTGCAGATAGGATATCCCGTCCATCTTCAGGAACTCGTAAGGCTCAGGGCAGAGTATCGCGTGTCCGACGTCGATGGTAATGCCACAGCCGCAGTGACGCTGGAAAGCCAGCAGCTCCTCCGGGGTGTGACAGTAATATGTCGGCCGGCAGGGCATGTTCTCGATGGATAGCACCACGCCATGGGAACGGGCGTAATCGGCGGCCTCTCCGAGTATCTGCAGCGCATACTCATAGCATATCGCCCGGACCATATCCTTGTGCACGAAGCCCGGGTGAGTGGTCACATAGCGTGCGCCGATGGCGACGGCCATGTCAACCGATTCGCACAGCTGTCTTCCCGTCTCCTCGCGGATGCCCCGGTTCAGGCTGGCCGGGTTCAGGTCGATGGTCGGGGAATGCATGTAAATCTCGAGTCCCCTGCCGCCGAGGCACTCGCCGATGGCGCCCAGCGGCGCCTGCCGCGGCCAGTTGGGGCCCTCGCACAGGATTTCCAGCGCGTTGAAACCGTCACGTGTGGCGGCGTCCGCCCACTCGGCAGGAGACCTCATGAACAGCGACAACGTGGAAAAGCCTATCCGTCTCTGCATGGATTCGATATATGCGACTGATGATATAAAATCGTTCGGCGTCATTTATCAACGCCGGAAGGGCGGCATTCGCTCAAATTGCGGGTCAGCCATTTTTACATATAAGCCATATAAATCAAGCGTGACCGAAGAAAGCCAGAGGACAATGACTGCTGTCATTCTGTTCGCTATCGCCATCGTCATCGCGGCGGCCTCACTGGCCGGGTGTACCAGCTCGGTGCAGGACAACGATACGAGCCAGCCGGCACAGGATGCCTACCTGAACGCATACAGCGTTGGCATGGACCATCACGGATGGGCACAGGACTATTTCAACAACGGCACTTTAGCATGGGAGAACGACGATTTGCGCCAGACCATCGCGTACTATGCGAATGCAAGCTGGGAGTACAATGCGGCGGCCAACAGCTACGGCCAGATGGCACGGTACGCCAGTAGCCCGCAGGACAAAGAGTTCGGCGACAGCCTCCGGGACTGCACATTTAACCTTAGCCTGGCCTCCGACTGCTTTATGAACACGGCTATCGCGCTGGAGCAGAACGACACAGATAAAGCGTCCGCCCTGTTCGAGGAAGGCCAGTCGCGCGTTGACAGTAGCGATGCAATGCTGAACCGCTCCATCGAGCTTACTCCGGCATGGATGCTGAACCTGTCGTCAGCCTGACGTCTCGGCGTCAGGCCGATGTCTCGACCTCGACAGTCGCCTGCCCTTCGCCCTGTGCCAGCCGGGTCTCGTGGCCCCGGAAGAACCTGTAATACATGACAGCTGCGATTGTGTAGAACCCGCATGCAGCCAGGTAGGGCATCGTCTGCACGCCCCATGACATGAGCACGCCGGCGATGAAAGAGCCTGTGGCAAGGGCAAAACAGTTTGCCGTCGAGGTCAGGCTGGACACCGACGCCCGCTCGTCCCGGTGCACGATCTCCATCGAGAAGCTGTTGCTGACCGGCGACGATATGTTCATGAAGAGCATCCGCAGGATATAGGCCCCGCCCGCCAGGTAAAGGTTTGTGGTGAATGCGAGCATCAGCAGGAACGGCAGCGATATGAGATATGTCATTGAGATTGTCTTCACCTTGCCGAACCGGGCGGCGATATAGGGTACGGCTGCAGCCCCTACGACCATCGATGCCTGTGCCACTGAAAAGATAATGCCGATCTGGTCCGGGCCTGCCTGCAGTATCTTGTTGAAGTACACGTTGAAGAAGGGCACGATCAGGCCCGCCCCTGTGCCGATCAGGCAGCTGATGACCACGAGCTGCCGGATCGTCTTTGACTCGGCGAGCTTGCGGAGGAACGCCCGGGTATCGGTCTGGACCGCGCATATCCGTTTCTTCTCCCTGATAAAGATCAGCGGGACTACGGATAACGCAGCTACCGCGAGGGAAACCATGAGCGTGTACCTGTAAGCTTCCACGCTCATCTCGCCCATCCCGAAGAACATGGCGCATACCTGTGGCAGATAGCCGCCAAACGACGTGCCGATGACGGTGGCGAAGACGAAGATGCCGAAGTTGAGACTGAAGATATGAAGGCGGTCTTCCGGCGTGCTGTTCTCCATCAGAAAGGGCACGCCGATGACGGTGGGAATGGTCGCGAATAAGCCGTTCAGCACGCTCAGCGCCAGCAGCAGCTCCATGGATGTCACGGTATAGAGAAGGTACATCGAGACGGCGGTGAGCAGCCCCGACGTCACCAGGCACATGCGGCTGCCCATCCGGTCGCAGCATCGTGCCGCCGGGAAGGCGAACAGGCCGGTGGCAATCAGCGAGACGGAGATGAGGAGACCGATGGACTGCTCGTCGTACCCGAGCTTGAGGATGTAGAGGTTGAAGATCACGTTGGAGATGCCGACGTACAGCGACAGGAGAAACGTATAGGCAAGGTATATCCGGGCGTTCAACGTAGACCGCATCATCGTCCGCACGTAATCCTGTATCAAGAATCGCCCCACCGATTTAAGATTCACGAATAACGTAGATTAACATGTTTTGTGTTTTTAGCACACGGAACGGCCAAATTGAAAAAAATTAGCAGAATTGACCGCTAATACCCGTCAACAGGCGGTGGATATCGGTGAACGGGCGCATTTCATGGCCCGGCTGCCACGACAGCCTTCAATGTGCCGGTTTTATCGTGATATGCCCCGGATTTCCGGCTGCCTGGCGTGTCAGGGGTCCATGAACCGGCTGCCGCCGTCCATGTAGTCTGCAGAAAGGGACCGAACATGGGTGGCGCTTTTCTGGGTCCAGCTTTTCACTATGATGGCAGGCGCGTTTTTCGGAATGGGTGTCGACAGGCGGTAGCGCCCCGGCAGCTGCTCGACATCCTTGAAGTAATGGTACAGCAGCACGGCGGTGACGAGGTAACCGGCACAGGTGAGCAGGAAGGGTATCATGAAATTGCCGTTGGCGATCAGGACGCCGCTGATGAAGGAGCTCGCCGATACCGCAAGACAGCTCCCGGTGGACATCAGCCCGACCGCAAATCCCTGTTCATGGGGGCGTATCTGCTCCATCTGGAAACTGGTAGTCGCAGGCCCGGCCATATTGATCAGGAACATGTAAGCGACATATCCGATGGCGACCAGCGCAAAGTCGGTCGTAATTGCCATGAGGAGAAGGAACGGCGCGGATATTATCTTTGACACAACCGCGCAGCGCACCTTTCCGATCTTCGAGGTCAGATAGGGCGTCAGGATGAAGCCGACCACCATGAAGGCCCCGGCAGCTGCCGAGGTCAGCCCGATCTCGAGCACGCCCATGTTAATCACCTTCATGAAGTAGATGTTGAAGTACGGAACGATCATACCCGAGGCTACCCCGAAGGTGACGCTGGTCAGCGTGAACTTGAGCACCATCCCGGACGGACGCAGGTCCTTTAGTGAAAAGGGCTTACGCTTGTGTCCTGTGCGGATCGGGCAGGACTTGCCGGCCTTCATCAACGCGAGGAGGATACAGCCTCCCATGAGCAGCACCAGCGACGACAGCAGGGTAAGCTGGTAGCTGTTCCCCGATGCGAAGTATCCCGCACACAGGCCCGGCAGGATGCCCCCCATCGCACATCCCAGGACCGATGCGATCCAGCCCAGCGACGCGTTCATGCTGAAGACGTGGACTGTCTCGTTACCACAGTTCTCGGCCAGCACCGGCGTGAGACACACCGCGCTGATGGAGCTGAACACGCCGTACAGGGCGCTGAACAGGAGCAGCGCGTACGGGGAATGCATAATGAAGATCGGCACTATGGCTGCGACGGAGAGAGCGCTGGAAACCAGCATCATCTTCCTCCGGTCGAACCGATCGCATAAGATGCCTGCCGGGATGGACATGGCAGAGGAGGTGAGCAGCGAGACCGAGAGCAGCAGCCCTAAAAAGTCTGTGCGGTAGCCCATGTCCAGGATGTACAGGTTGAAGATGATCCCGTAAATGCCGGCATAGAGGCCCATGATGATCGTGCGCAGCAGCAGCAGCTTGATATTGATGTTGAAGCCGGACAACGCACGAATGTAACTCTTAATTATTTCCATCCCTCGTCTGTGCTAGAATAGCAGGTGTCAGCATGCAAGTTTAAAACCTTCTGCCTGCCGTAAGACCCCATTGACTCCCCTGCTTGCCGATTGCAGGGTAACCGTGACAGAAAAGCAAGGCGAAGCCGGCTCATTCTCCCGTTTCGGCCGGCCTGGGAGGCGTGTGAAGCAGCTGCCGGGATACCGGCGTGGCCGCAGGCCATGACTGTCCTTCTTCACGGCCGAAGTAATAGTACATCAGTCCGGCTGCTATGATGTAGGCCAGACAGGTGATCGTAAAAGGCAGCGTGTAGTTATTGCCGGCCATCAGCAGCCCGCCCGCATAAGTGCTGGCGGCGATCGCGAAGCTCTGGCCCATGGACATGAGCCCGACCGCATATCCGCGCTCCTCCGGCCGGATGACTTCCATCTGCAGGCTCGTAGTCGCCGGAGCGGCTATGTTCATCAGGAACATACGCATGACGTAGGCGACGGACGCGATGAGGAAACTGCTTGTGATCGCCAGCAGTATCAGGAATGGCAGCGAGGCGATCTGAGTCACGACGGCTGACCTGGCCCGGCCGACCTTCGCGGAGAGCCACGGTATCGCGAGGAAACCGGCCACCATGAACATGCTGGCGACAGCGAAGACGAGGCCTGTGCCGAAAACGCTGGCGTGCACGATCTGAGTGAAATAGACGTTAAAGTACGGCACGATCATCCCCGAGCCGGCGCCGATGATGACGCTGATCAGCATGAATTTCCATACGACTGGCGAAGGCCTCAGGTTGATCGGCGGGCGGCTGCTTTGACGGACGGCATGCTTGTTCCCTTTGAGGAACAGCAGCATCGTCCAGCCGATGGCGAGCAGCATCAGCGAGAATATCATCGTGAGCCGGTACTTGTCGCCCGAGACAGGCAGGTACGGCCACAGGTATGGCAATACGCCCCCGACGACGAAGCCGAGCACGGACGCGGCCCACGACAGTGCCGCGCTGGCGCTGAAGACATGGGTCATCACGCCCTTCTCGCAGTTCTCTGTGAGGAACGGCGTGGCACACACGAGGCTGATCTGGCTGAAGATGCCGCTGACGGCTGCGGAAACCAGCAGCACGGCAGGGGAAGAGGAGACGAACAGCGGCAGCATGGTCACGATGGACAGGAGGCCGAAGATGACCAGGATCGCCTTATGGTTGAACCGGTCGCAGAGCATGCCTGCCGGGATCGAAGCAAGCGCGGACGCGAGCAGCGTTACCGAGAGCAGCAGGCCGAGAAAGCCGGTATCGAAACCCATGCGGAGCACGTACAGATTGAACACTACGCCATAGATGCCGGCGTATATCCCGGTGATGAACGTCTGCGCCAGGAATAATCGGACGTTCGTGTTGAATCCGCACATGCTGCGTATGTAGTCTCCTGCCATGGTCACCTCAGAGTTCCTCCGACAATTTTACGGTATAGGGTTAAAGCCTTCTGCTTGCTTTTATACAGCAAATAAACCCTAATTAATCACTTGATTTAAAATTACATGGTTAATACACGATGTTACTGTAAAATTAGGTATTAATACGGTTTTTTCTACCCTATTTAGCCTAAAATGTAATGAATGTTTATATTTATAAAAATGGTATGATACATTAAAGTTGGTGATACAATGGATGGTCTTATTTGGTTAGCCGTGGTGTTTTTAGTCCTGGCGCTGGTAGCGTACGTCCTCGGGGCCAGGGGTATCGCAGGTTTCAGCATGGAGATCGCCAAGTGGCTGGTTATTATCTTCGTGATCCTGGCAGTGCTGGTGATCCTCTTCGGCGGCAGGGTACTGCTTCCGGCGATGCTGCTGATCTAAAAAATGCCTCTTTTTTATTTTCATTCCCTTAGCAGTCGCTACGTGCCGGCGCGCTGTTACTGTCCGGTCGCCATGGCCGGCATGGCCGGCACCGATCACCATTGCCCCCGTCAGAGTCAGGCGTTCATGAGCCTTGCGCCCCCATAAATACAGACAAGTACAAATAGAGAGAGATATTATTCATACTCAAAGCACAGAGAGTGGTATCTCTGATATCAGGGGAATCGGCGAGTCATTTGCCGATAATGGGATGGATGGAGCAATAAAAAGTGTTAGACAGTACTTTGTTATTATGGATACTGCTGATCCTGGGGCTTGGCAAGGTGCTGGGCATGATCGCCGAACGGCTCGGGTTCCCGTCGATCATCGGCGAGCTACTCGTCGGCATACTGCTGGGCCCGATGGCACTGGGGCTGATCACCCCCTCGGAGGCCAACCTGGTCAACTGGGAAAACCTCGAGGTGCTGGCCAGCCTCGGCGTCATGTTCATGATGTTCATCATGGGACTCTCGATCAACGTGGAGACGATTATCAAGAATAACGCCCGCAGCGCCTCCGCCATCACACTCATAGGCGCCTCGCTCGTCTTCATCGGGGCCACGGCTGCCACACTGGTCATCGACCTGGCCATGGGCCAGGAACTGTACTTCTCGATCGCGCAGGCGTGCATCGTGGGCGTGGCGCTCACATCGACGTCCACCGTCATCGGCTTCCGTTATTTAAGCGAGATAGGCGACCGGTTCTCGAACGTATTCAAGACCCTCGTCGCCGTCGAGGTCACCGACGGCATCTTCTCCATCGTCCTGCTGGCCGTGTTCCTCTCGGTGCTGCAGGCCTATACCAGCATTACCGAGGCCGGCGGCTCCCTGGACCTGGGCCAGTTCCTCCCCGTGATCGGGTCGAAGGCATTCACGCTCCTGATGCTTGTCATCGGCTTCATGATCTTCGTCATCAAGTTCGGCGGCGCCGTCGCCAACTGGCTGCTGGGCATCTCCAGGCGCACGAGCGAAGACCAGTCGATCATCACACTATCGCTGATCATCCTGTTCGCCGTAGCAGCCCTGAGCGACTGGCTCGAGCTCACCGCCGTCATCGGGGCATTCCTTGCCGGGGCCATCCTTGCCGGGTCTCCGTTCAGCGAGACCGTGATCATGCCGAAGATCAAGGCTGTCGGCTACGGCCTGTTCATCCCCATCTTCTTCGCCTTCACAGGCCTGCAGATGGACTTCGGGGCCATCCTGGGCGGCGCGGCACTACAACTGCCCGCCGGCATCGGCATTCCCTATTACCTTATCCTGTTCGTCCTGCTGCTGGTCACCGTTATCATCTTCAAGTACTTCGGTGCGATCATTGGCTGCGCCTACGCAGGCGGCTTCAAGCTCAAGGACGCCCGCAAGATCGGATGTTCGGCTATCTGTGTAGGGGAAGATACGCTTGTCATCGCCCAGATTGGCGCCATGGTCATGTTCACGGCTGGCATGCCGCTGATCACTCCTGCCATCTTCTCGGTGCTGGGCATGCTCATCATCGTGACCTCGGTCCTCACCCCCTTCATGCTAAAATGGGCCTTCAGCGTGAACGAGACGCCAGCGATGGCCTCCCCACGGGGCGGGGGCATGAAGAACAAGAGAAAAAGCATATAGGCCCGTCTGCCGGGCGCGTTTCTTTATTACCCCGGCAGGCTGCTGCGCCTTGTCGGGGCGAAAATATTATATGTCATCAGCACAATTAGGGTTCTGCGCGATGCGCCGGTAGTGTAGTGGTTATCACTATGGCTTGCCAAGCCATAAACTCGGGTTCGATCCCCGACCGGCGCATAGGATTTTTGAAGGCTCCCGGGAACTTTCTAAAAAAGTTCCCTGGGTCTCGACACCAAACACATGTGCCGAAGGCACCGTTTAAAGGATCGTTTTTGAAGGGGTGCAAGGGGGGGACTTTTTCCCAAAAAGTCCCCCCTGTACACTAAGCCTTAATAGATATCAATACCAAGCCCGACTGCTGGCATGCGGCGATTGCTCGTCTACAAGCCCATGCCATCGCCCCGCAGCCCCTCGCGCGCGTACGCATAGCAAAAGAGCAAAAAATAATTATTACCCAATCGCCTTTTTATGTGCGGTGGTTTAGCTGAAAATATCTGTTAGCACAAAGACAACGGTCGACGGCGAGACGTCGGTCGACTACAGCAGCAAGCTGGAAATGCCTCCCAGCGCGGACTTCGATGTATCGGTGGACAACGGCGGGCTGGTCATCAGCGCGCTGAACGAGGTGGCCAACAGCAAGAAGAAGACAAAACGCGACATCTCCGTCGAGATCGTCCTTGACCGGGAGTTGAGCAAAAAGATCGCCGCGGCTTGTAAGAATCTGCCTGTGCTCCCAAAGTGAAGCCTTTAATGTTTTTAGCTATTTTTATCACGGGGCCGTAAGGCCGTTTAGCCGTCAGTGCCGCTGGCGGTTTCTGGCGATCATGTCGATAATATTTTTAATTATATTGTACATATTATAGATAGAATACCCCTGGTGAACCGCTTGAAGAAGAGCACGTTAGTCTCCATCGTCAGCACTACTGACCCCCTCAACGGGCCGAAGATCGCCCTTGACCAGGTGCATGCCCCCGATATCCTGGGCAGGTACCAGCGTGTATTGATAAAGCCGAACTACGTCAACGGCAGCCACCCGTCCACCGGCGTGACCACTGACCCGCGCGTGGTCCGGGGTATCGTAGAATACCTGCTGGAGCGCGGGTGGAGCAACCGGGAGTTTGCGGTAGGCGAGGGGGGCATGGCCAGCGTGAACACCATGGAGACGTTCCGCACCAGCGGCCTGATCGATGAGCTCAAGGGCTATGGGGTCAAGCTTATTGACCTGAACTCCGAGCCCCATGTGGACGTGGCTATCGAGGGCGGCCGGTCATTGAAGACGGTCAAAGTGGCCCGCTCCTTCGTGGACTACGACTGTATCCTGTCGGTGCCCAAGCTGAAGGTGCACTGCTGGTCGCTGTCGACGCTGTCCATGAAGAACATGATGGGCGGCATCCTTCCCAAGGGCATCATGCACGACGACCTGGCCCAGAAGATCGTGGACCTCAACCGCGTCTTCGGCCCGGAACTGACTGTTATCGACGGCATCCTGGGCTGCCAGCGCCACGAGCTGGCCTGCGACCCCATCGACTCGAACGTGATCATCGCAGGCGAAGACTTCGTGGCCACGGACGCCGTCGGCTCTTTCCTGATGGGCCTGGCGCCGGAAGAGGTATTGTACCTGCAGCTCGCCAAAAAGGCCGGGCTGGGCGAGAATGACATGGACATGATCGAGTACACAGGGGAAGAGATCAGCAAGATCAGGAAGCACTATAAATTATGTTAATATGCAGGCCATAGAGGGTTCAAACGAAGCAGTAGCATCCGTCCCTCCGTGCGAAATTATATTAAGCGCTTGCGCAATTAGGCTATTAGTCAAGGTGTGACACAATGGAAGCAGTCTATTACTACGAGGACAAGAACAAGAAAGACGTTGAGACCCTCCTATCCGACGAGTTTTTCAAGCGGCTAGGGCCCACTGACCGTGAGGCGAAGCTGATGGGCACCCAGCGCAAGACTGGCTATTACCTGTACATCACTGCGGATAACCCGGACAAGTTCAAGATGGCCCAGGATAAGATCGCCGAGTCCAAGATCGAGATGACGAAGCTCTCCGGCGACGAGGAGAAAGCCGTCGTCGACGCCATCCACAGGGAACAGGACGAAGCCGCGGAAGGCATGGGCGCTATCTTCGGTTAAGTGTTGTATGTGAGGGCACAACGAAAGCCAGCCTCTCGCAATAACACATAGCCCTCGTGGCTGCCCGCGCGCGCCCGCGGGACCGGGCATTGCCCGGCATTTTATTTAATAACAACGACATAAGCTTCTTTCTTTTCGGGCCGTATCACTTTCGCGATTTTCAGACCCTTACTTTCGATTAACATCAAAAACGGCTCGACGTCCGTAATTTTATCCAGTTTTAACACCTGCATGACCCGGCCGCCTTCATTCAGCAGCGGCAGGAAACGGGCTGTGATCTCGACAGACGCGGACGGCTCGACGGTCATGTCGTTGAGGATCACGTCGAAGCCCGAACCGAGTTGCGACAGGTCCATGTTGAAGGCGTCCCCGAAGACGACGCTGACGTTGGGATGATCTGCGACGACGTGCGCGAGTTGCGGCCGGAACTCTTCGCTGTACTCGATGCCGACGACCCGGGAGGCTATGGCGGACGCGAAAATGAGAAATCCCCCTGCGCTGGAGCCGATATCCAGGACCGCGTCGCCGGGACGAATCAGCCCCGACTGCTCCTGGATGCCTTTCAGCTTGAAATAGCCCTCGGGCTGGTCTGCCTCGGATATCTCAATGTGGCTGCCGGGCGCCACCTTTTTGGACTGCTTGGTCGCCACGACGCCGTTCACCTTAACCAGCCCGCGCTCGATATAGCGCTGGGCGCGGCTGCGGGAGGCGATATAGCCTTCGGAAACGAGGTATTCATCGAGTCTCATCTTTACGCTCATCATATAGGTCAGCGCATGAATGAAAAAGTTATCGGAAATATTATTATATAAATCATCTCATTTTATTCGTATTAGCCACGTAATCGAATTTTTTATCGATGAAAGCACTAAATATATATTCCATGCATGACAATTAATCCTGGTGAGTATTACGAAGCCGTAAACAGGTCGTAGACCGTTTATGCGTATTTACATCATATCAATTCAGGAAATTTTTAAAAAAATTCATCGCGAGGTATAGTACACAATGTCTAACGAAAATCCGGCTCAAACACCTCAAACGTACGATGCCTCGAGCATTCAGGTGCTCGAAGGCCTTGAGGCCGTGAGGAAAAGGCCCAGCATGTACATCGGCTCTACCGATTACAAGGGCCTGCATCACCTGGTCTACGAGGTCGTCGACAACAGCATCGACGAGGCGCTGGCCGGCTATTGCAATAACATAGAAGTATCGATCAACGAGAACGGCAGCGTTACCGTCACTGACGACGGCAGAGGCATCCCGGTCGAGATGCACGAGAAGTACAAGAAGCCTGCGCTGGAAATCGTCATGACGATGCTCCATGCGGGCGGCAAGTTCGACAACCGGACCTACAAGGTGTCCGGCGGCCTGCACGGCGTGGGCGTATCAGTCGTCAACGCGCTCTCGAGGTATCTCGATGTCGAGGTCAGCAGGAACGGAAAGGTCTACTTCCAGCGCTACGAGCGAGGAAAGCCCGTAGAGGAAGTGAAGGTCGTCGGCGAGTCAGTCCACACCGGCACGAAGACCACGTTCATGCCGGATAACGCCATTTTCGAGACGCTCGAGTTCCAGTATGACATCCTGGCCAACAGGCTGCGCGAACTGGCGTACCTGAACAAAGGCATCAAGATTACGCTGACAGACAAAAAGGCCAACAAAAGCGAGCAGTTCCACTACGAGGGCGGCGTCGTCCAGTTCATCGATTACCTGAACGAGGGCAAGAACGTGCTGCACCCGCACCCGATCTATTTCGAGCGGGAGAAGGACACGACCAGGGTCGAGATCGCCATGCAATACAACGATGGCTACAGTGAGGTCGTCCTGGCCTTCGCCAACAACATCAACACTCACGAGGGCGGCACCCACCTGAGCGGCTTCCGCGCGGCGCTGACCCGCTCCGTCAACGATTACGCAAAGAAGAACAACCTGATCAAGGGCGAAATGGTCCTGTCCGGCGAAGATATCCGCGAGGGGCTGACCGCCATCATCAGCGTCAAGCTAACCAATCCCCAGTTCGAAGGCCAGACGAAGACCAAGCTGGGCAACAGTGATGTGAAAGGCATCGTCGAGACGCTGGTCGCCGACGGCCTTAACGACTACCTGGAGGAGAACCCCTCCGACGCGAGAAAGATCATCGACAAGACGGTAATGGCGTTCCAGGCCAGGGAAGCAGCACGGAAGGCGAGAGAGCTGACCCGCCGTAAATCGGCACTGGAAGGCTCTACACTGCCCGGCAAGCTGGCAGACTGCCAGGAGCGGGACGCCAGCAAGTGCGAGATCTACATCGTGGAGGGCGACTCGGCAGGCGGCTCGGCCAAGCAGGGCCGCGATCGCCGGAACCAGGCGATCCTCCCGCTACGCGGCAAGATATTGAACGTCGAGAAGGCGAGGCTTAACAAGATCCTGCAGAGCGAAGAGATCAGGAACCTGATTACGGCGTTCGGCACAGGCGTAGGCGAGGATTTCGCCCTCGACAAGGCCCGTTACCACAAGATTATCCTGATGACCGATGCCGACGTCGACGGCGCGCACATTCGCACGCTGCTCCTGACGTTCTTCTTCCGCTACATGAGGCCGCTGGTCGAGGCAGGGTACGTGTATATCGCCCAGCCGCCCCTGTTCAGGGTCAAGAAGGGCAAGGACGAGAAGTACGTGTACAACGAGGCCCAGCTGGCCGAGACGCTCGAGCAGATGGGCAGGACGGGGGCCGGCATCCAGCGATACAAAGGCCTGGGTGAGATGAACCCGGAGCAATTATGGTCGACCACCATGGACCCTGCGCAGCGTACCGTGCTGCAGGTGACGATGGACGACGCGATCGAGGCGGATCGTATCTTTACCCTGCTGATGGGTGACAAGGTCGAGCCACGCCGGGACTTCATCGTGAAGAACGCCAAGTTCGTACATAACCTGGATGTGTGAGACGATGGCCGAAGAGAAACAACAACAGAAACACGAGACGGTCGTACCGACCAAAATCGACGAGGAGATGAAGCGCTCCTACATCGACTATTCCATGAGCGTCATTGTCGGCCGGGCGCTGCCCGACGTACGGGACGGCCTGAAGCCGGTGCACCGCCGCTGCCTGTACGGCATGTACGAACTGGGCAACACCCACGATAAGCCCTACAAGAAGAGCGCGAGAGTGGTGGGCGACGTCATGGGTAAGTACCATCCCCACGGCGATGCGGCGATCTACGATACCATCGTGAGGATGGCGCAGGACTTCTCGCTCCGCTACCCGCTGGTGGACGGCCAGGGCAATTTCGGCAGCGTGGACGGCGACAGCGCCGCCCACATGCGTTACACCGAAGTCCGCATGGAGGAGATCGCCGAGGAACTGCTGGCGGACCTCGACAAGGAAACGGTCGACTTCGTCCCGAACTTCGACGAGACGCTGAAAGAGCCCACCGTGCTCCCGGCGAAGCTGCCGAACCTGCTGATCAACGGCTCTTCGGGCATTGCCGTTGGCATGGCCACGAACATCCCGCCACATAACCTCGGCGAGGTCGTGGACGGGACGGTGGCACTGATCGACAACCCGGCGTTGGAGCCCATTGAGCTACTGAACTATATCAAGGGGCCTGATTTCCCGACAGGAGCTTTCATCTACGGCAAGGACGGCATCAAAGAGGCATACCTCACCGGCCGGGGCAGCATCCGGCAGCGGGCTAAGACGGAGATCGTCGAGGAGGGCGGCAGGAATGTCATACTGGCCACGGAAATCCCCTACATGGTGAACAAGGCCAAGCTCATTGAGACGATCGCGGAACTGGTCAAGGACAAGAGGATCGAAGGGATCTCCGATTTGCGCGACGAGTCCGACCGGGAAGGCATGCGGATCGTCATCGAGCTGAAAAAGGCCGCCAACGCCAATGTGGTGCTGAACCAGCTGTTCAAGCACACCCAGCTGGAGACGACCTTCGGCGTGAACAATCTCTCGCTGGTCGACAACGTGCCGATGACGCTCAACCTCAAGGACACCATCGGCTATTTCATCAAGCACAGGCAGGAAGTCGTCACCAGGCGCAGCCAGTTCGAGCTGAAGAAGGCGCAGGAGCGCGAGCACATACTGGCCGGCCTGCTGATCGCACAGGACAACATCGACGAGGTCATACGACTCATCCGCGGTTCGAAGAACGCAGACGAGGCCCGGCCCGCGCTCATGGGGCGGTTCGGACTTTCTGAAGAGCAGGCGAAGGCAATCATCGACATGCGCCTCGGGCGCCTGACAGGCCTCGAGCGGCAAAAGATCGAGGACGAGCGGACCGGCCTCCTCAAGGAGATCGAGCACCTGCTCCAGGTGCTGCAGAGCCCGCAGATGGTGCTTGACATCATCAAGAGCGAGCTTCTCGCGCTCAAGGAGAAGTACGGCGACAAGAGACGGACGATCATAATGGACTCCGCCGGCGACATCGTCGACGAGGACCTGATCCCCGTGGAGAACGTGGTCGTCTCGATCACGAACACCGGCTATATCAAGCGGATGCCGGTGGACACGTACCGCACCCAGCGCAGGGGCGGCGTGGGCATCATGGGCATG
This sequence comes from uncultured Methanocellaceae archaeon, assembly GCA_963769045.1. GTDB lineage: Archaea > Halobacteriota > Methanocellia > Methanocellales > Methanocellaceae > Methanocella_A. The sequence continues at coordinate 164,995 of CAVYKK010000026.1, forward strand.
GAGACCAAGGAAGAAGACTATGTAATCGACGTCTTCGTGGCATCCACGCACGACACCATGCTGTTCTTCTCGAACAAGGGCAAGGCATATGCGCTCAAGGTCTACGAGATACCGCCGGCAGCAACCCGGCAGACCCGCGGCAAGGCGATCATAAACCTGATCAACATCGAGCCCGGCGAGCAGATCAACGCCTCGATACCGATCAAGGCGTTCGACGACCAGCACTTCCTGGTCATGTGTACCAGGGAAGGCACGGTCAAGAAGACAGTGCTATCCGCCTACCAGAGCATCCGCAGCAGCGGCATCATCGCGATAGGGCTCTCGGAAGGCGACGAGCTGATCGCGGTGAAGCTGACCAGCGGGGAGCAGGAAATCCTCATCGCCACCCGTAACGGCAAGAGCAACCGGTTCTCCGAGAAGGAGGTCCGGGAAATGGGACGCCCGGCGCAGGGCGTCATCGGCATACGGCTCACCGAGAACGACAAAGTGATCGGCATGGAGATCGTGGACCCGGAGCAGTGCGTGCTCACCATCTGCGAGAACGGGTTCGGCAAGCGCACCCCCATCTCGGAGTACGGCATGACCCACCGGGGCACCCAGGGCATCATCAACATCAAGACGACGCTCCGCAACGGCCCGGTCGTGTCGGTCATCGGCATTACAACCGATCACCAGATCGTCGTCGCGACAAAGGACGCCATCATGATACGCATCAAGGCGTCGGAAATACCGGAGATCGGCCGCAACACCCAGGGCGTGCACATCATCAAGCTCAAGCCTGAAGATAAGGTCATGGCCGTGGCCCGGCTGGTATCCGAGAAGAAAGAGGAAGAGATATAATCCCCGCTGCCCTACGGGATCATATCTCTTTTTCTCATTTTATTTTATAGTCATTCATTCTTGTACAGGCTGAGCCGGTGGATTAACACGAAGGCCACAATGGCCACAATGGCCACGAAGTATTTTAATAGAAAGGACTACGGTAGCCTCTTCCTGTATAGAACGTTGTGTACTTTGTGGCCTTTGTGGCCTTCGTGTTAATCCACCGGCTCAGCGTAAACATCATTCCGGTAATGATTAAAAAATCCAATTTTACTCTATTTCACCCTGTATTGTAATCGTCTTCTCACTCACAGGGATTTTCTTTGCCGACCGTTCCAGCGCCCGGTCCACGACATGGCGCACGCCGCTGCAGCAGGGGACTTCCATGTGGGCGACCGTGATCGATTTGATCGTATGTCTTGAGAAGATCTCGGCCAGCTTCGTGACATAACCTTCAATGTCCGAATCCAGCTTCGGGCAGAAGATGATCACAATCTTATCGCGGAGGAGCTCCGCATGGAACCCGGCACAGGCGAACGGGACACAGTCCGCCGAAATTAGAAGATCGGCATTGTCAAAACAGGGGGCTGCCGGGTTCAGGAGCTTGAGCTGTACCGGCCACTGTCGAAGCTCGGATTCGGCCGTTTCGGATGGCCGCCGGCCGGGGTCGGATCTTTTTCTGGTAATGCTCTTAGCCATGGACCCAGGGCATGCCCCATGCGGTGCATGAAGCGGCAGACCACCGGCATGCACGTTGCCGGGAATATTGATTTTGTGCTCCTTCAGGTATTCAATCGCCTCGTTATACAGATCAGTCTGCCCATGGCCGGCAAGGTGTTCGAGATGGGCTTTGATTACGGGTGCGCCCTGTCGTACGATGTTCTCCATAACCGTCTTTTCATCGTAAGGGGCGGCTTCACGCTCGATGACACAGATCGCGCCCTCGGGGCAGGTCCCGATACAGGCGCCCAGACCGTCGCAGAACAGGTCGCTTATGAGCCGCGCCTTACCATCGATGAGCTGAATGGCTCCCTCCGGGCAGTCCGGGATACACTGCCCGCATCCCGTGCATTTATTTTCGTCGATGCTGATTATCTTCCGTTTCATAATCCTGTCTAATTAATTTCGTATGGTTACGAACTAAAAAAAGTTTCCGGTTTCCAGGCTTCACGTGCATAGCCTGTTATCAGGAAACTTTAAATATATGAATAGGACATAATCTTGCCTACCATCGGCATTTATATAGGTGAAGCCGGAAAAGAGTTGAACACTGTATGAGGACTACTTGCAGCCAGCAGGACCGCTGTTCGGTGAGGGATCGGCCTTGAAGTACCAGCGCGATCTCGAACACATACCGTCGGGGTGTGCCATTTCGGGCATCCTGAACCGGAAGGGGAAGCGCATCGACGGGCGTAGAATCATCAAGTCCATAGCCCTGATGCACGACCGGTCCAACGGGCTGGGCGGAGGCTTCGCCGCATACGGCATTTACCCTAAATATAAAGACTATTATGCGTTCCACGTGATGCTCGACGACGAGGAAAGCAAGAACCAGTTCGAGTGCTATGTCAACCAGCATTTCACCGTGGAGCACGACGAAAAAATCCCCACGGCGAAGGTCGACGGCATCCACAGGCCGCCTGTCCTCTGGCGCTATTTCGTCAAGGTAGGCGAGGGGAAGCTGGAGGATGTCGCCGGCGCCGAAGAGGACTACGTGGTCCGGCAGGTCATGCACATCAACTCGAACATCGCCGGCGCGTTCATCTCGTCCAGCGGCAAGAACATGGGCGGGTTCAAGGGCGTGGGCTACCCGGAGGACATCGCGAAGTTCTTCAAGCTGGAAGACTACAACGCGTATCTCTGGACCTCGCACGGCCGGTTCCCGACCAATACGCCCGGCTGGTGGGGCGGCGCACACCCGATGACGCTGCTCGACTGGTCGGTCGTGCACAACGGCGAGATATCCTCGTACGGCATCAATAAGCGCTACCTTGAGATGTTCGGCTACAAGATGGAGCTGATGACCGACACGGAGGTCATCGCCTATTTATTCGACCTGATGGTCCGGAGACACAAGCTGCCGATCCAGATCGCGACCGCTGCACTGGCCCCGCCGTTCTGGAAGGACATCGACGCCATGCCGGAGCAGCAGCGTAAAGCATACACGGCTATACGGACTGTGTACGGCAGCGCGCTGATGAACGGCCCGTTCTCCATCCTGGTGGGCTTTACCAGGGGCATGATCGGCCTGAACGACCGCATCAAGCTGCGCCCCATGATCGCCGCCGAGAAGGGCGACTACATGTACATGGCCTCGGAAGAGGCGGGCATCAGGATCATCGAGCCGGAGCCCGAGAAAGTCTGGGCGCCTAAGGCCGGCGTACCGACTATCGGACTGCTTGACGAGGGGGTAGAGTAATGGCTACGCAGGTCCCCCCGGAATTCACGGTCGACATCAACGAGCGCAAGTGCGTCCGGTGCAAACGCTGTACCACGGAATGCGGCTTCGAGGCGCTCACATACAGCAAGGAATACGACGCCATCGTCCCGGACGACGGTAAGTGCGTGGCGTGCCACCGGTGCGTCACCATGTGCCCGAAGCACGCAATCCGTGTCAAGGATAACTCGCTCGCCTACAAAGCGAATGCCAACTTTACGGACATTCACCGCAAGAACATCCTGAAACAGGCAGAGACAGGAGGCATCCTGCTCACGGCCATGGGCTGCGACCAGGACTACCCGGTCCTCTGGGACAACATACTCATCGACGCCTGCCAGGTCACCAACCCGTCCATCGACCCGCTGCGGGAGCCCATGGAGCTGCGGACGTACATCGGCCGCAAGCCGGACCGGCTGGAGTTCGATATGGATGACGGCATCATCAAGCTCAAGACGGAACTGGCGCCGAACCTGAAGCTGGACTTCCCCGTCGTGTTCGGCGGCATGTCCTACGGCGCGGTCAGCCATCCCGTGCACCAGTCGCTGATGATGGCGGCCGAGCGCTGCGGCACCTTCATGAACACGGGCGAAGGCGGCCTGCACCGGGAGTTCTACAAGTACGGCGACCACGTCATCGTACAGTGCGCTTCGGGCCGGTTCGGCGTCCACGAGGATTACCTGAACGCCGGAGCCGCCGTCGAGATCAAGATCGGACAGGGCGCCAAGCCGGGCATCGGCGGCCACCTGCCGGGCGAGAAGGTCAGCGAGGACGTGTCGAGGACCCGGATGATACCGGCAGGCACAGACGCACTGTCGCCTGCGCCGCACCACGATATTTACTCCATCGAAGACCTGTCGCAGCTGATCTACGCGCTCAAGGAAGCGACCCGCTATAAGAAACCGGTTGGCGTCAAGGTCGCCGCCGTCCACAATATCGCGGCGATCTGCAGCGGCATCGTCCGTGCCGGAGCAGACTATATCGCTATCGACGGGTTCAGGGGCGGCACAGGGGCGGCGCCGCGTGTCATACGTGACAACGTGGGCATCCCCATCGAGCTGGCGCTGGCGGCCGTCGACGACCGGCTGCGCCAGGAAGGAATCCGCAACCAGACGTCCATTATCTGCGGAGGCGGCATCCGGCAGAGCTCGGATGTGATCAAGGCCGTCGCGCTGGGCGCGGACGCCGTCATGATCGGCACGAGCGCGCTCGTCGCGCTGGGCTGCCGGGTGTGCCAGAAGTGCAACACCAACCGGTGCTCGTGGGGCATCGCTACCCAGAACCCGCGGCTGACGGCAAGGCTCGACCCCGAGGAGGGAGCGCAGCGGCTGACGAACCTGCTGAACGCCTGGAGCCACGAGACGCAGGAAGTGCTCGGCGCGCTGGGCGTGAACGCCATCGAAAGCCTGCGCGGCAGCAGAGAAAGGCTGCGCGGCGTGGGGCTGGACGAGAAGACACTGGAAATACTGGGCATCAAGCCTGCGGGGCGATAACATGACGGAGATCGACGCGACTGACGTGCAGTACAGGGACCTGAACGAGCGCGTTCATAAGCTTGTAGACAAAGGGGAGAAGCACATCACGCTCCGCAACGTCTGCGGCCAGAAGTTCATCGGCGACGCCCTCAAGGGCAACGTGAAGATCGACGTCTACGGCATCCCCGGCAACGACCTCGCCGCGTTCATGGACGGCCCGGAGATCGAGATCCACTCCAACGGCCAGGACAGCATCGGCAACACGATGAACGCCGGGAAGGTCGTCGTCCACGGCCACGCCGGCGACGTCATCGGCTACGCCATGAGAGGCGGCAAGATCTTCATCAAGGGAGACGTCGGCTACCGCGTGGGCATCCACATGAAGTCATACAAAGACAACGTCCCGTACATCGTCATCGGCGGTTGCGCATGCAACTTCTTTGGCGAGTACATGGCCGGTGGAGTCATGGTACTGCTCGGCATCGGCAACGACGGCCAGCCCGTTGCGGGCGACTACGTGGGTGCCGGCATGCACGGCGGCATGATCTACGTCAGAGGCGACATCGACGACCGTTACCTCGCCAGGGAAGTCAAGAAGATGGAGCTGGACGCGGACGACCGGGAACGCCTGTCCGGGCTGGTCAAAGAATACTGCCAGCACTTCGGCTGCGACTACGACGAGGTCATGGCGAAGAAGTTCACCAAGCTGGCCCCGAAGTCGCACCGGCCGTACGGCAACCTGTACGCCCATTAAGGTAAATGTGGTACTTCCACATTTTTTGTGTGATATTTGCACGCACCACGCTGCGCTTACACCACAAAGACACGAAGGTACCAAGGGAACAAAGAAACGGAAAACAGAAGACACAAAGGCGAATAAGACACAAAGGCTATTAAAACAAGCTCTTTGTATCTTTTGAAACCTTCGTGTCTTAGCCTTCAATTTTTAAAGTCCTTTGTTCCCTTTGTCTTCTTTGTGTATAGTCATTGGTGAAATGTTGTTTACGCTGAGCCGGCATTTAACGCGACGTACGCTACGGCCTCGACGTACGCTACGTTTTATCAGGTAATGGCAAGCGTGGCCGGATTATCAGACGTTGCGTACGTCGCGGCCGTAGCGTACGTTGCGTTTGGTGCCGGCTCAGCATGTACAAAAAGTTACACAAATGACCATGTCTTTGTGGCTGCAAGCGCAGCGTGATGCGTGCCACTGTAATCAACAAATCTTCGGGGCGGGAGTGCTTCATGTGTCTGCCCGCATCGTTTTTTAGCCGTTAGCTTACCAGGTAGCCAGTATGCGCTTCCATCAGCGGGTAGCTGTCCCTGAACGTGGTCCCGGAGTATGCCGTATCGCCGACGCCGTTGCCGTTGGCGTCGCCGCCCCGGTAAGCCGACCAGTAGTTGCCCAGGTAGCCGGCGAACGTCGAGCCATGGTACGAATAGGCCAGTAGTGACGGCGAACTGAAGGTGTTGCTGCCTGCCACGCTGGCCGTGCCCCGGAAGCTGTTCAGGTACAGCGTGTTGCCGCTGCTGCCCTCGATCTTCAGGTCGACGGTATTGCCGCTCAGGCTGTTCCCGGTGACCAGGTTGCCGGTAGTACTGTATAGCCGTATGCCGGTGGCGCTGCCGGTCACAGTGTTATCCAGTATCTTGTTCTGCCGGCTGCCGTAGGCTTCGATGCCCCGGGACGTCGCACCGCTAATCGTGTTGCCACGCACGGTGCTGCCACCCCCGGACGCCATGTATATGCCCCAGCCACAGCCGGAAATTGCATTATTCGCGATCATGGCGTTACCGCCGATCACATAAAAGCCGCTGTATGCGGGGCCGCCGTTCCTGACTGTGAAACCTTCTATCCACACGTTGTTGGTCATTACCAGGAACGCGGGATATTTTTTGCCCGCATCGACGATGGGCGTGGCTCCACTCGCGGCTTTTATCGTCACGGCTTTGCTGATGACCACGTTCTCATTATACGTTCCGCTGCTGACGAGGATGGTTGCGCCTGCGCCTGCCGCTTTTACCGCGGCGTTAATGGATCTGTAGTCCCCGGTCGGGCCGACGGTTATTGCTCCGGGAACAGGCGTCGGAGTCGGGGTAGGTGTCGGAGTAGGGGTCGGTGTGGGTGTTGGTGTGGGGGTAGCCGTCGGAGTCGGAGTCGGAGTAGGCGTCGGCGTAGGAGTCGGCGTAGGAGTCGGAGTAGGCGTAGGAGTAGGCGTAGGAGTCGGAGTAGGCGTAGGAGTCGAGTCGGGATAGGAGTCGGTGTGGGTGTAGGCGTCGGGGTTGGTGTAGGCGTAGGAGTCGGGGCAGGTGTCCCGCTTATGCCTGTGCCAGTCCACGTATCGACCAGCGGGTAATTATCCCTGAAGGTCGTGCCCGAGTAAGCCGTATCGCCAACGCCATTGACATCTGCGTCTGCACCATTGTAGCCCGGCCAGTGATTGCCCAGGACGCCGGTAAAGGTCTTGCCCCCGTAGGTATAAGACATGGCTGTGGCGGCGTTGAATGTATTGCCGCTTGTCGAGGTCACACTACCCTTGAAGTTGTTCAGGTAAACCTTGTTACCTCTGCTGCTGCCCTCGATCTTCAGGTCAGCGGTGTTACCGTTCATGTTATTTTGAGTGACAGCATTTCCCGCGGCGCTATATATGCGGATGCCGAGAGCGCAATTGGTAATCGTGTTACTATCTAAGACGTTATTGCCACTGCCGCGGGCCTCGATGCCATAGGATGTCCCGCCGTCGATCGAGTTCCCTCTTACTATGGTGCCGCTGTAGGGTGCTGCCAGATAGACGCCCCAGCCGCAGCCTTTGATCGTATTGTCCAGGATCATGGCGCCATTAGCGGCAACATAGAAAGCCGTGTATAATGGGCCGCCGTTCTGGACTGTGAAGCCTTCGATGCGGACGTTTGCTGCCCTGATCCAGAAGCCAGGATACCTGCGGCCGGCATCCAGGACTGGCGAGGCACCGTCTGCCGCCCTGATGGTGACGCTCTTCGCCACGTTCACGTTCTCATTGTACGTGCCGCCGCTCACCAGGATGGTAGCGCCGGCATTGGCGGCGTTGACGGCGGCCTGTATGGTCTTATATGTGCCAGTCGGGCCGACGGTGATGGCTCCGGGCACCGGGGTCGGAGTCGGGGTAGGAACAGGAGTGGGAGTAGGCGTCGGAGTCGGCGACGGAGTAGGGGTTGCGGTCGGAGTAGGAGTAGGAGTCGGGGTAGGCGTCGGAGTCGGTGTGGGCGTCGGAGTAGGCGTCGGCGTCGGAGAAGGCGGCCCGAAAGGCTGTAGCTCTGACACGGTGTAGAAACTCAAGCCGTGGTCATATGCATACTCTATGATCTGTTCCAGCTTGGACAGGGGCGTGACGTAAGTGTACTGGGTGGTTTCCCTGGTATCGTGCGAAAGTGTAATCAGCACCCAGCCGTTCGCGATGGCCCGGTCTATCCCGTCGGTAAACTGGCTGACCGGGCGATCGGCGATGTTATCGGTCTCCATGCAGCCGATGACCCGCGCGCCATCCCACTTGTAATAATTCATGTCCGCGTCCATGACAGGCACGTCCTCGAAGGTGACGATCCTGAGGTGGTCGAAATTGTTGAACAACGCTGTGTTAAGCGCATCGTTATAGGAGCCATAGGGCCATGCGAAGTCGACGGGATTGAAGCCCTGCGCCTTCATCGCATTCATGGCGGGCGTGATTTCGACGCGGATGTAATCGGCAATCGAATGAGTCTGCGTGTACTGGATCGCGTCTATGTGCCGGAGCCCGTGGCAGGCGATCTCGCAACCGTCGCTTTGCAGCACCTTCAGCTTGTTGATTTGCTGCGGAGTGAGCTCATCAAAGCCGGTAACGAAAAACGTCGCCTTCGCGCCATAGGAATTGAGTATTGGCCGCAATGCGTACCAGTCGTCGATGTAATCGTCGTCCAGCGTCAGGGCGAGGCCAGCGCTACCCTCTGCGATCGCTGCCCGAGCCGGATGGGCTGTAATAAGTATTATGAGAATCAGGCTGCATGCGAGCAGTAGCGATATAGCTATCAGCGGTAAACGATTGTTTCAAGAACCCGGATTTCAGACCGCCTGTAAATAATTGCTTGCTAATGGCTTTCGATGGCGATACTCTTTTGTATTTGAGACGATCTGGCAAACTGACGGACATATACGGCACCCCGGGTAAAAGCTTGTAGTGTAAGCCTTTTTTTCATAATTTTCTGATATAATAACGTTAATATATAAAATGGTATTTATATTATGCATATAGTTAAAATGCGGTATAGTATTGTTTTATTGCTAAAAAATTGTTAACTGGCTAATGGCCAGCAATATTCGCGCAGAGGGAATAGATTGTCTCTGAGACAGCCTCTGTTCGGATAGCGATATACCTGTTAAAAACAGGGAGACCATTCGTTGTTCATGGGACAGGATAGCCCGGCCAACACAATAACAGTAAAATAGAACATCAGAGATATTACATTCAATTGTCGGGGATGCAATTGTTCGAGCCTAAGATTTATAAAAAGAACGGGCTGGAAGCCTTTCGCCTGGTGGGCAGTGATGGCAGCGAGCTCTTCTACGAGGGCGCTATCGACTGCGACGAGAAAGAGCTCTACAAGGATGCCGTCGGCCGGATGTACTATCGGGTCAGCTCGCAGGGTAGGCGGCCCTGTGAAGTATTATGTGGAACTGGACCCGCAGGTGCCGCGGATACCGCTGGCCGCGGAAGGAAAGAAGGAAAAGGACACGTCCCGCCTGGTCAACGCCTCGCCCCGGGACGATATGTCGCTGCCGGACGACATTTATGTCGTGACGGAAATCCCTCAGGCCGATACGCCTGCGGAGATTGAGCCGGATAATGTCCCGGTGAGCATTTTCGAAAAGACCCGCAAAAAAGAGCCTTTACCGCCTGCCGTAACGCCATTGCCGGTACCGGAAGAGAGCCCGGTCATGAAGCCGGAGGCTTCCGAAGCGATACATGCGTTATTCGCCCCGAAAGTGGACATTTTACACCCGCCTGAGGATAAGCCGGAGAAAAAGCCGGTCGAGAAGCCAGAGAAAGAGCCTGCAGTGGTACAGGAGGAAAAGCCTGCACCGAGGAATGCCGGGCTAACGAAGGCTGTACCGCCCGGCGAAGCGAAGAAAAAGCGATCGCTCAAATGGCCGGCCGCCATCGCCATCGTCATAGTGCTCATAGCCGTGAGCATCGCAGGCGTATATGTCGTCAGGCCGGGCGCCTTTGACGGGCTGCGGTCACTGTATGCACACCCGACGGCTACGCCACAGCCCACCCCGACCCCGACCGCGGAACCGACACCGGTACCAACGGCTGCGCCGGAACAACCTGCTACGTTTGATGAGGTCTCCAGCCTCATTGATCCTGATAACCCTGTAGTGCTGGCATTCGCCCGGGCCCACACGAACGAGTCTTCGAACGATACGGTCATGCAGGCTTGCGATCTGTTCACCTACGTGAACGACCGGTGGAATTATTCTGAGAACTACACTCAGCCGCGTAAAGCCAGCGATATCGCAGGCACCCTGGAAGGCACGCAGAAAGACTACACGGTCCTGATGCATTCGCTGATGCAATCGATTCACATCGATTCGAGAGTGGTCTTCTCCTATAGCGGCGACCTGCTCCGCTATTACCCGGAGGTGTTAGCCACCAACACGTCATCCGGCTATACTGCAGTCGTGCAGGAGCTGAATACAAGGTACGGTGCGGCTTCGCCAAAGGGCCACTCGGACGACACAGGCTACTGGATTGCCCTGGGCATGGGCGACCTCCCGGGCGACCGGCCGGATGGTGCCACGCTGGAGTATGCCCTCTACAATGGCATGATCGGCCCGATCAAGGCCAGCTAAGACGCCGGCTGTGCCGGCCGGAGATCGGCTATGGCGAATGCAGTGAGTAAACACGCCCGCAACTACGCGATGAGTCTCCTCGTCATCATAGCCCTGATGGTCATACTCGCCGGCATCTATTTTCACCAGATACAGGCATTTCTGCCCGTGGCTGCCTTCATGCTGGCCCTGCGCATTTTCCTGACAGGCACAGACACGAATGTCCGTCGCCTGTCGGGAGTCCTCACGATATTTTTCGGCGCCAGCACGCTGTCCAACGTCGGGTGGTATATGGTCCCGGAGATGATCGATCTCGAGTTCGTGCAGTCGGCCAACTATTACTACGCTACGGGTATGTTCTGGCTCGCAGGCTATGCGGCGGTCGCGTACGTACTGCTGCAAATGAAAAACTCCAGGCAATGGTACATCGACCGCGGGCTCGACCGCCTGATCACAGCCATTGCCGTCGTCGGTTTCTTCCTTGTGACGCTCCTGGTCTTCCTGAACCTGCGCCCGGACAACCCCAATATCGTAGACATTTTCCTTCTGCTCATCTACCTGTGCTTCGACGCGATCATCCTGATGTTGACGCTGAAGCTACTGCAAATGAACCTGAAACGGGAGCTAAAATCCCTTGTCTTCGCGGTCCTGATATTCTTCAGCATCAACACCCTTGGCGACCTGCTCTTCGAGTGCCGGTGGCTATACGCGCTGGGCAGCCTGATGTCGTTTAACGTCGTCGGCCTCGGGTGGACGCTTACCGTAAGGAACACGACCGACCTGATATACGAGGTATCGCTGCTGCTCATGATCGGCGGCCTGCTCCTGTACCTGATAGACCCGTTCCGGAACAGAGCGCTCGACGATACGAGAAGGCGGCTGCGAGACACACAGCTGTTCGTGGATGACCTCGTCGCCAAGTCACCCGATGCTACCTGTATTTTCGGCCAGGACGGGCGCCTGCTGCTGGCTAACGACGCGTTCCTGCACATCTTCGGGCTTGACAGAAAAAACGTAAGCAGCACCTACAACGTGTTCGGCCACATGAGCAAGGCGTCACAAACATACCCGGTCTATGGCCAGATTGAAAGGGTCCGTGAAGGCGAGACCGTGATCATCCCAAAGATCAAGATTAATCAGATCATGGGCGGACGCCATGAGCCATTTCTATATCTACCTGAAGATGTTCCCCACCTTCGATACGAAAGGCCGGATATCCAACTACGTCCTGATCATCGAGGACATCACGGATCGTGTCCGGCTCGAGGACGATCTGCTTGAGGCATATAGCAGCCTCAAGGAAGAATACGAGCGTAAAACAGATTTTACTAACGCGGCTGCACATGAACTGAGGACGCCGCTGACGCCCATCATCGGCTACACGGACATCCTGATGTCCGAGATAACAGACGAACGCCAGAGAAAATATCTCGAGATCATCGAGCGCAACGCGATCAGGCAGAAAAATATGGTGAACAGGATGCTGGAGCTGGCCAGTCTTGACGCCGGCATGGCCCACATCAACCGCTCGGAGTTCCCGGCACTGCCGCTGGTGAATGAGGTGGCCGACAATTACAGGACGGTTAACCCGGATATCCGGGTGGACGTGCCCGAAGGGCTCCGTATTACCTCGGACGCCGATGTCATCCGCCACGTCCTCGACAACCTGGTCTCCAACGCGGTGAAGTACAACAGCAACGGCAGGCGGATCGAGATAAGGATCGTCGAGGACGGCGATCATTACCGGTTCTCAGTCAAAGATGAGGGCGCGGGCATCCCGAAAGAAGAATGGGACCGTATTTTCGAGCGGTTCTATATTGTGGGCGGCGACAGGGACAACCGCACCAGCGGCCGGGTCGGACTGGGCCTGGCGCTGGTAAAGGCGTACGTCAACCTGATCGGAGGCATCGCCTGGCTGGAGAGCGAGCCGGGCAAAGGCTCCACCTTTTTCTTCACAGTACCGAAAGCGGCACAACCGCCCGGTCAGGCAGCTAATGTTTAATAAGAGTTAAAGCCTTGTAAGGATTACCGACTGGTATGTGCGTGACCGCCAATGGAAAAGAGAAAGATTGCGTTTCCAGCCCTTAAAATCCCCGGTGACATGGCGTACATCCTGGGATTGTTCATCGCCACGCGGATCGCCCTTACGGCCGTCGGCTACGTCGCGCACCAGGTATTATGGAAGCAGTCCTTCACCGGCCTGGAAGCATTCACTAAGATATGGACTGTCTGGGACGGGTCGTGGTACATCAGCATTGCGAAGAACGGGTACTCGGCGCTGCCGGTCAACGATGTCAACATGGCGAACTATGCCTTTTTCCCGCTCTATCCGGCGCTCGTGCGGCTGGCGTCATTTGCCTTTGGCGACTATGCGCTGTCGGGCATCATTGTTTCCAACATCTGTCTGCTCGTCGCCTGCTACTATATTTACAGGTATGTCGGGCTTGACTCGGACGAGGCTGCTGCCAGGCGATCGGTGAAATACCTCCTCCTCTTCCCGGCCGCGTTCGTCTTCTCGGCGGTGCTGACCGAATCGCTGTTCATCGCCCTTGTAGTCGCATGCCTGTACTACGCGAGGAAAGGGAACTGGCTGGCAGCCGGGATACTGGGGTTCTTCGTGCCGCTGGCCAGGCTGCCCGGCCTGGCCATCGTCGTCCCGCTGGTATACGAGTACCTCAGGCAGCACGGGGCTACGCTCCGGCACATTCCGGATGCCCGCAGCATCGCCCGCAGCATCCTCAGGCCGGAAATAATCATGCTCTCCCTGCCTCTGTTTGGCCTGGGGCTTTTTGCGGCCGGGAACTATTACCTGACCGGGGACTTCCTGGGGTTCATGCGCATACAATCGACCTGGGGCGGCCGCATGGTCCTGCCGCCCGTCGAGCTGCTGGCCCGCCTCAACCCGACCAACGGCGCCATCTTCACCGGGGCCATATTTACTATAGCTGCTCTTGCGCTGATGCTGCTGTTCTACCGTAAAGTAGACCCGGGGGCATGGATGCTGGGCATCATCCTGATACTCATACCGCTGTTCTCGGCGCAGTCCTGCTACAGCATGCTGCGGTACCTCGCGGTCGTCTTTCCGCTGTTCATCATTGCCGCAAAAATCACAAAGGACAGGCGTATCGATAATGCACTGACAGTAGTGCTAATAATTTTAGAAGGGGTCTTTATGGCCCTGTGGACGACATGGAGTTCGCTGATCGTTTAAATGGATGACAGGGCGTGCCTTCGCGCGCGCGTGTAATCCTTCCGCCGTGCGAAGACAGCATGCCGTTATTCATCACAAGTAACAGATTTCCGGGATGAGTCCCGTAAAACGTATCTTTAATGCTTATTCCCTTCGGGCGCATCCGCAGCCGGGAGCAAGACAACGAAACGGCTGCCCATGCTACGATTTCCCGGGACGCGGTCTTCGACCCACACCTTCCCGGAATAGTGATCCAGTAACGCCCTGACCAGATAAAGACCCAGGCCGCTGCCATGGGCCCTGGTCTCGCCTCGCCTGAACCGGTTGAATATTTTATCCTTCATCTCGTCGGGAACACCCGGTCCGTTGTCCTCGACGGAGATCCGGTAGCAGGCCTGTCCGCTACTATTCGTTTCTTTTGAGAGATTTACATTGACGGTCACGTGGCCGTCGGAGTGCTTGATGGAATTGCCCACCAGGTTGGTGAACACATCGGCCAGGAGATCGTTCGCCATCACGTAACAGCCATCGAGAGCCGTATAGTTTACCTTCACCTCGCTGCCCGGGATACCGGCGTGGCTGTTCACCACTTCGGAGAGCATCGGGCCGAGCTCGATCAGGCTCTGTCGCATCTCGCCCGTTTTGACCCGTTGCAGCTTTCTCACGTTTTCGATCAGCCTCGAGCTGGCCTTCAGCTGGTCCACCGGCTTTTTCACCAGCTCCTCGCTGTCCGGGTCAAGCTCGATCGTCTCCAGGGCAAGCTCCAGGAAGCCCATGGCGATGTGGTTCATGTTGTTGATATCGTGCGCCATCAGGTCTACATACAATTCGGCCTGTGCCTTTGACTCCTTCAGCTCATCCTCAGCCCGTTCGCGCTGTTTGATTTCATCGCGCAGCGCCTTGTTGGCCTCGGAGAGTTCCATAGTCCGCTGGATGACCCGCATTTCCATCTCGTCATGGGCTATCCTCAGCGCGTCTTCCAGCCGCTTCCGCTCGATGGCATACCGTATCGAGCGGGCCAGCATGTCGGTATTCACTGTGTCCTTGACGATGTAGTCCTGCAGGCCGCTCCTCAACAGGGATATGGCCAGCTGCTCATCGTCCATGCCGGTTAATATGATAACGGGCATTTGCGGCACTTGCCTGACTATCTTTTCGAACGTTTCCCGACCGCTGCTGTCCGGGAGCGTAAGGTCCAGCAGCACGATGTCCACAGCATTATTTTTGATAAAATCGATCCCTTTCGAGAGTCGGTCAACCCATGTCAGGATAAAAGTCGACCGTTTTGACTCGGCCAGCATCTCCTTGATGAGCCGGGCGTCGCCCGGGTTGTCTTCGACAAGCAGTGCTTTTATAATATTTTTCTTCATTTGCTTGAGACCTTGGGCAGTGTGACGATCGAAACCCAGAAGTCCTCGATCGCTTTTACGACATCAATGAACTTATCGAGGTCAATGGGCTTGACTACATAGCAATTCGCATGTAAGTTATAGCTCTTGACGATGTCTTCCTCGGCCTTCGACGTGGTCATGATGACCACCGGAATGTGCATGAGAGCCGGGTCGGACTTAATCTCCGCCAGCACCGCCCTGCCGTCCATTCTCGGCATGTTGAGGTCGAGCAGTATCAGGTCGATGTCCGGCGTGTCTGCGAACTTGCCCGTTTTCCTCAGTGCTTCGAGGGCTTCGATGCCGTCTTTGGCCACGGTCAGCCTGTTTTTGATCTTACCCTCTTTCAGGGCTTCTATCGTCAGGCGTACGTCTGCCGGGTTATCCTCGACCAGCAGTATATCCACAAACCTACTTTTTGAATCATTGTACATTTCTTGTCACCCACATTTACCCTCGCGCCGGGATCGTAAACAGGAACGTCGAGCCTTTGCCGGGCTCCGACTCCAGCCATATACGACCACCGTGGCGTTCAACGATTTTTTTACAGATGGCCAGGCCAATGCCGCTGCCAGGGTATTCGGCCCTGGTGTGCAGGCGCGAAAATATGATGAATATGCGGTTGAAGTATTCCGGGTCGATGCCGATGCCGTTGTCGCTAACGGCGAACTGCCAGAAGTCCCCGACCAGCTTCGCCGATACGTGGACCCGGGGCAGCTCGTCCCCGTGGAACTTGATGCCGTTGCTCACCAGGTTCTGGAAGAGCTGCAGCATCTGGAGATCATCCGCCATGATGGTCGGCAGCGGATCATGCGTGATTGTCGCATTGCTTTCCTGGATCGTGACCTTTAGGTTGTCCATAATGCCCGCAAAAACGGCTTCGAGATCGACGGGCTCGAACGGCTTCCCTTTGGTCCCGACGCGGGAATAGGTCAGCAGGTCATTGATCAGTTGCTGCATGCGGGTCGAGCCTTCTACTGCGTAACCGATGAAGTCCTTGGCGTCCTGATCGAGCTTGTCGCCGTAGCGGCGGTCCAGCAGCTTCACGTAGCTCGCCACCATCCTGAGTGGCTCTTGCAGGTCGTGGGAGGCCACGTACGCGAACTGCTGCAGCTCGGCGTTCGAGCGCTCTACCTCGATCATCTTCTCTTTCAGCGCATCTTCCGCTTTCTTCAATTCCGTGATGTCACGGGCGGCAGCGAAGACGCCGGTAACAGCCCCGTTCTCGTCTTTGTATACCGACGCGTTGTAGATGACAGGCGTCAGGTGACCGTCCCTGTGCCTGATCTCCAGGGGATAGTCCATTACGGAGCCTTCTTCGAACACTTTCTTATATCCTTCCCGGGCTTTCTCCGGATCGGTGAAGTAGTCGGAGAAGTCGGTGCCGATGAGCTTCTTCCCCGGGTATCCCGTGACCGTCTCGGTCGCCTTATTGACATCGGTGATGCGGCCGTCCGGCGCGATAGTGACGAGCGGGTCCAGGCTGGCCTCGATCAGGCTCCTGTTATACGCGCTGGCAATCCTGAACGCCTCTTCCGCCTTTTTACGCTCGGTAATATCTCTGGCGGCCGCAAAGACGCCGATGACCTTACCGGTTTCGTCCCGATAGACGGAAGCGTTGTAGATCACAGGCGTCACGCGCCCGTTCAGGTGCCGGATTTCCAGTGAGTAGTCCTTGACCGAGCCTTTTTCAAATGCTTCCTTATACCCTTCCCGGGCCCTGGCCGGATCGGTGAAGTAATCGGAGAAAACGGTGCCTACCAGCTGGTCCCGCGAATAACCGGTAACGAATTCCGTAGCTCCGTTAACGTCAGTGATTTTGCCGTCCGGCGCAATAGTGACCAGCGGATCCAGGCTGGCCTCGATCAGGCTCCGGTTATAGGCACTGGCATACCGGATCGCCTCTTCTGCTTTCAGACGTTCCGTGATGTCCCTGGCGGCGGCGAATACACCTATGACTTGACCGGTTTCGTCCCGGTAAACGGTGGCGTTATAGAGCACCGGCGTTATGCGCCCGCTTTTATGCCTCATTTTCAGTGGATAGTCCTTGACCGAGCCCTCTCGGAAGGCAGTACGATATCCCTCTTTTGCACTGTCCGGCTCGGTAAAGTAATCGGAAAAATCGGTGCCGACCAGCTTATCTCTCGGATAGCCGGTGACGGCCTCAGTAGACTTGTTGACATCGGTGATCCTGCCGTCGGGAGCGATGGTGACCAGCGGATCCAGGCTGGCCTCGATCAGGCTCCTGTTATAGGCACTGGCAAATCGAAGCGCTTCTTCTGCCTTTTTTCGCTCGGTGATATTGCGGGCCGCAGCGAATACGCCCGCGACCTCGCCGGACTCATCGCGATAGACGGAAGCATTGTACAGCACGGGCGTAATATGCCCGTCCCGGTGCCGGATCTCGAGCGGATAATCGGTGACGGAGCCCTCCTTGAACACGGTCAGGTAACCTTTTTTGGCCTTGCCTGGTTCAGTGAAATAATTTGAGAAATCGGTGCCGATCAGTTCCTCGCGGGGATATCCCGTAACGGTCTCGGTAGCCTTATTAACGTCTGTGATGTGGCCGTCCGGCGCGATAGTGACGAGCGGGTCCAGGCTGGCCTCGATCAGGCTCCGGTTATATGCACTTGATATCCTGTTTACGTCTTCCATCTTTTTATTAACAGTCATTTTATCGGCATTCGGTGATCTGTGATCGCTGACATCCGTTTTATACGCCTTACCCGTGACAATACGCCTCCGCGAACCAGAAACCCATAATATTCACCGTAGGAAGTTATCTTCATAGTTAATGTATGATAAATTTAGTGGTCTAAATAGAAGATAAAAAATAAAACAATACTAATTATAATTAATTGAAAAAAAGCAATTTTAAGGCGTTAGCCGGACACGGTCCCGCGGGAACAGCACGGCCTCCCGTACGTTGTTCAGGTTCAGCATCGTCTGTATGAGACGCTCTGCGCCCAGGCCCCAGCCCGCATGTGGCGGCATGCCGTAGCGGAATGCGTCGAGGTAGAACTGGAAGCTGTCCGGATTCAGGTCTCTCGCCTCGAGGTTCTCGACTAATTTGGCGTACCGGTGCTCACGCTGTGCGCCGGAGGAAAGCTCCATGCGCGGGTGCATCAGGTCGAATGCCTTGCATAGCTCCGGGTGATCGTCGTAGGCCTGCGTGTAGAAAGCCCGCAGTTCCGTCGGCCAGTCCATGATGAAGTAGTGCTCGCCGATGGCTGCGCCGACCGCGTGTTCCGCCGTCGAGTCCAGGTCATCGCCGTATTCGATGCTCGCACACTCCGGGTTTGCCTTCGCGATGGCGATGGCTTCAGCGTACGGGAGGCGCCGGAACGGGGTCTTCGGTACCTGCAGGTCGATGCCCAGCTCGGTAAGCTCGCGTACGCAGTTCTCTTTGACGTACTGGTAGACGTAGGCGATCGCGTTCTCCAGCAGGACCATCACGTCCTCCATGCTGACGAAGGACAGCTCGACATCAATCGAAGTCGCCTCGTTCAGGTGCTTGCGCGTCGCATGCTCTTCTGCCCGGAAGATGGGGCCGATCTCGTAGACCCGGTCCATGCCGGCGGCCATCATCATCTGCTTGTAGAGCTGCGGGCTCTGGTTGAGGAACGCCTCGCGGTCGAAGTAGGATATCGGGAACAGTGCAGTGCCGCCCTCGGTGGCCGTGGCCACGATCTTGGGCGTGGCGATCTCCAGGCAACCGTTGGCACTCAGGAAGTCCCGCATCGCCTTCATGGCCCGGGCACGGATGACGAACACCGCCGTCGTCTGCGGGCTCCGCAGGTCCATGAACCGGGCGTCCAGCCGGGTATCCAGCTCCGCCGGGACCTTGCCGGTCGGGTCGAGAGGCAGAGGCGCGTCCGCTAACGATATCGGCTCGATCTCCGTGGGTATCAGCTCGTAGCCGTGCGGCGCCTTCGCTTCCGCCTTGACCGTGCCGCCGACCGAGACGACCGACTCGCGGCTCAGGCCCCGGGCGATGTCGACGATCTCCTTCGGCACTTTCTTCTTCGGCATTGTGACCTGGACCAGGCCTTCCCGGTCCCGCAAAATAAGGAACGATAGTCCCCCGAAGTCACGTATCTCGTGGACCCAGCCGCTGACGATGACGGGCTGACCGTTCATCTCCGGCTTGATCTGGCTGGAATAATGAGTCCTCTTCATTGTAAAACCTCGCAATACCTCTTTTAAACCTTTTACTCAGTGAAATGATTAATCGAAGCGCCGGGCTACGGATCTGGCGTGGGCGTCGAAGCCCTCGATTCCTGCCAGCGCAATGATAGTGTCTTTGATGCTCTCCAGTCCTTCCCGGTCGATCATCTGCACGCTCGTCAGCTTCAGGAACTGCATCGTGTTCATACCCGAGAATGTCTTTGCATAGCCGCCCGTAGGCAGCACGTGGTTCGCGCCGCTCGCGTAATCGCCGGCAGCTACCGGCGCGTACTCGCCGACGTAGATGGTCCCCGCGTTCTTTACGCCGTTGAGGACCGGCAGAGGGTTCGAAGCCATGATCTCGACGTGCTCCGGGGCGATCTCGTTGCAGGCGTCGATTGCCTGTCCCATATCGTCCGCCACGAAGAACGCCTTACCGGCTTTTTCTATGATCTGCTTCCGGGTTGCCGTTTCTGTCTGCCGCTTTACCTCGGCCTCTACCGCCTTCGCGATCTCCATGGAAGGTGTCAGCAGCACGGCCATAGCGTTAACATCATGCTCGCACTGGGCGATCATGTCGGCGGCCACCAGGACAGGGTTCGCGTTCTCGTCCGCGATTACCGCTACTTCGCTGGGCCCGGCTGGCATATCGATCTCGCAGACGCCGCGGACGTACATCTTGGCCGCGGTCACATAGGCGTTGCCCGGGCCGATGATCTTCTGGACCTTCGGGATGCTCTCCGTGCCATAAGCCATAGCGGCAATGGCCTGGACACCGCCGACCCGGTAAATCCGGTCCGCCCCGGCCATAGCGAGCGCGGTGATGGTCAGCGGGTGAACAGTGCCGTCCTTCCGCGGGGGAGTGCACGCAATGACATCCTCGACTCCGGCGACCTTCGCGGGCACCACGAGCATGAGAGCCGACGACGGGTAAGAGCCTGTGCCGCCGGGCACATAAGCACCGACGCTCGACAGCGGCGTGTACTTCATCCCCAGCCGGATGCCGGGCGCAATTTCTGTCAGCCAGAGGTCGCCCTGCGGAAGCTGTAGCGAATGGAAAGCCTCGATGTTGTCAATGGCGTTTTCGAGATATCCGATGGTCTCTTCGTCGATGAGCTCCATGGCCGCATCGATCTCGTCCTCCGTCACCTCGAAGCTGCTGAGCTCGACGCCGTCGAACTGCTTCGTATACTTGCTCACGGCTGCATCGCCGTTCGCCCTTACGTCGTCGGCGATGCGCTTCGCCGGCTCCATGGCCGACTCGATGCTCGTCCGCCGCCTAAAGACCTCGTCCAGCGCGCCAGGGCTGGAAAGCTTCCGTATCATCCGGTTCCCTCGATTAACAATAGCCTGAAATGGCCTGTGGATAATACATACTGAATGGTCATTAATCTTTGGGCATTGGACACGGAGGGCACTAAGGGCACGGAGGCCACAAAGGCATCGAAGGATACTGACATCACCGGATAATTTCTGGCGAGCCCTTTGTGGCCTCCGTGCCCTCTGTGTCCAATGACACCAATAACTATTTTTGAATGAACCAGCTATGGTACAATACATTCGTGATTATTATGCTAGAAAATGCACGGGAGATCACGTCCCGGGTCAGCATCAGGCCGGCCAGGACGAAGGACCTCCCCGGGATGCAGCGGCTGGAGCAGATGTGCTTCGACACCGAGGCATTCTCTAAGTTCCAGCTCCGTTACCTGTTAAGCACCCGCACGGCCATTTCGCTGGCCGCAGATGTGGACGGCTACATGGCCGGGTTTGTCATCGGCATCATGAACCGGAACCGCTTCGGGACCTACGGGCGGATTTATACTCTCGACGTGGACGAGGGCTACCGGGGGCATGGCATCGGCTCGCAGCTCACGCATACCCTGCTGGAGGACCTCCGGCTGGCCGGGTGTGAAAAGTGTTTTCTGGAAGTGCGGGTCAATAACTACAGCGCCATCAAGCTATACGAGCGCCTGGGCTTCGAAAAGAAGAACATCATCGTCGACTATTACGCGCCCGGCGTGCATGCGATTAAGATGAAGAAAGACCTGCAGTAAGTCGTTTTATGGCGGCCGGGATGCGGACGTTTTTTCCTGTGGCGGCATAGTATATGCACGCAAGATTGACGGCCACGATCAGAAGCGACAGAGCGATAGAAATGTCGCCAACGGCCGCGTAGATGGTCGAGATGTCTGTACCGGGGGATAGTTTAGCGCATAGATCGATGTCCTCGCTGCCAGAAATGCGGACAGCAGGCCCTGGCCTGTTGCTGCAAAGAAAATGGCGAGCAGTGACGTCATGAAGAGACCGGCCAGGTTTACCAGCACGAGATCGGCATTGTTTGTCAGGACAGTGTGCTCTGTATAGGCATCCGTCCCGAAGACGTTGACGTAAATGCTATAGACATGGCCGCCCACGGCGTCGATTACGGCCGCATGGGCTGCCTCATGGGCGAGCCCGTAGCCGTAGTTCCCGACGAACAGGACTATCGCGACGACCATGACAGTCCGGGCTAAACGTAAACGTCCATCCATCTCTTCCCACCATATCTAACCGGTGGGGACACAATTTTAAAAGCTTTTTCCTCATTTCGACAGAATTTTCATTTTTCTGGTGCCCGTGCGGATAAAGTTCAATGGAAGGGCGGCATGGCGATAGAAATTGTACTGCAACGGTATGCTGCGCATGTACAGGCGCCTGGCTGTCGTGATCGGGCATCACTGAAGGGCGTCGTTGCAGCGGGAACGATACTTTTTATCCTCGCAGGTCAGAGTGGTTAACGCGGGGATGGATTTATATAATCCCCCGGTATTATAAGGGTAATATCCGGGTAATACCTATGGCGAAGATCTGCGTGGACGTTCCCCAGGAGCTGCTGGACGACCTGATGGCTCACGTCGGGGAGGATAAAAAGTACGTCAACCAGTCCGACGCGGTCCGGGCGGCCATCCGGCGGCTGCTGGACGCGCTGGACGACATCGATGAGCGACGGGGCCGGACGACGGTAAGGAGACCGAAGACATGACATCTATAGCGTTATTATCCAGCGGCCTGGACTCCGTGGTCGCGTTCAAGAAAGAGCTGGACGCGCACGGCATCGGGCTGGCGATCACGTTCGACTACGGTCAGCGGGCTGCGGCCAAAGAGATCGAGATGGCCAGGCTCATATGCAAACGGTACGGTGTCAGGCACCTGGTGATGGAGCTGTCCTGGCTGGAAGAAATCACGGGCACTTCGCTGGTGAACCGTGGCGAGAAGGTCCCGGAGCCGAGCGAAAAGGAGCTGGACGAGACGACGGGCAAGGCCCGGGAGACCGCCCACCTGGTCTGGGTGCCGAATCGTAACGGCCTGTTCATCAACATTGCCGCCTCGTATGGCGATGCGTTCGGCTATGACCATATCGTGGTCGGGTTCAATGCCGAGGAGGGCGCGACGTTTACAGATAACTCCATGCCGTTCGTGGAAGCGATCAACAAGAGCCTCTACTATTCCTGCGAGAAGAAAGTACAGGTAGTCGCCCCGGTCGGCAACCTCGACAAGGAAGAGATCATCAAGGAAGGCGCGAAGATCAATGCGCCGCTGGACCTGAGCTGGAGCTGCTACTTCACCGGGGAAAAGCCCTGTGGCAAGTGCGAGAGCTGCCTGCGGCGGGCCCGGGCGTTCAAGCGTGCCGGTATCATTGACCCGGCCATCGGGGGGAAGCACAAATGAAGTGCATCATCCCGGACCGGCGCATCGACTACGACGGGAGCCAGATCTCGTCGCTCTGGGCGTATACGCTGTTCAAGGTGCAGGACGACAGCATCGTCTGCTTCCGCGGCAGCTGCGACGTCTCGGCGTTCCATATGATCGACCTCGAAGACCGCATGAACGAGGAGAAGATCGAGTCTCCGGACATGATACAGTTTATCATAGAGCACTTTGACTCGACGTCGCTGTCGCTGGCCTATACCCGGCAGCGGCTGCTCTCATGCATTGCCCTCGAGGCGCTGATCGACCGCAAGGTCCTGGCCACGCGCTCGGGCGACGACCTGTACCACGACGGCCAGAAGATGTCCGTCTCCATCGCGTCCGCGAGCCCGGTGAGCCAGAAGATACACTTCGGCATCAACGTCCGGTCCGACGAGTGGGGCAGCCTGGAGAAGGCGGGCATCTCCGAAGCCGAGGCGGATGCCCTGTGCGCCGAGATCGGCAGCCGCTACGCCTCAGAGTACGAAGACATCCAGCGAGACATGCGCAAATCGAGACCACTGGGGGTATTTACATAAAAGCCCCGGTCCGCGAGATGTTCGTGAGCGTCCAGGGCGAAGGGCCGTATGTGGGCTACCGTCAGCTGTTCGTCCGGTTCCCGAAGTGCAATCTCAACTGCATCTACTGCGACACGCCGAAGGAGTGGGAGAACGAGAAGAAATGCCATGTGGAAAAGGCCCCGGGCTCCGGCGAGTTCGACGAGATCGACAATCCGCTGTCAGTCGCACAGGTGATGGATATCATCGCCGCGCAGAAGCGCATACACTCGGTGTCGCTGACAGGGGGCGAGCCGCTGCTCTACGCGCCGTTCATCAAAGAGCTCAAGGGCGCGAGGGCCCCGCTGTACCTTGAGTCCAACATGACGCTGCCTGAAGGCGCCAAAGAGGTGAAGGACGTGGTCCGTTACGTGTCCGGCGACTTCAAGCTCGAGGGACAGTGTGACTTCAAGGGGCAGTATGAAAAGTACTTTAACGCGACCGTCCGGTCGTTCAGTATCCTGCGGAAGACCAGCTTCCGGGACTGCTTCTGCAAGGTGATCGTGACGGAAGGCCTGGACAGCGAGGACATGATGCATGCGCTGGACCAGATCAAGGGGAGCATCTCCACGCTGATCCTGCAGCCGGTGACGCCCTGCGGCGAAGCCCGGGCGGCCAGCCCGCAGCAGGCGCTGATGCTCCAGGACATGGCGATGGACTTAATCGAAGACGTGAGGATCATACCGCAGACGCATAAGCTCTGGGGGTGCCTGTAACATGAGACTTGGTGTGACAGAATATTTTGACAGCGCGCACTACCTGCCCGGCCACAAGAAATGCGGCCAGACGCACGGCCACACGTATACCGTGGAGCTGATCGTGGAAGGGGAGAAGAAGGGCGCGGGTATGGTAGTCGACTTCTATGACCTGAAGAGCGTTTTGAAGAAGGTGCTGAGCGAGTACGATCACCGGCTGATCAACGAGATCATCGAGTACCCCAGCGTGGAGAATATCAGCCAGTCGATCTATGAAAAGCTGCAGGGCCAGATCGAACTGCCTTACATGATACGCGTCTGGGAAGGCCGCGGCAAGTGGTGCGAGATGGGCGACCTCTGACGCCGCAAGCCGCCAGCAGCCATCCGATGACCGAAGTTCTGCAGGGTGCAGATAATGAAAAACAAATGTCCCTGTCGCCGCCGGGCGGGCCTTCGCACGCGCGCGAACGGCAGGGCATCATCAATACCTATTCTTGATATTTCGTTTTAATTAATCGATCAGCAGGATTGCCATGGGCTCGGGGGTCTGGCCGATGGGGAAAGTGATGGCCATACCTGCCTCGGCCGCGGTCTTTTTCATGTTGATGCCGACCGCGTGTTCCGGAATGCGGGCCATGTTCGGGTGCAGGCAGATGCCGTTCTCCAGGTTGCATTTCTCGTACAGCTTGCATAAGCCATTGACAAAGGCAAAGTACTTCGCCGGCTTAGGCGAACAACCGGAACTTGACAGGCAGCGCCGGACCCGGTCCTCCACGCAAACGTCGGCCACCGATCGCGTGCACGCGCAGCAGACCTTTACTGCCATTGCACTTTGACGACAATACTAACAGGTACCATTTACCCATGCAGAGTTAACAATGGCGTTTTCATTGTCAGGAACAGAGATGTACTTCGGTCCGTCGTTATGAGTGTTTCTTTCTACCGGCCCTTCAATTTTTCGGTCATTTCCTCCGATCCTGCTTTCCTGGGATAAGAACGATGACGATAATCTTTAAGCTTATTTTTCATGTCGAGCCCGCGTCGGGTAGCCTGGAACGTCCTGGCCAGTTTTCCATACACAAATTCTTCCTCGTACAACGCCAACCCCAGGTTCACCAGTGAATCCTCACTGGCATACCGGTCATCGAGGCCGATCATGGCGCCGAGCACGCCCTCCGGTCTGATCCAGGACAAAGCGGATAGCTCTTCGACACTCATCTTGCGCGGGTATTTCTCGCGGAGAATCTCGTAAAGTAATCTCCGCGTCCGGCTTCTTTTCAGCGAATGGCATACACGCCCTATGTCGATCCAGTCCTCGCCTTCGTCAGCCATACCTTAGACAATCCCCTAACAATCCTCCCCCACACAGATAACTCGTAGCTTGCAGGTGGTTATATAGCTTATGACCACTTCGTTGAACTATCCGTCGGTGGGCGCTGTCATTTAAAACGGCGCGCATTAGCATCTCACATTATGGCTCATCTACGCAATTGTCGGCGGAAATATCGGCTGGAGAATATTATAAATGTATCTGCGATAATTGTATCAATCGCCTAGGAACTGAACTATGTTTTCGTATATGTTAAAAAATATAAATATGGCAATATAATAATTTTCCGGAGAATTTTGGAAGAAGATGTGGTCGACAGTTGCCGATTATTTTCAACGATTTTGAATGATTTCCAAGCGCACCTGCGGAAAAATTCCACAGGTACGGGAAAAATTAATATAATCTGCTAAATGACCGATCGATCGGAAGCACAGTCCCGGAGGCCCGGGCGACCGGCAGGCGAACCAAGCCGCCCGTCGTCAGGCCTGCAGGGAGGTCTTCGCAACAGGAATAATGATCCCGGGGCCGGACGGCAGGCAGGCGCTTTACCCAACCAGCCGTCGACCGGCTCCCGAGGGCTGGCTTCACAAAAATAAGGTGTGTTAAGAGATATGAGAATGAAGAAACTTGGAATCGTGGCGGCTGCCCTGACAATATTCATTGCAGTGGCCATCGGTAACGCATCAGCCAGCACCTGGAGCGGCACTGACTACTCGCAGTTCCAGTCTGGAAACTCGTTGATATGGTCAAGTACCGTTAGTGATACGGAACCGACGGTGTCGGCTGGTACGCAGCTGACCTGGGCGAACACATTCGATAACGAATGCATCGGTTCAACCGCATACGGCATACTATTCGCATCAGATGAGCTGGGCGGCTGGACTACGACCCCTGGTCCCCAGATCGCAGTAGGATCCAGCCATGCCTGAGCTCCAAGTGGCTCGTACACCGCCCTCCCGTCTGACTATGGCGTGCACCACCACCACCTGGGTATTAAGCACATAATAAGCGGCACCAGCAACGGCAACTGGGACTACCAGATAGACAACACACAACACTACTATAACTAACTAAAAACATTGTTATTTTTTTTTTAAAAATGATTGGAGGTCGTGCGATGGGCAACACGTTGAAAGTGGCAAAAAAGGAATTCACGGATCTCGTGAATAGTCGGTTAATGATCATTGTTTTAGTCTGGTTCGGCCTGTTTTCGATCGGCATCGCATATTACACCTACAGCCACAATTACCTTAATCACGTGAACCACCCCTCGGACTACTTTTTCTACGTGTCGCCCGTGGAGATATTTTTTGATGGCCTGGTCAACATTTTCCGGTATTATGGCCCGGTGCTGGCGGTCGTGACTGGCTTCGTGTCGATGGCTTCGGAGGTCGATGGAAGGGCGCTGGGCACGCTGTTGACGAAGCCGCTGTACCGGGACACGGTCATCAACGGCAAGCTGCTGGGCAACCTGGCCTTCTTCGCGGTCCTGGTGCTGGCGACTTCAGTTTTCTACGGCGCCTTCGTGCTGGCGATGACCGGTAACATGTCCACTACCGCAGGAGTGTGGGGGACTGTACCCCTGGTACTGTTGCTCTGCCTGCCCTGCATGATGTTCATATACTCACTGTCAGTCTTCGTCACCCTGCTGATTCGAGACCAGAGCTTGGCGCTGTTCATGAGCCTGTTGTCGTACTACGTTCTGTTCGAGCTACTGTCGTTTGCAAACATTGTCGTGGGGATCCAGGAATACTTCCACAGCAAGGCTCTGGGCGATCTGGTCATGGGGCTCTCGATGGACCATATGTACTTTATGCTTCTCGGGAGCGGTCCTGATCTGGGCAGTATACTGGCGAACAATGGCTTCGAGTTTTTTAAGCTGGCCCTGTTCTGTGTCGTCATGGTGACGCTCGCCTACATCGTGTTCTTGAGGAGGGATGTCGCGTGAACCCGGTCCTGTCGGTGGCCCGGAACGAGCTCGCCATCCTGATCCGGAGTCGAATGGTGCCTGCGTACGTCGGTTTTATACTGATCCTGGCGACGACGGAGGCCATGGCAGCCCCGTCTTATCTGGCAGCTCCGGATGCCCTGGACAGGACAACGGAATTTTTGCTCTGCGTGGGCGATCCGTTCTTTTTCGTGTCGCTGGTGACGATGCTGGTCGCGATGTGCGTCGGGGGGATGTCGGTGGCGAACGATCGTTCCCGGGGCGCCCTTGATGTCCTGATCACGAAGCCCATGTATCGTCGGGATGTGATGCTCGGCAAGATCGCCGGCGGTTGGGCCTTCATGTTCCTGCTCTCCGTGATTGGCGAAGCGCTGGTCGTATCCGTGCTGATGATCTTCGTAGGGGTTCCGGGGTCGTTCGGCGAGCTGTTCCTCCGGGCCGGCACTTTCGTCGTACTGCTCTCCGCGGAGGCCGTGTTCACGCTAGCCCTGGTCATGCTGTTCGGGTTACTGCTGAGCAAGGCTGAAGCGCTAATCGTAGCCGTATGTTTCATCTCGATAGAGTGGCTGACCACGTCATTTCCGCTTAATTATATTTTGCCGGGGCCGTTGATGTTCCTCGATCCGCGCAACATTTACTACTACGCCACCATCTTGCCGGACATCAAACTCTTCGACGCGACGACGTCATACGGCGTGTGGCTGGGCAATGACTTGCCGTACATTGTCCTGCTCTTCGCGGAAGTGGCGGTCCTCGTGTTGATCGATTGCATGGCCTTTAACCGGAAGGATTCCTAGAGGAGATGATATCTCATGAGTGGACGTATCGTTGGAAAGATTGTCGTTGCGGTTTTGATCGTTTTTACTGTAGTCGCCTGTCTCGGACAGGCGACGGCCTCGTCGCCACGATTTATCAGCGTGGCATGCACCGGTGGGCACGTGGATACGGTTGCTCTCGCTGAGAATGGGGACGTGTGGGCCTGGGGGAAAGATTATGGCCCTTCTCCTGTACAGCTTCAGATCGATAACGTCAAGTCCATCTCGGCTGGTTTATCGCAGATGCTGGCTCTTCGTGCCGACGGGACGGTCTGGACGTGGGGCAGCAGAGCCTCGGGCCTGTATGGCGACGGTACGGTCGGGGCTCCCGGTCTCGATGCGACTCCGCAACAGGTGCCCGGGCTTGATCATGTCATCGCCGTATCCGCGGGCAGGATGCACTGCGTTGTGCTCAAGAGCGACGGGACAGTGTGGAGCTGGGGCCAGAATGATTTCGGCGAGCTCTGCGACGGTACCTACGAAAATCGGTTTACTCCTGGACAGGTCAGGGGGCTTCCGCCGATCAAGGCGATAGGGGGGCATGGCCTGTTCGCCATTGCCCGGGACGGGTCTCTCTGGACGTGGGGCCCCGGGCTGCTTGACACGCCCAACAACAATGTGACCGGCACGGACGGCGAGACGATACGCGCGTTGAGCAGGCAGTCTCCTATAATGGTGCCGGGGATCGATAACATCACAGCGATCGACACTGACGTGGGCGCTTCGCACGTAGTCTTCGTCAAGAGTGACGGCACAGTGTGGAGCTGGGGCATCGACCAGAACGGCGTGTTCGGGGACGGCGTCAACCTCGAGAACGAATGGCCCTACGTCACGGTGCCTGTACAAGCTAAAGGTATCGACCATGTCGTGCAGGTGGCGACTACTGCGGTCACGACGTTGGCCCTTAAAAGTGACGGGACAGTGTGGGCCTGGGGGCTTAATAGCGCGGGGGTGCAGGGCACAGGGACGATCGGGGCCACCGAGACAACCCCGGTAAAAGTCAGCAGCCTGAGCAACGTCGTCTCAATAGCAGTCGGCGTACACAATGCAGCTGCCGTAGAGGCTGATGGCAGCGTCTGGGGGTGGGGCAACGGTTACGTCGGGCCCAACAGCCAGGGGAAGAACGGCTTCTCTCCTATACTGGCGATCGGCTCTGTCGGCGTGAATAATGACACTACAGCGAATGGCACGGCGACCGTTACGACGCCGACGGAAAGCGCGATAGTGTCCGGCGGACAGGGCGACACCGGTAACAACGGGAATCTCCTGCTGGTCGGCGTGCTGGCCGTCGTCCTCGTTATTTGCGTCGCGTTGATGGTCTTCGTGGCGAGAAAAAAACAATGAGATCCGGGGGCGTCGTCATGCCCGTCAGGGCATGATACCGTTTGAATCCTGAAGAGAAACGATGT
Source organism: uncultured Methanocellaceae archaeon (assembly GCA_963769045.1). Taxonomy (GTDB): domain Archaea; phylum Halobacteriota; class Methanocellia; order Methanocellales; family Methanocellaceae; genus Methanocella_A. Next base: position 194,799 of record CAVYKK010000026.1, read on the forward strand.
TAGAATGCCATGTTCCTGGCCTGTGCAACAGGCAGGCGCTTTACCCAAACCGCCTGTCATCCCGGCCAGGAACACGCTTCACAAACCTAAGAAGTGTTTGCCATTAAATATACGGGTCATGTCATAATCAAGCTTATGGTTGGAATATGCAACGGCTTCGTGGCTTAAAATTTGCCTAGATTTTTCCGATTTTTATGGCATAGGCTGTAATACGAAAAGATGGGCATCTCCGCAGGGAAATTGACCGGGATGAGCGACCGCCGTCGAGGATACGAGCGACCGCTGTCACGGTCTCCCACGCGCGCGGGCGGCCGCCCCGGCTATTCGCACAGATTCATAATTCAGTCGATGAGCAGGATCGCCATTGGCTCTGGCGTCTGGCCGATGGGGAACGTGATGGGCATGCCGGCCTCGGCGGCGGTCTTTTTCATGTTGATGCCGACCGCGTGCTCGGGGATGCGGGCCATGTTCGGGTGCAGGCAGATGCCGTTCTCCAGGTTGCACTTCTCGCACAGGCGACAGGACCCGTTGGTGAAGGCAATTGCAAAGGTGTAGCCCGCGTTGAACGCCGATTTCTCCAGCTCCAGCATGGCCAACAGGATGCGCTTGCTGTCCCCGAAGTAATCAGACCAGAACTGCGTCGCGCTCTCCTTTGCTTCCTTTGGCGCAGCCGGGTCGAGCCAGTTTTTGTATGTCGACAGTCTCGTGGCCTCATCGGCCCGCGCAGGCGACTTGAACTTTACGAGAAGCGCATAGCGGTACTCACTTAGAATCTTGCGGAACTCGTCGACGGTCGGACAATGAGGCGGACAGGTCAGCTTTTTGCCGTACCCGACGCATCCCACCTTGCACTTGAGCCGGACGCGGTCCTCTACGAATACTTTCCCTGTCGGGATCACTTTTGCATCGACAGCGCCGGATGACAGCGCCTTATCGACCAGAAACGCGAATTGCCCTTCCTGAACGTCCTTATGCATAATAATCAAGAGCAATACAGCGTTTCTTACTATTAATATTTCTCCCGGCGGCGGTCTGTGCATTTTCCGGCCGCTCCAGCCCGGTCAGTCATCAGGCACGTAGTGTCCTTTGTGCCCTCTGCGCTCCCGGTTTTTCGCGGTCAAACCGTTTATAGGAAAAAGGTGCAGATTCAACGGGGGATGATAGATGGGACTTATCAGCAGGATGGGGGCCATGATCGAGGCCCGTATCAGTATGATTGTCGACGGTTTCCAGAGCCCGGGAGAGGCGCTGGACTATTCATACAGGCGGCAGCTCGATCTCAACTATAAGATCAAGAGAGGCATCGCCGGGGTCGTTACATCGAAGCGCCGGCTGGAGATGCAGAGAAAATCGCTTGAAGAGGATATCAAGAGGCTGGACAGAGACGCGAGAGAAGCAATGGCCGCAGGCAGAGAGAACCTGGCCGAGATCGCGGTGCAGCGCAAGGTCCTGAAGAACGACCAGATCCAGTCGCTGGGCGAGCAGATCCAGACGCTAAAGAACGAGCAGGATAGGCTTACCGAAATGGACCGGAAGCTTGAGTCTCGTATTGAGTCCTTCCGCACCCAGAAAGAGTCGATCAAGGCGCAGTACTCCGCTGCCGAAGCGAAAGTGAGGATCAAGGAAGCGACCTCCGGGCTGGGGAAGGAGATTGACTATATCGGTTATGCAGTTCGGCTTGCACAGGACAAGACCCGCGACATGCAGGCCCGAAGCGAGGCGCTGGACGAGCTGGAGGAGTACGGGACCCTGGAGGACATTACCGGCAGCAAGGACATCGTCGAGCGCGAGCTGTCGAAGGTGAGAGGGGAAGAGGCAGTCAAAACGGAGATGGAAAAGCTCAAGATGGGTGCAAAGCACTGACTGTCGATTTACAATACGCGAAATGCCATATACGCAGAGATGGCACTTTACACAGGATAACCGGTAGCTGATAAACCGGTTTTTTCATGTGAAGGTAATGAAAATCCGGGCGCTTTTCGTGCTATGCAAGTCTGGAGATTAAGGAGTGCACGGAGATGATGGTGTTTGAGACGAAGGAGCTGGAAGGAGATGAAGGAGAACGGTTTTAAGAACGGAGTTTAAGGAGCTAAGGAGTTCTAAGGAGGAAAATTATAGAAAAGGCTCCTTAGAACTCCTTAGCTCCTTAAACTTAGTTTTTTTCCGTTCGCCTCCCTGTACTCCGTTTTCTCCTTAGTCTCAAGCACCTTAGTCTCCGTTACCTCCCTAGCCTCCAAATTATCATGGATAATAGAGGGTTAGAACGGCATGCCCCAGAGGGGGTACCACCGGCTCACGGCATCTTCAAGCGGCAAAATGCCGGTAACCGCGTCTTTCATATGCAGCTCAAAGCGGACGTCATGCTCTTTATTCTCCGGGGCGAATGGGTAGAAACGCCCGTCCCGGTCATAAATCCAGTAGACTTTACGGTCATCTTTTACGAACTCGAAGGCGATGCAGAGAATGTTACCGCCGTATCGTGCGTCGTTCAGCAGCCGGACCGCAGCGGCCGCCGCTGTGGCGGCGCTGTGCAGATCGCCCTTCAGGACGACCCAGATGCAATTATATTCATCGTTGGCCAGCTCGTATCGTGCGGGCAGCGCTGCGTCCGCCAGGAGGCCGGTCAGGTCAAGCCTGGACGGGCTGGCCGTGCCGCCAGACGGTTTAAGGCATATTCCCGCTTTATCGGAGAAGCTCAGCCCCGCTGGACGAGAGGGCTTCGCCGGCCGCGGGCAGTGAAGCAATGCCTTCGATCGGCATGGGCCGGGGCTTTCGCCGCAGAGCGTCGAGCAGGCCCATTACGGTCCCATCGTCTGTTCCATGCGCTTGAGCTGCCTGATGCGCTTTTCCAGCGACGGGTGGGTGGAGAAGAGGTCCATGATCGACCTTCCGCGAATCTGCGGGATGATGTAAAACTGGTTCATCGCCCTGCCGCCGCCTTCACGCAGATCGCGCGTCGGCACCTGCTGCATGACACCGCTGATCTTCAGGAGCGCGTTGATCAGGTGCGACGGATGTCCGGTGATGATGGCAGAGCCCCGGTCTGCCGAAAGTTCCCGGTACCGGGAGAGCAGCCGGACCAGCAGCAGACTGACGAAATAAACGGCGATCGCCACAGGTAACAGTATTATAGCGCCACCGGTGTCACGTCGATCCCTGCCTCCAGACATACCGCCGAACATAAACGACTGCATGATGAAGGCTGCGATCGTCGACAAAAAGCTGGCCAGCGTGATCACGGCCACGTCCCGGTTGCGTACATGGCTCAGCTCGTGGGCCAGAACGGCTTTGACCTCATCCGTGTTGAGCCGCTCCATCAGCCCCTGGGTGACAGCGATCACCGAGTGGTGCAGGCTGCGGCCGGTGGCAAACGCGTTGGGTACTTCGGTGGGCACTATGGCCACACGGGGCTTAGGTATGCCGGCCTCGGCGCTGAGCTCTTCCACGATCCGGTGCAGCTCGGGCGCCTGCTCGGGCGACACGACCTTCGCCCGGGTGCTTGCCAGCACCATTTTATCGGAGAAGAAGTACTGGATACCGAGCATGACGGCGGCTATTATCATCAACATCGTAGGGTCGATTCCCAGCCAGTACAGGAATGCCAGGAACGCCAGGTAGATGACGCCGATGATCAACAGAGTCAGCGCCATCCGTATCTGCAGGCCGAAATCGGCGGGCCATCGTCTCATATGTAAACAGACTCCGGCCACGCCAATAGGCGTTATTCCTATTTAATGAAGAAAAACACGACCGCCATCATCACATAGAGCGCGATAAGCTGGACGCCTTCAAGCCAGTTGGACTCGCCGTCGGAAGATATCATGTTGGCGATGACCACTGCGGCGATCACTGCGACCACCTCGAACTCGTTGAAGACCAGGTTCATCGGCGTCCCCATCAGCCAGCTGATGAACACGAGGACAGGGGCGATCAGCAGCGCGATCTGGGTGCTCGACCCCATGGCGATGTTCAGGCTCAGGTCCATCTTGTTCTTTATAGCCATGAGGATGGCTGTGCTGTGCTCGGCGGCGTTGCCGATGATGGCGATCACGATTACGCCGATGAACAACTCCGTCAGGCCCAGGGTCTGGCTCACGTGCTCGATGGCGCCGACCAGTATCTCACTTTCCACGCCCACCGCGAGCGTGGCGAGTACGAGGATAAACGCGGCGTACTTGATCGACCACTTCGGCTTGCATTCTTCCGGTTCCTCCTCGCAGTTGTAGAGGTGCTTGTGCGTCCGCAGCGAGAACAGCAGGCTGCAGACGTACGTGACTAGCAGGACCGCGGATATGCCCAGGCTAAGGTTTTCTACGTCTTCGAACTTGAGCACGTGCGCTGCCAGCGCCGGGAGGACCAGCCCGATGGCCGCGAGCATGAGCATGGTCGAAGAGACGCCCTGCGCTGTCTGGTTGAAAGACTGCTTTTCTCGCTTCAGGCCGCCGAAGAGCATAGCACAGCCTGTGATCAGGAGGACGTTGCCGATGATGGCGCCGGTAATGGAGGCCTTCACGACCTCGAAGAGACCGGCCTGGATGGCGAAGAAGGCAATGATAAGCTCCGTGGCGTTGCCGAACGTCGCGTTTAGCAGCCCGCCTATGCCCGCGCCTACCTGCTTCGACATCTCCTCCGTAGCCTTGCCCATGAAGCCGGCGATGGGCACGATAGCCAGCGCCGCCGAGATGAATACGATGATCGGATCTACCCGTAGAAGATCAAGCACAATGCTGACAGGTATGAAGATGAGCAGGACCGCCAGGACACGGTCAAAGCTGAGCTTTAACATAGCCTGAAAATAGCCGTAGCACCAATATAAAGCTAACTATCCGCAAAACAATCGGCTAATTTATATATAAATATATAATATATTATTGTCTCGTCAGTGAGGGGTATCTTCCATGCTGGTAAAAAAGAGCGGTCGGCCGGTGGCCGGGAGCATGACAGGCGATCTGGAAGCCTACGATCACCTGTGTGTGCCCGTGATTGCCGTTGGCAGGGACTTCAGGATTTTGCTCATGAATGAGAAGGCCTGTGAGTTGACAGGCTATTCCCGGGAAGATGCACGAGATAAGAAACTGCTTGACATCGCGAGCTCCAGTGACCTGAAGAGCCAGATGATGCGTGTGTTTAAAGAACGGGCGCTGGCTATCGACTTTACGGCAGGCGGCTCACTGGTGACGAAAAATGGCCGCATCCGTAAAGTGGAGTGGCAGTGCCATATCCGGTACGACGGAACATCACCGGCAGGAGCGGTCATCACGTTTGTCGACCTGACGGGCGCCGGGATGGCCATGGAGCTGGCCAGGGTCGTGGCGGGCAGCCGCACCCTCGAGGAAGCGTCCTGCAGGTTCATGGACATGTTGAGCGATCCGCTAAACCTGAAGATAGCCAGCATCAGCCTTTACCCTGAAGACGGAGAGCCGTATACTTATGTCAGGGCTTACCCCCACGGGGGAGTACGCAAGAAGCCACGACAGGCCTTGCATGACAGCCAGCCGGCGCCTCCGCAGACATACGTGCGGATATTTCCGCTGGCATCCGGTGGCCGTAAAATCGGCAGGCTCGAGCTGAAGGCTTACGGGGGATCGCCGCTCATGGCAGAGGATGAGGCATACATCGGCCGTCTTTGTGAGACACTATCCGATGGCGTTGCCCGCCTGATGTCAGGAGAGCGGAAAACAGGACATTCGCCGTCAGCCGGCAAAGAGCAGCCGTCACAGGAGCCGGGCACGATACCACGGCCTGTCGGGGATGCCGACGAGAGCCGCGACATGATCAACCACCTGATGAGCATGCTGCCCCACGGCGTGATGATATGCGGCGGGGACGGCAGGGTCAGGATGGTCAACGAGGCCATCGGCAGGATACTGGGCATCGCAAGTAAGGGCCTGGAAGGCCGTATGGTGCTGGATATTGCCCGCGATCTCCGGCAGAAGCATGACAACGGCCGGCCGGTAACCTGCAGAAATCTTGTGGTTTGCCGTGCACTCAGGACCGGAAAACCCATCCATAATGTGCGATCTTCCATTCTGGTCGGCGGATCCCATCGGGTGATCAGTATCAGCGCTATGCCATTGCGTAATGCAGCCGGCAAGGTTACCGGGTGCTTGTCGACCATGCGGGACGTGACCGCGATGGAGTCGATCGTCCGGCTGGGCAACATGGCCGTGAAGGAGCGAAATGTCAACGATCTCATCGAGGAGTCGCTGGACATAATCATGAGCGCATCGGGCCTCCGGTTTGCCAGCCTGTACCTCTGGGACGGCAGCGCATTGCGGCTCAAGGTACAGAAAGGCGAACAAGCTGGTATGCCGGTACCTGTCTGCAAGGACGAGCCGGACCCCCAGAACCCGACGATACAGAGCCGGGTATACTTGAGCGGCAAGCCGCTGATGATCAAAGACTACCGACGCTGCGCATCAGTGAGGCTGTTCGATCCGCTTGCACGGAAAAGGCCGATCCAGAGCATGGCAGGAATACCGCTGCGCACGGACCGTGGCATGATCGGGGTGCTGGTCATCGCTACGGGCGAGAGTCAGTCACTCGGCGATGCCCATGTGATAGAACTGACTGCCATGTGCAGCCAGATGGCCGCCGGTATCGACCGTGCCTTGAGACTGGACATTTAGTCTGCAGCATCATAGTGACTTCCGGCAAAATATCCGGGGTATAAACACAATGCCATGGCGATTCTCGCACCGGCGGAGGGTACCCTGCTACTGGCGACCGCATCCGGGGTGCTGAAATAACGGTAAAAATCGGCTGTTTTTGGCTTATAATATGACAATGGTTTAGACGATGCGTTCCGACTATTCCCCGGGGATGGAATTGATTTTGAAACGCACCAAATTACTGTCAGTGCTGTTATCGGCAGCCATCGTGTGTACTGCGTTCGCCGTGGCTCTCGATACCGCCACCGGACAGCAATACACGAGTCCGGGGAGCCTCGCGCTGCCCGGCCTCAACCTGCAGGGCTTCACGAGCAACGGAAATAATATCTGTCTGTCCGTGAGCGTTGCATCGCAGCAGGACTCGAGGACTTATTTCCTCGTTAACAAGATCGCAGTATATAGCCCGGGCGCAAGCACCGCCACGCTCTACGAGCTAAACGGCGCGCTGCCGGGTGTGCTGGATACGAGCGACAACAGCTTCCAGATCGACATGGGCCAGCTGTCGTCGTACATCGGGCAGCCGCAGCAGGTCAGCGTCAACGATCTCTACCGGGTCATGAGGCCGGACGTCAATACGCTGTTCTTCAGGTTCGTCACGAGCTCGGCCAGCATGCAGGGCGGACAGGCGGTCTTCCAGGTGACAAGCATCGACGTGATCGCACCGGACGGCGGCATGCAGACCTATACCATGAGCCAGCCGGTGTCGCTGGTCTATGATCAGTCCACGTCGAGGATATACACGGTAGGCTTCAGCCAGATGTACAACTTCTTCGATACGTACATTACGAACGTGCAGAACAACTACTACACGACCGTCGTCTACAACATTAACGTCATTGGCACCGTGCCGGTTACCCCGGTTATCTTATACCCGGCCCTGACGCCGATCGTCTTCCCGGCGCCGTTCCCCGTCTACTATCCGGTGCCGTTCCCGGTGCCGTTCCCGACGGTGAAGCCCTCGGTAACGCCGACCATGAAGCCGACGGGAACGCCGAAGCCTACGGCAACGGTCAGCCCGAAGCCAAGCGTTACCGCTTCGCCCAAGCCTTCAGTGACAGGAACGCCGAAGCCTACGGCCACAACGAAGCCGACAGTAACTGTCAGCCCGAAGCCCAGCGTAACGGCCTCGCCCAAGCCAACCGTCACGCTGAAGCCGACGCTCAAGCCAACGGTCAAGCCGACCGGGATACCGACAGGCACATTGAAGCCGACATTCAAGCCGACGACGAAACCTTTGATCACGGCAAAGCCTACAATGGGCACGCCGACGAAATCGCCGGTTTCGACCTTCAAGCCGACATCGAAGCCCGTCATGCAGCCGACGGTTAAGCCGATCGGACAGCCGACAGGCAAGCCGATCGGGCAGCCGACCGTTAGTGCCACGAAAACGCCCCCTACCCAGGGCGGGAGGCGTGGAGCGGCTACAATAACGCCAGGCATGTAAGGCATGGGTTATGGTCATGCAGCGTGCATGACCATCCCTGTGCCTCTTTTTTATGGTTCTCGATTGGTAATTAATAATATCTAAATCGATTTCGGGTAGGAATTCTATTTATAAGGAAGGTTTCTATAGAATAAATGCTAACATAGCTGCCCTGCGGCCGAATATTATAAAAGGCAGCGACAGCGGAGAAAAACCGATGAACTTAAAAGTGCTCTACCAGACGCCGGTGCTGAAGCTCATGAATTGCCTGGTGTTTGTCGATTCGTTCCTTCTCATTACCCTGGGCGTCGGGATCAAGGGCAACCAGGGGCTCGCGTTCGGCGTACTTTACGGACTCTTAGGCGGCATCTCCGCTATCCTGGCATTCAACATAGTCGTGGTCGCCATGATCAAGGCGAGCTCCCGCCCGCAAAGCAAAGCTTAAGAAGCAAAGTTTAAAGCGTACGCAACCATTATTGTGCTGATGATTGAGCCTGAGTTCAAGGACGGTTTACTGCCGGTTATCGTGCAGGACGCCGCCACCCTCGAAGTCCTCATGTTCGCCTACATGAGCCCCGAGGCGTTCCGGCTGACGTGCGAGACAGGCATCGCCCACTATTACAGCCGGAGCCGCGGTAAGCTCTGGAAGAAAGGCGAGACCTCCGGCCACCTGCAGCGCGTGAAGGAGATGCGCATTGACTGCGACCGGGACTGCCTGTTGTTGCTGGTGGAGCAGGAAGTAGCCGCGTGCCACACCGGATACCGGTCGTGCTTCTACCGCACCATTGATGGCAGGACAGTGGGACGTAAAGTCTTCGAGCCCGGCGACGTATATAGAAACCACCAGTAACCGGCAGATGTAAACGATCGGGCGTGTCGCACGGCGAGTGGCCGCTCGCGCGCGTATGTGCCTGACGACGGGCATTCGTGAGACAGTTTTTTATGCTGGCAATCTCATTTAACAGTGTGAGAAGATGCCACCAGCAATGAAGTTAGTCCCGGACACCAGCACGATTATCAACGGCAGCGTCACCGAGCGCGTCGAGTCTGGCGAGTTCAGGGGAGCAAATATCATCGTACCCGAGGCCGTTGTTTCGGAGCTTGAAGCGCAGGCTAACAAGGGCCGGGAGATCGGCTATAACGGCCTGGAGGAGCTACGGAAGCTCCATGATATGGCCGTGAACGGGGAAATTTCGCTGCAGTTCACCGGGCCGAGGCCGACGCTGGACCAGGTCCGGATGGCCCCGGGCGGCGAGATCGATGCAATGATCAGGAGCATAGCGGTAAAGTACAGCGCGAAGTTCGTGACCAGCGACAGGGTACAGGCAAGCGTCGCCCGCGCGACCGGCGTCGAAGTCCTCTATATCAAGCCGGAAAGAGAGGAGCGCAAGCCCCTGTCTATCATGGAGTATTTCACGCCGGACACCATGTCCGTACACCTGAAGGCTGAGGTAGAGCCGTTCGCTAAAAGAGGCAGTATCACCGCCATGCGGCTGGAGAAGATCGGCGATAAAAAGCTCAAGAGCAAGGACCTGCTGCGCATGGCCCATGAGATCCTGGAACGGGCCAAGACCGACCCTAACGGGTTCATCGAGATGGAGAAAGGCGGAGCGACTGTGGTGCAGCTCGGCTCGCTGCGCATCGCCATCGCGACGCCGCCGTTCTCGGACGGCGTGGAGATCACGGCCGTAAGGCCGATCGCAAAGCTCAGCCTTGAAGAATACGCGTTCAGCAAAGCCCTCAAGGAACGGATCATCGAAAAGCGCCGCGGCATCCTCGTCTCCGGGCCGCCGGGGGCTGGCAAGTCCACCTTCGCCCAGGCCATCGCAGAGTTCCTGTACGGCCATGACTTCATCGTCAAGACCATGGAGTCGCCCCGTGACCTGCAACTGCCGGAAGCGATCACCCAGTATGCGCCGCTGGACGGCAGTATGGAAAATACCGCCGACATCCTGCTGCTGGTGCGGCCGGACTATACCATCTACGATGAGCTGCGCAAAACGCCGGACTTCATGGTATTTGCTGACATGCGCCTGGCCGGCGTAGGCATGATTGGCGTGGTACATGCGACGAGAGGCATCGACGCGGTGCAGCGCTTCATCGGCCGCATCGAGCTGGGCGTGATACCGCAGGTGGTCGATACCATTGTGTTCATCGATAAGGGTGTCATCGAGAAGGTCTACGATCTCGTCTTCACCGTGAAAGTGCCCCATGGCATGCAGGAGGCAGACCTGGCCAGGCCGATCATCGTAGTGAAAGAGATGGAGTCGGGCAGGCCCGAGTACGAGATTTACACCTACGGCGAACAGGTCGTAGTGATGCCCATAGGCGCGGAATCGAAGAAGCCCAGGGCGGTCCAGAAGCTGGCCGCGAAGGAAATACAGAAAGAGATCGGCAAATACGTCCGGGGCTATGTCGAGGTAGAGATGCAGGGCGACACCAAAGCCCTGGTGCGGGTGAAAGACAAAGATATTGCGGGACTGATCGGCAAGGCAGGCAAGACCATCGACGAGATCGAGCGCAGCCTGGGCATCCACATCGACGTGAGGCCGCTGGAAGAAGCGCCGACCTCGCCAAAGGCCGTATTCGCGAAGACCGCCGGGATGAAGAAAGGCGGTACCGGCGAAGCCGGCGGCATCCCCGTCCGCATGGACGAGACTAAACGCCATGTAATCCTGGACCTCGGCGACCGGTACACCGGCGAGACGGTCGAGATACTGGCCGGCGGCAAGTACCTGTTCACCGCAACACCGGGCAAAGGCGGACAGATCAAGGTGCCCAAGGGCTCCACGCTGACCGACCGGCTGCTCAGCGCCGCAGGCGAAGGCGAGGAAATCATCGCAAAGCTCGTATAACAAATTGGGCACGGACGACCAACTATTTTTTTATTATGCTTGTTATCGCCTCCGTGTCCTTTGTGCCCTTTGTGCCCTTAGTGTCATTACTTTCAATGCGCTCACTGGAAAAGCTTTTATTTAATAAACTGAAAATAAGTATTGGCCATCACCTGACAAACAATGGCCTGGTTATGAGATCATGGTTTACAGATTCGAAGACATCGTAGAGAAAAACGTGGACGACCTGATGAGCGTTTGCGGCAACACCCCCGGCATCGACCGGAACCCGCACTTCATGGAGGGCCGGGCGGCCCGGCGGCAATGGCTGCTGGAGACGATCGAGAAGTTCGGCACCGCCGGCGTTCTGGCCTATGATGAAAGCCGCCCCGTCGCCTTCGTAGAATGCTCCCCGGCACATGCCCACCCGCTCGGGCCTTTCGCCGCCGACCCCGCGAGAACCGCTGTCATTGACTGCGCATGGTACCGGCAGGAAGCCGGCGTTGCGGCCAGGAAGGCAATCATGGACGACATGTTCGCCCGCAAGTGGTTCGATAAGCTGCTCGGCAAGAAGTGCAGGTACGTCGACGTGCTCACGATTAAGAATGCGCCCATCATGCAGTATGATTTCTATAAGGAGTACGGCTTCCAGGACGCCGTCGAGCTGCAGGGCCATGCCACTATCCGGTACCTGTTGCGGTTCCCGGTCAAAGGCGAGAAAATCGAGCCCCGGGTGGAGCAGATCAACTTCTGTGATGCGGGGAAGAACGTACTGGTGCTAGGCATCTACCGGCAATGCCATATGCCGTTTATGATAGCCGGAAAAATCCGAAAAGCCGTAGAGGGCATCGATGGGCTCACCGTCAAAGTGGTCGATTACTGGTCGACCGGCAACCCCGTGGTCTGCGAGGCCGCCATCAACGGGAAACCGGCGTTCGACGGGCCTGTTTTCTTCATGGACGACGAGCAGATACGCGAGTCAGTCAAAGCTAAAATGATATTACACTAAGGGCACAAAGGACACAAAGGACACAAAGGTTTGGGTATTAGACCTGAAATCAAAATATAAAAATTATTGATTCAGGGCATAATAGCGATATACTCTATTTACACTAACTATGCCTTTTGTGCCTTTTGTGCCCTTAGTGCCCTTTATGTAAACTCAAGGCCTGATGATGGGCCGTTCCGCTGGTCTGCCGGCCAGCATGAGGTACAGCGGGTAGATCAGGTAGATCGCCGAAAGGCCGACAACGATGTAGATCAGCTTTGTTATGATGCTCGCCGTCACCGAACCGAACAGGGCCTCGACCAGGTTGAACCCGAAGGCCACCAGCAGCCAGTTGATGCCGCCGATGATCGTAAGCACCAGCGCTATTACCGTAAGTGGATCATTCCTCACATCCATAAAATCACCAACTCAAGGTTATGGCGGCGGATATTTATAAATTGTTAAAAATATTATTAGTCCCCGTCCGCCGGGCACAATTTATGCCTGCCACCGCCCGGAGGAAACACGTATGCAAAGGTGAAACTGGCAATACCTGCAGGGGAGTCGATGTCGATTTAGCTCCCGGGAAGGGAATAAGGCGGCTGTCATTCGCAGATTTTATATAGCAGGATGGACATTTTAGATTCGCCTATTCTGGGCGAGTGGCCTAGCCAGGACATAGCGCCGGCCTCCTAAGCCGGATACCGTGGGTTCGAATCCCACCTCGCCCGCTTTCGTCAAAAAAGAGTCGCGTATAGAAATTTTTAAAATGTCCATCCTGCTATCGTGTAGCCTTCTCGTTGTGAAGCTTATGCTTGCTTCTCGTTAATAGGTAACAGGACAACCGTCAGTACTCCAAAACCCATCGCGGTGCGACGCCCGTGCTTACTTCTTGCATAAGCATCATAGCAGATAACCTATACTTCCCATTCTAATCGCGGTGCGACGCCCGTGCTTGCTTCTTGTTAAAAAGAACAATTACCGGACATCCTATACTTCCCTTACTCGATCGCGGTGCGACGCCCGTGCTTGCTTCACCGCACGTGCTACTACGGGTTTTTCCGGTGTTACGGTGTCGGGCGACGGGCTCGCACCTTCGTCGGCCCAACGCGCCTTCGGCAGCGTTGAGCCTCCTTTGCAAGCCCTGAAAAACGCGCCTCTGGCAGCGTTTTTCACACCCGACACCTCCACACCCCTCGCACAGCTGATGCGTGCGAGCGGGCAAGCCGAAAAAACCCTCCGCCTTCCGCGGAGAAGCACAGGCTACCCATACCAACAATAGAATAGGCAACGACCCAATACCAGTCCGGGTACGCGTTGCCTTTGCTGCTCCGCGGTCCGCGGAGGGTTTTTCTGGCCGAAGGCCCCTCGCACGCGAAGCTGTGCGAGGGGTGCGGAGGCGGCCGGGCAATGAACGCTGCCCGAAGGGCGCGTTGCTTAGCGCTTGCGAAGGGACTCGACCGGGCGCAGCCGAGCGAAGCGAGGCGCCGCCGGGCCGTGTCTCCGAGGGTGCGAGCGCGGCCCGGACGGCGCAGCACCGGAAAAACCCGGAGTAGTCCATGCAGCGAAGCATGCATGGGCGTCGCACCGCGATTAATATTGGATTGACCATATCACGCTGTTTAAAAAATCTTTAGTATTGCAAGAACGCATGGGCGTCGCACCGCGATTGATATTGGACAGACCACAGTCTGCTGCACAATTGATATCAGAAATTGTAAGAACGTAGCACGGAAGGTGGATCACCCTAAAAAAGAAGGAGGCTGAATCAGCAGCCATCGAACCGCTCTATAGATCGTATTCAGTTATAGCCCACCTCGCCCGCTTGTTTTCCGGTATTTCCAGCATATGCTTACTGCCGACCCGAACAATTACAAAATATTTATATTGGCCCTTATTTCTACACTATTATAATCGAACATCTCCCGCTCAGGACACATTTTTATAGTACGGGTCATTATGGCGAAAGTGAAGGCACATGGGACAGAATCCACGGACTTCTACCGTGAAATGATCGACAGCGTCAACAGCATTATTATCCGCTGGGACATGGACCTGAATTTCACGTACCTGAACAGGTATGCCCTGGACTTTTTCGGTTTCAACGGGGAAGACGGGCCCGGCAGGAGCATTATCGGCACCATCGTGCCCGAGACCAGCACGGCAGGTCGGGACCTCATAGCCATGTGCCGGGACATTGTCCGCCGCCCGGATCGATATGTGACGAACCTGAACGAGAACATGCGCTGCAATGGCGAGCGCGTGTGGATATCCTGGACCAACACGGCCGTTCTCGACGAGAGGGGAAATGTCGTCGAAATTCTCTCGGTGGGCAACGACGTAACCGCCCGGAAAAGTGCGGAAGATGCGCTGAGAGAAAGCGATATCAACCTCGCCAGGGCGCAAAGCATCGCCCATCTCGGGTTCTGGCTGTGGGATGTCGAAAGCGATACGATCGAGTGGTCCGACGAGACATACCGGCTCATGGGGCTGAAGCCCGGAGAGCTGGCCCCTGACTATGTGCAATTCCTGGCATTTGTGCACCCGGACGACAGGGAAAAGGTCAACAATGCAGTCTCGGACGCGCTTTGCGGGGCGAGGCCATATAATGCCAAGTGGCGGGCACTGACCAGGGATGGCGCCATACGCCACATGCACAGCCAGGCCGAGGTCGTGTTCGAGGACGGCCGGCCGGTGCGGATGCTGGGCACCATACTGGATATCACGGAACAAAAATGGAGCGAAGAGGAACGGGAGATAACGGTCGCATTCCTCAGGCTGGCGAACGATAGCCATGGCACCCGCAACCTGGTCAACGCAGCCACGGCGTTCTTCCGGGAAAAATCCGGTTGCGAGGCCGTCGGCATCCGCCTGCGAGAGGGCGACGACTACCCGTATTACGAGACCCGGGGCTTTCCGCCGGAATTCGTCCATGCGGAGAGCGGGCTCTGTCTACGTGATGACGGCGGGCTGCCGGTATACGACTCCGAGGGAAACCCGGTCCTGGAGTGCATGTGCGGTAACGTGATCCGCAGGAGGTTCGACCCGTCGAAGCCGTTTTTCACCGCCCGGGGGAGCTTCTGGACTAACAGCACGACACAGCTGCTCGCCAGTACGACGGAGGCGGACAGACAGGCCCGGACCCGGAACCGGTGTAACGGCGAGGACTATGAATCGGTGGCCGTGATCGCCCTTCGCCTGGGGGACGAATGCCTGGGTACCCTTCAGCTGAATGACAGGCATACCGGGCGTTTTACCAGAGATTCCATCGCGCTGTGGGAACGGCTGTCGGACTACCTGGCAGTGGCGCTGGCCAGGTTCCGCTCGGACGAAGCGCTGCTAGAGAGCGAACAGCGATATCGCTCGTTATTCGAGAACATGGTAGAAGGGTATGCTTTTTGCAGGATGCTCTACGACGATAACGGGGACCCGGAAGATTTCATTTATCTCGACGTCAACAGCGCGTTCGTGCGCCTGACCGGGCTGGAAAACGTGACGGGAAAACGAGTCACTGTGGCCGTCCCGGACATCAAAGAAATGCATCCGGAGTTGCTCGAGCTTTGCGGTCGTGTGGCCCGTACAGGGGAGCCGGAGAGCTTCGAGGTAGAGTACAGGCCTGTCGCGGCATGGCTATCCATTTCAGTCTACAGTATGGAAAGGGGATACTTCACAGCCATATTTGAGAATATCACCGAGCGCAAGCAGATCGAGGAAGCGCTGCGGTCGAGCGAGACCAGGTTTCGGGCACTTATCCAGAACTCGTCGGATATCGTCCGGATCATAGGCAGGGACAGGCGTATCGTGTACGACTCGCCGTCATCGGAAAAAATACTCGGGTATCCACCCGGCTTCACGACAGGGAAATCACCGCTCGATTTCATTCATCCCGAAGACCGGGAACAAGTCAGTCGAGCCCTGGACGAAGTGCTTGCCCGAAAGAACCCGGGCAGGCCGACGGAGTTCCGGGTCAGGAGAGCCGATGGCAGCTATGTGGAAGTGGAATCGATCGGGGTCAACCTGGTCGGCACGCCAGGGGTGGATGGCGTCGTGATCACCACCCGCCCGATCACCGAACGCAAGCGGGCGGAGCAGGACCTGAAAAAGGCCAAACAGCAGGCTGAACTGTACCTCGACCTGATGGGGCACGACATCAACAACTTACATCAGATCGCCATGGGGTATCTCGAATTTGCCCGGGAGATGGCAGACCCGGAGAGCGGGCAGAAGGAGTTCATTGACAAGCCCTTAGCCGTGCTGCGCAGGAGCGCCAGGCTGATTGACAACGTGAGGAAGCTGCAGAGGCTTAGCGATGGCGCGGTCCCGAAAGGCCCGGTAGACGTGAGGGAGACGCTTGCCGAAGCGTTGAGTGAGTATACAGATCTGCCTGTCAAAACGATCGGCCTGGATTGTCATGACGACAGGCACTGCCGCGTCGTCGCGAGTGAGCTTTTGCACGACGTGTTTACCAACCTGATCGACAATGCGATAAAGCACGCGGGGCATAACCCCGATATCGAGGTAAGCTTTGAAAATGTCCGGGAGACGGGCTCGGATTTTTACAGGGTGGCCGTGGAAGACAACGGCCCGGGCATTCCCGATCACATGAAAGGAAAGATATTCAACCGGCTCCTCCGGGGCGATGCCCGTGCCAAGGGCATGGGCCTGGGCCTGTACATCGTGAAGTCCCTCGTGGAGAGCTATAATGGCCGGGTATGGGTCGAGGACAGAATTGCCGGGGACCATACGAAGGGAGCCAGGTTCGTGGTCGTGCTGCCGGCCGTCGATTAGATACTGTCAGGCCATCGCGACGCATCCCGCGTTTTCTGCTGCCTGCCCGGGATTTTCGGCCTGCATCTACATAATGGCAGAGAGACATATGATTCATGGCGATGCCGACGCAGGTATACGGGAGACCATGGCATGTCAGAACTGGATAACAAGGCACTGGTACGCAGGTTCTATAACGAGTTTTACGGCAAGAAAAACACGGAGGCCATTGACGACATTTACGCTGCCGGCTATGTCCATCACACGCCGGACGTCCTCGGCGGCCAGATGGATTTCTATGATTTTAAGAAACGCGGGATGGATATGCTGAGCGCGTTTCCGGACTGCAGCAGGGAGATCGAAGACCAGGTCGCCGAAGGCGACAGGGTCGTGACGCGATCGGTCACGCGCGGCACCCAGACAAGCGATCTGCCCAACCTTCCCGCCCGGGGAAGGAGGATCGAAGTGCAGTCCATCGTCATCAACCGGATAGAGGACGGAAAGATCGTCGAAGGCTGGGAGTCCTACGATTCGCTGGGCATGATGATGCAGCTCGACGTCGTCCACATGGTCAGCACCCTGAGCAGGGCCCGCCATGAGCGCGGGGATGTCATGCCAGGGATGAAGTGGCCAGAGTAGCCGTAAGCTGATGCTACGAGGCTTTTATAATCATCATTATTTTTGCTGACTTTATCGTCATTCCTGAAAAATCGTATATGCTGAGAAGGCATCAGACACGAAGGCCACAATGGCCACAATGGCCACAAAGTCCTTTTTATGTTGGGGCTTCCATGAACCTTTCTAAAACGTTCGTTGTGGCCTTCGTGGCCTTCGTGGCCTTCGTGTCTGATGCCTTCTCATCCTGTAAAAAAGAAATACGAATAACTTTATTGCAATAAATAAGAAACTATTTATAGCCGAAGCCATTACTATACAAATGTGTGCTATGTTATAGCATGGCATGCTTTGAGGTGAGATAAAGACGGCATTGCAACGGGTCCATAGCTGTTAGTATGTCGGAGACTGTCGGGGTGTAATGCAGGCGGGCGCAGACACGCCTGCCGGGGCTGAAAAGAGACAACGGAGGTTACGAAAATGGCAGAATGGCTACAGCTATTAATCGAGTTCGTGCAGTGGATCATAGAGCATTTACCGGGCATATTAAGCCTGTTCGGGCTCTGACCGGCATGTTCCGCCTCCATGTGAGTAGCAGGTTAAAACGATAAAGCTGCGGATACAGGAGCCCCGGCAGGGGCAACGCCGGGGCTCCCTCCTCCTTTTTGAGGTCTCAGAGGTTTCTAGAGGTCACAGAGCTCAGCACAGAGGTCACAGAGGCCACAAAGGTATTCACAGAGGTTTGTTTTAATAACATGGCTTCCGCAGCCTTATTTTATAAAAGTCCTCTGTGTTGTCCTCTGTGACCTCTGTGACCTCTGTGCTGAGCTCTGTGACCTCTCGTAAACCTCCGTGACCTCCCGCAGCGAAGATATATCTATCCTCAAGGCATACGCTTCTTTCTGACACAGGCAACGAGGGTGTTCCGCAAATGACTTTTCACGTGATGATAGTCCCGACGTTAGGCTGCCCGGCCAGCTGCAGCTATTGCTGGAGCTCGGACAAAGGCTCGCCGATCATGAGCATCGATACGGTCAAAGAGACGGTCGAGTGGCTCCGGGAGTTCCGGCAGGACTCGGTCACTGTCACTTTCCACGGCGGAGAACCGCTGCTCGCCGGCGCCGAAATTCTACGCGAAAGCGTTGCCGATCATCGCGAAAGGCCTGGCGGATCAGGGTGTCATGTTCGCCATGCAGACGAACCTCTGGGTGATGACGCCGGAGCTGGCAAAAATCCTGGCGAAGTATAACATTCCGCTGGGCTCCAGCCTGGATGGGCCGAAAGAGCTGAATGACTCGCAGCGCGGCAAGGGCTATTTCGACCGGACCATGCGCGGCTACCAGATTGCCCTTGACAATGGATTAAAGGTCAGCTTTATCTGTACGTTCACCGGGGAGTCGGTAAAACGCAGGGAGGAGATTTTCAACTTCTACCTCGAGAACGGCTTTAACCTGAAGCTGCACCCGGCACTGCCGTCGCTCCGCGACCACGCGCGCGACAAATGGGCGCTGGAGCCAGAGGAATACGGCGACCTGTTGTTCTACTTACTGGACAAATACATGGAAAACATGGGCCGGATAGAGGTCATGAACATCGACCACCTGTGCAAGTGTGTCTTCACCGGCAGAGGGACAGTCTGTACCTTCGTGGACTGCATGGACAGCACCTACGCGGTGGGGCCGGACGGGAGCATCTATCCCTGTTACCGCTTCGTCGGCATGCCGGAATATGTGATTGGCAACGTCCGTGATCGTCCGACGAAGGCCGACCTGCAGAACTCTCCCGCAGGAAAGCTCATGCAACAGTACAAGAAGCACGTGGACAAAGAGTGTAAAAGCTGTGCCCATATCAAGTACTGCAGGGGCGGATGCCCGTACAACGCAATCGTGCCGTCCGGCGGTAAAATCAAAGGCGTGGACCCCCATTGTATCGCCTACAGGCGCATTTTCGACGAGATAAAAGACCGGCTGGATAAAGAGATGTTCGGGTCGTCCTCTCTCGAGACGGCTACCTTCGGCATGGCGCCCATGAGCACCGCCCGTACTGGTGTCATGTCTATTATGATGAAGAAGCTGGAACAGGACTTCTAAGGCCGGTAACCGGGCTAATCTGTGCTGTGCGTACGCTTTCAGGCAGACATATGCGCTGGCACAAATTAACGGTTATACTCCGGCAATTGGACGATCCGGCGATAAAAGATTTATAGGCTGCAGCCTATTATTCGCCCAATAAGTGTCAACAATCGAGTTCGTGATTTTCTATGACAGGTAAAAAAATGCTAATAGCTGCAATCCTGCTGGTATCCGCCGTCGTGCTGATGGCCGGATGCACAGGGCAGTCCAATACAGTGGTTAAGGCAGGAGACAACGTAACCGTCGACTATACCGGATGGTTCGACGACGGTACCATCTTCGACACATCGAACGCGTCAGTAGCATACCAGGCTGGCCTTTATGACCCGGAAATGACGTATGCGCCCCTCTCGTTCGTCGTCGGCAACGATGAAGTCATCCAGGGATTCGACGATGCCGTCAGAGGCATGAAGGTCGGCGAGACGAAAAATATCACCATTGAGGCAGCGGATGCCTATGGCGAATATGACTCGACACTGATCCTGCCGATCAACATGAGCGACCTGACGGACGCCGGCATCACACCAGAGGTCAACGACACGCTGTATTTTAACATGAACCCGGTCACCGTCGTCAGTATCCCGAACAACACGACCGTGATGATCGACTTCAACAGCCCGATGGCCGGCAAGCGGCTGCACTTCTCGGTGAAAGTACTGAGCATCGAGACGCCCGCTGCCACACCGACGCCGAAGTCTGGTTGAAGATCGAAAATGGCTGGCGCTCCGGCAGGAGTGCCAGTATTCGCTTTTTAAGTTAGCCGCACTCTGGCTGTCGAAGTCATTCACAGCTTTTTCACATGCTGGGCTATGGGCGGCACCTGTACCTTGCGCAGGTTGCCCCGGGCCAGGGATAATGCGACGCCGATAACGCAAAGCACGGCCATGATGACGAAGGTCACCTGTATGCTCTGCATGAGCAGGTCGTACGGGCCGGTCTTCGGTATCTCCGTATGGCCCATGAACACAGTAAAGATCAGGTTGGCTATGCCGAGGCTCAGCATCTGGCCGATGAGCCGCATGGTGCTCACCATGCCCGAGGCTACGCCGTAGTCACGCTTCTCTACGGCACTCATGATCGCGTTGGTGTTGGGCGACGAGAAGAAAGCAAAGCCCAGGCCGAGGAACATCAGGCCCGCGATGATCATCCATAACGGTGTGTCCGGCGTGAGCAGAGCGAACAGCACCAGACCGGCTGCGCACAGCGCCATGCCGGCCGACGCCACGATGCGCGGCTCCACCCGGTCGGACAGACGGCCCGTCATGGGCGAGAACACGGCCATGATCAGCGGCTGGGCGATCAGGATGATACCGGCCGTCAGCGCGTCGAACCCGCCGATCTTCTGCAGGTAGAGGCTCAGCATGAAGGCGACCGATGCGGTCGCACAATAGTTGATGAGCGCCGCCAGGTTCGAGAACATGAACACGTTATTCTTCCGGAAAATGCTGACCTTGACTATGGGGTTCTTGTGCCGCAGCTCCCACCAGAAGAAGGCGGCCATGAGGACCAGGCTGAACCCGAAGAGGCCAGCGCCGAACGTCTCCTGCAGGTGGGCCAGGCCCCACATCAGCGATACCAGCATCGCCCCGTAGAGCACAGTCCCGGGCAGGTCGAACGGTCCGGTCTTCGCCGCAGGCCCTTCGTCGGCGATCTTCCAGAAAGCGAGCAGGGCTACGACCAGGGCGTACACGGCGATCCCCGCGTAGATGAACCGCCAGCTGCCGAAGTGCGTGATGAAGCCGCCCAGTGACGGGCCCAGCGACAGCCCCATGTACGTGACTGCGATGTTGATGCCCAGCACCTTGCCTCGCTCCTTCAGCGGGTACGCCGACGTCAGGATAGCCACGGACGTGCCGAAGATCATAGCACTGCCGATGCCCTCGACAGCACGGGACGCAATGAGCATGAGGATCGAGTTGGACGCGGCGCACAGGACGGAAGACATCACGACGATCAGCAGCCCGGCGACAAAGACCTTCTTCCGGCCGAACTGGTCGGCGATGCGCCCGAAGGGGACCACGAAAATGGCTGCAGAGAGGATGAAGCCGGTGACCACCCAGTTCAACAAAGCCTGGTCAGCGACCGCAAACTCATTGTTGATGGTCGGCAGCGCAATGTTGACGGACGTCGACAGGAAGGGCGTGGTGAAGGCAGTCAGACACGTGATGAGAAGCACCATTCGCCTATAGTTTTCAGGAGCCATGGTTAACGAACACCCGCCTGCGTCAGCATTTAGCGGTCATGCCATCACTGGCGTAGCATAGTTGGTTTAAACGCCAGAATATAAATACATCGCGCTATGGCCGAAAAACATGGCAACCGCCTGTCCGGTTCAGGCATATCATTTGTGCCCTGCGGCTTTAACAAGAGAGCCCTGCAGCCCGGTCACGCGCGCATTTTATGGATTCTACCACCGCGTGGTCACCCGGGTGCCGGACAGGGAACAGGCACGTACGTCGCTGCACATCTCCCCGATACACTGGTGGCGTAACGTGTAGACCTCGACCATGTGGTGGGGGTGATACCGCGTCTTCGCCTCACGGAGCCCGGCGACGCCCATATCGCTCTCGCGGTTGACATACTCGAAATTACCGGCCAGCACGGCGGCAGTCTCTGCGTTGATCGCCTTGTAGATGCCCTCGTAGCCATCCAGCCCCTTCTCGAAGTGCACGAGTGCGGTGTCCGTGTTCAGCGGCTCGAAGATCGACATGGCCCCGATCTTCCCCTCCACCCGGATGAGAAGGCCGGAGAGCTTCAGCGCGTCGAAATGGTCGATGGCGAACATGACGGCGTCCTTTTCATTCTCGAGCACCTCGTCGCCCTCGCACAGTTTCCACTCGCACCACTGGTCGAGGAACTCATTGACCTCACGGCTGTTCCCGGCAGAGATAGGCTCCACTGTGTAGGCAAAGCTCTTCTTGAACTTATTGAGCTGGCGGCGGGTCGAGTGGAACAGCCCGTTGGGCAGCTCAGCCAGATCTTTCGTGCGGTAGACGTACTCAAAATGATCCCGGTCCGGGACGATGTCCGCCGGCCCGAAGGAAGCCTGCATCCATTCGGCGGTCGGCCCGTCGATCAGCACCATGGGCGTGCAGTCGCTCACCTCGTCCCCGAGCTTGATCAGGTCGGCCATCAGCGCCGGGTCACGCGGGCCTATGGGAGGGCGGAACCGGGTGATGCCTTCGATTGTGCTCGCGATGATTACGCTGTCGTTCACCTGTGCGTAGCTGTAATGCGCATAGTGGTTCCAGCAGGCCATATTGGTGAAGGTGTTATCGCTGTGCACCTGCGGGTACTTAGCGTAGAGCGCGGCGAAGAAGTCACGGTCCTCCAGACGGACCGGCCGGAAATCGTTAAGAGATAACATTCAGGGACACCTCGATAAGAGCATGGGGACATGCCCTGACATGACCTTGAAACCGAGGGACTCGTAAAATCGTTCCGAGCCCGGCTCGGCGATCAGCCCGATCCAGTCCACGCCACGTGCCTTGCAGGCCTCGACGAGCGTGGCGACGATCTTCGTGCCTATGCCGCTGTTCCGGTAGCCGGGCAGGACGACAAGGTCCTGGACATAGCCGTCCGAGACGCCGTCAGACAGGACCCGGCCCATGCCGGCCAGCCGCGACGTCTTCCGGTCGATGGCGACGGCGAAGGCGAAGCTCCCCTGCATCAGCGGCAGCAGGCCCGACGCCTCGTAGGTCTCCTTCCACCAGCCGCCGGCACGGTAGAGATCGGCGATCTCGTCGACGTTCCACGCGTCGACTAGCCGGACATCAATATCATGCATGTCGATACCGTCACCCATGGGACGGGAATATCGTGACGAAACCTTAAAGCCCTTGTGGCTTTTATTCACGAACCGCCCGAGCGACTTTACCGGGGTATCAGGAGCCCCTCTATGGCAGGGTTTTGTCAGGTATCAACGATGAAAACCAGTATACTGGCCGATGTCAGGGCACGCGTGCGCGCGCGAGCGGCCGGGCAGGATTGCCTGTAGCATGTAAAAATATTATAATGACTCTCGTTTTTCCGGATAAGTCTTCTCCGGGCGTTTTACCATGAATGAATCCCCGTAGTCCTTACACATCTTCTCGGCCATGCCTATCGGTATGCCCAGCGCCATCAGATCGTGCGGGAACCAGTCGTTGCCGTAGGAAGCCATCGGGCTGATGAAGGCCGTATTCTTCGGGGCGCCCTCGGCCAGGCCGGCGGGGTACGTGACGAACGTGGCGCAATGCGCCCCCCATGCTGCGATCACCGGGCTGAAGGGGTCCTGCCGGCCGAAGTGCGCCAGCCCGCAAAGGTTCCTGATCGGCTCGGCCTCACCGAAGCACAGGACAGACAATGGCCGATATGCTGTCGCCGGCGTCCGGACATGGGCCCATGACAAGGTATCTCCCGGGAGGCGTGATCCTGCCCAGGCGGTCGAGGTTTGCCTGGCATGTCGCCGGCGTGTCCTTCAGGTAGTGGGCATCATGGTTGCCATCGCCTTTCGACTCGGACGCGTACAGGTTTTTCATCATCGGCGGCATCTTCATGAAGCCCAGCCAGGCGGATGCGCCGAAACAGCACTCTTTCATGACATCCCGGCCGAGGTATACCGGAGGCACTTCGGGACTCATAGCCATCTTCAGCAGAGCTTTTCCAAGGCACCGGTGGCCTTCGGTGATCACGCCGGATACCGGGACGGCGCCGTCCGGGACGTGCTCCGTACAAAAAACGAAGACCGGGCGGTAACGTAGCGGGCCTGCCCTGATGAGCATGTCGTTGATCTTACCTGTCGAAAAGCCGGACAATGACAGAAACCTCCTCAACCCGTGCTGGTATGTATGTTTACTTATATAAAAAACTGAAGTGTCAGATGAGCGACAGAATGGGAATTCGGCTTTAAATGCAGCGCAGCTCAACCGCTATTACATCAGGCAGCTTAGCGCAGTTTCATATATGATGAAACGTCATGTAATATGGCAGATTACTTTAAGATAGCGGGACGACTTCATTTTTTAGGTGCAGTTCTCCGCTTCCAGGATGGACGTCTCGAAAGTGCGAAAAAAGCACGCTATCTGTTTTGAGATTTTCCGGCGTGGACTCGTGCCGGGCCATTCTAAATAACGTTAAGGAGATCGTGAAACATTGAACAGGCCAGGTAATAATTCCTATAACAGGAACGCCGCCGCAGGCGAACCAATTACGAGGGTACGGACCCCCAACAGGAACGAGCGCGAGGTGCTGGGCACGGTAACGGGCATGCTCGGCGGGAGCCGGGTCACTGTCCGCTGCATGGACAGCGTGACCAGGATGTGCCGGATCCGGGGCAAGATGAAAAAGAGGACCTGGGTCCGGGAAGGCGATATCGTGATCGTCGTACCCTGGGACTTCCAGGACGAGAAAGGCGACGTCATCTGGCGCTACACGGGCCCGCAGGCCGAATGGCTCCAGAAAAAAGGATTCCTCAGGGAATAATCGATAATTAATTACTAAGACTATGGGCATCGCGCCGGAAGCCAGTGCCCATAGCGTCATTCTTTTCTAAAGTAATTACTGTCTGCATCTGCTTCCCGTCCTATCGGGTTTCGCATTGTGCAAAATGTGAATAAACCTGATATCTGCACCGGGTGAAATCCTCACTAAAATCGTATGGCAGGGGTAACTGATGAAAATTAAGGACATCATGACGAAGGATATCGCGTGCGTGGACGCCAACTCCACGGCCGCCGACGCGGCCAGAAAGATGAAAGACCAGAACGTCGGGACCGTTCTGATTATCGACCAGAACCAGCTGAAGGGGATGATAACGGACCGGGCGATCACCACCAGGGCCGTGGCCGAAGGCAAGGACCCGAAGTCTTTGCCCGTGACCGATATCATGACCAAAGACATCATCGGGTGCAGCGATGAGGACGACATGTTTGACGCCCTCAAGACAATGGGGGAGAATAAAGTCCGGAGGCTGCCTGTCGTAGACGACAAGGACCACCTCGTAGGCGTCGTGTCCATGTCCGACATCGCCGAGCAGATGCGTTCGGGCATCGACAGCATGTTCGACGAGATGAGCAAAGCGATCAAATAGGCATTGGACACAAAGGGCACAAAGGGCACAAAGGGCACAACGGTCTCTAGTATCAACTATGAAAACCTGTTGCTGGCGACGACCCCGCCGATATGGACGAATGGGTCAGCGGCGAGACGGTGAGGGGCATCACTAAGGCCGTCCGGCGGACCGCACTGAAAACGTTCGCCAGCATCAGCGACGACTGGAGCGAATCCAGGTACAGCTCCGGCTGGATCAGCCTTTGAAATACGAAGGATACGACAACGATAGCCGAACTGGTAACAAGTACCGACGAAAAGAGCACGCTAACGCACAGAGGCCTTTGTGCCCTCCGTGCCCTTTGCGCCCTCTGTGTCCAATGATTACTTCTTTTCCTCTTCCTCGCCCTTCTCGATGAGCTCTTTAACCTTCTGGCCACCCTTGTGACCGATCTTCGAATAGAACTCCGGGCCCTTCTCCTCGGAGACCTTCTCGCCGCCCTTATGCCCAATCTTCTCGTAGAACTCGTGACCGTGAGTTTTAGCGGTCTTCTCGCCGCCCTTCTGACCGGCTTCCTTGACGGTCATGCCGCCCTTTTTCTCCTCTTTCTCAGCCATAATACCACCAAAAGATGCTGGGACTGTATCAATAAAACCATACTGGCAGATATTCGCAGAGAGTCCATCGATTAGCTCAAAACGGAGCGATACCAAGAATATCTGCCGTTTTTGCCGACGGTTTCAAAAACCGGGCTTATTTTTATCGTATTTATGCTTGTAATGATAAAAAATGCGCCGTATACCCTGACCGGACGGATGTGAACGGCACGGAGAACATGAATACACCCGACAGAAAGTTATCAGATGAAAATGAACACTTCAGGCACCGGAGCCTTAGTGTCCTCCGTGCTCTCCGTGCCCTCCTAATCCAATGCTATTTCTTTTCCTCTTCCTCGCCCTTCTCGATGAGCTCTTTAACCTTCTGGCCGCCCTTGTGACCGATCTTCGAATAGAACTCGGGGCCGTGCGCCTTTGAGGTTGCTTCGCCGCCCTTCTTGCCGATCTCCTCGTAGAACTCCGGGCCCTTCTCCACAGAGACCTTCTCGCCGCCCTTGTGGCCGATCTTCTCGTAGAACTCCTTGCCGTGGGTCTCGGAAGTCTTCTCGCCGCCCTTGTGGCCTGCTTCCTTGACGGTCATGCCGCCCTTCTTTTCCTCTTTCTCAGCCATAATACCACCAAAAGATGCTGCACCCCCGTAAGTATAAGAACGCCGGCTATTATGAGCATTGAGCTTTATTGATACGCTCCATTTAATGCAAGAGTCCTGCAGGCGCGAAAAATGTATTATTCGCCATTAAATACGGCAGACATTAACGTCATCGGGCCTGTCGGAGCGACGGCATCCGTAAAAAAACGGCCGGATGGTTCACGTACAGGGCATCGGCCGTGTAGCGGTATTGGAGACCGAGTCAATGGCGTTGATGATAGTCTGCAGGCTCGATGGCTTTTTGATGAACAGGATCGCACCGGACTCCAGGGCTTCTTTCTCGACCTGTGCATCGGCACTCAGGAAAATGATCTTCACACAGGGGTCGATAGCCATCATCTCTCTGGCGACAATGACGCCGTTCTTGACCGGCAGCCGGTTGTCAAGCAATATGACGTCGGGCCGGGGCAGCGATTTCCTGAATAGCTCGACCGCCTCGTTGCCATCATAGGCAACATAACAGACAGGGATTCCCCGGATAGAAAAAAATTTCTTTAGCACGTTGACCATTTCGACTTCGTCTTCGACGATCGCGATTTTAATTTGTTTATCAGGCGTGATGCATTCCCTCTGTCGGCATTTATTAACATACCTGCTTTATCTCATCCCAGGATATATATTTGAGCGATCACTATCCGAACTATTATTATGTAAATCTTTTTTTGTAACTTTTAATGTTAAGAAGCTTTCGTAATGATTCTTAATGAATAAACATTATATATACGAATAAACTAATCATCAATGTGGTGAAGGACATAAAGCTCGACATAAAATCTCTGGCTGCGACAATCTTCCTCGCGGCGTCCCTGTATGTCTTTGCCAGGGCAGGACAGGGGTTTCCGGTCAACGCGATCATTGAGGCGTCATTCATCGTAGCTATTGTCGTATGCCTTTATTTCTCCTACAGGCTGATACTTATCATGAACGATGTAGCCTGATCATATGCTTTTTAATACCTTTCGTTTTTTACTTTTTTGCAATGCTCGATTGCCGCGTGAAAACTTAATTACATAATAGTAATAAAAATATTAAATACTAAAAAATCCAAATAAAATTGGGTGAACAATATAGGAGTCGATATCAAGTCTCTGATGGCTAGCGCCTTCCTTATCTCTTCGCTGTATGTATTTTATCGGTCAGGCACCGCTTCTGTAAGCTCGGCCATCATTGAGCTCGGCTTCATCTGTGCCATCGGCATCTGCCTGTACTTCTCGTACCAGCTGATGGTCGCCATCAGCCGCATGCCCGGATAAACATTGCCCTGGCATCAGGCGAAAATCATTACGGGATAACCTTTGCTCCCGGGTAATAATTCCCCTTTTTTCTTGCGTCCACCATTTATTTCCACAGAATATAACCAATTTAAGGTGATCCCCGTTGTTCGGTCCTGAAATGCCCCCGGGCGGAACCCCGGCAAGCGCTCCTATTGAACTTATCGATGTCGTGTTCGCCCTGTCGAACATCAGGCTGGTCAAAGAGATCGTCCAGGATAACCTCGTTCAGCTTGATCGTCTTAACGCGGTGGGAAAAGGCCAGACGGAAGGGCTCAAGTCCATGATCGTCCAGAAGCAGCAGCAGGCGCTGAAAGACCTGAACGGCGTGGAAAACGCTTTGAACGGCATCGTGGAGACAAGCATGAACCCGGAGAAGGCAGGCGTCCAGCAGGATGTCAGCCTCGGGCCTGAACACTCGAGAGCGCTGATCTATGCGCTCACGTTTGCAATCAGCTCACCTGATGAAGTTCATGCCTCAGCCGGGAGCAGGCGGCGGCGAGATCCCAGGTACGATCATTTAGAGGTCTCGGAGGTTTCGAGAGGCCACAGAGGTACACCTTTTTAGAGGTCACGGAGGTAACAAGAGGCCGCAGAGTTCAGCACAGAGGTCACAGAGGGCACAGAGGACTACACAGAGGTTTGTTTAAGGAAAAGGCTATGGGAAAGCCGTCTTTTAAAAACGTCCTCTGTGAATACCTCTGTGACCTTTGTGACCTCTGTGCTGAACTCTGTGGCCTCTCGGAACCTCCGAGACCTCAAAGCAAACGTTTTTTAAGGCGGACGGGCTACTGTCGTTCATGGCCGGATGCACGCAGTGTGGCGAGTGCTGCAAGAAGTATGGCATGAGGCTGGAAGCCACGACGCTTGACATCGCGCGCTGGACCTTAGATGGCAGGCAGGATATTCTTGCTCATGTAGGCATTGAGCGTGAGGGCAGGAATATCCAGGGAGGTACGCTATGGGTCGACAAGGATGGCCGGCGCGCCAGCGCATGCCCGTTTCTGGAGCAAAGAAAAGACGGCAAGTTTTACTGCGGCATACAGGAGACCAAGCCGGAAGCCTGCACCGCACACTGGTGTAAGAATTACCTGGACTAGAATCCACAAGACGACTTCATCACCGGGAGTATGGCGGATTCCCGATCGCCGCACCATTATCAATGCGGTACATGGCCATGCTTGAAAGACAGGCCCTGCTTGTTCAGCCCGTCACGGTATGCGTTACCTACAGTATGACGATTCGGCCGGCAGATGTCAAGGCTTTCCAGTACCCTGTCAGTCATCGACAGGTCGCCGACCAGCATTCTCTCGGGCAGCGGATACTTTTTAATCAGCGTAGGCGCCACGCACAACTTCTTCTCTGCCATTATCTCAGGGCGTTTTTTAAGGTCGAACATGTCGACGTGGTAATGACCGTCGAGGTAATCGTGGCATATCCCGCGCAGGTTGTCCATGGCCAGTTCTGATCGCCTGTTGTCACTGATAAAATAGAATTCGAATTTCCATGTGTCTGACGGGTGACCCTGATACATTAATAATCCTTGTAATACAATGTCAGGTCCATAAGATAAATATTATTACTGGTATTTAATTGCATAATAGTTTTTTAAGACATGATCGATCTGTTTTGGACAGGATGCAGACGAGCGATTTATTATAACTATATCGACCGCGCCTTCATTGCCTCGACGATGTTCCTGACGCCCAGCGCATAGGCTGCGGAATACATGTCAGTGTGGAATTCCAGTGCCGTGTCATGTACTTCCTTGTAGGCTCGTTTCATGATGTCTTTCAGCTTGAGCGAGACCTCGGAGCCGTTCCAGTACAGGCCTTCCCGGCCCTGCACCCATTCGAAGTGGCTGACGGCTACCCCGCCGCCATTGGCCAGGATATCCGGTACGACCTCGATGCCCCGGGCGCCCAGCATCTCCGCACCCTTGCGATCGACAGGGCCGTTAGCAAGACACAGGACGACGCGTGCATTGATGCGGTCGGCGTTCTTCTCGTTGATCTGGTCCTCTTTCGCCGCCGGCACCAGCACGTCAACGCCCAGCTGCAGCAGGTCTTCGTTGGTGATGTTATCGGTGCCAGGGAACCCGACGACCGAGCCGGTCTCGTCCTTATGCCGCATGACCGCATGGATGTCCAGGCCTTCGCCCCGGAAGATGCCGCCCTTCGAGTCGCTGACCGCGACGACTTTCCGGCCCTTGTTATGAAGTATCAGGGCCATGTTGCCGCCTACATTGCCGAAGCCCTGGACGGCGTAGGTCCGATAGTGTTCGCCCCGGGCACGCTCTACTTCCTCCATGACATAGATGCCGCCCCAGGCGACCGCGGTCACCCGGCCTTTGCTTCCGCCGAGCACCGGCGGCTTTCCGGTAAACGACGAGGGCACATGCCGGCATGCCATACGCTCGTACTCATCCATCATCCAGCCCATGGCTTCCTGGGAGACATTCATGTCAGGCGCCGGTATGTCCACGTCAGGGCCGATGACGGGATAGATAGCCCTCACGTAACCCCGGCAGAGACGCTCCAGCTCGCCCTTCGACAACGTGTTCGTATCGGCAATGATCCCGCCCTTTGCGCCGCCATATGGCAGCCCCAGCACGGCGCACTTCAGGGACATGAGCATCGACAGGGCCGACACCTCGGCCTCCGTCACCATGGGCGCGATGCGTATGCCGCCCTTGAGCGGCCCGCGAGCTCCGTTATGCTGGAACCGGTATGCCCTGATAATCCTGAGGCTCCCGTCGTCCGCCTGTAGCGGGTACTCAACGGACAGCCGCCGGGCGATGCTGGTCAAAAGAAGCCGGTGTCTGTCGTCGATCTTAGCCAGATCGCAGGCTAAGCCGATGAGATTAAGCGTATCAGTGAGGAAGTCGCCGCCGTCTTTCATCGATCAATGGTTTGCATTCCGGGGTTAAGAGGCTTTCTTGAGGTTTCATGAGGCCACAGAGACGTTCACCGTTAGAGGTCTCAGAGGTTTCTGGAGGTCTCAGAGATCAGCACAGAGGTCACAGAGGCCACAGAGGTATGCACAGAGGACGCTTTTAGAAGATGACTTCATGCAGCCTTTTCCTTAAAAAACCTCTGTGTCATCCTCTGTGACCTCTGTGACCTCTGTGACCTCTGTGACCTCTGTGCTGAGTCTCTGTGACCTCTCGAAACCTCTGAGACCTCCTGTAATTGTAATTACAAATCGGCAAGCACCGGCGTTGCTTCCGGTAAAGTATATATCACATGCATACATGGTCTCATTCGATGGAAGACATCCCTGATCTGGAACTGCGTAACCTGATACGTAAGATCCATAGCCGGACCGGCATCGACCTCGGGCAGTACAAGGATAGCTATATCGCCCGGCGTCTCTCGACCCGTATGAAAGTCCTGGGCGCCAATACGTATCGCAGCTACTCCCAGATGCTCGACTCGAACGCCGACGAATACGATAAGGTCGTGGACGCATTTACCATCAACGTCTCGGAGTTCTTCCGGGACAAGGACGCGTACCGGACCATCAGGGAAAAGGTCATACCGGCGATCGTGGCCGAAAAGAACAGCACCGGGCGGCGAAGCCTCCGCATCTGGAGCGCAGCCTGCGCCTGCGGCGAGGAAGTCTACTCGATCTCGATGATCCTTCACGACGTGCTGGGCAAGGATTACGACAAATTCACGATACGGCTCTACGCCACCGACATCGACGACGCCTGCATGAAAAAGGCACAGGAAGGCCTGTACGACCCTGTATCGCTCAAAAATGTCGACAAGCCGTATATGGAAAGGTTCACGACGACCACCCCGGCAGGCAAGATCGCGGTAAACGATAGCGTCAAACGCAATGTCGCGTTCCGGCACTACGACCTCATCAACGGCGGCGCCTTCGGAAACTACTATGACCTTATCCTCTGCCGCAACGTCATGATCTACTTCTCCGAGCCGCAGAAAAAGAAGCTCATCGCCCATTTCTACGAAGCGCTCAACCCGGGCGGATACCTCGTCATCGGCAAGACCGAGACGCTGACGACTGACACAAAAGCGTCGTTCTTGTCGGCCTACGGGATCGAACGGATCTACCGCAAGCCCGAACGCAGCCTCGTTTAAGACGCCATGAGGGCCAGGACGCCAGGGTTGTCTATGCATCCGGTATGGGGGCCGCCATACCAGATGAACACATAACAACTTGGCATGCTTGGCTTTCCTGTCGCCTTGGCATCGGGAAAGTTTTGTTATCATCCGCCGCATACGTTCCTTTATGCGGGTAAAGTATCTCCAGTGCGTGCGTTGTGGCTGCAAGTACCCGAAGGATGAGATTCGCTACAGGTGTGACTGTGGCGAGAGCCTGGAAATTGTCTACGATTATGATCAGGCGAAGGGCAGGATTTCATGGGAGGAGATGTGGGACAGGCCGTTCGGGCACTGGAGGTACCGGGAGTTTTACCCGCCGCTAAGAGCGGCCAGTATCGTTAGCATGGGTGAGGGTGGCACGCCACTGATACGGTCGCGGAACCTGGAGAAAGCCCTGTGTCCCGGCGGGGAGCTGTACTTCAAGATCGAAGGGACGAACCCGACCGGCTCGTTCAAGGACCGGGGCTCGACCGTCGAGATTTCCAAGGCGTATGATTACTTATGCGACCATGGCGAAGAGTGCATGAACGAGATCGTCTGCGCGTCGACAGGCAACATGGGCGCCAGCGTCGCGGCCTACTGCGCGAGGGCGGGCATCGTCTGTACGATTTACGTACCGCAGGATACGCCACGCGTCAAACTGCTACAAATGATGGCTCATGGCGCCAGGATTGTGAAAGTGCATGGTGATTACACGAAGGCCATGCTCACCGCCAAGAGCGAGTACGAGCAACATGGCAGATACCTGGCCGGCGACTACCCGTACCGCAGCGAAGGCGAGAAGTCTGTCGGGCTGGAGATCGTGGACGCCTTTGATGGTGAAATCGACTACATCGCCTGCCCTATCGGCAACGGCACCCTGCTCCACGGCATATGGAAAGGGCTGAAGGAACTGAAGACACTGGGGCTGGCGAAGAAGCTGCCGAAGATCATCGGCGCACAGGCAGAGGGCTGCAACACTGTGATCAAAGCGTTCGAGAAGGGTACTGACGATATTGTCCCGGTGGAGCCACCCCATACGCTGATGGATGCGGTTGCATGCGGCGATCCTCTGGACGGGCTCTGGGCGCTGCATGCACTGCGGGAGTCAGGAGGCTGGGGCGTGGCTGTTTCTGATACCGACGGCGCAAAAGTCAGGGACATGCTGGCAAAGAAGGAGGGTGTATTTGCCGAGCTCTCGGGGGCGTTGAGCATGGCAGGCGTGATAAAGGCGTGCGAGGCAGGAATTATTGAGAAGGACGCGAGGGTTGTGGCGGTCGTGACGGGACATGGCCTGAAAGAGCCTGAGACGTTTGCGGATGAGATGAAAAAGATCGGCGGGATGGAAAGAGAGTAACCATGCATATCAGGGATGCTGTCGAGTGCTATTTTAAAGTCCCTTACACAAAAGTTGGCATCAGCATTCACTATAGCTGATTTTTTAAAATGAACGGACCTTTCTCAGGAAAGAATTGCATTCCTATCGAGAATTACTTCAAGATAACGTCGATTTTTCTTACCGACCTTTCTACCAGGTCTTTGTTAACGAGCGCATAAGTATATCCCCTTTCGACAGGCGTCCTGGTGATAAGCCCCTTATCGCACATCTCTTTGATACAACGATAGGCGGCGCTCTCGGGAATACCGAGTGCCCGGGCGATATCCACGTTGGAGACGCCGGGCCGTTCGGCTATCAGTCTGAGTACTTTTCCGATACCATCCCTCCGCAGCATGGCAATGACTGTTTGCTCCTCAGCGTCATAGCTGCCTGCATTAGTGAAGTAACGGACGAACTTCTCACCGGTCCGGTGCGCTAATATACGGTGATTGAGGCCGAGTATCAGCAGGTGGTACCTGACAGTCCCGAGGTTGGACCTGGTGTCCCTGGCGATCTCGGAGAGCGTAGAGCCGGGATGGTCGACGATATACCGGAAGACTATGTTGCGGTTCTCGTTGTCGTCCAGCCGGCCGCGGGCCCTCGCCACTGTACCCGCGAAGAAGAAATGGAGAAGGGCACCCAGCGCCGACAGGAAGGCAATGCCCGCAGCGGTGCCGATGAACTTCAAGTAGATTTTACCATCGCCGGCACTGTAGACAATCGTGCTGTTGCCTGCGGCGATCATCTGCGAGCCGGGGGATAACGTCATTTGCCACAGCAGGCTCCCGTTCCGGTCCAACGCGTATATCCCGCCGGCGTAGACCATCCGGGACCTGTTAAAGACCACCGGGTCCTCATAGTTGCTAGTCTCGTAATTGACATATATGATATCCCGGCCCGGACGGACACTAAGCGAATTGATGCGCGTGGCGACGCTGCTGGAGTTGTATATTATAAAGGGCCCGCCGGCCTCGTTATTCCGGATAATCTCTTCTGACTGCGTGGCAGGGAACAGGCTTCGAACGTTGGAGGCGTCGATTGTTATTTCGGTCCGTTGCTCGACCGGAAGCACCCGGACCCAGGCCTGTTTACCGGTCATAAGGTCAAACGCTATTAGCGACTGGTTGCCCAGATCGCCAAGGTCGGAGGCGTCAGGCCGGCCAAGTCCCCGGTTGCCATCGTCTGGCAGGCCGTCAGGCGTACCGTACGTGTACCCGATGCCGTCGCTCATTGCTACATATGCCTGGGGATTTATCCGCTTGTGCGATAGCTCGCTGCCGTCCGGCCCGATGACAATGAGGTAGGGTAGCGCATCGTCCCAGACAGGGTTCTCGTTGACGTCAAGCACATAGAGGTTGTCCGCCGAGTCGAACGGCATGCGTCCATATATCTGGAAATCGCCGGCAGGCGTCACCTTAGGGCTGTACGCCGTCCCGGCAACGGGCTTGCCGTTTTCCATGTACGATGACTTGAACGGGTAATCGGCAGGATCCAGCTCCTTCACCCATTTCTGGCTACCGTTACGGTCCAGAGCCATGAATTTGTCTTGTAGGGGCACGTAGATAGTGCCATTATTATACAGGGGAAGATAGCCGATGTCGATATCCTGGCGCAGGACCTTGTCGACCGTAAACGCCCGCCATCGCAGGTTGCCGTCGGTATCATAGGAATCCACGATGCTCGCAGGCACTCGGTAGTCGGAAAGATATGTCCCGCCGGCGGCCGGGGAAAATTCCGGCCGCAGGTCATCCGGATATGGCTCCCGGGCATTCATCAGGTACAGGTTGCCGCTTTCGTCTACCGCTCCGGGATCGGATACGTTCTCCACTGTCCAGAGGACTTTACCACTGGCATCGATGACAGTCTCGTTATAGCCATGGAAGGCGTATACCCGGCCATTGTACGCCCGGAGGAACGCATCGCTGTATGTCGCATTGCCATCAGACCATTCATAAAGGGTTACCATCAGGCTTTTCAATGTGAGGTTCCAGAGTACCCTGCCGTCGGAGGCTACCGCCGTGAGCCGGCCGTCGCCAAATGCGCTGGAAGAGCCGGCATCCCCTGTCCGTGCAGCAGAATCTTCCTCCTTCAGGTAAAGGTAGAGAATCCCATCGTCTTCTGCCGCGATGGGAATCCAACCGCGTTGAATCAGGTTATGGCGGGGCATTTCCTCGATATGCCACCGATCACAGAAGCTGTAGCCATCCGGGACGGCAAAACGGTACTTGAGTGTCCCGTCGCCGGCCAGGGCCGTAACGTTATCGCCGGAGAAGAGGTAAACCGTGTCGTCCCCGCCGG
Source organism: uncultured Methanocellaceae archaeon (assembly GCA_963769045.1). Lineage (GTDB taxonomy): Archaea > Halobacteriota > Methanocellia > Methanocellales > Methanocellaceae > Methanocella_A. Next base: position 230,582 of record CAVYKK010000026.1, read on the forward strand.
TGAGGACGTAATCAGGTATGCCGATGCCCGGTATCTGCCGTTCCGACACGGCATTGTTGCCAATCAGCACGACTGCCAGGACAAATGCGGCGATAATTAGCACTGTTGCCGCGATGCCGATCAGGAAACGATCTTTACCCGCCATTCTTCTCTCCTGATACAACCATCAGGGGCGGCTTAAATATAGGTTATGTCAAAATCTGATAAGATGCCTCAGGCGATACCAATCGCGGTGGCGATCAGTACCTCGGCCATCGGCACTAGGACAATGGCGACCGCGGATAACGCCAGTATGACGAACACGGGTGGCACGGCACTCGTTTTCCCCGGCCATTTTATACCGATGGCCAGTGCCGGAAGGGTGACCAGCAAGGGTAACAGGAAAAAGACAGTGACAATGGGGACTACCTCGTACGTGAGGGCAAAGTCCGCCGTTATCAGGGCTACGAGGACGATCGTTATAGCTAACGCCACCACGGTGGTCAGGTCATGATGTGGCCGGGGCGAGCTCCGGCCTGCCTCTATTTCAGCGTAACGCCGGGTAATAAAAGCCCCCGACGCTGCGATCGGCATCGCAAATGCCGCGGGCAGAACCAGGAGAAACGAAACCATGCCGGGAGCCCGTGACACCATATATGCTATGCTGGCCTCGATGCCGGAAGACATCAATTGCTGCCCGAACGATATGGCCATGGCACCAGAGCAAATCGCGCCTGCGGCGCACAGGCCGGTGAACGCTCCCGCGATGATTGAGCTTTTATCATCGGTAATTTTTTTCCGGCTGACGTGAGCGGTGAGAGAGCCGGCTGCCAGCATGATGACAATGAACAGGCTGTATAGCTGCGCGCCCTCTGCAGCGGACAGATACCGGTCCAGGGGATCGATGTAGCCGTAGCCGAAGGCCCCATGGAACAGCGACCACAGCAGGAAGACCAGGATGAAAAGGACAGCGATGGTCACGATGGCGACGATGCCGAAGACGACTGCATTGCCTGCCCTGGAAAAGGACTTCCCTGCCCGGTAGAACCGGATAAGGAAAACCGCAAGAATGTCCAGGGCTACAAGGCCCACAAGGGCAATGCCGATGAGAGAATACGGCAGCCCCGGATTGTTTTCCCGTTCGGCCATCGCAGCCCAGGTGCTGTTATCAAAGCCCGAGAAGATCAAGGTACCCCAGAGGACGCCCTCCCCGGCCAGGTTCTGCGTCACGTTGTCCCCGAAGCGGTAGTCGCCGGTGAACCAGACGATCCGCTGATTATGGAGGTCGGCCACGTAGATACGGCCATCTTTGTCGGCGGCGACGCTGCGGGCGCCGGCGAACCTGTACGGGCCACAGCCCTCCCACTGCGCGATCGGCGTGCCATTCGGGCTGAGCTTCTGTACGCGGTTGATGCCGCCTTGCGAGCCTTCAGTCGTATAAACGTAGCCGTCCTGCCCGACGTCCACGCCGACGAGCGTGGCGAACGCGCCATCCCGGCCATAGTCGTTGGTCCGGCCGATGTAGCTCACGTTCCCGTCGGGCGAGATTACGGTGACGAATCCGCCAAAGTCACAGGCATAGATTGTGCCGTTTACGTCGACCGCCAGGCTGGTAAAATGGGTATCGCGGTCTGTGACATATGCCGTACGGGTAGTCCCGTTGCCGTCGACAGCCAGCACCCGGTTCGTATCGATGTATTGTTCATCCACAGGGTCCTGGCCGGATGTCCCGTACTTGCTGTAGTAGACAGTCCCGTCGAGGCCGACTGCCAGGCCGTTGATAATGACGGTACTCGCCCCGGCTCACGTTCGCTATAACACGACGGTTGCCCGCCTGATCGATCTTCACGATCGTCTCGACAAGCGTCTGGCTGATATTGAGAGCCGAGTCTCGCAGGTACAGGTTGCCGTCGCCATCGAAAGCGATCTCCCCGATCGACCGGTTCTCGCGCTCGATAGTACGGATTTCCCGGCCGTCAGGAGAATAGACGTGGATATAATCCTGCACGCTGGCGTTGCCGTTCGCCAGCACGTAGACATTGCCGTCATTGCCGAGCGCGATATCGATGGGCCAGAAGGGCCCGGGAAGCGTAGCACTGGCTATCTGTAAGGATATCAGTGCCAGAATGGCAATGATTAACACGATAAAAATTTTATTGACATTCCCCATGGATACCCGCCGGCAATTAAATAACTAGTAAAGATGCCGGGGCTATTTCAATATTTTCTCACTAAAATATAATTACGGTTCTGGCATATACGGGTGTAAAGATATCCGGGAATCACTCACTGTTAAGCCGCTGCGACAGGCGGGGGATCATCTCGCGATACCGGCTGTCCAGCGAGTACAAAGGCCGCTCGCCCTGGCCTGTGCCCTTAACCGTTATACCCTTTGCGCACAGCTCTTTCAGCATCTTGCTGACGGCGCTGTCAGGCTGGCCCAGCCGCTGGCTGAGCTCGACGTTAGTCGCTGCCGGGATGTCCATGAGAGCGTCGATCATCCTGCGGTAAGCCTCGCGGCGCATGATCGCAATGACGAGTTGCTCCTCTTTGCTATAAAAATTAGAATTCGGGAAGTACCGGACGAACTTCCCATCGTTGAATACCGTAATCTTATGGTTCATGCCCAGGATGAAGACATGGTACCTCACGGTGCCCATGTTCATCTTCATGCCACGCGACAGTTCATATAGCGTCAGGCCCGGATGCTCCCGGACGTATGCCAACACGAGGTTCCGGTTTTCGTTCTTGTCTATCCGCGATCTCGCCCTGGCGACCGTGCCGAACATGAAAAACTTAGCGAATATCGCGATGGCGCCGAGCAGGGCAATGCCTGCCACCACACCGACCGCCGCCGTCCCCATCGATATTCCGCCATTGGCCCCGCCGAAGATGACCGTGCTGTTGTTGACGGCTATCGCGGTAGCAAGCGTTCCCGACTCTGTCCGGACGAGCGGCTGCCCATCAGGGCTGAAGGCATATACGCCGCTGGCGTAGACCGCCCTCGACTTCCCTATTGTGACGGGGTAGTCGTACTTGAGCGCCCGGAGAGCGACGTATACTGCTTCGGTGCCGGGGGTGACGTCGACAAACTCCCATGTCCTCACGCCGGTCCCTGATATGCATTCGAACTTGTTTCTCCCCAGGGCATAATCGGCATTCTCTCCGGGGTCACTAAAGGTGTGGTCGATGAACCCGCAAATGTAGCTGGCGTTAGCCTCGTCGACGACCGTCGTGGTTTTCACGCCCGGCTCGACCCGATAGGACCAGAGATAGGTGGCGTTCCGGATGTCGTACGCTCTGACGATGACATAGGGCAGGTTCTCCAGGGGCAATTCATCGTCGAAGCCTTTGATCTCCGTATCGTAAATCACGCCGTTAAGGGCGGCCGGATGGTTCATACCATCATAGCGATACGTGTAGTCCCGGGGGCCGATCGTGGTTCTGCCTTCGTCACTAATCACGTATAGTTTTTCGGGGTTCGCCGCCTGGCCTGAGACGCCGAAGTACCCCATGTAAACATTCCCGTCTGAATCCAGCGGCATCAGGAAGAACAGCCCGTAGTACCCGTCGCCAAAGCGTTTGGACCAGATTTCGTTGCCGTCCGTGTCGAGAGCGATAATACCGTCTTTCACGGGCACGTACAGCGTGCCGTCCTGGTAGAGGGGCAATGCACTAGATTTCGCCCTGATCTCTTCCGCTATGTATTGCCGGCGTAGATTTTCGCCCATGTCCTTGTGCCAGAGCATGGCACCGTCGGGGCCGTATGCCTCGACGATCGACGACGGCAGCCGGTAGTCCGAATAGTCGTTTCCAGCCGCTTCCATGTACTTCTTAATCGTACGCGTGACGTACAGGTTGCCTGCCTCGTCGATCGAGGCCGGGTCCGATATGTCCGACACGGTGAAGAGGACGCGGCCGTCCTTGTCTATTACCGTCTCGTTGTAGTCGTGGAACAGGTAGATCAGGTCGCCGATGGCCCGCACAGTGGTCGAGTCCAGGTACTCCCTGTCCGTTGCCAGTGGCAACGTCCAGGCGATCCGGCCATCGGGCGCAATGGCCATCAAGGCCCAGACTAGTCCTGTCGGTGGCGATAGTTTTGTCATACCAGTTGTCGAGGCACGGATACGGCTGTGACGGCGTGAGGTAAAGGTAAAGGTACCCGTCGGCCGTATCGTATATCGCCCGGGACATGACGTGTTGCAGGATCGCCGTGCTTTCGTAATTGAACGACGGCCTCCAGAAATTTTCGTTGATTTTCCACTGCGGCGGTATGTCGACGCTCCACAATAGATCGCCGTCAGCTTTCAGGCGGTAGACCGAGCGATCACCCAAAGCGTAAAGGCCCCCGGTATCGTCGAGGATCAGGTGCCTGATCGTTTCGTTGATCGCCGGTGCCAGGCTTTGCGATGTGACGGTCGCATTCCCGAATACGGCATCGCTGCCATCAGCTGCCGGCTGTGCCTGCGACGGCAGTGGCGTGGTGACCGGTACAGGGGGTAAGTCCGCCACAGGGGAACCGATGATGATCTGCCGAAGCATCGTACCGCTTCCGTCCCGGGGTACGGCCTCGCTGCTCTGCGGCAGTCCCCAGGTCCATACCGTGCCGTCGTCCTTTAGCGCAATGCCCGGCGTTGCGAAGGCCGATATAGCAGTTATGTGATCCAATCCGGCCACTTCCAGGGGGTCCGTCGTTTTAAAGAACGAATAGACGCCGTTGCCAAGGCTACCCCGATCGTTGCTACCCCATGCCCAGACGGTCCCGTCGTTCTTCAATGCCAGCCCACAGGAGCTGCCTGCGGAGATTGCAATCACATCGGTCAGCCCGCCTACCCATACCGGGGTCATCTGCTCGTTCGTCAGGGTGTAGTTGCCCAGCTGGAAGGCATCGTTCTCGCCCCAGCCCCATACGGTGCCGTCTTCCTTCAGCGCCAGCGTGTACCCGGAGTTGCTACAGGAGACCGCGGTGACACCGGCGATGGGCACCCGGGTGAATTCCGGTTGGAACGGGGGATGCTCACTGCCCTCGCAGCAGCCCGTCCCGTTATCGCCGTAGCCGGCCGTCCAGACAGTCCCGTCGTCCTTGAGTACCACAGTATATCCCGCCCCGCAGGCGATCTGCCGTACGTCGGCGATCGGGATCCGGACCGGCGGATATGCATAATTGCCGCTCTCGCCGTTCCCGAACGCCCCGAAATAGTTATTGCCCCATGCCCAGACGCTCCCGTTGCCATCGACGGCGAGGGCGTGCGCCGTACCCGCTGAAACGTGCCTGATGTCCTTCAGGCCCGGGACCTGTCGCGGCTTCAGGACAGACTCGCCGTCACGGCTGGACGATATAAAGCCCCACTCCCAGACCGTGCCGTCAGCCTTCAGGACGATCGTATGCCCTCCTGATGTGACCGCTTCGATGACATTATCAATCCCGGACATGACAGGAGCCGTAACCTGTCCTAGACGGGGCAACCTGATCGTACCGTCGCCGGCCTGCCCGTACTGGTTATCGCCCCAAACCCAGACAGTCCCGTTGTCGAGTAAAGCGGTATAAGTGCCATAGCAGCCTGAGCTGATGGCGATCGCCCCTGGCTGTGCAGCGGCCTGATTGGCCAGTGCGGGTAATGCTGTAGCTATCAGAAGGCCGAAAATCAGCAGAGTCAGTAACGTTATTGTTTTATGTCTCATTATTGCGCCCCTTACATTCGGAGCCCATGATAGCTACCATTGCTCATCAACAGCTAAATGGCGAGGAGGATATAAGTAGCTTCTATCACAATCGTATAGGGTTTTATTGACTTTTATACAGATTGCGGTAAAAATGCCTGAACAGCTATCAGCATTTCCGCCTTTAACGAGGGTAAAAATGGCGGCTACGCTCTGAAGGCCAGCCGCTGCGACAGGCTGACGATCAGGTTCCGGTACCGGCTTTCGATGGTATAAACAAGCCTGCCGTCAGACGAGCTTTCTTTAATCGTAACGCCCTTCGTCGTCAGCTCTTTCAGGTACCGGTTCGTGATGCTGTCCGGCACGTCGAGCGCCCTGGAAATCTCTGCATTCGTCATTTCCGACTGATCGACGAGCGTCTGCAGCACCCTCCCCATTGACTCCCGGCGCATCAGCGTGATGATAAGCTGCTCCTCCTTGCTGTACCGGCCGGAATTAGGGAAATAGCGCACGAACTTCGTGTCGTCCTGGAAGGTCACGATGCGGTGGTTGATGCCCAGGATCAGCAGGTGGTACCGGAGCGTCCCGTGGTTCAATCCCAGGCCGCGGACGATCTCATAAGACGTCAGCCCGGGATGTTGCATAATGTATTGCATGACGGCCGTCCGGTTGGCGTTCTTGTCCAGCCGGCCCCGGGCCCTGGCCACGGTGCCGGCGAAAAAGAACTTGGCAGCCAGGGCCAGGGCGGCCAGCAACGCAATGCCACCCGCAGCCCCGACAGCCATCGTTCCCAGCTTCCCGTCGCCGGACAGGTAATAGGCCGTGCTGTTGTTGACGGCCATCGACCTCACGAAACTATCTCCAGGGGGATTATAGATGACTTCGCCGTCCCTGCCGATCGAGTAAACGTCACCGACGTACGTGCATATCGTCCGGTTCAAGACCACCGGGGACTCGTAGGCGACGCTCCGGAAGTTCACGTAGACTGCATCGTCTGTCGGGTAAACGTCTATCTGCTCCATATGGTTGACGTATCTCGGACGGTAATCTGTATCGGCCGGGAGCGATATTACAACGTGCGACAGCCCCTCCTCAAAGTTTATGGGCCAGATCAGGCCGCGAAGGATGCGGTCGTCGACGGTCGCGTTGTGGCGCCGGTCAACCGGCAACTTATATGCCCAGAGCGTCGTGTCGTTCAGGACATCATACGCCGAAATGACAAATGTGTCTAGGTCGTCAAGGGTCCTCAGCTCGCCCTCCAGTTTCACATCGGCACGCGCCACCGTGTAGACGATGCCGTCCCTAGCACCGGGGTGAACAACACCGTCGTTCATCGTGTACAGTTTACCGGCTGACGATATCTTCTGCCCATCGGCGCTGATGACGAATATATTGTTGTACATGTACGTGTCGGTGTAGTTTGTAACCCTCAAGTATATGTTGCCCCGCGAATCGACCGGCATCAGCTCGAACAGGATGCAACTGTCCCCGCCGACCCGTTTCGTCCACAGCTCGTTACCCCTGGTATCCATCGCTTTGACGCCCTTCTTTACGGGCAGTAACAGGGTACTATTCGCGTATATCGGTAGCGTACCGTACTCCTGCCGGGCCGCATCGTCATAGTACTGGCGAGCGACGGGCTCTCCGACGTCTTTGCTCCACATGAGGGTGCCGTTCGGGAAGTATGCCTCGACGACGCTGCCCGGGGTCCGATAGTCGAGGTAACTCAGTACGGCTCCATTCTCGACCCTGTCCCTGAACCATGCCCTGCCGATCGCCCGCGTCACGTACACGCATCCGTTTTCGTCGATGGCTGCCGGGTCCGAGACATTGGGGATCACGAATAGCACCTTGCTGTTGCGGTCGATGACGGTCTCGTTATAATCATGGAAAACGTATATCCGATCCCCGATCGCCCTGATCGTCGTATCGTCGTAGCAGTACGCATCTGTCGTCAGCGGCAGCGTCCAGGCGATTTTGCCGTCCGGCGCTATGGCTACGACTGCCCACTCAAGGCTTTTATCCGTACTGTTCCAGCCGTGCCCGGTTTCCTGATAGCCGTTAACGTCGAAGGAGGATTGTTTGCCCGGAGTGACGTACAGGTACAGGTAGCCGTTACCCGTCGCGTACACGGGCTCGGACCGGCCTGGCATGAAGCCGCCTCCAGTAAGCCCAATGACGGTCGGCCGGTACCATACGTTGCAGACGCCCCATTTCTCCGGTATAGACACGCTCCAATTGAACATGCCATCAGTGATCTGGCTGATGTTATTGCCATCGAAGACATAGAGCCTGTCGCCGTCACCGTAAGCGAGATATGCCGCGGGATTGACAGTTTCGAGCGTCCATTTCTTGTCTGCCAGCGAGCTGTTTATGATCTCGATCTCGGGCGCATCGGGGGCTGGCTGTTCGATCTTCACCGTAAACGGGTCGAAGATCGTAATTGCCTCGGACAATTCCGCCAGCGCGCCGAGGCACACTTGTACCGGTACAGAGCTGATCCAGGTGCTCGTGCCCGGCCCGGTCGGCGGCCTCATGTCGTCGGCCTGGCCGATGCCCATCTGACCTTCCGAGCCTCTGCCCCATGCCCAAAGCGATCCATCGTTCCTTATGGCGAGACAGTAAGAATTGCCTGCGGATATTCGAGTGACACCTTTTATCCCGACAACCCTGACCGGGTCCATCACGGGAGGCATGTGAGCGACACCATTGCCTAACTCGCCGTCAGTATCGCTACCCCATGCCCACACGCTGCCGTCGCTTCTGATTGCGTAAGAATTGGAATACCCTGCCGCAATTGCAACCGCGTCGGAGAACTCTTCCACTTTGACCGGGGCCACCTGGACGTAATCCCCCAAAGTGCCAAGCTGGTAGTTCCAGTTGGCGCCCCAGCCCCAGACGGTGCCACCGTCTTTCAACACAAGTGTGTGGCTGTAGCCGCATGCGACGGCGGTCACATTATCGATGGCTACCCGGGTGGGCAACGATTTAGCCTCGTGGGTGTAATCGCCGAGAAAGTCCCGTTCGCCCCGGTCGTCGCCCCAGGCCCACACAGTTCCGTCGGCTTTGAGGGCTACGGAAAAGAACGTCCCCGCATCGATTGCCACTACGGAGGAGATGTTGACCTTGACCGGCTCAAGCACTTTAATCGTATCGCGACGGATGCCGTCCTGTTCCAGCGGGCTGATCGCCCCGGTGCCGAGTTCGCCATAAACGCCCCTGCCCCACGACCACACCGTACCGTCACTCTTCAGCGCCAGGCTGTGGCCTCCCCCGGCCGCAACGGCTACGACATCAGTCAGCCCTTTCACCTGTACAGGCACAACGCTCGAGTCGGTAGTGCCGTCCCCGAGGTTACCGTACGTGTTCTTCCCCCAGGCCCATACGGTGCCGTCGTTTTTCAGCGCCAATACATAGCCGAGGCCCGCGCTGACTGCTTTTATGTTATCGATCGGCAACTGTACGGGTGTGTAGACATACCTGCCATCAGTAACACCTAAAACTCCAACTAAATTGTCTCCCCATCCATCTAAATTGTCTCCCCAGCCAAAGACCGTACCGTTGTCATATACGGCTATCGCATAAAAGCCGCCTGCATCGTAGGCAACGATGCCTGACAATTCAGCCATGCAGGGCGTCGATGCGACGAACAGCATACCGATGAACAGGAACAGAAAGGCCCCTGCGATTTTTACCTGTGATCTAATTCTCATGCTCCCGCTCCCTCGCTATCCCATATAGCGATTATCGTATCCTTGCTTAAGCATTGAGTAGCGGGATATAAGAAGCTTTTATCACATGGTGATCGGACTGCATGGGAGGCGATAAAATAGCGGCATATCTGCAAAGGCATGTGCGACAATAATGAAAAGAAAACAAAATGCGGGCAATATTTGCCCGGCAATCGACTTACGATTACGTCGGCGCCACCGCGAGCTGCTGCATCAGATCGCCGTTCCTGAGTACCATGATTGTCATAGGTTTCCCCTGTGGTATCCCCAGATTCGCTGTGTTGATGTCTGCCACAATGCTCTCATCGTACTCGAGCATGGTATCATTGTCAGTAGAGCCTTCCGGTTTAGCCCAGTCCATAGGCCTTATGGTCCAGACCTTATCATACGTTCTGCCGTCACAGAGGATACTTATGGTGAGTTTACTTGCTTCCACGTAGGCCGCGCCTGGATTCAGCGAGAACATAACCCGGCTCTCTCCGGTAGACCCTTTCAGGTAGGCGCTCATGCGGAACGGGCCGTTGTCGCCATAGACCAGCCCGGAAGTGGGCGCAGGCGATGGCGTAGCAGTCGGCTCGGGCGTTGCAGTCGGAGTATCCGCAGGCTCCGGCGTGACGCTCGGCACGGGCGTTGCTTCGCCCGGCGTGCCTTTGCTCAGGACGCTGAAAGCGATGGAGGCGAGGATTATCAGAATCAATATTCCCAGTCCTATGGCGATACCTATAAGCAGTATTTTTTTACGGTCGGGCCCTTTCACGCCGGAAAGGCCGGGGCCATGACCTGCGGGACGACTCGACAGTGGCTTACTCATGCTTGTTAGAATGTCATTCCTGTTTTAAGCCTTTCTCTCATGAAATGTTAACTATGGCCCGGCCCCGGCGCATCATAAAATTGATCAGCTACGCCGGGCCCTGCGGAGGCAAAGGATAATCCCGGTAAGGGCGAGGACAGTGAACACTATTGCGGCCGTGAAGCCCGGTATACTCTGCGGTGGCATAATCTGATCCCTGAGGGACTGATTTGCAGGCTTACTATCGACTGTGAGAACACTGTCCCACAGGACGCCTTTTCCGGCAATGTTTTCGCTATCGTTCGCCCCGAATCGGTATTTATTGCTGTCAAACCAGACGATACGCTGACCCAACATATCGCTGATGAAAACCCGGCCATTCCCATCAGTGGCAATACTGCCCGGGGTTACGAACCGTTCAGGGCCACAGCCTTCCCAGGTCGCGATGACGGTACCGTTATCCGTCATCTTGTAGACACATGGATTAGACCGTTCGGATACATACAAGTACCCGTCGTCCCCGGCCGCTATGTCCATCAGTCTCAGAGTCCGGTTTTTACCTGTTGCATTCGGGACCAACTCGCCGCGCCCGCCATCCGGGAATATCGCCCCGATATGGCTGCTGCCGTCGGTGATATAGATAGTGCCGTTATCGCTGATCGACATTTTGAACGTTCGGTTCAAAGGCACGGCAGGGCTGCCCTTGATTTCATACAGTATCCTGCCGTCAGGGCTTAACTTCAGGATTTTACCGGTGACATTGAGGTCGGGATATTCCGGATGGCCGGTATTGCTGACGTATAAGTTCCCTTCACGATCGATCGCCATATATATGATAGTACGCTCGGGATTGTCCTCATGCCATACTACGCTGAGACTGCCATTCTGTTCCCGACGTTCGATGTACTGTTGCCATATGTTTAATATGTAGAGGATGCCGTCGCTGCCGATGGCCACGTCAGTGCGCCTGTCCGGGAGGTACGACTTGATCTCCCTGCCGTCGAGAGCATAGACATAAACGCCTTCCGGTGTCGCACTGCCAACTTCCATAATCACGTATACGTTGTCGCTGCCGTCGACCGCAATATCCGCCATGCTGAAGCGCGGGATGTCCGCGAGGGACGGCAGAGAAAAAAGAGCGACACCCATCGCCATAAGCGCCAGTATTATAACTCCGTCGGACTTCTTCATGATTTTTACCTCAACCCCGGGAAGATATGATCAAGATGTTTTATGACTCTTTTGGTTATTGATATCCAGGACATCCCCTGGGCAAGTACTGCCCGCAGGCTGCCGGAAAGCAATCAATTACCGCCTGCCTTCCGTAGATACAGGGCCAGGCATGCGAGGCTGACGCAGGCACAGGCGATGAGGCCTGTAAAGCCAGGCATTTCCGACTGGATTCCGGCATCGAGCTTCATGAGCTGATTGGCGGTCGAATAATTGTCGCCCACAATAACGTTGTCCCACAGGAGGCCCCGGCCGGCAATGTTCTTTGTCGCGTACCTGTCGAACTGATATTTATTGCTGTCGAACCAGACGACCCGCTGGTTATCCCGGTCGCTGACGTATACCCGCCCGGCATCGTCCACGGCAAGGCTGTAGGCACTGGTGAACCGGTCGGGGCCGCAGCCATACCATTGTGCCACGAGGGTGCCGTCCCGGGCCAGCTTCTCGACGCGGCCGTTCGACTGCTCGCCGACGTACAGGTACCCGTCCCCGCCGATGACGACATCAGCCACCATGTTGAAAGTGTCATTATCCGGGGTAGTATGGATGATAATATTCCTGCCGCCGTCAGGGTAGATCACTCTGAGGCTGCGGGTGCCGCCCGCAAGATACATCGTGCCATTGGCGCTAGCCGATACTCTCATCGGGCTGACGAACGGCATCGACGGGGTGCCCTTGATGACATCCAACACAGTCCCGTTGATATTCAGCCTCATGATGCGGATGTCCGACACGCCATTAGAATAGTTAAAATCCGAAACATAGAGGTTTCCGTCAAGGCCGGTCCCGATACAGGCGATCGAATGATTCGGAAGGTCCTCGCGCCAGACTGTGCTGTAACTGCCGTTCTCTTCCAGCCGTACCACACGCTGGTCGGCTGCATTATAAACATATACATTGCCGTCGCCATCTGCCGCGATGTCGCCATACTCTCCGATTTGATGTGCCAGAATCGACTTGATTTTTCTGCCATCGGCTCCATAGACGTAAATGCCTTCGTCGACGATGCTGCCCTGGCCTTGTACGATATAGAGATTGCCGCTGTCGTCGATCGCAATTTCCTCGGGGCTGTACAGAGGGACATATTGCGCCATGGCCGACGATGCCAGAAACATAGCAGCCAGGACGACGGAAATCGCGAAAAGACAGGAAAACCTCATAGCTCAACCTTGATATATAATAGGCCCGGCACTCGGTATATTACTTTTCTCTTACTATTGCTTAAGCACGCTGCCGGAGTAGCTCCATTGCCCTGTCGATGCGCTCCCGGTGCTCATCTTTTATGGCATACCCGTACAACCGGTCGCTGCCTGGCACCTGCTCGATAATGCCCCGGCGGGCCAGCAACGCGAGGTCCCGGTGGGCGGCCGTCGTGGACACGTCCAGCACCCCGGCCAGCTCCGGCCCGGAGAGGCCGGGTTTCTCGGCAATTGCGTACAGCGTTTTCCGCAGCGGCTCCCGGCGCATCAGCGACAGCAGCGACTGGTCCTCCTTCGAGTACGTCCCGGCGTTGGTGAAGTAGCGAAGGTACTTGTTGCCAGCCTTGTAGGTCACGACCTTGTGATTCATGGCCAGGATGAACAGGTGATAGCGAATTGTGCCCATGTTGACACCGAGGTTTTTTGCCATGTCCGTGGCCGTGGCGCCCGGGTTGTCGGCGATGTAGCGCAGCACGGCGTTGCGGTTCTCGTTCTTGTTGAGGCGGCCCCGGGCGCGGGCTACAGTCCCTATCATAAAGAAGCGGAGGAACATGCAGGCCAGGGCGATAATGGCGACTCCGGCGGCAATGTTCAGCTGGTTGCCGCCGATGCGGCCGTTATCGGTGCTGTAGTAGATGGTGCCGTTGCCTGTCGCCATATTCGTGACATGGCCGGCTACCGGCTTCGACCAGAGCGGGTTCCCGTCGTTGTCGAGCGCATAGATACTGTTTACATACAGGCATGGAGATCCGCTGTCGGTGATATAGCCGTCATAGAGGACATAATCGTAATATATGTACAACACATCGCTGCCAGGGGATATCATTATATTTTTCTGCACATGTGGCCCCGAGGCGGTAGCATAGGTGCTGTATGATGACGTAATGCGAAGCAGGTCCGGGTAGTTACTGGCGTTGAGCATCGTCACGTGCCGGTCAGCATCCGGCACTGTAAAGTTCCAGCATGGAACGGCTGTCTTGACGTCGTAGGCCGTGATAGTATCCTCGTTGAATTGCCTGGTGCTGAGAATCTTGCCCATTGTGTCGTTATCGATCACGTTGTAGGATTGGCAGGCGTAAACGATGCCCTCGTTCCCGGCCAGCAGCCGGGGCCCAGAATACATACCCTGATAGTACTGGCGTATAGGCTCGCTATTTATGTTATTCGCTTCGTCCAGTTCGTTGGTGAAGTAATAGCCAGCGCCTGACCAGTCCTTGATCTGCTGCTGGTACGCCAGCGCGTCGCTGTACTCCCTGCCGTCCGGGCCGATGGTGACCAGGTATACCGGGTTTTGCTCGGGGTCGTATTTGCTCATATAGACGTTGCCCTGGCTGTCCATGGGCATCCTGTCGAAGAGGAGATACAGGCCGCCGAATATCTGGTGAGACCACAACACGTTGCCGCTGGTATCCAGCGTGACCACGCCGTTCCGGACAGGCACGTACAGCGTGCCGTTGACGTATAGCGGCATGCTGCCGAACCGCGCCCATTCGTCTTCTGCAACATATGCCCGGACCGCCGTTTGCCCTATATCCCGGCTCCAGATCAGGCGCCCATCTGCATCGTATGCATCGACGATGCTCGTGGGCACCAGATAGGTGGGGTCCCTGACCATTCGGTCCAGACTCAGGCCTACCAGTACCTCGTTCTCAGAGAGAAGGTCCCATTCGTGGGCGGCATTGCCCATGCTCATCCCCGAATTCCGGGCCCGGACAGTGTAGATATGCCCGGACTCATCGATGGTAGCGGGCCTGGAGACATTATCGATGCTGAACAGCAGCCGACCACTGTCGTCCATGACATATTGCGTATAGTCGATGAAGAGGTATATGCGGCCGTTGCTATAGCGGATTGCCGGGATGTCCGACAGCCAGCCGGATAGCACCGATACGTTCGCCTCGAAAGCGTGTTCCCATGCGACACTGCCGTCGGCGGCGATTTTCATGACCTTAAATGGCTCGTCGTAGTATCCGGCAGCCATGTTTTCTTCGGTCGGAACCCGTGAAACATAGACGTACAGCGAACCGTTGTTCTCAGCCACGATGGGATAGGAACGGTACATCATATCGGGTGTCCCGTACCCGTAAACGTTTTCTCTGGAAGAGTACAGTGGCATTTCCCAGTCGTTCAATACATGCCACTCTGGCGGGAAGCCGAAGGACCAGCGGAGGCTGCCGTCCTGGCCAAAGGCGGAAATGCGATTCGCCCCGTCCATGATTAAGTGATTTTCTGCGAACGTATAAAGCGTGTCGCCGCTGCCCGCGAACATGTAGTCCACGCTGCCGTTGGCGGACATCTCCCAGCCCCCCTTGCCAGCCGGAGGTTCGGACAGGACTATATAGCAGAGCAGCCCGGCGAGGCCGATGGCAATGAGCACCAGTGCCGCCTCAAACACGTGAGATCTTCGCATACCGTTTACCAGATGATCGATAAGAGGGGGCTTAAATATAGTTTCTCTCAGGAAAAGTTGATGGAGTAGCCGTATGGTAAAACGGCGAGGACTCGCAGTCGCATGCAGGGCGGACGCTCGCGCGCATGCATGACAGCGAAGGGGCCCGTATATCTTCATGCAGGAACTGTTGCCGATACGGGCATTGCCGGAAAGCATTAAATTCGTTCCTTTATATGACGGATACGCTCGCGGTATGTTTCGCTAATGACATAACCGTTACCCTGCCCGGATGAAGGCACCTGCACGACGATACCCTTACTGGCCAGCAGGGAAATGTGCCGGTTGGCAGCGGTCGGAGAGATGCCGAGTTCCCGTGCCAGCGCCGATCCGGAGAGCCCGGGCCTGACGGCGAGGACGTCCAGCGTCATGCGCAGCGGCTCCCGGCGTAACAGGGACAGCAGGGCCCGCTCCTCCGGTGAATAAGTGCCTGCGTTCCGGAAGTAGCGCAGGTACCGGTCACCCTCCCGGTGGGTGACGACCTTGTGGTTCACCGTCAGGATGAACAGGTGGTACCGGATGGTGCCCTTGTTCATGCCGAGGCCCCGCGACAGGTCGGTGGCCGTGAGGCCGGGGTGATCGGCGACGTACCGCAGCACACCGTTGCGGTTCTCGTTCTGGTCCAGGCGGCTCTTAGCCCTCGCCACCGTGCCCAGCATGAAGAAGCGCAGGAACAGGTAGGCAAGGGCGGTGAGGGCGACGCCTGCTGCGATGCCCGCAGTGTTGCCCCCGAGCCGGCCATTGCTGGTCAGGTAGTAGATCGTGCCATTGCCCGCGGCGGCCCGTTCGACGAACCCGTCCGGGTGTATCTCCCATAACAGTCGGCCGTCGTTGGCAATCGCATAAATGCCACGCGCGTAGAAGCATCTGGTCTGATTGAAGACGACCGGGTTATCGCAGATGGCAAAATCGTAGCTGACATATGTAACGCCGCTGCCGGGATACGCGCGAATATTATTCAGAACCCTCGGGGAGTATTCGTAGTTGTACAGCCGGCTTGTCAGTATCGCGTCGCCGATGTTGCTCTCGTTCAGGACTACGGCATGCCGGTCCGAGTACGGGACGGTGAAGTTCCACAGGACGCGGCCCGATCCCGGGTCGATCGCCCGGATGGTATCGGCATCATACCGCAGCGTTCTCATGGCATCGCTGAACACATCGCCGTCCACCAGGGGATAGGGCCCTGCAGTGTAGATAATGCCATCTTTTCCGCCCACCGGCATCGGGTAAGGGCACATAAATTGTTGGCCCCTGGAGCCGGTATGGGTGAATTGCCACACGTCGGCCGAGACGTTCCCGTCCGGGGCGATCTTGCTGACGAAATAGTCGTCCCTGCCCGAGTGGTAATCCATCTCCTCCAGGTACACGTTTCCCTGTGGGTCAACGGGCATCATCCCGTACAGCTTATATATGCCCCCGGAGACGTGCCGTACCCATTTCAGGTCACCCCCTGTGTCAAGGGCGGCGGCGCCGCCGTTCAGGGACACGTACAGCGTGCCGTTTGCGTACAGCGGGAGCGTGTTATACTCCTGCCACATGTTCCGATCCATAGACGCGTAGACGGCGTTCTCGCCGATGTCCCGGCTCCAGAGAAGGCTGCCATCGAGATTATAGGCGCTGACGATGCTTGACGGCAGGTCGTAGCTTTCGTCATAACTGAGGAATGGCGACTCACCTATGTACGACGAATTTTCTACCATGTCGAGGAATGCGTCCTCGCCGATCCAGTACGTCCCGACAGCGAAGATACGCCCTGCGTCATCAACGCTGACGGGAGCTGACACGTTGGCCATAGTGAAGAGCAGCCTGCCGCTCGTGTCCAGCACGTCCTCATAATGGTCGTGGAAAAGGTATACCCGGCCGCCGGAAGCCTTTACTGCGATCGTGCTGCTGATCTCGAAGAAATTCAGGTTTAACCGTCCCCGGATCGATTCTGCAGGATAGCTGATACTAAAATCATATTCCCAGGCGATGTCCCCTGACGGGGCTATCGCCAGGAGTTTCGACGGGACATCGATGCTCCTGAGACTTGCGTTTTGGTCAGCTATATCGATGTCGGCTTCTGTGAGAGGGCGGGTAACGAAAAGGTAAAGGTATCCCCACTGCTCGTCGACGACAGGCACGTCCGGGTAAATACTGCCGTAACCGCCGTTGTGATCAATATATGCCCCCATCATCCACGTGTTTAATGCCCGCCACTCCCCCGGTACGTCTATTGCCCAGGCCTGGCTGCCGTCGCTTCGGACAGCTGCGATATGGTTGCCCGAGAACGTGTAAAGGGTGTCGTTACTGCCCACGAACATGTAGTCGGCGCTGCCGTTGCCGTCCGTCTCCCAGCCCTCTGCCACAGGAGGCGTAGCAACGATCACGTAATACAGCAGCCCGGCCAGGCAGATGACGGCCAGCACGAGCGCCGCCTCGAACAATCGCGACCTTTCCATGCCATTCACCAACTGATCGATGCGGCGGAGCTTAAATATAGCTTCTGTCACCAGAGGTTGCAGCTCAAGATACCGTAATGGAAAAGAGAAAAAGAAGGGGCCTTGCGGCCCCCTTACACTATACCAGTGTGGTGGATAGTCGGCTGGCTCTTTACTTATAGCGATGGTTGTGTCGTCGTAATCGCACGCTTAATCTCGACGCCGTTCAGGAGTATAATAATCGTTATGGGCTTCCCCTGCGGGATACCCAGCGCTACGGTATCGATCTGAACCGCGAGCACCTCGTTGAAATCGAGCATCGTGTTCCCGCCCAGGCCTGCCATGTCGAAGTCGCTCGGTTTCCACACGTTGCTGAAGGTCCTGCCATCGCACTCCATGTTCATGCTGAGCTTGCTTGCGTCGACAGGCTTGGCATCCTTGTTCAACATAATGGTGACCAGGCAACTGCCCATGGTCTCGTTCAGGACGCCGCCCACGTAGATCTGGCCGGACGTCGGCGAGCCCGGAGTGACAGTCGGCGTTGCGCCGGCGGTGGCGCCCGGTGCCGGGGTCACGCTGCTTCCCGAGGGGCCAGGCGTAGCCGATGGGCCGAGCGGCTCGTTCGACAGGTTCCCGTTGATCAGGTTGAAGGCAACTGCCGCGATAGCCACCACGACGATAGCCACCACGACGACTCCAATGACAATGGTAAGCGATTTCTTGAGGTCCATTTCGTTTCACACCCATAGGCCTAAAATGTGCGGCCTGTATCTATATGGATGATATGTCGATATACCTCATGATTATTAGTCTTTCTCTCATGAAATGTTAATTGAGAACTGGTTTTCGAAAGGGGGCTATCGGGGGGAACCTTGTTCCAAAAAGGTTCCCCTGTACGCATGCCATTACAACAATAGAACGCTCGCAATAGTACTGTACGCGCTTTTGCGATTGTGACACAAGGTATATTTAAAGCGCACGGCTATGCATTGAGCGGTGACGTGATGGACAGAGGAAGGATGTTCGAGGCGGTCGCTGTGCTGCTTGTACTCGTGCTCGGCGGGGTGCTCTTCGCAGGGATTACCGGCGGCAGCCCGTCCCCGCCGAAAGAGGAATGGAACATCTCCGCCATCAGCCCTACCGCGTACACCTATGCAGGGGACGACGGGCGACTGTTTGTCTTCGACAGCAACGACGTCTATGCCATCGGCAACGGGACGCTGCAATGGCAGTATAGTGTGCCCGCCGGATGGTCGATCATCAACCTGTTCTACGACTTCGACCAGGACCCGCAAGTCCAGCAGCAGTATTATAATGGCCCGATCTTCGCGTCGTCGGGGGACACACTGTACCTGTACGCCATGCCCGACCCGGCTGCCAGTGGCCAGGGGTTCGAGGACAGAGCGAGGCAGCCCTGGGGCGGCAGCTTTAATGGCTCGATGTCCGACGAGAAAGTGATGGCTATTGCGGATGGCCGGCTACTCTGGGAGCGGCAGCTTTCAAAGGGCACACACGAGTACAGTGCGTTCGGGGGCACCCGCTATGACAATGTCGGCATCACTGTGGAGGGTGACAGGCTGTACGTGTACCATCCCTATAACCTGACAGTCCTGCGGACCGACGGCACCCTGCTGGGGCTGATCGCGGACGTTGCCTGCCCTCCCGCAGTGGACGAGGATAACAAGGTCTACACGGTCAAAGCCATCTCTTGCCCTGACGAAGAGGCCTACACGAACGATTACACCTATTTTATGCCCTACCAGGGATACATGGTGCCGTCGGGCGTGATCGAGGCGTACTTCCCGGACGGCTCCCTCTGCTGGCGAATTGACATCGGAGAGCCGGCACGGCGGCCGGTGATCGACCCCGGCATCGGCCGTGAGCGCCAGACGTTGCCGCTGTCCAACAACGGCCTGCTCTACGTGCCGCGGTCCGACGGGGTGACGATCCTGGGCCGTGACAGCCACATCATACGGGAGTTCAGGGTCAACAATAGCGTCATACCGTACGATAAAATGCCTTTCGACGACGCGGGAAACTATTACCTCACGGACGCTGTCCGCGGTTACCAGACGGCCTATCCGCCGGGCGATACGTCGAAATATTTACACGGCTACGTCCCGCCGACCGACCGGAAGATTTACGCGGTCAGGCCGGATGGCACGTACACGGTGGCTAACGAGAGCTACGATGGCCTGCTGCCGATCGCCGCATCCGACGGCATCGCATACTTCGTGACCTCGACGCTGTATGACCCGGACCGGCCGTCGCTGGACGAGCTACTGGCCTGGACGATCACGGCGGTCAGTCTGGAAAACGGGGACGTCCTCTGGTCACGCCCCGTCGACCCGGGCCCGGCGAGCATGGCGATGGTCAACGAATCCAGCGTCGGCTGGATATTCTACGACGATACGACCCGGGTCAAGACCAGGGCTTACTACGAATGGCATCCCAGTGCCTGGCGCGATCAGTCGCTGGACCTGAAGGTCTGGGGGGATGCGGCCTGGATCGAGGCGCTGCCCCGCGGCGATATCGTCTATTTCAGCTACTACAGCCTCAACTACGAGTACCCGACGAACTACGACGCCATGGGACCGATATGGCTGAAGCGGTATCCGGGCGATCTCGAAATGATCGATGTCACCGGACGGCCGTACTTCGCGATCATTAACCGGTCGCAGTGCGCTTATGCCTCGGGCATTCTGGCCCTCGCGAACGACGGCCGGACGCTCTGGCAGACACCGACCGGCTCGTACGTGACCGGCATGGCAGCCAACAATAGCACGATATTCTACGGCACGAGGAACGGCGGACTCGCGGCGAGGAACAGCGGCATTGCCGCGGGCCTTGCTGCCATACTGGCGGCCGCCTACGTGTTCCTGCGGTTCGTCCTCGTCGGGGCCGTGGCCCGGGCTAAAAGCAGGCTGGAAAAGAACGAGAACCGTACGGCAGTATTGCATTTGATCCAGGAACGCCCGGGCAGCACTATGCGGGAGATCTCCCGGGAGCTGGACATGAACATCGGCACCATGCGGTATCACCTCCTCATCCTGGGCATCAACCACAAGATCAAGGAGCACCGGGACGGGAAGTACGTCCGCTACTTTGCCGGCACCTGCGCCTACACGATCGAGGAGCGAGAGATAATATCGCTGTTGCGGCGTGAGCCGGTCCGGCGACTGATGCTCGTCATCCGGGGAAAGCCGGGCATCTCGAATGTGGAGCTCGCGGAAGCCCTGGGGTTATCCGAGGCCGCCGTCAGCAACTACATGCGCGAGCTTGCCGGGAGAGGCTTCGTGGACAAAGAATCGACGAAAGACGGCCACGTGGCATACTTCATCAAGCGGGAGCGCGCCGACAAGATCACCAGTTCGCTGGATCAATCGTAAAGCCGGAGATGACTGCGGCGAGGCCCCGGTCGGGATTGGAATAAAGAAAAAAACGGGGCTGTTACCCCATTCCCGGCCCGGCGAGTGTCCGCACGCGAAGGCAGGACGACTGCTTACGGTTTTGTTACCCGGGAGGGATTGCCCGTATCAAGCATGTCCGGCCGGACTTTCTTGATGTACGCGACGATGTACCCGGTGACAAACGCTTCCACGACGGCCATGGCGATGTTGGCTGCCGCCAGGACGGAAAGCTCGGAGAGCATCACGGATTCCTTGCCCTGTATTCCCGAGACGAGGATGATGGCCATCATGGCGATGTTGCCGAGGAACAGCGCCAGGAATGCGGCGACGCCCGCGGTATACATAGTTTTGATCTTCGTAGACGTGCTCAGCCACCAGTAGACTAAAAACGCAGTGATGACCTCGACCATGTTGATGAGCAGGTTAGCCCCGATGATAGTCCAGCCTTCGTGGCCTATGGCGGCGGAGAAGATATTGACGATCAAAAAGATGATGCCGCCGATCGCCGGGCCTGCGATGATGCCAACCAGCGGCGTGAGGCTCAGGTGCACGCCCAGCACCGGTATCTCGATCTGGAACACGGCAAACGCCGCGGCCGTGAGCAGGCCTGCCAGCGTAATGAGCCTGCTGTCGGCTTTCCTCACGTTCCTGAGCCAGTAGAGGCAGATGATGATGACGATAAGTGCCACGATCGACCATGCGACGGCCCAGAACAGGGTGAATGATCCGTCCTCAAGATGTATATGTGCCATGTTAACCTATTCCTTTGAGTAAATACCAAATTTTAAGTGAAGTATACCGGTTTATCCTTTTCGATTCTCATTGGCGGCTATGCGGCCCGCCCATTGCGTCAGCTGTTCTATCGTGATGGGCCGCTCGACAACGGGAGCGCCGATTTGTGCACATAAAGCCTCGTATATCACGGCGATGCGAGGCTTCTTCAGGCCTGCTTCCGTGAGCAATGCATCGTCGTAGAAGACGTCCTTCGGGCTGCCCTCGGCAATGATAGACCCGGACTTTACCACGCAGACACGATCGCACAGCCGGGCGGCCATGTCGAGGTCGTGCGTGGCGATGACGATACTGATGCCGTGTTTTTCCTTCAGGTCACGGATGATCATCTCGACGGCTTCGGCATGCAGCGGATCCAGATCCGATGTCGGCTCGTCCATGGCTATGACCTTCGGCCGCATGGCCAGGATGCCGGCAATGCAGACCAGCCGCTGCTGGCCGCCGGACAGGTAATTCGGGAGCTTCTGCTCCAGATCGGAGACTCCGACAGTACTGAGCGCTTCCTGTGCTGCACGGCGGGCATCCGCTGCGCTCAAGCCCATGTTCAAGGGCCCGAACATCACGTCGTCCAGCACGGTAGGTGCGAACAGCTGGTCCTCGGACCGCTGGAACACAATGCCCACGTCCTTCCAGATCGTTTTCCTGACCTGACCGTTAATGTCCCGGCCCAGGACGGCTACGCTGCCCTTCGATGGCTCCAGCAGACCGTTAAGGTGCTCGATCAGCGTCGACTTGCCTGAGCCGTTGGGCCCGACCAGCGCGACGATCTCGTGCTCCAGCACCCGGAAGCACATGTTGTGTATCCCCACGCTGCCATCGGGATATACATGGCTGGCACAGTCCACGTGGATCAATTCCCGGCCGGTGTGCACGCATACCAGCTTTTGTTCCGCATACCTTTGTAGTGTCATGGCTTTACCATCCCCAGAGCATTGCCAGCCCTATCAGGCCGAACGATGCGATGACGAATGCATAGTCCGCCAGCTTCATCGGCGGGATCTCCGTAGCTGCGATGTACTTGCCGCTGAACCCCCGCGATTCCATGGCTTTACTGATCCGGTCGGCCCGGTCGTAAGAACGTATGAAGACCAGCGCGAACACTTCCGCGAACAGCCTGCTCTGCTTCACGGCGCTCGAGATCAGCCCGCTGCCCCGGGAATGCAGTGCCTTGACCATGGAGTCCACCATTTTCAGCGTGATGAAGATGAAACGATAGGACATGAGGAAGATCTGGTCGACGGGAGAGGGAAAGACCCGGTAGATCATGGTGGAGAAATAGTTATAGCGCGTGGTCATCAGGAAGAAAAGCGAGAACGAAACTGAGATCAGCGCCTTCAGCAGCAGCCGTACCAGCATTAGCAAGCCATTGTCAGTCAACGTGGTTTTAAATCCGAACGCGCCCAGGGAAAAAAGCTCCTTGCCGGGCACGTTCCAGATCATCAGCACGACGAGGGAGAACACGAAGAAAAGCGGCAGGAAATACCATGCAAATAACCGCCGGACAGGAAGGCCTGCGGCCGCGTAGACCGCCAGCACCGCTACGTACAGCACGACCAGCAGTGCCAGGCTATTGACAACGGTGATAAACAATACGATTGCCAGCAGTGCTATAGCCTTGGTCCACGGGCTCATCCGGGCAAAGACCGTCTGATTGTGCTCGCTGTAGAACGTAATAAGATCGATGTCAGGTATGTGGCCAGAAATAGTGCTCACCACAATCACTCCTCGTCTTTCGGGCAACAGCAGCACGTATCATGCGTAATCCGCCCACAGGCGCTCATGGTCGGATGGCCCAGCGACGAACAGATCTTGTCCACCGTCTCCTTAGACACATGGCCTTCGAACCGCGTAGCCTCACTGCAGGCCTCTTTCGGCGACAGGCCGTGCTGCGAGAGCATCAGGCCCAGCAGCCGGTGCCGACGGACCAGGAACTCGGCGTACTCCCGGCCGGTCTTCGTCAGAGTGACACCCCGGTAAGGCACATGCCGGACCAGCCCCGTCGCGGCCATCTCGTTGATCACCTTGGTGATCGTGGAAGGGTCCACGTGGAACCGGCCGGACAGGTCGGTGGTCCGGGAGTAGCCGCCGTGCTCCAGCAGGAACTTCAGGTACTCGCCCTTCCTCGGGCTCAGCTCCAGCCCGTCGATGTCTCTCATGGTGGGCCATAATGCCGGGCGAGAATATAAAAGTTTGGGGTGAACCCAACTTTTTGAGGTCGCAGAGGTTACAAGAGGTCACAGAGCTCAGCACAGAGGCCACAGAGGCCACAGAGGTATGCACAGAGGGCGTTTAATGAATAGATGTAGTTTTTTCTACGATACTTTTATCTATGACTTATGTGCACGAACTTGTAATAATGTAATCAATAATTGAGGAATTATATGGTAAATAAGTACGATTCATTAAAGACTCTAAATGAGCTTTCAGGAAATGTTATTAATGCTGCGATGGAGGTTCATACTTATCATGGGCCCGGCTTGCTAGAGAGCATGTACGTTGACAGCCTTGTTATTGAGTTGAACCTAAGAGATATTAAAGTCGAAACTGAAGTCTCTTTTCCGGTAAGTTACAAAGGAGTCCCATTAAATAAACGTAAAACCGTTGACATGATAATAGAAAATGCCATTGTTGTGGAAGCTAAAACTGTTGATATGTTATTACCTGTCCATGAATCGCAGCTTTTAACATATTTGAAAATTAGTGATTGTCGATTGGGCCTTCTGTTAAACTTTAAAACAGAGCATCTAAAAGACGGTATCAAGCGAGTACTCATTTAATTTATTAGTCTTTTCTTAAAACCTCGAATCACTCAGGAGCATAAATTAAAAAAATCCTCTGTGTCATCCTCTGTGACCTCTGTGACCTCTGTGGTGAAACTCTGTGACCTCTCGCAAACCTCTGAATCCTCAAAGTTCGAGGCCGGTGCCGTCGGCGTATTTGACGCGTATCCTGCCTGTGTTGAGGTCAAAGCGCATGGTGCGGCCGGTGTTGCCCAGGACTTCCTCGCCCATGACCTTGATACGCTCCTTCTTCAGGAACTCTCGACAGGCTGCCACATTGTTCTCGCCGATGTTGAACATTCCTGAGGGGCTGACAGCGCCGGGCATGCCCGTGGCGGCCTTGAACATACTGGCGCCACCGATGAGGCGCGCGGTCATCCACATCGGGTCCGCGCCTGCCCTCTTCATCCGTTCGAGCAGGATCGGCAGCCCGGTGTCGGCGAACTTTTCCCGGCTCGTGGTATTCCGGGACTTGCTGCTGTCCGGCAACATGATGTGCGCCAGCCCGCCGATGTGCTCCTTCGGGTAGTATAGAGCCACTCCTACGCATGAGCCGAGGCCAATGATAGACAGTAGGTCAGGTGCCCTGGAGACGGCAATGTCGCCCATGCCCACTTTGATGTCATTGCCCGCATAGATCACTGGCAGCATGTCAGGCGATTGCGCCATTGTGGCGTTAGTCACGCCCGGCTTGTTTTTATTGATTGCCATGTGTTTTTTCCTCTAGCAGCTTCAGTATATCGTCGAGCGTCTCGGGCTCGGGTAGCAATACTATGTATCCTTTGACCTGGTGGGTCGTGTCGTTCAGCGCCGTCTTGAAGACGATGGCCCGCGACGTGGGCTTGCCCACCTTAGTGGCAATGCCCTCGATCAGCTTGCGCGCCATGCCGAACCGGTATGTGGGTGGCGAGGGCAGCATGGTGGCGCCCAGCAGCCCGGCGGACGCGTCCCCGAATGACGATATCAGGATGTTGCCCACCTCCATCAGCGCCGATCGCTCTTCGCCTGTGATGGCTTTCGTGGTCCCGATCTCCCGGGCGAGGAGTATGTCGGACATCCTCTTCGCGCTGTCTTCCGGGAAGATCAGGTATATGTGGCCGTTGGGGCTCGCGTTGCCGTCAAGCAGCAGGAAGTACAGGCCCACCGCGGGCCCGTCTGGCTCTATGAACTGGCTTACCTCGGAGAGCTGCACGACCTCGAGGTCGGGCACGCACATCTCGATCTCCTGGCCGATCATCATGGACAGGGAAGTGGCGGCGTGCGCCGAGCCTATGTTCCCGAACTCCCGTAGCGCGTCCATCTGCGTGTTGCTGAGGACATTCATGCTCAAGATTTCACCTCGGTCAGCGAGGCGACGTCGAGGATGGGCACGACCCTGCCGTTGCCCATGATCGTCACGCCTTCCATGCCCCGCACGTTCTGCAGCAGGCCGGTCAGCGGCTTCACGAAGATCTCCTGCTGGCTCTCGATGGAGTCTACCAGCAGGGCCACTTTCTGCTCGGCCTTCTCGACGATGACTGCCGTGTATTTGCCGTTGACGCCGTTGACGCCGTTTTCAGGCACGGTGAACAGTTTGTGCAGCCGGTAGAGCGGCAGTATGGACTCCCGGATAACGATCGCTTCCTTGCCGCCGATGGTCTTAATTTCCGTGTTGGTGATGTACTCGGTCTCAACCACGTTGGTGATCGAGATAGCATACTTCTCGCCGCCCACGTTGACGAGCAGCGCCTGGACAATGGCGATGGTCGGCGGCAGCTTGAGCATCGTCCTTGTACCTTTGCCAGGCTGTGTCTCGATCCGGACCAGGCCGCCCAGGTTCTCCACCTTGGTGCGGACGATGTCCATACCGACGCCACGGCCGGAGACTTCCGTCACCTTATCCGCGGTTGACAGCCCCGACTTGAAGATAAGCATGACTGCCTCGTCCTGCGACATCGACTCGGCCTGCGCTTCGGTGATGAGCCCGCGCTCCACGGCCTTGCGCTTGACCCGTTCGACATCGATGCCCTTGCCGTCGTCGACGATCTCGATGACGACGTTGCTCCGCTCGCGGCGGGCGATCAGCCTGATAGTGCCGACGGCCGGCTTGCCGGCTGCCACACGCACCTCGGGCGACTCGATGCCGTGGTCGACGGCGTTCCGTATCAGGTGGTTCAGCGGGTCGCTGATCTCGTCCAGCACGGTGCGGTCCAGCTCGGTGTCCTGGCCTTCGATGATGAGCTCGATCTCCTTACCCTGCTTCTTGGCGATGTCCCGGACGATACGCGGGAACCGGTTAAACACGTTGTCCACGGGCAGCATCCGGATGCGCATGACTTCGTTCTGCAGGTCCGTGATGGAACGGTCGAGCATGGTCATGGTGTCGTTCATCTCAAGGAGGCCGTGCCGGTGACTGATCTCGAACAGTCTTCCTCTGCTGATCACCAGCTCGCCCACCAGGTTCATGATGGTGTCGAGGCGGTCAATATCGATGCGGACGCTGTGGATAGCCTTGTTATCTTTGCCGTTTTTGCCGTCCTTGCCCGGCGCCGCCTGGGCTGAAGTCTCCTTCTTCGCCGCGGCTTCCTTCGTGACCCTGGGCGTAATCTGGACCGTGGATATCTCCGCAACGCTCATCGCCTTACGCTCTACCTCCCGGGCGTCCTTGTCCGTGCTGAGGATGACAGTGATGTCGAAGTCGATCTTTTCGTTCTCGATGTCCTTCATGTCAGGGACGGTACTGACGACCTTGCCAATCTCGGACATGCTCTGGATGATCAGGAAGGCCCGGATGCTTCGGAACTCGCAGGTCTTGTCGATCGTTGCCTTGACCTCGAACTCGTTTGCGCCTGCAGGCCCGTCATTGACGGGCACCGCCGGCGATTCCGCAGGCGCCGCCTCGGGAGTTGAGGACGGGGCTGCCCCAGGTGCTGCCACGGGGGCTGCCCCGGGAACGGGTGCCGTGCCTGCAGACGCGTTGATGCGCTCGATCTCCGCGACCAGCGCCGACACGTCCATCGGCTCGTCCACGCCGGCCTGGATACGATCGATCATTTCTTCCAGCGCGTCCAGGGCCTGGAACAGCAGGGTTGCCAGGGTACTGTCGAAGGCCAGGTTGCCATTGCGTACGCGGTCGAGCAGGTTCTCCATCCGGTGACACAGCTTCTCCATGTCTTTGAACCCCATGGACGCGGACATGCCCTTGAGCGTGTGCGCGGAGCGGAATATCTCCTGTATGACGTCCGTATCTGACGGTGATTTTTCCAGGGCCAGCAGCGACTGGTTGAAGCTCTGCAGGTGCTCCCTCGCCTCGCTCACGAACATATCCCTGTACGCTGACATATCCATTTTAGCAACTCCCTATAGCATGCTTGTTATATCGCCCGCAATGTTATCCAGCGATGACACCCGGTCGACGCACCCCAGCTCGATAGCCGCTTTCGGCATGCCGAAGATGACGCTCGTCTTCTCGTCGCACGCGATCGTGCGGCCCCCCTGCCCCTTGATATCCTTCAGCCCGAAGGCGCCGTCGGTGCCCATGCCTGTAAGCACGACACCGACTATAGACGCCCCGAATACCCGTGACGCCGACTTCATAGTCACGTCGACCGCCGGTCGCACCCGGTGCACGGGCGGCTCCTGGCTCATGGACACGATCCGGTCATATCCCACGCCTTTCCGGACGATCATATGGTAGTCCCCGGGCGCGATCAGTGCCCGGCCGTCCAGGATGACATCGCCGTCTTCCGCCTCTTTCACGTCGATGGCAGAGATGCGGTTCAGCCGTTCGGCGAGCGACCGCGTGAAGCCCGGCGGCATGTGCTGGACGATCAGGACGCCGGCAGGCAGGTCGCGAGGCAGTTTTGAGATCACGCGTTCCAGCGCGCCCGGCCCTCCCGTGGAAGAGCCGATGACAATCACTTTCTTTGACCTGACCAGGGATGCTTTCCGTGGCACTTTCTCGCGATCGGGTATCGGGGTCAAATCCATCAGCCTGCTGTGGTTCGCCTTGCAGGCCACCCGGATCTTCTCGATGAGCGCCTCTTTCACGCTGCCGATGTCCAGGGAGATCGATCCCGACGGCTTGGACACGAAGTCCACCGCCCCGGCGGAAAGCGCCATGATCGTCTGCCATGCGCCCTCCTTGGTGACTGCGGACAGCATGATCACCGGCACCGGCCGCTCCTTCATGATGGCGCGCAGTGCCGTGATGCCATCCATCTTGGGCATCTCCACGTCCATGGTAATGACGTCGGGAGACAGCTCCCGGGCCATTGCGACCGCTTCCAGCCCGTTTTTAGCGACGCCGACCACGTAGATCTCATCGGGCACGTTGAGCATGTCCGACACGATGCTACGCATCAAGATCGAATCGTCGACCACGAGTACACTGATCAAAAGGATGCCTCACGATCCCAGCACTTTCTGGACTTCCTCTAGCACCTTTGGTGCCTGGAACGGCTTCACGATATAGCCTTTCGCGCCGCTCATGATGGCGGTACGTACCATGCTCTCCTGTCCGACGGCGGTGCACATGATGACCTTCGCGTTAGGGTCCATAGCCCGGATCTCCTTGAGCGCATCGATGCCGTTCTTGTTGGGCATCACGATGTCCATAGTGACCAGATCGGGCTTCAGGTCCTTGTATTTCTGAACAGCGACCGCGCCGTTCTCGGCCTCACCAGCGATCTCGTAGCCCTTAGGGAACAGGATGTTCTTCAGCAGGGTCCGCATGAACGCGGCATCGTCTACGATCAATACCTTTGCCATTTATTCTTTCTCCTCACTTCTTCTCAACGTTAGCGTTAACATTGCTCATTTTTGGTTTGTGTTAACGTTACTCATCACGTCTGTGACGTATTTTACCCCCCGGGGGGTCAGCTCGAGCTCCCGGCGCACCCGTATGACCTTGGCCATCCCCAGGCCCAGGAGCTTATCGTAAAAAGTTTCGATGGTATTATTGTCAATTCCCAGCATCGACTGGATCGTGTTTGAGTCCACGCCACTGTAGATGAGCGTGGTGATCTGGCTCTCCGTATCATTCAGCTTCGCGCCCTCGCCCATGCCGCTATACCGTTCGATCAGGCCGGACAGGTAGTTTTCAAGCATGTCCATCGTGCTGTCCGGGCAGAGCACCAGGCTCCCGCTCATCTCGCCGTTGTCGAGGTGATCGACCGCCAGCACACGACGCTCCTCGCCGCTCAGCTTGCGGACTTCCCGGTTGATCTTGGTGATATTGTCCAGCCCGATGCGGGTCTGCTTTTCCTTGGACATGAACCAGATCGATTTCTGGGTAGCCAGGAGCAGGCCCTGCTCCCACCGCGGGTTTGTCACGACAACGCCGCCGCGACTGGCCGGCGAAATGTAATATATGCCGGTCTTGAATGAGTCCGAGATGAACTGGATAAAATACCGCCGGATGCTCTCGATGGTCTTGGGCGCGGCCGATATCGCGCAAGAGAGGAACTTGCCGTTGTTGTAGCGGGTCAGAAACAGCACATGACGGGCGCCGACCGTGCGTTCCTCCACGTCTTCCAGTCCCTTGAGCGGGATATCGTGGTTGGTCGTCCCGGAGGTCAGCCGTATCTGCGTGCTCATGATCGTGAGCACGCCTCCCTTCACCCATGCTTTCTCGTCGGGCTGTGCCTCCTGGTCCGCCGGATAGATGAAATCGGCGTTTGTCCTTGCTACCACCGTTGGTGCACTTGCGTTTTCTGCCATGTTCCCGACCTGCAGCTGCAACTAAACCGGGCAATATGTAATTTTGCCAGAGATTAGTAATAGGCTATAGGCTATTTCGGCCGAATAGATTAAAAATATTTTGTGCGACTAATAGAATTATTCAAACCAAATTACAAAATAGAATGTCTTAAAACTTAATAAATAACTCGTAAAAAGTTCATTTCACAATATTAGAAAATATATTCCTATATATCCAGGCGCCGTTATAGCAAGCGCCAGTTCATCATTCTTCCGCCATATAAACGGCAGACTATAACTACGAACCGGTTCGTGCCTTAAAGAATCTTTTTATAGCAACCGGTCTAATAAAAACTGACCGGTATGATAACGATACAGGACCTGACAAAGGTCTACGATGGCGTCAAGGCGGTGGATTCGGTTAACCTCACGGTCCAGAAGGGCGAGGTCTTCGGGTTCATCGGCCCAAACGGCGCCGGAAAAACGACCACTATCGGCATGATGGTGGGCCTGATCGAGCCGACGGCGGGCAGCTGTTTAATCGATGACATCAACGTCACGAGAAAACCCCTCGAGGCCAAGCGCATCACGGGCTACCTGCCTGACGGAGTGGGATTCTATGGCAACCTCACGGGCAGGCAGAACCTCAAATATTTCTCGAGGTTCTACGGGATGAAAGACGCCGAAGCGGACACGAGGATTGCCGGTCTCCTGGACCGGGTGGGCCTGGGTAAGGTAGAGAAACAGGTAGGGAACTATTCGAGGGGCATGAAACAGCGGCTGGGACTGGCCCAGGCGCTGCTCAACGACCCCGAATACGTATTCCTGGACGAGCCTACCAACGGCCTGGACCCTGAGGGCGTCATCCAGTTCCGGGAGATAATCAGGGAACTGGCAGGCAAAGGCAAGACCGTCTTCTTCTCATCGCACATCATCGGCGAGGTGCAGAACGTCTGCCATACCATCGGCATTATCTCGAAAGGTAAAATCGTCGCCCATGGCACCCCGGAAGAGATCAGACATGTAATGCGCAAGGACAACGAATACAAGATCAAGGTCCAGGTGACAGGTGGCCCGATGCCGAAGCTGAGCGACCCCCGCATCATGAACGCCGTATACAATAACGGCAGTGCGCTCGTGAGCGCTTCTGAGGACATCCGGGAGAGCATATCGGATGAGCTGTTCATGGGAGGCATCCGCGTCAAAGAGCTGACCCTGGTCGAAAAGTCGCTCGAGGAACTGTTCCTCGAGACCATTTACAGGGGTGATTCATCATGATGCCCGTGCTCATAGTCGCAGGCAAGGAGTTCAGGGACCACGTCACAAGCAGGCGTTTCCTGGCGATCTTCGCCATCCTGATGCTGTTCTCGATCTACTCGATCGGCACCGGGATGGACCAGTATAACAAGACGCTGGACATGTACAAGCAGAACCAGCAGCAGGACTGGTACAAGGAACAGATCGCCTATTATCAGCAGCAGATCCAGGACGCCCAGGCCCGGGGCGACTCGCAGGACCTCGTCGAAGGCCTGCAGGCCCAGCTCGACTCGTTGCTCAATCCCACAATGCCTTCGGTGATGACGTTCTTCTACAATATGAACAACCTGTTCGTGTGGATATGCATCCTGCTGGCCATTGCCCTGGGATTCGACCTGATCACCCGGGAGAAGGAGGAGGGCTCACTTAAGTCGCTGCTCTCGCACCCTGTTTACCGGGACTCGGTCATCAACGGCAAGACCCTCGGCGCGATCTCGGTCCTGGTGCTGGCGATGGGCGCGACGCTCCTGATCACCTTTGCCATCATGCTGTTCTTCGGCGTGGTGCCGTCCGTAGACGACCTGCTGCGGATCGCCGCGTATTACCTCATGGCGCTGCTGGCATGCCTGGCGTTCTTCGCCGTGGCCATGGCCGCGTCCACCCTGGCGAAGAACTCGAGCATGGCCGTTCTGTACGCGATCGGCATCATCGTGATCCTGGCGGGGCTTTCGAACTACTCGAACCAGATTACCGACTTTATCGTCGGCCCGGCGCCGGACATGGGCGGCCCCATCATCTACTATAGCGACAGCGATGGCAGCGCCGCCGTCAAGGGCATCAGCTCGGGAGTGGCCGCAGAGGTCACTGATTCTAACGACTCGTCGACGGACGGCTCTTTGCCCCCTGACAGGATAGCGGAGCCGATCGTCAAGCCGGGACCCACAACGCCGGTCGAAGAGTACGACAACAGCGCCTGGCAGCAGTGGTGGGACCGCAGGCAGCTCGTCCAGAGCGTCTTTGACACTATCTCGCCGATCACGAACTTCCAGAGCAAGATCGCCGGCGCGCTCATGTCGGATGTGTCCTATGGCGGCGTCAGGCCGCTGATGGCTGTCGACTCCAAGATCAGTGTCGGTGGCTACTATATACCCCAGAAGACGAACGTGGCGGACGCGCTCGGCTCCGTGTGGATGAACATCCTGGCGCTGATCGCCGAGACACTCGCGGTCTTCGCCATCGCCTACGTCAAGTTCCTGAGGACTGATATAAGATGAACTTTTTCAAACGATTAGCATTGATAGCGATCGTCTGTCTGATACTGTTGTGCCTTCAGGCTACAGTGGCAGCGGCAGATAACGAGGATGTCGGTTTTAAGTGGAATGACCCGATCCACGTGACCAACAGCACCCCGCAAACGGTGAACGGCTGCGTTCTCCAATTCAATACTCTGAATCAAACGGCAATGCAGGTAATGTTTATGTCAGGGGCTTATGGCACGCAGGGGCCAACTCTGGGGCTCGGCCAGATATCCAGGCCATACAATGGCTTAGTGATAATCAAAATCCTGAGCATTGACGATGATGAAAAAGGCGCATGGGTCAACATCGGCGTGCCCGACGGACTCTGGCGGCAACCCCACGCAGGTGCCCGGCGGCACGAAGCTGACCTGTGATACGCCCGGGGCTGCAGGCACTGGCCGGGGACACCGTGACCTTCCCCATCACCATACAGAATAACAATAACGAAGACATTACATATACGCTGTCCGCTTCCAGCGGGACGGGCTGGGCCCTGCGGTTCGTCTCTGGCGACAAAGGGCTGTACAAGCTCTATGTGCCCCGTACGTCGTCGAAGACTGTCACCCTCGAGGTAAGGACGTCGGGTGCCACAGGCGTCGGGGAAAAGAAGGTCACCGCCAGCGTGGACGGCCAGAGCATCGACGTGTTCGTCCTCATCACGAGCGTCAACCAGTCGGCAGACGTAACCGCGACGGTCTCCTCTAAGATCGCGTCCATCGGCGACAAGATCACCTACGACATCAAGATCAGGAACCTCCAGACGCAGGAGAACATCTACCGTCTGTCGGCATCCGGGCTGCCGGAGAACTGGTACTACCGCTACAAGGAAAGCGCCAGCGGCACTGAGGAGCTGGCCGAGACAGTGGTCCCCGCAGGCGGGGAGAAGAACCTGGTACTGGAAATCGTACCGCCGTACAGCGTGGCCGCCGGCGACTACAACATCACCGCCACGGTAACTGAGCCGGGCGGCAACGTGATCAACAGGGACTTCATGCTACGGCTCAAGAGCGGCGTGGGCATGACCATGCAGAGCTCGAAGCTGGCCTTCGACGCGAAGCCGGGACAGACCTTCAGCATCGACGTGTACGTGACCAACAGCGGGAGCGGCACGGCCCTGACCAACGTCTACCTCGAGACTGATGCGCCGGACGGGTGGACCGTGCAGACCACGCCCAACAAGACCGCCAGCCTGACGGCCGGCAACACCATTAAGTACACGGTCCGGGTGACGCCGCCGGGCAACATCGTCGCCAGTGACTACATGGTCAACATCAAGGCGAAGAGCGACCAGGCCGAGAAGGAGAACGACTACAGGATCAAGATCACCGTCGACTCCTACATCCCGTACATCGGCGGGGCCATCATCCTCTTCGTCATAGGCGGGCTGGTGCTGGTATACCGCAAATACGGCCGCCGGTAACACTGGACACGGAGGGCACTAAGGCCACAAAGGGCACAAAGGTTATAGATGCTCCAGCAGGCCTCTTTTCTTTTTTATTTACATAATGACGGTTACCAGACCCTATGCCCTTTGTGCCCTCCTGCGCTCGTCCAATGCCGATAAGCGTATATACTGTCAAGGTACTATTCCGGATATACACGTGAGGAACCCCGGTATGAAAATCGTAATACCCGCTGCCGGAGCAGGAAAGCGCCTGTATCCGCACACCTATAACAAGCCCAAGCCCATGGTGTTCGTTGCCGGTAAGCCAATCATCGGCCACATCCTTGACAAAGCCATAGCCATGAGGCCTGAGGAAGTCATCATAGTGGTCGGGTATATGAAAGAGCCCCTGATATCGTACATCAGTGAGAACTACAAGTGTAAGTTCAAGAAGATCACTTTTGTCAGCCAGGACCAGCAGCTCGGCCTCGGCCACTCGATCTACGTGGCCCGGGAGGCTGTAGGTGATAGTCCGGTGATGATCGCGCTGGGCGACATGATCTTCAAGGGCGGCTACGAGGAATTCGTCGACCTGCACCGGCGCAACGGCACCTGCTCGGGCTCCATCGGGGTGAAAGACATTGACAACCCGCGGCACTATGGCATCGTATCGCTGGACGCGGACGGCAGGGTAAAGAAACTCGTGGAGAAGCCGAAGCGGACATCGTCGAGGCTCGGCATCGCCGGCGTGTACTTCATCGAGGATACGCCAGCCCTCTTCCGGGCGCTTGGGACAGATCATGAACAAGCGGGACGAGGGCGAAGTCCAGCTGACAGACGGGCTGCAGAAGGCGGTGGAGGCCGGCGCGGACTACCGGACGTTCGAGGTCAACAGCTGGTACGACTGCGGGCGGCCCACGTCGCTGCTGGAGGTCAACCGGCTCCTGCTGGCCGAGCTGAAGCCTAAATGGAAGCTGGTCGAGCATTCCATCGTCATCGACCCGGTGTCCATCGGCAAAGACGTCGTGATCGAGAACTCGATCATCGGGCCGAACGTGTCGATCTCTGACAACTCGACCATCTGCAACTCCATCGTCGAGGACAGCATCGTCGGGTTCCACTCGGAGGTCCGGCACATGATGCTGCGGCAGTCGATCATCGGCGACGGCGTCGTGCTCTCGGGGAAGGCCAACGCGCTGAACATCGGAGACTCGTCTACCATAGAATTCTAGGTGAACATCATGCGGACATCACTCGTGGCCGGCGGCGCCGGCTTCATCGGCTCGCACCTCTGCGAGTACCTCCTCGGGAAAGGGGAACGGGTCATCGCAGTCGACAACCTGGGCAGCGGCCGGAAAGCAAACATCGAAGGGCTGTCCGGCAACGATCGTTTTTCGTTCGTCGCGCATGACGTACGCGAGCCGCTGAAGATCGACGACAATATCGACTTTGTCTACAACCTGGCTTCGCGTGCCTCACCCGCTGGACTTCGCGACCGAGCCGGTGGAGATCATGATGACCAACAGCCTGGGCACATATAATCTCGTCAACCTGGCGAAGGCGAAAAAGGCCAGGTTCCTCATGGCGTCGACATCGGAATGCTACGGCGACCCGGAGGTCAGCCCCCAGCCGGAGACCTACTGGGGACACGTGAACCCTAACGGCCCCCGGAGCTGCTACGACGAGAGCAAGCGGTTCTCGGAGGCGTTGACCATGACTTATGTCCGGCATGAAGGGCTGGACGGCCGTATCATTCGCATTTTCAACACCTACGGGCCGCGCATGCGGCTGGACGACGGCCGGGTGGTCCCTAACTTCGTCACACAGGCGCTGGCGGGAAAGCCGATGACCGTGTACGGCGACGGCAGCCAGACGCGCAGCTTCTGCTATGTCTCCGACCTGGTCAGGGGCATCTACCTGATGATGCACGCCGATACGAAGGGCGAGGTCGTCAACCTCGGCAACCCGACAGAGATGACCGTGCTGGAGTTCGCGAAGAAGATCAAGGCGATAACCGGCAGCAGCTCGGAGATCGTGTTCAGGCCGCTGCCGGAGAACGACCCGATGCAGCGGCGGCCGGATATAGGCAAGGCAAAACGGCTGCTGGGATGGGAGCCGGAGGTCGGGCTGGACGAGGGACTGAAGACGACTGTTACTTGGTTCATGACAAAAATGGGGTTCAGTGGAATTCTAGGATAAGTAACTATGACAATGCTCATTACAGGAGGTGCAGGGTTCGTCGGTTCCAACCTCGCTATCGAGTACAAGTGTCGCCACAGGGACGAACGAGTGATAGCCTTTGATAACCTACGCAGGAGAGGGGCAGAGCTCAACCTTCTAAGGCTGCAGAAAGCCAGCGTCGAGTTCGTCCACGGTGACATACGTAACCGGGAAGACTTCGAGCCCTGTGGTAAAATCGACCAGCTTATCGAATGCTCTGCAGAGCCTTCAGGCGCTCGCCGGCTACAATACGTCACCGGAGTACGTGATCAACACGAACCTTTACGGCATGATCAACTGTCTCGAGCTCGCCCGCAAGAATTCGGCAAGCTTCGTGTTCCTTTCGAGCAGCAGGGTATATCCCGTTAAAACGATCAACAGCTTGCGCTATGTCGAGAAGGCATCGCGCTTCGAGCTGGCAGACGAACAGCCGGTCCCGGGAGTCTCGAGCAGAGGCATCACCGAAGAATTTCCGCTCCAGGGAAGCCGCACGCTGTACGGCTCGACCAAGCTGTGCTCCGAGCTCATCATCCAGGAATACGTCGAAATGTACGGTTTGAAAGCCATCATAGACCGCTGCGGCGTGCTGACCGGCAGCTGGCAGATGGGTAAAGTCGATCAGGGTGTCGTTGTTCTCTGGGTGGCCCGACACCTCTACGGCAAGCCCCTGACTTATATCGGCTACGGGGGTACCGGCAAGCAGGTAAGGGATATGCTCCATGTCAGGGACCTGTACCGCCTGCTTGATATCCAGCTTTCCCGCATTGACGAGTTCAGCGGTGAAATCTTCAATGTGGGCGGGGGGCCGGAGCGTTCGGTATCTCTGGCCGAGCTGACTAAAGTCTGTCAAAAATATACGGGAATGTCAGTGCCTGTAACCGGCGTTAGCGAAGACAGGGCCGGAGACATAAGATTATATATTACGGACAATAGTAAAATTACTGGTCGGACCGGCTGGAAACCCTGGATTAGTGTCGACGAAATAATCCGGGAAATAACGGAGTGGATCCGGCAGAACGACGGAAACGCTTCGTCCAATACTGGCTTGAGAGGTGGTAAAAATAGGTATCGCTTTGATAACTGGCTCGGCGGGCTTGATTGGTGCCGAGGCAGTGCGTTTCTTCAGCCAAAAAGGGCTTGACGTAGTAGGAATCGATAACAACATGCGGATGACGTTTTTCGGCGAGGAAGCGTCAACGGAATGGAGCCGCAAGCGGCTGGAGAGCGATGTCTCAAATTACACGCATTACAACGCAGACATCCGCGACCAGAACGCGATGAAAGCGATCTTCGCCCGCTACAGGGACGATATTCGCCTTGTCATCCATACCGCCGCCCAGCCATCCCACGATTGGGCTGCGAAAGACCCGTTCACGGATTTTACGGTCAATGCCAACGGCACGCTGACGATGCTGGAGATGACGAGGCAGCACTGCCCAGATGCGGTGTTCATTTTCACGTCGACCAACAAGGTGTATGGCGATACGCCGAACGCTCTCCCGTTGGTCGAGAAGGATACCCGGTGGGAGATAGACGAGTCCCACCCTTACTATCGGAACGGCATCGACGAGTCCATGAGCATCGACCACAGTAAGCACAGCCTGTTCGGGGCGTCGAAAGCCGCTGCCGACATACTCGTGCAGGAGTACGGCCGGTACTTCGGCATGAAGACAGCCTGTTTCAGGGGCGGTTGCCTGACGGGGCCCGGCCATTCTCCTACGAAGCTGCACGGGTTCCTTGCTTACCTCATGAAGTGCAACATGACGGGCGAGCATTACACAGTCTTCGGCTATAAAGGCAAGCAGGTTCGGGATAACATTCACAGCTACGACCTGATCAATGCCTTCTGGCACTTCTACCGGCGGCCGCAGTCCGGAATGGTTTATAATATGGGCGGCAGCCGGCACTCCAACTGTTCGATGATCGAAGCGATCGAGATGTGCGAGGAAATTACCGGCAAAAAGCTGGACTACTCGTACACGGAAAACAACCGGATCGGCGACCATATCTGGTGGATAAGCGATGTCAGTCGGTTTAAATCACACTACCCTGGCTGGGAGTACAAATACGACGTCAGGGGCATCCTGAACGATATTCACGAGCGTGGCAAGTTTGCTAAGCTTGATGAAGCCCGGGACTGCAGGTAACTATCATGACTAGGGTCTCAATCGTTGTGCCGGCACATAACGAGGTAGAAAATCTCCCGGTACTTCTTGAGGCCTTGATTCCGGCCCTGGAAAAAAGCGTCGAAACAAGTGATTTCGAGATTGTAATCGTTAACGATAATAGTAGGGATGGTACGGGCAATCTTATCGACGAGTATGCTCGTCAGGACTCCCGGATACATGCTGTCCACCGGACGAGCGCGCCCGGGTTCGGCAATGCGGTGCGCACAGGCCTGAAAGCTGCCACGGGCGACATCATCATCCCCGTCATGGCGGATCTCTCCGATGATCCCAACGACATCCGGCAAATGGTCCGGAAGATCGAAGAGGGCTATGACATCGCTTATGGCTCACGGTTTTGTAAAGGCGGGTGTACTCACGACTATCCCCGGAAAAAGATGATCGCGAACAGGGCTTTCAATAACTCCGTCCGGTTGCTCTTCGGCATCCGTCATAAGGACATCACCAATGCGTTCAAGGCATACCGGCGAGAAGTGCTTGAAACGATCGGCATCGATAACCTGGAGGCCAGCGGTTTCGATCTGACAGTTGAAATACCGCTGAAAGCCCATGTTATCGGCTTCAAGAGCGCCGAAGTGCCTGTTTCCTGGACCGAGCGAAAGAAGGGCGAAGCAAAGCTAAAATTGTCTCCAGAACGGCACGAAGTATGGAAAGCGTCTGCTTAAAATCTTTCGTGAGCAGGCACCTCCTACTGCGTGATATTTTTAAGTCGACTTGGTCCTGGCTTCCACGTTGCTGGCTACCGCATTGCCTCGGTTGTTGATGTCCTGTATCGCGATCTTCTCCCCGTTCGGATCGTGGATATCTTCATAGTCACCGCTGGATTTACGTCCTGGTTGATGCATCATGATTCTGAGTTTATCTTGCGGAGGGCTACAGGGTTCACGCGGACAATACGTTCAAATGTATCATGTTCGGCTGGCGGTCAACTATGCAATTTTCTCATCGCCGTAATTGCGCTCGCCGTGTCGGTTCTGCTGGTGCTCGCATTGGTCGCGGCGTATCGTTTCGATTACCTCATTGTCTCGCATATGAAAGGGCGGCTTTCGGCGCTGGGCAAAAGCGCGGCGATCTTCAAGGAAAGCTTCAGGAGCCTTTATCGGAACCCTCAGGCACTGACCATTTGCCTGGTTCTGTCCCTGCCTATCTGGCTGCTTGAGGCGTCGGGCATATTTTTCGCGGCAAAGGCTATTCACTTCGACCTGTCTATAACTCTGTCAATACTGTCGGGTATAACGGCGTTTCTGGCCGAAGCTTTGCCCGCGACGCCGGCAGGGATTGGCATCCATGAAGGGGCGATCGCAGGCGTCCTGATGTTCTTCGGGATTAACGCCGAGCACCGGTACTGCCCTGGCTCTCCTTGATCACTTCGATAGGGGCATTGTCATATTTATCCTAGGAATGATCTCGACGGTCCACATAGGTTTCGAGTCGAGATATTACTTTTCGAGCGAAAAGACCGAAAGGTCGAAAATATCAACGAGAACCGACCGGTACGTGATTAAGTTTAAATACGAGGAACCAGTCGACGAAATTTCGGATGTCGGAATGGAAGCCGCTATTAGGATGGGAGCCGTAGGTAGGGCTGGACGAAGAGCTGCAGATGACTATCGGGTGGTTCCAAAAGAATCTGCGCTAATGCAGGTATGCAAGCAACCGTTCGAGGTCGCCCACCGCATCTTTTAGCCCGGTCTCCCTGGGCGTTTCGAGGGTCACGTGCGGTACCCCGCACTTTTTCAGGCAGCCGGCGATAAACCCGAAGTCGTAGTCGCCCGAGCCGATGTGCAAATGCTCATCCTTCTCCACCGCGAGATGCCCGTCGGATATATGAGCGACCGCGGGCTTTAGCGGTAAAAACTCGTCGACGAAGGCCCGGTAGTCCCGGCCCAGGCTGATCGCCGCCTTGATCGCGTGGTTGATGTCCAGGCACAGCCCGAAACGATCTCCCTGCAAGCCGGCGAACCTGCGCCGCGTCGTAGCCGATCATGGGCTCGCCGTGGACGCCGACCTGTCGGCATATTCTCGACGAGGATGCGGCGGTCCGACAGCCCGTCGAGGAAACGGAGCGCGTCGTCCGGCCGCCCGAAGCCGGGGTGCAGGATCAGGTGGTCTGCCTCGAGCTGATCGGCCCACAGGATGCATTCCCGGATGCGCTCCCTGCTGTAGGCGGCCTTCGACGGGTCCGCTATGTTGACGCCATGGCTCTCCGTCGAAACGTGTACTACGTAGGGGATGTCGTGTTTGCGGAACGGCACGGCGCTGGTACCCGGTATCGGGGTCAGCTCCACGTACTGGAAGACGTCGCTGCCAACCAGCGCAACCGCCTCGTTGATGAGGTCAGTGTTGGTCGACCAGAGCTTGAGACCGAACATCATCGGAGACCACCTTCAGCCCCGCAGGAGGCCCAGGATGCAAACGTCCTTGAACCGGCCGTCCTTGTACGTTTCTTCTTTCAGGACCCCTTCCGGCCGGAAGCCGCACTTCTGGTACAGCCTGATGGCCGCCTCATTGTCGGCAAAAGCCAGCGCCTTGATCTTGCGCAGGTTCATCTGGGTGAACGCGTAGCCGAGCAGCAGCCGCAGGGCCTCCTCGCCGATGCCCTTGCCGCGCAGCCCCTTTTCGCCAATCATGATGCCGAGCTCGGCCTTCTGGTCCCGGTGGTCGATGGCCGACAGCCCGATGGTACCGACAGGCCTGTTCTCGTCCTTCAGGACAATGACAAAGGTCTGCTGTCGTTCATCCGTCAAGTACCGCTGGTACCACTGTCGCTGAGAGGTGCTGCTGATGGGCAGATAGCTGAACAAATAGCGTAGCACGTCAGGGTCGTTGCGCCACTTCACGATGAGTGTCGAGGTCCGCTTCCTCGATCTCCCGCAGTATCACACGGTCGCCGGCCAGCATGCTCACACCATGTCCCAGGTGATCCATTCGTCCTCTCGGATGGCCTTCTTCGCCTGCCGGCCCACGACGATGTCGATGAACTTGGGCTTGATGCCATAGCCAGGCCGCTTGATGGTGAGCATGTCCTTCGTGATCGTCCGGCCGGCGGGAATGTCGACCTTCGCGTGTACGCTACGCCGGGCCTTCTCGTACATTTCCTCGCCCTCGAGCGCCGATTTTTCCTTGATCCCATCGCCCATGGCCTTCTCGACTTCCCGAATGGCCGATACCATGGAAGTAAGGTCCTGCGGCTCCAGCGCGAAGGCGTGGTCCGGGCCTTTCATCTTCCGGGACATGGTGAAGTGCTTCTCGATGACACAGGCGCCCATGGTGACCGCGGCCACCGGCACGTGGATGCCCAGCGTGTGGTCGGAGAAGCCGACCGGCAGGTGGAACGCTTTGCTCATGGTCCTCATGGCCCGGAGGTTCACCGCCTCTGGCGGCGTCGGGTACAGCGAGTTGCAGTGCAGGAGCACGACCTGGTCGTTGCCCGCCGACTTTGCCGTGTCGACAGCGTCCTCGATCTCCCCCAGCCGGGACATGCCAGTGGAGATGATGATCGGCTTGCCCTTTTCTGCGATGTGCCGGATCAGCTCCAGGTCGACTATCTCGAAGGATGCGACCTTGTGTGCGGGCACGTACCGGTCCAGCAGGTCGACGGCCTCGAAGTCGAAAGGCGAGGCCATGAAGATGATGCCCTTTGACCGGCAGTAATCGGCCAGCTCGCCGATCCACTCCCGGGGCGTCTCCAGGTCCTTGATCAGCTTGTAGGTGTCCTGCCCCTGCAGGTAGCTGAAGCCGGGCGTGTACTTAGAGTACAGGCCCTCCGGCCTTGAAGATCTGGAACTTGACCGCGTCGGCCTGCGCCTCTGCGGCCGCGTCGATGAGCTGTTTCGCGATCGCTAGGTCGCCGTTGTGGTTGGAGCCCGCCTCGGCGATGACGAAGCAGGGCTCGTCCTGGCCTATATAGCGGTTTTCGGAGATTTTTACCTTCTTTGCCATGACAGCTCCGTCAGGTCAGCCTCTTGAAGCCCTCGTGAGCCACCGGGCCTTTGAGCTTCTTCATGACGCTGCCGTTCGCCTGCGCCTTCGCCACGATGCCGAACACTTCGTCGACGGCCTCGAGGTACCGGTCTACGTGCTTCTTCTCGTGGGCGTATGAGACGTAGACGCTGTTCGAGGCAAGGTAGCCGCGCTTCAGCATCTCCTGGGTGAACAGGGTGCGCATCGCCTGGCTCTCTCCGCCGTAGTCCAGCGTGAACATGGCCAGCGACGGGATGGCCGGGTACACGGAGACCTTCAGGCCATGCGCGTCCCCGATCTTCTTCCAGCCGTCCATGATCATGTTGCCGATCTGGCTGTTGTGGTCCGGCACCTTCTTCGCGATCATCTTTTCAATCGTCGCGATGGCCGCCGCCGGACCGGACCGCTCCGTCCAGTAGGTGCTGCTGATGAAGCTCGTCTGCGCCGCGTCCATGACTTCGGGCTTGCCGACGATGGCTGCCATCGGGAACCCGTTGCTCATCGCCTTGCCGTATACCGCGATGTCCGGGAACACCTTATACAGGGCATGGATGCCGCCCACGTTCTTGCGCCAGCCCGCCGTGATCTCGTCGAAGATAAGTACGGCGCCGATGCGGTCGGCGATCTTCCGGACCTTCTTCAGGAAGTCCTTGCCCGGGTCGTGATGGCGGACAGGCTCGAGGACGATGACGCCGATATCGTTCTGCTTTCACGATCTTCTCGAGCTCTTCCACGTGGTTGTAATTGAAGGGTATGGACGTGCCTTTCAGGCCACGGGGTACACCAGCCGGCTGGAGGCCCGGCAGCAGGTGCCCGTCGAGGTGGCTGTCATCGGCCAGGTTCGCCGCGAGGTACCAGTCGTGCCAGCCATGGTAGCCGCAGAAGGCGACCTGGTCCTTGCCCGTGTGCGCGCGGGCGATCCTGACGGCGATGGCCATGGCCTCGCCGCCCGTCCGAGAATATCGCACCATGCCGGCCCACGGGTTCAGCTTCATGAGCAGTTCGCCAAGCTCAACCTCTTCCGGAGAGTTGAGGGTGGTCATATTGCCAGCATCGACCACGCTCTTTACCGCCCGGTTGACATCATTGTCGGCATAGCCAAGCACACATGCCCCAACGCCCATGAGGGACATGTCGACAAACTTGTTGCCGTCGAGGTCGGTGACTTCGACGCCCTTAGCCTTACTCGCGTAGGAAGGCCACTGGTTGGGCAGGAACTGCTCTGGCCGCTTGGATAGCAGCTGAGTCCCGCCGGGTATGAGCTGTTTCGCCTTCTGGTACGTGCGGAGATCGTTATTGAGCTTCATCTCTTACCACCTTGGAATTGTTCATCATCTTTCAGCGATTTCAGATAACCTTCGTTGATGACAGGGCCCTGGTTGATTGCCAGGACCGCCGGATGATCTTTGAGGAATGCTACCACATCGTCAACGCCGAACATTTCGCGGCCGATGCCCGCGAAGACCTGTCGGATGAACTCGAGATCGGCAGGATGGTCCAGGGAGCACCGGTAGACAGGATACCGCTTAGGTGCAGTCACGTTCCGGACCCGACCGTGCTTCCGGATGTAGGGAGTCACGTGCTCCCTCTCGGAGGGCAGGCGCGCTTCAGCCCACGCCGTTTCCAGCGCTGCCATGGAGAATATTTCGGTGTCGAACCCTTCGGGGAACGTGTACTCGACGGCGTTCGTCGCGTAGTCGCAACCGCTGCCCAAGTATTCGTGGTCCACGTAGTCGATCACTGCGGGGTCGTGCAGCGGGCAGTCCGCCGTGATACGGACGATGTGATCAGCATTGTGCGCCTTCGCGCAGCGGTAGTACCGGTCCAGCACATCGGCCTCGGAGCCGCGGAACAGTCTGACTCCTGTGCCTTTGCAGTACCGCGCTACGGCGTCGTCGCCCGGGCGGTCGGTCGTCGCGACGACTACCTGATCGATGGTCTTCGCCATCGACACCCGGTGGATTACGTGCCACAGGACTGGCTTTCCGGCAACGTCCATCAGGACCTTGCCGGGAAGCCTGGTCGCACCCATGCGGGCTTGGATGATGGCGACGACCTTCATGTGCAGGACCCCTCTTTTGCCCGGATAATGACGCCGAGGGCAGCCTTTGCCGTACAGAGGTTGCTCATCGGCTCCCTGCGTTCGCGGACACAGCCGAGGAAGTACTTCAGCTCGTCCACGTAGGACTGATTGGGATCGACGTCGAGCCTCTCGACCGTCGCTTGCCCGGTCGCGCCATCGTGCCACTCCAGGGCCGCGTCCCGGAAGGTCCATTTCATGCTGCCTTTCTCCCCGACGACCTTGCAGTAGCGGTT
This sequence comes from uncultured Methanocellaceae archaeon, assembly GCA_963769045.1. Classification (GTDB taxonomy): domain Archaea; phylum Halobacteriota; class Methanocellia; order Methanocellales; family Methanocellaceae; genus Methanocella_A. Next base: position 275,326 of record CAVYKK010000026.1, read on the forward strand.
GTAGCCCCGCTCAACCATGTCCATGTGGATGCTGGCGATAACCCGGTTCTCGAAGGTCAGGGTGAACTCCGCCATGTCCTCGACGTCGATCTCGAGGTCGCTTACGGTATCAGATATCGCCCGGACGCTCTTCACCGGGCTGCCTGCCAGCCACATGACGTAGTCGAGCTCGTGAGAGTCGTCCAGCATGATGCCGCCTCCCAGGGCCTTGATAGCAGTGTAGTTCTTCCGGTAGTCCTGCGTCGGCCGCCAGTCGGGCAGGTACTGGCCGAACTCCGCGCGGATATAATAAATGCGACCCAGCGTTCCCCGGTCGATCGCCTCCTTGAGCCGGAGGATGCCGGGGCTGAAACGCTGGTTATAGCCGACCATGGCGATCACGTGGTTCTCGTCCGCCGCTGTTATCAGGTCGTCGACGCCGGTGAGGTCGATGCCCAGCGGCTTCTCTATGAACAGGTCCACGCCCTGCCGGGCCAGCCCGGTCGCTATGGGCACATGGGTGGACGGGGGAGTCAGGACCATCGCGAAGTCGTATTTGCCGCCGGCGGCCTCCCGATAGTCATTAAACGTCTGACCGACCTTGTAGTTGCTGCGCGCGTACGCGAGGTTTGCGTCCACAATGTCGGCGACGTCAGGCACGATGCCCAGCGTGTTCAGGTTGCCGATGTGGCGCCGCCCGATCGAGCCTGCGCCAATGACCAGTGCTTTCATCATTTCTTCAGCTCCCCGATGACTTTCTTCGCGGTCTCGACGACCGTATGTACCTGCACGTCGCCCATCGTCGGATACAGCGGCAGCGTCACGATGCGGCCGAACACGTCTTCCGTCGTCGGGTAGTCGGCGTCCCGGAAGCCGAAGTGCTGCCGGTAGTAGGTGAACTTGTAGATCGGGATGTAGTGGACGTTGGTGCCGACGCCATACGCCTTCATGCGATCGTAGAAATCTGTGCGGTCCACGCCGTTAAGCAGCACCGTATAGATGTGCCACGCGTGCTTCACGTACTGCTTCGTCTCGGGGACCTCGATTCCGTCCGCGCCCGCGAACAGGTCGTTGTACTGGCGGGCGATCTCGTTTCGCCGGTCATACGAACCGGTCGAGCTTCTTCAGCTGGGACAGGCCGAGCACGCACTGGAAATCCGTAATCCGGTAGTTCCGTCCCAGCATGACCATGTCATAGGCCCAGCCGGCCTTCGGCCCGAACTGCGTCTCCTTCGACCGGTCGATGCCGTGGGTCCGCAGCAGCTTCAGGCGATCGTACAGCGCTTTATCTTCCGTGAGAATGGCGCCGCCTTCGCCGGTGGTGATGTGCTTCACCGGGTGGAAGCTGAGAATGGTCATGTCGGCCATGCTGCCAACCTTCTTGCCTTTGTACTCGGCGCCCAGCGCGTGACAGGCATCATCGATGGTGTACAGGCCATGCTCTCTGGCGATCTCCCGGATCTCGTCGACCTCGCAGGGATGGCCCGCGTAGTCTACGAAATTGATCGCCTTAGTCTTTTTGGTAATCCTCCGCCGGATGTCCGCCGGGTCGATATTCCGCGTATCCGGGGAGATGTCGGCGAACACGGGGCTGCAGCCGTTGTACAGGGCTGCGTTCGCGTCGGCGGCGAAAGTGAGCGGCGTGGTGATGATCTCCGAGCCCGGCGGCATCTGCAGCGCCTGGATGGCGATGTCGAGGGCGCTGGTGCCCGAGTTGACTGCGACTGCATACTTCGCCCCGGTATAGCGACAGAGGCTCCGCTCGAACTCCCCGACCTTCGGGCCGGTGGTGATGAAATCGCTCTTCAGCACTTCTGCGACGGCTTCGATATCGTCTTCGTCTATTGACTGTCGACCATAAGGTATCATTGTCCTACCTCGTACGGGATGGTGTCTTCCCTGTCCTCGGGGTTCCGGCTGAAAACGATGACGCCCGCCTCGGCTTCCCCCGGGTTCCAGATGGCATGGGCCACGAGCGGCGGTATGTATATGATTTTCGTCTCCGGATCCTTCGTGCTGAGCTCAATGCGCTCCCGCTGGCCGGTCCCGGTGTCCTCGAGCAGCAGCGTGATCGTCCCGTGGGTCAGCGCCAGCCACTCTTGCTTGTTCCGATGGTAATGCCGGGCCCGGGTACCGCCCGGGCGGATAGTGACGATATAGGTATGGACGCACCGGAATGGCTGATCGGTGTAGGCCATCGAGATCAGCTCCGACAGCCACCCGTCATCCCTCACATGCTTGGCCCTGAGAATTTCCCCATGTATCATGCCATGTCGACCAGCTTGCGGATCTGCTCCGGGCTGAGCCACTGGTCGTTGCTGTCGCTCGCGTACCGGAAGCCGCCGGGCAGAGGCTTGCCGCCATTCAGGTCACGCTTGTTCCAGAACGCGAACTCGGGCTCGATGACGTAATAGTCCTTGTACTCCCGGGCATGCGTCGCCTCTTCCTCGGTGATGAGCACCTCGTGGAGCTTTTCACCGGGCCGGATTCCGATAATCTTCCTCTTCACGCCGGGGGCCATGACGTCGACCAGGTCCGTGACCCTGGTGCTGGGTATCTTCGGGATGAATATCTCGCCACCTTTCATCTGCTCCAGCCCCATGGAGACCAGGCGTACGCCCTGCTCCAGCGTGATCCAGAAGCGGGTCATGCGGTCGTCGGTGATCGTGATCTCGCCGTTTTTCCGCTGCTCCTTGAACAGGGGTATGACGCTGCCGCGGCTGCCGACCACGTTACCGTAGCGGACACAGCTGAAGCGGGTGTTCCGGCCGCCCGTGTAGACGTTGCCCTGGACGAAGAGCTTCTCCGCCGCCATCTTCGTGGCACCGTACAGGTTCACCGGGTGCACGGCCTTGTCGGTGCTGACGGCCATGACCTTATCGACATTGTTGTCGATGGCCGCGTCAATCACATTTATCGCGCCGTCGATGTTCGTGCGGACGGCCTCGATGGGGTTGTACTCGCAAGCCGGTACCTGCTTCAGCGCCGCTGCGTGCACGACGATGTCGACGCCGTTCATCGCCCGGTACATGCGGTCCTTGTCCCGGACATCGCCGATCATGAAGCGGAGGCGTTCATCGTTCCTGAAATGGTTCGCCATCTCCCACTGTAGCAGTTCGCCCCGGGAATAGATGCGGACGCTTTTAGGGTTATGCTCCATGAGAATGAGCTCGGTAAACTTCTTACCGAAAGAGCCTGTGCCACCTGTAACCAGAATAGTCTTCCCGTCGAACAATGCCATCTTTACACCCGTTTCAATAAACGCTGCTTGGATAAATCCAATATCCGCGTTGTTTTTATAGGGTGTTCTTATAAATAATTTTTCTTCTGCCCGCCGACCCCGGCCCAGGGCAAAAACGGCTGGCACCAATAAAGATATACGTGGTCGGCAAGAATAATCATCGTTACTGGCTGGTTCAACGATGCTCAATATGAAACAAACCCTTTCGATGTTTTTCAAGAGATGCGGTTACGACGTTACGCGGATACACGATTTTCACGGCGAGATCGATCGCATGCCATTGCTTGATACCTTTGTCGGCTCTGACGGTAGGGAATACCGGCGCCTGAACGGCTACCGGGACTTTCAGGTGCCTGGCTGGCATCAGATGTTCGAACCGCCGCAGCCTCCGACGGTAGATGTACAGAGCCAGCGCCAAGCCCTGCGTAAGCTTGAGAACTTCCTTAACGTCTATGATTTCTCGATCAAGGGTAAGGACGTCCTTGAGGTAGGCTGCCATAACGGTGCCACGGCCTGCGCGATCGGCGAACTGGCCAGCCACGTGGATGCAATTGACATCTCAAGCTACGGTGTCAGGCAGTCTTCCCCGGGGGAGCCGGAAGACAGCCGGCTGGCCAGGCAGTCGGGGCTGCTGGACGAGTGGAGGGCAGCGAGCCGGACCGCCTTTAACGGCATTGCTAACGTCGACTTCCACGAACAGGACGTCGTGGCAATGCAGAAAAGCGAGTGCTACGACCTGGTCGTGAGCTGGGAGACTTTCGAGCACATCGGCGACCCGGCAAAAGCGCTGGCCAACATTTTCCGGAGCCTGCGGCCGGGAGGAGTAACTTTCCACGAGTATAATCCTTTCTACAGCCTGGCGGGCGGCCACAGCCTTTGTACGCTGGATTTCCCCTACGGGCATGCCCGGCTGCCGGCCGGAGACTTTGCTAATTACATCAACAGGTACCGGCCTGAGGAAGCCGGCGTGGCCATGAACTTTTACAATCACTTACTGAACCGGATGACCATGCATGACCTGGTCAAATATAGTACCGCAGCAAGCTTTGAGGTTGTCGCGATCTGCCCGTGGATTAACAGGGATCACCTGTCTATCGTTACTCGCGAAGTCCTGGACGACTGCCGGAAAAATAAGCCCAATGTAACGGTAAACGATCTGGCATCACCTTTCGTATGGGTGCTTTTACAGAAACCTAAGTCTCTAGTATGACAGAAATGATACCCGGGGGAACAAATAAGATTAATAAAACATGGCCGATTATTTTGCTCACATTTATCACGGTGCTATTATGATGAAAACCAGGCTGGAAAAAATATTTGCATCTTTTAACAACTTGGCAGGAAATGACAAAGCGGCGTATTTGTGTATAGTAATCTTTATTGTCTTCCTTGTATCGTACGGGTTCCTGTTCCATAAACTGCCGGACGAGCTGCCATCCAATCCCGAGGTCGACGGATACTTGCTCCAGGCAACATCGATCGGTCACGGCCTCATTCCCGCCATGGATGTATTTCATCCGCTGGGATATTCGGCATTGGTGGCGGTGCCGGGTTTCCTTGTTAACGACTATGTCCTGGGCGGAGTGATTATATCCGCCCTTTCTGCAGGGCTTTTCCTGCTTTATATTTACCTGACCGGAAAAAAAATTTTTAATAGCCAGGTAGGCCTTGGAGCGACGATTTTATGTATGCTCAGTTTTACGGTTATGCAGGCCGGGATCCGGACGGCAAGCGATATGACGTTTGCAGCCTGTTGTATGGCTGTCATTTACTATACCTTAAAAATACAGGATAATACAGAGTATAAAAATTTTGTAGTGCTCGGAGTATTTACCGCGATTGCATACGTGACCAGGTATAATGCTCTGTTGCTGTTACCCATAATCCTGGTATCGCTGGTTATAACTGCGAAAAAACATGGTTTGCTTGTTAAACAGTGGGTGACGTTTATGGCTGTACTATCAATGTTCGTATTGCCGCAGTTGCTAATTACCTATTTCCAGTATGGCTCGCCATTTTATAATGAAGCATGGAGGAATATCGCACTGGTCATATTCGGCGGTTTGCATGATAATGCCTGGGGTTATGCGACCTCCGTGACGTTTTCCGAATTTATCAACAGCATGGCCAGGTACCCGGGCCTGGCTTTCGGACACTTTATCGGGAACCTGGTGCAGTTCTTCGGAATGTCATGGGAGCTGTTAATGGGAAATAATGCCCTGTATCATATTCCTTATGACCGGTATGTCCGCTACCTTTATTTTGCCGCTATACTATGGCCGATGGCAATTATGTCAATTGCCGGCATATACACGGCCATAAAAAATAAAACGATCAACAGGAACTACCTGACATTAATACTGTTATACCTAACCATCTATATCGTCGTATTTTCGTTCTGTTTCACCGTCGAGGAACGGTTAATGATGCCCATCCTGGGGGTAACGAATATATTTTTAATCTATCTTGTGTTCGGTCTGTTCAAAGGGTCGGCAAGATACCAGACGATCGTGGTCCTGTATGTTTTTATTCCCCTTCTGGTGACCGGCGCTGTTGCGTTGTATGATTATGCCGGCATGGACCCGGTCACTGACCTGAAAATCGCACAGACGCTGGAAAACAGGAACAACGATTCGATAACTATTGCCGGCACCGCGACGTTCTTACAGCCGTACTTGTCGTGCAACTACACCAGAATTCCGTATGCTACCGGCGCTGAAGTCGACAGTCCCCAGTTATATAACCGTATGCTGAAAAATTTCCTGGACAACGGCCATTATGATTACCTGATCGTGGGAAGGAGCGGTTACAGCTATCCGGGATTGTCCGATCCCCGTAACAATATATACCCGTATCTCAAATACGATGGAACCGATTCGACGGAAAATGTAATTGTTTACACGATCGATCCGAGGGCTGCATATGGGTAAAAGCGATCTGCGATGGTTCCTTTACGAAGACTATGTCGAGGGCTATAAAAAACAGGGAAGCGCCTCCGGCGATCAACATATGACAGAATGGCTGCGCAAGAACGTGGAGATTTTCAGCAGGCACCGCACTTTATACTGGCTTACGGACCGGCTGCTGAACGGGTTGAGCACGATCAGCTCGTCAATCTTCGGGAAAGGGATGAAGATCATGTTCGTGTCATTGCACCCCAAACATGCGGCAATCATCCGGCAATCGTCGAAGGACAACCAGGTCTTCCTGCTACAAAACGGGATACGCGTGACCGCACTGATGACCGACCCGCACATTTACAACTGCCAGTCACACGATATTTATTACGATCTTTATACCGGTATAGTCGGGCACGACGACCGGCGCCTGGAACAGGCTGTCGAAGGGATGAGGCAGCTGATCGGAAAATACCGGCCGGACGTGATCGTGCTGAACGATGACGCGCTTCCGGAAAACCGGCTCGTTGTCCTTGTAGCCCGCGAACTGGGCATACCCACAGTCGAAATACAACATGGTATATACCAGTCTAACTGCATCTGGCCGACCGGCCTCCACGTTGACTACGTATTTGTCTGGGGCCAGTACTTCGCCGATAATTACGTACGGAGAGGCATCAGGACTGCGGATAAAATAAAGGTACTGGGATACCCCTTCGAACTACCGCCCTCCGGAACCGGGGCAAAAAAGGAAAGATTGCTGCTTGTTTACTTTGGCGGAGACTTTGAAAAGTATGTCCCGGGGCAACTCCAGACGAAGCTGGACACGGTCCGGGGGCTGAAAGCGATCTGCGAATCGGCAGGACTCGCGTTCGCGTACCGGCCGCACCCGGGCGACGACCGGGAAAATTTGTCCTCGCTGATGCCAGAAGTGACGTTCACCAGCGCCGGAGAGACACTGCAGGAGTCGATCGACCGGGGAGACATCTTTGTCTCTTTCAACTCGACGGCACTTCTGGAGGCGGCACTTCAGGAAAAGCTCATCGTGCAACTGCTCAGCTATAAGCTCCCGACCGACGATTTCCAGCTGCTGGGCATCTGTCCCCGTGCTTTTACCACCCTTGAAGAGATGGAACCGTACCTGAAAGAAATAGCGAAATCCGGGGATACCTCCCGGTTCAGGGCGCCCGTTAAAAACAGCTATATTGACATGCCGAAATCCGGGCCGGGCGTGCGGTTCTTAGAGTTGGTCAACGAGATCACGGCCAAGCTTTGATCGGCCGGGGCCGGCGATATTTGAGAATGCGGCCTGTCGGATAAAAGTATACTGACCGGGTTTTCCGTCTGGACGTTTTCTTCCGGCGATTTATGGCTGGACAACAGGAAATTTTTTACTAGTTCAAGCGACCATCGACTTGATAAAAGTGATCTCGTCACGCTTTATCACGCCCAGCACGATTATGAGGGCAGCATAGATCACAAAACCAGTAACGATCGCCAGGAGCACGTCAACCAGCAGCACCGGATGAAGTATGTATACGACCGCGGCCATGATGACTGAAGCGACGATCATCTTCACAACCGGGACCAGGTCCAAGTCGAATTTTTCGCCATCAGGCCGCCGCCGGAAGCTCACGAGCGCGAGCTGTTCGACCGCCTGCCGATGCCGTGGGTGGTTGGGTGGTGGTCATCGCCGGACCCCCCGCCGAGAGCCTGGGCCGAGCCCCGGATGTCCCTACGCAGGGTGTCGTCGAGCCACGTCTCGTAATCGCCCGGAGACCAGCCATGGTGCGCCACCAGCCGTTCGTACGCCGACGTGAGCGTCAGGGCGTCGAGGAGCGCCTCGACGCGTCGAGGGTCAAGCGCGCGCTCGAGCTCGACGAGCCGCCGCGCGAGTCGCGCGATCCCCCCGCTCCGCATCGCGTTCGCCGCTGCGACCTCGACCCGGATGTTGGGATCCGCCGCTGCCGCATTCGAGTCAATCATCACGATGTCGTGGCCGGCCTCCCAGCGCAGGCGAATTGACCGCGCGAACGAGCCCAGCGCTTCGTCGAGGTTCGTGGCCGCGAGGGCGGCGGCGTACGCCTCCGACGCCGCCGGATCGGTGACGACCGACTCGCGCAGGGCGCGCAGGATGTTGGCCTTCGACCCAAAGACCGCGTAGACCGTCTGGACCGCAACGCCGGCCTCGGACGCGATCTCCCGGAGCGTCGTGGCGGCATAGCCGGCATCACCGAACCGCCGGCGCGCCGCTTCGAGGATCCGGCGCGTCGTGACCGCTGCCTGCTCGGCGCGCAGGCTGCCGACGGGGCTCTTGACGTCTCGCATCTCGATAGAGTACAACATGTAGTCACTAGAGTATCACTCTATCGAGACCGGAGAAGGAGCGTCCCCATGAGCGTCGACCAGGGGACCATTGAGAGGAACGTCGCCGCGACGCGTCGACTCTTCGAGGACGGCTTCACCCGCGGCAATGCCGACGTCTGCGACGAGCTCGTGGCGTCGGACTCGATCGAGCACCAGCGCGGACTCAAGGGCGGGGCCGAGGGGACCAAGGAGACGATCCGCACGCTGCACGCGTGGTTCAGCGACTTCGAGCTGACCATCGACGACCTCGTCGCGCAGGGTGACCAGGTCTGGATTTGCGCGACCGGGCGGGGCCTCAATACGGGCAGCGTCTTCGGCCGGCCACCCACGGGCCGTCGAGCGGAGATCACGGTGTTCGACCAGGTTCGCCTGCGCGACGGGCGGATTGTCGAGCACTGGGGCGTCCCGGACCAGCTGGGACTGCTGATGCAGCTGGGCCTGTTCGGCCGACCGGAAGCGGCGACGGTTGCCGGCTAAGGGCGGCGCTGGCCTCGACCAGGTTCAATCGCCCTCACCCCGGCGCCACGGGCGGCCGCAGGACCTCCTTCCAGGCCGAGTGTGCCGGGGACGTTGCCCTACGGGTGGTGGGCAGTGGCGCTGGTCTCGCCTGCGGCACTACGGGCACCTGCTTCGACACGTCGCACCTGCGCGACGTAGGCGCGATGCGGTACGGAACCGCTGATCGGATCGACTGCCTCGTTTCCGATGATGAGGTTCAGGTTCGCGCCCGCCGGCCCGAACGGGTCGTAGCCCGGTGCACCGAGCTCGGGACAGCCCTGCCACCAACCGTGCTGGCCGACCACGACATCGGGCCGCAACGTGTCGTTGAGGCGCGCACGCGCTCGGACGGTCCCCAGCGGCGTATCGAGATGCACCCAGTCACCTGCCGCGATCCCGCGCTCTTCGGCGGTCGCGGGATGGATCTCGAGCTCCGGGTCCATCGCCTTCCGGCGGAGACTGGCCAGCCCGCGATGCTGCGTCTCGCAGAAGAGGTGGTGCTTGGTCGACGTGAGGATCAGAGGGTAGCGGGCGGCCAGGTCGGGGCGGGACAGCGGACTCACTCGCGGTTCCTCGAACTCGGCGACCGGTGCGTACCCGCCCTCGAGCAGCGTCTGCGAGTAGAGCTCGACCCTGCGCGTCGGGGTGTTGAAGCCGACTGGCACTCCGTTCGGCTCCTCCGCAAACTTGCGGAAGCGGGTCTCGAGCGAGAGCCGGACGCCCTCGGGGTGGTCGCGCAGTTCCTCGAGGGTCAGTCCGCAGGCTTGCAGGCGGACGCGGTGTCCGGCATCGATGTCGCCGTTCCAGAAATTGGCACCGAGGCCGAGCCGCGTCGCCAAGCCGAACACGATCTCGGCGTCGGAACGCGCCTCGCCCGGGGGGTCGACAACCCTGGGCCGGAGCTGCACGTGCGACGCGGCGTCCTGGCTGCCCTCGAAACCGATCTTGAGGGCTTCCCGCTCGAACGGGCTGGCGACCGGGAGGACCACGTCCGCCAGCTCGGCGGTCGGGTTCATGAACAGGTCGGCGTGGACGTAGAACTCGAGCGCAGCGAGCGCGTCACGGCCGCGCCGGGTGTCCGCGTGGGCCATGATGACGTTCGCCCCGAACCCCACCAGGCCGCGGACGCGATACGGCGTGCGTTCCAGGATCGCGCGGTACACGTCGTCCGACGTCACGAACCCCCACCGCGCCGGCCCGAGCGTCCGCTCCTGCATACCGAGCGCCTTTGAGCGTTGGCTGGGTTCCAGGAGTTCGCGGCCCTCGACATTCGGTGTTGGGACGGGCGAGAACAACACGTTCCCGCCGGGAATGTCGAGGCTCCCGGTCAGCGCGTACAACTGGCCGATCGCCCGCGAGATCTGGGTCGCGTTCGTGTGCTGCTCGACGCCGCTCCAGGCGTAGTAGGCGACCGGACGCGACTCCCAGAGCATCCGCGCCGCCGCGACTACCTGCGCGGCCTCGACGCCGCAGATCGATGCCACCCGCTCGGGTGGGTAGCGCCCGCACTGCTCCGCGACGATCTCGAACGCGGGCCGGCATGCGATCTCGCCCGCAGGGCGTCTCGACGCGGATTGCCCCGAAGAGGGCAAGCTCGTCGACACTGGACCGCGCCGCGGCGGGGTCATAGACGATCGGGCGCTTGCTCGCCTCGTCCCAGGCGACGAAACGCCCAGTGCTGCCTGCGCCGAGGTCGGCCTCCGTGAGCAGCCGACCGTCGTCGTCGCGTACAAGCAGCGGTCCGTTCGTCCACTCGCGAACGAACGCCTGGTCGAACCAGCCCTGCTCGATCATCACCCAAGCGATCCCGAGCGCGAGCGCCGCGTCGGTCCCGGGGCGAACCTGGAGCCACAGGTCCGCTTTAGCGGCGGCGCCGACCTTGCGAGGATCGACGACGATGAGGCGGGCGCCGCGCTTGAGCGCATCCACAGTGGCGGTCGCGTGGGCGATCCGGGCGAGGTTCGGGTTGTAGCCCCAGTACAGGATGCAGCCGGCGCGCTCGAGGTCGGGCATGTATGCGCCGGGTACCGCAGCGCCAAAGGTGTATGTCGGCGCCAGGAACCTGCCCCAGCCGCAGAGCTCCATCGATGCCAGCAGGTTCGGCGTCCCGAAGGCGTTCATGAGCCGACTGATCCAGGCGGTCGTGTCGTCCGATCCCGACGTGGACGGGGATGCGACGCTGAACACCACGCTCTCGGGCCCGTCTTCGGTGGCGATCGCCGCGAGCCGTGTCGCGACCAGGTCGAGCGCCTCGTCCCATCCGATTCGCTCCCAGCCGGGATCGGGATCGCCCTTCGGACGCGTGCGACGGACCGGGTAACGCAGCCGGTCGGGGTGGTAGACGAGCTCGGGAGCGGCCCTCCCCTTCGCGCAAAGCGCCCGGCCGGTCGGGTGGGCCGGGTCGGGATCGAGCGCGACGAACCGACCATGTTCGACCGTCGCGATCGAGCCGCAGCGCGAAATGCACAGGCTGCAGTAGCCCGGGACGCGCTCGACGGAGGGAGACGCTTCTACCATGGCACGAACCCATCTTTGACTCGCGTCGTCGGACGTCGGCGCTCGAGGCCGGAAGTGTAATTCGACGCCCGCCTTGGTGTGAGTCTCTCGACTCTGGCGGGGGAGGATCGTGAAGCACCACCTGGCGAACGCTCGATCCAAGGTGGGAGTTGAGACCACGGCACAGCTGGTCTGGATCCTCGCAACGCACCTGCCCGAGCCCGATGGCAGGGACCAACCCGACGAGTAGTAGCTGCTCGACAGGATTGTTGCCGAACGGAGCTCGAACCCGACCGAACCTACGTCATCCTGCCATCAGTGCTGACTGGCGTCGCTCAGGCGATCAGACGCTGAACTGCGCAGCCCAGACGTCTCGGACGTGCTGGATCGTCGCCTTGGGCGGACGGCTGGAGCGATCTATTCGCCTACGGTGCTATTGGGCCCCGGATCAGGCGCCTGCGGGGCAGCCTTCCCCTCGGACGGCCGGAAGGCAACGAGCGAGAGCTGTTCGACCGCCCGCCGGCGGGCGGCGGACGTGCCGTCGTAGCGCCAGCCCAGGAGACGGCTCAGCACGGCTCGGATGATCGGCGCGATGAGCCGGTTGCGGCGCTCATAGTCGGCGAAGATCCGCTCGGCCTCGTCGGGCGGGAGGATGCGCCAGGCCGGCGCGAAGCGCTGCCGACCGAGCCTCACCTCGTGGGCGAGCCCGGCCTCGACGTTGTGGAGCCATCCGGTCCTCCGGCCCCAGCCAGCGGCCACGACGGACTCCCGGGTGACAGGGTCATATCGAACGACCTCGAGGACCGTCTCGCGGTGCAGCCCCGTCTTTCGGCCCGTGTGGACGAGAAGGAGGAACCGGTGGCCGAGGAGGACCCCGAGATGCGCGTGGTAGAGGTGGACGGGCAGCCCCAGGAGTGCGCGAAGTACGCCGGTCGGCGGGGCCGGCTGGCGGATCGGGGTCGGTGCCCCCGGTGGGGACCCACCCGATGCCGCGGGTGGTTGGGTGGTGGTCATCGCCGGATCTCCTGACCGGGACCATTCGACGCCCGCTGGACCTGCGTGGCTGACTCCGTCCTGGATGAACAGCACGGACACCCGCCCTCGGCGGCTCCGACGACAGCGTCGGCAGCGTCGCAACACGGTCCATCAAGGACCGCGAGGGATTGGCGTGGGCGCCCGAGATGTCCGAGCAGTCCGGCGAGTCGGGCGTCCAGGGCCTGCAGCCCGGCGATCCGCTCGGCGACCTCCGCGCGCCGCTGCTCGATCATCCGGGGCAGATCGGCAGTCGAGTCCCCGCAATGCCCGGAATGACACCAGCCAGCGATCCTGGCGGCATCTTCGAGTGGGAG
>CAVYKK010000027.1:0-83867 GCA_963769045.1 uncultured Methanocellaceae archaeon
GCAGCACCGCAGGGATGGCGAACTGCCAGATGATCGGGTCGTCCATTGTGATCATAATAACACCGCCGCGAACAGCACGGCCAGCAGGAATATGCCGATCGGCGTAAGGTATTTCAGCAGCTTGCCCTCGCCGATGAGCGTGTCGAAGTAGCCGCCGCCGATCTCAGGCTCCGCGCCCGTCCCGCAGGAGTACGTGGACGTCAGCGACGTCTTTGGCACCTTTATGATGAGTATCGGGATGAGCAGGATCACCAGGAACAGGATCAGGAACATAAGCGGCGAGAACCCGCCTATGGCGCTCTTCAGCACCTCTCCCGCGACCAGCCCTGACGGCTCGATACCATATATAGGCGGCAGGTTGATCAGCTGGCTGAAGAACACGGTAGTCAGCGCCACCGATACGAAGATGCCCGCCAGCAGGACCAGCAATGGTATCTCCATGTACCAGTCGTGGTGCGCATGCGGGGCCGTCTCGGACGGCTTCGTGGCCAGCAGCTTTCCCGCCCACTTCGAGTAGTAGAAGACCGAGAAGATGCTGCCGAAGATGATGAAGAATATGGCCAGCAGTGACCACCCGATCTGGGTGAACGTGGACGCGGACTGGAACGCCAGCCACTTGCCCACGAAGATGCCGAACGGCGGGGCCATCAGCGAGATCAGGCCGACCACCGTGATTATGGCGACCAGCGGCGCCTTCGCGATCAGGCCCTGCATCTGGTCGATGTCTCGCGAGCCGGTGATGTGGGTGATCTCGCCCACGCACAGGAACAGAAGGCCTTTGGACACCGCGTGGAACACCAGCAGCGCCACGGCTGCCGTAATCGCCAGCCCGGTGTTGATGCCCGTACACATGGCGATCAGGCCGAGATAGCTGATCGTCGAATAAGCCAGAATCCGCTTCGTGTCCGTCTGGGACACCGCCAGCAGCGCGCAGAACATGAACGAGAACCCGCCGGCGATCGTGATGACGTTGGATAGCGCTGCGCCCTCGAAGACGAGGATGAGCGGCGCTATGCGGATGAGCATGTAGACTCCCGCGTTGACCATTGTAGACGAGTGGAGCAGCGCGGATACCGGCGTAGGTGCCACCATGGCACCCGTCAGCCATGAGTTGAATGGCATGAGCGCGGACTTGGTGAACGCGCCGAAGGCCATGAACGCGAACGGCAGCACGATGGCGGCCGCGGGCAGGAATGAGAGCCAGCCCGGCATCGTAGCCTTCGCAGTGAGCAGGTCAGACAGGAACCTGGTACCGAACATTGCCTCAATCAGTATGATGCCGCAGACCAGCGCGACGCCTCCCAGCAGGTTCATCCACAGGGCCTTGTCGGACGCTTTGATGGACTGCGTGTCCCGGTAGTGCCGGATGAGCAGGAACGAGCAGAGCGTGGTGCCTTCCCAGAAGAAGAACAGCCAGGTCAGGTCGTTGGCGAAGATGAGCGCGTTCATGTCGCCCAGGAAGACCATCATGATCAGGAAGAATGAGGACACGTTCTTGTCCCCCTTCATGTAGCCGATGGAATAGATCAGGATCAGCGAGCCGATCAGCGATACTATCAGGCACATCACGATCGACAGGTCGTCGATCACGAACGTGGTACCCGCCGCTTCGCCCGCCGCCGCAAAGAACTCGAGATATGTGAGTAACGCTAGCTGCAGGACAGCCAGCCCCAGGATCTTGTAGTCCCGGTCTTTGTAGCCGTAATACAGGAATACGAGCATTAACAGGTAATCCAGAGCAATAATGATAGTAGAAATGGGCAGAGTTATGCCCATATTAATCGATTCAACGGTCAGGTTCTGCGGACCGTTGTACAGAACCAACAACGAGGCTACCGATAGCACCAGCGCACATAATATGACGGAATATTTCTTCAGATTATAGCCCGGTACCAGGTAGCTGATAATGCCGAACAAAACCGGCACCAACACGGTCAGCGATAACAACAATAATCCGTCCATAGGCTTACACCAGGCAATGTAAATCATACATTGATGATCATGATATATAAAATCAATGGATGGTGATGGTATTTCCTGCGCGCACCGGTAAATAAACCGGCTTATTGCGCCATCGTTAATGCCGTCGTCGCCGCGTTTGCAGCCGCCATGATCTTGGCGCCTGCGATCGATGCCGGCAAAAGCCGCGAGAAAGGTATTAGCCAGCGTAATCCATAAATGAAGAGCGATGAACTCCATCCGGCTCGTGCTAAGCGATTATGATCGGACTTTCACGGACGAGACGCTGTGCGTTGCACCGGGCCTGGCGGAAGCCATACAACGCCTTCGGGGCAGGGGCGTGCTCTTTTCAATTGTTTCAGGCCGCAAATATTCTTTTATGATCGACCTGTACCGGACCATGGACGGCCTCATGGACTCCTTCATCGCGGAGAATGGCTGCATCGGCTATGCCAACGGCTGTCGGCAGGTCATCTCCGAAGTGAAGGGTCGTGACAGGCTGTTACGCGCCCTGGCGGACCACTCCATCGTGTACGATGCCGGCGACGTGGTCATATCCGTCCACCGCAGGCACCTGCCTGAGGTCGAAGAAGTGCTCAAGCTTTTTCCGGCATACCACATGATCCAGAACGTCGATTCGCTCATGCTGCTGCCGCAGGGCGCCTCAAAGGCGACCGGCATCCGCTGGCTCATGGACGTCTACTGCCTCGACCCGGGCCAGATGGCCTGTATCGGCGACGCGGAGAACGATATCGAAATGAGGGGTTTCTGCTCACTCATGGGCGCTGTCTCAAATGCGCTGCCTGCGGTAAAAAGTGAGTCAGACTACATCTGCAAGGGGAGCTTCGGGGCGGGGCTCCGGGAGTTCCTTGAACACATCGAGGGCTTGCAGGACGCTATTTCTGTCGGGCCTCCGCACTGACGGCATCCTGTCAGTCCGCGCGCGTGCGCGAATACGCCCGGCATGCGTCGACAGCCATACCCCCTGTCCCGCGTAATGACGCCATGGACAGTCGAATAAAATTATGCAATATAATTTATAATAAAATGCCAGATATTATTCTATGTACGGGATAATCGGTAACGGAGAGACCTGCGCCTTCATAAGCATCTTCGACTCGCTCGACTGGCTGTGTCTGCCCCGGTTCGATTCTCCCACCATGTTCGCCCGGGCGCTGGATAGCGAACGCGGCGGCTCGATCACGCTCTGGTACGAGATGGGCGGCAGCATCCTGCCCTTCGAGACGGGAAAGCAGACGTACGTCGAGGACACGAACGTGCTGGAGACGGCGACCCCGGTCGGCGACGACATCGTGCGGACAGTCGACTTCATGCCCTTCGGCGAGCGGCGCCTCTGGCGCATCATGGGGGTTTCCGGACCGCAGCGTTTCAGGTTAACGTTCGACATCGACCCGCGGCCGGACTATAACCGTGCGGCGCCGGAGATCGTCGTGAAGGAAAACGGCGTCCTGGCGACCGGCCCCGGGCAGGCGTTATTCATCTCTTCTACCGAGCCTGCGACGATAAAAAAGAGGCGTATCTCCTTCGACGTCGAGCCGCCGCGGACGATACCGCTGCTGCTGACCTACGGGGAAACCCCGGACGATTGCCTGAAGGCGGCAGAGCGGCAGGACTTCGTGAAAGACTATCGCAAACAGGTCGAGGGCTGGCGCCGGTGGGCGGCCCGGGCCAATCCGGTATTCGAGCTGAGCCCCCGCCTGCACTACTATTACATGCGCTCGCTGCTCATCCTGAAGCTGCTCATCTACGATAAGACCGGCGCCATTCTCGCCGCGCCGACGACCTCTTTCCCGGAGATCGTGGGCCGGGACGCCAACTGGGACTACCGGTTCTGCTGGGTGCGGGACGGCGCCTACAGCGCGGAGGCGCTGGCGCTGGCCGGCATGCGCGACGACTCGCGCAAGCTGCTCGAATTCCTGCTGGGCATAGCGTCAGACAGTGGCAAGCCATACCCTTATCCGCTGGTATCGGTCGACGGCACACAGGAAGGCACCGGCGAGGTCCTCATCGACACGCTGGCAGGGTTCGGCAACAGCCGGCCGGTACGCATCGGCAATAAGGCGGTGGACCAGCGGCAGAACGACCTGGAGGGCGAGGTAGTACATGCCATATACCTGTACGACAGGTACTCCGGCGATACTAAGTTCGCGCAGGACAACTTCGACCGGATTGCCCGGATTATTAATTACGTAAAGGGTCACTGGCGGGAGAAAGACGCGGGCATCTGGGAGTTCCGACGCGAGTACATGGACTACGTGCACAGCAAGACCATGTGCTGGGCGGCCCTGGAATACGGCGCTAAAATGGCCGCACGCCATGGGCATGACGAACTGGTCGACGAGTGGCGGGAGGAAGCGGGCATCATCCGGGACGACGTGCTGGCCAACGGCTGGTCGGAGCGCAAGAAGTGCTTCAAGCGGTCCTACCAGGACGACGCCTACGACGCGTCAGTGCTCGCCGTGCCGCTCATGAACATGCTGCCCGTCGATGACCCGAAGGTGCGGACGTCGGTCAAGAGCATCACTGACCACCTCGGCACCGGCGGCCTGCTGAAGCGGTTCGAGGAAGAGCCGCACGCGTTCATGCTTTCCTCCCTGTGGCTGGCGCAGGTGATGATGAAGCGTGGCAAAGCCGTGAGCGCGCTGGACATCATCAACCGCGCGGCGAGGTATGCGTCGAGCGACCTGGGGCTGTTCGCGGAAGAATACGACATGTACTACCAGCGGCTGGTCGGCAACATACCGCAGTCGTTCTCACATGAGGAGTTCGTGAAATCGATCCAGTTCCTTCTAGGAAAAGAGTGACGCAAAGCTATCCCCGGGCATGCCCCGTGACAGCCTCTGCCGGTACAGTGAACGCGCGCGCGAGCGGGCCCCCATACCGGAGCCTTGATAACAAATCTTGGCGTGCTTGGCCTGCATGGCGTCTTCATTCAGTGAGCATGGAGCTTTCGGCGCCGGTGCTATCCTTGACGCGCTTCTGCAGGAAGATGTTGTCGTAGATCTCGCAGTGGTCCTTGAACCCGCGTTCCACGCAAAATTTCATATGGACCAGCTCCTTGCCAATAGCGCCCATCTGTTTGCCGATCTCCGGGTGCTCGACCAGCGAGAGTATGTACTGGGACAGCTCCTCGTGGTCCGTGGGACGGAACAGGTAGCCGTTCACGCCGTCGATGATCTGTTCGGGTATGCCCCCGATGTTGGAGCCGATCAGCGGTTTGCCGAAGCACATTGCCTCGGAGAGCACCAGCCCGAAGCCTTCGTTGACCGAAGGTAATATGACCATGTCGCAGGCGTCGTAGGCCTGCAGCAGGTCTTCCTGGCTCACCTTGCCGAGGAAGTGTACTTTCTCCTTCAGCCCGAGGCTTTCGGTGAGTTTCTTAAGGTCATCGAGCCGGTCGGAGCGGCCTCCGCCTATGAGCTTTTTGGACAGTGAGCCGTTGCCGATGAAAACGCACGTGACATCTCCGTATTTCTGGTGCACGTTCGCCATTGCCTTAATCAGGAATTCCTGCCCTTTGCGCGGGTCCATACGGGAGATGCACAGGACGATCCTGTCCTTCTCCGGGATGCCGAACTTCTGCCGGAACCGGTTCTCTTCCTTTAAGACGAAGTCCCCCGTCTCGATGAACGGGTTGATCTTGGTAATGCGCTCCGGGCTCAGCCCGCTCTCTACGGCTGTCCGTACATACTCGTCTGTCGAGAAGATGATCTGGTCGTAGTAGTGCATGTATCTGACCAGGAACTCGCGCCAGTCGGCGGGCATCGCCGTGGTGAAGGGTATGTGCCAGGTAAAGACCATGGGCACGTCGATCTCGTCCTTCAGCAAGAATGCCAGCGGCATCACCTGGAAGTCGTGTACGTGTAGCACGTCGAACTTTTCAGCCTTATAGACCTCTTTTACTTTCTCGTACATGCTCACGTTGAAGCCCAGGTAATCGTAGTACCCGTGGCTGAACCGGTCCTCCACGCTGACGGGCGTCGTCTTGCTGCCGTGGGTGGTGTCGATGATCAGTTCCTTGAACTTCAGGTAGCCTTCCATGGATTCCCGCAGGCTCTCCGTCTCGGCCATACGGTACACCCTGATGCCATCGACTATATCAAAGTCGGGCATTTCAGGGGTTTTAAGGTGCACGACAATCATCTCGTCCCCCCGGTCGATCATCCGCCTGCCGAGCGCCTGCAGATACCTCGTCACGCCGCCGACGTAGGGGTAGAATGACTGTGAGACAGTGCAAATTTTCATCAACCTGACTATTTTTTATTATGGGTTAAATATATTATTCGCATAAAAAAGTGCAAATATATGATGAATGCAGGCAATCCAGCGATGCCATGCCCGGTTAACTCCGGCTATAAAGGCACATAGTACCAATTAGTTATGAAATAACTCCTGTCGCAAGAGATGTAAGCCATTAATCTCCGCATAAAATCCGGCACTGTCATCGTATTAATTCGAGTCTATGGTTTCGACCGCCGGCAGCAGGACGACAAACCGGGCACCTTTACTCCGGTCTCCCGGTTCCCTGTCCTCTGCCCAGACCTGCCCGCCGTAGCTCCTGACCAGCGTCTTTACCAGGAACAGGCCGATGCCGCTGCCTTTGGAATATTTGCTGCTGCGCAGGTGTCGGTTGAAGATGACATCCTTCAGCTCGTCCGGGATGCCCGGGCCGTCGTCCTCCACGTCGATCTTGTAATACGATCGCCCGCTATGGCCGATCCTGCTGACGATAACGGCTACCTTCGGCCTCCGGGACAGCGAGTGCTTGATGGCGTTGTCCACCAGGTTGGAGAACACGTCAGGCAGCAGGTCATTTGCCTTCACATATAAGTGATCGCCATTGCCGACGTTGGTGCGTACCTCCACCTTTCCGGGAGTCCCGCAGGTCCTCCTGACATCACAGACTATGGCCGCCACGTCACACACGATTGTACACCCGGCTCCGTTCCGGGCCTTCTGGAGCTTCTTCACGTTGTCGATGAGCCGTGAGCTTCGCTTCAGCGTCTCGACCGACTTGTCGATGAACATCCGGCCTTCCTCGCTGAGGCCGGCTGTCTCGCCGGCCAGCTCCAGGTAGCCCAGCGCTATCTGGTTGAGATTGTTGATATCATGGCCCATCACGTCCACGTAGAGTTCCGCCTGCTCCCGGGCCCTCTTCAGGCCCTGCTCGGCGTTCCTCCGGACGGTCAGGTCCATGGTGAAGCTGGCCCATGTCAGGGGGTCCCGGCTCAGCAGCCTTTTACCTACCAGTACCGGCAGGCGTGTACCGTCCTTTCGGAAATATTCCTTCTCGAAGGGGACGCATTCGCCTTTCGCCAGCATCTGCTTCAGCGAGTCGTTATCAATGTGCTGGTACTCCGGGGGCGTCATATCCCGCCAGTCGAGCAATCCGGCGGCCAGGTCTTCCCTGGTGTAGCCTGACATGTGCAAAAAGGCATCGTTCGCTTCGACGATCCTGTTCAGGCTGGCTACGAAGATGCCCAGGAAATCCGAGTTGAAAAAATCAGAGACAGTGTCAGCCAGCCCCGGGCGCAGTGCCGCGGCTGGCTGACATGCCACACCTCCGTTACGATTCTTCCGGTCAGGTGCCCTGCCTTCCGACGACTCCGCTCCGCGCCTCAGCGATAGCCCTCCTATCCCTGATTAATTATGCGAACTAAACTTAAAGCTGATCTCGCATGAGGTTTCAGGGGTTGAACCGGCTGATCGTCCTCGGGTAGGGTATCGTGTCGCGGATGTGCTCGAGGTTGCAGATCCACCTGACAAGCCGTTCTGCGCCCATGCCGAAGCCGGAGTGGGGTACTGAGCCGTACCGCCGCAGGTCCAGGTACCACCCGTATTTGGCCGGGTCCTCGCCCTGCTTCCTGATGCGCTCTTCGAGCAGTTCGAGATCGGTTTCCCTTTCGCTGCCGCCGATGATCTCCCCGAAGCCCTTCGGGGCGATCATGTCTACGTTCAGCACTTTCGTGTTACCCGCACGGGCCGAATCTGTCGGCCCGGCCCGGACCGATTCTGTCGGTCCGGCCGCCTTCATGTAGAACGCCTTGACCTCCAGCGGGTACTCAGTGATGAACAGCGGCTTGTCGTAGTGCATGGAAATCTGCCGCTCCTCGTGGGTGCCGAAGTCGTCGCCCCACCTGAACTCGAAGCCGTCGGCCTGCAGGATTTTGACGGCCTCGTCGTACGTAATCCTCGGGAACGGGGGCTTCAGGTCGAGGAAGTAGCCGGGATCGCCGCCCAGCGTCCTTATCTCGGGAGCACATTGCTCCGCGGCCCTGTTACAGACGAAGGAGACCAGCTGCTCCAGCATGTCGATCATCTCGTACAGCCCCGTCCAGGCCATCTCGCCTTCGATATGCCAGTACTCGGCCAGGTGCCGCGTCGTCCGCGACTTCTCGGCCCGGAACGAGGGGGTGATAGAGTATACATTCTCCAGCCCGAAGATGAGCGATTCGAGGTAGAGCTGTGCGCTCTGGGACAGGTACGCCTTATCCTCGAAGTACTTCAGCTCGAACAGCGTCGAGCCGCCTTCGCAGGAGCTGGACATGATGATCGGCGGCGTGACCTCATAGAAACTGTGGCCCCGGAACCACTCCCGGCAGGCGTAGAGCACCGCGTCCTTCACCTTCATGGCCGCGACCAGCTCCTTGCTGCGGATGTGCAGGTGGCGCAGGTCGAGCAGTACTTCCGGATTGTGGCCCTCGCCGAAAATCGGGTAGTCCGGCGATGCGCCGATCAGCTTCAGGTCGGTCGCGACGATCTCCCGGCCCCCCGGAGCCCGCGGGTCGGTGCGCACCTTCCCGGTAATGACGACCGAGCACTCCAGCGTGAGCGCGTCGGCGGCCTTCAGCGCATCGTCGCACACGTTGCCCTTCTTTGTCGTGACCTGGATTTCCCCGGAAGAGTCCCGGATGATCGTGAAGACGATCTTGCCGCTGGACCGGGATTTCACGACCCAGCCGCCCAGCTGCACTTCGGTGCCGTCGGGGTGCTTTCCGGCGAGCACGTCCTTGATCTTAGTAAACATGATATCAACTGCTTTGAATTGATACATGGCACTTGAATGATAAAAAGCTTTTACCGTGATACATTCTGCACGATGTGTATCGGCAATAAACGCCTGCGCATCAGTCGCGCACGCGCGCGTGCGCCTGCCGGGGCCGATCGCGAATATCCGGCCGGGCAGGCGATATATATCAGGTTTAGTCAACGCTTTCAGGCGAACGGGTGCTTCGCCGTCTTACGCTTTGCCAGCACCTCGTCGATCTTCGGCTCGCCGGCCATCGCCCGTTTGATCGCGAGCTTCGTGGCCTCATAATTGTAGTCGTAGATCTTCTTTTTATCCTTCGCGGCCCAGTGAATGAACACAGAGACGATGATCAACAGGTTTTCGGCCTGCTCCTTAGCGATCACGCCATCGGCCACGCAGTCCGCTACGGCCTTCGCCACAGACGCCTGGGCGGGCCCGAACATGAGCAAGGCCTGTTTGCCATTCCTGATGGTCACCTTGTTCACCATGAGCGTCGACGGCTTGCAGGGCAGGTTGGGCTCCAGCACCGCCAGCAGGGGCGTGTGGCCCATGGCCGGCTGCGTCAGCGCCGTCATGAACGCGGTCTCGAAGGGCGTGCCCTTCGCGCCGATCGCAAGGTCGATGTGCGCGATTTCGTTGCCCTCGCCGACGAGGGCCTCACCAATCATCGTATTCATGAATAAGTCTCCCCGAGCGATTCCATCGCCTGTTTTTTATTCGCTCTCCCTAGAAACAAAGTCGCAACAGTTTAAATAATTTCAGAGAGGACTGCGCGGGCATGAATCCGAATAAATATCCCCGTAAAGCCGTTAAACCGATAGTGAGAGAACCTTTTTATATGCCTGTGCCGATTTTGTAGAGGCATTTCCGGTAAATGTCTCCGGGAACGGCCTGAGGGGCTTAAAGTGACGCTGTGGCAAAGATTGAGGGATGCAGGCATCGTTAAAACGGCTACTTTGCTCGCTATCATTGTCATACCGGCGATTCTGGTCGTTGCGCTGGGAGTCTCGGCATTTTCCAGCCAGTGGAACGCTCCCCCGGTTGATCTTCCCGGTAATCCTGCCGATGTCAGTGCCACACCCGATCCTGCCATCGTGCCGGACCCAACCGTGACAGTCACGCCTGAACCCACGCCGGAACCGACCCCCCACAAGCCCCGGGTTGTCACCGGTGCGGACGCGAGCCCGGTCCCCGGCGGCACATGGCAGGACACAGGCATGTCGCAGCCCGATGGCAAGGCGGCCAAGCACATCGCGTATGCCTACCAGACCGGAGTCAGCGGCATTACCGACTTCACCGCTTACTGGACCGTGCCCCCGAAGCCGGCCTTCAACGGCATCCAGAACCACACGATCTTCCTGTGGTCCGGCATCCAGCAGGGCAATGAAGGCCTGATCCAGGCCGTACTCGAGTGGGACCACGATGACACCGGCAGGTACTGGACACTGGCCTGCTGGGCTGTCAACAAGAGAGACCAGACGTACGATGTCAGCCCGCGCATCCGCGTCAATACCCTCGACAGGATCCGGGCGGAGCTTCGCTATGAGGACGACGCCTCGCGCCCCGGCCAAAAGGTGTGGCATATCATCATGACGAATGAAAAGAACGGCCAGATGACGGAACTGTTCGACAGCGACCGGGCGGTCAACACCAACGACGACGTCACGGTGTTCTGCAGCGTCCTGGAAGGCATCGGCTACGTGTACAGCTATATAGACCTGCCCGGGGACGTGACGTTCGACGATTTCACATTACGGGACGAGGACGGCAAGGTGATGCCCGTGTACCTTGGCGCCTACGTAGACCCGTCCTTCCCGGCCGTCGCCGTCGAATATGAGGACCACGAAGGGGGATATCCAGTCATCATCCACACGGGTTATTAAGGACTACCCCGTAGCACATTTTTAAAAAAAATTCTAAGGCCCCTTAATGGCCTGCGTGTTACCGTAGCAGCTCGTTGTGCCTGCTCTCCACGATCTCCCGGGCCATCTCGAAGAATACATCGACGTCCGTGTCTTCCTTGTTGGTCAGGTGCCTGGTCACGATCTGCTCGAAACTGTCCAGGAAGTCCATGGTAGTGTCGATCTTCTTGCCTTCCTTGCGGATCAGGTTGTACAGCCACTCCATGTACAGCTTGACGGTATCGTAGTCGCGGGACTGTCCTTCCTCCAGCAGGTCCAGCAGCCCCTCGCTCACCGTCTCCGCGAGACCCTCTGCCGGCTGGCCCCTTCCCTGGAAGTAGCTCGCCGTCTTGAAGGTGTTCACGGCGTCCCTGATGATCCGGCCCCTGTACTTCGACAGGTCGTAACTGGTAGACTCCATCATTAACGGTCCTCGCTCATTTTTTCTCTATCCTGTATTGGCCGCGGTACGCATAAACGTAACTAACTTTTATGTACGGATGTCCGGTAGCCAGAGAAGTCTGGCGATCTTGAGATAACCTATTTATAGGCACGTATGGATAGACCTCCTGTCTTAGCTGACAGGCCCTGTCCTGGCTGACAGGCGTCGAATCGTATGGTTGCGGGAGGATTGAGTCTAAAATGTGGCCGATCGGAGAAAAAGCAGGCATCATCGGGACTGGCGTCTCGCTTGCGGCACTCGCCGCAGGCTTAATTGCTGTCCTGGCTTTTATCAACATTGTCGCGCCCCCGCACGGCATTACCGATACTACGGGAAATATCAGCATCCCTGACATAGTCTCAATCGCGAACGAGACACCGGAAGCCACTCAGCAGGACAGTTACATCGACATGGCTCCGGGCTACGGAATGGGCAGGATCGCAAAGCACATCGCCTATGCCTCACAGCCCAACGTCAGCGATATCGTCGCATTTACCGCATACTGGACCGTGCCCGAACGTCCCTCATACGACGAGTACATCAAGCATACGGTGTTCCTCTGGTGCGGGCTCCAGCAGGGAGAGCTGGGGCTGATCCAGCCGGTCCTCGAATGGGACCACGACGACACGGGCAAGTACTGGACGATCGCCTGCTGGATTGTCAATAAAAGAGATAACACGTACGAGGTCAGCAAACGATTCAAGGCCTGCCCCGGCGATCGTATCCGGGCTGACCTGCGCTATATTACCGACCCTGCGAATTCCGGCCGAAAGTTGTGGTACGTCTCTATTACCGACCAGACGCAGCAATGCGCATCGTATATTCTCGACTATGGTGGGGCGGTGGATACGAACCAGAACCTGACAGTGTTCAGCGGCGTCCTCGAAGGGACCGACCTGGTCCGGTATGACGTCGATCTGCCCGACGACGTGGCCTTCGAGGATATCATCTGCAAAGCCGAAGGCGGCTTCGACGTGCCCTTGAACCTGACCGGCTACGTACATCCCGACATGCGGCAGGTGTCCATCGAATACGGTGACGGGCCATCGGGGTCTCCCGTTATCATACAAACCCATAATAATGGACAATAAGATACCGATGCGGCCGCGGCCTTGCGCGCGCGAGTGCCCGCGCTGTCTGCCGTGCGTCGATGGCCAGGCCATTGTTCTTCATCTTATTCCTGACCCGGGCATCGTCCGGAAAAGTAATAATTTACGTGGAGGCCCCGGGGATAACGATCATCCCTTCGGGATGATGGTCATCACCGGGTAAGTGATGTCGATGTTCTCCTGTTTGAACCGCACGAGTATCTGACGGTAGATGTGGTCGGGCACGTTGTAGTCCTGCCGGTACTCGGTAATCCAGACCAGCATGGTGATGCCGATGGCGAAGTCTCCGAGCTCGTTCACGTAGGCGGCGGGCTTTGGCTCCGCGGACACAGAGGGGCAGTCCCTGGCGATCTCTTCCATGATGGCGCAGGCCTTATCGACGTCCGACTTGTAGCCGATGCCTACCTTGATCTGCAGCCGCATATGCGCGTCGGGCACGGACAGGTTGATAATCTCCGACCCGGCCATCTGCTGGTTCGGTATCACCAGTATCTCGTTATTGCGGGTCATGATGCGGGTGCTGCGCAGCCCGATGTCCGTGACGTCGCCCTGGCCGATGCCCGGGATGAGCAGCCGATCGCCTACCTTATAAGGCCGGTCGGTGAGGATGGCGAACGCGCCGAACACATTCGAGAGTGTCTCCTGCGCCGCGAGGGCGACCGCGATGCCCGCTACGCCAAGGCTCGCTACCAGCGCCGTGATCTCGATGCCGAAGCGCCCGAGTATCAGCAGCAGACCTATGATGTAGATGACTGCCGTGAGCAGCTTCTCGAAGAACGGGATCAGGTGGTCGTCTAAGTCAGAGCCGGTGTGCGGGGCCACGTCCCGGGAGTACCAGCGCAGCCCGGCTTTGACCAGGTTGCTCACGAAGTACGATGCGACGAGGATCAGTACGATCGTGGCCAGCATGTCCAGCGTCTCAATGATCGACGAGGACAGGTTGTCCAGCGTCTTCAGCGCGAGATACAGGCCGATAATGATGATAAGCAGCCGTATGGGGCCGCGGATCCCTTTCAGCACTTCGTCGTCCAGCGAGGACTTCGTGTTAGTGACCAGCCGTGGCGCCACGTAGATGACAAAATACCGGGCCGCCTCCGAGAGGGCCAGGAATACAACCAGGAACAGCACTGCCGTTATTATGTCCGTATAGAAATGGCCGAGGCCCGTATGGGCCGAGATGAAGTCCTGCACGGCGTTTGCCAGCGGATCGATATTCACCGATTCCGCCCCTGGCAACGGACTGGGGGAATTGCTGATCTCCTGCATCGAGAGAAAAAGTGCGCTGACTGTATTTATACTTTTATTTTCAAATATTGTCCGGCTAATGGCTTCTTGATAAAATAAAAGGTTACCTTCGCACGGGTAACTATACGGGCATATTTATTATAACTCGCAAAGTATACAGATCATCACACTGGTTCTTTTTCGACCCATCCGCGGTAGATTGCCAATACTTGTCTCTTGCATAAACGCATCGTGACCCGTATCCTATGCATCCCTTTCTAATCGCGGTGCGACGCCCGTGCTTGCTTCTTATTGAAAAGACCTATAGGCCAATATCCATTACTCCCCATTTTAATCGCGGTGCGACGCCCGTGCTTGCCTTTTGTAGAAAGCCATACCGGTCGACATCTAATGCTTTCCATTTTAATCGCGGTGCGACGCCCGTGCTTGCTTCTTATTGAAAAGACCTATAGGCCAATATCCATTACTCCCCATTTTAATCGCGGTGCGACGCCCGTGCTTGCTTCGCCGCACGTGCTACTACGGGTTTTTCCGGTGTTACGGTGTCGGGCGACGTGCTCGCACCTTCGTCGGCCCAACGCGCCTTCGGCGGCGTTGAGCCTCCTTTGCAAGCCCTGAAAAACGCGCCCTTTGGGCAGCGTTTTTCACACCCGCCACCTCCACACCCCTCGCACAGCTGATGCGTGCGAGCGGGCAAGCCGAAAAAACCCTCCGCCTTCCGCGGAGAAGCACCGGCTACCCTTACCAACAATAGTGTATACATCTAAGCTAATACTAGTCCTGATACGTGAGCCTATGCTGCTCCGCGGTCCGCGGAGGGTTTTTTCGGCCGAAGGCCCCTCGCACGCGCAGCTGTGCGAGGGGTGCGGAGGCGGCCGGGCAATGAACGCTGCCGACAGGCGCGTTGCTTAGCGCTTGCGAAGCGGTCGAGTCCGGCGCAGCGAAGCGCAGCCGGGCACGTCCGGCGAGGGTGCGAGCGCGGCCCGGACGGCGCAGCACCGGAAAAACCCGGAGTAGCCCATGCGACGAAGTAAGCATGGGCGTCGCACCGCGATTAATAATGGATTGACCATACATGCTGTTAAAAAAATCTTGAGTATTGCAAGAACGCGGCACGGACGGCGGAGCATAAGAAAAAATCAAGGTGACATATACCCGCTTCGCTGCATGAGCATCGTACTGCGACTGGTATGAGGACTAACCCGTATATCCATGTTTTAATAACATGATTGTACGGGCGTCGTACCTCGATGACCGCTACTGTCCTTTATATGGCTCTGACAATATCTCTTCTCGTAACGATGCCCACCAGGTGGCGCTGGTTGTTTAGCACGGGCAGGGCGCCGATGCCGCGCTCGATCATCAGCTTCGCGGCGTCCCTGATGCTGGTGCCGACCGGGACGGTGACCACGTCGGACCGCATGACGTCCAGGGCAAGCATGCGCTCTACGTTGTTGTCCTGCCGTTCCTGGGGAGAATGTTTCTTGACACCCCGGAAGGCCGCGGCTATATCCGTCTCCGAGACGATGCCAACGAGTGTGGCGCCGTCCATGATGGGCACCCGGCTGATCCCTTTGTCTATCATCAGCTTACGGATGAAGGAGACGCGGGCGTCCGGGGGAGCGATCTGCGGCATCTGCATGATTGTTTCGACGGTGCCGTCGGGGGTGATATGCTTGATCACGTCCGAGGTGCAGACCGCCCCCTGGATGCCGTTGTCCACGACAACGACCGAGTCGACCTGCTTGAGCGCCTCGATGGCCTGCTGCGCGTCGTCATCCGGCGTCAGGGTCGCAAAGCTGTTGCTGACAGCATCGGCCACGTGAAACAGCGAGGGCGGGTGGTTGTGCTTCCGGCGCGAGCCAAGCGACCCGCAGATGCTGCGCAGCGATATTATGCCCATGACCATACCATTGTGCCTGACGATCAGCCGGCGCACGTGTTGCTTGTCCATCAGGTCCAGCGCCTCCGAGACGCGGTCCGACTTGTCGATCGTCACAGGCTTCGACATGAAGTCCTTTATTTTCATTCCGGGGCCTCCGTCAGCCATTGCAGTACGTTCTCGAAGTTAAACTGCCCGACCAGAGTCTCGTCGATGACGGGCAGCATGTCAAAATTATTGTCGACCATGATCTTTGCCGCTTCCTCTGCCATGGTCTTCCGCTGTACCGAGATGAGCGGTGTCGCCATCACGTCCTCGGCGACGGCCGGCAGCTCCACGATCTTCCGCAGACGTTTCTTGCCCGCAGGCACCTCCCGCCGGCTCTCTTTTATGTCCTCGAGGCCCCGCGGGTTGATCTCGACGAAGCCCAGATCGTCAAGCGTCACGATCCCGGCGCAGACTTTCTCGTTGTCCGCGTCCCGGACGACTACCCGGTCCACGCCATGTTCTGACATGATTTCCATAACGCTGTTGATCGTGTTCAGGCGGCTCACCGTCGGCGGGGGCCCGGACATCATGTCGCCTACCCGGAGGGAGCAGCCGACCAGCGTGAAGTACTTGACCATGTCGTGCTTGGTCACGATGCCCAGCACGCTGTCCCTGTCGTTATATACCAGCAGGCCGGAGATGTCGCGGTCCAGCATCGTCTGCGCCGCGTTCTGCACCGTCTCGTCCGGTCCGACCGTGACCGGGTCCGGGGTCATGATCAGATGTATGGGCACCTGGTCCAGCGGGCGCCGGCGCCACTGCGGCCCGGCCTGGTTCAGCCGCATGCCCAGGTCCTTCCGGGTGACGATGCCCTTGATGTCGTCGCCGTCCATCACGACCAGCCTGGAGACGTTGTTGCGCAGCATCAGGTGCCGCGCCCTTGCCAGGTTGTCGTGCGTCGAAATGGCGAATACCGGCGTGGACATGAGATCGCCCAGCGTGGTCGTCCTGCCCTGCTGTGCGACCGCGGAATACCCCGGGGTCATTTTGCCTCCCGGAGCGACAGGAGAATATCGCGCTCCGTTACGATGCCGGCCAGGCCGCTTTCGCCGATGACCGGCAGGCAGCCGATCCGGTTCCTGGACATGAGCCGGGCAATGTCACTCAAGTCCTGGTCCGGCTTTGCCGTGATGATATCTGTCTTCATGATCGTGCTGATCGGCGCGCTGACCGCCTCCTGGATGTTGCCGGTGACCAGCTTCTTGAACGCGTCGCCGCTGCCCAGGTATCGCATGATGTCCGTCGCGGTGATGATGCCGCAGACGAAGGCATCGGTTACGACCGGCAGCCTCCGGAAGCCGCTGGCGATCATGGTCTTCGCGGCCGCCTCGATGGTCGTGTCCGGCGGCGCTGTAGTGACGCGGGCGCTCATGCTGTCGCTGACCCTCTTTCCCGCGACCGTCTCGCTCATCAGGTACATGATATCTCTCTCCGTGATGATCCCCTCGATGCGCCCGTCCTCGTCCACCACCGGCAGGCCGCCCACCGACTTCTCGATCATGATGGTGACAGTCTGTTCCAGTGAAGCGTCGTCCGATACGGTGATCACCGACTCCTCCATGATCTCGGTGATCGGTGCGTTGATGGCCAGGATCATGTTGCCGTCGTACTTGCGGCTGATAATCTTGCTCTTGTCGCCTCCGCCCAGGAAGTTGATGATATCCAGCACCGTGCAGATGCCCTCGATGCGTTTCGTGCCGGGGTCGGCAATGGGAAGCCGCCGATAGCCATAGCCTACCATGGTGCGGGCCGCGCCCATGATCGTGGTCGTGGGCGGCACGGTGACTACCTCGCGGTGGCAGGCGGCCATGATGCCGCTCTCGCGCTTTGCCGCACGTTGCTTGAAGTTCAGGTCCCTGGTAACGTTGCTCTCCTGCCGATCTCGCTCAAAGCGTCCGGAGTTATAGTTACGGTTCCGGTGCTGGTCCCCGAACTCCCCTACGGGGTCGTTGCCATGCTTACTCAACGGCGACCAGCCTCCTGCATAGTGAAAGGATGTCATATCGGTCAACGATGCCCGACAGCCTGCCATCCTTCAGGACTGGCAGCCGGCCGATCCGGCGTTCAGTGAAGATGCGGGCAGCCTTCCTGGAGCTGTCTGTCTCGGAGACTGTAATCGCCGGCGTGGACATAATCATCTGCACAGTGCTGGGCGTCTTGATGAAGTCGCCCTCGCGCTCAAACCGGACATAGCCCCTCTGAATGACGTCTTCCCTGGTGATCATGCCGACGACCTTCTGGTCGGGCTTTACCACAGGGAATCCATAGATGCCGAACTCTGTCATATTCCTCCATACGCGGGAGATCTCGTCCTGCGGCTCGCACACGATGACCTTACGGTTCATCACGCTGCTGACCGGCACGTCCTGCAGGCCCAGCTCTTCGATGCCCTTGAAAATGTCAGTGATGCTCAGCACGCCGGTAACATGGCCGTTCCCATCCAGGACGGGCATCCGGCCCTCGTCCGTTTTTAGGATGTCCCGGGCGGCCTTCGCCAGGTCGGTGGACCTGGTCACGGTCGACGCTTCCCGGCGCACGTAGCCGTTCAGGGTAACGTCCGACTTGGTCGATGTCACGTTGATGATGTCCTGTATCGTCACCATGCCCTGGTACTTGCCTCCCTTGACGGCAGGCAGGGACTTGACATTGTTGTCTCGCATCATTTCACGCGCATGGGTGACGAACTCATCTACGTCAACAGTGATAGGATTAATGGACATAACGTCTTCGACTTTCACGGTATCACGACCACGCTACTGATAGAAAGGCAGCTCGTCCCTGCAGCGGTTACACACGTATGTGCCATCGATGTCGACGAGCGACTCCTGGAAGCTGTTGCAGACCTCGCAGATGCCCTGCCGGAACTCTTCCGGGCGGCTGCCCGTAACATCGCGATCGGCAAAATCGCCTTGCGGGTTGTTCTGTCTGATGAGGTCCCGCAGGATTTCGCTCAGCTCCGATGAGATGGCCAGCAGATCGGAATCGGTCACCAGGCCGACGAGCTTCTTGCCCTGCACGACCGGCAGCCGCCGTATCCTGTGCCTTATCATTTCCCTGGATGCAAGCTCCACACTCTTCTCCGGGCCAATAGTGATCAGCGGCCGGGACATAAGGTCCTCCGCCTTTGCGGCCGACGGCTGGATGTTCCTGGAGACGACTTTGACGACTATGTCTCGCTCCGTTACTATGCCTACGGGATGGGTACCGTTCGTAACGATGATACAACCGACCTTTCCGGCATCCATCCGGCTGGCCAGCCTGTCCGCTGTCTCGGATACGTCCGCGGTGATGAGCCTGCGCGTCATGACATCGCTTACTGACAAGTCTGTCTCCATATGGCCTGCACCTGTTTTGTTTTATTTACACTTTTTAATATGACATGCGACATTAAAATATTATCTTATAATAATGGTTGTCCGTTCACTATATCAAGGCTCACCAATTTTTTTGTGGAGCAGGGCCCCGGCAGGCAACGATCGCACAGGGAACGTCGAGCGGTCTGTGCATAGCATGGGGGACCATGCCCGGCCTGCGTTGTGCGGGCCGACGACGTTCAGGGCAGCATATGCTTAATATAGTTAAAAAGGCATAATGGAACACTGGCAGGGGAGATGGATGGCATTTATCAAAAAGCTTAAGGGTAGCTTATCTCAGATCAAGGCACTGTTCGTCCGGCGAAAGAAGGCCAGGATCGGCATCTACGGGCCGCCGAACGCGGGCAAGACCACGCTGGCTAACCGCATCGTGTCAGACTTTACCGGGGAGACGCTGGGCGTAGCCTCGAACATCCCGCACGAGACGCGCCGGGTGAAGAAGCGGGAAGGCGTCACTATTCGCGGGAACGGCGCATCCATCACACTGGACGTGGTGGACACTCCCGGGCTGGCGACACGCATAGACTTCCACGACTTCATGCAGATGGGCATCCCGGAGGACGAGGCACGCCACCGGGCCAAGGAGGCCACCGAAGGCGTGATTGAGGCCATCAAGTGGATGGATAACCTGGACGGCGTCCTGCTGGTGATGGACGCATTGGAAGACCCTTACACGCAGGTCAACGTGACCGTCGTCGGCAACATGGAAGCCAGACATCTGCCCATACTTATCGTGGCTAACAAGATGGACATGGAAGGCGCATCGGTCGAGCGTATCAAGGGCGCGTTCCCCCAGCACACAGTCGTACCCATCTCTGCGCTGAACGGGACCAACATGGAACTGCTCTATGAGACGATCGCACACAGGTTCGGGTGACACGATGACCGGAGAAGTACAGATTAACATGATCTCCGAGCGCATGCTCAAATCCCTCTCCACTATGGAGAAAGTGACAATGATCCTGGAAGACGTCATGCACGGCAAGGTCGTCATCCTCGAGCACGGACTGGACCCCTTCGAGGAGGCCCGGCTGATCGAGACCACGATGACCCGGGTGGACGACGTTTTCACCGGCATCGAGATACAGAGCTATCCGCATGAGTCGAAGCGCCCGTTGCTGGAAAGGCTGCTCAACGGCAACAAGCGGCACATGACCGTCATCGGCCCTGCCGATCGCATGAAGACCCTTTGCCGTGAGCACGACCTGATCACCGCAATGATAACCTGAGGCTGAAGCGATGCCCCACAAATGCCTGGACTGTAAGAACGTCGTCGAGAGCGGCACTATAGATCTCCAGAAGGGATGCCCCATATGCGGGGGCAAGAAGTTCCAGTACATCCGCCCGAAGCCGCAGCCCGAAGACCGGCAGCAGACGGTTTCCGATTACGTTTCCCGGGCCGCGCTCCGGGAGCCACAGCTGGAGGCCAAAGAATCGCCCATCTCACGCATTCCCGGCCGTAAGCCGAAGGAACCCTCAAAGGACTATACGCACGTCGAAGCCACTCCCATAAAGCCGACGGAGCACAGGCCGACGGAGCACAGGCCGACGGAGCACAGGCAGATCGCAAAAGCGAAGCCGGCTGCCAGAGACGATATTACCCAGGGCGAACATATCGAGAGCATCAGAATTGTCGAGAACGGCACCTACGACATCAACCTGCCACTGCTTCTAAGTCGCAAAGAGCTGGTCATGTCCAGGGAAGAGGGCAACTATACGGTCGACCTCAACTCGGCAATGAAGCCTGAGAAAAAGAAACACAAAGGTCACAAAGGGCACTAAAGTCACAAAGGTTATTGATAGATACTATCCGCCGGTAATTTTTCTATGTTTTTGAAAAAATTGTGGACGTAGCCCTCGTCTATTGTGGCCTTTATGCCCTTAATATTTCGGACGATAGAAGAACGTCGGTATGCTGTCCGTATTATTCTGCGTAATCGGCCGGTCCACGGTGCTGCCCTTTATCTCCAGCGTATCGACGGGCACCTGGAACTTTGCGTTTCTGTCGTACATGTACATTCCGCCGGACAACTGTCCCTGGTCTTTAGCCACGAGCATTGCCGACTGGGCCGAGGTGTCGATGCTGACCAGACTGACGTTGCCCAGGACCGAGACCTGATCGACGATTGCCGGCTGTACGACTTTAGCGCCAAAAAATATGGAAAAGATCCTTGTCATGAAGCTGGTCGTATAGTTCACGGTAATGTTGAAATCGGAGCCGTCCGGCTCTATTGTCATCTTCGTGATATGCACGCCCGGTTCGGCAGGCGTCGCTGCAGCCGCCGGCGTAACGACCAGGAAAAAGGCCGCGATAGCGATTGCTACAACAATCGCCAACATAGCCAGTATAGGTTTACCAGGCATCATATCCCCCCGCATTTACTAATTTTC
Organism: uncultured Methanocellaceae archaeon; assembly: GCA_963769045.1. Lineage (GTDB taxonomy): Archaea > Halobacteriota > Methanocellia > Methanocellales > Methanocellaceae > Methanocella_A. The sequence continues at coordinate 21,403 of CAVYKK010000027.1, forward strand.
CGCTTATTGCTTTGCGAGGATATAAAGCTTATCAGGCGTTTGGCGGTTTTTTATCAGTTTCAATCGATGACTGGTGAATAACCTCACATTTATATACTGTCATCGCTATTTTGTATCAGCGCGCCTCAGTGTATACGCAGTCTCATACCGGGATATGGGGCATTATACTGCTGATGCGCAAGCGAGGTAAAGAGTACTATGAAGATCGTCGTCAAGGTCGGCGGCTCGGCCATCGCGCAGGGGCTGGATGCCCGCCGGTTCAGGGAGTACGCCGAAGTGATCAAGAGTCTGGCGAAAGAGCACACGGTCCTCATCGTCATCGGCGGCGGCAGTCCGGCAAGGGACTACATCAACGTGTCGAAGGAGCTCGGGGCCAACAACTCGATCCTGGATTACATCGGCATCGGCGTGTCCCGGCTGAACGCCCGGCTGCTCATCTCCGCGCTTGGGGACATCGCATACCCACAGCCGCCCTATGACTATGAGGAGGCGGGGCTCGCCATGTATACCGGCAAAGTTGTAGTCATGGGAGGCGTGGTGCCCGGCCAGACGACCGACGCGGTCGCAGCCATCCTTGCTGAGTACGTGCACGCGGACCTGCTGCTGCGGACGACGTCGGTCGACGGCGTCTACACGGCAGACCCGAAGCTGGACAAGAACGCCAGAAAGATCGACCACATGACGCCAGAGGAGCTGGTCCACATGGTGACCAAGATCGAGATGACCGCCGGCGCGAACAACATCTTCGACCCGCTGGGCGCCCAGATCGTGAAGCGCTCGAAGATACCTATGATCGTCGTCAGCGGCACGCATCCGGACAACCTCATCAAAGCGGTCAGCGGCCAGCGCATTGGTACGCTGATCAAGTGATGTCATGAAAAAGATTGTCGTTTTAGGCGTGGGGAATCGCCTCATGGGCGATGACGGTTTCGGCCCCCGCATCATCGAAGCGCTCGAGAAGCGCGAGATACCGTCGAACGTCGAGCTGATCGACGCAGGAGTAGGCGGCATGGCTATCCTCAGCTGGATTGAGGGTGCGGATAAGGTGATTATCATCGACTCGGTGCAGACGAACAACGAGCCGCCCGGCACTGTCTACCGTTTTACCGATAAGGAGCTGCCGCCATCGGACATGTTCATGCTCTCGCTGCACGACCTCAACCTCGTGGATACCATTAACATCGGGCGTGTCGTCCAGAAGATGCCGGAAGAGATCATTATCTTCGGCGTGGAAGTGAAGCGTGTCGCTCAGTTCGATGACAGGCTGACGCCCGAGGTCGAGGCGGCCATGGCCGAGGTCATCGATCTCGTGATGGAAGAGATAAGGGAATAGCGTTTATGTTTTATCTGTCCGGCCGCTCGCGCGCGCACGCGTGTCCCGACATCTTTACCTGTCTCATGGCCGGGGTAATCAGTCGTTTCCCTTGACACGGTGTCTATCCCGATACCATGTTACTTTGCATTTATTTTGTCGAGCTTTTATCCGCCCGTTCCCCGACATATGAAACATGTCATTGTTTGAAATGACCTCGGGCTCACGCTACGTTAAACTGGTCTTCGACGCCCATGAGCTTAGCGTGATACGGGCTGCCTGCGCTTCTGTTTCTGATGAAGAACATGATAAACTGGGTGGTATGACAACTGCTGAGCTGGAGCAGGCCGCTAGCCAGGCACGGAAGGCGACCGAGTCCGAAGTAGCCGGCAGGCTTGTCATGCTGTTCAAGCCGGGCCAGGAGATATTAATCGAGCGGGAAGACCTGGAGCCGGTGCTGGCATGTGTGGAGACCTACGGGCAGAGCGTCCCGAAAGAACATACTGAGGCTCTAAATAGTGCGCGGGAAAAAATTCGCCGGTGCCTGGATTAGAGTCCGTGCGGCAGGATTGCGATCACTTCAAACGCGATGAGCAGGATGATGATGATCTCGGTGATCAGCGCGACCTTACTGTAAGAAATTTCCTGTGCCGTCGAGTACAGGTCCTCCAGCGCGTCGATCTTGTGGGTGACGATGTTCTCGTAGTCTTTTACCTTGAGCAGCTTCAGCATGTGCTCGTAGGCGCCCTGGTAGTACCAGTCCGCGGTCACCTTCAGCGGGTTCATCAAGTCCTCGATGTTGTCCAGAATGTCCAGCTTGAACTCGCTCACCTTGAGCAGCGACCGTTCCAGCCGCCTCGGGGCCTGCGTGAAGATAGTCGACTTCTGCGCCGTCTTTATGGCCTTGAACGCCTGGCCGATTTCGCTGTCGATCTTCCAGTCGTAGATATGATAGAGGAACGACAGCGCCAGCGCCAGTTCCAGGTACAGCCTGAGGTCGTTGAAGTAGTCGTCGCAACCCTTCACGAACGCCGCCTCGTAGGAGACGAGGAACAGGTCTTCGTCGTAGTACGAGATGTCGTGAGACAGCTTATCCGCAATCTCCTTGCCGTGCAGCGTCCTGGGCGAGGACTCGCCGGACAGGAACCGGGTGATCTCGGCGCCGAACTGACTCTTCAGCCCGCTCTGGTCGATGGCAGGCTCATATTTGTCCAGCTTGAGCATGCTGAACTTCTTGGTGTTGGGGAAGTACGCCCGTATCCTGGTGATACCGGGGCGGATCCGCTCGCGTATCTCGGCCATTTTTCTCGCGATGTACGCGTTCAGGTCCAGGCCGTCGACGAAGATGCCGTTGACGTGCATCGCGGTGATCGCCTCGCTGACTGTCATGCCCTCGGGCACTTCGAACTCCAGCCGTATAATGGCTACGCCAATGCCGTACACATCGGCAAACGCCTGTACTTTAGTGATCTTGTTCAGCTCTTCCGCGACGATTAGTCCGGTCAGTCCGGCGCCCAGCGCCACTTCCACCGGCTTGCTGTACTCGGTGCCTGCCTGTACCTTGAAGATGCTGGACAGTGTGGCCTTATCGACCTCACCGCCGATGTCGAACGATACGAGAAAAGCGAGCTTGCCCTTGAGTACGGTCAGGCTCGGGTTAGGCTGGGGCACAAATATCAATCATCCTTGAACAATTTGATGCTAATATGGCAAACATACCGTATATATCTTTTCTTTTCATACAAAACCGGCAAGCACCACGGCATGCAGATTAATTCAGAAGAAGGTGGTGCTGTCTGGCCAGAACGTTGCCGAAACCTCCCGGCTGTCCTCGTTGGCGATCACGAAGTAGTAGTCGTCGGCTGGCTTGATCTCGGGCAGGGTGGATACGGTTTTTCCACCAGGCATAATCGAAACGACCGGCGCAGACACGTTGACGTATGGCACGTTGATGCTCGCGTCCCATTCAGGCCCGACAAGGCCTGATCGGTTAAGCCAGAGCGCGTGACCCGAGAGGTCGACGTGCTGTAAATCGCCATTTGCGGCTGCGTTTCTCAGCATTTTAAATCCTTCACCGTCCACCAGGGCCAGCAAGACACGGGCGTCCGTCGGCGAATAGCTGCCCCTGACGAGCATCGGTGGCAGCGGGAGATAGCCCCCGCCAATAGCGTTTGCACGGACAATGTGATAGTACCATGCCGACCCGGCGGGAATCGTCATGAAGTCATCGCCACTCGCGATGTCTAACATCCCGATGGTGTTCATGACTTTCTTTCGGTCGCCGTCGACGATGACGTCGAAACGGTACGGTGAGGCATATTCATGGTATCGCACCTGGATCTTGACGTCCGTCAGGTTGGCCGGGCCGTTGAGATACCCTTTTTCGGCGTCGGCGGTAACCGGGTTAATAGACGCTGTATAGTGGGCATCGGGCCAGGATAGGACCTCAGCGACGCTCGGATCCTTGAGGGCTGTTTTAAGTGCGATATCCGTGGCGTTCGCTGCGCATTCGCTGTAACCCGGGCTCACGCGCTCGAGGATCACAACGGCAAGTAGCACCAGGATTGCGCCGATGAGCAAGGCCAGGAGCCGGATGGCAAGTTTTCGCATACAGGTCGCCAATGAATAAACGGCAAAAGTCGAATAAAAGGCTTCTCTCGCGATCATGTAAGAAGCTTTAATCCTGATCGCAGCGTTGGTGTCACTGATGGAAGCCTGCAAAGCTGCCGATCACCGACGACCACATGCACCTGAACCCCGGAAGAGGCCGGGGCATCGAGGCGATCAAGGAGTTCCGCAACGCCGGGGGCACCCATGTGCTCATTGTCTCGCTGCCGGCCAGCGAAATGGGCATGGGTATCCACAGCGCGCAGAGCTATCACGAGCTATATAACCAGACCATCAATGTAGTGCGGCATGCGAACGAGATAGTTCACGCCTATGCAGTGGTAGGCGTCCACCCGGCGGAGTTCATCGGGCTGGCCGAGTCCATGGGCATCGAGAAAGCTTACGAGATCGTTAAAGATGGGCTGGAGATCGCGGCGAAATACGTGGCTGAAGGCAAGGCGATCGCTCTCAAGTCCGGAAGGCCGCACTATCCCGTCTCTCCGGAGCTGTGGGAGCGCTCCAACGCGCTGATGCGCTACGCCATGGACCTCTGCGTGGACCAGGGCTGTGCGCTGCAGCTGCACACGGAAAGCGAGCCAGGGACGTTTGAGTCGATTTCGGCCATTGCAAAAGAGGAGCACCTGCCCGCATGGCGGACGATCAAGCACTTCTCGCCGCCAGCCGTCCGCGAGTGCGAGACGTTGAATGTCTTCCCGTCTGTCATTGCCTCGAAAGGGGCGCTGGAAGAGGCGTTATCACAGGGCACCCGGTTTACACTTGAGACCGATTACTGCGACGACCCCAACCGGCCCGGCGCCGTCCTGGGGCCGAAGACCGTGCCGCGCAAGACCAAAGAGGCCATCAGGAACGGCATACCGGAAGAGGTCTTTTTTAAGATTCACAAGGAAAATCCCGAGAAGTGCTACGGTATAAAAATCGAGCTTTAATATTTTAAACTACCTTGGCGCTCCTGGCTACCTGGCGCCCTTGGCGAGCGTGACAGTAGTCACATAGCCAGGGCAGAGCATGCATCGCTAATGTTGTATAGGCATGCGACTCCTGTCACGCCCGCCAAGGGCGCCAGGTAGCCAGGAGCGCCAAGGATTTTTACAGTTCTACCCATTAATTATTATGTGCGCGCGAAGGCGCCCGCCAGGTTATAAAATGTTTGACTTCGGGAAAATGCCCTTGTTTTCGACCAGGCAGGAATAGTCATGCCGTACAGAAAACGGCCGATATGTCAGGTTGCTAAACGACGAATTATCGCTGACGAGGGGTAGCGACTCGTTTTTAACGAGGGTAACGTCCATCGATCGCCAGGTATCTCCGACCTTTAATGTGGTATTCATACCGTGATCGGCGGCATATATCGTCCCACTGGCATCTATTTCCCTGATCACCAGTCCAGAGTCCAGGGTAAAGGGTAGCGCGTAGATGCCCCGGTACCGGGCCGTCGAGTAACTTCCCGCCGGGTGAGAGTACACATTGTATGTGCCGTACATGATCTTCAGGTCGTCATTCACGGCCGGGTATTGTTCCCGAAATCCCTGTGACCCGTTGTAGTCAAACGGATGAGGCACGGGGCACGGCACGGGTATGTAAAGGACAGTCCCGTTACCTTCCAGGATCGTGGCATTGTCAACATATTCCTCGTATAAAGCCACATATTTATCTCTGGGTAAGGGGCTGATCGTGCCATGATCGGATGTTTCAGGGGCAGAGCAGCCACAGGCTACTAAAATGACAGATGTGATTAAGATTAATAGCAATGCAATTTTTAATAAGGCATCTGTCATAACATCGCTTCAGTTGATCATGCTTTCTGGAAAATATAAAGGCTATGTCATGATCATTGAACCGTTTTTGAAAACGGGTACACAAAATAAAAAATGTAAAAATGGGATAGGCAACCGGTTTTTCCGGTTACTGTTATAAGGGGATGAAAAACGGGCAGGGCATCGTTGCAGGCCGGACGGGCGCTCGCGCGCGCACGCGTGACCAGGACGAAGGTTTCTCTTTATACGAGCAGGCTTCGAGGTCTTCGATTCTTATAAGTTTTTCATAGGCGCGCCAAGGATTTTTACTGTTCTATACCGTGCGTCGAGATTGAACACGATGAAAAGTCATACGCGCGCGAAGGCGGCCGCCAGCCAGCTTCGTGTCATAGCCACGGCTACACGTCGAATTGTCGATAATAAAATGAGAAAAGTAACCGGGGAAACCCGATTACTGCTTTGACGCGAACGCCAGGTTGCCGTCGATCTTATTGATCTTGGCCTTGACGATCTCGCCCGTGCGCGCGTTCGGCACGAAGATCGTGAACTTGTCGATCCTGGCGATGCCGTCGCCTTTCTTGCCCTGGGTCTCGATCTTCATCTCGTAGACCTTGCCTTCCTCGATGGAGGCGACCTGGGCGGTCTTAGTGGATATCTGCCGGCGCTTCTGGATGGAGCGCTGTGCACCGCAGGCGTCGCACTTGAGGGTGGTGATGCGGTCGTACTTGACGAGCTTGGTGTCCGGCCTGCCGCATTCCGCGCAGCGGACGTACTCGCTGACGTAATCCTCGACCAGTGCCGCGATCGTGTCGGATGTGAAACGGCCCTGTAGCACGAGGCGATTGCCTTCGACTTTGCCGGCCGTGCCCATTTCCCTCAGCAGGTGCTTTACGAAATGGTCCGAGTCGCGGTTGAGCTTATCGCGTATCTCGTTGAAATTTTCCCAGACCGTAGTGCGGCCCTCGATAAATGTCTTCGGTCGCGGCACAACGAAACGCTCGCCGCTCGTTTGCATGTTGGGCGACTTTTCGATCGCCCTGTTAAGTAATAAGTCGTATCCTTCCATTATCACACATCTTAAGTTAGATACACTATAAGCAGGTCATTTAAAAAGATTTTGGTTTAAAAAGGCGTATAATGGGCGGCTTCAAAGCCACGTAACACGCTGCGCTTGCATCCATTCGAACGGGTAAATTCGATATAAATCCTGGCGCCAGGAGTCGGCGGATGACCGGAGTCCTGGTCAGGCATAAGAGGATGAAAAACGGGCAGGGCTGTCGTCGCACGCCATGGCCGGGTCACGCGTGCGCGCGCGAGCGGCCGGACAGGCTTCTCCTGGCTTATTTGAGATGTTTTTCATGAGCGCGCCAAGAATATTTTTAAAGCATCCGCTATCCGGAAATGGCGAATAAAATAGAAAAAAGATTGTGGGAAGAGACTGGCTTACTTGACCAGTTCTGCGCCCTTTTCGACGACCAGCCGGTGGGGCGTGGGAAGCTTGTGGCCTGCGCGGCGCAGGGCCTCCTTGGCCATCCCGAAGTACTGGGGGGTCGTCCATATGGTGAAGATGCCCTGGCCCTGGTAGACGCGCGCGGCGGTGCCGATGGCCTTGCCGAAAGCCCTGCGCATGCCATCAGACACACGGTCTGCGCCTGCGCCGGTGGCCTGCTTGTTCTCCCGGAGCACCTGGTGGGGGTATACCCTTACCTTGAACCGGTAGTTCAGCCTGCCGACATCATTCATCAGGTACCTGTTAGCCGAAATACGGGCTGCCTCAAGCGCATCGTGCCTGACCTGGCAGGTCTCGTTGACGACTAAAGTGATAGCTACGGGTAACTCGTCCGTCAGGTTGCCCATGTCGAACTGGGCCACCTTGACGCCCGGTACACCACCCATATATTCTCGCCTGGTGTACGACGGGCCCGAGAAATTTTTGTACATTCTTCCTGGTTTTCTCGCCATGATCAAATCTCCATTAAACTATGAGCATGTAGTTGCGGGAATTAAATGTCTTAGGGTCATATAAAGCTTATGATACCCGGAGGCATTAATATAATAAAAAAAGACGCCCGTTCTCTCAGGCAGGGCTTACGTCTTGATGATCTCGTTCATGGCGGTGATCATGTACTTGATCCGTTCGAGGGTCTGCCGGTCCTGTTCCAGCTTCTCGTTCACATTTGCCTCGAACTCGGCCTGGGCGTTCTTGAGCGAGCCTACGAGCCGGTCGACATCCGCAGTAGTCGCCTTGCTGATATCTTTCATGTTCGCCTCGGTGATCTCGCTCATTTCCTTGATACTTGCCTCGGCGCGCTCGCTGGCCTGGCGGAGGTTCCGCTCGGTCAGTTCGCCGGTCTCGTGCATGCTCTTCTCCGATCTGTTGCAGATCCCGTTAAGGTTCCGCTCGGCAGCCTCGATGCGTTGCGTCAGCTGGGCGTTGCGGGCTTCCAGCGCGGCCATCTCCCGGGCCATGGCTGCCATGACCTCCGAGTAGCGGGCGTCGAACTTTGTCTCCCACTCGCCGACGCGCTTCAGGAACGTCTCGTTCCTGGCGCTGGCATCGCTCTCCAGCTTCCTGAGCTGCGACATCCGCTCGTCCAGCGTCACGATCGCATCGGCAGCCGTCTCGGATGCGCGGTTGACGTAGTCGCCCGCCTTCAGTAGCTTGATCTCATCGGCGGCAAGCCTGTAATTGCCCTCCCACGCGTTGGGCTCGTGGGAGTTCAGCTCGGCCCTCTCTTTCTCTATCCTGCCCAGCAGCTGGCGCTCCTTGCCGATGTAGCTTTCGAAGTCCATGCGCTACACCTCTTACGCCCTGATCAGTTCGTTCATCGTCTTCATGATCTGCTTGATCCGCTCGGTGTTCTCCTTGTCGGATTCCAGCTTCTTATTGATGGAGTCCTCGACGTCCTTCTGTGTCTTCCGGAGCTGGGTCATGGCCTCGTCGCGGACCGACAGCATCGTGGTCTTGCTGGCGTTCACCGACCCGATCACCTCGTCGCGGGACTTGAACATCGATTCCAGGGCGGTTTCCTTGGAGTTGTTCGCCGCGGAGATGACCACGTCCCTGGTATCCAGCAGTTTCTTGATCGTCTCTTCCCGGGTGCTCCTGATGCTTTCCAGGATCTCGTCCCTGGTCTTTGCCATCGACTTCTCGGCGACGATACGCGCGTTCTCCGTGGACGAGAGCACGATGGACTCGGTCTGCCGCAGTGCCACGATCAGGTCGTCGCGGACCTTGGACATACTCTCTATGGTCTCTTTCCGCTGTGCGTCCACGACGCCGTGCAGGCCGTCTTTCTCCTGCTTCACCATGGTGGCGATCTCCGCCTTGGCCTTGCTTACTGTGCCGGTCGTCTCATCGTGCACGCTGTCGATGATCGTGGACACGTCCTCACGCGCCCGCTTGGCGGCCGAATTCAGCTCGCCGCTGACCTTCTGGGTCTCTTCCCTGGCCGCGACCATCTCCCGGAACGCGGCATCTTTCGTCGCGTCGATGTCCCGGAGGACGGCTTCCTTCGAGGCGCTCATGTCATGAAGCACCGAGCCCCTGGCGTTGTCCATTTCGCCGAGCACCGACTGTTTGGTCTCGACCATTTCGCTGAGTACGGATTCCTTTGTCTCGCCCAGTTCGCGGAGCACTGACTCTTTTGTCTCGCTCATCGTGCGGATTGTAGCATCGCCGGTGGCGTTGACCTCACGTAGCACTGACTCTTTTGTCTCGCCCATCGTGCGGATTGTAGCATCGCCGGTGGCGTTGACCTCACGTAGCACTGACTCTTTTGTCTCGCCCATCGTGCGGATTGTAGCATCGCCGGTGGCGTTGACCTCACGTAGCACTGACTCTTTTGTCTCGCTCATGTCTTTCAGTGCCGAGCTCCGGGTGACGCTGACCTCTTCGAGGATATCGTCGCGCGTCGCCATTAGCGTCTCCTTCGCATCCTCTGTGCTCTTTACGGCCTCGCTGGCTGTATCTCTTAGTGTCTTAATCGTATCAGTCTTGAGCGTGGATACTGATCTGACAACGTCGGTGCGTATTCCCTCCAGCTCTTTGGTGACCTCGGTACGGGCGGCCGTAAGCTCGCGGGTGACCGTGTTCCTGGCGTCGTCCAGCTCCCTGGTGACCTCGGTCCTGGCTTCCTGTAGCTCTGTGGTGACCTTGTTCCGGGCCTCGTCCAGCTCCTTCGTGGCGCTGGTACGGATCTCCTCCACTTCCCTGCCTACGTCGTTGCGGGTGCCCTCCAGCTCCCTGGTCGCGGTCGTCCTGATGTCCTCGACCTCGCGGGCGACCTCTGTGCGGGTCTCTTCCAGATCGTGTGTGACGCTGCTGCGGGTGTCCTCGAGCTCCTTCGTGACGTCAGAGCGGATCTCCTCCAGCTCTCTGGTGACCTGTCCGCGGGTCTCGTCGAGCTGGTTGAGCAGGTCCTTTGCACTGCGGCTCGACTCGGTGATGCTGGCCTCGACCTCTGCGATACGGGATACCAGCTCGCTCTCCGCTTCCCTGACCCGGGTGATCATCTCTACCTCGATCTTGTTCTCGAGGCTGCGCTCCATGGCGTTGAGGTTGTCCTCCAGCGCACGGTAGCGGTACTCGATGTTGTTGAGGTTGATGAATTCCTTACGGATGGCCGCCAGCCGTTCGTCCAGGTCGGAGAACGTCTTGCTGACCTGGTCGACCTGGGCCTTCAGGTACTGGCCGGTCTTGATCAGCTTGGCCTCCTGCGGAGTCACGCGCTCGGAGTCGCCCTTGAGGCCTTCCAGCGCTTTCTTGACCGCTTCGACCTGATCCTTATTGTCGCCGGCAATCTCGCGCATGGCCTTCAAGTCGTTGGTGTAGAGATGCAGGTCTTCCCTGATGCGCTGGATCTCTTCCTTGCCCTTCGTCAGCTCGCGGGCGTTCTTCACGTCCTCGTTGAAGCGGTCCATCATGCTCTTGACCGATTTCAGCTCGCTGCGGTAGTCGGTGACTGCCTTGGAGAGCTGCCCGACCTGCTCCAGGCTCGCGCGGAGCCTGATGAGGTCGTCCCGGTAGGTGGTGACCGACTTGAGGTCAGCCTGGATGGACTCCTTGTAGGCTGCCATATCCGAGGCGACATAGTCCCGGACACCCGTGACTTCCTTCCTGATCTCCCCGATGCCAGTCATAGTGGCTTCGCGGATTTCCTCGACGTCGCCTCTTGAGGCGAACATGCTCCTGATACGGCTGATGTCTGATGAAAGCGAATCCTTGCTGGTTTCGAGCGTCTCGCCGATCGAGCTCATCTTGACCTCGACGGCATACATCTTCTGCTCCAGCGCGCCGATGGTGTCCTTCAGCGAGGTGATGTCCGAGTACAGCGACTGCCTCGTCGCGCTGATCTCGGCAACCGGTGCCGAAGAGTCCCGGATCGTCGCCATGTCGTACTTGATGGCGGTGACGTCCGCGGCTACGGCTCCCTTCATGCTCGCGACTTCCGAAGCTACCGATGTGACCGACTCTTTGACTGGCACGATTTCTGTGGATATAGTCTCTCTTACAGCAGTGATATCTGCGGTGAGTGTCTCCTTTACTGCGGTGATATCCGAGGCCATTGCTTCCTTCACAGCGGCGATGTCGGCAGCAACCAATTCTTTTACGCTGACAACTTCCGAAGCTACCAGTGAGACTGACTCTTTGACTGGCACGATTTCTGTGGATATAGTCTCCCTTACAGCAGTGATATCCGAGGCCATTGCTTCCTTCACAGCGGCGATGTCGGCAGCGACCGACTCCCGCAGTGCGGTAATCTCGCCGGTCAGCGATTCCTTCACCGTACCGACCTCGCCTGCGCTGATTGCGGGGATGTTCTCTATCCTGCCGTTAATCGAGTCCACCGACTCGTGCAGCGACCTGATCTCGTCACCCCAGCCGCTCATCTGCGCCTTGAGGGCTTCCATCTCTTCCGCGGTCTTCTCCGCCGGTCCGGCCACGACGCTGTCCCGCAGCGAGTTCACTTTACTGTCAAGGATGGAGACCGAGTTCTTCATCTGCTCGACGCCCGTCGTCTGCTCGGCTATGGTCATCTTGAAGGACTCCAGTGTCTTCGTGCACTCGTCCATGGACCTACGTGCAGCGAAAGCGTCCTGCTCGATGTTCTCGGTGCGGTCCTTCGTGGCGCTCAGCTCGGCGCCGACGGCGCCAATCTTTCCCGTCACTTCGTTGAAGCGGTTGTCGTGCTCGACGACCGTGGTCTTGATACTCTTGAGCTCCACGGCGATCTTCTGCAGGATCTGCTTCTCCTGTGCCGCGAAGTCCTCGAAGTCGAACCCTTTGATCTTCTCGAGGTCGTCCTCCAGGCGGGCGATGGTGTCCTTCTGTACCTCGACGGTCAGCTTCTGGGCATCGATCATCGTCCTGGTATCGCGGAGCTGCACCTCCAGCCGGTCTGTGTCAGGCATATTGACTGGCTGTGGCGCTGGCGTAGCCATACGCTCGGCTTCCATGCGGTCCAGTTTCGACTGCAGGACCATGACGAGGCTCGCCAGGTTGTCCTGCTGCTTCAGGAGGCCGCGGTACTCCTCGATTTCCTTCCGCTGCTTCTCCTGCTCGGCCGCCTGCATTTCGAGCCGGACCTTGAGCTGGTTGAGCTCCGCCATGTCCACGACAGGCTGGATCGCCGCCGGCGCAGGCTTGATCTCCTGCACCGGTTCGGGTCGGGGTTCCGGTTTCGGCTCTGCCTTAACCGGTTCGGGCATTGTCTCTGCCTTTACAGGTTCCTGCTTCGGCTCTGTCATGACAGGTTCCGGCTTTGCCTCGGCCTTTGGCTCGGGCTTGACCTCAGCCTTCTCGGGAGCCCGGGTTGGGACGACGGGCTGCGGTTCAGGCTTCGGTTGAGACGGATGCAAAATGCTGGGTTTTAAAATGGGCTTCTGTACGGGTGGCATCGACGGCTTGACCTGTGGTCTGGCCACCTGCATTTTTTCCGGCTTCTCTGCGGGCTTTTCCACAGGGATTTTCTGGGCCTGGGGCCTGGGCACGGGGACCTTAATGGCAGACGGGGCTGGCTTCTCCGGCACCTTCTCTACCGGGGCCTTCGCGGGCTTCGCCGGCTGCACCTTTTCAACCTGCTTCTCCGGCGCCCTTGAGGCTGGCTCCGGCCTGGCGGCCTCGCCTTTGTTAATGTCAGTCTTCTCGAGGATGGACTGGAGCGTTTCGAGCTCCTTTTTCATTCTTTCCTCTTCTTCCCTCGATTTTTGTGCCTTTGCATCCTCTTTCTTAGGTTTCCTGTCAAATAAACCCATTCAAAATCCCAACCTGTATTTTTTCGCTATATAAGATATCGATTATATTCAAAAATCCATCGATATATACTTTGTTCTTTGAACAGTAACTCTGCTTTCGCTCTACTTAGTGGTGATCATTAATAATTTTTTGTGTCTTTTTCCGGTTTATTTTCTCTTATAAGGGAATAAATATCTTTTCGAAAGCAGGGGTCTGTACGACAAAATATTTCCTCCGTTATGACACTAAGGTCACGGTCTAAAACGCGAACAAGCGGCACCAAAGTACCAGAAGTCAGCGGGTGACCCGGGCCCCGTTCAGGTATAATGTGGTGAAAAAATAGTCGGGCAATTCGTCGCAGGTCGGGCGGGCGCTCGCGCGTGCGCGTTTTAGCGGACAGGCTTCATAGCCTCACAAATGGTTGCATCAGGCGCAGGAACCCGGCCATCACTGGCCTTTCTCTTTGAACACGGCACAGGACTCGACGAACTTCGCCGCGAAGGGCACGTATGATGCTGCGTGGAGATGGGTATAGGACGCAAGAGTGTTGTCCTTGATCATCCCGTCCAGCCCGTTACTGATTCCGGTGCCCCGGTCAAGCCGGTAGGCGAACCGTGCATCGTAAGGGATGTCGGTGATCAGCGAGTGGTGGAACTCATGGCCTTTGAACATCCCGTCCTCCTGGCCGATCGGGGTATCCAGTGCAAACCTGCCGGCGACATAGCCGATCGTACGCACGTGCCTCATGGCCGCGACGCCCTCGAAGATACCGGCCATCTGGTGGCGCTTGCCGTCCTCGGTCTCCAGCTGCTGCATCAGGTACATGAGGCCGCCGCACTCGGCGTAGATGGGCATGCCCTGCGCAGACGCTTCGCGGATTGATGCCCTCATGCTCTCGTTCGCGGCCAGCTCGGCCGCGAAGATTTCGGGGTATCCTCCGCCGATGACCAGCCCGTCGACCTCTGGCAGCTTATGGTCGTGCACCGGGCTGAAGTAGACGAGCTCCGCACCCTTCAGCTCCAGCAGGTCCAGGTTGTCCTTGTAATAAAAGTTAAAGGATTCGTCCATGGCGACGCCGATCTTTACCCCGGCGTCGTTGCCCTTGATAAAGATGCCCGGCCTGGTCGTCTTGATCGGCGGGGCCTCGGCCGCGATAGCCGCAATGCGGTCGATGTTCAGGTTCTCGCTGATCGTCTCCTCGATCTTCTCCAGTTTGGCGCCGAAGCCGTCCACTCTTGACGCGCCCTCGCGGGCCGGGATGAGCCCGAGGTGCCGCATGGTCAGCTTCATGGCGTTTGTCCGGGGGATGGCGCCGAGCACCTCGATGCCCGTGTACTTCTCTATGGCCATCCGGGCCTTCTCTGCATGGCGCTCGCTGCCGATCTTGTTGAGGATGACGCCCCTGATGTTGACGCTCTTGTCGAAGTCCCGGTAGCCTTTGACTATGGCCGCCGCGCTCCGGGTGATACTCTGCGCGTCGACGATCAGGATGACAGGCGACTTGAGAATTTTGGCGATCTGTGCCGTGGAGCCCACGTCCGACAGGCTCTCCAGCCCCTCGTACAGGCCTCTCACCCCCTCGATGACGGCGATGTCTGCCCCCTGAGCCGAGTGCACGAACGATTCCACGACCGCTTTGTCCGACATCAGGAACCCGTCGAGGTTCTCGCCCTGCTTGCCAGTGATCATGGAGTGGTAGCTGGGGTCGATGTAGTCCAGGCCCACCTTGTACGGCTGCACGTTCCTGCCCTTCTCCCGCAGGAGCGCCATTATGCCGACCGAAATGGTGGTCTTGCCCGCCGAACTGCGATCGCCGGCCAGGATGATCCTCGGTATTTTTATCATAGGCGTGTAAGATCCCTCAGGTAACAGTCGTCTAACGCTTCTGGAACCTTATTGTCCTTTTCAGTTAAAACTTTCGCTGCCAGTTGCCGATAGATTTCTGCTATGTCTGAGGAAGCGGCGCCTTCCAGAACGCTTTTTCCGTCTCGCTCGCACTGCTGTACGATCCTGCTGCGCGGGATGCAGGCCAGCAGGGGCACGCCCAGGGCGTCGGCGAACCGGCCTACTATCTCCCGCTCGTTGGCAGCCTCGCGCTCGTTGCAGATGATGCCGCCCAGCGGCGTCTTCAGCGTGTTCAGGCCCCGGCAGATATTATTGGCCGCATAGACCGGCATATACTCGCCCGAAGTGATAATATACGTCTCTTTTACCATTTTCCTGGTGATCGGCACCGCAAAGCCGCCGCAGACAATATCCCCCGGGACGTCGAACATGAGCACGTCCGCATTGCGCAAGGACGGAGAGATCTTCTGCAGCAGCTGAATGGCGATAATGATGCCGCGTCCTGCACAGCCTACGCCCGGCTCCGGGCCGCCGACCTCGGCACACCTGACGCCGCGGAAGCCCTCGAAGACGATCTCTTCCTCTTTGACGCTGTCCGGGTTGCCCAGCTTCCGCACCATGTCCATGATCGTGGGTATCCGCCGGCCGCCGAGCAGCGTGATCGACGAGTCGCTCTTCGGGTCGCAGCCGATGAGCACGACCTTTTTGCCCATCTCGCCCAGCGCGGCAGCTACGTTCGAAGCTGTAGACGACTTGCCGATGCCTCCCTTGCCATAGATGGCGATCTGTTTCTGACTCATTGTATGCCCCCTATCAGGAGTATGTTCATAGCATACTCCTTAGCAGGAGTATGTTCATAACATACTCCTGAGCGTTTCACCGAACTCTGACTCCACGATGCGGTCCACGCCCAGCGTCTTGGGATGCAGGTCGACCTCCACCATGACGTGCTGGTGCCCGGCCTTCTTCAGCGGCGCCACCGTCCGGGGCCCGTTGGTGATAGAGAATATTTCCATGCCCTTCAGTGCGTCTGCCGGCACCCCGTGCGGCACCCCTGAGATCACCGCGTAATCATAGCCTGCATAATGTTCCTTTACTATCTCTGCCGCAGCCTTGCCGGACGCCGGGTATTCGTCCAGGCCGCCGGTGATGTGGTCGATGGCAAAACCTCTGGCGACGAACCCGTCAGTGATCGTGCGGGCGTACTGCCGTATTCGCGGCAGGCCCACCCCCTGGTCCAGGTTGGCGATAGTGGCGGGTAGCGGCGCGCCCAGCGCTCTCGCCGCCTCGCTGACCGCGAGGTTGTCGTCGGCGAACATATAGGCGGTCTCCTTTTTGGCATTGAGGATGGAGACGCCTTTTTTGCCCTGTCTCATGAGCTCGACAAGCCGCTCGGCCGCTTTGTACTTCAGGTCGCCGCGCGACGGCTCGATATAGCCTGCGCTGGCCGCCCCGGCGCGCTTTTCCAGTTCAGTGGCCATCAGCAGCATCTTTTTCTGCCGCTCTACCTCGGCAGCGCCCAGCAACCCGGCGGCGCATGCGGCCTCCAGCGTGATAATTGCGCCCTGCGTGTTATCGCCGAACCCCGCGTGGATTTCCACTTCGACCACCGGCACGCCGGGCTGAGCCTCCTCGACCGCACGGTGGAAGTTTTCCCCGATGATCATGCTGGCGCAGGTCCCGACGATAGCAATGGTCTTCGGCTGGAACATGTCCACCGCCTTATGCAGCGTGGATACGAGCAGCGCGTGCCCCCCGAACACGTAGTCGGAGTCGCACATGGCCGTGGTGATCACGCGTATCCCGTCCTCCTCCAGCAGCCGCGAGTGCTTGAAGCAGCATCCCGGCGGGCCGTGCAGTATGGCCACGTCCACGTCTAAGTCTCTCAGCGTATAGAGCGCAGCCACGATGGCGCTCGGCCTCGGCTGGATTATGCGCATCGGCTTGGCGATGCGGTCGGATTCTCCCATTTCTTTACCTCCAGGTCTTCACGCACGATATGATTATGTCTCCGGGCTTTGTCTTCAAAAGGGCAGAAGCGAGCCCGCTATCCAGATCAGGGGCGTACAGGTATCCCTTTCCTGCCCCGGCCGCATGTAGTCGTTCCCCGACAATGACGACGTCGTTCGCGCCGGCGCCCGCAGCGATACGGAGTGCCTGCCCTGGGTCCAGTCCCTCGCAGACATTGTACTTCTCTTCTCCCAGGACCAGCACTCGTCTCCCGGCATGGCCGCGGCTGATCTCCAGCGCCCGCATGATACTGGCGACTGAAAGGCCCGAGCAAGAGTTGTCCAGCAGCGTCCGTCCTTCCAGCGTCCCGTACTTCATTCGCCCGGGGACGCCGTCGAACCCTTCCAGCCCGCGACTGATAGCGTCAGGCTTCACCCCGAGTGCCATCGCCGCTGCAACCGCGCAGAGCACAGGTTCCCGGTAGGATGCCCGGTCGATGTCTCCCCTCAGCCGGGTTTCGATCGCCAGGCCCGGGGACAGGCGGCACTCGATCAGATCATTATGATATCGGACATCTCCGCCCGGGCCGAACGACAGCTGCTCCGGGGCTCCGACGGCCGTATACGAGACGTCATGCACGATCGTGCTGCCTGGCCTGGCGTATTCAATCATCTGCATCTTGGCGATCGAGGAGCGGGATGTCCCGCCGGCGATCGGGTAGTCGCCCTTCAGTGTGGTAATCACGCCCACGTCGGCGGTGCCGCACCCGCCGAGCGAGACTTCGGCGACAAAGATCGTCGGGCGCAGGCCTGTATCCCGTGCCGCGTCCAGCGCACTGACGAGGCTGGCCGGCGTAACGCTCAGCCTTTTACCATCAGACTTTCCGTCGAAGAACAGGCCATGGCTCGTGTGCAACAGGACGCGTTCTCCCGCGGCGGCCAGCATGCCGGAAAGGGCGAATGCCGTAGTGGTCTTCCCGTACGTGCCGGTGATCTCCACCGATCGGATGCCGTTTAGCCGGCCCGTCTCTCTGGCGATCATTCCCGCCATACGGTGATGGGTAAAGACCGGTATGCTGTTCTTCTGCGCATGGTCCCGGAGCTCATCCGGGGGCAGGTGAACCGGCACGACCAGCGCGTCAAAGCGGCCGGCGTCTGCGGGCCTGACGATCTTCACCGCATCGTCGTGCAGCTTTCGCGTGCCGTATATGTCCACGGCGAAGGCATCGTATCCAAGCGCCAGCAGCTCTTTGGCCAGGGCCAGCCCGCCGTGGTTCACATCGGCGACGGCCACGCGGGACGCCTGCAGGTCCATTGGCACGACCTTAGTTGCTGTGAGCGTCGAACGCCTGCTCTATGCGCCTGCAGGAAATCTCCGCGATCATGTCGTCGGACCCCAGCGGGTCGGCGTAGATGATGTCGTACCCGTCGTAGCTGATCCGCTTCTGGCCGTCCTTGAGCCCGATGAGGCGGGGGACGTCCTCGGTGGTGTGTACGCCCCGCGCGAGGAACAGCGGGAAGACGACGATCTTCCGGACGCCGGTGCCCTTGAAGCTGTCGATGCCGTCCTTGATCGTCGGGCGGTTGATGTTCATGAAGCCGGTCCTGGTCACGGCATTAGGCATTTTTCTGCCGATTTTCGCTGCGATCTCCTCGATAAGCTGCTTGTTGTACGGCATCGAGCTGCCGTGCCCTACGACCAGAAGGCCGAATTGTTCAGACTCCATACTCATAACTCCCATTTGCCGGCAAGCTTTAGCAAGCCGGACTACAGACTAGTAACTGCTCTTGAAAGTATAAAAAATTTTACATTCGTGTTACCAAATGTGATAAAACTGACTATTTTTATACCCATTGCGATAAAAAAGCCTGGGCTGAAAATGTGAGTCCAGGTAAAAAATAGCGTTGTTATCCCCAAGCGGTCTCAACAGGCCTGCAGGGCCAGGCCACTCGTGCGCGAGCGCCCGCCCGGCATAGCTATCAGGCGACGTCTACAGGCCCGCCGCTCATGACCGCCTGTTCCGGTACCGCCACCGTCTTAGTGGTACTACCGTACGTAATCGTGTAATCCGACAGCGGCATCACGTCATACGAGTACCCGTCGCCCTTCATGGCTTCTGTCGGGTAGGGCACGATCATCGAGTAAGTGCCGTCCGCACCCGCCACGGCGGTCTGCGTGTACGTGAAGTTATGGCTGCCGACGCCCAGGTTTACCGATGCGGTGACGTTGCTGCCTGCGGGCGCGCTGCCCTTGATAGTGGCGCCTTTCACCACCTCATAGGTCTTCACCGACTTCACCGGCGGCCGGCTGTCGTAGTAGAACACAGAGCTGCCCTGGCTCGTAGACATGGGGTTGACACTGGCCATGTACAGGTTATACTCCTGCGTATAGTTGTCCGAGGCCATGAACGTCGCATCGGAGTATGGCACGTACAGGTAGCCCTGCTGGTACTGGCTCAGGTCTCCCACCTTCGTCGATACGGAGTATGGGCCGGTGCCCTCGTAGATCAGCCGGAAGTGGCTCATGCCGTTACAGTCGTCATAGTACAGGCGGCTCATCATCGAGCTCTTGTACCTGTCGCTATCCCTGACGATGTTGACGTTAGCACCCTGCGATACCTGGAGCGGGGACGTCGCGTACCAGCCGTCCGTATCCTTTGCCCACACGGTGATCGCATAGAATTTGCCCGTGGCCATCGCGTTGTCGATCATCACGTACCGGCTGCCCATGTCCCGAAGGTTCCGGTACCCCTGGCTCTCGTCAGTGGCCAGGAAAAACTTCGCACTGCCCTCCGTCCCGTTATTCTCCAGGATGCCTGCCTGGAACGGGTTGGCATTGGGGATGCGGTGGGCGACATAGTTGATAATGTGCCCGTAGTCCCACCAGCTCATCACGCCGTAGGCACTCGCCGGATACTGGTATGTGCCATCAGCGTTGAGCGTTTTAGTATACGAGCCGTTGGCATAGTCGAAGCCGGGCTGTACTACCGTGCCCTGCGGATCAGGCGTGTGGTCGCGCAGCCAGGTCAGCGAATTGAACCACTCGCTGTCCATGCCCTGGTTGCCGCTGGCAAAGACCATGGTGTAGCCTCCCGGAAACAGGCTGCCCCCACCGGTGGAGAACGATGTGGCCGGGTAGATGATCACCAGCAGGAACATGGCGCCGATCAGTGTCATCAATGCTGCCTGGCCTGTGTTTTTCGACAGGAACGGCCCGACGTCGAGCAGCCCCTTCACCCCTCCCTTTAACTTTTCCACGAAGTTTTCCGAGTCGAAGGCCCTGAAGATCGAGATGGCGAAGTAGCCGGTAAGCAGCGCCGCATTTATCGCAAAGTAGTAGGTGAAGCGTATCTGGCTGATCATGGCCCAGAACATAACCAGGTTCCAGACCAGGAACAACAGCTCAGCGGGGCGATTATTTTTCAGCACCCTGAATGCCAGTATGACGATGCCTGCGATCGACAGGGGGAGGGTCCAGAAGAAATAGGCCCACAGGAGGCTTATCGTGAAGTCCCCGGACGTCGTGAAGATCGACGATCTGGCCTCGGCTACGGTAAGCATGCCGCCGCCGGGCGTGAACACCCTGAAGCCCGCCATCACGAGATCGAACAGCTGCGGCAGCACAATATACGCGACGAGCAGGCCGATTACTGCGATCGAGACCAGCGACACCGGGAACATCCAGTTTTCCGTTTTATTCTTCCGGAGCAGTCCCGACACGATGTAAATTACACCGATGCCGGCGAACGCCAGGCAGAGGAATATCGGCTGGGTCACAGAGTAGAACATCAGCTGGAGGCTCATGTCCTGCAGCGAGAATGGCATCACCATGACCGCCGGGATCAGGTACATGATCGCCGCCACGATGACCAGGTAGTCGAGCGACTGGCCCCTGGAATGATCGAAGACCGACTGCGCCGCGAAGTAGATGAAGAGCATGAAGCCAAGCAGCAGCGCGCCGGGCCAGCTGAGCATGTAACAGCCGAAGGCGACGCCTGCCAGTGCCGAATAAGCCAGCGCTTTCAGGGCTTTCCCGTCCTTCCGGGCGATCTTTTCCAGGCTGAGGCCCGCCTTCTTCGCCGCGTCCAGCGCATACACGAGGAACGCTACCGTGGCAGCCGAGAACAGCACTTCTGCGATGTGGTGATCGGTGAAGCCGAGCAGCGACCTGGCAAGAAACTGCCCCGGTATCAGTGCCAGGGTCGCGGCAGCTATGATGCCCGCGTTCCTGCCGAACAGCTTGCTGGCGATGAAATAGGCCGGGAGAATGCAGAGCACTCCCATCAATACGGGCATATAGGCTCCGACCGTATCGACAAGCGCCGGTCCGGGGTTCCCGAGACCGACGACCAGGGCTGCCCCGGCTATGATGATGGTGAACAGCGGCCCGAAGTGGATGGTGCTGCCGTAAGGGAAGTGGGTGAACGGGTCGAACATGATACGCGCCGGGAAGTGGGCGAGCGTGTTGTGTACCAGGCGCATCTGGTACACGGCGTCGTCCTGTGCCACGTTCACGTAGCCGCTGCCCCATGACGGGAACACGTTGTCAAAAGAAGGCACGATGCGGATGTAGGCCATCAGGGCCATTAATAAAAGCAGGACCGCAGGGTAGACCCACAGGCCGGACCGGAGCCAGGCCACGGGGTCGAAAGATTGTCTGACAGGCTTTTCGCCTGTCATCTCGCTAACCGGCGTTTTTGCCACGGAGCTCTCTTCAGCCTGCGCAGCCTTCTCGTCCGCCGGTCTGCCTGCCGTCTTTTTCACGGGGCCTGCCGCCTGTTTCCTCTCCCTGCCCGATCGCGCCATAAATTCACCAGGTTCAACGCTCAATTGAGGGCCGGCTATTTATATATTTTTCAGTGCCTCGAAACAGTCTCCGTGGCTCTCTGTTTTCAGGCGACACGATACCAGTACATGCAGTAGTTATCCAGACGGTATGACGCTTTACCCCTGTTGATCAGGCTGCTCAGGTGACCCTTCAGCATCACTACTGTCAGCCAGTAGTTATTCAGGCTATTGTAAAGTTTGAGCTCGTTCGAGAGAAGCGTGACCAGACCTTCCGTCGACACCGGCTCTTTGATAAGTTTAAGGATGATCTCGTCGACGTGGTCCAGCTGCTCGATATGGTTGTCAGCTGCCGACAGCGCTTCCGTCCTGCCCATGACATGACCTGCCCCGGGCACCACGAAGTCGTAGTCCAGCTCCTTCATTTTCTCAAGCGAGCTTCTGCACAGGTCCGGGTCGATGCTGTAGGGAAGCTTGTACTTCGACCAGACCTCTTTTCCATAGACCGCGTCACCGGAATAGAACACGCCATCCTCGGTGATGAAGCCAAACTGGCCCAGCGTGTGGCCGGGCAGGGGCACGGAGCGGACAGACGAGTCCCGCCACTCCTCGATGTACAGGTCGACCTCGCAGGCATTTCCCTGGAAGTAGGGCGTGATCATCTCGATCGGCGGCTTCGCCCAGCTGAACAGGCCCCGTACGTTGACCTCCGGGCAGCGCACCAGCAGCGCGTCGTCCTTTGACGCAATGACCTTAGCGCCTTTCTCCCGGAACTCATGGGCGTGCCGGAAGTGGTCGTTGTGCCCGTGGGTGATGAGTACCGTGTGTACGTCATCCCTGCCCACATCTTTGAAGTCCACGCATCCGGGGTCGATCACGTATCCCTTGAACAGCCCCGCGTTGCTCATGGCCGGCAGATAGTACGAATTGCCGGCCACCCTGACGGGGGCCACCTGTTTACAGTCCGCCATATGCATCACTTTATTATCGGTGGTCCGATAATCATAATTACCGGGTGATCCGATAATATATCTGGCTGAATGCGGCTCAATAGTGATAAACATTACCAGCGCGCGAGGGTATGTCGTTGATCAGGAATAGAGAGAATGTTGAATCGTTCGTCACGAAGGATAAGTCATCCATATGGGAGCTGTACCACCCCGCCTCGTCGCCCGTGAAAGACGTGAGCGTCGCCGAGGCATACGTGAAGGCCCGGGAGAAGACAGAGGCCCACGTCCACCGATCGTCGCAGGAGATCTATTATATTGCCGAAGGCTCGGGGACGATGAGGCTGGGCGATAGCGAATTCGCGATAAAGACCGGCGATGCCATCCTGATACCGCCGCGGACGCCGCACGACGTCCGGGCCGGCGGGAACGGCATCCGCATATTATGCATCTGCTCGCCGCCGTACTCCCATGAGGACACAGAGCTTATATCCCCGTAGCCAGATGTTCGATCACCGGACGGGAAACGATATAAGTCCGGCGTTTTTAGTGTAATAGCACAGGGAACTCTATGGGGCGCCTGATATCTCTTGACAATTTTACCGACTCGTACGGCCGACGGATAGCTGAGCTTGCCAGAGAACGGGCGGAGGGCAGGAAGGTCCTCGGCACCTTCTGCCTTTACGTGCCGGACGAGATCATCTTCGCGGCGGGGGCGGATCGAGTGGTCCTTTGCGGTGGCAAGAGCGACACGATACCCGTGGCGGAAGAATACCTGCCCCGGAGCGTCTGCCCGCTGATCAAGTCTTCGTTCGGCGCCGTCGTCAGCAGCACCTGCGGGACCGGCGAGGCGTGTCCGCACTTCGGGCTGGTCGACGCCATCGTGGCGGAAGCGACCTGCGACGGCAAGAAGAAGATGTACGAGCTGCTGGGCCGGCGCATGCCGACGTATGTGCTCGATCTCCCCCAGATGCCCGACAGCCCGGGCGCTCTACGGTATTTCGAGAGCGAGCTGGAACGGTTCAAGGGCTATCTTGAAGGCCTTACCGGCATCCGCGCTACAGATAACCGTCTGGCCACAGAGATCAGGTCTGCTAACGAGACGCGGCAGCTGCTCGGACGTCTGTTCGACTACCGCAAGCGTGATCTGCCGCCGCTGACCGGGCTGGAAACGCTGAAAGTCATGCAAAAACAGTACTTCCTGTCGCCCGTCGTTTTTAAAAGCTATGTCCAGGCGCTGTGCGAGGAGATCGATCGCGCGGAATCGTCCCCCGGCGAGCGTAAGCCCCGTATCATGATCGCCGGCTGTCCTATGCCATCGGGCAGCACCAAGGTGCCCGGGATCATCGAGGGCCATGGCGGCCTTATCGTGGTCGAGGAAAGCTGCACAGGCACCAGGTCGTTCGAGCACCTGGTCGACGAGACGAAACCGCCTCTGGAGGCTATCGCCGAACGTTACCTGAAAATACCATGTGCCTGTATGACGCCCAACGACCGGCGGATTGAAAGTATCGTCGATCTCGCGAAGGAGTACCGGGTGGACGGCATCGTGTACTATTCGCTGCAGGGCTGCCACGGCTACAACATTGAAAAGTACCGGGTCCAGCAGGCCCTGAAGCAGGCGAAGATACCTATGCTGGCCATCGAGACGGACTATTCGGCGTCCGATGCCGGGCAGATCGGCCTGCGGGTGGATGCCTTCCTGGAGATGATATCGTGATTGTCGTCGGCATCGATGCAGGCTCCGCGACGACCAAGGCTGTCCTGCTGAAGGACGGTCGGATCGTCGCCAGCAGGATTGCCCCTGCCGGGTTCGATTTTCACAAGACGGCCGCCGAAGTCTGCCAGGCGGTCCTCGATGCTGCGGGCGAGACGAAAGCGGATAACATCGTCGCCACAGGATACGGCCGGCGCAGCATTCCGTTCGCCGGAAAGGCCATTAGCGAGATCACTGCCCAGGCGGAAGGCGTTCGTTTCCTGTACCCTGATGTCAGAGGTATCATCGACATCGGCGGCCAGGATAGCAAGGTTATTCTGGTCGAGGGCGGTCGCGTGGCCGATTTCCAGATGAACGACAAATGTGCGGCCGGCACCGGACGGTTCCTGGAGCACACAGCGCGGGCGCTGGAAGTTTCCGTCGGCAACCTGGGGCGGCTGGCACTCGCTTCTTCAAGTCCAGCGGCGATCAGCAGCATGTGCACGGTGTTCGCGGAATCCGAAGTTATCTCTTTGCGTGCGCAAGGCGTCCCGAAGGAAGATATTGCCGCCGGGCTGGTGGAGAGCATCGCGAAGCGGGTGGCGGCCATGGCAAAGCCCATGGGGCTGAAAGAGCATATCGCGCTGGTCGGCGGCGTGGCGAAAAACCCGGCGATCAGGGCTGCGCTGGAGCGGGAGATGGGCTGTGCGTTGTACATGCCGCCAGAGCCGCAGATCACCGCGGCGTTGGGCGCTGCGCTGATAGCAAATCGCCGATCATCTAACAAGAAAGGTAACGCTTTCTCGTGAACCCCTTGTGAACATCACTATTGTCCTTTTGGTGAAATCCGCTTATGGTCCCGCTTATCTGCCATCTCCAGGTATTTCTCCCGGGACATCATGAAATTTTTACTGTTTTCCATAAAGCTATCGATGAGGGCCGCCTGCTGCTTGCTCCAGACATCATTCGGCACCTTTTTCACCCATGCAGAGTAATCGTGCAAGAATTTGATGCGTTCCTCGAGGTTCTTTTTCTTATCGAATGACAATTCCATAGGCCTCACCGCTGACCTTTAATTCCCTCATGAACCGTTTCAACAACATGACGTCTAATTTACCTTGAAAGATATCCCATAAATATATTGCATCTTCTATGTCTTTCTCGCTCCCCAGATATAATTTATAGGGTATTTGAAGTTCGATCGGCGAGATGTATATTCTTTCTCCATTAAAAACGGCTTCCAGCCTGTGGGATAGCGCATAGCGGTCAAAGTCGTCTTTGGCGAACTTCATCTCCATGTTCGGTATTACCGTGTCTTTTTCTGCGGCCCTGATCCCCAGTCTCTCGCAAAGCATTTCATATAGCCCGGTGGCATCTTCGGGGTTTAAAAAATCGTAGCCACGCCCAATAGCGGACTTATAAAATGATAGAAACCCGGACGCATCCGTGCGCTCCACCAGGATATCGATGTCCTCCGTGCCCCTTGCCCTGCCGAATAATATGGCTACGTAACCGCTCACTATCACGTACTTGATATTGTGTTCCTCGAGTAGCCTGACGAAACCAATCACGAATTTATCTAACGCCGTGATAATCTTGCCATCGACTTCTACCCGTCCGGTTGAATAACGTAGTTCCATTACACACTCTATATTCGTTATGTATTCATGGTATATGAAATATTACAAGAACCCACAGCAATAGCGCTGTAAGCATCGACGATGACCTGGAATGCTGGCTCTGGTATCTTCGAGCCCTGCGGCGATTAGTAGCTTGTGCACGGTCTTTGCGGATTCCGCAGTCATATCTCTTGGGGCGCAGGGCGTCCCGAGGGAGGACATCGCCGCCGTGCAGGTGGAGAGCATCGCCCGGCGTGTGGCCGCCATGGCGAGGCCGATGGGGCTGAAAGAACACGTGGCGCTGGTCAGCGGCGTTGCAAAGAATGAGGGGATCAGAGCGGCACTGGAGCGGGAACCGGGCTTAAAGCTGTTCGTGCCTTCGGAACCACAGATCACCGGGGCGCTGGGGGCGGCACTTATTGCCAGCGGCAATTAATAGTCTATAGCAATCTTACTCCTGCTACTTTCTCCAAATGGCTTATCTATAGATATTGAGATAAGAATATACTCGGTTTTGCTAGTGATTAAGGGGAAAAAGAAAGTAGTTGTCGTGGCCACTGGTGCGATCGCCGGATTGATCATACTGTGTACGCTCGGCGTTTTCTTCTTATGTATCATCTGCATGATCAACAGCAATCCGTTCCCCGGCAGTGAGAACGATTTTCCGCCCCCGCCGACCAATAACACCACACGCTATCCCTTTTCGGCGGACTTTTTCTTGAGGACACACGCCCCGGCGGAAAATATTACCCTTACAGGAACGTTCGAGGACTGGTCCGACACCAGCTACCACAATGTGAAGGTCATGGGCGGGATGGGTGACATCAGGGCATGGAGCTGGGGGGCTATCTCGCCCAATATCAACTACGGCGGGGATTCGCACGACTTGAGCATCAACTGGGATACACACTATCTCTCGGACGACTCGTGGGGTGGCGGCGTCCCGGGCTACGATTACATGTACCTGCCGTTTTACGCATCTTGTGATATAACGCTCAATAACCACATCGGCAGCGTGATTGTCAAGGACCTTAACGGGCCCTCTCTGCATGTGACAACGAACCGGGGTATGTTGCGCATCGAGAATTGCTCGTTCGCCCGGATCGACTGTACGGCGACCACGCGGATCAATGGCAGCTTCAGCTCCGGGAAAGCCAACTTCCAGTCGGAGTCTGGCGATATAACCCTGTCCGCGCGAGAGATAAATGGCAGCATCACAGCCCGGTCTGAAAAAGGCAATATTATTTTGTATGTGCCGGCAGGTTCTCGTTTTACCTTAAAAGCAAGCACCGGGTCCGGAAGGGTGATGTGTGACTTCCCGCTTATGCGGAGCGTCGACCAGCCTAACCGGATCGAAGGCGTCACAGATCAATTGTCACAACCGGAGAATACCATTGGCCTCAGGACGGAACGGGGCAATATCAGGATCATTGCCTATTGATAAATCCCTGTGAGTATGGCACCTAAACAATGGCCTGCCAATAGACCTTGTGCCCGCGCAGTTCGTATTTTACTCTTTCCTGTCGGCTCAACATAAACAGAAAAGCCCGTACAGTGGTTTCCACAACGATGTTCATGGTGAAGTCGTCCCTGATCTTTAGCACACAGCCGGTCCCGCTCACCATTTCCTCGGTGGTCCGCTCTTCCCGCCCGAGCACTTTCAGCACGGACTCTTCCACCATGTCGATGCCTTTCAGATTCACTTCCGCCAGCTCAGCCGCTTCGTCTTTCGACAGGAGGCTGCAGTGGGACGGGATGACATAGTCGGCGCCGGAGTCGCGGATGTATTCCAGCGATCGCCTCGCGTCTTCCGGGCTGGTGTAATAGACGATCTTCTTGGTGTCCCAGACCTTCTTCGTCACGATGGCGTCGGCGGCGGCCAGCACGTTGTCCGGGGTCAGGAAGCCGACCTGCCACTGGGTGTGGCCGGGCAACGGCACGACTTTCAGGGGCATATCCAGCTCGTCTATCGCGCCGTCCACAGGACAAGACACACTTGTGAAATACCATGGCCGCATACCCTCCGGGGGCACGGCCCAGCAGAAGTTGCCGTTCACGTTGATGTCGGTGTTCTCGATGGCAGAGCGCTCGCTGCGCGGCGCGTAAACACGGGCACCGTTAGCACGCATTTTGGCCCCGTTCCAGAAATGATCGGTGTGCATGTGAGTGACCAGGGCGTACTTTACCTTCGGGGGGTTATCCCAGTCCACGTTTTCGTTGTTGCTCGGGTCGACCAGATAGTCCCTGTATAGGCATACGTTGGTGATGCCGGGGACATAATACGTATCCCCTGAAATGTTAACCCGCTTCATGTCACTCCCTTCAAGACGCCATAGACTCCCGTATCTTCCAACATAAACTTATCTGCGGGCCTTGCCCTGCTATGTTTCAAATAAGATGTCAGGCTGCTATAACGCTCACTCAGTTCGGGCTGTCCGGTATGGGGGCCGCCAGGACACCAGGACGCCAAGAGCGAAAAATGGATGACGCTAAGCGAAAACCTATAAATTCTTGGCGTCCTGGCGGCTCCCATACCGGATGCTAACATAACAACCTGGCGCTCTTGGACCCTCGGCATCATTTTCTAAACTTTCGCCTGTCGTCGCGGGTCAGGCGATCTCTCGCGCGCGTATGATGCCGCGGGCATGAATCCGGAGGCAAGTCCGGTCATCATCCTCAGGACAGTTTTTACCGGGGGACCGCGCATCCAGTAAGGCTCCGCAAGCGCGGCCGCCCTCTCGTAATGATTGTCTTGTTGGCAGGCCACGTGTCCAGCGAAGGCCTGCTATAGCTTCGACTTAAAACCCTATTTTCTGATCTTTAAGCATACGTAATTGCCAGTCAATGCCAAGCCGATCAACATAATTATTGTCGGAACGTCGAACCCGCTAGCCGGCGCTGGCAATTGCGTAGGGGTAGCTGTCGAGGCCTGCACTGAGGGAGATTGTATTATCGTCTCAGTGGCTGAAACACTTGTGGTTGGCGGTACCGTAGGAGTCGCAGTTGGTTGCGGATATGTACCGGTGTCGATTAAGACTCTTACCGGGACATATTTACCATAAGGGATATCTTTTGTGAATGTCCCATCGCCTATCTGTCCGTGTTGGTTATTGCCCCAGGCCCATAGCGTGCCATCCTTTTTTAACGCTAATATAACATAATCGCTCACAGAAATCGATGCAATATTATCGATAGCAATTTTTTTGGGCTTCTGAAGTACGGCATCCATAGTCATTCCCGCTGCCGACATATGATTGTCACATCCCCACATATACACATTCCCGTCTTTGGTCAGGGCCATCGAAAACTCGTTGCCCGATTCAATATCGGCCACATTGCCTATATCCTTCACTTGTACGGGTAGCATCCGATCAATATTTGTTTGATCTCCCAACTGATAATACGCATTATTACCCCAGGCCCATACGGAACCATCCTCTTTTAACGCGAGCGTTCTTTCGCCGCTAGACGCTATCTCCGTAACCCCTGAGATAGAGATTTTTACTGGAGAATATCTATTCTCTGTTGTGCCATCTCCAAGCTGGCCATTTCTATTTTCCCCCCACGCCCATATGGAGCCGTCTTTATCTATCGCAAACGAGGAGCCTATCGCAGTGGCCACGGATTTGATGTCGCTTATTCCTTTGACTTGTACGGGTACTGATCTGGAAATATTTGTACCATCACCAAGGCAACCGCGATAATTAATTCCCCAGGCCCATACTGTCCCATCTTTTTTAACCGCGAGGCTATAGCCGCTACCTGCTGCTATTGACGTAACCCCTTCCAGATTATTTACTCTGACCGGCGTAGAGGGTATCGGCTCCTTTACCGGTAATTTAACATTGTCAACCGTGCCATCGCCGTGTTCACCATTGATATTGATCCCCCAGGCCCAGACGGTGCCGTCATCTTTTAAGGCGATACAATGCTCTATCCCTGCGGCAATTGCTATTACGTGATCAATGGGCACTTTTTCCGGGATGGCCCTATCCGAACTAGATCCATCACCGAGCACGCCCAACCTGTTACCTCCCCAGGCCCAGACGGTGCCGTCGTCTGCTAAGGCTAGCGAATAGAAGCCGTTGGTCGAACCGACTTCTACGCTTTTGATCCCGATGGAAGCGGCAGTAGCCGGAACGAATGTGATCAATACACAGTCTACGACTAGCAATAAGCATGTCATCGTCACTACAGTATTAATTATTTTCCTGTCGTCCAACATCATATTTCCTCCTTGCCGAACTGCCGTATGTCGATGAATAATATTAACAGTATCTCGGCGAACAGAATCCCGATCAGCGGCAATGCCGATCCTGCCCATGAACCCAGGGATACGGTAGTATCAAACAAATTAGACCCTCCTCCCCCAATTATATTCTGATACAGGATGATTGGATTTATTTTCAATAGTTCGCCCAGGTTGTAGGGTGGGAAGACAAACCATATTATGTATAAAAATGATGAAGTCACGATCAGGGCAGCGTAAATATTTTTCAGCACTATGCCAATCAACATGACGATTGTGGCAATAAGCACATTCAGCAGGTACAATAATAACGTGGCTATGACAATCCTCACAACGGTATCGGATGATTCAACGGGCCGGTAAATCATCGTTAACATGATCACACTGAAAATTGTAGCGGCCGCGCTGATTGTAAAAATAGACAGGCTCAATCCGATAAATTTGCCAAAGATTATTTCTTTGAGGTAAACCGGCTTGGTCATTAGTACTCGCAGTCGGCCCGTCGATCGGTCTTCGGAAATCAGTACAGCCCCGATGCATAGCGATAAGAACGAAAGTATTAACGACACGTCGGAAATATTATTTCGGAACCCGATGAGAAACAGGTCCCCAAGGTTTAACATACTTATCCTGGGGAGTAAATAATATGACCCAATGCCGTTGATTATCGAGTATACAAATAATATGAAGGTTATTATCAGCACGATGGGATGACTGATTATCCTCTTAAATTCGTTTTCCGCAATGCTCCTTATGACTAATCTCATGCCGTATCCCTTCGATTAAACAATATATAGCTTAACACCAATAGTACGACCAACGTTACGACCAGTTTTAAAGTCAGGTCGTCTTGGGAAAGATTATTTATCAAATTGTCGGGGTCCTTAAAAATGTTTAAAACCAAAAGTTGAGGGCTGATATTGGTTATCATTTCCTGGATATATTGGCTGTTGTCGCCGAATGCGTACGATAGGCTGGCAGAAAAGGCTGACGAGGGAATAATCCTTATTGACACGATCCAGATCAAAAGCGCGCTGAATAGCGAAAAAACAGAATCTTTGACCAACAAGGTCGTTATCAATGAAATGGTAACATAGATGCCCATGACCAGGGCGGCGATAAAATAAATTACGAAGACGTCTGCCAGGAATGTCTGAAGCGAGACGTTGATAACGTTGCCATACAGGAACGATATCGAGATGAAATATGCGATATTTGCGATGACAAACGTTAATAAGATGAAGCCAGTGCAACTGATCAGCTTTCCATTAATGATACTTTCACGATACAAAGGCTTGCTCAAAAGCACACCGAGGGCGCTTCTGTGCCTTTCACTGGTCTGCGACGAATAGCCTATTATAACGGCAATCAGGCTGCCACAATTTACGAACACGTATAATAATTGGTGTAATGCATCAGTAAAACCGAATTTATTAAAAACGACGTTTTGTCCATGTGGCAACCCAGAAAAGATATAGGTGCTGTAAGCATTCGTTAATAATACCAGCAAGTAAAATAGCATTATAAAATACATCGGTCTGCTATTCAGGAGTTCTAAGAACTCCCTTTGTGCGATTTTAAGGGTATTTTGGCTCATAATAAAAAATAATGTTTTTACTTAATGTTTACACAACGTTGTACGGCTGCATTGTGATTAAGCTTCCAGGGTTGCCGCCGGGTGACTCATATGTATGCCACACGTAAAGATCATACCCGGTTCCCACGTCCGAGGAAGACCAGTATCTGGTATTCAAGACTTTTGTCAGGGCCCCAGAACCATAGGTTATAAGACCTGCCGTCCCATAGGAATCCTGAATCCCCGTGTGATCTAAATACGCGTACTTCGCATAGTATCCCGCAGGGTTATTCGGGTCGTCATCGAGCCAAACATTGTCCTAGGATCCCCCCTCGTTCATCGGAATATCCAGGGTACTGGATATCGTTTGAGACCATTGAAAATCATATGCGTTTATATACGAAGAGTCCTGGCCGGTCCACTCATTAGCTGCATACCCGCTTTGACCGGCAATTACCAAAAGTATTATACCAGCGAGTGCCATTATAACAAACTTGTTCTTGCGCATTGCTATTATCTCCTGGTTGTCCGGTGGGCAGGGCTTTTTGTGCTTTTGCCTGCTGTACAACACTAAATTTCCTTTTAAAATAGCATTTATGAGGCTTTTGCATAAATCGATAAAAAGTATTTGGGCATCTGGGCCGTGTCGTTTTTATGCTCAGTAAAAACGTTTGTTCGGGCTGGCAGATGCCCGTTTCTTGCTTTGACTGTCATTGTAAAATACTTTCTGACATACACCTTGCGATGTTGGAAGCGGTCGACTGGCAGCGTTTCCGGTATCTTGAGGAGAGTAATAATCGTGGCCGGCCACCCGTGCATGGCAAGATCGCTTTGCTCCGGGCTCTCCTCTACATGGAGTTGGCCGGGATTCCGAGCGTCAGCATGCTGGTAAGAATACTGGCAGGCGATTTATATAAAACGAAGATTCTCGGCCTCAACCAGTTGCCTTCAAACAGCACGTTCAGCAGGTTCAAAGAAAGTGTAGACATAGATCGGATCATGGTCCATTTGACTGCCTTGATTAAACGGGCGGAACCTGATTTTATGTGCATGGTCGGAGTTGACAGCACCAGTCTACGCGCATACAGTCTCGACGACCCGGACGCTGCGTGGGGATACGATCATATCACTGAGGAGATGTATTACGGGTACAAAATACACTTACTATACGACCTTCCCACGCTGACGCCAATATGCAGTATAGTGACCGGGGCCAACAAACACGACGTCACCCAACTCATGCCATTATTAAAGAAACTGGGCGTACGCATCCTGTATATGAACGGATTGCTCGGCGATATCGCGTACGATTCGAAAGAAAGACTGGAACGATTGTACCCGCTCGGAATACCTTTAATAAACAGGGTTAACCGGCGGAATAGCAAACAAGAACTGCCCAGGTACCGGCTACAAGAATACATACCCTTCCACGACATCACCATGAACAAATTATATAAAAACCGGATGCACTGCGAATACACGAACTACCTTTTAAAAGAACAGCTCAGCCTAAAACGAGTAAACACCACCAGAATATTTAGAGTCCACACAAAAACAGGACTCACACTGATAGCACGACAGATACAAGTCCTCTACCAGATAATTCGAGGAGCAAACCCACGGACTGCAATCATCGAATGAATTATGCAAAAGTCTCTAGCATTTATATAAGAGTATCTTGCTACGTAGCAATCGCCTGTCCCTGTACCTGTGCTACTACCTATACATGCGGCGTTTTTATTCGGGGGAAGCTCGTGTATTTAATGGATAGTGAGAGAATGCTTATATAATTTGATATTATTTAATGTTTTTTAACAATTATTTGGCGTGTGGTTGTGGATGGAGCAGTTGGCTGTGTTCGGGGAGGATGTTTGTCGTTCTTTGCGTCGGAGCATGGTGCGGAGGAATGTGCTCTTGTTTCTCTGGCTGTTCCAGGATGCTGCCACGATCGCTGACATTGCGAAGGGGATCGGGTCGAATTATACGAACGTGCTGTTGGCTGTGGAGGGCGACGATGATCGGTATGCTGTGCGGTTGTCGTTGATTCGGCTGGGCCTGTTGGAGCGGGAGAACGTCGTCGGCACTTTATGGGTTTATCGTCTTACTTCCCGGGGCAAGTCGGCGGCGAAAAAGTTGAGAGAGATCGGGTATGATCTGGAAGTCCGGCCTGGCCAGGAGGCGTGATGGGCGGGCGGCTTTTTCGTTACTGTCGCTTGTGTTCATGCGCGAGCGCCGCCACCAGCTCGAAATCCGGCCCCTGCAGCCCCGCGACGTATCCGGCGAAAGCCTCGCAGAAGCCCTCTTCCGGCGTCGTCGAGTAGCCGGACGGTTTTCCCGGCACGAACGAGCGCGTCCACGTTTTCTGCCGCTCCCTGCCCATCCGCCCGTAGATGTAATGGCCGATCTCGTGGGAGACGATGTACTTTACGGGGCAGTCGCATTCCGGGTGGTAGCCGGCCTGTACATCGTGGCTGTACCGCTGCCGGAGCAGGCCGCAGTCCCGCAGCCATTCGGCGTTGATCAGGATGACCGGGTAGGGCAGAAAACGCAGCCAGTGGTTCAGGCACATGGCGTAGCCGTGAAGCCGTCCGCCGAGCCATCGGTCGTCCGCATGGTGAATCGCCTTCGGCATCGGGACACTGACGACGATGGCACGATCCATTAGATCCGGATAGTCCTTTTTCAGCAGCTCGCATGCCGCAATTACCAGGTTCTGTCCTGTCTTCGACGTACCGGGCAGAAAAAACATGAAAGTTAGAAATAGTAAAGAAGAGAAGAGGTTTACGAAGAGGCCTTGGCGGCCGGCTTCTCGCCCTTCTTCTTCTGGTCTTCCTCGATCCACTCGAGCCTGCCGAGCGCTACCTGCCGCATGGTCAGGCCGATCTTGCTCTCCCTCGGGTCGTGCTCGTTCAGGCTGACCGCCACGATGCGGGCACGGACCTTGTCGCCCTCGTTGAGCGACCTGTTGCTGTCTCTGCTGGTCAGCCGGGCGTTCTTCTCGTCGTAGGTCATGAACTCGTCCGCGATCTGGCTGACGTGCACGAGGCAGTCGACGGGGCCCACGGCGACGAACGCGCCGAAGTTGACGATCTCGACGACCGTCCCTTCCACGATCTCCTGCAGCTCGGGCTTGTACGCGATAGCGTCGAAAGCGACCTCGTAGTAGACTGCGCCGTCGCCTACAAGGATGTGGCCCTCGCCGATATCTACAACGTCTGTGACAGCTACGATCGAGCCGAGCGTCTTGTCAATACGGCCCTCGAGCTTCTCGCGTAATGTCTCGGCGATCACTTTCTCAAGGTCCTCTTCCAGCCTCTGCGGCGGTATTCTGATGATATCTACAAGCCTCACTTTTCTATACATACAATATCCATCCAGTCAGCGATCGAATGATTGTCACGATCATTATTCTTATCGAGTGACGCCGTCCGACATCGTTTGATGTCGGCTCACTCGACAGCCAGCATATGCCGGCTCCTCATGAAGATGGTCTTCACGCCATCTTTCTTCAGCCGTTTCCGGAGCGCCGCGTCGTTGGTGAAGACGGCGGCTCCCATTTCTTTCGCGAGGCGGGCGATCACGTCGTCGGCGTTACCCGGCGCCTCTATGACCTCGCACCGCTTCGACAGCTCCAGGGCCACGGCCAGCGCCACCCTGTCGCTACCTTTCACTTTGCTCTTCAGCGATTCCAGCTCGTCGCTCACCGCGGACGGGATCACGCATTCGTCATAGCCCAGCGCCTGCAGCTCCTCGAACACGTCGATGCCGTGCTGCGCCGGGACCATGAGCCCGTTGGTGTCGACGAGGACCTTCACTCCTTCAGGACTCCTATGCCGATGAGGCGCCACCTGGCGCCGACCCTGCGGCTGATGGCGATGTGCGAGCCGATCTCGGCGCACACCGGCCGCTTGAGCCTGACTTCCGCCTCGTTCGTCCGGGCGGAAGAGACTACGCCGATGGTCGTGGACGTGCCCACGCTGAGCATCAGCGGCTCGCTGGTAGCGATGGGCTTTACGGCCATCGCTTCCTCCGAGACGCCGACTACGCGTTCGAGCAGCTGGGTCTTCATGACGAACTTGTGCCACACCGGGGGCAGCGTGCCGGGCTTGCCGGCGACCTGTCCTGCCATGGCGTCGCTCTTGGTCATGGCCGGGTCGAGCTTCGTGCCTACTGCAAGAAGACCGCCGGGCGTCGCGACGTCGACGGATTCTCCGCCATAGACGAGACGGGTGATCTGCGTGTTGATGGGCAGCCAGTTGGTCTTACCCTCGTACTCGACTTTCCGGCCGGGCCGGATCTCGATCTCGTCCTTGACCGTAAGCTTGCCCTGTGATATGGTGCCTCCGAGGACGCCTCCGTTCAGTTTCGCCGGGAGCGTGCCAGGGCGGTTGACGTCGAACGACCTTGCCACGTACATGAGGGGCGGCTTCTCGAGGTCGTGCTTCGGCGTCGGGATGGTCTCCTCGATGGTCTTGATCAGGACGTCGATATTGACGTTCTGCTGGGCCGATATTGGCACGATCGGGGCGTTTTCCGCCACTGTGCCCTTCACGAAGGCCTTGATCTGGTTATAGTGCTTCATCGCCTCCTCGCGGGAGACGATATCGATCTTGTTCTGCGCGATGACCACGTTCTTGATGCCGATGATGTCCAGCGCCATCAGGTGCTCTTTCGTTTGCGGTTGCGGACAGGGCTCGTTGGCCGCGATGACCAGCACCGCGCCGTCCATGATCGCCGCACCCGACAGCATCGTGGCCATCAGGGTCTCGTGGCCTGGCGAGTCGACAAAGGAGACGGTCCGCAGTTCCTCCACGTCTTTGCCGCACGCCGGGCACTCCGGCTTGGAGCAGTAACACTCCGGCTCGTTGCAGTTCTTGCATTTATAAAAAGTACAGTCGGCGTAGCCGAGCCGTATCGAGATGCCCCGCTTGAGCTCCTCGCTGTGGGTGTCCGTCCACACGCCCGACAGCGCGCTCACCAGGGTGGTCTTACCGTGGTCGACGTGGCCCACCATACCGATATTAACGACAGGTTGTGACAAATTTGCTATCCTCCGCGGAAAATAATATTAAGCCTGGATTAATTCTTTATATATTACTCTGAGCGTTCATTCGTCTTAAGTATCACTTCTCATATAAGTACATTTTTACATTTGTATCGGGGAAGTTGTTACATAAGGCGTGCTGATACGGCAATTAATCGTGGCGACAGAGCCTGGCACCAGATACGGGGTTTCCACATGGACCGATTCGTGGAAGTGGCTAAGGCGGGAGAGCTAAAGGGCGGCGAAATGAAAAAGGTCCGCATAGAAGGACGTGAATACCTGCTCGTCCGTACACTGGACAGTTTCTATTGTGCGGACGCCCGCTGCCCGCACCTGGACGGCGACCTGTCAAAGGGCACGCTGACAGGAACCATTGTCACGTGTCCCGACCACTTCAGCCAGTTCGACCTGGCCAGTGGCGCTATCGTCCGATGGACGAACCTGTCCGGTACTGTGGCCCGCATGGATCTGCGGACGCACCCCCCGAAACCCCTGGCTGTCTACGAGGTGAAGGTGGAGGGAGACCGGGTGCTTGCCCTTCTGTCGTGAGCGCAGGCCTATCCCGGCTAATGCTGGCATTACGGCCATGTTCTTAACGATCGTCACAGTAACTATATTACCGGGCTAATCCATTGATCGGGTAAGGTGTTGTACCTGGACAAACCCAAAGTACCCGAATCGCACACGTGCAAAGTCGTTGTCTCGAAGGACGGGCCGTACCTCGTTTCAGGAGGCCTGCCAATGTCGAAGGAGATCATTGTCGTCGATCCCGCCGAGGGATGCCCGACCGAATGGGTGCCGGGCGAGACGTACCCGGACAAGGATGCGTATGCGCTATGCCGCTGCGGCGAGTCGAAGCATAAGCCGTTCTGCGACGGCACGCACGCGAAAACCGGATTCGACGGCACGGAAACGGCCAGCCGGCAGAAATACCTCGACGAGACGGATGTCATCGGGGGCAAGGACATCGCGTTGCTGGATGTTAAGCCCCTCTGCGCCCGCGCCAGGTTCTGTCACCAGGCTGGCGGTGTCTGGGAGCTCGTTTACAACCAGAAAGACCCTGCGACCAGAGAACGGGCTGAAAAGATCGCCGGCCAATGCCCGACGGGACGGCTGGTCATCTGGGACAAGAAGACCGAAATGCCCGTCGAGCCACACTTCGAGCCTTCGATCAGCCTGATCGAGGACCCGGAGAAAGGCGTCAGCGGCGGAATATGGCTCAAGGGCGGCATACCGCTGGAGTCAGCCGACGGGAAGAAGTACGAGACCCGGAACCGGGTCACGCTATGCCGTTGCGGGCAGTCGGGCAACAAGCCGTTCTGCGACGGCAGCCACATCGACTGCGGATTCAACGACGGCGATAGCTCTCTCAAGGAATAATGTGCAGAGAGTTTATCGTAAATCCTGTCATAAAGAGACCGTTGTGATCTGATGAGGACGATCATTCTCACCCATGCGGACAGCGACGGCCTGTGCGCCGGCGCGGTCGCGCTCGCGGCCAACCCTGATTCGCCGCTTTTCTTCACGAACGCAGTCAGCGTGCTGGCCGACCTTGAGCAGGCAAAGGGGTTCGACCGCGTGGTAGTCTGCGATATCGCGATCAACATCCCGACGTCCGCCCGGCTCAAGGCGATGGTCGACATCATGGCAAGGGAAGCCGAGGTCATCTACATCGATCACCACCCGCTGCCGGAAGGCTTCGAGGCCGAATGGCTGACCAGTGACGTCACGTCCAGCGCTTCGGAGATGACCTATCGATATTTCCGTAAAGACCTGCCTGCGGATATGAGCAGGGTGGCACTCTACGGCGCGATTGGCGACTACCGGGACAACTCGGAGAGCATCCACGAAATGGTGCAGGACTGGGACAAACGGAGCCTGTACTATCAGGCCGGCACGCTGTCACAGGGCATCGAGATCGGCCGGCGTGACTACGAGTTCAAGCGCTGGCTGGTCACGCAGCTCTCGAAGAACGTCCAGCCCTCGGACATCGACATCCTGGCGAAGAACGCGATCATCGCTTCCCGGCAGGAGAACGAGCTGCGGAAACGGGTGGCCAGGGACGTGATCAGCATGAGCAATGTCTCTTACGTCATGGACCAGAATGCCTGCATGTCCAAAGCGGCAATCTACGCCCGCGTATACGGGCGTACGCCAGTCGGACTGTCCGCGGAGTACCGGGACCACCGGGACGCCTACGACTTTAGCATTCGCGCGATAGGTAACCTGAACCTGAACCTCATCCTGAGCACGACCACGGCAAAATATGGCGGCAGCGGCGGCGGGCATCCACTGGCTGCAGGCGGCCGGGTGCCCGCAGGCAAGCTGAAGCACTTCCTGAAAGACCT
This sequence comes from uncultured Methanocellaceae archaeon, assembly GCA_963769045.1. Lineage (GTDB taxonomy): Archaea > Halobacteriota > Methanocellia > Methanocellales > Methanocellaceae > Methanocella_A. Next base: position 60,392 of record CAVYKK010000027.1, read on the forward strand.
CGACGAGGCCGTGACGGCAGCCCTGGCGAAATCGTGAGGTCTCAGTAGGTTGCAAGAGGTCACAGAGCTTCACCACAGAGGTCACAGAGGCCACAGAGGTATCCACAGAGGGCGTTTTTAATAGATGGCTAACGGGAAGCCTTTTCATTAAATAAACCTCTGTGTCGTCCTCTGTGGCCTCTGTGACCTCTGTGGTGAAAACCCTCTGTTACCTCCTGCGACCTCCGAGCCCTCTGAGTTGCCAAAACATATTAATATGAGTAGACACTATTTGCAAGGCGGTGATTCCGCATGGGAAAGACTGGAAGCATAGAATGGGTCCAGATCCGGGGCAGGAAGGGCCAGATGAGACTCGTACCGAAGGGCGATTCTCAGGCCAACAAGCCGGGACCCTCACAGCGCTATGATGCCAGAGGCTTCGTGAGCCGCGTTTCCGCAAGGACGAAGAAGAACGTGCTCGGCGTTAAGTCTAAGGCAAAGAAGTAAAACTATATCCTTTTTAACCGTCAGAATGGCCCCACTCGTGGGGCCTGACTCGTATTTACCTGATTTTGTTGTTACATCGTCCAGTGATGCTCGTATCGATATGCAATCGCCTGCGGCCGGCATAGTAAAGCTTTTATAAAATTTCAACAACATTAGTTGTTTGTTTAAAATCTACATGTCCGGTACGATATGAGCGAAGCGAAAATTTCACCAAGCATTGCCATTGTCGATGACGAGAAGGACCTGGTCGACGTATATGCGAGGCTGTTCAGGCAGAAGAAGATGACGGTATGCTTCGTCGCCGGTAATGGCGTAGAGGCCGTGGACTCATACCGGCGGTCGGCGTTGAAGCCGGATATCGTGATCATGGACAATCGTATGCCCCTGATGAATGGCCTTGACGCCATGAGGGCTATCATTGCGATGGACTCCGGGGCTAAGTTTATCTTTCTGAGCGCGGATGCCAGCATCAGGGAAGAGGTGACCTGCATGGGCGCAGTCTTCCTGAAGAAACCGGCCAGCCTGAAGGAGCTGATCCGGAATATAGAATCGCTTAGCCGCAAGCACGACGATCACAAGCCGTGCCCGGGCGGGCAAGGCCGGGACAATACCTTTGGCGCCTCTGGCTTTTAGCGACGGCGCCCGGTCGGCAATGTAACGGCGACGTAATATATCAAAGTATTTTTTTAAAATTTTAGAAATAATATTAAGTAGCCTTAGCACACCAAACGCCTGGTGCCATGCATGACCTGCCGTAGCGTTAGCATATGAAATTTTTTCATTTATTATATTAACTATTGCATAATATTTTCTATGAATAAAAAGGTTTAAGAATGATGCAGTATATGTTATGACATCAATCTACATGATGATTCTATTCAGGGGAATTGTATGTCCAAGGCAGAAATTTTAACACAGTTGAAATCGGCCGAGGAGCAGGCGAAACAGCGACGGGCGAAGGCCGAAGACGAGGCCCGTCTGACCGTCGCCGCCGCACGGAAGGATGCCTCGGCAATCACTGACAGCGCCAGGAACAAAGCCGCAAAGGACGCACAGGCAAAGATCGAGAAGGCGACGGCCGAAGTCACGGCCGAAGCGAATGCCTTGCGTGCTGACGGCGAGAAGAGCGCGTCGTCCATGAAGGCGACGGCCATGAAGAATGTCGGCAGCGCGACTAATTATCTGATCAACGAGTTCGAGAGGTACGTGGATGCTAGAGCCTCAAAGAATGGATAGGGTCCTGATAGTCGGATCCAAAGACGTCCTGGAACCCACGATCAATGCGCTCCATGAATCGAACCTGGTACACCTCGAGGACTACGTCGAGGAAGGAGAATATTTTAAGATCGGAAAACCCCTGAATACCGTTACTTCGCTTTCTGAAAAGCTGCTGAAGCTGCGGTCGATCAAGAGCTATCTGGGCACGAAGGATAAGCCTGCAGCCCCGGAGTCGCGGGAAAAGGTTCTGAAGGACGTGGACAAATACCTTGGCGACCTCGAAGCCTCTGTATCGAAGAAGACTGCAGAGCGCAGCGCCCTTGAGTCCGAGCTCAAAGAGCTGAACCGGCGTGAGGACCTGCTCAAGCCATTCGTAGCCCTGGGCATCCGCCCCGAGCTGCTCGGCGGCTACGAGAATGTGGCCACGTTTGTCGGCTTAGTGCCTGGCGACGCAGAGCCTGCTGTCAGGGCAATTACGCCAGACTACGAGTATTTCTCCGCAGATTATGACAACGGTAAGGTTATCGCGGTCCTGGTCCCGAAGGCAGTCAGCCATCAGGTCTCCGAAGCCCTGGTCAAGAGCGGGTACGTCGAGATCGAGACGACCCGGGACACGGGCGAGCCTTCTGCAATCACTAAGGCCATCGAGGACCGCAAAGCCCAGGTCAAGACAAGGGTCGAGGCTATCAACAAGGAGCTCGAGAACCTGAACAACGAGTTCTCACGTTTCATCCTGTCCTCGGAGGAGCTGCTGTCCATCGACACGCAGAAGGCGGAGGCGCCCCTGCGGTTCGCGACATCAGAAAACACATTCGTCGTCGACGGCTGGATTCCTGCCAACGACTTCGACAAGCTCCAGGCCGATCTGGCGAAGGCGACGAACGACCGCGTCTACGTGACCAAGACCGAGGCGGAGCCAAAGCCGTACAAGCGGGACACTGTGGAGAACACCGACAAGCACGTTCAGCACCACGAGATCGACGCACCGTCCAAGTTTAACAATCCTATGTTCATGGCCCCGATGCAGGGTTTCATCGACCTGTACTCGCGGCCCAAGTATAACGAGATCGACCCGACCATTCTGTTCTACATCGGGTTCCCGATCTTCTACGGGTTCATCCTGGGCGACATAGGCTATGGCCTGTTATTGCTCATCATGGGCATCGTGCTCAACCGGGTGCTCAAAAATTCCCCGGGCTTCTCGATACTGACGAAGACCCTGCTCATGTGCGCAGCATCGTCGATCATCTTCGGCATCCTGTTCGGCGAGTTCATGGGCTACACGCTGGCCAGTGAGCGCATCGTCAACGGCGAGCCCGTCTTTGACATATTGTTTAATTATTATCCGCATGCCCTGACGTTCGGGTCGTTCGGCCCGATATCGCTGCCGCTGGAGCGGCTGGTGCCCGGCGGTCCGGCGCTGTTCGGCCACGGGGCCGAGGAAGTGTCGTCGTACATCTTCGGCATCAAGGACCTGCTGGTACTCACCTGTATCATCGGCGTCATCCACATGACGCTCGGCTATCTGATCGGCATGAGAAACGAATATGTGCAACACGGCATGCGAACGGCGGTCCTGCACAAGGGCAGCTGGCTGCTGCTCCTGCTGGGCGGCGTCGCGATGGTCTGGTACATATTCCCGCTGATGATGGCCGGCACGATCGGCGCATTAAGTGTCACCGATCCGCTATTCATTGCAGGCGCGGCGCTACTGGTGTTCGGCCTTATCTTGCTTCTCATCGGCGAGGGACCAATCGGCATACTCGAAGTCCCCGGCCTCATGAGCAATACTCTATCGTACACGCGTCTTCTGGCCGTAGGGATGTCCTCGGTGGGCATTGCCTTCGCGGTCAACACGATGGTGGGGATGCTGGCGGCTGCCGGCATCATTGGCATTATCGGCGCGGTAGTCGTGTTCGTCATCGGGCACTCAGTAAACCTGGCGTTGGGCATTCTCGCCCCCGGGCTCCATGCGCTCAGGTTGCACTATGTAGAATTTTTCCAGAAGTTCTACAAGGGCGGGGGCAGAATTTACGATCCATTTGGATACATTAGAAAATACACGGAGGATTAACAACATGGTTGATGGATTAGTTGCAATCGGTGCAGGCTTAGCAGTCGGACTCGCAGGTATCGGCTCGGGTATCGCCGAGAAAGATATCGGTGCCGCTGCAGTTGGCGCAATCGCTGAAGACCGCTCGTTCTTCGGCCAGGGCATGATCTTCACTGTCCTTCCCGAAACGATCGTCATTTTCGGCCTGGTCATTGCTATCCTGCTGATGTTCCTGTAAACGGCTTTGTAGGGTGGACCAAAGATGGGACTGGACAAAGTCGTGAAGGACATCTCGGATAAGACTGAGACGGAATGCAAGGCCATAGCTGCGAAGGCTGCTGCCGAGGCTGCCGGCGTCAAGAAGAACGCCGAAGCCGAAGCCACGCAGATCGTTATCGCTGAGATGGCTAAGGCTGATCAGTCGATTTCCAGGATGAGGCAAAGGGAGCTATCCAGCGCAAAGCTTGACATTAAAAAGTCCAAGCTCAATGCCGAGAAAGATGTGCTGGCTGAAGTCCACGCAAGCTTCGTGAAACAGCTTTCGGCCCTACCGAGGGAAAAGAAAGTTGATATACTACAGAAGCTCACAAAGCTCGCGAAAAAGGACATTCCCGCAGGCAAGATTTACACGAACGCCGCGGATGCGGACCTGGTGAAGAATTCTGGCTACTCATATGGCGGCAATATCAACTGCCTGGGTGGTATTCTGGTTACCAGCGAGGACGGCAGCATCAACCTCGACTACACTTTTGACTCAATCCTTGAGGATGTGTGGACGTCGTCGATGAAGCAGATCTCCGACATCCTGTTTGTCAGCAGGTGAACGTAATGTTTGGGCGAAGCGCAAAGGGTGGCAATTACGCATACGCGACCACGAGGGTCAAAGCAAGGAAGGCATTCCTGTTTCCCAGGGATACCTACCTGAAGCTACTCCAGATGACTGTGCCTGAGATCAACCGGTTCATCGAGGAAAGCAGGTATAAGCAGGAGATCGACGAGCTGGCTACCAGGCATAGCGGCATCGACCTGGTCGAGTACGCGCTAAACCTGAACCTGGCCAGAGAGATGAATGATATACTGGGATTCTGCCAGGGTGAGCTGAAGACGCTCATGGGGGCCTACCTCATGCGATGGGACGCCTGGAATATCAAGTCCATCCTCCGGGGTAAGTTCTTCGGTGCGACGGACGACGAAATCCGGGAGACGCTCGTGCCCGCGGGCAGCCTGCGCCTATCGGAGCTGCAGGAGCTCATCAAGAAGCCAGGGATACCCGAAGTAATCGACGGGCTGGCAGGGACGATCTTCTACAAGCCGCTCCAGGACGCGCTGGACTCCTATAACAAGACGCATACCATTGCCGAGCTCGAGAACAGCCTGGACCGGGTCTACTACGCGAACATCACTTCGCTGTCGATCCCCAATACCAAGGCTGACGAGCTGTTCATCACTTTCGTCAGGCGGGAGATCGACTTCACGAACCTGCGGACCCTGTTCCGGCTCAAGAGGGCCGGGATGGAGAGCGAGAAAATCATGGGATATTTGATCCCCGGCGGCGCCAGGCTCCGGATGGACGACCTGCGCAAGCTCGCCCAGACGCCTGGCTTCGAAGAGTTCGTGAGCATGCTGAAGGAGTACCCGTACTGGGGCGACATCGCCGACGCAGTAGAGCAGTACCGGGAAACGAAGTCGCTAAACGCGGTGGAAGTGGCACTGTATAAGGAACAGATGGGCTATGCGGAAAAGATCTCACACCTGTATCCCCTGTCGATTACGCCGATTCTCGGCTATGCGATCAGGAAGAACGTGGAGGTCAACAACATCCGCACCATCGCGAGGGGTAAGGAAATGCAGCTCAGCGACGACGTGATCAAGAGCCAGCTGGTGATCTGATGGAGATAGCCGTCATTGGCAGAAGCGATTTCATCGTCGGCTTCAGGCTGGCGGGGATACGAAGCACGTTCGACGTGAAGGACGATAAAGAACTCGAGGAACGCATCCGGAAGTGCATGGATGACAAAAACCTCGGCGTCATCGTGCTCCACGCGAACGACCTTAAAAAGCTGCCCCCGGGCCTGCAGAGGACCATCGACGAGTCGGTCGAGCCCACGTTCATCGCCATCGGGGGCACGGAAGAGTCCGGGCTGCGGGAGAAAATCCGCCGCGCCATAGGCGTCGACCTGTGGAAGTGACTGGCGCATTGTGTGCAATGCGCAACGCATTGTGTAAAATGCGCCAGGGAGTAACTGTAATCGAATATCATCAAAGGTGTTAATCATGAGTCAACAAGGAACAATTTATCGCGTTGCCGGTCCGGTGGTGACCGCAATTGGCCTCAACGCCCGTATGTACGACGTGGTGAAGGTCGGCAAGGAGGGACTCATGGGTGAGGTCATCGAGATCGACAACGAGAAGGCCATCATCCAGGTCTACGAGGATACCTCCGGCATCAGGCCCGGCGAGCCGGTAGAGAACACCGGCGCAGCACTGTCGGTCGAGCTCGGGCCCGGCCTGCTTACATCCATCTATGACGGCATCCAGAGGCCGCTTCCCGTACTGATGAAGAGCATGGGCAACTTCATCACGAGAGGTGTCACGGCTCCCGGCCTGTCCAGGACCAACAAGTGGAAATTCGTCGCCACCGCAAAGGCGGGCGACAAGGTCAAGGGCGGCAGCATTATCGGCACCGTCCAGGAGACCAAGACCATCGTACAGAAGATCATGGTGCCGCCCGGAACGCCTGAGACGACCATCAAGGATCTCACTGCCGGCGAATATACGGTAGAGGATGTCATCGGACATCTCGCCAACGGCACCGAACTGAAACTGATGCATAAGTGGCCCGTCAGGCGGCCAAGGCCGTACAAGGAAAAGCTCATGCCGGACATCCCATTGATCACCGGCCAGAGGATTCTCGACGGCCTGTTCCCGATCGCCAAGGGCGGCACGGCGGCAATTCCCGGCCCCTTCGGCAGCGGCAAGACTGTCACCCAGCAGCAGCTGGCCAAGTGGTCTGACGCCGAGATCGTCGTCTACATAGGCTGCGGTGAACGTGGCAACGAGATGACCGAAGTGCTGTCCGAGTTTCCGCACCTGACCGACCCGAAGACCGGTAACCCGCTCATGGACCGGACCGTGCTGATCGCCAATACGTCCAACATGCCTGTGGCGGCAAGAGAAGCCTCCGTGTACACAGGTATCACCATCGCGGAATATTACCGTGACATGGGCTACGGTGTCTCGCTGATGGCAGACTCCACCTCGCGGTGGGCCGAGGCAATGAGAGAAATCTCCTCGCGTCTCGAAGAGATGCCCGGTGAAGAAGGCTATCCCGCTTACCTTGCGGCAAGGCTGTCCGAGTTCTATGAGAGAGCCGGCCGTGTCATCACCGAGAGGGGCGACCAGGGCAGCGTCACAGTCATCGGCGCAGTGAGCCCTCCGGGCGGAGACTTCTCCGAGCCGGTCACGCAGAACACCCTCCGTATCGTGAAGGTATTCTGGGCGCTGGACGCCAAGCTGGCCCAGCGCAGACACTTCCCCGCTATCAACTGGCTGAACAGCTATTCGCTGTACCAGGACTCGCTGAAGAACTGGTATGACAACAACGTCTCGCCGGACTGGAACAAGCTCAAGGTGCGGTCGATGGAGTTGCTGCAGCGGGAATCCGAGCTGCAGGAGATCGTGCAGCTGGTCGGTTCCGACGCGCTGCCGGAAGATCAGCAGCTTACGCTCGAGATTGCACGTATGATCCGTGAATACTTCCTGCAGCAGAACGCATACCACGAGGTAGACACGTTCTGCAGCATGAAGAAGCAGTTCATGATGCTCCAGTCGATCATGGTCTGGGGCGACTACGCAAAGAAGGCTCTGGCCGCAGGCGTGCCGATGAACAGGATACTGGCCTCAAAATCGAAGGACAGCATGGCCAAGGTCAAGTTCGAGGCCGACTTCGAGAAGTTCCTGGCAGGCGTGGACAAGGAAATGCAGGCCGAGTTCAAGGCGATGGAGGCGGCTTAAATGAAGGAATACAAGACAATATCGGAAATAGCCGGCCCGCTGGTCTTTGTCCGGAAGACGGAGCCCGTCAGCTACCAGGAGCTGGTGAATATCCAGCTCTCGGATGGCAGTATTAAGCGTGGCCAGGTGCTCGACACGTCCAATGAGGTTGTCGTCGTCCAGGTCTTCGAGGGCACGGCAGGCATCAGCAGGGAAAGCGGCGTACGCTTCCTCGGCGAGACCATCAAAATGCCTGTCAGCAAAGACATGCTGGGCAGGATCCTGTCCGGTGCGGGTGACCCGCTTGACGGCGGCCCCGCCATTATCCCGGAGAAGAAACTGGACATCGTGGGCGCAGCCATCAATCCGTATGCCCGCAAGCAGCCCAAGGACTTCATCCAGACCGGCATCTCGACCATCGACGGCATGAACACGCTGGTGCGTGGCCAGAAGCTCCCGATCTTCTCGGGCTCAGGCCTGCCGCACAATGAAATTGCGCTGCAGATCGCCCGTCAGTCCAAAGTGGTCGGCAGCACCGAGCCGTTCGCAGTCGTATTCTGCGCCATGGGCATAACGGCCGAAGAGGCGCAGACGTTCATGAAAGACTTCGAGAGGACCGGCGCCCTTGAGCGGTCCGTAGTGTTCCTGAACCTCGCCGACGACCCGGCCATCGAGCGTATCATTACCCCGAGGCTGGCACTGACGACCGCCGAGTACCTGGCATTCGAGCACGACATGCACGTGCTGGTCATCTACACAGACATGACCAACTACTGCGAGGCGCTGCGTCAGATCGGCGCGGCCCGTGAAGAAGTGCCCGGCCGTCGTGGCTACCCCGGTTACATGTACACCGACCTGGCCATGAACTACGAGCGTGCGGGCATCATCGAGGGTAAGAAGGGCTCGATTACGCAATTGCCCATCCTCACCATGCCCGGCGACGACATTACTCACCCGATCTCTGACCTGACCGGCTACATCACCGAAGGCCAGATCGTGGTCGCGAGAGACCTGCACCGCAAGGGCATTTACCCGCCCATCAACGTGTCGCCGTCTCTGTCCCGGCTCATGAACCTGGGCATCGGCCCCGGCAAGACCAGGGAAGACCACAAGGCGGTGTCCGACCAGTGCTACTCGGCATACGCCGAGGGTAAGGACCTGCGTGGCCTCGTGGCCATCGTGGGCAAGGACGCACTGTCGGAGAGAGACAGGATGTTCCTGGACTTCGCCGACGCCTTCGAGGACAAATTCGTCCGCCAGGGCCGCGAAGAGGACCGGAGCATCGAGCAGACGCTGGACCTCTCGTGGGAACTGCTGGCTGCACTGCCGATCAATGCGCTGAACAAGATCGACAACAAGTACATCGACAAGTACCACCCGTCGAAGAAGAAGAAAGCGGCATAAGGTGCGACAATGGCTATTAAGGATAACATTAAGCCGACCCGTTCCGAGCTCCTCGAGCTGAAGAAGAAGATCGTGCTCTCGCAGTCCGGTCACAAGCTCCTGAAGATGAAGCGTGACGGCCTGATCATGGAATTTTTCGAGATCATGGACAAGGCCAAGAACGCCCGGGCAGAGCTCATGAAGTCCTACAGCGATGCTGCCCAGAAGATAGCCATTGCCAGGGCCGTCGAAGGCAACGTGGCGGTCATGTCCGCCGCCTTCGCCCTCAAGGAGCAGCCCGAGATCAACCTCGAGAGCAAGAACGTCATGGGCGTGGTCGTGCCGAAGATCGAGTCGTCCGGCATCCAGAAGCAGGTCCAGGACCGTGGCTACGGCATTATTGGCACTTCGTCGCGTATCGACGAAGCCGCCGAAGGGTACGAGCGTCTTGTCGAGCAGATCATCGTCTCCGCCGAGATCGAGTCGGCCATGAAAAAGCTGCTCGACGACATCGAGAAGACAAAACGCCGTGTCAATGCACTCGAGTTCAAGGTCATACCCGAGCTCAAGGACGCGGAGCAGTTCATCAAGCTCAGGCTTGAGGAAATGGAGCGCGAAGAGACGTTCCGCCTCAAGAAGATCAAAGCATGATGCAATCTCAAAGCTTGAGACTGCCCTCGATCGAAGAGCTCAAAGCGCTCGCCTATGACCGGGAAAACCAGGCAAAAGCCATGATCGTATGCTGGTACATCGCCCTCGGGATGATGGTGCTCGGCTACCTGATCATGGCCTACCTTCTATTTTTGGATAAATAATTTTTTGCATTTCTACTAATATCATTTGCACGCGCAATGCTGCACTTATACCGCGAAGACCTGGTCATTCGTGTATCTTTTTGTTCGGGAGCCTGACCCTTTCGACACAAAGGCCACGATGGCCACAATGTACACGACGTCCCTTACAGGAGAGGCTGCCATTGCCCGTTTATTAAATGTACGTTGTGTCCTTTGTGGCCATTGTGGCCTTTGTGTTGAAAGGGTCACCAGCCTGAACAAAAACATTTCACGAATGACTATGTCTTTGTGGTATTAGCGCAGAGTGGTGCATGCCAGTGTTATCACAACCGATGCCCAAAAACCCGGAAAGTTCACGAATATCACCGTGGCTCTTTTATATTTAGAACGCGCTATTCTGGACATATGACTGAGCTGCATGCGTTCAGGCCGGTGACCACGGCTTTCGAGAAGACGAAAAAACTTCTTTTGGAGCCTTTCGACATCGGCTTGTGGATAAAGCTCGTCATCATTACGTTCTTCGTAGGCAGCGGCGCCGGGATATCCAGCCCGGGCAACGTTCTGCAGTACAGCATGAACCGGTCAGACCTGAGCAACCTTCCGTCATACGATTTTAGCCAGATACTGTCCGATACCACTCTCGTTATATTCATCCTGCTGATTGTCCTTGTCCTGGTGGCTATTTCGCTGCTCTTTTCTTACTTGCGCGGCGTCTTCTCGTTCGTCCTTATCAACGCACTGACCACAGGCAACGTGCGGATCGTCCAGCCCTTCAAAGACAACATGAGCCGGGGCTTCAAGGTGTTCCTGTTCAACATTGCGGCGGGCATTATCTCGCTGGCGGTCATCGGCGGCATCATCGCGGTCATGGCGCTGGCGCTGTTGTGGGCGATCGGCACCGGCAACGTCTCTTCATTGTCGACGGTGGGACTCCTTGCGGTCATCTTTGCCGTCATCATCGGGATTTTATTCATCGTCGGGTTCAGCATCCTGATAGGCCTTGTCATCGGTTTCTTTTACGATTTCGGCGTGCCGCTCATGTATTTCAATGGCATGGGCCTCCGGCAGGCTATCCGTAGCGTCGCCGGGATGGTCAAAAAGGACCCGCTGGAGTTCCTCGTATACGTTATCGTACGCTGGGTGCTGGAGATCGCCATAGGCCTTGTCCTGGGCATTGTCTCCCTGTTCTTCCTCGCGATCTTCTTCGCCATAGGTATCCTCATGGTCCTGGCAGTGGTCGAGACAGCAAAAATAAGCATACTGATAGCAGCCTTCTTCGTGCTGGCTATCCTGGCAGGACTGTTGCTGCTGATTATCATAATGGCCGTCATCTCGCTGCCGGTCAGCGTATATCTCCGCTACTACTCGCTGGACTTCCTGAAGTCAATGGACCCGTCGGCCGTCGTTTACACCGGCCGGTTCGGCTAGGCATTGGACACGGAGGGCACAGAGGCCACGGAGGGCACTAAGATACTATTGCCGCTCGACGAAATGGCAAAAACGCTTTGATAATTTTTAAAAGAGTAATCGACTTTTCATTATGATGGACAGGCTGAATCCTTCGTGCCCTTAGTGGCCTCCGTGCCCTCCGTGTCCAATGCTTATTTTTCCATCTTACCGAGTTCCTTATGCTTGTAAATGTCAGCACAACGCTGGGAACAGAAGCTCTTTCCTCCGTACTTCACAGCTTTACTGCCTTCAATCGGTTTGCCGCAATTCGCGCAAACCTTGGAGCCGAATAAACCGCCAAGCATAGTCTTACCATTAAATATATAGATCATCATCACATAAAACCCTCGTGGTTAACATGCTCACCAAAAGGGTCATTCCCTGTCTCGACGTGACCATCGGTCCCGATGGCGGCCGCGTGGTCAAGGGCGTAGAGTTCGTGAACCTGCGCCGGGCGGGAGACCCCGTGGAGCTGGCGCGCGCCTACAACGAGCAGGGCGCCGACGAGCTCGTCTTTTTAGACATTACCGCGTCACACGAAGGCCGGGCGACCATGATCGACGTGATCGAGCGTACGGCGAATGAGGTTTTTATACCTATGACCGTGGGCGGCGGCATCAAGACCATCGGCGATATCCGTAGCATCCTCAGGGCGGGCGCAGACAAGATTACGGTGAACACGTCTGCAGTCAAGAACCCCTCTTTCATCAAAGAAGCGTCCGACATCTTCGGCTCCCAGTGCATCGTCACCGCGATCGACTGCCGGAGCAACGCCAATCTCGACGACCCGCATGCCCGGAACATAATCAAAAAGAAGGATGGCACCCCCGCCTGGTACGAGGTCGTCATCTACGGCGGCAGAAAACCGACTGGCATCGATGCGATAGAGTGGGCGAGGCAGGTGGAGGAGCTCGGCAGCGGCGAGATCATGCTCACCAGCATGGACACCGACGGGACAAAGGACGGCTATGACATTTGTGTCACGAAAGCGGTCTGCGAAGCGGTGCGGATACCGGTGATCGCCTCCGGCGGCGCCGGCAACATCGAGCACATGTACGAGGCGTTCGCCTGCGCTGACGCCGATGCGGCCCTCGCGGCCAGCATCTTCCATTTCGGCGAATACACCATCGGGCAGGCAAAGGCATACCTGCGCTCGAAAGGCATCCCCGTGAGGCCCTGACATGGAGATACGCGAGTTCCAGCGGCTGATGAAGGAGATCTACGGCAAGAACGACGACGCCCGTGGCACCGAGAAGACATACCTCTGGTTCTTCGAGGAGACCGGCGAGCTGGCCGAAGCACTCCGCCAGCAGGACAAGGGGCAGATCGCCCACGAAATGGCTGACGTTTTTGCCTGGATGGTCTCCATCGCCAACATGCTCGATATCGATGTCGAAGACGCCTGTCTTTCCAAGTATCCCCTCAAATGCCCCCGCTGCGGTGCCAATCCTTGCACCTGCGGGAAATGAGGCCCCAGAGGTTTGCGAGAGGTCACAGAGTTTCACCACAGAGGTCACAGAGGTCACAGAGGTATTCACAGAGGTTTGTTTTTATAACAGGGCTCCAACCAGCCTTTTCCTTAAAAGTCCTCTGTGTCGTCCTCTGTGACCTCTGTGACCTCTGTGCTGAGCTCTGTGACCTCTCGCAAACCTTTGCGGACTCCAACCTCTCGGGGCCTCCGCGTCCTCCGAATGACCGGCATGTATTTTACTCCAAAAAGCCATCTCACAAGCTATGCCAGAACCATCGGCCGGGCTTGCGGCGAAAAACGCATGGCAGCATATGCGCCGCCTGCTTTTTCCTTTCCGTCCGCGAAGGTGGCTGGCCGTCTACCGGGCACAGATCACAAAAAGCCCCAGCGTCGATCCTGTCATCGTAGAGATGCGAAGGATACGGCCCTACTACCGTGGCACCAGGCTGCTGACCGGTGCGGGTTTTCTCCTCATTGCAGCGGCCTTTGTGCTGCCGTTGTTCGTGCTCTTCGTCGAGCCTGAAACTTTCACTCTTATCCTGATCGCCTATGCCATCACCTTTGTCACTGCTTCTATAGCAGGCATGATCATACAATCGGGAATGGACGCGATTTTCGCTCTCCAGCACGAGCGTAAGCTGACGTTTCGACAGGCATTGCGAGCATATCAGTCACTGATGCGGTCCCGGGGCGATCTCACCATCGGGTACATGTCCATCAAGCTCGCCGTAGACTTTTCTCTTTCGACGCTGGCACTGGCCTTCTATCTGCCAGCCGTGCTGGTGGCAATGTATCTGATGATATACATCACAGACTCTATACTGGGCCACGTCGAGATGGGATCGACACCCTATGTCGGGCTGCTCGTGGTCGCCCTGCTGGCGTTCCTGGGCTTCGTGGCCACACTGCTTCTCACGTTGCCGGCGACAGCCTTCTACGGGTATTACACCGAAGAAGCCGTCAGGATGATGCAGGAGGCAACGGAGTGAAACGCTTCATACCGATGAAGCGCATCATCCGGAAGAAGAAAGACAAGCCGCTGGGCCTCGTCGACCTGGTAGGCCTCGGCGTCGGGGGCACTATCGGTTCGGGTATCTTCGTGGTGCCGGCGGTTGCCGCAGGCATGACCGGGCCCAGTTCACTCCTCGCTTGGCTGCTGTGCGTAATCTCCTTTGGCGCGGTGTTAGGGTGCCTGACGGTACTGGCCCGCAAGTACGCGGTGACCGGGGCGTTCTATTCGATCTTCGAGAAATCGTTTAGCGCGCCGGTAGCCACTGCGACTATTGCGCTTTACATTATCTCCGGCGTGCTGGGTGTCGCCACTATAGCGGCAGCGATCGGCGATATCGTGAAAATAGACGGCGTCCCGCCCGTCGCTCTCGAGGCCGGGCTGGTCGTGGGGTTCGGGCTGCTGAACCTGATCGGCATCGCGCTGGCCGCCAGGATCGAAGACTTCCTGACCGTGATCAAGATATTGCCGCTGCTTGTCATCCCGATATTGCTGTTCCCGTTTATCAGCGCCGACAACTTCCTGCCCATGAGCACTCACGGCATGGACTTCCTGAAGAGTGCCGTTGTCATTTACTGGTGCTTCACCGGCTTCGAGCTCTCGGCCATCCCTTCTAAAGCGGTGCGCGACCCGGAGCATACGGTGCCTCGCTCGCTGATATACGTGTTCGTCGCGGTGACAGTGATCTACCTGGCGTTGAACTTCGCGCTCATCGGCAGCGTAGGCACCGATGCGCTGGCCTCCACAATGACGCCAATCTCCTATGCCGTCGATCATTTCTTCAGCGGCTGGGGCGTGGTCGTCGCCTTCGTCGCCATCGTCTCGATGCTGTCGGCGCTCAACGCCTATCTGCTCGGCACGTCGCTGGTCATGGAGAGCTTCTCCGCAAAATACTGGAGGCCGCTGACCTTCGAGCGCAAAGGCATCCCCGTATTTACTGTCATCATCTGCACGATCGCCACCGTGATCCTGCTGTTTGTCACCCGCGACTTCTCGCTCCTGGCCAGCGCGTCGGTGATCGCGACACTTGTGCCATACCTGGCGCTCTGCTATGCGGCGCTGAAATATATCGAACGGCCGCTGGTAAAAGTCATGGCGATTATTGGAATCCTGTCGACGGGGATTGTGCTCGTGTCGAGCTTTTTGCTATAATAACGGTTGCTAAGGAAGCCAAAAGCGCCAGGGCTGTACAGGCAATCCTGCCCGGCCGCTCGCTCGCGCACGTGCGCGTTTGCACAGGCGGGCAAGCCACATGGGCATGGCCAAAGCCTTATATCAGCAAAATATGCCGGGCAATCGCTCTTTTATAGCCCTGATAATTGAATCGTGCACCGCTTCAGGCTGTCGCTCTGCGTTGATAATTACTCCGTTAGGCTTCCGGCCGATCGCCAGGAAGATCTCACGGACCTTTTTCAAGTAATCTTCTTTCTCAAAAGAGTCCAGCGCCGTCTTCCTGGAATTGGTAATGCGCGACAGCCCGCTGGAAGGATCAATGTCCAGCACGATGACCAGGTCGGGCATCGGCGAAAACTGCTCATTCTCCGTCTCTATCTGCCACGGGTCGAGGCCCCGGGCGCCCTGGTAAGCCATGTTGGACTGGTAATAGCGGTCCATGACGACCACTTTGCCGGATTTCAGCGCCGGGAGTATGTTCTTTGCCACGTCTTCCCTGCGGTCCATCATGAACAGCCGCATCTCCTCCTGTGGGGTAGTGGGTTTATGTGCGGTCGCATTGCTCCTGATCTCACGGCCGTATTGGCCGTCCGTCGGTTCCTTCAGTATAACCGCATCGACGCCGTTGTCCCGGAGCCAGTCGCCCAGCATTTTGATCTGCGTGGACTTGCCGGCCCCGTCGATGCCCTCGATACTGATCAGGCAGCCTCTTCTATGGGGTCCGCGGTCGCTCATCGAGTGTTCATTAGCTCTATATGTAATAAACCCACCGGGAAACCGTGACTAATGTGCATCAACATGAAAATATATAAGAAGTCTGCCGACATATACCTGCATATGCCTTCGCTCACGCTGCAGTTTACAGGCCTGGCCGTTGTTGCAGCCATTGTTATTGCAGGATGCATAAACCCTGACGACATCGCAGTTCCCGATGGGTATGAGGCAGCGGTGAAGGTATTAAGCGGCGTAGCCGCGATAGCCGGCTCGCTATGCCTGACAGCGGCCATCGGCCGGACGTTCCTGCGTTCCGTCGGCATCGCCTCGTTCAAGGCCGCTTACGTGGCGGCGATGGCGCTGTCAGGGCCAGGGCTGGCGGAGGTTTTATCCGCGTTCCGGCCGGTGAATGTCAGTAACGCACTGCTGGCGTACTGCATGGTAGTGATCATCTCCGGCGTCCTGTGGGTGAGGTTCTATGGCCATGCCGCCTGAAACTGTTGAAACAGCCACTGCCGCTACAGCCATCGTCGCGGTCGCCATTCAATACTATGTCACCAGGAAAGCGGGCACATGGTTCTTCGTATTCGGACTGTTGGGTTCGAGTGCGATTACCCTGTCAGCCATAGCGTTATTCCCCGGGGCCGCCTGGCCCGAGGCACTTGCTGCGGCCGATATCGGCATACTGGTGGCAGGATGCGCTGCATTCGCATCATCGGCATGGCTGTACGTGGCTTTCAAGATGGCCGGTGACATGGATGGCGGTTAAGGCCATTGTCGATGCTTTGAGGGGGGCCGAAGGCTATGCCGGAGGAAGTGTTTATTCAGCGGGGCATGAGATCTTTTCTGAGAATATAGAACGGGACTATGTCGATACGGTGCTCCGGCTGTTGCATCTTTCCGCCAGCGTCCGCAGGGTTAGCGTGGCTGCAAGGGGTTTCACCGTCATTGGTTTCAGCACAGATGGCTATGATGTCGTACTGAAGCTCGCCGGACGTTTCCCGGCCACACCAGCGCTCTGTATCGCGGAGCCGGAGTTCATCGACAGCTCCTGCGCCCCGGCGTTGCCCTCTAAGGAGGCCGCAAGGATCGAGGCCGAAGCTGCCCTGAAGGCATTCGGGCTTTTAGACGGTTGAAGGATTTTTCATCCACCCGCGCGCGACGGCCGCCCCGGAGCCGGACGAATGGGATACACACGGACTTATTTACCTTCGACTGTACTTACGCATGGTTATTTTTGTATTTTCTGAAAATTCAAAAAACTATAAATATATGTGCATACTCTATGTGCTTGATGACCAAAACATACCCTGACATCCTTAAGGAGAGAGAGGCAATCCTCGGGACCTTTGAGGCACTGTTCAAGATACGCGGGATGGGCGACGTCCACGGCAGGGTGTTCGGCTCGATCCTCCTGTCTGTCGAGGAGATGACGCAGGACGAGATCAGCGAGTTCACCGGCTATTCGGTCCCGGCGGTCAGCTCCGCGCTGGACGAGCTGGTCAGGGTAGGCCTGATCAACAAGCGCAGGCGGCAGGACAGCCGTAAATATTATTATTCGAGCCGCGCGGATCTCGACGAGATCTTCCGGATGGTACTCAAGACCGTCCACGACGATTACGTTGCCGTGGTGCTCGGTCAGTTGAGCCTCGTGATGAAGGTCAATACAAAGATCGTCCCGACACCAGGCCTGCGCGAGCATATAGAGAACATTCAGAACTATGAGCATGAGCTCAGAGATCTGGAGACATACCTGAAGAGACTGCTGGAAGTCCCGCTGGAGGAAAAGACATGATTACCGTGAACCGCTACAGGTGCGGTTACTGCGGCGCGTGCGTGGGCGCGTGCCCTCAGAACGCCATAGACCTGATCGAGACGTTCATCGAGATCGACGTGAACTGCAATAATTGCAGCATCTGCACCAAGGTCTGCCCGATGGGCGCGCTGGAGCTGGTGAAGGATGAAGAGTGAGTATGACGTGATCGTGGTCGGCGGCGGCCCGGGGGGCTCGCTGGCTGCGAGGACGGCGGCACAACACGGACTGGATGTGCTGCTCATCGAGAAGCGCCAGGAAATCGGCGACCCGATCCGTTGCGCTGAGGGCGTGGGCAAGGCCGGCCTGGCCGAGTTCATGGACCCGGACCCGAAATGGATATGCGCCGACATCAAGGAGGCACGGATATTCTCCCCTGACGGCACCTGTATCGAGCTTACCGAGAAGATGGCGGGCAACGAGGTCGGCTACGTGCTGGAGAGGAAAATCTTCGACCGGGCTGTGGCCAAGACTGCGGCAAAAGCGGGGGCCGAGGTCCAGGTCAAGACACAGGCGACCGGGCTGCTCATCGAGAATGGTACTGTCGCAGGAATAAAGGGCAAGCAGCGGGGCAACGACTTCGAGGCCCGCGCAAAGATTGTAGTTGCCGCAGACGGAGTCGAGTCGAAGGTCGGCCGCTGGGCCGGCATCAACACCACGCTGAAGCTCAAGGACGTCGAGACCTGCGCCCAGTTCCTGATGACCGACATCGACATCCTCCCGACGTCGTGTGACTTCTACCTTGGCAGTAAATACGCCCCCGGCGGCTATGTCTGGGTGTTCCCGAAGGGCAAGCGCGAAGCCAATGTGGGCATGGGCATGCTGGGATCACACTATAAGGGCAAGCACCCCATCCAGTATATCCGCGAGTTCGCCGAATGGAAATTCCCCGAGGGCAAGATCCTCGAGACGGTGGTAGGCGCGGTGCCGGTCAGCGGCATGCTGCCGAAGCTCTCGACCGGCGGCATGGTCCTGGTGGGCGACGCCGGCCACGTGTCGGACCCGATCACCGGCGGCGGCATCATCAACGCCATGGCCAGCGGCCGGATCGCAGGCAATGTCATCGCCGAATCCATCAAGGGCGGGGACGTCTCGGCGAGAGTGCTGACGAAGTACGACAGGCTGGTCCGCGAGGAGCTGGGCAAGTCGCTCGACAAGAATTACAAGATCAAGGAGGTCGTGACGCGCGTCAACGACAGCACCATGAACGCAGTGACGCACTCCCTGAAAGGCGTCGAGCTGGAGAATGTGACCATCCCGAAGCTCGTCAAAGAGATCGTGGTCCGGAACCCCGGCCTCCTTAAAGAGCTCGTTGGCCTGATATGAGACGACCGCGGGCCGGCCAGTGCCCGCGTTACCCTTTTTCTATTAATACTACATACGCTTGTGACCCTTTCAACACAAAGGCCACAAAGGCCACAATGTACACAACGTTTTAACCGGAAAGGGCTTCGAATTGCCACTTCTTATAATAGGACGTCGTGTACCTCGTGGCCTTCGTGGCCTTTGTGTCGAAAGGTTCATGTGCCTACACAAAAAATGAGTCACCATGCCTGTAGACCGGTTGCGGCCGTTATGTCGGTTGTATCAGGCGCAAGCCGAGTAAGTCCATGGATTTTTTTTCATTTTGTAACACAAACTTTATTACCGGTAATGCAAACATTAAAATTATGAAATTAAACGATATAGTCGCTTCGATGTCGGGATACATGTCCGAGCAGACGATAGTTGACTTTATCATGTACAGCAAGGCCTTCGATGACACCCGGTACTCTGTCCTGAAGACTAAAGCTATCGATAAAGTTTCTATTGCATTGTTAGCGGCGGCGAAAAACGGTGAGCTTTTTTATGATGTCGTCCAGTGGGGCGAAGACACCGGCGTAGCCTCCAAAGCGACATTTTCCCGCAGAAAGGACTTCCTGGTCAACCTCAGCGTTGTAGCGGAAGAGAGCGTAAAAACCCCGTTCGGAAGGCCGAAGATCCGTCTCAAGCTTAACGAGCCCAGGCTGAGGGAATATTTCGGTATCCCCTGATACTCATTTTTATACTAATTTTCATCTACTTTTTATTTTATATTTCTGTAAAATAAGCAAGCCCTTGTTTCTGTGACGACGCCGCTGTCGTCGCCTTCGATGGCAATGCCTCCCGGGGTTCCCCGCAATGTCAGGCCGTCCAGTCCTCCCCTGCCGCAGAGCACGTCCTGTTCGGGATGGGTGCCGGGGACGATGCAGGAGGTCAGCCGTATATCCGTTCCTGCGGAGATCACTATCTGCAGGCGTCGTGTGGCCGGATGGCTCTTCGGGAGCACAAGCAGCGTCATATGGCCTTGCCGGACCAGATAGATCATGCAGGAGATCGCCTGTTTCGCTTCCTCTCCGCCATAGAAGGCGGACGCAGCGATCAGGTCGTCCTCCTCCAGGAACTGCACCAGCTCCTCGGATTCAGTCTCGATAAAAACATGCCTCGTAGTCGAGGCTTTGACGGCGCCTACGGTGTTTTTGCCGTCGGTCAAAAAGATGATTTCTCCTGGCTTGAGGTCCCGGGACTGGCTCACTCTACCAGCTCGACGTCCTCACAGCCGCAGGAAGGACAGGTCGGGTGCTTGCCCGCGCCTTTGAAAGTCGTGTCGCAGTCCTTGCACTTGTACCTCTTGAACTTGACCCCTTCGAGGTCCACGTCGAGATTGATGCCACCGGCGCTACACATCGCGCCTCACCTCCTTCTTATCCATTATTTGTTGGAGCGCATAGCATTAATATTTTCCGAGACTCGCGACCTGACTTCTCCGTAGAGGTCGCCCATGTGAGCGTCCATGGTCACCGTCAGCGGCCCGAAACGCTCCACGTCGAGGACCCAGACGGCCTCGGCCAGCCCGAGGTCTTTCCACTCGACGTCGACGACCTTTCGGACCATACGGGCGCCCAGCACAGCCGCGCCTCCGGTCATCGACAGGTATGCGCAGCCCTGGTCGTGCAGGGTTTTCAGGACTTCCCCGCCCATGCCACCCTTTCCGATGATCAGCCGGGCGCCGTGCCTGATAACGGCAGGCTCAAGACTGTTCATGCGGGCGCTGGTCGTCGGCCCGATAGCCACGATCTCCCATCCGCTGTCCTTTTCCCGGACTATGGGTGCCCCGTGGAAGAGGGCTGTGTTTTCAAGGTCGAAGGGCAGCGTCTTCTCCGCCGCAAAATACTCGGCCATGCGGATGTGCGCTTTATCCCGGGCGGTTAACAGCGTACCGGTCAGGTACACGGTATCGCCGATCTTCAGCTTCTCTGCCTCCGACCGCGAAAGAGGCGTCTGCAAGTGATATTCCATTCACTCGCCCCCGTACGCGACTCTGCCGTCCCCGTAGACTCGCATGGACGCCCTGCGCGCCGCATAGCACTGCAGGTTAATGCCCACCGGCAGACTTGCGGTGTGGCAATCGGCCCGCTCGATATGGACCGCCAGTGCTGTCGTCCTGCCGCCGAGGCCCATGGGGCCAATGCCAGTCATGTTGATCTGTCCCAGCAGTTCCGCCTCCAGGCTGGCGTAGGCTGCGGCCGGGTTTTTCGAACCTGCCGGTCGCATCAGGGCTTTTTTTGCCAGTGCCATGCAAGCGTCCGCGCTGCCGCCGATGCCTACCCCGACGATGACCGGGGGACATGGCTTTCCTTCCGCCCGGACGATCGCGTCCACGACGAATCGTTTGATGCCTGCCACCCCGTCGGAAGGGTTGAGCATGGCCAGCGCGCTCATGTTTTCCGAGCCTGCCCCCTTGGGCATGTAAGCGATCTCCAGATAATCAGTGTCATTGAACGAGTACGTTATATATGGCATTTTTATCCCTGTGTTATCGCCGGTGTTGGCGCGCGTCAGCGGATCGACCACGTTCCTCCGTAGTGGCACTTCTTCCGTGGCCCGTCGCACCGCGCGGGCGAGCGCATTTTCAAGCCCGGGAACCCGCTGCCGGCCCATGCTGACGAAAAAGACCGGTATTCCGGTGTCCTGACACATCGGCAGCGTACACTTTCCCGCCTCTCTGACATTCTCGATCATGATGCCGAGCTCGCGTCGGGCTACCGTCTCTGTCTCCGACGTCCGGGCTGCTTCCAGCGCCGCGACGACGTCCGGCGGCAGCGAGGTAACGGCACGCCGTATCAGCTCGACGGTGGCGTCTTCGATGATCTTCTCCATCGCTTCCATCGAAGGAAAGTTGCCCCGCAATGGCTTATAAATTGTTACACGGAAGCCTCTGTGAAAAGCTTTTTACGGGTCGCATCCATATTCCGGGGTAAGATGAAGGTATATGTCGAGACCTACGGGTGCACGGCCAACGAGGCGGACTCGTCGGCGATGCGTGAGGCAATCATAGAGTCAGGCAGCGTGATTGTAGACAACCCTGCCGATGCCGATGCCGTCATCGTCAACACCTGTGCCGTGACACAGCATACTTCTCTGGCGATGCTCAAAGCCATTGGCCGCCATAGTGGCAGGCGTGTGATAGTGGCCGGATGCATGGCCGCGGTACAGGCCGATATGCTTCCTGGCTGCGAGCGCGCGGAAGCGCCTGGCGCCGGGCCCGTGCTCCGGCTACTGGGGCTGGCAGGCGGGGACAGCATGCCATTGACTATATCCGGCCGTACCGCCATCGTCAAGATCGCCGAAGGCTGTCGCGGCCAATGCTCTTACTGCATCGTCCGGCGAGCCCGGGGCGACCTGCACAGCCGTTCTCCCGCAGATATTGTAGCTGCTGTCCGCAGGGCGGTACAGGCAGGCGCTACTGAAGATCTTCCTCACGGCCCAGGACACGGGCGCATACGGTATGGATATCGGCGGTCGACTGCCCGGTCTCATCCGGCAGATAAACGACGTGCCTGGCGACTTCAAGGTACGTATCGGCATGATGAACCCGTTCTCGATCGCCGACATCGTCCCGGAGATGATCGACATGCTCCTGTTGCCTCGTATATATCGGTTTGCACATATACCCGTACAGTCTGGCTCGGACCGTATTCTCGGCCTCATGAACCGGCCATATACCGCACAGGAATATTGTGCATTGATCGGCAGGCTGCGAGACCATGTTCCGGGCATCACCTTTTCGACGGACTACATTGTCGGTTTCCCTACCGAGTCCGATCAAGACTTCCGGCTCACTATGGACAATCTGATAACCTGTCGCCCGCTGAAAGTAAACATAACCCGTTTTTCCGCCCGCCCGGGTACGCCGGCCACGGCTATGCCAGACGTGCCCGGTACGGTAAAAAGGGAACGGTCCCGGGCACTTACGGCGCTCCACCACGAGATCACTTCGGCGTACATGCAGACCGCTGCAGGCAGTGTCCGCCAGGTACTTGTGACTGAGAAAGGTAAGCTGGGAACGGTTATCTCCCGCGATGACTCCTATAACATGGTCGTGATTACGGAAGACCTGCCATTAGGGGCAGTAGTGTCTGTGGAAATCACCGGATCGGGCACCACATATATGATCGGTAAGCGGCTGCAGTGAGAAACTAACTGGCAGAATTAACATGTCATGAGAAAAGGCCTGCCGGCAGGTATCTATCGCATCCTTTCATTCCAGAGCATATTTTCGGCCTGTATTTTATTTTAGCATGAAAATTAGCGTATAAACGAATTTGAATCTATATTTTATAATATTTTCTAATATGGGATTAATTTTTACGTTTAATGCAAAAACAAATAAATATTTGGCATTTTTAAAATAACGGTAATCTATTTATAGGTTGCAAAGTTAACATATATCATTTAGAGGATTAAAAATATTATAATTACTAATAAATAATAATTTTTCTTTAATTATTTCAGTTTATTTTCTTAATTAGGAAACAAGTCAATATTATTAATATTTAGATTTAGTTCTATATTTTTTATAGGAATTTACTTTTATGAAATATGATTTATATATTACTAG
>CAVYKK010000028.1:0-307487 GCA_963769045.1 uncultured Methanocellaceae archaeon
CAGACCCGAATGCGCCTGCCAGGCCGACGACCGTCGACGCGTGGCAGAGACGAGCGCAGTGATCGACGTTTGGCGTCTTAAGCACCGTTCGCGCGAACTTCTGCATCAGGTAGTTCTCTTCGTTCGGGACACGGGCGGAGGCGAGACAGGCCATCTCTTCAGGCTTGTACGACTTGAACTTCTTGATAATAAGCTCGTAAGCCTCATCCCATGTAGCTTCGACGAATTTCCCGTCCTTCTTAATGAGCGGCTTCTTCAACCGATCCTCGCGGTGAATGAACTCGTGCGCATACCGGCCTTTGGGGCAGAGCTTGCCCTCATTGACCGGGTGGCGCTGCCAGGGGGCTACGCCAACTACTTTTCCATCGCGCACGACAAGGTTCAATCCGCAGCCCGTACCGCAGTACGGACACGTTGTGGACACTAGTTTCATATCCATTGATAAACCTCGGACACTATACCTATTGGAATTACCTTTTCCTTTAATAGATGATAAATATAACTAATATCTGTGATTATATGGAAAAAGTTATATATATTTGTTGGGCCGTTTCAACAGGAAAATATTTAAGACCAACGGATAAGTGCATAAGGATTTTTTTATGAGCCTTTACAGGTCATTCCGGGATTGTCGGTTAATGGGTAGAACAATAATATATTGTCCGGTAAGGACCTGGCAAAGTCAGACCCGTGCGCGCGAAAAAAAGTAGCCATTCCGATGAAAAAGTATAGTCCGGGGTATAGCCTGGAATACTATATAATATTATACTCTTCAGGAATCTTATATAATATAATACTGTTCGGTAATTTTGAGGTTCACGTCGCCCCTCATGGCATAGACTTTTGAAGAGGCGTCATGGTGCAGAATCTCACGCTCCACGCGGTAGCCGTTATCCCGGAGAGCGTCGCCTATCGGCACGATTTGTTCTCTTATGATGCCGATGAACCGGTCGGGGTTATCCGCGACCGGGATATCGACCGTAGAGTGCACGATGATCCTGTTGCCCAGGAGAAACTCTGAGACGCGGCTGATTTGGCCGTTGCGTTCTTCCTGCCCGACTACCCTGAACTCGACATTCGCAAAGTGGTCCGAGAGGTAACGAGTGGTCGACAATGTGGAGTCGAGCAGGACATTGAACCATGGCGCCGTAGCTTCTGCTGTGCAACTGTCAGTATTATTATATAGTAAATAAACAGGGGCGGGCATCTCGTTATGAGATGCCCGCCTTATCACCTGATCCTTTTCCATTTTACGCTTTCACGTACAGGATGCATTCACGCTTTAACGTATAGCGTGCCTTTCCCGGCCTCTGCGCGGTCGCCGGAGTAGACCTTGAACGGTAATTTCTTACCCTCGAAATCCACTTCCTGCGTCTCCTTCAGCGCAAATCCGGGCATCATCGTCTCGATGTTCCCCAGCACATATATGGTGCCGCGGGTCATCTGGGCGCCGACACGGCCGGGAGTGTTGCCGTAAATAACGATCTTGCCGCCAGGCTCCTTAGCACCGACAGCCCTTCCCGCATGAATACCCGCATTAATATTCGCGTTACCCATGACGGTGATCGTGCCACCAATCATGTACTCGCCAATGTCAGAGCCAGCGTTGCCCTTGATCAGGATGTTGCCACCCTTCATGCCACGCCAGTCACCACGATAGCTCGCACCGCAATAGTTACCGGCGTTGCCTTCTATGACAAGGTCGCCGCCTTCCATCTGGATACCCGCAAACGCGTCAGCGTTTCCTTTCACAAGGATCTGGCCACCCTTCATCCAGGCACCGCAGTACATGTCCACGTCGCCCTTACAAAGAATAGCCCCACAGGTCATCTTAGAGCCGATGTATTTCACACTGGGAACATTCCCGTTAATGACAATGGCCTGATCCGCGGCAGTAGCGGCAATCGTGCCGGTAATGTCGAAGAACTTGCCAAGGCGATGGGTAGTGTTACCCTCCCACACCTTCATATCGGCGATCTGCTCTAGCGACTTCCCGGCAAAGTTATCCGGCGTGATGCACTCGGCTTCCAGTACGAGGTACTTCTCGCCGTTAGGCGTTAAAGTAACTTTTTCCATATTAGTTACCTCCCGCCAGCGGACCCGCCTTAATGACCGTCTGGTGCGCGGCATATACGTCCTGCACCGGATAGTTGTTCAGCGTGACCGAGTAGTACTTCAGGAACTTGTCCACCACGTCGTCAACGACCTGCTTATTGTTAAAGCCATCAGCGTCAGCCCATATCAACTGCTTCGGCTGACCCATGGATACTACTTCGCCATCCTTGACGACAATATCGCCGCCCTTGATGGTATATGCAGCATCCGAGAAAGCCTTGATGAGCCCGTCGGTGTCCTGCGTGCTGTCCTGGGTCTTCGGGTTGAAGCTATAGATCGCAACGTCTGCGTCCGCACCGACACCAAGGTGGCCCTTCGTCTTGGACATGCCAAGCGCTCTTGCCGGACCTGCTCTGGTCATCGTCGCGATGTCGTCGAACGTCATCTCTCTCGAAATGCCGCCAATCTTGCTCCTCTCCGCCACCCACTTGTGCAGCGTATTCAGCCGGCCATCCCTCGCCTTCTTGCTCATCAGCCATGCAGTGATAACCGGGTACCGGGTGAACGGCCCTGCGTTCGGGTTATCAGTCGTCATGAAACACTTCCACGGGTCCTTGACCAGGAGCGCGAGCTCCAATCCGGTAGCCCACTGAAGGCCGAACACGTGGTTCTTCGGGTCGTAAATAAATGGCACTACGCCCGAGCCTGTCTCTAATTCCACGTCCAGGTTAGCCCACTTCAGGTGGTTGGTCGAGTGCAACACGAACTCGAAAGGCCCGTCCGCCGTCATCGTCGTCGTCTCATCTAATG
This sequence comes from uncultured Methanocellaceae archaeon, assembly GCA_963769045.1. GTDB lineage: Archaea > Halobacteriota > Methanocellia > Methanocellales > Methanocellaceae > Methanocella_A. The sequence goes on from CAVYKK010000028.1 coordinate 2,866, forward strand.
TAACGAAGCCGACATCGATCGTCAGGTGGTCGTGGCTGTTCACATAGTCCGCGATAGCATCCGCCTTGGAGTGGAAGTCTTTCCACGCAGTGCCTCCATAGGAGTTAAACTGCATGTGCGTGAAGTGCATATTCTGGTTGCGCCCGGACTTCTTGTTGGTCTTAAGACCCTCGGTTAACGCAAGCGTCTTTAAAGTGGTTGTGTAGTTGCCCGGGTGGCCCAGGTTGTTACCGTGCAGGTGGATACTGTGCGGCAGGCCGAGCCTCTCGTTAGTGGCAGCCAGGCCCTGGATGATCTCTTTCGGCGTGACGTCGAAGTAGGGCACCGGGTCGTCGATGTCCGTGCAGTTCTTGCCCCAGCCCCACGCCTCGGTTCCGCCGGGGTTAACCAGCTTCACCGCAAAACCTTTCGTGGCTTTCAGCATCCAGGCTACGAACGCGTCCAGGTTCTCCGGCTGGTTCTTCTTAATGTATTCCATTACGAGCCAGTTGTTTCCCAGCAGCGTGAACGCCGTCTGGTCCACGATCGGAGTGTCATGGATCTCTTCATGGGTGTGCCTCGCCAGCAGGGGCGGCATCGCCGCCTCGTTAAGGTAGGTGTAACCCAGCGCGGCATACCTGTACGCTGTCTCGAACGTACTTGGGACAGAGAATCCTCCGCCAGCCCTGAGTAAATCAGTGTGCGCACGGAGGTTGGGGTCGTGCAGCTTGTCTTCAGGCCTGTACAGCCTGCCGACATTCAGCTTCGGGCCCGCGACGTGAGTGTGCGGGTCGATACCGCCCGCCATCACAATCTTACCCTTGGCATCAATGACCTTGGCCTTCGTCGAAAGCCTGGAAGCCTCCACGATCTTGCCGTTCAGGACCGCAATATCCTTCACATCACCCTTAATGCCGTTGGCCGGGTCGTATACGAACCCGTTTTTAATGAGCAGCTCATTCCTGGCTGCAGTCGTCTTCGTGGCCATGATTAAGCACCTCCGGCCTTCTTCTCAGCCTTCAACTCTTTAACCCGGACCAGTATCTTCTCCAGGATTTCCCTGTCAGATAAGATACCTTCCGGGGCGTTGGTGACCTTGCGGCAGCGTATAGGCACGTTGTCCATACGATACGCAGTGCCCTCTTCCTCGACGCCCACAATGGACGACGGCATCACTATCTTGCTTATGCCAGTCGTCGGAGTCTCATGCGGATCAATAGCGATCGTCGGGATCTGCGCATACCACTTCATCGACGAATACGGGAAATGCGCACCCGGATCCGATGCAATGATTAACGCGGCGTCGCACTCCTGCCTCTGCAGAATGTCATTGGCCGCCGTCTCTCCCGGGTTATACCGGGGGTGGCCCCTCGAGAAGTCCATGGCGAACGGGAAGCCAGACTGCCAGCACATAACCTGGCCGGAGCCGGTAACGTTATAGTGGCCTCTCATGGGGATGAGGCTGAACTTCGTGTACTTGTTCATGTCAGCGACCCAGCTGATCGCAATGTCAATATTACGATGCTTGCCAGTCGTCTGCGTAACACCCATACCGAAGAACAATAAGCCAAACTTCTTGCTCTTAGCAAGTTCAGCCAGCTTTATGATCTCCTCTTTCTTGACACCGGCTACGACGTCAGGGATGTTTTCGCCGCGAGTAGCCGTCCTTAATGCGTCCAGCAACTCGTAGTCCTTACCCTGCTCCACCTGGACGTGAATGCTCGCCTGCTTTGCCGTATCAGTCGGCCTCGGGTCTACGACCACTACGGTCCTGTCCTTGAAGCCTCTCTCTGTGAAGAAGCCTCTCGGATAGGTCGAGTAGCGAGACATGTGCCTCGGGTGCGCGTGCACCGGGTTACAGCCCCAATAAATAATGAGGTCAGCCCTGTTCTTGACTTCGCCCAGCGTACAACACGGAGCACCCACAGTCTGAATAGCCATAACCGACGGGCCATGACACACAGAAGCAGTGTTATCCGTGACAGCGCCACACACCTCGGCCAATTCGTTACCGACTTCCTGCGCCTCGCAAGAAGTAGACGACCAGCCATACATTAACGGGCGTTTAGCGTTGGCCAGGATCTGGGCAGCCTTCTCGATGGCGTAGTCCCAGCTAACCTTGCCGAACTCGGTAGAGTTGTCCGCCCGCTCCATCGGGGCCATAATCCTGTGGCCAGCCTGTGCGGACTTGAACTTCTCGTTGCCGATCACGCAAGCGTTAAGCGTGTCAACGATATGATTTCCATCCATGACGACCTTAATGTCATCACAGAGCGTGCCACAGAAGGGACAGACTACATCAGTCACTACCTTCAGGTTACCGGTCCTTGCGGTTTCCTGTGCCTGAGTTTCCGAATGCATAGCTTAGCCCTCCTGCTTTGCGAGGTTTAATGTCGTCTGCTGAAGCAGCCTGATGCCGTTCAGGACGGTCTCGTTAGGTGCTGGTTCAATTGTCACTTTAACTCCCTTGAAGTGGGGCATGCCCGTCGAATATGTCTCCGGGCTTGTGACCTGATTCGCCCACGGCCCCATGGGAATAAAGACCAGCCCAGGGTGAGGACCCTGGGTTGCCTTAACCGCCCTAACGACTACCTCACCGTAAGCCGACCTGACCTTCACGGTCTGGCCGGGGAACACGTGGAGCTTCTTCATGTCAGAGACATCCATCTCCACGATACCACAGGCCTTGATATAACCGTCGTCATGCTTGTGGCCTTCAATAGCCACACCCTGCCAGACGGTCCTGCCGGATATCATATTTACATTAATTGAGTTAGTCATTCTCGGGTCTCCTTACTGCCCGCGTTTCAGCTCTTCTGAACCGGGACGGCTTCGACTTTCTTACCAGCGCCCATTTTCTGAAGCTCTGCAAGGTCATCGTCTGCCGCGCCGATACCGGGACCGGCAGCGGCTTTGACCTTCTTCTGTACCGGGGTGGGGCCCAGCTTCTTGATGTCGTTGACCATGTTCTTGACGACTTCCGCCCACAGGGCACCTTCGGATGCCGAGACGAAGGTCATCTTAAGTCTCTTGCCATCAAGGCCGAACTCTTCCAGTACCTTCCTGGTGAGCGCAATGCGGCGCCTCGCCTTGAAGTTCCCGGCTATGTAGTGGCAGTCGCCAATGTGGCAGCCGGATACCAGCACTGCATCCGCGCCCAGGCTGAAGGCCTCCATGATGAAGGCCGGGTCTACACGGCCCGTGCACATGACACGGACGACGCGGACGTTGGGGGGATACTGAATACGAGAGGTGCCTGCCAGGTCGGAGCCTGCGTAGGTACACCAGTTGCACAGTATGCCCAGTATCTTCGGTTCGAATTCTTCAGCCATTTTAGACACCACCCGCCGGAGTGAACAGCGCAGCTATCTGCGCCCTTATCTGCTCGTTCTTGAAGTGCTGCATAGTGATCGCCTTTGCGGGGCATGCCGCGCCGCAAGTGCCGCAGCCCTTGCACATCGCATCGTTGACGCTGGCCTTCCTGTGGCCTTCGCCGATGTCTTCGATCGTGATCGCCTTGTACGGACACAGGCTTCCGCAGACGCCGCAGCCAGAGCAGAGCGTGTCGCTGACTTTTGCCGCGATGGGCTCAAGCGCGACCTTGCCCTGGTTGATCGGGATCTGTGCTGCCGCAGCTGCACCAGCTGCCTGAGCAACTGTGTCGGGGATGTCCTTCGGTCCCTGGCAGCAGCCTGCGAGGAAGATGCCGTCCGTGCTTGTGGAGAACGGGTTCAGCTTGGGGTGTGCCTCGAGCAGGAACTTGTCCGGGCTTCTGCTGATGGTCAGCTTGTTCCGGAGCGCCTCGGTCTCTGCCTTCGGGACGATGGCCGATGCCAGCACGACTACGTCGGCCTCGAGCGATACCGGGGTTCCCAGCATCGTGTCTTCTGCCTGCACGAGCAGGTTCTTGTTCGGCAGTTCCTGGATCTTGGCCACACGGCCGCGAATAAACTTCGCGCCCTCTTCCTGAATCCTGTAATAGAACTCTTCGTAAGCCTTGCCGAACGCCCTTATGTCCATGTAGAATATGTATGGAACAACTCCAGGCATCTTCTCCATGATCTGGTGGGCATGCTTCAACGAGTACATACAACACACACGCGAGCAATACGGGTTAGCATCCTGGTCTCTCGACCCGGCACACAGTACAAACGCCACATTATGCGGCTTCTGGCCGTCCGACGGGCGAATCAGCTTGCCGCCGGTAGGCCCGGATGCGTTGATGAACCTCTCGAACTGGAGGCCGGTAATGACGTTGTCAAACCGCTTGTAGCCCCACTCGTCCTTCTTCTCGACCTCGTACAGGTCGAACCCTGTGGCCACGATGATGGTACCGACCTTGACCTCGACGTCTTTGCCGGGGTCCTCTAAGTCGATGGCTTTCTTGTCGCCGCACTTCTTGACACACAGCTCGCACTTGACGCACGAGTCAAAGTCAATCGTGAACTTCAGAGGCACAGCCTGCGGGAACGGCACATAGATTGCCTTCCTGGGCGATAATCCCATATCGAACTCATTCGGCCTGCTGACCGGACAGACATCTGCGCAGTCGCCGCAGCCGTTACAGTCCTCGATCTTGACGCCTCTCGGCTTCTGGTTCACCGTAACGGTAAAGTTGCCGATGTAGCCGTCTACTTTCTTGACCTCGCTGTATGTCATTAATTTGATGTTGGGGTGTCTCTCGACATCCACCATCTTCGGGGTCAGGATACACTGCGAGCAGTCGAGAGTCGGGAACGTCTTGTCCAGCCTCGACATGTTACCGCCGATACTCGGGGTGCTCTCGACCAGGTAGGTCGTGATGCCCGAGTCCGCCGTCTCTAACGCGGCCTGGATACCCGCGACACCCGCGCCGATGATCATGATCGACTTCTCGACCGGGATAGTCTTGGTCTCCAGCGGCTCAAGCAGCGATGCCCTTGCCACGGACATCCTGATAATGTCCTTGGCCTTCTCCGTTGCCCGCTCCGGCTCCTTCATGTGGATCCACGAGGACTGCTCGCGGATGTTAGCCATCTCGAAGACGAACGAGTTCAGTCCGCCCGCTGCGGAAGCCTTCCTGAAGGTCGGCTCGTGCAGACGGGGCGAACACGCCGCGACCACGACAGCCTCAAGGTTGTGTTCCTTGATTGCTTCCCTGATCTTGGACTGGCCGGGGGTCGAGCACATGTAAGTATAGCTGTCAGCGTGCACTACGTTCGGGATTGTCCTGGCATAGGCCTTGAGCTCCTCGATGGGTATGACGCCGGCGATGTTGGTACCGCAGTGACAGATGAAGACTCCGACTCTGTTAGGTTTTCCGTTTGCCATTCTTTTCACCTCACACAATCTTATCCAGCACTTTGTCTACAGGGATCACATGTACACTCAGGCCCAGCTCTTCCGGGCTCATGCCCTGTGCCAGTCCCAGCAGCTGCGAGTAGTGCAGCACCGGGATGTTGTAGACATCGCCGAACTTTTCCTTGATCTCCTGCTGACCCTTGTCAAACTGCAGGTGACAGAACGGACAGACATCGACAATACAGTCGACACCAGCCTCTTGCATGTTCCTGAGCTTTTCATTGGTCATGTCCAGCGCATAGTCGATCTTGTAGCCACGGACTCCTCCGCCCGCACCACAGCACATCATCTTTTCCTTGTAATCGACACTGGTCGCTCCAAGAGCCTCGACCATCTCGTCGAGGAACGTCGGGTACTCGGTACCGAACGCCGGAGAGCCGAACTTCCTGTCCCTGGCGGGCTTCAGCATGTGGCAGCCATAGTGGATGCCTACACGGAGGCCGTTCAACGGGGTGACGACGCTGTCCCTGATCTTCTTGACGCCCACGTCACGGTAGAGCTGCTCCGCGAGGTGCCTGACCTCGATCGTGCCCTTGAACTCCATGCCCGCGAGCTTCAACAGCTCATTGACCTTCTTCTTCTCCTCGGGATTCTCCTTGAGCTTCTCGTTAACATCGTACAGCGACTTGTAGCAGCCGTTGCACACCACGGTACAATCCAGACCCATCTGCTCAGACAGGCAGATATTACGGGCGGCCAGAGCCTCCCAGGTCAGGATGTCCATCGACCCGAACGCGCCAGGAGCGGGGCAGCACGAAGCGCCCACAAGGTCAACCAGCTCGACGCCCAGTGCCTTCGAGGTCTTAATCGAAGCGGCCTCGATGCCCGGGTATCTGTTCGGCGCGATACAGCCTAAATAGAATGATGTCTTAGACATTACTTCTTCGCCCCCTCGACATGAGCCTTAATGGCCATGATGCCGGTAGCCTCCAGTATTTTCTGGATGCCCGGGATGAACTCGGGGTGTGAATGCGTTGTCGGCGGGTCCTTTGGCAGGCCGAGCTTGACACGGACAGCCCTGTTCGCATCATTGTTCGGGACACCGTGGCCCGACTGATAGATAAACCCGGCCGTTGCCAGGAAGTTCTTCGGCACGAGGTACTGCCTCGTCGCCATATTCCTCAACGCCATAATCACATCGGTCGGCTTGACATGCCTCGGACACCTGTCTGTGCAGGTGTAGCAGGTCGAACAATACCAGATCGAATCGTCGTGCAGGAGCTGTTCCTTCAGGCCGAGCGACGCCATCCTCATGACCTTCCTGGTCCTGAGGGCGTTCCGCCTCCCCTGGGGACAGCTGCCCGTACAGGTTCCGCACTGGTAACAGACGCCGATATTCTCGCCGCCCATCTTTTCGACTTCGTGGGTAAAGTTTGTCAGGCCCTTGTTGATGTTTAATACCTGTGATTCCAGAGCCATGATTAGGCCTCCTTGATCTTCGGGGTCTTCTCAACCATGAGCTTGGCCTCGATCTTCTTGAACAGGCTCGTCTTCTCGCCCTTCACATTCACCTTGGACCGCTTCATCTTCAGCGGGCCGTCCGCCGGACATGCGTTGATGCAGGCGCCGCAGTACATGCAGAAGTCCTTGTTATAGGCCAGCTTACCGGGCTTGTGCCCTGCTTCCTCAACCAGAGGTAAGTATAATGCATTGCAGGGGCAGACTTCCACGCAGGTAGAGCATCCGGACGGGCACTTGCTCGTGTCCACGGTGAGCTCGCCCTCGAAGACCTTCTCGACCTTCGCCGCGTCTCTCGGGCAGATCTGCTGGCACCAGCTGCACGTGGTGCAGTCGTCCAGGTTAATATCGACCTTACCGGTCAGCTTGGGCTCCTGGATGATCTTCCGCTCAATGGCAAGCGCATCTTCCGGGCAGATCTCTACGCAGACCTTACAGGCGTCGCACTTCTTCTCGTCAAAGCTCAGCTTGCCGATTTTCTCCACGGTCAGCGGAGTCGGCTCCTTGAAGTCGATCTTGAACGCGTCACAGGCCTCGGAACAGATGCCGCACAGCGTGCACTTGTTCTCGTCCAGCTTGTAGTCGATCGCGTACTTCATCGTCGAAGCAGCCTTATGGCCCTGATCCACCTTCGCGACATCTCTCTTAATCGCGTCACGGGGGCAAACTTCCTCACACAATACACATCTCGTGCACTTGTCCTGGTCAATCTTCGCGTTCTTTACCAGGGTCGGGAAGCCCTCCTTCTCAAGGATGGGTAATTTTTCCTTGCCGTCGATGGATAATTTCACTGCGTTGAAGGGGCACATGATGTTGCAGACGCCGCAGAACGAGCACTTCTTCTCGTCCACGTCGACCTTGGCCACCTTAGCCTTGCCACGGCTGACCGCGCCAATGGCTCCACGGGCAATTGCCTCTTCGGGACAGGCGTCGATACAGACTCCACAGCCGGTGCATCGATCCAGGTCTACTGACAGGTTCAGCTTCTGAGTCAATAGCTTCTGCTCGATAACCTGCTTATTATTCTCTATTTTTTTCGAATAACTGGGAAACAAGCTTTCCTCCTCCTATTCAATTCTTACTCCGTTGTTAGCGTGATCGCTCTCTGAGGACACACTTCAAGGCAAACGCCGCAACCGTTGCACACTTCCTCGTCGATAACCACTGCCTTGCCGTTCATCACGTTGTAGGTCTTCTTTTTAGTCACCGGATTGGCAACCGTCAGCTCCAACGCGTTAACAGGACAGGCGACAACGCAATTATTGCAACCAGTACAGGTCCTGTTCTGGATGTCTAAATTTATCGTCGACACGATAGCACCAGCCATTTTATTCCAATGATTTGGTCGTTTTTTAATGCTCGATTACATATAGATTATGAGTCTAAACCCCAACCTATCAAGCGATTTATATATTGGTGGAACATAGGAACATAGTTCCATATAATTGAATTTTTAAATATTTTCCGTTATATTAAACCCTTCTTATGCCGATATTCGCCGTCGTTCCCCCCGATCTGCCCTGGTATGCGCCTCCTTGTCTACCGGTCGTTCCACTTTTTTCATGAACGTAAAAAAATTACCAATTACCAGCTAACATGGACCCTGGCCTGGGCTTGGTAGCCGGGTTTAAGATCATTATCTGACACCTTTAATATATAAACTTTTCTGAAATTTTGATATAAAAAATCATTTTAAAAACTATAATATATATGTTAATTCTGAAATACCCTATAAATAATTGTTAATAAGCTATATTTTATAAGTATATTTTAGAAAAGTGGTTACTATTCATGCAATTAGTAATGCCTATTAGTAACGTATATACCAGTATAAACCGGTTGCGATCAGGAGGTTTATCGGCTCTGTACCGTCATCCCGGACAATATTATATATACAAAAAACTGTGGGAATATACAATAAGCCCATCCATGCAAGACGGAATCAGTATAACCCTTCTTATTATCGGCAAGCACATGCCATGCAGTGAAAATTTTTCAAATTATAACTAAAGCCTTATATAACACCTCACGGGAAAAAGTCAATTTAGCTAAACGCGGACACTTATGCTTCACCGAGCAGGGGTTCCGCATTAATTGGAGTGATACAATGGCCAAGGTAAAAGTGATGGAGACCTGGATTGGCGCCTGCGCCGGCTGCGAGATATCGGTGCTGGATACTCATGAGGCTCTCTTACCGATCTTAGAGAAAGTAGAGTTCGTCTACATACCGGTTCTTATGGACGTCAAGCATGTCCCCAAGGCGACCGTGGGCATCGTCTCCGGATGTGTCAGGAACTCGGACAACCTGCACGAGCTGCTCGAGATGAGAAAGAACAGCGACATTTTAGTCGCGCTGGGCAGCTGCGCCTGCTTCGGCGGCACACCGGGCATGGGCAACCTGTACACCACGGACCAGCTCCTCGAAGAGGTCTACGTGACCACGAAGAGCACGAAGAACGAGATCCAGAGACACCCGTACATGGACGGCCTGCCGACCCTCTTACCCGAGGCGAGGCCCATTAGCGATTACGTCAAGGTCGACGCCATGATCCCCGGCTGCGGCCCGAACCCTGCCATGATCGCCCAGGCGCTCTACGCGCTGCTCGGCGTCGGCGAGTACAAGCTCAGCAACAAGTCGGTCTGCGACGAGTGCACCCGGGAAAAGAAGGAGAGGAACCTGAAGAAGATCCTCCGGCCCTGGGAAGGCACCGTGGACGACACGAAGTGCCTGTTCGAGCAGGGATATATCTGCAACGGCTCGGCAACCAGAGCCGGCTGTGGCGCACGCTGCCCGTCGGCGGGAGCGGCCTGCCGCGGATGCTTCGGACCGTGCGAGAACGCGGCGGAGCAGGGCTCTGCAATGATCAGTGCCGTGGCCTCGGTCTACGGCCTGGACGACGACCCCAACACCGATCTGGACAAGTTCGTCGCGGACGTCTACGACCCCATCGGGAACTTCTACAAGTACACGTTCGCCTCGTCGTTCCTCGGGAAGAAGGTTGTCGAAAAGACGGCGGTAAAAAAGTAAGGTGATAATCATGGTCAAGCAAATTAAAATCTCACCAGTAACCAGAATCGAGGGCCACGCCCAGGTCACTGTCGACTTAGACGACAGCAACAAGGTGACGGACGCCCGCTTAAACATCATGGAAGTCAGGGGCTTCGAGAAGTTCCTGCAGGGCAGGGCTGTCGAAGAGGCGCCGAGGATCGTAACCCAGATCTGCGGCATTTGCCCCGTATCGCACCACCTCGCGTCGGCGAAGGCCGTGGACGGCTGCTTCGGCGTGAAGGCCACCCCGACCGCGCACATGCTCCGCGAGCTCATGCAGTTCGGGCAGTACATCCACTCCCACTCGCTGCACTTCTACTTCCTCGCGGCGCCGGACTTCGTGTTCACCCCTGACGGCGACGTCGCCCAGAGGAACGTCTTCGGCGTCATCGGCGCCAACCCGGCGCTGGCCACCGAGGCCGTGCTGTTCAGGAAGATCGGGCAGCAGATCGTCGAAGCCACCGCAGGCCGGTCGATCAACCCGGTTACTTCGTTGCCGGGCGGCATCACCAAGGGCTTAAACCAGGCCGATGTCGACAGGCTGCTCCCCATGGCCAAACAGGCCGTAAAATATTCGCAGAACGCGCTGGCGCTGGCCAAGCCCATCTTCAACCAGTACATCGACGCAATCAAATTACTGGGCGAAGCCCCGTCGATGCACATGGGCCTGGTCAAGAACGGCAACCTCGAGCTCTACGACGGTATCCTCCGCCTGCAGGGCAAGGACGGCAGCATCGTGAAGGAATTCGCGAACGACGACTACCTGCAATACATCGCCGAGTATGTGTACCCGCACTCCTACATGAAGGCGCCCTACTGGAAGCCCATGGGATGGGAGAACGGCATGTACCGTGTCTCGCCGCTGTCGAGGATCAACGTCTGTGACAAGATCGACACCCCGCTGGCCCAGGCCGAGCTGGAAGAGTTCCGCAAGGCATTCGGCAGGCCGGCCCAGCTGACCCTCCTGTACCACTACGCCAGGCTGATTGAGTTACTGTACGCCTCCGAGAAGGCCGTCGAGCACCTCAGCAACAAGGCGATCATGGGCAAGGACCTCCGCCAGCCGGTCAAGGCACAGGCGAGGACGGGCGTCGGCATCATCGAAGCCCCGCGTGGCACCCTCATCCACGACTACGACACGGATGAGAAGGGCATGATCAAGCGGGCCAATATTATCGTAGCCACCGCGCACAACAACAAGGCCATCAACCTCGGGCTGAAAAACACGGCCCAGGCGATCATCAAGACCGCTACCCCGGCCGAGGGCATCCTCAACCGGATGGAAATGGTCATCAGGGCCTACGACCCGTGCTTCTCGTGCGCCACCCACTCCGTGGCGGGCAAGATGCCCCTCGAAGTGGTCATCAACGGCCCCGAGGGCAAAAAGGTCATACGCAGGTAAACAAGCCTCCGCGAACCCCTGCATGGCAGGGGTTCGTACTCCTTTCTTTTTTCCATATTCCTGACCGGCATACGATCCGCAGATCATCGCGAAATTATAACAGAAAGCTTATACACTAATTGTTCGTATTAATACGTATGAAATGCTGTAACCACCCGACGGCGGATGCTGTCAGCAAATGTCACAAGTGTGGCAAAGACCTGTGCAAAGAGTGCAGCGTCGACTACTACGGAAAGCCGATCTGTGCCGAGTGCGGCCTGCCGCTGCTGGGCATGCTGGGCAACATGCACGGCGAGCCCAGGACGTCGATTGAGCAGAAAAAGTAGGGCTGTGCCAGGAAAACAAGGCCAGGGTTTTGCCGGAAATCCCGCTTTCGGCAAAAGGCATATCTGTTTTAAGATATCTGTTTTAAGATCTGTAGCAAGCGACCGGCGAATTCGGCATACATACAGCCTTTGCCGCCTCATCCTAAAAAAGCCTTTCCGGAAAGGTTCATAAAAATTCATAACATATATGAAATTATGTCCTCGATGGAGAACGGGAGCGCACACTTCGGCTTTCACGCAATCAGCCAGTCAGCCGCATGGCGCCGCCAGCAGCGGTGTGGCAGCCATACCATGTGCAGGCCCCGGGCCAGGAAGGCATCCGGCGGCATCTACGACGAGCCTGCCTGGGCATTGAGGTAGCGCCCTCGCATCAAATCAGCCTTTTTTACGTCGGGCGTCCGCCCGCAAATCGACCACGGTGCCTCGCGGCAGCCTGCCGGAGACATACGCACAGGATATGCCGCCGGCTATAGCGAGCATCGCGAACATCGTGGTGCTATCTACGACCCTCATCGCGTTGTAAAGCAGATAGATACCGTTCGTCACCCATATGGAATCGTATCCGGACTGTGCGAAATTGAACCATGCGATGAAAGCCGCGCTCAGCACGCCGGCCATAGCCCCGGAGAGCCCGGCAAGCAGGGCCAGGTGGAGCGGCAGGGCAGTCTTCCGGCCTGTCAGCACGGCCGAGACAATGCCTGTTAGCACACCGGCGAAGACGGGCAGCGCGTCCAGGGATAGCGAGTATAATGTCACTCCCATGCTGCTCCGGAAAATGCCGTCGTCGGAGATGTACAACGCGCGATAGCAGGCGTAGGTTGCGACCGCCATCCCGAGGCCGGCCAGGATGCTCCAGAGCCATCCGTCCACCGGCATCCGCTCCCGACAGAGACGGGAGTAAACGAGCACCCCGCCGGCTAGCGAAAGCCCGCAGAACTCGAGCAGGTCGAGCGGTGCATAAAGCGCCACCCTGGCCAGGTCGATCTCGAAGCTGCTATTGCCCGTTATACTGAAGGCCGCCAGGGACCCGACGTCGATCAGGCATGCGATCGCGCCCGCAATCACCAGCGCGCCGCCCAGGCTTTTCACCGGCAGGCAGCGTGGCGGCAGGGCTATGACGACGCAGGCGCCCAGCAAGCATGCCAGGATGACGCCGATTTCTACCAGGTAATTAAGGATCCACGCTATGACGGAATGGTGCGTCATGGTCATCACCAGGGGAAAGCCTATGTGGCGCCCTGCGTATCGCAGGGCCGCGATCAGCACGCCGGCCACGACTCCTGCCGGCAAGCCTTTTGAGATGCATTCATTGCCCCATGCCATCGCCTCTCCTCCCGTCAGTAATTAATTGAGGTTATTGCGATAAGATATATAATAATTAACGTGCGTCCCACTAACTTTTAATATTTTGAAAATAAGTATTAAGCATGCTATCGCTCTCTATTGGCCTGCTGCTGTCCGCGCTCATCGGCGGCATCGCCATAGGAGCAATCGCCGGGCTGCTGCCCGGCGTACACGTCAACAACACCTCGGCCATCCTGCTAGGCCTTTCGCCTGTGCTGGCTGCATCGGGCGTCCCGGCGCTGTACATTGCCATCGCCATCGTGGCGAGCACCATATCCCAGAGCTTCCTGGACATCGTGCCGTCCATCTTCCTGGGCGCGCCCGATGATGCGACAGTGCTGGCGGTCATGCCCGGCCACCGGATGCTGCTGGACGGCCGGGGCATCGAGGCGGTGCGGCTTTCGGCGGCCGGCAGCGGGCTGGCCATCATCGTGTCCATGCTGCTGATCGTGCCCGTATCCCTGGTCTTCCTCTTTGCATACCCGTACATGTGGGACTACATGGCACTGATACTGGCAGCGATCTCGGCGTTCATCATCCTGTCGAACAAGGGCGACTCGGTCTTTCCCGAACCTTCAGAGCGTATAAGAAAAATCTGCTATGGTGCACTCATCTTTGCCGCCTCAGGCTTCCTGGGCATACTGGCATTTGCCATCGAGCCGGCGCTGGTCCCGGTGGTGAACATTGCGGCACCGACGGTGCTATTGCCGTTATTGTCCGGCCTCTTCGGTGCGCCGATGCTGCTTATGAGCATGCTGACCGTGCCGACGATCCCGCGACAGGCGCACAACGATTTCAGCATCTCCGGGACGGAGATCGGGAAAGCGGCCGCCCTGGGTACCGTCGCCGGCGCCATGGTCGCCTGGTTCCCGGCCGTCAGCTCCGGTGTGGCCACTTCCATTACAGGGATGTTCGCGAAAGAAGACGAGGACTCGGATCGGCGATACCTGATCGCTGTCTCAGGCGTCAACACGTCCAACGCTATCTTCTCACTGATCGCGCTGTATGTGATCGGGCGACCGAGAAGCGGCGCGGTGGCTGCGGCACAGGAGTTACTCGGCGGAATGATCAGCTTCGAAGGGCTGGTGCTTTTCCTTGCCGCCGTCTGTGTGGCCGGAGTGCTCTCATATATGCTGACCCTGATTGCCGGGGGATATGCGGCAGGCGTGTTCGCTCGAATCGACTACCGCTGGCTGAACAGAGGCGTGCTGCTATTTCTTGCGGCCATGTGCCTGCTGATGACAGGGGTGGCGGGCATGGCGATCTTCCTGATGGCCACGTCTATAGGGATGGCAGCCCATATCCTGAATGTCAGAAAAACATGCCTGATGGGCGTATTATTGCTGTCCTGCATCCTGTATTTCCTGTGAAATGAGCGAGACACAGCTCTATGATTCATACCCTGCCCACAGGCATGAGGTACAGGGGCCGCTCTTCGCCCGGCATGCCTGTGACCTGCCTCACCCCGTCCTCTGAAAATGCGCCGATGGCTACCGTGCCCAGCCCCCGGGATACCGATTCGAGGTAGACGTTCTGCGACGCGTGCCCGGCTTCCATGTGAACGTACTTCACGCCCGCTGGATAATCCGACCCGGTACCCGCGTCGTGCAATGGCGTGTCATATTTGCCGGTGGTTCGCTCGTAGACCCCGGCGATGATGAGGACGGCAGCTGCATCTTTTATGCTTGGCTGGTCCAGGGCAACGGAAGACAGATCAGCCCTTTTATCGCCGTCTGCAACCCTGACCATAACATGCTCTCCGGGTACATACTTGTAGACGCCCGGTTTCAAGCCCTCGACGTTTCCGGCCACAACGTAGACTTCCAGCGGGTAAAGCGCCCCTGCAGACGGAGCCGTCCTCAGGCCATCAGTCCCGGTAATGCCCTGCGTCGCCCAGAGCAGTTGCGAAACGTCAGAAAGGCTGACAGGCTCGCCCCGGTATTCTCTGACCGACCGTCTCAGGGACAGGGCCTGCTCGATCGACTTGTTGCCGTCATGTGCCGGCGCAGGCAGCCTTATCGTTTCCCCAAGAAATGCCTTATTTGCTGCGGCCGCACATCCCGGAAGCTGGACGTACCAGATAATAAATGCCGTGACCGCAATGGCAGACAGTAACGAGATCGCCCTCATCCGGGCTGATCTCGTCAACTCCCGATTTCAATTTATGCACATGATAAGGCGTCGATCGTTACACGGATAAAATCAGATTTCAACGAGGATATCCTCGCCCTCGACCTTTACCGGGTACAGCTTTAGCGGCTCGTGGGTCAGCATCATGACGGGCTTCCCCGTCTTCAGGTTGAACTGCTCGCCGTGCATTTTGCACATGACGACGTTGCCGAGCAAAACGCCCGTAGATAACCTGGCGCCCATGTGCGGGCATTTGTCCTCGAACGCATAGAACTTTCCGCCCACGTTCGCGATGGCGACATTTTTGCCGCCTGTCTCATAGCCGATCACCGCGCCTGCAGGCACGGCCGAGGCCTTAGCCACTTTGATAAATGCCATAATCCCGTATTCGACTCTTACCGCACGGGATATTAAAGTTTGCCCGGAGGCCACAGTGATATTTATATGTAACCTCGCTTTATTAAGAACGATAAAATATGGTACGGATAGCGCTGCCCAACAAAGGAAGGATCTATGAGCCGGTGATGAGTCTGTTCGAGGGCGCGGGCCTCCACGTGATCGACCATTCGGAGCGGAGCCTGTTCGCCAAGACGGTGGACGAGAACATCACGCTGCTGTTCGCCCGGTCCCGGGACATTCCCGGCTACGTGGAGAATGGCGCGGCCGACCTGGGCATCACGGGCGAGGACTTCATCCGCGAGTCCAACGCGGACGTCGAGACGCTGCTCGATCTCGGCATGGGCAAGGCCGAGCTCGTGCTGGCGGTGCCGGACGAGTCGGGAATCGACTCGCCCAAACAGCTTGCCGGCAAGAAGATCGCCACCGAGTTCCCGGAGATCACCCGGCAGTACTTCAAGTCCCATGGTGTCAATGTCCACGTGGTCGAAGTCTGCGGCGCGACGGAGATCACCCCGCACATCGGCGTCTCGGACGCGATCGTGGACTTGACGTCTAGCGGCACTACGCTGTCCATGAACCACCTGAAGATCATCGACCATGTGCTCCACACCTCCCAGAAGCTCATCGCGAGCAAGGAAAGCATGAAGAAGAACAACAAGAAAATCGGGGAGATCACCACGGCGCTGCAAAGCGTCATCGAGGCCCGGGGCAAGCGGTACCTGATGATGAACGTGCCGGAGTCCGCGCTGGACGCGGTCAAGAAAAAGCTCCCCGGCATGGCCGGCCCGACCGTGATGAAGGTCGAGGCATCGTCGGCTATCTGCGCGGTACATGCGGTCGTCCATGAGAGGGAGATCTACAAGGTCATCAACGACCTGAAAGAAATGGGCGCACGGGACATACTGATCGTCCCTATCGAGCGTATTGTGCGCTGAGGGCAAATTATAAGGCCTGTCATCGAGTATGATGTAAAATCGCAGAGGAAGGATGCTGTAATGATCGACTGGAAAAAATGGAGACACGTGACCAAGCTGGACCCGGACAAGCCCATCACAAAGCAAGACGTCGCGGCCATCGTGGACTCGGGGACGGATGCAATCATGGTGTCCGGCACCCAGAACATCACAAAGGAAAACGTCGCTAACTTAGTCAACATGCTGAGCGAGTACAGTATCCCCAAAGTGCTGGAGCCTGCGGGTGCCCCCGGCATGCGGGAAGACCTCGATTTCATATTCGTGCCGTCAGTCTTCAACACCAAGAACTCCAAGTGGCTCGTCGGCATGCAGAAGGACTTCATACGGGATACGAACTTCTCCTGCTGGGACAAGGTCATCCCCGAAGCGTACATCATCCTCAATCGCTTTTCCGCAGTCGGGCTCGTCACCCGGGCCGATGCGAACCTGAGCCCGAGAGACGCGGCGGCATATGCCGAATTAGCCGACCGGTTCTTCAAGTTCCCCATTGTCTATATCGAGTACAGCGGCACCTTCGGAAACCCGGAGATCGTCAAGGCGGTCCGGGAGAAGCTGCACAATTCGCAACTCTTCTACGGCGGCGGCATCGACTCGCGGGAGAAAGCCGAGACCATGGCCAAGTATGCGAATACGATCGTCGTGGGGAACGCCGTTTACAAGAAGGGCGGCGTCGAGAAGCTTAAAGAGACTATTGTAAAATAACTTTTTATATTCTTTTTGCCCTGGCGCCCCTGGCGAGCGTGACAGGAGTCGCATTGCCTGAATAGGACAGCGACGATAACCTCGTCATGACAATGTGTACCGGACCAGAGAACAGTTTTATTCCCGCAGTGGGCGCAGAGGTACCCATAAGATTAAGATTATACTTTAAATTAGTCTCCGCGCTCTCTGCGCCCGTCTCTGCGATCCTATGAAAAACGTGACCAAATGGGCGATGGTCGGTCGGCCGCTCGCGCGCGCGAAGACGGTGGCAGGGCTTGCGACGATTGCCCGGCCTCGTTTTTCATACTTTTTACCTGACCATGGCCCCGATCATTGGCCGACTCTCTGCGAGAATAAACGGTTCCTGCATTTCCTGTATGCATAGCTATGATAGAGCACGAGTCATGGTAGTTGCACAGGCTATGCGCCCCCTGTCATTCCCGCCAAGTTCGCCAAGAGCCAGGGGCGCCAAGACTGTTTTTACATTATTCATTCCTTGGCTATTTGTAAAGAATTAGCTTGTAAGCGATTAGTGTATGTGTGATCTCGTGCCTGCGGAACCGCGACTCCTTAGCCAGCCGCTCGATCTCGCTTTCCTTATAGAACGGCTCGGTGAACGCATGCAGCCTGAACATCCATGAACGCAGGAAGCCATAGCGATGTATCATGTGCTGGAACATCGCCGTATCGATCTTGCGGGGCACGTCGTAAATCCAGGCCTCGCCTCCCTCGCGGAGCACGCGGTAGATCTCGTCCAGCGCCGTTTCCGGCTGCTTCCAGTGGTGGAAAGATAACGTCGTGAGGACAAGATCGAACTCCGTGTCCCGGAACGGCAGCTCGGAAGCGTTCCCCTGCCTGAACTCTGCGTTCTTTAGGCCTTTATGCCTTGCCTCGTTCTCTGCGATCTTCACCATGTCCGATGACAGGTCCACGCCCGTAACCCGCAGCATGTGACTGTCTTCCGCGATCATGATCGGCAGCT
Source organism: uncultured Methanocellaceae archaeon (assembly GCA_963769045.1). Lineage (GTDB taxonomy): Archaea > Halobacteriota > Methanocellia > Methanocellales > Methanocellaceae > Methanocella_A. The sequence goes on from CAVYKK010000028.1 coordinate 20,951, forward strand.
TTCCGGGGCCTGTACCTATATCGAGCACCCTGCCCGTCTTCAGCCGGTCTTCCACCTGCTTTGCGACGATGCTGTAGAAATCGGAGAAAATACGGGAGCCTGTGAGGGCTGCGTAGAAGCGGGAAAAGGGATAGGGAATCGCCTCCGGTTCGAGGCCTGCCAGGATGTCACGCAGCGCCATGATATCAAATAATTATCAATTTGCATAATGATAAAATATAGTATCTGAAAGGGAAGATGCCAAGTGCGCCTGGTTGTTGTTCAGGCTTTCCGGTATGGAGGCCGCTAGGACGCCAAGCCGCCAGGACGCCAAGAACGAAAAAGGATAATGCTAAGGGAAACCTCTTAAAAACCTTGGCGTCTTGGCGGCTTAGCGTCTTGGCGGCCCCCATACCGGATAGCCTAAAAAAAGACTATCGATTCCGGCCTCATCGTCGTTTTACGTCAAGGCCCCTGCCAGGAATGCGACGAGCGCGATCAGCATGCCCAGAAGCGTGGTCTTCCTCGCCCTGCTGATGGCCTTTCTGTCGTGGCTTCTAAGTAGATCGAAGCATACCCGCAGCAGCACCAGCGCCGCCAGGGCAGCCGGGACTGCATATATCAGGCTGTGATAGAAGTGCTCGTCGATATTGATAAGGAACGGTATCGGCGCGAACAGCAGAGCGAGCAGGTAGAGTGCTACCGCCACGTACTTAGCGGTATTAGTCCCATAGACTCGCGCAACCGTCTTCACATCGCGCAGCGCGTCGCCCTCCACGTCCATGATGCCCTTCATGATCTCCCGGCCGAGGCCGACCAGGAAGGCGATCACCGACAGCACGAGCAGTACCTGCGAATTATTGAAAAGCATGCTGCTGAACAGGAACGGCGCGGCCATGGTGAAGGCGATGTAGATGTTGCCGAGGATGCCGTACTCCTTGAGCTTGTAGTCGTACAGGATGCCGAACGCGATGAGCACGATAAGGACGAGCAGTGCGCCGATGTTGCCCATGAAGAAGCCGGCGACGACGCTCGCGACGAACGTCACGATAGTAATTAAAAGCGCTTCCTGCCGGGAAATGTCTCCCCTGATGATGGGCCGGTCGGTCCGGTTGTTCTTCCGGTCGACCTCGACGTCGAAATAATCGTTCAGCGCAAAAGCGCCCATCTCGGCAGCCACAACAGCGATGACACCGGCGACGACGAGGCCGGGGTCGGTCGGCAGCTTGTGGTAAGCGATGGTGAGGCTGACCAGCAGGCTGACCGCATAGATGATGCCGTGCTCAAGCCTCGTGAGGTCCCAGATCGCTTTCAGCTTCTTCAGCATGCCTTGCCCTGCCAGTAAGATGTTCGAACATTTGCAGACAAACGCCAGCAAGACGTTTGAACATTTGCTGCTAACGCCACAAATGTTAAAGCATAATCAGTACGATCGTATAAAACGATTGCTATGGAGCGGGTCCCGCTTTTTATTTACCACGCACAACAGGACGATCCGAAGAAGTGTACGGCCAGACGGATGAAAAAGTTCGGCCTGGCCGCGATGTACGAGACCGCGGACAGACTCCCGTCCGGTGCCATCCTGCTGGATCCCACGGCAAGCAAAGCCATATCGCCGGCGGACAGGCGCATGGCCCGTAAAGGTCTCTGCGTGCTCGATTGCACCTGGGGGGAAGTTGAACGAATTTTTCCCCTGCTTGAGTCCAAGCACATGAAAGGGAGAGCATTACCGTACCTGCTGGCCGCGAACCCGGTCAACTATGGCAAACCGTTCGTGCTCAGTTCGGCTGAAGCCTTCGTGGCGGCGCTCTACATCCTGGGGTACAAAGAGCAGGCAGGCCAGGTCGCCGCGAAGTTCAAATGGGGCGAAACGTTCCTCATACTGAACAGAGAGCCGCTGGAGGCCTACTCCGGGGCAAAAGATTCGGTGGATGTGATCCGGATACAGCGGGAATTCATGCCGGAGTGACACAGAGGGCACAAATTTTTTTAGGTACGAAACTAACCCGGGGCCTCTGCGTCCTGCGTGCCCTCCGTATCAATAGAACTTATCGACGGACTCCGGCTCCAGCACCTTTGCATCGAACGGACCCGGCCCCTCGATGGTGAGCACGATGAGCGGTTCCGAGTTCGTGTTCCGGAGGGCGTGGGCGGTACCCGGCGGCGCGACGGCAAGCATGTCCTTGGTCAAATCGTAGGACTGGTTCCCCTGCCGGTATTCACCCTTTCCCGCCATCACGATCAGCACGCACTCCGATGTGCTGTGCTCGTGCATCGGAACCGCCTGTCCTGCCTGGATGGTCCACAAATTCACCCTGTGATCGGGTGTGATCGTTACCTCTGCATCGTTGGGCCGGTCCCGCAGACCGCGACGGTAGTCGTCCAGGTCGTAGAGAACCGGCGGCTTTTCCCGGGTAATCTTTATCTCCATTATCTCCGCCACAATATTGACTTTCCCTGCGCGTTGATAATCCACACCCGCCGCGCGGGCGGGTAGTACTTTCAGTCACCTAGGGAAAAGGTGATTTACTATGTCCGCGTCACTTCCTGCATATGAAAATCGCCGAGCTTGACATACCTGAGGCGTTAAGGGACTTCTACCTGCAGACGGGCCTCGAGGAGCTGTATCCGCCGCAGGCGGCAGCCATCGAGAAGGGCCTGCTGGACGGGAAGAGCCTGCTGGCAGCCATCCCTACGGCCAGCGGCAAGACCCTCCTCGCCGAGATGGCCATGCTCAAGTCGATCGCCACGGGCGGCAAGGCGATCTACATCGTCCCGCTGAAGGCGCTCGCCTCGGAGAAGTACGACCGTTTCAGGGAGTTTTCTAAGCTCGGCATCAAGGATGGCGGCGTGAAAATAGGCATCGCCACTGGCGACTTTGACGCGAAGGACGAGTACCTTGGCCAGAAGGACATCATCGTGGCGACCTCGGAGAAGACGGACTCCCTGCTGCGCAACGGCGTCTCGTGGATGAATGAACTCACTGTGGTCGTTGCCGATGAGGTACACCTGATCGACTCGGCCAACCGCGGGCCGACGCTCGAGGTCACGCTGGCCAAGCTGATGAAGGTCAACCCGGGCATCCAGGTGCTGGCGTTGTCCGCGACCATCGGCAACGCTAAAGCTCTGGCAAAATGGCTGAAGGCCGAACTAGTTGTCAGCGACTGGCGGCCGACTGTGCTGAAAGAAGGCGTGTTCTTTGGCCGGGCGATCAACTTCAAAGAGGAGAAACGCGTCCTGAACGCCGCGGGGCCGGACGAGGTGCTGTCGCTGGTGAGCGACACGCTGGCAGAAGGCGGCCAGTGTCTCGTATTCGCCAACACGAGGAAGAGTAGCGAGAGCATCGCCCAGAAGGTCTCCCGCCACCTGGCCAGGACGCTCTCCGATGCCGATAAGGCCCGCTATGACGCGGTGCGGCAGCAGATCATGAAGCACGCGGAGACGGACATCGACCAGAAGCTGGCCGAGTGTGCCGCTCATGGCGTCGCGTTCCATCACGCAGGCCTGCGGGGCGAGCATCGCAGGATCGTCGAGGATTCTTTCCGTAAGACAGACATCAAGGTGATCGCCTGCACGCCCACGCTGGCCGCCGGCCTGAACCTGCCCGCCCGCCGCGTAATAATCAGGGATTACAAGCGGTTCGACGTGAACTACGGCAGCGTGCCCATCCCTGTCCTGGAGTACAAGCAGATGGCAGGCCGTGCCGGGCGGCCGAGGCTCGACCCGTACGGCGAGGCCGTGCTGATCGCCAAGAACTATGACGAGTACCAGGAACTGCTGGAGAATTACGTGATGGCCGACCCGGAGCACATCACCTCCAAGCTTGGTACCGAGCCGGCCATGCGCGCACATGTGCTTTCGGCTATTGCTACCGAGTTCTGCCGTAACAGGAAAGACCTCAAAGAGTTCATGGACAGCACCTTCTTCGCCCACCAGCGGGGCGACCTGTCCTCGATTGTCGACCACGTGCTGGACTTCCTGCTGGAGGAGGACATGATCGAGGAGAACAAAGGCGGCAGCTTCCGCGCCACTGAACTGGGCTCGCTGACGTCGAAGCTCTACATCGACCCGCTGTCCGCATCGATCATCATGAAAGGGCTCAAGCGCACGAAAAACATGCCCGAAATGGGCGAGTTCGGTCTGTTGCACCTGATATGCGGCACGCCGGACGTGAGGTCGCTTTACCTGCGCAGGACGGATTACTCGTGGATCATCAGGTTCGCCGACGAGCACGTCGAGGAATTCCTCGTCGACGTGCCGGACAGCTACGGCGACGACGTGGAGTTCGAGCAGTTCCTCGCGGCTGTAAAAACAGCCGCCCTCGCCGAGATGTGGATCAACGAGAAGAGCGAGGAAGCGATCACGTCCTTCTTCAATATCGGCCCGGGCGACGTGCGCAACCTCATGGAGACCTGCACCTGGCTCATGCACGGCACTGCAGAGATATCGCGACTGGCAGGCGTCCCGGCGACCAGGATGGCCCGGGAACTGGCTGTCCGCATCGAGAACGGCGCGAGCCGCGAGCTGCTGGACCTGATCGAGCTGTCGGGCGTCGGCCGCGTCAGGGCCCGCAGGCTCTACGATGCCGGCTACACCAGCCGGGATAAGCTCAAGAGCGCAGACCTCGTAGCGCTGGCGGCCGTATCGGGCATCGGCGACAAGCTTGCGGCCAGTATCCTGAACCAGCTCGGACGGAAGATCGAGGGCTATGCCCTGCCGGAGCCCGAGGCTTCACAGGCCGGACAGAGCACGCTGCTCAGCTTCAACGATTAGATCGTTACTATGACGGCGGCCAGCGCTCGCGCGCGGGCGCATGACCGGCCAGGGCGCCACAGGTATCTCTGGCCGACAAATACTTTTATGACATCCCAGAGTTATTTTAAACCGATGACCGGGCTCGTGATCACTGGCGGCAGAAAGCGAATCGACGACGTGAAGAAGTTCCTGAAAGCCATCGCGTCCATATCGGCCGACTATGGCGTCACGGTACAGGCGGCTAACGCCGATGCCATTGCAGGCCGGGGCCATATCGAGTTCGCCGTAGAAAAAGCCGTCGAGTCTTTCGAGCAAAAGCGGAACCTGGCACGGGATACTGGCATGGAGATCATGCTGTACCTCCGTGGACGCAGGCAGATCGAGAAGGCGCTGGAACTTGGAGTAAAGCCCGGCGAGAACAGGATCGCGTTCATCATCGTCGGCGATAACGCGGAGAAGGCTTTGCCCGCGGTCGAATCACTGCTGGACGAGGTCGATCTCTCGGTCGTGGACTACTCATATGTAAAGGACGACCTGATCATGAGGCTATACGACATCACGCCTGCCGAAGTAGATATTGTAGGCCGGGACAGGGTGCCGCAGCTCGTACGTGAGCGTTCAGCGCTCCTGGAATTTGAAAAATGAGTGGGGGAATCCGCCATAGACAGCCCGGATGCACACGCGCATGCGTTCCTGGCGCCCCTGGCGGACCTGACAGAAGTCGTATTGCACGGACAAGGCTAAACGTCCAATAGCCTTGACATGAAATATTTTAGTCTCATCACCGAGCAGACTCCGCTAAAACTATTTGGTACATCCGCGATACATCTGTTTCTTGAGGCGGACTATGCAGGCAGCGGCTATCCATTACTTTTCCGGCACGGGGAACACGCACCGTGCGATTACGATCGTCGCGGAAAAGCTAAAGAGCGCCGGATATGCGGTCGACATGTACAGGGTTTCCGACATGACGGAGCCTGCCGCGAAGAAGTACAACCTTCACGTGTTCGCTTACCCGGTTTACGCGCTGGACATGCCTAACATTATGCTCCGGTACATACGGAAGCTGCCGCAGGACAGTGCCCGAGCAGCCGTAATTGCTATTTTCGGCGAGCTGGGGGCCAGCGGGAAATTTCCAGGATATGAAGGGAACGCGCTGGAGCGGGCCCGTAAGGTGCTCTACGGCAAGGGATACGACGTCTTCTTCACCGGTGCCGCGGGCTACCCGCACAGCATCACCATCGGGCTCAACCCGCCGGCAAAGGAGGAACAGAATGCCATCCGGGCGAGGTCGGATAAGAAGGTCGAGGAAATGGCCGATCAGATCGTCCGGCTCCACAGCGACTACCGGTACGAGAGCCCGCTCAACCCGGTATTCGGGATCTTTGGCACCATGTACAGGGCTATCGGCCGCCGGTCGCTGGGTAAATTGTACGTCGCCGACGACAGGTGCAACGGCTGCGGCTTATGCGTGCGCGCCTGCCCCGCCGGGGCTATTGCGCTTTCCGGCAGGAAGCCCGGGTGGAGCCTCGAATGCGAGGGTTGCCAGCGCTGTATTAACAGCTGCCCTAACAGGGCCATCCAGACGTCGGTGGTCAGGCTGATCGCGATGCTCACGCTCCAGCTACTCTCTCTGGTCACATTCATCGGGCTCTTCTTCCTGCCTTATCGCAGCATTTTCATGGACACCGTTATCGGGCCAATTTTTATAAGCGGCTGGTGGTCAGGCTTCGTCGTGGCACTGGCTGCATGGGCGATAATATTCTATCTGCTGGGCCGGTACGTACTGGACGAACTGATCCGCGCAGGCGAAAAAACAAATTCGCTGCAGCCGATCTTCCATGCGACCTTCACCCGGGGCTACCGGCGGTACCTCGACCCGGGGTTCAGCCCTGTCGAGCCTCTGCCACAGGCCCCAGGCAGAAAGAGATAGGGATTACTTTCACCTTACAGAGCGCCATTTTAAATACCGGGAGTGATATTTTCTCTTGGGTGAGCAAGGGGGATTATGTCACCTGAAGCTACCAGCATGGACCTGGAGTACGTCCCGGGGATCGGCAGTAAAATGGCCGCCGATCTCCGGTCCATAGGCATTTTTAAGACATCCGACCTGAAAGACAGGGACCCGGAACAGCTTTATTGCGACCTCGAAGAAAAGGCTGGACATCACGTCGATCGCTGCGTTTTGTACACGTATCGTTGTGCAGTCTACTATGCCTCGAACGAGAGGCATAACCCGGAAAAGCTGAAGTGGTGGAACTGGAAGGATAAGTAAAAGGTGATTGTGTTGGAGTTCGACTATCCGGCAACAGGCGTATGCGGTCTCTCTTGCAGGCTGTGTCCCCGGTATCATACTGATGGCAGCAGCCGGTGCGGGGGCTGTAAGAGCCTGTTCAGGATGGGTGCAGGCTGCCCTTTCATTACCTGCGCCGTAAAGAAAAAGGGGATCGAACTCTGTACCGATTGCACGGAAGGCGAGACCTGCGAGCGGTGGGCGCATCACCGGGAATTGTCGAAGTCGATCGACTCGTTCATCTGCTACCAGAAGCTGCAGGACAACATTCTGTTCATAAAGCAGCACGGAGTCCGGGCTTTCGAAGAGGCGCAGGAGAAGAGGTGCAAGCTGCTGGAAGAGATGCTGGCTGGGTACGATGAAGGCAGGTCGAAGAGTTTCTACTGCATCGCTGCCACGGTACTCGAGATCGGGGAACTGGAACAGGCGCTGGCATCTGCCGCCGCATCGTCCGCAGGCGTGGAGACGAAGGATAGGGCCAGGGCGATGCGCCGCGTGCTCGAGAGCATCGCGAAAGAAAAAGGTTATCACCTTGCTCTTAGAAAATAAATTGATTATACTCGATCGGTGATGTGTAATGAGCAACCTGCCGTTGGCAGAACAGAGCATTATGGTAAAGGACCAGCCATGGCGGACGATAGCGCTTTCGGTAGCCAATACGATCGTCAGCTGGGGCACGGGAACACTGATCTTTTACTTCATAAATCCATGGACAGCCGCGGGATATCTGTTATTATGCTTATGTGTGCTGGTCATGCCCACGTATTTCAGGTGCAGGTACTGCGTTTACTACGGCAGACGTTGCACGTCAGGCCTGGGGCTGATCTCTTCGAGACTGTTCCGGAAAGGCGACCCGGCCGGCTTTTGCGACCCAAAAAACATCTATCCGGTGGCGATACCGAGCTTTGCCGTGCTCCTGCTGCCGCTGGCAGGCGGCGTCGTCGGGATGGCCCTGAACTTCTCCTGGATCATGGCAGGCCTCACGGTATTCTACGCCATCGCGGTCATGGGCGGAGGCTTTTTCTTCCAGCGCAAAGTGGCCTGTAAAGACTGCGCCCAGGGCAGGATCGGCTGCCCGGCAAACCGCAGGATGCACGGCGGCAAGCCGAAATAGCTATCGCAGGACCCTTTCGGGCGCCGAGAATACGTTTACCTTTTCTTTACTCGCGAAACAGCACAGCGTCGCGTTCGCCCGGCGGGCGCTGTCGATGCCGCTGCTAATGGGCGCTGCCTTGGAAATGATCAGCGGAATCTTCGCCCGGACGGCCTTCATCACCATGCCTGCCGGCTGTCTGCCCGACGAGAGCAGGAAGAGCTGCGACAGGTCATCGCCCGCCAGCGTCGCCGCCCCGACGACCTTGTCGATGGCGTTGTGCCGCCCGATGTCGAGCGCCTTATACTTCAGATTCCCGACCGCGTCTATCAGGCATGCGCTGTGGGCGCCGTGGGTGCGTTCCTGTGTCTCGGAGTACAGGTACTTGAGACTGTCGAGCAGGACGTCGATCTTGAACTTACGGTCGACAGGGAGGCTGACGCTGTCGTCCCGGCGCTCCCAGTTGACACCGATGCAGCCGGAAGACCGCAGCTCGTACCAGAGGTCGAAGTGCTCGAACGATCGAATCTTCAGGTACACTCGGCCGTTTTCCTCCCGATAGTCCTCGATATCCTCGCGGCCCTGTACCGCGCCCTCGGTGATCATGTATCCCACGGCCAGATCGATGTGCTGCTCCGGCGTGGTCACGATCGATGACAGCTTCGTGCCATTGATGATCAGCTCGATGGTCTGCTCGACCATGACCGGATCAGTCATCGGCTCCTCGCCGGTGCGGGTCACCAGCAAGCACGGGTATTCTTTGACCGGTTCCATTTGCCTCGCACCCAAAGATTTAAACTTTTATAAGCATATGCATTCTTGATGGCTTATAAATCATTCCTCACGAAAAGGCAGCTCGCCGTCCTGCGGTTACGCCAGGCGGGCCTGACGCAGGAAGAGATAGCCAGACGGATCAAGACTACCCGTGCCAACATCAGTCTCATCGAGAAGCGGGCACGCGAGAACGTCGAACGCTCGAAGGAGACCATCCGCGAATGGAACAGCGTCATATCGCCCGTCCGTATTACTGTCAAGAAAGGCACGGATGTAATGACTATCCCGGAAATCGTCTTTGCAGAGGCAGACAAGGCCTCGATACACGTCAAGTGCGACTCTATCGGCCTGATCACGCTGATCAAGAAGGAGAAGGGCCCTGTGATCACCAACCGCATCGTGGACGAGCCGTTCGAGATCGACATCGCGAACTCCGGAGATGTGGCCGTACTGTGACGTGGGTGTTCGCGGTCGACGTCGGTTCCGGTACCCAGGACGTCCTCATCGCTGACACCGGCCTGCGGCATCCTGACATGAAAATTGTCCTGCCGGCCCCGACACAGCTCTATGCGGCGAAAATCCGCAGGCTTCGACGGGACTTATTTTGTGACGGCTACACCATGGGAGGCGGCGCCATAACCGGCGCGCTCCGGCGACACGCAGAAAAGTATCGCGTAGTCATGACGCCGGCTGCCGCCCGCACCGTCCGTGACAACCCTGACGAGGTCCGGGAGCGGGGCATCGAGATCGGCAAGGAGAGCGAATTGCCGCCGGGCCATGCAAAGCTCACGCTCATGGACGTGGACATGGATGCCTTTAGGGCGGCGCTGGATATGCTAAACTACAGCCTGCCGAAAAACATTGCGGTCGCCGTCGCCGTACAGGACCACGGCGTAGCGCCGAAGGGCGTCAGCGACCGGCAGTTCCGGTTCCGGCAGATCGAGAAGAAGATCAGAAAGGGCGCTACGTTCAGGGATTTTATCATAACCGAAAAGACTAAAATGTTTTCACGGGCCAGCGCGGTCATCCAGAGCCTGAACGACCAGGGCTACGACGACGTGCTGGTCATGGACACCAAGATCGCAGGCATCTACGGCGGGCTCTATGGCGTGAAGCTACCGGCCATCGCCATCGACGTCGGCAACGGGCATACGACCGCCGCCTCGGTGGCGGAGGATGGGAGAATCGTGGGCGTGTTCGAGCACCACACGATGCAACTGACACCGGAGACCATGCGCGAGTACATCGAAAAGCTGGCCACAGGCACAATCACCAACGAAGAGGTCTTCGACAGCGGGGGACATGGCGCATATGTCCGGGAGGCGATTACGCCACAGGCAATAGTAACGACTGGCCCGCGCAGGAATATGGCCTTGAAGACCGGGCTCGACGTGAAGCTCGCCACACCGCTGGACGACGTGTATATGGTCGGACCAGTGGGCATGATACGGGCGTATAAGGCATTGAAAGACAGTTGATCTCGTTTTTTATTCATGCGTCGCTTATTGTTTCTCAGGCTATGTGACCCCTGTCAGGCCCGCCAAGGGCGCCAAGAGCCAGGGGCGCCAAGGCGATTATCAATGTAAATCTGTATTTGGTGAGAGCGTCTGATTCGCTCGGGCGCCTTCGCGCGCGTAAGAGTACGGACTGTCAAATAGTTATCTTGGCGAACTTGGCCCTTGGCGCCCTTGGCGGGCCTGACAGGGGTCACATAGCCTTGACAGAGCTTGCATCAGGCTTTTGTTTTAACAGTAACTTCAGCTTTCACGGCTTCCTTCTTCTCATCCCGGATGGTGAACGCCAGCAGGAACGATAGCACCGTGAAGACTATGCACAGTAAGAAAGCGAAACGCAGTCCGCCCCAGTCGCCGAGGAAGCCAACCAGGATCGGCCCGCCGCCGTCGCCGACCTCCTTGAACGTGCCGGACAGGCCCATGACGGTGCCCATAATGGCAGCAGGCGCCGCGTAGGCGAGATACGAGTTGGAGATCACCCAGAGCGCCGAGACGCCGATGCCGGACAGCAACACAGCCGCGATCCAGACGGGGACCGACGGGAACAGTGAAATCATCAATAACGCCGTGGTCAGCAGGACAGCTCCGATCATCATGGGAAGCCGGGAGCCGTACTTATCTGCCATCTTGCCGCAGTAGTACTGGGCGAGGACGTAGACGACTGCCTGCAGGCCAAGGATGAGGCCGGTGGTGCCTGTGTCTATATGGTTCTCCGTCCCGTAGAGAGGCAGGAAGGAGATGATCGCGTAGAAGACCAGCATGCCGCTCATGCCGATAAAGTAGCTGCTCAGCAGGTCGAGCCTGAACCCTTCCCGGATCATGGCCGACGCGGCTTTCCGCTGGTGTTCCTTCGGGTTAAAGCTTTCCCTGACGAACAAGACGGACAGCAGCAGGCACGCCAGCGCCACGACGGCACAGAGCCAGAACATCATGTTGAAGTCATTGAGGTACTGGATGATGAGGCCGCCGGCGATGGGGCCGAGCGCGTAGCCGGCGCCTTTAATCGAGTTATAGATGCCCATCGCTTCGCCCTTGTTCTCCTGGAACATATCGGCGACAATGGCCACCGAGGTCGTGGAAAACGCGCCGATGGCAATGCCCTGCACGAACCGGATGGCGAAGAGGGTAGAAGGGTCCTGGAAGAACGGGTAAGCGACAGATACGATGATCAGTGCCACGAACCCCATCAGCATGAACTTCAACCTGCCATAGCGGTCGGACAGGATGCCGAACGGCGTCTTGAAGATCACTTCCGCCAGCGCCAGGGAGCCGATGACGAGACCGATTGCAGTGGCAGACGAGCCAAAGGAGTCCATGTACGTCCCCAGGTTCGAGGCGATCAGATGGCCGGTGAACGACGCCGCGAAGCCGGCGAACGACAGCGTCAGCAGCGCCAGTATCCTTCTATCTCCACTTTTCCACAGCGTCATGATACCACTTTTCATTGCCAGGCGTTTACACGTACAGCGTTTGAAAATGCTTTACAGTAATAATTTACTGTGTTAATTATGCATGTTATACCTTATCCTTAAATAGCTTGCGGGCGGCCGGGCTTTGATCATAAAGTAGGTTCAATGATCTGGTAATAATGTATTTATTTCAGTTTTGTCCAATTCTTAATCAGGGATCGGTTCCTGTGAGTGATGTATGGATATGCGGCTTTGGTTTAAGTATGGGGTAGCACTTCTGGTATTAATGACAGTTGTCGTCACAATATCCGTCTCTGGCTGCACTAGCGGGGGCTCTGGTAGCAGCGAGTATGTAGTCATCGAGGAAGTCTATAGTGAGCAGACCAATGCAACTGGCCCTTATAACCTATCTCTGCTCTGGAACGATGCCACCCCGGAGCCGATGTACTTCGATCAGCCAGATAGATACTTAAAGGTGAACGACAGCTTGAAGGTCTTATATTTCCGCGAATTTGAGCGCGGTGGGCCTCATCGGAATGTGACTTCTGTCCGAGGCGTCTATGAGTTCCCCTACCAACTTGATTCCGGCGCAGTGATCCGGGGGATGAGCGAAAACGGGACGCTTCACATGAGCTATGATAATAAAACGTTCGATCTGCCCCCGTTTGACTACTCCCAAAGTAGTTTCTGGAATTCGCCCGTTGTGTCATCGTGGACAGAGAACCTCTATGGCCCCAACGGGCCGCAAGAGGCCGTAATTACGGCTCATTGGTGGTTTGTCAACAATGGTTTATATAAGACACCGTAGCTCTTGTAAGGTGTCTTATATTGGCTATGTAAAAAATTTCTGAGATGCCAGCAGCTGACTTGATAAAATCATATTCGACTTTATGTGCAAAGCTAGGCCGCCAGAACCAGGTAGAAGCACGGCGACGCAAAATTTAATTAATTATTTAACGTCGCTGCTGATAATCCCTGATAATGGCGCAGTTGTACGACTTCCCGCTGGGCGTCTCTGAACACGACCCCAACTTCGAGAAGATACAGCAAATGATCGCTGACTTCAGGGGCTACGAGACGCTGGAGAGCCTCAAGGCTGCCGACGACCAGGTCAGGAGGCAGCTTGCGGAACAGCTCAATAAAGCGCTGGGAGATGCAAAAAAGGTACGGGAAAGGCTGTCGACTGGCATGCACCTGCAGGTTCTGCCGGACTTCGACCGCATTGTGGACCACCTTCGGGCAGACTATGAGAAGATGTCGCGCCCGGAAACGGAAAAGCTCGCAGCGTGCCACCTGTACAGGCCTGTGAAGGATCTGGTAGGCGAGCTATACGCGATAGATTTCAAAATACTCAACGATGCGAACAACGTTTACAACCTGATGCAGGAGTTCCAGCGTATGGTCCGGGAAGACATGATGCTGGCCAACATCCACAAGATCGATATGTCCCTCGAAGAGATCGCCGGCTGCCTGGAGAAAAAAGGCCAGATCATTGGCTGCATGATCGAGTGAAAAGGAATATTTTTAGATATTTATGCCAGAGCGCCTTTGGCGATCTGCCCGATATCGTCCTTGATGACCTGCTTGAGGTCGACCAGGATCAGCAGCCGCCCTTCGAGCTTGCCGACGCCCTGGATGTATTGCGAGCCGATCGTCGTGGACAGCGCATCCGGCAGGCCCTCGATCTGCGTCGCGGTAAGGTTCTTCACTTCGGTGACAGAGTCGACGATGACGCCGATCACGTTCTTGTCCACCTCGAGAATCATGATACGTGCATTACCGTCCATAGCCTTACCGTCCAGGCCAAGCCGGTGCCGCAGGTTAACGACTGTAGTAACCTGTCCCCGCAGGTTGATCACGCCGTCTACATACACAGGCGAGCCCGGTATGCGCGTAATGTCGCCCACGCGGATGATCTCCCTGACCTGTGAGATATCGACGCCGAATTCCTCAGTGCCCAGCCTGAAGACCACGAGCTGCGTCTCGTTGTTGATGCCACCATTATCGACCATATATATGCCCTCTTTCTATGAACGACTAGGATTTTGAGGCTAAATGATAAATAAATATCGTATTCAATGTGTAATTACCAAACGTGAAGGAACAAAGACTTGATTACCAGTTATTCAGCGCTTTCAGCTCCATCGCCCTCAGGCATAAAAAGTTCCGGCAGACGATTGGCTTGGTCTCGTGGATGGAGCACCAGCCGTCTTTTAGAAATATGCAGCCTTTCCCCGGAGACCTGACCTCATAGATCGTCTTCCCCTCGAAAAGACGCTCTCTGATATGGGCCAGGATATAGCCCCGGCCTTCGGCCTTCCACCGGTCTACGTCTTCCCGGGATACCCGGAGGAATCTCGTACAGCATTTGTCCGGGTGGCAGTCAGCACACAGGCGCTCGATCGACAGTGAATCATCCATTTATACCCGTCCCTGTTACGGGCAGGGTGATCGTCGCTGAACGGATAAATGCCTTTCAGTTTTTGGAGGCCTCAGAGGTAGCAAGAGGGCACAGAGTTCAGCACTGAGGGCACAGAGGCCACTGAGGTATGCACAGAGGTTTGTTTTAATAATCTGGCTCCCGGCAGCCTTTTTCTTTAAAAGTCCTCTGTGTCGCCCTCTGTGACCTCTGTGGCCTCTGTGCTGAGCTCTGTGACCTCTGGTAACCTCCGAGACCTCAAAAAAATAAAAAAAGGCAAGCCACCAATAATTGTTACTTTGTCTTGCGCCTGACGGTCGCGACACAGCCCACGACGACGAGCGCCATCATGATCGCCAGGACGATGACCCACGAGCTGTCCAGGTTAAAGCCGGTACGCTCGCTCGTGGGTCCGGGAGGGATGGTCGGGTTGATGCGGGTCGTCGGTATCGGGTCGCCCGGGTGGTAAGTGGAAGCCGTTACGTACCCGCCGAAATTAGCGAGGCTGATGTAAGCCGGGGCGCCTGGTTCATACGCGAAGCTCTGGATTTCTGTCCCGTCAACGAGGATTTGAATGAGCTCGCCGGGCTGTCCGTAGATCTCGAAGTCGTACCGGCCCTGGCCGCCGAAATAGTTGAGAGTCGAGTGGTTGGCTACGGTGACCACGATAAGCTCGTCCTGCGGCAGGCCGTCGATCCAGAGATGGGCTGGCATGAACTGTGCAGGCGTAGCGGCACCGGCGCCGGCAACAAAAACACAGGCTGCCGACAGCGTGATAATCGTCAATAAAACGATCTTAACAGATGTGATGCTCCTCATATCCACCGTTCCTCCGTTTCGCCGGAAGGCGCGATAGAGGGAGTAAAAGAGGCAGGGCTGCTGGCGCTGTCGAATCTAAATATTCTAAAGGCAGCCGAAGAACCGGTTTCGATACGGCCTGCAGCAATAGCCCATGCCTGCTTTTTCATTGTTGATATACCCCCCAGACTATCAGGCTCTCCCCGGCAGGTGCCGGAAATGGCCAGATGCTAAATAACCGCCACCTGAAATGACGGTTATGTGCTTAATACTATTCCGCTTCAGTAATATATAGTTTTCTTTGGCGCATTATTTTAAATAAACATTAAATTTGGTATTATATGCAGAGGGTAGCGACCGTAGACAGGCAAGCTGACTTTAGCGCGTCATGAGAGAGAAAAGGCCAGCGGATAGCGCCCTGTCTCTGACCTTCTGTCGCCTATTTGCCCCTCACGAACTCGTAATAGTAAATGGCAAAGCCGGTCAGCGGTATGAGCAACAACAGCAGGAACCACGACCAGTTCAGGTCGACCTGTTCCGTCACAGGAGAGGGTACCTGCCCGGCATCACTTGTATTGTTCCCGCCAGCGATAGAACCTGTGGCGCTTATGGCTGGCTGTACAAAACTTGAGTAGGAAAACCATGCGCATGCTAAAACTACTATGACAAGCGCTACAAACGTAGCGTAACGACTGACGCTCTGCCTGGACATTTAATACCCCCCTGTGCATGATAGGCAATTTACGGTAAAAGCCTGATTGCCGACTTTTATTTGCCTGACATGGCTAAATACAATCCCAAAATTTCCCCGGGATTGATTGATTTGGTTTTGTAATTACTAAAATATAAGCTTTGCTATAGAAGCGGCAGGTTAGCAAATATAATAAAAAATATATACGGCTTTTATTCTTGCGCCCGGTAACCGAGCGTTTTCAGCCTCGACTTGAACTCGCTGCTTCGCAGCACGTCCAGGAACGCTTTGATAGCCGGCTTGTCGGCACGCGACTTCTGCACGACGAAATCGTACTCCTCGTCCCGCAGGGGTATAAAGTCGAGCCCGTTCTGGTCGGCGACCGTCTTTATCCCGACGCCGGCGTCGGCCTTCCCGGAGAGGATGGCCGAGGCGACCGCATTGTGCGTCTTCGCCTCTACGTCGTAGCCTTCGAGGGACTCGATCAGCTGCTCCACGGGCACGTTCTTTTCTATTGCCAGCTTTTTAAGCTCCATGTCGAACAACGTCCTCGTCCCGGAGCCGCGGGTCCGGTTGACGATCCGCTTGCCCGGGAGGTCGGCGATGCCCCGAATCTTCAACGGGTTGCCCTTCGGCAGGATGAGACCCTGCTCCCTTATGTACCCTTTAACGAGGAACGCGTCGATGCCCTGAAGGAAAGGCTCATTATATACGCCGGATTCGTCCAGCAGATGTACGCCCGCCACATCGGCGATGCCCTTGCGAATGGCGCGCAGCCCGCCCATGGACCCTACATTGATCGACCGGATGCTGTAGCCATCCCGTGCCATCAGCTCCGTGATCACGTCGATGCCCAGGCAGTGGCTCCCGATGATCAGCAGGTCGGGAAAAGCGATCTTCTCCGAGAACAGGGTGACCTCCACCGGCTCGCCCTCCTCGAGGACGTGGGTATGCTCGCCGATCTCCACGTAACCGTCCGCGTCCAGCAGCGAGGTGACGGCGCCAGAGCCTTTCTCGATCGGATAGGCCGCCAGGCTGCCGTCGGCCATCCTGATGAGGCCTACGGGCTGCAGTACCTCCCGGCCGCCCTCCGACTGCGTGCGCACGGCCATATGCGCCCGCACCCGGTGCAACTCCGTCTCCCGGAAGCCCGCCATGTGCCGGATCAGCGGCGCAGCGACCTCGTTGAAGATGGTCAGGGCGGAGGAAGGATACCCGGGCAGGCCTATGAACGGCTTATGGTTTGCTTCGCCGATTATCGTCGGTTTGCCGGGCTTGATCTTGATGCCATGGACCAGCACCTTGCCCGTCTCCGCTACCGTGCTGAACATCATGTCAGACGCACCGGCCGAGGTGCTGCCCGATGTCAGGATGACGTCCGCTTTTTTCGACGCTTCCAGCAACGCGTTCCGGAACTCCAGCAGCTGGTCCCGGACGATGCCGAGATAGACAGGTATGCCGCCGTTCTCTTCCACCCCGGCGCCCACGGCGTAGGCGTTCACGTCGTAGATCTGGCCGGGCTTCAGCGCCGAGCCCGGAGGGGCGATCTCGTTGCCTGTCGAGATGATGCCCACGAGCGGTCTCCGATAGACATCGACCATGCTGAGGCCGATGGCCGCCAGCACGCTGATCTCACGCGACGTGAGCCGGGTGCCTTCCCTGAGCACCAGCTCGCCCATCATGACATCGGCACCTGTGTGCATCACGTTCTCCCCGGGTGAGACCGGCTTCCGCACGTTGACCATGTCGCCGGACATATCAGTCTGCTCGACCATGACCACCGCGTTTGCGCCCCGGGGCATGACCGCGCCCGTGGCGACCTCTACCGCGGCGCCCTGCTCTACGGCGATCGAAGGCATCGCGCCGGCGTGGACGATCCCGGCGAGCTTCAGGGCTTTAGGGTTTTCCTCGTCTGCGCCCCACGTATCCTTAGCCTTAACGGCATACCCGTCCATCGATGCGCGGTCGAACCCCGGCACGTCGACCTTCGAGTAGACGTCCCGGGCCAGCACGCGACCGTAGCAGCCCGAAAGCCTTACCTGCTCGGCTTCGCGCCGGTAAAACGGCAGCAGCGCCTTCCGGGCATCCTCCAGAGACACTAAAGTCCTGAACTCTTTCCTACTCAAGATAGACCACCTCCACGGCCTCTCCCGCCTCGCGGCCTTCCACGTCCTCCGGAATGATTACGTAGCCGTCGGCCAGGGACACCGAGCTGAGGATGCCGGCGCCTTTGGTGCGCAGTGGCGTGGCCGCCCCGTCCTCGACCGAGACTCTTGTATACGTCCGGTACCCGGCCTCCGAGGCGATCTTGCGGGACAGCACAGCTTTTTCGGTCCGGTATCTCGCCGGGGGCAGGTGACCCAGCTTCCTCACTGCCGGGTCCGCAAAGACCATTGAGTCTATGGCACAGGCCGCCGGGTAGCCGGGCAGGCAGACGATCGGCGTGCGTTTGCCATTAGCCTCTACATAGCCCATGGCCACGGGCCGTCCCGGCTTGATAGCCACGCCGTGGACCAGCACCTTGCCCATGGTCGAGACCACTTCGGGGAGCAGGTCCCTCCTTCCCACCGAGCTGCCGCCGGTCGTGATAATCAGATCATATTCCATAGCCTTACGCAGGGCAGCCGCCAGCTTTTCCCGGTCGTCCACCACGATGTCATGGACGGCCGGCTGGCCGCCGTAGCGCCCGACGTAGAGGTAGTTCATCACGCCGTTGCTCTCGTTCATCTGACCGGCCAGCGGCTCCATACCGCGAGGCACGATCTCCTCGCCGGTCGGGACGATCATGACGCGGGGCTTACGATACACCTCGATCTCCGTAAAGCCCATCGATGCCAGCAACCCGACGTCAGAGGGCTTGAACTGTCTTCCCGCCCTGAAGACATCCTGGCCCTTTGCCACGTCTTCGCCCTTCATGCCCACGTTCTGACCTGGCGTCACCTGGCCGAGAACTTCTACCATGCCGCCGGATGTTTCCGTGTTCTCGATCATGACCACGGCATCGGCGCCTTCCGGTATCGGGCTGCCCGTATGCACCGGCTGGCATTCGCCCCGGCCTACCCGGCCGGCGGCTGCGACACGCAGGAAAATGCCCGTGTCCCGGCTGCTGCCGAACGTGTCCTCCGCCCGGACCGCGTAGCCGTCCATGGCGCTGCGGTCGTAGTGAGGCACGTCCCTCGGCGAAGTCAGGCCGCTGCAGAGCACCCGCCCGTCCGCTTCCTCGAGGGGGATCGTCTCGGTCCCTTCGAGGGGTGAGAATGAGTTGAGAAAGATGTCAAGGGCTTCCCGTATGCTTGTCTTCGTGCGGAAACCCGATTTCATAGTCATAAAAATGTAAAGGGATTTGATAACGGATAAATCTTATGACACGGAGGCCACGTAGGGCACAGAGGCTACGGTATAGCAAGGGTCTCCGTGCCCTCCGTGCAACCAATAAATATATACAACCAACAAACAAGATTGTACATCCGATTGATTCGGGAGATATGACTATGAAAGTAGAACTGAGCCTTGACGGCAAAAAAATCCCCATGAACAAGTTCGTGCAGAAGATCATCGGTTCGGGCATCAAGGGCATGGTCGACACCCTCGACGGTGTCGGGCCGTGGAAGAAGCTGCAGATCACCATCGAGCCGGACGAGTAACAGCCGCGCTGTTCCCGGCAGATCGTTTTAGCCGTGGCGACCGACATGATACCTGATGCCGCGGCCAGTGTACTTTTTCATTATAGCGATTCTGGCACTCAGCATACTCGCTATCCATCCGGTGCATCTTTCCTTTGACCCGGCGCTACAGACATATTCGCCGGGTTCCGACGGTATACCGCTCGAACGCCTGCTATGGCGGCAGGGCATTTATCCGGTCACCGGCGCCTTTGCAGGCGGGGAATACATCAACTGGGCGGATGCTGCTTATCGTTCGCTATGGTACATACCTGTCCTGGTAACGCCCGAAGGCCATCTGAGCATCTTCGGGAGACCGTCGGACATCCGGGATATTACTGTTCTCACGATGTCCCGGCCGGAGCGCTCGATTCTCGATGTGGCGCCTACCGCGGGCGAGGCGCTGGGCCTGAAGAGCGACTTCGACGGCATATGCGTGGGTCATTCGAACGCTTCGCAGGTCGTTGTCATATATATTGACGCGCTCGGCTGGCAGAGGTATGAATGGGCCATGCCGGTCATGGGTAACCTGACAGCCATTGAGCCAACGGCTGCCTGTGATGTTTACCCGTCGATCTCCGCGGTCAACGCTGCTGCTTTGATCACCGGCGTGATGCCAGAGCGCAGCGGAGTGGACCGCTGGGAGCGCCGGACGATGGCGGTGGATAATATTATAGATATCGCATTAAGGAACAACATCAGCGCGGCCTGGGTAGACGGGCCGCGCCCTCCGGTATCCCTTGAGCG
This sequence comes from uncultured Methanocellaceae archaeon, assembly GCA_963769045.1. Lineage (GTDB taxonomy): Archaea > Halobacteriota > Methanocellia > Methanocellales > Methanocellaceae > Methanocella_A. The sequence goes on from CAVYKK010000028.1 coordinate 41,085, forward strand.
CGGCATCGTCAGCGTAAATGATACCGACGGCGACGGGGTGTTCGACGAAGAGATCATGGACAGGGCAATGGCTGAATACAAGCAGGGCACGCGCCTGCTGTACGTGCACCTGTACGACACAGACCGGGCGCTGCACGAGACAGGGCCATACTCGCAGCGATCGCTTGAAGCATTAGCCCGCGCCGACGCGCTGGTCGGCTCTATGGCCAGTGACCTGAAGCCAGGTACTCTGCTCATTGTCACATCTGACCACGGTGGGCATGACATTGAAGGAGGCCGGGGAGATCATGGTACGCTGCTGCCGCAGGATATGATCATACCATTTGTGGCCAGAGTATGTTAACTGCATATGATATCGAAACGTATATATGTTAACTCTGTGAAGTTACATTTGAGGCATGATGAGATAGTCACGTCAATGTCCTCTATTGATAAACCTGCAAAAGAGTGAGACCGCAACTGTCGCCCGGCGCAATACTCTAAAGTATATGTTGCCGGGCAGCCACTCTAAAAGCGGGGTTCTTCAACACAGCTTTTTTAAATAAACCTCTGTGTCATCCTTTGTGTCCTTTGTGCCCTCAGCGTGAGAGTCTCGGTGCCCTCAGGAAACCGCCGAGGCCTCCAAAATTCAATAAATGTAATTACATATTTGTAATTTATTATTAGCAAATAAACCTATTTTATATTATCAGAAAGCTTTAAGAGCTATTAGGGCATAAGAGATTATAGTCAGTTCTTAATATTCGGGGGTAATCGTATATGGGGGCTTTTCAACCGCCTACAGAGCATACCATTTATGCTAATGCAGGCGTATCATCGGAAGACGACGCGGGAATGATGGAGACCAGCGTCAGACAGCAGGCAATAGATACTGAGTTTCTTGACGCGGTCTGTAACGGCGTCGTATTGGTCGGCAAGGACTTCAGGATCTCTTCGCAGAACTACATTTCGAGGGTCAATATGGGCGACCTGGTCGGCCAATGCTGCTATCAGGCACTGGAGAACCGGGATTCGCCGTGCGAAAATTGTCCTCGCACGTGCCCGACCGGGAACGAGTACGAGACCTCTATGCGCTGCGCCGGAAAGGCCTGCTCGCTGTACGAGGTGCGTATCTACACTTCGGAGAAGGGCCCGGAAACCGTCGAGGTCTATCCCAACATGATCGACCGCGAGATGGTGGTCAAGAACCTTCACCTCTACCGGGAAGAGCTGGACCTCCTGAACAGCGTGGTCGAGCACATCCGGAACGCTATTGCAGACGATATTGACCGGCTTTAAAGTCGTCTGCGTCAACTCTTTTTACCAGCTTTTTGATCATTATCTGCACGCATTACGCTGCGCTTGCGGCCACAAAGACACTAAGGTTCAAAGGTAACAAAGGATTTTGATAGGTGGATAAGACACAAAGTTTTTTATAAGACACAAAGAACTCGGGCTGATAACCTTTGCGTCTTAATCGTCTTTGTGTCTTCCGTTCCGATCTTTGTTCCCTTCGTCCCCTTTGTGTTAGTCATTCCTGAAATGTTGTATGCAATAAGGAGGCATCAGACACGAAGGCCACGATGGCCACAAAGGACACAAAGTCCTTTTTATGATGGGGCTTCCATGAACCTATTTAAACGTACGTTGTGGCCTTCGTGGCCATCGTGGCCTTTGTGTCAGGTGCCTTCTCAGCCTGTACAAAAAGATATGCAAATAACTATGTCTTTGTGGCCGCAAGCGCAGCGTGGTACGTGCCAGCGATGAAAAAGGCTTAAGGACGGCAGTAGAAACAATTTAAAATAGTAAATGCGGGGTCGATATAAAATAATAATGCAGCCTATGGTCGTTGTTATTAAGTTACGACACAGGGCCGCTGCTCTTTACCTGCTCCAGACGGGTAGCAAGTATATTGATGAGCGCCAGGTTTTCCGGCTTCTCGTTATTGGAGACCTCGACGATCTTGAGGATGTAGAGCGATATCTTGATGCCCTTCTCAGTCAGCTCATATCCCTCGTCATTCGAGCACTTGGACACGATGCCGGAGCTGATCAGAGTCTTCAGCACCCGGTTAAGGATCCCGGGGTTGAGCTTGGTCTCGAACATGATTTCAGTAAAGCGCTTCGGGCCTTTCCCGAGCGATGCGAGGACTTCCATTGTCCCGGCGTATGAGATTGTTTTCAATATTTCCATAGGCATACCAGCATATTTTTAGATTAATTTAGTTTAATGCACTGAGGGATCCGGCATGAGCAGCAATAGTTTGGGGGGGTATATAGCTTGCGACTTAAGGGCCGAATCCCCAGTGCGTTAGTTTCTAATTAGGTATTAATAAGTATATAAAGAGCTACAACAGGGTTGTACATACAATCTGTACAGAATTTTTATAAAAATAAGATATGTTACAAATAATTCGGGTAGCGTCGGTAAATTTTCGAATAAAATTTCCCATTGACCGGCAAGCTTATAATCCCTCATCCCATACCCAACTGGTGCTATATACAGTCATATTAGACTGTACAATGGTTTTCTAAGAGTGCGCTTTCTACAGCAGCGTATGATTTTGTACCCCTGTACGCTGGCAAACGTTCTTATATATGTAGTGGCATGTTCCGTATAGTGATTCACATGGAAATGAGGGATCGTTTTTTACAGTACGGACATTGCTAAGATTCCGAACAAGAACGTAGACATTTTTGATACGACTCTCCGCGACGGAGAGCAGACGCCCGGCGTGTCTTTCACGCACGAGAAGAAAATTGAGATCGCGAAGGCCCTTGATCGGCTCGGGGTGCGATATATCGAAGCGGGTTTTCCCATATCGTCCACAGGCGATAAAGACTCTGCCAGAGACATCGCCCGGCTCGGGCTGAACTCGACCGTATGCGGCCTGGCACGGGTCATCAAAGCGGACATTGACGCCTGCTTCGACGCAGACGTGAAGATGGTACATACCTTCGTGTCGACGTCGGACGTGCAGCGGGAGAACACGATCAAGAAGTCGCGGGAAGAGGTGGTCGACATGGCCATCGAGGCTGTCGAGTATATCAAAGCTCACGGCTGCGAGTGCCTTTTCTCGCCGATGGACGCCACGCGCACCGACGTGGACTACCTGATTAAAATCTGTAAGGCGGTAGAGGACGCCGGCGCGGACTCGATCAACCTCCCGGATACGGTCGGCGTGGCTGCGCCCCCGGCCATGAAGTGGCTGGTCGGCGAGGTCGTGAAGAACGTGCAAATACCTATAGCGGTGCACTGCCACAACGACTTCGGGCTGGCGGTCGCCAACAGCCTGGCAGCCGTCGAGGGAGGCGCGAAGCAGGTGCAGGTCACCCTGAACAGCCTGGGCGAGCGTGCCGGCAACGCCGACATGGCACAGACTGTGATGAGCCTGGAGGCGATCTACGGCATATCGACCGGGATTAAGACGAAGTACCTGGTCGAGTCGGCACGCCTCATCGAGCGCTTCTCCGGGATACCGGTGCCGCCGACTATGCCCGTAGTAGGCGCAAACGCTTTCTCCCACGAGTCGGGCATACACAGCCATGGCATCATCAGGGAGTCCAGGACCTTTGAGCCGGGCATCATGACCCCGGAGATGGTCGGCCACATGCGGCGGCTGGTGCTGGGCAAACACACGGGCAAGCATGCAGTGAAGAAGCTCCTTAACGATGCGGGACTGGACCCGTCGGACACGGAACTGAACGATATCCTGGAGCGGGTGAAGGACCTGGGCGACAAAGGCCGGAAGGTCACGGACGTCGACCTGTACGCCATCGCCGAAGCGGTGATGGGCGATGTGGCCGCAGCGGAGAAACACATCATCCTGGAAGAGCTGTCCGTAATGACAGGTAACCGCGTGACGCCGACAGCGACTGTACGGGTCACGGTGGACGGCAAGACCTACACCGGCGCAAAGACGGGTGTCGGCCCGGTAGACGCAGCCATGAGCGCGGTACAAAGCCTGGTAGACGGCCACAGCCACAACATGAAGCTCCGGGACTTCCGCATGGAGGCCATCACCGGCGGCTCGGAAGCCATGGCGGAGGTCATGGTAGGCGTCGAGGATGACAGGGGCCGCATGGTAACCGCTCGCGCGGCAAGGGAAGACATCGTACAGGCGTCGGTCGAGGCGCTGGTCAGCGCAATGAACCGCCTGTCTGCTATGCCCCGGGAACCCCGGCCTTGAACGGAACAAGCCAGGGGCCCTCGGCCTTGAACGGCATAGGCCGGGGATTCTCCCATTTTTTATTATTTTATTTTTATAAAAGTTGCCAGCTGAGTAACCTTTTACCCTTTAAACCGTTCTTAGTTTCAAACAGGGTTATATTCATACGGGTGAAAGCCCCAATAAATATTTAATATATTCATATATAGGGAGTTACAACCATGACACCGATAAGAAACCCCATCAACCCTATTATTGCACCTATAACAAAACCATTCAGGATAAAGAACCCCTTCTTTAAGGAAAAAGGCAAGGACAGGAAAGGCATTGCGCTCCTGGTGGACGGCCCGAACATGCTCCGCAAGGAATTCCAGATCGACCTCGAGGTAGTCCGGGAGATCCTGAAGCGCTATGGGGACATCAAGGTCGGCAAGGTCTTCCTGAACCAGTACGCCTCCGACAAGCTCGTAGAGGCAATCGAGAACCAGGGTTTCGAGCCTATCGTCGGCTCGGGCGACGTGGACGTGCGCCTCGCGGTCGACGCCATGGAGCTGGTGTTCAACGAGCATATCAACACCATCGCAATCGTCACGCGAGATGCGGACTTCAAGCCGGTGCTGTCAAAGGCGAGCGCGTATGGCAAAGAGACAATTGTCTTCGGCGCGGAGCCGGGACTGTCCATCGCCCTGAGGAACGTGGCTGACTACGTGATCGTCTTCGACGGCCACGAGTGGCACGAGATCAACAAGACACACCTCGACCCCGAAGGCGAACCTGAAGTCGCCCACGAATAGGTTTTCCACCCGTAAGACGCCAAGTTTCCTGTCTACTTGGAACTCTTTTTTGGCGCTTTATTGAGCATCTGTGCGACGGCCATGTCGACGCACTCTTCCAGTGCCTTGTCCAGGTCGCCTCTGATGACCACGCCCGCAGCCGCCGCGTGGCCGCCGCCGCTGCCGCTGAACTTTTTGCCGATGTCCTGCAGCAGCCTGGCGAGGTCCATGTCGACGCCCCGGCGGACCCTGCCGGAAATCCGTCGCTCGCGGTCTTTCTCCGACCCCACGAAGGCTATGTCGGCGCCGAGGTTGATAAGCGACGTGGCCGCCTGGGAGCCGAAGGAGCTGACACGGGACTCGACGATGAGCAGGTCGCCCACCCGGTGCAGCGTGAGCCGCGACGCGGCCTTGAGAATGGCGATGCGGCAGGAGAGGTCCACCGGCACCTGTCCCAGGAAGTCGGCCACGTCCGCATACCTGATGCCGCCTTCCGAGAGGATTTTTCCTACGGCCTCAAAGGTCCCGGCGCCCGCATAGCGGAAATGGCCGGTATCAGTGATGATGGCCAGGACGAGCGAGAAGGCGACGTTAGCGTCCACGGGCAGACCGTTCTGTTTATACATGTGGTAGACCAGCTCGGCGGTGGAAGAGCCGATCTTTGCCAGGCCGATCTCGCACGCCTCCGACAGGTCGCCCGGCGTGTGGTGATCGATGAGCGCGCATTTGCCCAGCGACTTGTAGCCGGTCTGCACCAGCGTCGACGTATCCACTGCCACGACGAGGTCGTATTTCGAAAGGTCGGGCGCGATTGAGACGTTGATGTTCAGCCGCTCCGCGAGCATGGATGCCATGGTACTCGGGCTGTCATATACGCCGATCTGCCCGCCGAAGACGCGCTGCAGCGCATAGGCGCTCCCCAGGGAGTCCACGTCTGCGTTCTTATGGCAGAGGAACAGTATTTTATGGTAATTTTGTAGAGCCTCGTAGAACTGTTTCTCGTCGACAAGCATGACATCACCTTAAAACTTCAAGAGGTATCCGGCCGGAGTGGACAGCCGAAGCAATGATCGCGCCGGCCCCGCCGGCCTTGCCGATGCAGTCCAGGTCCTCCATGTCCCTGACGCCTCCGCCGACGATGATCTGGTGCCGGGACTCCGAGGCAGCCGCCTCGAGCATGGCGAAGTCGATGCCCTCGCCGGAGCCCACCCGGGCCACGTCCAGTAATATGATCGAGTCGAGCTCAAGGCTGTCGAGCTTCGCTACTACCTGCAGTGGCGTAACATTGAGCGCCGGGTCCTTCGCCATCATCCGGCCGTCTCTCATGTCCACGCTTACGGCCACGCCCGGCCCCTGGCACGCTTCTATCAGCGCCATCGACGCCGTCTCGGTGCCCAGTATGACCGATCGGGAAACCAGCTTTACCGCCTCAAAGCCCTCCAGGTCAGCGACGCCGGCATCAGTCATCGTCCGGGTGAGCTTCGAGAGACCTGCAATGACCGGCAGGCTGTCGCCCCTGCCCATGATGCGGTCCAAGTCTGCGATGTATGTCTCGCGTGGCTTGATGGCCCGGATTACATCCTCCGGCGCCGGTGAGTCCACTATTTTGCTATACTCGCTGATCGGCCGGTAGCGATCCCGTTCGCCCCGTACGCCGCGGACCACGACGCCGCCCATGAGATCGCAGGCAAGAATGCAGCGCATCATGTCATACCCTTAATCCTCAATTTATTTAAATGCAGTGGGAATGTCGCCCTGCGACGTGTAGATACAGCTACCGCGTGCCGATATCCGTGTCGTGGATTTCTGATATACGTTTTAAATATGCGCGGATGAAATGGCTTTCTGATGGGTTCGGGGTACACGACTGCCGGTATTACAGGGTTGCTGCTCGCTCTTTTGACGTTAGCCGTCGTGCTGCAGCCACCGGCCGTGCATGCGGCGACTTCTGACGATCGCCTGCAGATCACCTATATCTACAGCCAGCAATGCCTGAGCTGCCAGCAGGCCTGGCCGGCCATTAAACAGGCCATCGGTGATTCCGGGCAGGCTGTCAACCTCTCGCGATACGAGATCACCACAAGGGAGGGGACGGAATATGCAAAGGCCCGGGGGATTTACTCGGTGCCGGCCGTGGTAGTCAACTGCGGCCCGCCGCTGCGGCTCGAAGACTATGACAGCGTGGAGTCATTCGACCGGGCGCTCCGTGAACGGATCACCTGCGAGACAGGCACCGGCCCGTGCCACGGGGCGGCGCGTCATCAATGTACAGTCGATAAGAAGACGGAGATTTCGGCGCCGACGGCCTTCGCGGCCGGCCTGGTCGCCGGCATCAACCCGTGCCTGCTGGCGGTCATGGCATTCATCGCAGGCACCACGCTATCGGCAGCCGGCAAGAGGATAGGCATCATAGCCCGCATCCTGTCGTTCTGCGGGGGGCTGATGACAGTATACCTGCTGATCGGCATCGGGCTGATGGAACTGTTAGGGCAGGTACCCGGGCTGGAGACAGGCCTGAAGGCCGTCGTTGTCTTGATACTGGTCGCGCTGGCCCTGTGGAGCTTTGTCGACGCCTACCGCGTGAAAAAAGGAGTGGAGAGCCGGTCGTTCAAGGCGGTGCTCGAACGGTTCCGCTCGTCGTACCAGCGGTTCGGGGTGCCGGCAAGCTTCGGCATCGGCGCCGCCTTCGGGCTGGTGAAGATGCCCTGTGTGGGAGGCCTGTATATTGCCATCCTGGGGACGATACTGCAGGCCGGGCAGGTGATGGAGGGCGTCGTGTACCTGATCGCCTACAACCTGGGCGTCATCGCGCCAGTGCTGGTACTTGGCGTGCTGCTCACGCTGGGCTTGAGCCCGGGCACCGTGAACCGGTTCCGGCGCCGGTACCGGGTGGAGCTCAAGGCGTTCAACGGCCTCCTGCTGGCAGCCATGGCGGCCGGCTTTGCCCTTGGTGTGATCTGACTACTTCCGCCGGACCTCGTCGATCAGCTTGCGGGAGAACAGCGCGAGCAGGGCCGTCAGCATCCCGGTGGCTATCGTGAAGTAGCCGTCCCGCATGAAGTCCTTGATCGGCTGGCTGTCCCGAGGCACCAGTATTCCTTGCCCCGATGACCGGACTGCAGTCAATGTTGGCGATGGTGATACGCTTTCTAATCGATCTTTTTTACGTCTTTTGCTGCGGCGGACAGGACACCGGGAGGCCTTACCTCAAAAGCTATATCAACATGCCATGAATAATAACGAGTATCTATAAGGTGAATTCTGATGCCAGAGGATAAGCTTATTTGCGGGAATTGCGGCGCTGAGCTGACCACTGCGGCAAAAGCATGCCCGAAGTGCGGTTCGGATCCAAGGAAGGCAGTGAAATATTGCACCGTTTGCGGCGAGCCGATCACCAACCCGAACGCGATCATCTGCACGAAGTGCGGCGCGTCGCTGAAGGGCGGCGCGACGGCCAAAGGCGGCAGCCTGGCACCAGGTGAAATGGACCCGATCATTGCTACAGTAATTAGCCTGATCATTCCCGGCCTCGGCTTGTATTTTATCTATCCAGAGGATAAGAGAAATACCGCACTACTGATAACCGCGGCATTAGTATTTGCCGATCTTGTCATAATAGGCGGTGGTTTTGTCGGCGCATTGGTCACGTTCGGCCTGTGCCTGTGCTGCTATTTCCTGCTCCCCGTTATCCATCTAGGAGCGGCAATATACACGTACAATGAGGCTATGAAGCTGACTGGCGGCAAGACGCTGTTCTAAGCCACAAAGGCACGAAGGGGACTAAGGCACTAAAAGAGTGCGTTCTGTCCCCGATATTCCTTTGTGGCCTCCGTGCCCTCTGTGGCCTCCGTGTCCAATGACAAAAATCGCTTAGCATCGAATGAATAAATGGCAACTGTTATATAGAAAAACGATATAAGGAGTTGTGCATGAAGCTGTTAGTCAGCCCCATCGACATCGATGAGGCCGTAATCGCCGACAGAGGGGGCGCCGATATCATCGACGTCAAGAACCCGAAGGAAGGCTCGCTGGGCGCCAACTTCCCCTGGGTGATACAGGCGGTGCGCGCCTGCGTGACGAAACCGTTGAGCGCGACCATCGGCGATTTCAACTACAAGCCCGGCACCGCATCGCTCGCCGCTCTCGGGGCGGCCGCAGCAGGGGCGGATTACGTCAAGGTCGGGCTGTACGATATCCAGACGGACCGGCAGGCTTTCGAGGTGCTCTCGGGCGTCGTAAAGGCGGTCAAGTCCTATGATCGCAACAAGATCGTCGTGGCGTCCGGCTACTCGGACTACGCCCGCATCGGCTCCATACCGGCACTGCAGCTGCCGCCGGTCGCGCAGCGCGCGGGCTGTGACGTGGTCATGGTGGATACCGGAATGAAGGACGGGAAATCCACGTTCGAGTTCATGGGCGGTGACGAGCTACAGTCATTCGTGGACTCGGCCCACTCCAACGGGCTTCAGTGCGCGCTGGCCGGCTCTATCAAGTTCGACGACATCCCCGCTATAAGAAAGATCGGCTCCGACATCATCGGCGTCCGCGGGCTGGTCTGCGGCGGCAACCGCAACGACGGTATCCGCGCCGAGCTGGTTGCGAAGCTGCGCGCCAGCATGAACTAATTTCTTATTTCTGTCTTTCGCAACCGGTGTCTCGCGGACTACATCGGCGCCCGGGTTTCGGCGGGCTTTTTCGGCTTGCGTATCCACATGTACAGGCTCACGATCAGCACGATGACCATTACGCCGGCCAGCGTCTGCCATAGCGGGCTGCCGGCGTACTCCACGGCCTGGCCGCTCAGCCAGGAGGCCGTATTGGATGAAGCATGGACAATGCCCGCAATAATACCGTCTTGACCGGGGGCAGGCGTAGCCGTAGGCGTCTGCGCGGTAGTGGCCGCTAAGGAGAGCGCGATAGCGCCTGAAAGAAGGAGAAGAACCGCCAGCTTTGCCATTAGCCTCATAACCGGTACCCTTTGAGCCTTTATTCCTACGCATTTAAAGCATTTGTACTTTTCACTCGTACCGGGGCCGGTGCGACAGGAGAGCATGCGATGGCAAATAACGGCGACGAACGGCCTTTTTTATCCCTGACGCAGAAATTTATTAATACTTGATCAGGTATAGTTACCCAAAAGGGTATGGTGATTACCAGTGTTCTTAAAAAAATTAGATACCCCTGTCGGGATCACTTTTGACGACGTGCTGCTCGTGCCGAGCCGTTCGTATGTGGAGCCCGACCATACAGATGTAAAGTCGAGATTTTCAAAGAATATCAGCCTTAACGTTCCTATCGTCAGCGCTGCCATGGATACCGTCACGGAGGCGGAGATGGCCATCGCCATGGCCCACGAGGGCGGCATCGGCGTCATCCACCGGAACATGCCCCGGGAAAAGCAGATCGAGGAAGTCCAGAAGGTCAAGCGGGGCGAGGAGATCATCAACCGTGAAGTGCTTACGGCCAGCCCTCACCAGACCATCGAGTCCGCATGGCGAATGATGTCAGAGCAGGGCGTCACGGGCATTCCCATCATCGATGACGGCAAGCTCGTCGGGATCATCAGCCGCCGCGACGTGCGGCCTATCGTCAAGCTGGAGCCGACCAAGAAGATCAGCGACGTCATGACCCGCAGCCTGGTCACTGCCGGCGAGAACATCAAGGTGGAAGAGGCCATCGACACCATGTACGAGCACAAGGTCGAGAGGCTGCCGGTGATCAACGAGAAAGGCAACCTGGTCGGCATCATCCTGATGCAGAACATCCTCGAGAAGCGGCAGTACCCCAACGCCCTCCGCAATGGAAATGATCAGCTCCGTGTCGCGGCGGCCGTCGGGCCCTTCGATATCGAGCGGGCCATGGCGCTGGACAAGGCCGGCGTGGACGCAGTCTGCGTCGACTGCGCCCATGCGCACAACATGCGCGTGGTCGAGTCGGCGAAGCGCATCAAGAAGATGGTGTCCGCCGACGTGGTGGTCGGCAACATCGCGACCCGCGAGGCCGCGGAAGAGCTGGCCAGCTTTGCCGATGGCATCAAGGTCGGCGTCGGACCGGGCTCTATCTGCACCACCCGTATTGTCGCGGGCGTGGGCGTGCCCCAGCTGACGGCCATTGCCGAGGCGGCCGAGGCCGCGGGCAAGTACGACGTGCCCATCATCGCCGACGGCGGCGTCCGATATTCAGGCGACATCGCCAAGGCTATTGCAAGTGGCGCCGAAAGCGTCATGCTTGGCAACCTGATGGCAGGCACCAGAGAAGCCCCGGGCAGGCTGATCACGATCAAGGGCCGGCGTTACAAGCAGTATCGCGGCATGGGCTCGCTGGGGGCCATGGCCGGCGGCGAAAGCTCCGACAGGTACTTCCAGGAGTCAAAGCGAGAACTGGGCAAGACCAAGTTCGTCCCGGAAGGCGTCGAGGGCGCCATCCCCTACAGGGGCACCACCAGCGACACGCTGTACCAGCTGATCGGCGGCCTGCACTCGTCCATGGGATACTGCGGCGCCCGCAACATCAAGGAGATGAGGGAGAACTCGAAGTTCATTCGCATCACCCCGTCGGGCATGAGCGAGAGCCACCCGCACGACATCCTGATCACGGATGAGGCACCAAACTATCCCCTGTCGACTCGCCTATAGGCGGGTCGACAGGCGTCCACCCGCCTGTAAGGCCCAGACAGCCCATTTTTTATTGGCCCTTCCGACATACCGGTTTTTTCGGGGCAACGTTTTTATCCGCTTTTCGTGACGCTACTGGCGATGATATATTATGATGCCCCGCAGGACTGCCCTGATAGCAATTATTCTCGCCGTACTGGCCGTGTCCGGATGCTGTATATGCTGTGTCCCGTGCGGCAGGACAAGACATGCTTATGCCGCGGAGGAAAGCCTGGCGCCCGCGGATACCGCAGGTTACGTCACGGCTGACCCTATACCTGCAGCAGCCCCATATTATATTCCCGCCGGCAAGTTGACATCGCCCGTCGTCGGCCCGGAACAAGATAATGCACTACTTTTGATCGCTTACTGTGCTTAAGAAACATTTATATACCATAAATACTAACGAAATGTTAATGGATATGATGGACACGACCTATCTCCTGGACATCCTGGGCAACGAGAACCGCAGGAACATACTGAACCTGCTCTCGCACCGCCCGTGCTACGTGACGGAGATCTCGGAAGAACTCAAAGTCTCTCCCAAAGCGATCATCGACCACCTGAAGATCCTGGAAGAGGCCGGAATCGTCGAGAGCTTCCACGACCAGCAGGGGCGGAAATATTTCCAGATAGCTAACAACGTGACGATAGAGGTGTCCATATCCCCCATCTCCTTCCAGATAGAGATCAGCAAGGTGGAGACCGGTTCGGACGAGCAGATGATGCTCCGCGACCGGTTCCGCGGCGATCGTATCAGCGAGGACGTGGTGGGCCGACTGAAATATCTCTGCGAGGAAGCGCGAAAGCTCACCGAGACAAGCCTTGAGCTGCGCGAGACGCAGAGGAATATCCAGAACATGCTGTCCGAGGTCACCAGCATGTCTATCGAGATCATAAACGAGGTCGCCGCCGACCAGATCGAGGCGGAGATCCTCTATTTGCTCGTCAAGGGCCCCGTCAGCTTCGAGGAGATCGCAGAGCGGCTGAACATACCAGTACCCGTGGCCAGGTCAGAGCTGGCCAGTCTCATGAAGAAGGGGCTCGTGACCTATAGAACAGGCCAGTGGAGCATAGCGTGAGCATGTGAGGCATGTGAAGCATGCTTAAAACTGAGCGAGGTGAAAGGCAATATGACTGACAACAAAAACGAAATGACACTAAAAGTGCAAGAAGCATACCACAGAGACGTAGGCAGAGGCATCGCCCGTATCGACATGGAGACGATGCGCCAGCTGGGAATGGTCAGTGGCGACATCATCGAGATCGAAGGCAAAGGCGCCACCGCCACCGCAGTAGTCTGGCCTGGATACCCAAGCGAAGAGGGAAAAGGAGTCATTCTCATCGATGGCAACATCAGGTCCAACGCGAGGGTCGGCATCGACGACCGCGTAAAGGTCCGTAAAATCCAGGCAAAGCCGGCGGAGCGCATCACGCTCGCGCCGACGCAGCCCGTCCGTATCACAGGCGGCGAATACTACCTGCTGAAGCTGCTGGAAGGCAGGCCTATTTCCAAGGGACAGACGATCCGCGTCGAGATGCTGGGCAGCCCCATGACCTTCGTGGTCACGGCCACGAGGCCGACGGGCACCGTCATCGCCGACATGCGGACCGAGGTGACGATCAGCGACAAACCCGCAGAAGCCGGAAAGGTCGAGAAGGTGCCGAGGATATCGTACGAAGACATCGGCGGCCTCAAGCGGGAAATCGGGCTCGTCAGGGAAATGATCGAGCTGCCGCTGCGGCACCCGGAGATCTTCCAGAAGCTGGGCATCGAGCCGCCCAAGGGCGTGATGCTGTTCGGCCCGCCCGGAACGGGCAAGACCATGATCGCCAGGGCCGTTGCAAGCGAGACAGACGCTCACTTCATCAACATCAGCGGCCCGGAGATCATGTCCAAGTACTACGGCGAGTCGGAAAAGCAACTGCGTGACATCTTCAAGGAAGCCGAGGACAACGCCCCGTCGATCATCTTCATCGACGAGATCGACTCCATCGCGCCCAAGCGTGAGGAGGTCACCGGCGAGGTCGAGCGGCGTGTAGTCGCACAGCTACTGTCCCTGATGGACGGATTGCAGTCCCGCGGCCAGGTAGTCGTCGTAGCGGCGACCAACAGGCCCAACGCGGTCGACCCGGCGCTGCGCAGAGGCGGCAGGTTCGACAGGGAGATCGAGATAGGCGTACCGGACAAGACCGGCCGTCTGGAGATATTGCATGTCCACACCAGGGGAATGCCGCTCGCCGAGAACGTCAATCTCGAGCGCATCGCAGACATCACCCACGGCTTCGTGGGCGCCGATATGGCCGCGCTGTGTAAAGAGGCAGCCATGCACGCGCTGCGGATGATCCTCCCGGAGATCAACATCGAAGAGGAGATACCGCAGGAAGTGCTGGACAAGCTCCAGATCACGGGCGACGACTTCATGGAGGCGCTGAAGAACATCGAGCCTTCGGCCATGCGAGAAGTGTTCGTCGAGGTCCCGGACGTCCACTGGACGGACGTGGGCGGCCTGGACAACATCAAGCAGGAGCTGAAAGAATCGGTCGAATGGCCGCTGAAATACAAGGACGTGTTCAGCGCCACCAACACGAGCCCCCCCAAAGGGATACTGCTGTTCGGCCCGCCCGGAACGGGCAAGACGCTGATCGCCAAGGCCGTGGCCAACGAGTCGGAGGCCAACTTTATAAGCATCAAAGGGCCCGAGGTCCTGTCGAAATGGGTCGGCGAGTCCGAGAAGGCAGTACGGGAGACGTTCAGGAAGGCAAGGCAGAGCGCACCGACGATCATCTTCTTCGACGAGATCGACGCCATCGCCCCGACGAGGGGCACCGGCTCCGACTCGCACGTGACCGAGCGGGTGATCAGCCAGATGCTGACCGAGCTGGACGGGCTGGAAGAGCTGCACAACGTCGTGGTGATAGCCGCGACCAACCGGCCGGACATGGTAGATACAGCCCTGCTGCGGCCGGGAAGGCTGGACAGGCTGCTGTACATACCGCCGCCTGACGAGGCTTCGAGGGTGAAGATATTCCAGATACACACAGCCGGCAAGCCGGTGGCGAAGGAAGTGAACCTTGAGCAGCTCGCCCGCGACTCGAAGGACTACGTGGGCGCGGACATCGAGGCGGTGTGCCGTGAGGCCGCTATGCTGGCGATCCGCGAGTACATCACCCCGGACATGAGCCCCGAGGAAGCGAGGAAGAACGCAGGCACCATCCAGATACGGATGAAACACTTCCAGGACGCCCTGAAGAAGGTGCGCCCGACGGTCTCCCGAGACGTGGCCCAGCGGTATGAGAGACTGACCCAGGAGTTCGCCCGCCATGTAGTGGGCGACTTCGAGGACACGACGAAGCCGAAGGAAGAAAAGAAACCGAAGAAAGAGGAGAAGAAGCCGGCTGAAGTGAGGACTGCATCCTGAGAGATGCGGCCCTCAACCCGAAAGGAGGAATGAATCGATGGCAAACAGGAAAAAGAGAGAGCCTTTCGACATGTTCGGGGACATCGACGAGATGTTCAACGAGATGATCAAGGAGCTTGAGTCAGGACAGATCTCCGGCGGAGGACCGTTCTTCTACGGCTTCTCCATGAACCAGCGCCCCGGCGAGGAGCCGGAGATCCGCGAGTTCGGCAACATCCACCCCGGCCGGGACAACGTCGAGATCGGCGAGCGCAAGCCGCTGATCGACGTGTTCGACACCGATGACACCGTACAGGTGGTCGCCGAGATGCCGGGCATCGAGAAGTCCGACGTGGAGCTCAGCGTCGAGGGCAGGAACCTCGAGATACACGCCGCCCGCGGCGACCGGCGCTACCACGAGACCGTAGAGCTGCCGACTGAGGTCGACGAGAACAGCGCAAAGGCGACCTACAAGAACGGGGTGCTCGAGGTCACGCTCAAGAAGAGCCCGAAGGCCAGGAAAGGCAAGAAGATCAATGTGGAATAAGCGGGCAATACAAGCCCGCTACCCTTCTTTTTATTTAGATTTTTTATATAGCGGACGCGCACTACGCTGCGCTTGCAGACAATAAACTCCCGAATGCCGATACCCGGGCACTCGTTCGCGCGCGCGAACGGCCGCCCGCCTGAGGATTTAAACGAAAAAGCAGGCCACGATCGTCGATAAAAGCCCTGTCAGAATGATCCCGTCGAAGGTGCCGAAGCCGCCCAGGCTGATGCTGCTGGTGCTCAACTTTTTCAACCGCAGTACGTTGATGACAGTGGTGCCGAGGATAGTGCCGACGACGCCCGAGACAAAAGCCAGGCGGGCACAGTTATACAGGCCTCCGCCATACAGGCTCAGTCCCACCAGGGCCACACCCGTCGAGAGCAGCGGCGGGACGTAGGCAGGCACGTAGAACCCGACGCTATGGGAAGGCTTCGAGAGCATGAAGACGCCCAGCGCGACGATCGCCGTCGAGAGCATCACAGTCAGGGGCTGTAGCGACAGGGCAAAGAAGGCCACGGCCAGCAGCGCGAAGATACAGCCGCCGAGGTTGACTGAGACCACGGTGTTGTGGCCATGCCACACGGGGAGCGGGTATTTCATGCCAAGGTAGGACACGTACCGCTGCTCGCTGTCCCGCCGGTTCTTGAACTCGAAGACCGGCAGATTCACCACGCCGCCGATGAGCACCGTCATGTACAGCGCCACCGACTCGAAGACCGATAATCCCAGGACCTTATGCAGCGCATCGCCCGGGCTCCATTCAAGCAACGCTGATATTGCCAGCAGCATGAACGGGAGCGCGAGCAGAAAGATAAAGAACGGCAGCGAGACCGGTAAAAAGAAAATGTTTTTCTTCATTCTGAGTGAGTAAGAGGGCTTACTTGCTGACAGCCATGGACGCTTTCTTGTCCACGACGATGTAGTCGCTGATCGCCCGCACTGCGGAGAACGGGATAAGGACCATGCCGTCCTGGGTCTCGTAGTTGTCCACATTCAGGGTCATGTCCGGGCGGATGATGAGGTTCACCAGGTCTCCGGTCCTCATGTCGACCGTGATATTGTATAGGATTCCCATCTCCGAGCCGTCTGTACCCATCACTTTCTTGTTGGAAAGCTCCTTCTTTGCCATCTTTTTGACCATAAGATCCATCTCCTACGTAGCTGCGGTATCCGCAGCCGCCTATAGATATGATATTCGTAGTTAGAGTGTTACCATTAAATAAAATTTCGCATGTATAAGTGCTTTGTGCTTTACACTATGGGCACTATGGGCACAATGATAATGCAATAAAAGAAAAGGGTTGGGGGCACAACGGTAAGCAACGACACCTGGCGGCGACTTAATCATCGCCTTTCCATTGTGTCCATCGTGCCCGTTGTGTCCTTCGTGTTTACAGGTACTCCGGCGTGAGGAATGCCTTCTGGACGTCTTTCGGCGTGCCGCCCTTGAAGTGTTCCTTGATCGCCTTGTAGTAGTTGGAGACCATGTCGTTCATGGTGGGCTTGACCTTCTTGATCGCCTCGTGGAAGTGCTTCGCGCCTACTTCTTTGGCGTCGAAGTTTTCGCGCAGCGCCAGCATGGCCGCCTCTCTGCAGACGGCCTCGATGTCGCTGCCCACGTAGTTGTCGGTCAGCTCGGCCATCTGGTTCAGGTCGACGTCGGGCGCCAGCGGCATTTTCCTCGAGTGTATCTTGAAGATGCCGACGCGGCCTTCTCTCGACGGCGGGCCCACGTAGACCAGGCGGTCGAACCTGCCAGGCCTCAACAGTGCCGAATCGATGATGTCAGGCCTGTTGGACGCGCCGATGACCACGACGCCTTCCAGTTCCACCAGTCCGTCCAGCTCCGTGAGGATCTGGTTGACCACGCGCTCCGACACGCGGCTGCCTTCGTCGCCGCCGCCTCTGGCCGGCGCAAGGGCGTCCAGCTCGTCGAAGAAGATGATGCTGGGCGATACCTGCCGTGCCTTGCGGAACGTCTCCCGGACGGCTTTCTCGGATTCGCCTACCCACTTGGAGAGCAGCTCAGGCCCGCGGATGTTGATGAAGTTAGCCTCCGACTCGCCGGCCACAGCCCTCGCGAGCAGCGTCTTGCCGGTGCCCGGGGGACCGTAGAGCACGATGCCCTTGGGCGGCTTGATGCCCATGTCGGTGAACTTCTTCGGGTTGCGGAGCGGCCACTCGATGGTCTCGATGATTTCCTGTCTGGCCTCGTCCAGGCCTCCGACATCCGACCAGCGGGTGTTGGTAGCCTCGATGAAGATCTCTCTCATCGCGGACGGCTGCACCTCTTTCAGCGCTGCGGTGAAGTCGTCACCATATACGCGCATCTTCTCCAGGAATTCCCGGGGAATTTCCTTGTCCAGGTCGATGTCCGGCAAGTACCGTCTCAACGCCTTCATCGCGGCTTCCTTGCACAGCCCGGACAGGTCGGCGCCCACGAAACCATGAGTCGTCGCCGAGATGCGATTAAGATCGACGTTCTCCAGCGGCATGCCCCTGGAATGGATCTGGAGGATCTCCAGCCGGTCGGGGGCGTCAGGTACGCCGATTTCTATCTCCCGGTCAAACCGGCCTGCACGGCGCAGCGCCGGATCGATGGCGTCCAGCCGGTTAGTCGCGCCGATGACGACGACCTGGCCTCTCTCTTCGAGGCCGTCCATCATGGTGAGCAGCTGTGCCACAACACGGCGCTCTACCTCACCGGTGACCTCCTCACGCTTGGGCGCAATGGAGTCCAGCTCGTCGATGAAGATGATCGACGGCGCGGAGTCGCGGGCGTTCTCGAATATCTCGCGAAGCCGCTGCTCCGACTCGCCGTAGTACTTGGACATGATCTCCGGCCCGGCGATGGAGTAGAACTCCGCGCCGCACTCGTTGGCGACTGCCTTCGCGAGCAGTGTCTTGCCAGTGCCCGGCGGCCCGTGGAGCAATACGCCCTTGGGTGGGTCGATGCCCAGCCGCTGGAACAGTTCCGGGTGCTTCATGGGCAGCTCGATCATCTCGCGGACGCGCTGTACTTCCTCGCGCAGCCCGCCGATGTCCTCGTACGTAATCCCGGTCGTCTTGTATTCCTCGTAGCCGCGGACCGGCTTGTCCCGCAGCTCGATCTCCGTGTTCTCGTTGATCAGGGCCGGCCCGGCGGGCTCGACCTTGACGGCAATGAGCGGAATAGCCTGATTCGACAGCGTCCTTCCCATGAACGGGTTGGTCATGCTGCTCATCAGGGGCACGACGTCGCCGAGGATGATCGGCCGCTTCAGGAGCTGGTGCTTGATCATCTCCACGGCGTTGCCGCTGAACTGGATGGCGGTGCCCTCGGGCGGCGCCAGTACGATGTGCTGAGCGTCCTTGACGGTGGCCTTCCTCACTTTAACGCGCTCGCCGATACCGACGTCTGCGTTCTGCCTGGTAAAGCCGTCGATGCGGATCATCTCCTGGCCCCAGTCCCGCTTCTCGGCCCGCCACACCTTGGCCACGGTGTTACGCTTGCCTTCGATCTCAATGATGTCCCCCGGCGAGAGCTTCAGCTCCAGGAGGGTGTTAGGGTCAATGCGGGCGATGCCCCGGCCAAAATCGCTGGGCAGCGCCTTTGCAACCTTTAGATATAGCTCTTTCATAAGACTCCCCAAATTATCCTGATGGTTGTGTGAATCGTCCTCTGTGCGTCATGTCAAATGTCAGCGATCATATTTGATATCGGGTTATTTAACATAGTTGGTGCTGTTCGTCTGTCCTACAGCTTTACACTGCCCGCTTTTTTATGGAAAAGCGGGAAAAGGCGCGATGACCTCATGTATATATTGTTCGTACAAAAAGTTTCTCGTGACGGTGGGCTGATGCGTGCGCTGTCTACCTTTCCGGCCGGCGCCACATCGCGTCGTCCCCGCACATAAAATCGGCCGATCATCGCATAATCTAGATAAAAACGTGTGCGAACCTATCTCTGGAGCGCGGTTGCAGCCTACGACGGTTACAGTCGCCAGTCGTGCTATGATTAAGGCTATAAGCGCAGACAGACATTCATTGGTGGGAACGGTGAAATTTTGAAGTGCCTGATCTTCGATCCCTATTGCGGAGCCAGCGAACAGATGATCCTCGGTGCCCTGCTGAGCTGCGGTGCCGATGAGTGGCGTGTCAAGGGCGCAGTGGAGGGCCTGAGCGGCGCTCCACTCCTGGTGCGCGACGTCCGCAAGGACAGCCGGTCAGTGAAGGTCGCGGAGATCGACGAAAAGAATGCCCGAGGCGTCTGGCCCGCCTACCTGACGAAGGACGAGGCGTTGAACAAGCTGTTCGTGGCCCATGAGAACGAGCCGGTCAGGACCGACGCCCGGTGCATCGTGCGTTCCATCATCGATGCCCGGGAGAAGGCCGGTAACGGCGAGCCTGTCATCAGCGTTGGCTCTGCCGCCATGATCCTGGGAGTCTGCACGGCCTATGATACGCTGGGCCGGCCATACATCCAGTCGACGCCGGTAGCCATGGGCGGCGGCATGATTGACACGGCATGCGGCAAAATGCCCGTCCCGACGCCGGAGACCATGGCGATCCTCAACGGTTCCGGGCTGATGGTCCAGGGCGGCCCGTTCGAGGGCGAGCTGCTCACGCTGGAGGGCGCCGCCATACTTGCTTATTTTGTCAAAGCATCGGGCAGGTACTACCCTGAGAACCGGGCCATCGCGACCGGCTACGGGCAGGGCTACCTCGAGCTGCCCGTCCCGGACGTGCTCCGGGCGGTGGTCTGCGAGGTGGACGACGCCATGATCGCCGACCGCATCGAGCTGCTGGAGACAAACGTGGACGACGTGACCGGAGAAGTGCTCGGCAACCTGATCGAGGAACTGATAGAGATGGGTGCCCGGGACGTGAGCATCATCCCGGCGACCATGAAGAAGGGCAGGAGCGGCCAGCTCATCCGTGTCGTGTGCAAAGCGGAAGACGGCCCGGCGCTGTCCCGGCGCATCATGCTGGAGACCGGATCGCTGGGCGTGCGGGTGATACCGGTCAAGCACCGACACATCGCGCAGCGAGAGGTCAAGGTCATTAACGTGTGCGTAGATGAGAACACGTACCCGATGCGCTTCAAGGTGGCCACGGATACCAACGGCCACATACTGGACCTGTCGGTCGAATACGACGACGCAAGACGGGTCTCCCGGGAGATGTCGATGCCGCTGAAGACGGTCATCCGCAAAACAGAGGCCGAGGCCTGGCTGCAGTACGACCAGACATGCTGCAAAGAGAAAAAAGGCTGAAAGGCGCCAAGGTTCTAAGAGAAGGTGCCAAGGCGCCACTGTAGAAAATATGAGACGCCAAGGCACCAAGCTTTTTTATAATATTTAAGGTGCCAGTAGGTCAAGAATGTATACACGTTTCCTGACATGGAAATGGATCAATAGTTAATCTTATTATCATGACTTGGCGCCTTGGCGACTCTTCCTGGAAACTTGGAAACCTGGCGGCCAAAAAAGTGTTTTGTCAAAGATAGTGGCTCCCGGCATGTCCGCCGGGCCACGATCTCTAAATCCTCTCAATCCTCGCTTATCAGAACCCGAACGGGCCGAAGCCAAAGCCGCCAAGGCCGAGGCCGCATCCGCCGAAGCCGAGGCCGCCGAAGCCGAGACCAAAGGGCACGCCAAGGCCACAGCCGATGCCGAACGGGCTGAAGCCGAAGCCGGCAGTCCCGAACGTGTTAAAGCTCGACGTCGATGTGAAGCTGCTCTGGAAAGCGGCGCCTGTGCCGAAGCCAAGGCCACCGATGCCGAACGGGCCGAACCATGCCGAGGCCGGCACGACGACAGCCGCCGCAGCCAGCGCGATAGCGAGGACTACTACAATCTTTGATACTTTCATTAAATCCCCCCACACTATACAGGACTTGTGCCTGGAATTATATATAGACTATTCAATTTAATAACGCAAGGAGGCCGTGCGTACCGTCTGTTTTAACGACTGATTGTAAAAATAGCTCGAATTGTCATTATATAGGCGATTAACACGTTAAACGGTTAAAAAGGCTGATTATCGGTCTTTCTTGAACAGCCTGGCGCACAACAATGCGAAGAACGGCAGTGCGAGCACCCAATAGTGCAGGTACTGCCGGATGAGGATGGTAAGCGCGAAGCCGACCGCCGACAGCAGGAAATACGTCTCTGCCGTGCCCAGCTTCCTGTCTTTAAAGGCGCTCGCAAGCCCAATAACGATGACCGAAGTGAACATGCTGGTGGCCATGGCGATGTTCGCGGCCAGCATCAACGGATCCGACGTGCGGTAGCTGGTCACGCCTTCGACGTTCGTCTCGACGAAGTAGCTGATGACGATGCCGAAGCTCCAGAACAGCGAGGCGTTCAGGGCCTCAAAGCCGTAGATGGCAAGGACGGCGCCGAACATGGCCAGCAGCGGCACAGCCACGCCGGCCAGGAATGCGGGAGCTTTCCGCAGGCTTTTGTCGAGGTACATGACGACCAGCAGCAGTGGCAGCGAGAGCAGGGCATATTGCTTGAAGCCGATGGCAGCACCCACGCATAGCCCCGCCAGGAAATAATGGCGGTTTTTGCCACATAGCGCAAAGTACGAGGCCAGTAGCACGAACGTAATTGCGAACGGCTCGGACAATACGAAATAGCCCTGGGCCCAGCCGATGTTCAGGGTGAAGAGCACCCCGGCCAGCAGCCCCGCCGTCCGGCCGTAGAGTTCCCAGCCGATCTTCATGACCACGAAGGCGCTGATCAGGTTGCAGAGGCCCACCAGCAGCATGCCGCCAAGGGCCCACTGGCCCAGCAGCTCAGGCAGTGTCAGGACAGCGAAGAGAAGCGGCGGCTTCGGGTCCTTGTAGTCCATGTAAGGGGTCGCGCCATTGACGATGGCCTTGGCCATCTCGTGGAACCGCGCGGTGTCATAGGTCGCCCACGGGCTGTTCATAAATAGCGAGGAGGCATACAGCATGACCAGGATGATAATGCCGAACAGAATCATGGCGCATACGAGAAACGTGCGATCCGACAGGTTCGGCAAGAGCCGGTTACCTTTTTT
This sequence comes from uncultured Methanocellaceae archaeon, assembly GCA_963769045.1. Classification (GTDB taxonomy): domain Archaea; phylum Halobacteriota; class Methanocellia; order Methanocellales; family Methanocellaceae; genus Methanocella_A. Next base: position 63,641 of record CAVYKK010000028.1, read on the forward strand.
CGTTGCAGTATCATCGGCCATAAGATCAACTGCCTGAAATGCAAGTGCAACGTTATGAGGCAATTGGGATAATAACCTTTTGGTCTTCCGAAAAGAGCCTCGCGCACAGCAATGCCGCGAACGGCAACGCGAAAATCCAGCAGTGGAGATACTGTCCCGTCAGGAGCATGACGATGAAAAGCAGGGAGCCTGCGAGCAGCAAGCCTCCCGTAGCGCCGGCAGGTCTGCGGCAGCAGAAGCCTGCCACGGCCAGCAGGTACAGTGACGTGAGGGCGGACAGTGATGCGATGATGTTCGCCGCAGCGAGGAACGGGTCGCCATAGCTATTGCCTGCCGCGTTTCTGTCCTGCGTAAAAGTCACTACGACCCCGCCGGCCAGCCCTGCCAGCCCGTGCGGTGCCGGGACGAACTGCAGCGCCATCGATATGATGAAAAGCGCGACGGGTAACAGGGCTCCGATAACATATATCCGTGAGCCCCGCGAGTCCCCTTTTTTCCATAGCCAGTACAGTGAGGCCGGGGCTGCCAGCAATGCGAATGGCACGAACACGGCCGACATGCCGGCCAGCAGTCCGGCGGCAAGCTTTCGGGAGTTGCCCTGCCCGACAAGGAATACTACTGAGAGCAGGACGAGCAGCAACGCGGCCACACTGCTGATCGGGACGGAGCCGATCGCCCATGCGATGCTCAACGTAAAGAAGAGGCCCGCGATTGCGCCGGCCGCATTACCAAAAGCCCTGGCTCCCAGCCAGAGCACCAGCAGCGCACAGGCAAAGCATAAAATGCATACGATTGCCAGACCGACGATCGCATCGTTGCTCACGACATACACCTGCAACGGGGCTCCTCTACCCCAATCCAGGTACCTGTAGACGGCCCCGACGAATATTTCCGCCCAGCCACGGAACTGTCCCAGGTTGTCGAGGAACCCCTGCATCACCTTCAGCGATGCGATGGAGAAGAGCGCCAGTATCAGGCCATTGAGGGACACAGAGCCCGGTATCAGTCCCCTTTGCAGGACGAATGGCCTGTAGCCATCTGCTTTACGGGCCGTGTCTGCCACGACAGACGCGCAGGCCAGTGCGACGAAGGGCATAGCCAGCGCCCAGTAGTGGAAGAACGGTCGGACCACTACAGTCGCTGCGAACGCTATCCCGAGAAGCGCGAAATATTCGACGGCGAGCGATCGGCGGCACCGGGCAAAGGCGAGCAGCGCACAGAGCAGTGGCATAACGAACAGGCTGGTGCCCAGCACGACGTTGACCAGGAGCATGAGCGGACCGCTTAGATTGTAGCCGGTCACTTCGCCGGTAAAGCTCTGCGTGACGTAGCTTTCGGCAAAGCCGAAGCTCATGTAGAGGCACGACCACCCGGCAGCCTGCCCGTAGATGAGGAAAACGGAGCCGAAAATTACAATTAGCGGCACGACGGCGCCGGCGAGGAATGTCGGTGCGCCCTTTAGCTCCTTTCTCCGGTACAGGAAGAAGAGGGAGATCAGCAGGAACAGTAGTGCATACTGTTTGAAGCCAATGGCGATGCCTGCGCAAATGCCGGCATACAGGTATCTGTGCCTTCCGTCTGACAGCAATTCCCGGACTGCCAGTAGCATGAAAACGACGACAAAAGGCTCGATTAGCGGGAAGTAGCCCTCGGCCCAGATCAGGTTGACCGCGAAAAAGACGGCGGCCAGCAGCCCGGCGGCACGTCCATATATCTTCCACCCGATCTGCAGCACGAGGACGGCGCTCGCCAGGTTACAGAGGCCGACCAGCAGTTCGATGCCCGTGATCCGCTGGCCAAGCAGCGCCGGTATCGAGAAGATGAGGTAAATCAGCGGAGGCTTCGAGTCCTTGTAATCCACGTAAGGCGTTCCGCCTTTTAGTATTACGTCGACCATGGAGTAGAAGTAGCTGATATCACCCAGCATGTACACGTGTTGCAGGAAGTAGAGTGAGGCAAACGTCAGCACAGCCACGATGGCCCCGAGGACAGCGACGGCCGCCCAGAAGAACATCCGGTCAGACAGCTTCGCCATCAGGCTTCCCTCCGCTGCCGTTTTTAGCCCCGTCCTCCGGCTGGTGCAGCAACCCCGCGGCGAGAATCGACGCCAGCGGGAGCGCGACGTACCAGTAATGGGTGAACGCCCCGAAGAACAGGCTGCACAATAGTAGCAATGTGGCGGCCGCCAGGCATTCCTCCATGTGACCCGCCGCCCGGACGCAGATAGCCCCGGCGGCCGCCGGCAGGACGGTGGCCACGAACGCGCCCGCGGCCGCCAGGCTCAGCATGGCCATCAGCAGATCGGTCACTACATACGGCGCCGACGGGTTTATGGCGTACGGCAGCGTGACCCACTCCACGCCGACCAGCGGGCCGCCTGCCGTAGCCATGAGGACGACGACCGATACCGGCGCCAGCACGCAGACGGCGAGGGCGGGGACCTGCCACGGCTTCCCGTTGCGGAGCATCAGGAGCACGATCGCTGGCAGCAGCAGGACGATCAACGGCTTGATCGCTATGGCGGTTCCCAGCAGGAGGCCCGCCGGGATATAGTCGCCGTCGAACTTGAGCATCATCACGAAAAAGGATAATACCAGCGCGAGTATCGCCACGCCGTCGGACAGCTGCATATCGCCAAGCGTGAAGGCCATGCTCGTAGTAAAAAGCGATCCGGCGAGCAGGGCGGGGCCCCGGCCGTAGAGCCGCGACGCGACGGCCGTGACGGCCAGCGCGCTGAGCAGACACAGCCCTGCCGTCGCCAACAGGACGCTGAACAGGACGCTGCCGGCCACCTGCGGCAGGTCGACGGCGAACCGTATGGCGGCAGGCTCGGGAGCATATACGAAGTATTTGCCGGTCGCTCTCAGCACGATGTCCGCCAGCCCGTAGAACTCCAGTATGGCACGCGGCCGCCATAAACCGCCGGCGATGATGGCCGTCAGCGCCGACGATATGAGCAACGGTACGGCGTAGGCGACTCCGGCCGCGAGATAGAAGACCGCCCTGCCGCGGGGCAGCCGTACCGGTCCGGCACCGTCAGGCCTGGCAAAGGCTGCGGCGACCAGCAGCGAGATGAACGGCAGCGCAAGCGCCCAGTAGTGAAGGAACGGTCGGATGGCCAGCGTGGCGGCGAACGCGAGGCTGGCCAGCGCAAACAACTCCCGCTCGGCTGTGCGCCCTGGCCGGACCAGCCCGGCGACCGCCATGGCGAGGAGCGGCGCAAACAGGGTCAGCGCCAGCACCACCCAGGCGGCGGCAATCAGCGGGTCGTCGATCCGGAAGGCCGAGACGCCTTCCACGCTGCCCGACGAGATGTACGTCGGGGCCATGCCGAAGCTCCAGTACAGCGAAGCGGCGCCGGCGTCGTAGCCGTACAGGAGGAATACTGCGCCGAATACGGCGATCAGCGGGAGCGCGACCCCGGCGAGATAAGGAATGAAGGCCTTTGTCTCGCCCTTCCGGAACCAGTAGAACAGCGAGAGCGGCAGCATCAGGAGCGCAGGCTGCTTAAAGCAGATGGCCAGCCCGGCCCCGATGCCTGCGATCAGGTAACGGTGCCGCCCGCCGAACAGCATGGCGTAGACCGACAGCACCATGAAGGTGACCGTGAACGGCTCGGTCAGCACGAAGTACCCTTCGGCCCAGGTCATACTGGCCGCGAACAGCAGCCCTGCCAGGACGCCCGCGATCCGGCCGTAGAGCCGCCAGCCGATCGCCATTATCACGACCGCGCTCACGAAGTTGGCAATGGCCACCAGCAGCAGCCCGCCGTTCATCCCCGCGCCCAGCGCTACCGGGAGCGTCAGCAGGAAGAAGATGAGCGGGGGCTTGGGGTCCTTGAAGTCGACGTACGGCGTCCCGCCCTGCAGGATGACGTCAGCCATGTGGAAGAAGATGCCGGTGTCGCCCAGCGACCAGACGCTGCCGGAGAAGACGCCGACCAGCGCCGCCACGGCCAGCGCGACGGCGAGGTACAGCCCGCAGGCCCCGGCGAAAAACGCGCCGTCCGGGATACGTTCGAACCACTTCAGCCCCGCAATCGCCATCCTTCGCCACCTGCCCCACTATTCGCGCCAGGAGCATATAAATTGTCGGTGGCTACAATTTTTGTCCGGGCAAATGACCCTTTCAACACAAAGGCCACAATGGCCACAATGTACACGATGGACGTTTTAAAAAAATTGGACAATGGCAGCCCTTTCCTAATAAAAGCCGTTGTGGCCTTAGTGGCCTTTGTGGCCTTTGTGTTGATAGGGTCGTGAGCGTAAAAAAACTATCAGACAAGCGCCCGTGGGTGCACAGGCATGGGAATGTTTATCATGCCGGACTTCGGTGTTAAATATCGGTATGGCAATTCTGATTGGCAGCAGCGGGGCCGGCGACGACCTGATCCGGAAATTGCACGACGAGGGCGTGTCGCGCAGCTGCACCACCATTCGCCAGATCATCGAGCGCAAGGGCGTCATCGACGAGGCCATCGCGCACGAGCGGATGCGGCAGAACGAGCTGATCGACCGGGAGGTGAAAGGGCTCCGGTCGAAAGCGGCCCGGCGCCGGCTGATCGATCCGCTTCTCTTTTTCCTCAGCGAGAAAAAAGGCGACGAGTACCGGCGCCGGCTGGCCCACCTGAAGGCCAACCGGGAGTCCATCGTCGAGAACCACCTGCTGGCGCTGTACCGCGAAAAGGACGTGCTCGACCGGCTCACCCGCGAATACCGCAGCGAGCTGAAGGGGTATTACGGGGAATTGCTTGTCATGGACACGCTGAAACAGCTCGACGACGCCTACTACGTGCTTAGCGACGTCCGTATCACCCGGGAGTCCGGCCACCGCTTCGACGGCCGCATGCTGAAGTCAGCCAGGGTCGACCACATCGTCATCGGGCCCAAGGGCGTTTACTGCATCGAGACCAAGAACTGGAACACGCTCAAGAACAAGGACAACGGCGACAAGCCCACGCCCGGAGAGCAGGCGCGAAGGGCTTCGCACCTTCTCTACAAGTTCCTGAAATATACCTGCGGCATCGGCGGCGTGAAGGTGATGGGCATCGTGCTCTACACCAACACCATGATCAAAGGCAAGGAAGACTTCGTACGCTTCATGCGCAACGACGAGTTCTTAGGATATCTCGACGCCCGCCCGGACAACATCCCGGAAGGCGTCATCGGGCAGATCCTTGAGTGCCTTAAGGACAGGGACGTCTGGTTCGACGACAGCGTGCGCGAAGAGAGCCTGAAGGGGTTCATCGAGGAAGAGGAGCCTGCCGGGGCTCCGGAGCAGCCTGAGGATGAGCTGGCTGATAAAGTTTCATGAGTAGCCGGGCGGCCGTTCGCGCGCGTGAGCGCTCAGCAGTACGCACTTCTCGGCTGTTGGGCGTTTAACGCATTTTTCTGGTAGAGCTATGAGAATCTGGCCTTGCTCAGGCTATGCGACTATAACTGCCAGGGCTTCCTGTGTGGGGGCCGCCAAGAATTAAAATTATATACAGCCCGGTCGAAACACCATGAGTTAACATGGACATCGGGGAAATGGTCTACTGCGCCACGAGGGAAGAGTGGCGGGCCTGGCTGGAAGAGAACCACGATAAATGCAAAGACATCTGGCTCATCTATTACAAGAAAGGCTCCGGCAAACCGAGGGTGCCCTACGACGCTGCGGTCGAGGAGGCGCTGTGCTTCGGCTGGATTGACAGTACCGCCAAGCCGATCGACGAGGAGAAGTACGCCCAGCGGTACACGCCCCGGAAGCCGAATAGCGGGTGGTCGGAGCTGAACATGCGGCGTATGGAGCAGCTCATTAAAGACGGCCGGATGACGAAGGCGGGGCTGGCGAAGTTCAAAGACCCGGCTGCCCACAGGTCGACGACCAGGGACCTGGACTACGTGACGCCGCCGGGGTTCATGGAAGCGCTGGAGAAAGACCCGAAGGCGCTGGCATATTTCAAGAAGCTTCCGCCGTCGCAGACCAAATTGTACTTCCGGTGGATCAACGGTGCCAAAAGAGAAGAGACGAAACAGAAGAGGATAACGGAGTCAGTCGAGCTGCTGGCGCTGGGTAAGAAGCTGTCGGACAAATGGTTTAACCGGGTTTAGCGCTATATTTTTACTCGATGCCCTTGCCCGTGATCGAGAACTCCACACACTCGCCCTCGGCTCGCGACCGGTGCTTCTTCAAAATCGCCAGCCGCTTCCCCGGCCCCGCGCGCTTCAATTCCACGATCGCCTTGCTGATGTGCTCCAGCCATTTGCCGCCCGACGCTCTCAGCACCTCGTTCTCGATGTCGGTGTAAATCTGGTTCGTGATGACGACCGCCACGTCGTGCTTCCGGGCCATGCCCAGCAGCGCGGTCATCTGGCTGGCCAGCTCCCGCATCGGGCCGATGCCGTCCTTGCCGTCCCGCTCGACCCGGTAGAGCGCCGTCGCCGAGTCCATGATGATCAGGCCGACGTTCTGGTCGCCCTGCTCCATCAGCTTCTCCGAGTCCCGGATGGCGGCGAACTGCTGGTCGAAGGTGATGACCTTATACCAGTACAGGTTCCGGGACAGTTCCTGTGCGTCATCGCCTGCAATTTGGGCAAACCGCTCCAGGGAGAAGCCTTCGGTATCGATGAAAATGACCCGCTTGCCGGCCCGTATCGTATTAACGGCGAGCTGCAGGCATATGTTCGTTTTGCCGCTCGATGGCTCGCCGTAGACCTGCGAGACCGTGCCAGTCTCGAATCCTCCGCCCAGCAGATCGTCGATCGGCTTCGCGCCCGTCGGCAGCTTGTGTATGAGTTGTATCATCCCTGGAATACCGGAGATCAATGTGCAGCGATGGTTTATAACGTTGTTGGAGGCCATGTCAAGGCGTTGATTTTGTCGTGAAATTCCGTTGGTCCTGCCCGGGCGTAGTATTAATAAAAATTTATTATCTTACAATGCCATTCAATAGCGATGTCGCAATCCAGGCGTTTAAAAAGCGAACAGAGAAAAACAGGCACTTTGCCATCAGCTGCCGATAAGCGGTCAGGGCTCGGTCTTAAGCTGAGCCCGGGCATGCAAAACCTGATAGCGCTATTACTGGTGGTAGCCACGATTGCGGGCCTGTCCCTGGGCTTCTTACTGGCATTTAACTACCCGATGACGAGCGATACAGCCAACGCTGGCCTGTTCCCTATGGAGGTTATGCACGGGAATTTCGAGTACGTGTTCCCGGCAAATAACCCTTACTTCTTCACTGATTACGTCTTTCACCTGGTCATCCAGCCGCTGACCGGCTATAGCCCGGTTGCGCTCATATTGACAGGCTATGCCATGTTTGTGCTAATCGTGCTCGCATCCGCAGCGCTGGCGCTACGCCTCGCGGGCCGCCTGGAGGCCCTGGCGGCGGCAGCGCTCGTGGCCAACACGTCGTTCTGGAGCCTCAAGTACGTCCTCTATCCCCTGTATCACAACGGTACGATCCTGTTCATCCTGCTTTCCATCCTGGTCATCTACGCCGACAGGCCGCCCTTCCGTCTTGGCTTCAGAACGAGAGTGCTGATAGTCACTCTGCTGCAGTTCCTGGGCGTATTCTCTGACACGCTCATGCTTCCGGTGTTTACCCTGCCGCTCATCGTCTATTCGGCTTACCGGCTCTGGAAGCAGAGACATGCGGCGGAGGAGGAAAAGAAAAGTAACGATACGGAAGGCAGCCCCCTATTCTGGCTCGCGTCGACAGTACCTGCTTTAGTCATATTTGCTTTGAAGACGCGGATGGGGCAGATCTGGCCGGGCGGTCCTATCCTGGAGCAAGGGGCATATCTGGCATCCCCGGGAAGCCTGCTACAGCACCCGGAAATGTTAAATGTGGCCGTCGATACGCTAATCCGCTTCTCCGGAGACATAATCGTCGCCGCACTAATCGTAATCGCTATAGCGCTCGTGATTCTCGGGAGAAAGGACCGTTTCCTGCAAGCGGTCCTCGTCCTCGGCGGGATATTCATGGTAATCGGGCTCATGTCAATGACAGTAGTAGGTAACGCTGGCCGGTACCTTACCTCCATTATCGTACTGGCCCTGACGGTGGCCGCCACGGGGACGATGCGCCGCGGGTTATATTATGTTCCTCTGATCATTGTATTCGCAATTGTCCTGTTGAATATCGGGTCGAACGTGCAGCTCCTGAACCAGCCTCATCCGAACTTCCTCCAGGACCAGCAAGGTATGGTCGATTACCTCGAGAGCAAGAACATCACTCACGCCTATTCGGATTACTGGACCGCTAACATCAATACCTACGTTTCGGGTGGCAAGATAACGGTAGAGCCCGTCTATTTGCAGGACGGCTTGCTCAGGTTCCAGAACACGAACTCCGCCCCCCGCTGGGCGAGCGTATGGCCGGACGGTAACGATACCCGGCCGGTGCTCATTACCAGGCCCGGCGACCGCATATACGACTGGGCCCAGCAGGTCAATAAAGATCACCCGCCAGTAGAAGCCTACCAGGTGAACGACTGCCGGATATACGTCTATAACGGAACGCTGCCCACGTAGCCACTGGAAACCGGGGGATCTCGCATCATATTACATAGGTTTACGTCAAATGGAAACGTAAATAAGTCATGTCAAGCATCCATGCGCGGACGTAGCGTGAATGCGGAGGGAACTACATAATCGCCCTTATCACCTCGGATTTCGCCGTTTACGAGAAAGTGGTCGCGGAGCTGAAGAGCCGCGAGATGCCTTTTATCACGTTAAGAGTCGGCGAACACATCCCGGCGAACGTCGACGTCGTCATCACCACTGAGAACGAAGCGGAACAGATCGCCTGGGAAGGCAGTCATCTCGTGATTTACGACGACACAGTTGCTACAGTCAATCGGGCCGTCCGTGCCGAGCGGAAGACAGAGCCCTCAGGCGCGATGGTCATCGGCATCGACCCGGGGCGCAGGCCGGGAGTGGCGGTGCTGTCGGGCGATATGGTGATCGCCGTCCATCAGGTGAGCCCCACCGAGGTGGAGCCGATGGTGAGGAAGATCAAGCACGACTACCGGCCCACGTCGATGACGGTCCGGATCGGCAACGGCGCGCGGCTGGTCACGACGCAGATCATCAACTCGCTGCTGCAGGCGGGCTTCAAGGTCGAGCTGGTCGACGAGACGGGCACGACGCCGCATATCGGCCGGGACGTACATACGAACACGGTCCGGGACATTATTGCCGCGATTAATATCGCACGCATCAAAGGTGTCCCGGTGGGCCATGAACGGGAGATCGAGCCGTCGAAGGGCGAAATCCGCGTCATACAGGAGGCCAGCCGCTCCCTGTCAGATGGCAGGGCGACCATCCCGAGGTACCTGGCACGGCAGGTGGCGCGCGGTGAGCTGACTATCGACCAGGCCATTGCGATGCACAAGGGTACCATCAAGAATGGTAATGGCGATAAAAACGTAAATGGCCATAACGGGTATAATGGCCACGACCTGTAAAATGACGATAAATGCCTCTGCCCGGGCACGCGTGCGCGCGACCGACGCAGAGGCGCCTCCTGTTAACGGCCGCAGGGGCAGGCTCATTCTTAAGAATCAACACCGGACCTGCCGGAAGTACTTCCAGCCGGTCTTCGCGATTTTCATCCGGGCATCAGGATGCTCGCAAATCCATTTGATCACTTTGTTAAAGGCCGTAGCCGGGTCCCGGGTTTCCTTGGGGTCGAAATACTCGCGGTACCCGAGTGATTTGACGTATTCCTTAAAGCGCTCTTCCAGTTCGTGCTGCAGCAGACCGGTAATCTCAGTCACGTGTACCTCGTAGCCTGCTTCGCGTAAGATTTCCTTCGACCGGGAGTTCACATAGCCGGTACAGATCTCGACCAGCGTATCGGAAGGGCGCCCGCCCAGGTTCTCCACAAGCGCTAACGTGACTCGTGCAGCCTCGTCAAGGTACGCGTGCATCTCAAAGGGCTTTCCCTGGAAAAAACGGACATCCACCATGGCTGTTTCGACGTGCCTGTCTGCCTCAGCCCCGATCATTACGCCGCCGAGGGGAAATCCCCAGCCTGCATCGTCTACCTTAATAACCTTTTCCATTACAGGCGCTTTGCCTGACAGCAGCCGCTCCAGTGTGTGGTTGTCTGTGGTCACCAGCTTGAGCTGCCCTTTTGTGTTCCGGTAGACGCGTGCTGTCCACTTTGGCGTTACGCGTATGCCGTCGCCGTAGACGCTCAAGACCACGTACGGGACTGGCCTCGGTGCGGCGTGGCAGCCCCAGGCCCTCGATCGCCCGCAAAGTTGTCTCGTCTATGGGCCTGACATCCATAATTCCTCACCTATGATACAAACCATATTAAATATTGTATGAACGATCTCTCACCAATTATTAATATTAATCCATGAATGTTTAAAATAATTCCTTTTTTCGGTATTTAATTTTAGCGGAGGCCAGTAAATAGCCTGTGGAGGCGTCCCGGCTCGATCGCCTTTATTTTCATGTGTTTCGGCACGAAATGCTTATAAAACGCAGCCTTTATTCATATGCCCGTTAGAATTAATGTAAGGGTTAATATAATAACTTACAAAAATATAACACAAGCCTTATTACCTTATAGTAAGTAAGCTGTATAGGACGTATCTGGAAACTATATATTGCTGCGCTCCAGATTATTGTCAGGTGAGATAGGCGGGATGGTCAAATGGGTTATCATATTGTACTGGGGGATAGCAGATGGCATCGCTGAATTATAGTAAACCGGCCGGAGACGGCAGCCTGTATATTATCAAGTCGGACAGCAGGATTGAGCTGTTTGACCCAAACAAAGTTGTGGTCAGCCTGATCAAATCAGGTGTTCCCTACAGGCTGGCATGTGATATTGCCGACGACCTGCAGTTCAGGGTTCACGATGGCATCACCACCAGATCGCTGCGAACAATTCTTCTCAATATCATCGACCAGAAGGACCCGGAGGCGGCGCTGCGCTACAAGCAGTCCCACGAAATGTATGTCCGGACGTCGAGGGGCACGCTCGAGCCGTTCGACTACCGGATGATCGAGACCTCGCTGGTCAAAGAGACAGGAATCGCCAAGGAATCGGCAATTCACGTGGCCAAGGAAGTAGAGGCCAAGCTGCGCAAGCTCAAAGTCAACTACCTCAGTGCACCGCTCATCCGTGAGATCGTCACGGTCCAGTTGCTCGAAGAGGGCATGGAAGAGGCACGTGCAAAGTACACCAGGCTGGGCATGCCGGTGTACGACGTCACCCACCTCATCGAGCAGGGTAGCAAGGAGAACGCGAACCTCCATCATAACCCCGAGACCATTCACAAGTTCGCCGGCGACCAGATCCTGCGTGAGTTCCTGCTTGTCAAGGTACTGCCAGGCTACATCGGCGACGCCCATATGCGGGGCGACATTCACCTGCACGACGCGGACTATTTCGCTGTCAGGCCGAACTGCCTGCAGCATGACCTGAGCTGGTTCTTCGAGAACGGGCTCCGGGTAGACGGTACGGGCAAGCACACGTCCGTCGCGGCGCCGCCCAAGCACGCGATGGTGGCCGCACTCCACGCGGCAAAAGTACTGGCGTCCGCACAGACCAACATGGCCGGCGGCCAGTCGCTGGATAACTTCAACATCTTCATGGCACCCTTCTTCAGGGGCATGAGCTACGAGGACGTCAAGCAGGTCGCCCAGGCATTCGTCTATGAGATGAACATGCAGTACGTGGCACGCGGCGGCCAGGTCGTCTTCTCCAACATCGACATCGAGCTCACTGTGCCGAAGTACCTCGCGCAGAGGCCTGCCATCGGCCCGAAGGGCAAGGTCGTAGGTACCTACGCCGACTACCAGGACGAGCTGATCACTTTCACCAATGCATTGCTGGACACCTTCATGGAAGGCGATGCGCTGGGCAAGCCCCACCTGTTCCCGAACACCATCGTCAAGGTGCGGGAAAGCGCCTTCAAGGACCAGGACCAGAAGCAGATGCTTCTCAAGGTACACCAGCTGTTCTCCAAGTACGGCACGCCGTACATCCTCAACATGCTCCCCGAGTGGCAGCATGACGCCGTCAACAGCATGGGCTGCCGGACCCGGCTCAGCGGCGACTGGGCGGATAAGCAGGGCTATGAAGACCCGTCTATGTCGACCATGAGGACTGGCAATATACACTATAACACCGTCAATCTGCCACGCATCGCACTCGAGGCCAATGGCGATGACAGCCGCATCTTCGAGATCATGGACCAGCGGCTCGACCTCATCCGCGAGGCTTTGAACATCAAGCATGGCATTATCGACAAGCGTCTCCATGAGAACAAGATCCTGCCGTTCCTCACCCAGAAGGGCAAGGATGGCCAGGAGTACTACCGGTTCAAGGACCTGACCCACACGGTGGGCTTCGTCGGGCTGAACGAGCTGACGAAGATACACTGTGGCGCTGCGCTCCACGAATCGGCAGACGCCTACGACTTTGGCATCGACGTGATCAGGTACATGCGCGACTGGGCGGACACCATGACCGAGCTGACCGGATGGCGCTGGACACTGACCCAGACGCCGGCAGAGTCTACCGCAGGCCGGTTCGCCAAGCTGGACCTTAAAGAGTTCGGCCCCCGGGCGATCGTCAACGGCGACCGGGAGAAGGGCGCAGTCTACTACACCAACAGCTCGCACATGCAGGTCGACGCGGATATCCCCCTGTTCGAGCGGGCGAAGATGGACGGCAAGTTCCACCCGATCTGCAACGGCGGCCATATAGCGCACCTGTTCCTCGGCGAAGGCACGCCGGACCCGGAGGGCCTGATGAGCCTGACCGAGAAGATCTGCCGCCACACCAGCAACGGCCTCTTCGACTACACCCGGGACCTGACGACGTGCCGGAAGTGCACCACGGTATCGGGCGGCCTGCTCAACGCCTGTCCCAACTGCAATGCCACCGGCCAGGACCTCGAATACTACTCGAGGATTACCGGCTACTGCCAGCGTATCGGCAGCGGCGACAGCGCAGGCGGCTGGAACGATGCCAAGATCGCAGAGCTCCGGGACCGGAAGCGGTACTGCATAAACTAGATAACCTAAAAAACGTTTTCTTTTCTTTTGATGGTCTTTATGCAGGTCTATCTCGGGGATATCATTCCCACCTCGACGCTCGAATGGCCGGGCAAGGTGTCACTGGTGGTCTTCTTCCGGGGATGCCCGTTCCGGTGCCCCTACTGCTCCAATGCACAGTTCGTCGACCAGGAGTCCGGCGAGCCGGTGGGACTGGAGAAGGTCACGGCCGAGATCGAGAGAGCGAAAGACTTCATCGATGCCGTCGTCGTCTCGGGCGGCGAGCCGTTCATGCAGCAGACGGCGTTCCACGAGATCGCCCGGCTTGCCAAAAGCCTCGGGCTGCAGGTAGGCGCACAGACCAATGGCCGGTACCCGGACAGGATTTCGGCTGCTGTCGGGCTGGGCCTGTTGGACGCGGTCATGCTGGACGTCAAGGCGCCGTTGGAGCTGGAGGCATATTCCCGCACCACGGGCGACAGGGACAGGCGCGACATCCTGGACGCAGTCACACAGACCGTAGCGCTTTGTAACAGGCTGCGGGCCGAAGGCAAACTGGCCTATTACGAAGCAAGGACTACGGTGTTCCGGGGCATATCGGACAGGCCGGAGGACATTGCTGCGATCGTGACAGCGCTACAGTGCGATGCCTACGTGATCCAGCAGGGCCGGCCCGAGATCGCCATGGATGTGTCTATCAAGAAGCTGGAGGCCATACCCCGCAACGAGCTGCTGGAGCTGGCCAGACACGCACGACACTCCGTATCGCCCGAAAAGGTGAAGGTCGTCAAAGTGCGGACCCGTGAGATGGGCGACGAGATTGTCCGTTAGTATATAGCATTCCTGAATCTTTTTGTACGGGCTGGCCGGCACTTAACACCACGTAAACGACGTCAACGACGTCAACCACGTTCTCGATCGGTGCAGGCAGCCATCCCCGGGAAAAACGTCGTTAACGTGGTTGACGTCGTTGACGTTGTCTGGGTGCCGGTGGCGTCTAAAAAAATATGATAATGAGAAGAACCGGATGGCCTGAGCTTTGGTCAGGGATTACAATGAAAAATGAGTACCCATGCCGATGCAGGGCCACGCGTGCGCGCGCGAGCGGCCGGGCGCCGGGCGAATTATAATTTCCTGCGGGGCAGGGTCTGCTTTGCCGCGACGGCTACAGCCGGCCGTTCCTGCGGTCCGGGAGGCAGCTGCTTCTGCGCTTTGATGCCGCCGTGTTTGATGCGTCTCACGCACTCTTTATTTATAATGCGCCACACCCCGTGCTCCAGCGCTTCACGGCGGTAATCTGCGTCGTAGCTTAAGTACGAGAAGAGCAGGACGCCGATGGCCAGCGCGATGATCACAAGCACCGCAGCAATCGCGATGAAGGTCGTTGTCGGGATGTTCACGTTGAAATAGAGTACGACCTGTATGGCGATGGCCAGTATCAGCGGCACGATCAGGCCCGCGAATGACACCCATATCTTCCCGGGTTTGCGCACGCCGGCCTTCGACTTGAACTCGGATATTTTTTCCATGACGGTGAGCTTCTCGCCCGTGTTGCAGGAAGCCGTGATGAACGCAGTGACGTCCTTCTGCTGGTCCTTCGTGAGCGACGTTCCGCCGACCGCCACACGGACATAGCCCAGCAGCGGCGTCTGCAGCCGTTCTGCCGTACGCTTTTCAGTGGCCTCCCTTATGGCGTACACTTTCTTGATTGTCGTCAGGATTAGCTCTTCGTTATTCATCGCAACACCATCGCAACCTCGTTTTACTATGACATAACGTATTAAATACTTATACCAGAAAAGTTTTGTGTTATATTCCTGCAATTCCGGGCGATTGCGGCAATCCTATGGATTGCGGCAATCCTATGGATTGCTCAGGATTTCCACAAGTATTAATATGTCCGGCCTCTTAAGACATCTCGAAATTGACATACAGATACGTAGAGGCGTTGTTTTTATGAAGGTCATAGCGTTCGTGGGCATGCCAGGGGCGGGGAAATCGGAAGCATCCGGCGTCGCCCGGGAGATGGGCCTGCCCGTCGTCGTCATGGGGGACGTGCTCAGGGAAGAGGTCCGCGAGAGGGGGCTGCCGCCCACCGACGAGAACATCGGCGGCGTCGCAAACCAGCTGCGCAAGGAAGAGGGCATGGACGCGATCGCTAAGAGATGCATACCGAAGATCGAGGCGCTCAAGGCCCGTGCGGTCGTCGTGGACGGCATCCGGGGCATCGCCGAGGTAGAGACGTTTAAGCGGGCGTTCGGCGAGGACTTCACCCTGGTGAAGATCGACGCGCCCTTCGAGGTGAGGCTGGAACGGCTGCGCCGCAGGGCACGATCGGACGACCTGGGCAGCCCCGGAGTGGCTGAAGCAGCGCGATGAGCGAGAGCTCTCCTGGGGAATGGGCAAGGCTATCGACGTGGCCGAAAAGTCAGTCGTCAACCTCGAGCCCATCGAGCGGTTCAAGGGCGAAATCCGGTCCGTACTGCGCAAGGAAAGCATACAGACCACCGTCTCCGTTCTCCTCTTTCCAACCGAGATCGAGGACCGCGTAAGGAAAGCGGTCGATAACGTTTTTCCGGGCACCCGGCTGACGCTTATCAAGAAAGAAGGGTTCGTGGACCGGCTGGAGGGCACCGCGCCCTCGCTGGACGCGCTGCATGAGCTGTTGCGCAGGCAGAAAATCCTGGACACCGCGAGGAACAGCTTCTATCGACGGCCTCAAGGGTAAAGAGATCGAGTTTCAGCTCAACAAGCAGGCGGCGTTCATGGGCTACGTGAACTTCCTCGACCACGAGGTGGCGCTGGGCGGCATCTACGTCACCATCGAGACAGACGAGCCCGAACTGATCATCGACTGGCTGGCGCCGCATACCGCGGAGGGCAGGCCGATCAAGGAGATCAGCCTGTGAGCCGGGTCAGCTTTTCCGCATACCGGATGGTCAATTACCCGTTCTCCTGGGCACTGGGCCTGGAAGACATGGGCTTCGAGGGCTGGGAGATCGTGAGCGAAGGGCGGCAGAAGATCACCCCCGAGTCGCTGCCCGAAATCAGGGACATCATCGGCACCATGGGTCTCAAGATCACCGTGCATGGCCCGTTCTCTGACCTCAACCCCGCCTCTTTGATCGAGCCTATCTGGGAGGAGACGATCAGACAGATTAACCAGTGTGTCAGGCTGTCGTCCGATTTTTCCGATGTAGTCGTCGTACACCCGGGGATACTGTCGCCGCTGGGCAGCCAGATGCCCGATAAGACCTGGGAAAGGAACGTCGAGGCGTTGAGGGTAATCTGCCGCCACGCGCAGGATTATGGCGTGCGCATCTGCCTCGAGAACATGCCGAACATGGAAAAATTGCTGTGCCGCACGCCCGACGAGCTGTTCGGCATGGTAGACTCCGTCGGCATGGACAATCTCGGTACGACGTTCGACGCGGGCCACGCCAACACGACGAAGAACACGGCCGGCTACCTGAAGGAAAAGGCACGTATCAGCCATGTACACATTCACGATAACAAGGGCGTCAAGGACGAGCACCTCGCTCTCGGCGACGGCAACGTCAACTGGGACAATGTGCTGGGCGGACTGAAGGGATTCGAGGGCATGCTTGTAATCGAAGGCCGTAATGTGGAGGAAGGAAAACGCAGCCTCGAATTCTTGAGACGGTCGGAACGCGAAAAACCGGTAACCGGTGAGGAACAAGGCTTCGATAAGCTGAGGATATTCATCCTGTCGCTAGGCCACATGGTGAACGACGCCTACTCCAACGTGATACCGCCGCTGCTGCCGATGCTACAGGCGGCCTACCACCTCGAATTACACCCTGTCCGGCCTGATCATGACCGTTTACACGATCACGTCGAGCGTGATCCAGCCGGTCTTCGGCTATATCGCCGACAGGCACGGGCGAAGGTGGATGGTCGCGCTCAGCGTGCTGTGGATATCGTTCTTCATGTCCATGATCGGCCTGGTCAGCATATTCAGGCTCGACGACACGGGCGCCTATGTCGCGATCCTGGCGCTCGTGGCCTGGCCGGCTTCGGCTCGTCGGCCTACCACCCGCAGGCATCCTCGATGGTGCCCCGCATCAGCGGCACCCACAAAGGCGTCGGCGTCTCGATCTTCTCGGCGGGTGGCAACCTCGGCTACGCGATCATGCCGATACTGGTCGTAGCAGTCACGGCTATCTGGGGACTGAGCGGCACGCTGGTGCTCGTCATCCCGGGGATACTGATGGCGTTACTCCTGCAACGGTATGCGCCCGAGGCCCCGCAGGCCACGTCCCCGCCGAACATAAAAGAGCTGTGGGGAGACATCATGGCGGTCCCCAAGCCTCTGTCGGTGATAACGGGCGTAGTCTGCATGCGGGCATGGCTGTTCTTCGGACTGATCACGTATCTGCCAAGCTACCTGATCAAGATTCAGGGCGAGCCGCGAAGATACGGCCAATATGATCCTGACTCGTCATCCTGCTGTTCGGGGCGATCGGGACGCTCATCGGCGGGTGGTCGTCAGACCGCTATGGGCGAAAATTCACCATTGCCACGTCCCTGATCGTTCACGGCACCCCTGCTGTTCATGGGATTGTCCACACATGGCCTGCTCATCTGGGCTTTGACGGCACTGGCCGGCCTCGCGCTGCTCGCCTCGTTCTCCCCGGCCGTGCTGTTCGCACAGGGCCTGATCCCGAAGAACCAGGGAATGGCCTCCGGCATCATCCTCGGCTTCGCCATCGGCATCGGCGGCCTCGGCGTCTCCGTCACCGGCGCGATATCCGACGCGTTCGGCATCGGGACGGGCACATATTCGCTGATCCTGCTGCCCGTCATCGGCCTTGTGCTCACGCTGCTGTTGCCGGGAAAGCTGACGCCTGAGCATTAGACACAAAGGGCACAAAGGCCACAAAGGAGGCTGAGGATGTAAAGTGTCGTTCCTATATGCCTTACCGTGCCTTCCGTGCCCTTAGTGGCCTTAGTGTCCTCCGTGTCCAATGCTTTTTTATACGTTCCCGGCATCATATTGTAAAACCTATCGGACAGGAGATGGCTGTACGCCTGATGATAAAAATGATAACGGGACCTTCGACAAGTTCAGAGTCTTTCTGCTTGCCCTGGGCCATTTTACTGTAGACGTCTACGCGGACATGCTGCCGCCCCTGCTGACGATTTTCAACACCCTTTACGGCATCTCCTACACGATGATGGGCATCCTGACGGCGGTCTTCTCCATCACCTCCACGCTCGTCCAGCCGGTCTTCGGCTACGTCGCGGACCGGTACGGCAAGAAATGGATAGCCGCGCTGGGAGTCGCGTGGATTGCGGTCGGCATGTGCGTGCTGAGCATAGCGCAGACGCCCGGGGTCATGCTGGTCATCGTCGGGCTGGCCGGCATCGGCTCGGCCATGTACCATCCGCAGGCATCCGCCATGGTGTCAAAGGCCAGCGGCAGCCGCAAGGGGCTGGGCATGTCGATCTTCATGGCCGGCGGGAACATCGGATACGCGATCATGACCCTGCTCACGGTCATCATCGTCGCGATGTTCGGCCTGTCCTCCCTGCTCTACCTGATACCGGGAGGAATTGTGGTCGGCCTGCTCATCTACGTCTATGCGCCTACAATGGACGTCGACCGCAAGAGCCCCGTAGACCTGAAAACGCTCTTCGCCAGCTTCAAGTCGGTGAAAGGGCCGCTGGCGGTGCTGCTCGGCGTTGTCTCGTTGCGGGCATGGGTCTGTATGGGCATGATCACGTTCATCGGGACGTTCTATTATAGCGGCCACTTCATCGGGTGGACGTTCCTGGGCTATGACCTTGCCGTGATCGGGTGGTCCATCACCCTGTTCCTGTTCGTCATGTCCAATGCCGTAGGCGGGATCATCGGGGGCTGGGCAGCAGAACGGTTCGGCAACAAAGCGATTATCGCCCCGACGCTGATCGCCTCGGCGCCATTCTTCTACCTCGCCTTCGTTTCCCCCGACATCTTCGTCTGGCCGCTGATCGCGATCGCCGGAGGCCTGATGTATGCGTCCATATCGCCGACCACGATCATGGCGCAGGAGCTGCTGCCCCGCAGCCAGGCCATGGCCGGCGGCCTCGTGCTCGGCTTCGCCAACGGCGTCGGCGGGCTGCTGGTGTTCCTCAACGGGATGATCTCCGACTATTTCCACGACCCCTTCGCAGGCCTGCTCGTCCTCATCGGGATCATCGTGCTCTCC
Organism: uncultured Methanocellaceae archaeon; assembly: GCA_963769045.1. GTDB lineage: Archaea > Halobacteriota > Methanocellia > Methanocellales > Methanocellaceae > Methanocella_A. Next base: position 82,861 of record CAVYKK010000028.1, read on the forward strand.
GGCCTCCTCGCAATACTGTTACCCGGCAAGCCCGCGAAGGTACCCGCGCCAGTGCCCGTCGCCGGCAATTAACGCAAGCAAGGGTCATTCTCGTGTACTTTTTATTTAGGCTGGCCGGCGAAACCAGTGACACAACAGCCACAACGTACACGACGTTTAACAATAAGGCTACGCTGGCCATTTCCTGAAAAACGTTGTGTACGTCGTGGACGTCGTGTACGTTGTGTCGAGTGCAGGCTGAGCGCATAAAAAATCCGAAATGACTGCCGCCTTATTATTGAGATTTTTGTTCCACTGGAATAGCCGGCGGCTCGTTGAGCTTGTCGGTAATCCGCTTGAGCGTCTCGGCCATGAGCACCTGCACGTCGGTGTTGGTGTCGCCGGGTTCGCTGCCCTCGATGCGCTTTAGCATCTCGATGTTCCTCACGATGGTCTGCACGGCTTCGAGCATCTCTTCGAGCGTGATGAGTCCGGAGTAGTAGGCGTAAAAGAAAGTGGTGCCGGACCGGACGACTTTTCGCTTGAAGGCGGCCTGGGCCGAGGACACGTCCTGGCGCTGGTACTTGCCCTCCATGAACGGGACCAGCTCGGGCAGGTTCTCGCCTATCCAGGTCATCTGGGAGCGGCCGCGGTCCTTGAAGTCGGCACACAGACGGGCGATCGCCCACTCGCGCGCAGTGAGGTGGGTCAGCTCTTTTAGACGCGTCATTCACCTCGCTGTACTTCTTGCGGTCGAACTTCTGGAACCGCCAGTACTTCTCCCCGGGCTGCATGATCGAAAAAGCGACGCTCACCGTTAATAAACATTCTCCTGATCTTACCTCGCCTCTGCCTTCCCTGCTTCCGTCACAGCGGGAGCTCGCTCTCCCAAAAACCGGCGAATGTGCCCGGCGACGACATCGCAGCATTCTTCAAGTGCAAAATGCCCTGTGTCGAGCAGGTTGAAGTCGACGTCCTTCAGGTCCCGCCGGTAGGGATAAGCGCCCTCCGCGGGGAAGATGGCATCGTTTTTCCCCCATACGATAAGTGTCGGTGGCTGATATTCTCTGAAATATGCCTGCCATCGGGGATATAGCGGAGGATTGGTGCCGTAACTGTGGAACAGTTCCAGCTGTATTCGATCGTTTCCGGGGCGGTTGAGGAAAAATGTATCCATGTTCCAGCCGTCGGGGCTGATCGCCTCCAGGTTACTCGCGCCGTTGGTATACTGCCATTTCGTCGCTTCCGGCGTCAGGAGCTTGCGCAAGGCGGCCTCATTTTCGGGCGTGCGGTCCATCCAGAAGGCTTTGAGAGGGCCCCAGAATTCCCGCAGGCCCTCGTTGTAGGCGTTGCCGTTCTGAACGATGAGCGATTCGATCATATCGGGATGCCGACGGGCAATGCGGAAACCGACGGGAGCCCCATAATCGAACAAGTACAGGCTATATTTTTGCAGGCCTTTCGCCTGGATGAATTTATCGACGACATCGGCAATGCCATCGAAACTGTACTTGTAATCATCGACAGACGGCATGGAGCTGTTGCCAAACCCGGGGTAGTCAGGCGCCACAAGGTAAAATTGATCGGCCAGCGCCAGCATCAGGTTCCTGAACATGTGCGACGAGGCCGGGAAGCCGTGCAGCAATACGATGGCCGGCGCGTCCGGGCGGCCTGCCTCTCGATAAAAAATATCGAGGCCATCCACTTTCATCGATTTATAGGCGACCATGATTACATCACTGACCATGAATCGTCTTCTTTTTTAATAACAGGTCGCGCTATAAAATTCAATGATGACCGGAGTAAAAATGTGTCCCGCAAAGCGATCACCGCTTTGCCCGTCACTTAGCGGGCCAGGCCATGATTTCCTTTGTAAACAATGGGAACAGGTTTTATCGCGGTTAAGTTTGTGGCCACGGAATCAGGACCGGGTACCAGGCGCGGCCCAAACATGTGCGACGCCTCCCGGATCGTCGGCGAACGATGACGATGGCGTCAGATGCCAGCACTTTTTAGGGGAGCCACCTGAAACCCTCATCGATCAGCACTTCTTGTACGTGCATTTTTCTGCAATCTGTGCAGGGATACGTACCTCTCGACATGAATAATCTGCCAAAGCGTTTTCACGCTTTGACTTCAACTCCTTGTGAGCGTGATTTGTACGAGGTTGCCAGGAGTAATGGGATCGTTCGCCCTGCTAAGTCGCACTGAAGCTTTTGGCTGTCCCGGAACAGATGCTGGATTTTCGGCTTACTCGGGAACGTCATCGTATGTTATTACGCCATTGGGGCAAGCCGGTCTTCACTCTCGTCCCGCTTAAGGGCTTTGTCGGCATATGAATTGTAATTATTTAATAGACGACGTCAACCTCCAGGTCTCCCTGTTTTTGCACGACGTTCACGAGCGTGCTCTCGCCGATACGCTCGAACTCGAGTTCCGTATGGCCATTGCCGACGATCAGTTTATTGATGCTGACCCTTTTTAGCCATGGCGGAAGACTGGGCTTTCGCAGCACCAGTTTACGCTCGAGCGCGTCCGGAAATATGCCAAGGGCTGCCGTAAGCATGTATGGTATACTGCCTGAGGACCACGCTTGAGGGCTGTTGGCAACCGGGTACTTGATGGGCACGTCATACTTTGCCCGGTGGAAGCCGGCGAACAATTCGGGCAGGCGATAGCGCGGGTAGAATGCCGCCGCCTCGTACATGCCGGTGAACAGCCGGGAGAGCTCTTCCTTAAATCCGTACTTGCTGAAGCCCATCGCAATGAGGGCATTATCGTGCGGCCAGACGGTGCCGTCGTGGTAGCCCAGCGGATTATAGCGCTTCTCTTTCGCGGACAATGTCCGTATGCCCCAGCCGGAGTACATATCCTCCTCGAATACCCGGCTTACGACGCTGCCGGCCCGTTCCCTCCGGGATGATCCCGCTCCATAATGCTTGGGCACAGTTGGAAGAGATCACATCGCATACGCCAGTGTTGTCCAGGGCTTGCGCATAAGTATTCTTTATCGGGCATCCAGAATTTTTCATTGAAATTCCACCGCAGGTTCATGGCATCCCGGTTGAGCCTGGCGGCGTCCTCATGTCTGCCGATCCGGTCATACAGCCTGGCGATCCTTCGCTTTGCCATGTACGCGTAGCCCTGTACTTCGGCAAGCGCTATCGGGTGGACGGCGAGGCGGCCGTCCGAGTGCATGATGCTATCCCAGGAATCTTTCCAGCCTTGATTATAAATGCCCCTGGTCGAATAGCTGGTATAGGACACGAAACCGGACCCGTCGAGATCCGTGTAATTATCAAGCCACGACACGGCGGCGTCGATGTTCTTCAACAGGTCCTGGAACAATTGCATGTCGCCAGTCCAGTCTATGTATTCTGCCACCAGTATCAGGAAAAGTATCGTGGAATCCACGCTGCCATAATAGGGGGTAAATGGCACAAGGCCCAGGTTCGAGTCTTCTCCCACCCGGAGCTCGTGGAGTATTTTTCCGGGTTGCTCGTCCCGTTCGTCGTCCACCTGCGTGTTCGTGGTGGCCGAGCCAGTACGTGGAGCGTGCTCCGGGCCACTCCCGGGTTGTATGGTATTACCTGCATAGCGGAGATGATGCTGTCCCGGCCGAACAGCGCGTCGTACCAAGGCACCCCGGCAGAATAAAAAATGTTGACGGGCATCCCCATGTTAAGCGGTTCTCAGGGTCGGATAGCGAGCAAAAAATACTTGGTTGAAGATGCCGTTGTCCGTCTTCACATTGCTACAGCATTCCATCGTACTGGCATAGGAAGCCCTGATGCCCTTGATTCTTTTGCTGATCGCATCGGTGCGTTAGCGTTGAGGTGGTGTCCGGAGGAATGTCTTCCGCGTATATTCTCACGTTGATGCTGTGGATCGCTTGCGGCTTCATCCGGATATTGAACGATACTTTCTTCTCCCTCCACGGTGTCGGGGGCCGGCGTGAACTGGATCCGGGTGTTCCGGGTGTGCCTGTCTTTGCCCAGATAGGATAGCATGAGGGAATTATTTTCGTATTTTGGCGGGTATAGCTCGCCTTCGGTGACTGCCGTGATACCCCTCACGGTGAATATATCATCGAAGTCTGATAAGAATTCGAGCGGGAGAGGTCCAGGGATATTTCGGACACGTTGAAATTTCGGACCGTTATGGTTTCGTCCAACAGGCCGGGTATGGCCCGGTCCCTGCGTATGCTGATGGTGCTCTTCTCGATGACCCGGCCATCGCTCTCCGTATAAGTCGGGTTCGATAGCATGGTAACCGATGCGAACCCTTCCACATCGCTTGATAAGATCAGGATAGGCTTATTTGCCGCTCACCTCCAGCACGTAGCCGCTTAAAAACCTGCAGTCCCGGTGGTAAAGGCCATACCCGTGATTCTCTTCGATCGGTATGTCGCCGTTCTGTAGCGTCAGAAGCGTCAGGTCTCCATCGCGTATGACCAGAGCATTTGTGATATCCTCTACCTGTGTGTGAGCCTTGTGGGACTCTTGTGTTCTCGACCATAATGAACCCTTGCCAGAGGTATGCTGACGTTGAGTAAATCCGGAAAGCTATACTTCGTCTATTTAGCTATCTCCACCAGGACTTTTATGTCGTCGGGGTTGTGCCGGAGGCCTTCTGCAACGTTATCCAGGGTCACCCTCCGGGTGAAGAACCTATGCAGAATTCCCGGCCACTTCTTTTCTATCGACTTCATCCGGGTCACGCCACGCTCGAAGTGACGCCGGTTCTGCTGACGGAGCCGAAGATCACCTTGTTGTTGAAGACGAGGTTTGAATGGAACCGGTCGATTTGACCTTTTCCTCCCGATCGCGGGTGGATACCCCGAACAGGCACACGATCCCGTCCCGGTTTACGAGCTTACTCGCCTCCATGGCCAAGCTGCTCACGCCGGTTTCCTCGTGGCCGATGACCAGGTATTCGTGGCCCGGTGATCTCGCCATATTTGCCGCTGTTGATTTTCGCATCTGTGCGTCCGCCAACCCGAGAGACACCTTCCACCGCACCTCATTATCGCCGGGCGATGGTTTCTCTATGTCTATGAGTTTCCACGGTTCTTTTTCCCCGGGATAACGGCCGTACCTTCATTTGAACCACGGTGCTCGGTAATCGGCGGTTTAGATCACGATGGATTTAATTTTCAGATATTTCACTAAGTTTTAATATGATTCTGACCAAGCTGGCAGGCCTTCTAAAACGGTGGATTGGACTGGGCGGCCCATCCGCAGCCGGGCCGACCGGCCAGCGTTGTCCCTCACGGCGTCGTTGACGCTCCCGTTCAATGACCTTGCGGCTTTTTACCGCTCATCTGCCATTATGAAGCCCCGGTTCCGCGGTTTTTCCCCAGATCGATTATATCAACAGATAACATTTTGACTACCGGGGCGATGCTATATGAGTCGGAAGCGGGGATCAGTACAGCAGCCGGGCCGATGGTATTCCAGACAAAGCTCGATGAGGTCATTCCGCGCACCTTTAATGTCAAAAGTTTCGAGTTTAAAAAGCCGCAAGGATTTAAGCACCTGGCGGGTCAGTGGGCTTATTTTAGCATTAAGATAGGGGGCACGCAGAAAGGCGTCACCACTTTACCTTATCCAGCAGCCCGGCAGAGGACTTCCTGGAGTTCACTAAAAAGATCACCGATCACCCCTATGCGCAGGCCCTGGATACATACAGGGCGGGGAGTGGTTCTTGATTAACGGGCCTTACGGAGAGTTCGTGTATTCGGGCGGTAGCATTAAGATCGGCGTCCTGACCGGCGGCATTGGCATTACTCCTGTACGTAGCATTTGCAAGTATTTGCACAGACATGAAGCTACCCACGAGCATTTCAGTACTATATTCCAACCATACTCAAAAGGACATCGGTATTCGCGACCAGTTTGACGAGATGGAGCGTGAGAACCCGCACTTAGTTATGAAAAATGTGCTGACAGGGGAGCTCGATTGGCCGGGCCTCAAAGGGCATATTAATGCTAAGATGGTCAAGGAGAACATTCCCGATTACCGGGAGCGCGTTTTCTACGTCAGCGGCCCTCCGAGCCTGAATGCAGCCACGATGAGGGAGTTGAGAAAACTGGGCCTTCCCGGGGGGCAGATATTGATCGATGAATTTACGGGTTACACTTGACGAGGGGTGGATAGGTGCAGGTAGCAGTCGATGGATAAATACCTGCACCACTCATAGCCTGGCCGTCTCGGGGCCGGGGGTAAGGAAGCCACTCCTTCGGCAAGAATGAGCACACAGCGAAAGAGAGACAAGTCAGCCGTACTTTGAGGCTATAAAAACTGTTGCCAGTCGAGCTATAATATTTACTCGGCTAATGGAATCTCCACTTCCATGAGATCGTTCGCTATGACCACGTTCTCGAAATACTTCTTCGCGTCCGCCAGCGGTGGGGCCGGTCTGGGCGTAGCGCAGGGCCTGACGTGCGTCAGCAACAGCTGCTTGACGCCTGCCTGGGCAGCGAGCTGTGCGACGCCGCCGGCGGTGGAGTGTTGCGTCTCCTCGGCCTTGTCGACCATGTCGTCAGCGAAGGTGCACTCGGAAATCCATACATCTGCTTCTTTGAGGACGGGCAAAAAGTCCTGCGACGGTATAGTGTCGCCCGTATAGACAATGGTCCTGCCCGGCCTAGGCTGGCCTACGACGTCCTCGCTTTTTATTTCTTTGCCGTTGACAACCACGGCCTCGCCGCGGTGGAGCCGTGAGAACATGGGCCCTTCGGGGACGCCCAGCTCCAGCGCCTTTGCCTTGTTGAACCGGCCGGGCCGGGGCTTCTCGCGCAGCGCGTACCCGAGGCCGGGGACACTGTGGAAGACGCGGAATGCCTCGATAGTGTAATCGTTGAACTCTACCTTGTCGCCCGGCTCCAGACGTTGTGCGATGACAGGGAACCCGAGGCTGAGATAGCCGAGGCTATTCAGCAGGCGGCAGTACTCCTCAACAAATTGGGGGCCGTAAATGTACAATGGTTCTGTCCGGCCCTGGAAGCTCATGGTCTGGAGCAGGCCGGGTATGCCAAGCGTGTGGTCGGCGTGAAAATGGCTCAGGAAGATCGAGGCCACGTCCATGAAGCCGGAGCGGGCCTTCATCATCTGGCGCTGGGTGCCCTCGCCGCAGTCGAACAGCATGCGCTCGCCCTTTCGCATCAGCATGAACGACGGCATGCCCCGGTTAGGCGTCGGTATGGAGCCGCCGGTGCCGAGGAAGATGATCTTGAGCATAGCCGATGTCTACGCATCCAATGGATATTATATTTATCCTGTCTCGAAATTGTTCATGTATCAGGTACTGCTTAGAAAAGGCAGAACTAATCGCCGCAGGCCGGGCTGATGCTCGCGCACGCGCGCGAATGTGCGAGAAGGTGCGCAGTATTATGCCTATTCTTCACGGTCGCGACGGCCATATAGCAGCAACGCGCCGATACCGCCTACCACGGCCAGCCCGACGGGCAGGCCTTCTTCAGTCCTCGGGGGCGCCGCCATCTTTCCGACCTTGATCGGGACGTAAGTATAGTACGGTTTCGGAGGTGGCGCTATTTCCTCCGGAGGCCGGTATGCAGGCTCGGTCTCGACATATTCTGGCAGGACGATGTTTGCGGTGGCGGTCCCGCTGCTGACATCGACGATGGCGAAGAATAAGACCCCGCCTTTCTCAGCCGTTACATTGTATATGCCGTAGGGCACGTCGTAGAACATGTAAATGCCGGCATTATTGCCGATGCCGCTGCTGCTTTGCTGCGGGTTGTCGGGTACAGGAGCGAGGTTGCCATATTCGTCATAAAGGGTTACGACCGCATCGGGAACCGCATGGCTGCCCACCGAGGACATGACAATACCAGTAATCGTGCCTGCCGCTTGTGGATATTCAGGCAACGGCTCTGGCGTGATTTCCGGCTCTTCGATCACGGTATCGTTGTCCTGGGCTGCGGCCGACAGGGCAAATAAGGCAATGGTAATAAAAACGATGAACAGGACCATCGCTAACCGCATAATACGATTTTACGTAGACAGATATAAAAGGCTGAGCCGGAAAACAGGCGAACGTAAAAAAGGAATAAAAGGGCTTAGAGGTAGCCCTTCTTCTTCAGCAGCTCCGCGTTCAGCACGCTTGCGCCCGCCGCGCCCCTGATGGTGTTGTGGCCCATGCACACGTACTTGATCGCGTTGTCGTGGCCTGCGCGTATGCGGCCGACCGAGATGCTCATGCCCCGGCCCTGCATGCGGTCCAGCCGCGGCTGGGGACGGTCCGGCTCGTCGCGGACTATGATAGCCTTTTCAGGAGAGGTCGGCAGGTCCGACAGCTTCGGGTTGAACTTCTCGAAGGCGGTCCTGACCTGTTCCGGCGAGGGGTTCTTCTTCGACCGCAGCCAGAGTGACATAGTGTGGCCGTCGAGCACCGCGACCCGGTGGCAGGCGGCGCTCACCCAGAACGGGGCATCCTTGATGTGGTTGCCGTCCAGGTCGCCCAGCAGCTTCAGCGTCTCGGACTCCATCTTCTCCTCTTCCTTGCCGATATAGGGGATCATGTTGTCGACGATGGCCATGGAGGGCACGCCCTCGTAGCCCGCGCCGCTGACCGCCTGCATCGTCGCCACATGGATGTTCTCGATGCCGAACCTCATGAGCGGCTTCAGGGTGACGACCATCATGATCGTGCTGCAGTTGGGGTTGGTGACGATGGCGCCGTCCCACTTGCGCTTCTTCCGCTGGGCTTCGATCAGGCCGAGGTGTTCCGGGTTGACCTCGGGTATCATCAGCGGCACGTCCTTCTCCATGCGCCAGGAGCTGGCGTTGGACGACACGATGACGCCCGCCTTCGCGAAGTCGGCCTCGACCTTGAGCGCCTCTTCCGCGGGCATCGCCGAGAATACTATGTCGACGTCCATGGCTTCGGGCTTTGTCGGGACTACCTTCATCTTCCGGACTTCCTCCGGCATGGTTGTGTCCAGCCGCCACTTGGCGACTTCCTCGTAGGGCTTGCCCGCACTCCGCTCCGACGCCGCCAGGGCCGTGATCTCGAACCAGGGGTGCCCGGACAGCATCTGTACGAACCGCTGGCCTACATTCCCTGTCGCTCCAAGTATTCCCGCTTTGATCATGTGCTCACCTGAATTACGTATGATCTAAAAGCACTTTATTCTTTCTTCTCTGCCTTGATCGACTCTGTGGGGCATGCCGCTTCACAGTCGCCGCAGTCCTTGCACAGCTTCGGGTCGATCTTCGGGAACTCGTCTTCCATCTCGATGGCCGCCTCAGGGCAGGCATCGACGCACGTTCCGCATCCGACACAAGATTCCTTGTCCACTTTCGCTACCATTTTAGGGTTAACCTCCGGTTGAATGGAGTAGTGTAGGATATACATAATACTTAAAAGTTTTCCGGAGCGATGCATAGCGATCTGCGGACAGCGTGCACTGGCGAAAGTATTTAATTAACTATTGTTAATCCAGTACAGTCAGCGTACGGACAGCGCACCGGCAACGCTTTGTAATATTACGATACATCAAATATTTTCAGAGGGATTGAAGATGGACGAGCATGTTATCGAAGGGCTCGGCAAGGCCCGTATCGTCATCAGGGATGGAAAGGTCGTCGAGGTGGGCGAGCCGCAGATAGGCTACTGCCCGATTTTCGACAAGCACAGGGGCATCAAGAAGATCGATAAAGAGGTCATCCGGAAGAACATGGAGTTCCGGATCAACGACTTCGGCATGTGCACGCCGAACCGGGTCCTCAAGATGAAGGACTTCCTCTCCTTCGGTGTGTCGGAGATCATCTGCACGGCTATGACGAAGAAGCTCGTCGACGCCGCCGTGCTCGTGTGCGAGGGCACCGGCACGCTGGTCGTCACCGACCCGGAGATGGTGCAGGGCGTCGGCGGCAGGGTTTCCGGACTGGTCAGCACCACGCCGATCGGAGTCATCGAGGCGGTCGGCAAAGAGTCCGTGCTGGATCCGGCGATCGCGAGGATCGACCAGATCGCCAGCGTGGAAAAGGCCATCCGCATGGGCTACAAGGATATCGCAGTCTCCATTGTCAGCGGCCGGGACGCGCGCCTCCTGAAAGAGCTGGAAGGGAAGCACCCGGGCGTCAGTATCTATATGTTCGTCGTGCATACGACGGGCATATCCCGCAATGAGGCGGAACTGGTGTTCAAGTACGCAGACATCATCACGGGCTGTGCGTCGAAGTACATGAGGGAGATCGCCACTGAACAGAATACGTTCAAGATCGGCGATTCGATCCCGATGTTCGGCGTTACGCCCAGGGGCATTCACCTCATCGAGGAGCGGATTAAGTTCACCGGCAAGGAGATCAAGCCCCGGAAGTCATCGCTAACGTCGGCAGGCAGAACGTGCTCGACCCGGCGACGGCGAAGATCGACCAGGTCGCCGGCGTGGAGAAGGCCATCGCCATGGGCTACAAGAACATCGCGGTCTCTATTGTCAGCGGCAAGGTCGCCCGCCAGTTCAAGGAGATGGAGAAGAAACACCATGGCGTTAACATTTACACGTTCATCGTCCACACGACCAGTATAACGAAAGAAGACGCGGAACTGATCTTCCAGCACGCGGACATCGCTACTGGCTGCGCATCGAAGTATATACGCGAGGTCGGCGAGGCGAAGAAAGCGTTCAAAATCGGAGACTCCGTCCCGATGTTCGGCATCACCCCGCGTGGCGTACACCTGATCCAGGAACGGATCAGGTTCACGGGCAAGGAGATCAAATCCAACCCCCTGGCGCCACAGCCCGACAAGCTATTATAAAGGCAAAAAAGGAGGAGGTACGGGCCGGTTGCGGCTGGCCCGATCTCTGAGAGGCGGTACAGGAGGCGGCATGGCGGCAGTTATCCGCCGGTCGTTCCCGATATCTGCAGGCCGTACAGGCTCTGTCTCGCGTCTTTAAAACAGAAGCGTTCCATGATGACCTTCTCGCTTCTGAGGCGATTCAGTGCATAACGGACCGTCCTCGGAGGAAGATAGGTCCGGTTTATAATTTCCTTCTGCGTGAGCAGCCCGCTTGTTTCGAGCACCTTGTAGACAAGCTTTGCCGAAGGCGGAAGACGCCCGATATGTGTAGTATTGTCTTGAGGCGATACAATTACTGATCCGATGCCATTAGTGGCAAAAACGATCCCTCATGGTATATGTCACCACATATAGATGCACTTAACAATAGTTAAGTGTTTCGTTCGCGGCAACTGGTTTTTGCGGTACTGGTTTTTGCGGGGCTGTCGAGGGGCTTTGTTCCAAAAAAGCCCCCCTGACTCGCGACACCCGATGCCTGTGCCGAAGGCACAAAATGCGATAGTTTTGGAGAGGGACAGGGGGAACCTTTTACCAAAAGGTTCCCCAGTACACCCGCCTATACTGCAAGGATATTACCAAATGTTCGCCTGACACCTGCCTATTTAGTAAAATACCAAATTGCTCCCTATCTATCAATAACCAACCCGGAGTGGTGCACTATCTCTTTATCGCCATGCCTTGCCGCTTGCGGCAGTTATTTAATATGGGCGGAAAATATTGTAGGGCGGAGACCGGGCATGGACGCAGGCATCAGGAAAAAGGCAGAGCTCATCGAGGCAGGCGGTGTGACAGTGGACAGCTCGTTCGAACCATTCAAGAGCCGTTCAACCGCAGGACCGGGCGCAGGGCTGGAGTCGATCTTTGTCAACATCGACGGCCACCGGGTACGCCTCGGAGTCAGGCAGTCTTCGCGGTTCAGCGCCACGCTATCGCGACAGCACGGTCACTATATCCGCAGGTGGCACCGAGTTCGCAAAAGGCAGGCTGGAGCAGGCCATCTCCCACTGCCCCCGACAGGTCTACATAACGGTAAGCGAGAAGTGTGTCTTTAACTGCAAGTTCTGTCCTGTGCCAAAGCTCCAGGGCAAGATCAAGTCCGACGAGGAAGTGCTGAGTCTTGTCAGGGACGGGATGAAAACCCCCGACCTCGCCGCTATCTCGATCACGTCAGGTGTCTGGCGCACACCGGAGGAAGAGGTACAGAAGGTCGCAAGGCTGGTCAAGCTCATCAGGAAAGAACTGGGCGGCCGGAACATCCCGATCGGCGTGTCGGTCTACGCGACAGCAGACTCCTCGGAAGCTGCTGAAAGAAGCGGGCGCCGTCGAGGTCAAGTACAACATCGAGACGCTGGACCGGGACATCTTCAAAAAAGTCTGCCCCGGGCTCTCGTTCGACCATATAGTTGAAGCGCTGGAACATGCCGTCTCGGTCTACGGGAAAAACCACGTGTTCAGCAACGTGCTCATCGGCATGGGCGAGTCGGATAAAACGCTGATCGAAGGCATGGAAATGCTGGCTGGCAAGGGCGTGATCCCGGTTTTACGAAAGACAAATCCGCATCCCCTGCGTGCCGGCGAGATATACATCGAAGGCGTCACTGCTGACCGGCTGCTGAAGCTGGCCGCCGAGGAATACCGCATCCTGAAGAAGTACGGCCTCGACCCGAAAAAGGCGCTGACCGGGTGCGTCCCCTGCACCGGCTGCGACATTACGCCCGGGCTCGACCTGTATTAATCTTTATTAGCTTTCGTGAAAACAGCGGCAGATTCTCCTTTATACACAATAATATATACAAGATTTTATATGTATAACTGCAATTGCACAGTGTACTGAAAAAAAGGAGCATCGGCCGTGAGGCGTGCGCAGCACTACGATATGGCCGATGATGCAATCATGTACCGAGACGAAGACATACCTGAAGACGAAATGGAAATGATGCCAGCCTACGACCACTACGTGATCGACCAGATGACGAAGCCCGAGTACAGGCGCATCAAGATCGGCCTGGACCGCGTCGAGAGGTCCCTCGGGGCGATCGCCTCCGGCTGCCGGCCTGTGAGCCGGGAGCAGATGCTGACGGAACTCGGGTACGTGCTGGCCAGGCTGCAAGAGGTAGAGACGCTGGCCGAAAAGGTCGAAGACACCGTGTTCTGGGAGTACGTCATCGACCACATAGAGATGCTCGAAGACATCCGCCGCCACATGGTAGCGGAACTAAGATGGGAATTGCAGTCGGACAGACACTGCCCCGTAGAAGCTTAATTTTTTAACCATTTTGTTAATTCCATTCTTCTATATGCAAGCGGTATGTGAATTTTCATTACTTGCAGGATCGTTTCACATAATGTCGAAAACTTTCAAGGCCGCAGAGACCGCAGAGGGGCACAGAATATTCGGTAAATGCAAAACTTATTCCCATGCAAAGGCTCTGCAAATGGCCTGGTTTGGGCAGGCCGTCGCACGCGTACTGTGCGCAGAGGGCGCGGAGACGGGCGCGAGAGCGCAGGGGCTTTTACGGAATGCACTCGTGACCTGGAGAGGCTCCGCGCTCTCGGTGCGCCGGCTCGCGGCGCAGCACCGCGAGAAACCGAGTACGACGAGCTGGGCGTCGCAAAGACGATTAATATGGGACACAATTTCCCTATAGACACGGCGCAGCACGGAAAAACTTAAGAAGCTGCATCAGCTGGGCGTCGCACCGCGGTTTATGGGCCAAATTGACCACATGCTTTAAAAATCTTTACGTATTGCAAGGAAACGCATAGGCGTCGCACCGCGATTAATATCGGACAGACCATATCCTGACTATTGGAATAAGAAAACTCAGAAGACCTGTCATAATATTCCGGGCTAGCAATTTAGATATCTATTGTTGTAGCATTTTCTACTTCGTACTTCACTAACTCATCGAATTCAAACTGCTCGTTCTCCATGCGCACGACCTCTTCGAGGCGGCCGTGGATGGACGGGTGTTTGGGAACGGCCTGGCATCCTCCGGCCTTCTGGATGGAAATGTCCAGCGTGCCGATCTTCTTTGCGAGCATCGTGATCTCTTCCTTGTCCATGCCGATGAGCGGGTGATAAATGGGAAAGTCGACGTCGTAGGCTTCGGCCATCATGTTCTCCGACGTCTGTGACGCCACCTGGCCCAGAGAGGAGCCGGTAATAATGCCGTGTGCCCCGTCCCTTTTCGCGATGGCGTAGGCGACCTTATACATGAGATGCTTGCAGAAGACGCAGGTGTACTTCTTGTTCCCCTTATCGATGAATGCCCGGAGGTTCTGGCCATGGGGCGCGATGTACATCCTCATCTCGCTGCCCGGGGCCCACTCCTTCAGCTTTTTGACGATGTCGATAGCCTTCCTTTTCGCGTCCTCGCCGAGGTAGGGCGTGTTGTCCATGTACAGCGGGATGATCTCGCAGCCTCGCTTCATCATCAGCCAGGCGGCCACCGGCGAGTCGATGCCGCCGGAGACCAGCGCCACCATCTTTCCCTGGCTGCCCAGCGGCATGCCGCCGACGCCTTTGACTATATCGGTGAAAATATAGGACTGGCTTTCCCTGAGCTCGACGTGGATGGCGTGGTCGGGGTTCTTCAGGTCTACCCTCGGGTGCCTGTCGGCCACCGCGTTGAACACCGCGTCGCCGCATATCCTTCCCAGGTCCTGTGACGTGAAGGACTCGTCTTTGACGGAACGCCGGGGCATGATGGCGAAGGACTGGCAATCGCGGATGACCTCAACGCCTATCTTCGCAGCGGCGGCGCAGGCATCCCCGACGGTCGGGCCGGCGACGATGGCCGGGCTGCACGACACGATGCCGAACACCTTGCTCGCGGACGCAGGCGCTTTCGGGTCTTTCGTCCTGATGAAAATGCGGCCTCGCTCCCGGTCGATGCCCTCGTAGGCGATGTGGTCCTGGTCCAGCATGGCTTTCAGGTTATAGATGAGCAGCTCCTCGAACTTCCGGCGTATCTGCTCGCTCTTGATGCCTATTTCCCCGTACCGTACGATGACCACGTCAAAATCTGTCATATCTGCCTGCCATGCATGCCGGACTGCGCTCATAGAACTTTGGAGACGCCCGGTAATATCACTTTCCATGAGACCTGCTCGTATTAATATCCTGCCATTCGGGCAACGCGAAGTATTAATAAAGGCAGGGCGATAGTAAGCCGGATTTTCATGGACTGGACTTATAACGCTACCGCATTCAGCAGCGAATCGTTCAAGGGCGGCCAGATGTCGGCCGAACTCTTCTTCCTGATCGCGATCATCCTCGTCCTGTTACAGTTGAGGACCCGCAGGGTCCGGCTCTGGACCATCTGGATCCCGCTGGCGATCCTTCTTCCCATCACTGCGGCGACCATTTTCGCCGACTATGGCGGGCCGGGCACGCTCCTGCTGTCCGTTGCAGGCTTCGCCGTCGGCTGCGCCATCGGCGTCGTCATCGGCACCCGCATGAAAGTGTCTGCTGACGACCGGGGCCGGATAGTGATGAAGGGATCAGTGGTCGCCGTGACCGTCTGGATTATCGTGCTGGGCCTGAAAATCTTCGGCAAAGGCATCGTCGGTGATAGCGGAATCATCAGCCTCGACGATCTTTCCGCGGCGCTGCTAGCCATGACGCTGGGCACCATAATCGCCCGCCGCGCATACGTGAGTCTCATGTATCTCCGGCTGAAAGAAAGCAGTGAGTGAAAAAAGGCTACGGAGGCTATAGTCGAACCATTGCCCAAATAAGTCTGGCTACGTCAATGGCCTCTATGCCCCCCGTGCCCTTGGTATCCAATGCCTAAAAAAAGGAAAAGGGGCGCTGCTGCGCCCCTCCGGTGTGTGCTATGGCTCGGGAAAGATCTCATTCAATCTTGATATCGAGGATGAAGGCAGTCTCGTTGCCGAAAGTCGGCTCCCACGGCCGCTTGTAGACAGCGCTGATCTGCTGGCTGCCGGTGCCGGTCGCCTTGATCTGCCACTCGTGGACGCCCCCGGCACCCATGAGGCCGCTGGTGGGCGCATGGAACGTGTCTTTAGCAATGGTCAGGCCGGAGGTCACGTTGAAAGCCCAGGAGTAACCGGTGGTGGGGTTCTCGTCGAGCAGGACCTTGATCGTCTCTCCGGGCCTGACCGTGATCATTTTGTCAGAATCCGTCTGGTTGAATGACCGCATGTTACCGTTGCCTCCGCTGATGGCATACGCGACAGTGAAGCCAGCGCATACGATGACGACGAAAACAACGGCCAGCAGTATGACTGTCATGCCCTTCACATCTTTCACCTGACATTCATTAGCTTGAATACTATATATTTCTTTTTTAAACTACGGAATGGTTCGCAGTTATATTAGACTGCTTTCAGAAAAACAGTGGTAACATAACGTTATTCCAGTTAAATTACAATTTCAATAGCGGATACCGTTTACTATCAGACAAAATGATTATGCAAAAAAAGAAAAAGGGGACATGCAACGCCCCTCTCGTGCATTCACAGGCACGATGTATGGTGTTAAGCAGTTACGTTTACTTTGAGTATGTAGGCAGTCTGGTTGCCGGTGACATTCTCGAACGAGCGCTTATAGACGCCGCTGAATGTCTGCATGCCGGTACCATTTGCCTGGATCTGCCACATGTGCAAGCCAGGGGCGCCTACCAGGGTGGTATTGGGCGCCAGGTACGTGCTGTTGACAATGTTGAGACCGCTCGTGACGCTTGCGTTCCATGTATACCCGGTGCTCGGGTTCTCTTCAAGGGTGATCTTGAATATGTCGCCGGTCTTGACGCTTACCGTCGTGTTATTGTTCGACTGGTTGAATGAGGCGACTGCGTTAACCGGGGGGGTAGCTGTCGGTGTTGCTGACGGAGTAGCCGTCGGAGTAGCTGTAGGTGTAACGGTACTCGTACAGGCCGAGACCATTACCATGCCGGCGATGGCGATTACCGCCATGCCAAAGAGTGCTATAGACTTCCTGTCCATAATATTACCGATTGTAGATCAGTCCGATTAGTATATAATTCTTTTTTTAGCAATAGGTTTATTTGTAGTAATTGCAACCGAATTTAAACTGTAATGAGAGAAAAAAGGTAAAAATATCAGTAGCCTTTACTCTTTGAACATGTCGTCCATCGAATAGAGGCCCGGCTTCTGCGAAACGATCCAGCGCGCGGCCTTCACGGCGCCGGAGGCAAACGCCTGGCGGGAGTGGGCCTGGTGCTTCACTTCGATACGCTCGCCATCACAGGCGAACAGCACCGTATGGTCGCCCACGATGTCGCCGCCCCTGACCGCGTGGATGCCGATCTCCTTGCCCCGGGGCGAGACGCCCTCGCGCCCGTAGACGTACTTCGGCTTCTCGCTGAGGGCGGATGCTATGACATCCGCGGCTTTCAGCGCGGTGCCGCTGGGCGCGTCCTTCTTCTTGTTATGGTGCGCCTCGATGATCTCGATGTCGCAGCCCTCGAGGCGCTTTGCCGCCTCCCGCAGGAGCTTGAGGAACACCTGGACGCCGACCGAGAAGTTGGGCGAGATGATCGCGGCGACTTTGCCCGCTTCAAAAGCCTTCTTCATCTCGGCCTTCTGGGCCTCGTCGAAGCCAGTGGTGCCGATGATCAGGTTCACGCCATTGGCCGAGGCCGTCTTCGCGTTCTGGACGGCAGCGGACGCGATCGTGAAGTCGATAAGCACGTTTGGTTTCGTGGCTTTGAGCACCCGGTCCATATCGGCCGAAGGGCTGACGGTGATCTTATCGACGGCCCTGCCGCCCTGCAGGTCGAACCCGGCGACCAGCTGCATGTCCGGCTGGGCAAGCACCGTCTCGGTGATCATGTTACCCATGCGGCCGTTGATGCCGGCGATCGCGATCCGGACGGTCATTTCCTGGCCTTCTTCACGGGGGCCTTAACCGCAGCCTTTACGGGCGAAGCCTTTGCCGCAGCCTTGCCGTTAGTCCTGACGCCATAAGCATCGAGCAGCCCCTTGAGCTTCTTCTGGTTCTCCGGGGCCATCTCGGTCAGCGGCAGCCGCAGCGCACCGGCGGCGACGCCCATCATGTTGGCGGCAGCCTTCACCGGTATCGGGTTGGTCTCGATGAACATGGCCTTCATGATCGGCGCGATCTTGTAGTACATGTCGATGGCCTTGTTGTGGTTGCCCTCGTCATAGTACTTCACCATGGCGCACATCTCCTTCGGCATGATATTTGCCAGCACGGAGACGACGCCCTTGCCTCCCATCGCCATGACGGGGAGGGTGATGTTGTCGTCGCCCGAGAGCACGGTAAACTTCTTCTTGCTGCTGCGGGTGAGCTCGATGATCTTCTCGACCTGCTCCATGTTGCCGCTGGCCTCCTTGATGCCGATGATGTACTCGTCTTTGGCCAGCTCGGCAACCGTCTCGGGCAGCATGTTGGTCCCGGTCCTTCCCGGGACGTTGTAGAGGATGATCGGCATTTCAGCCTTTGCGGCGATGGTCCTGTAGTGCAGGATCTGCCCGGCAGGCATGGGCTTGTTATAGTAAGGCGTGATCAGCATTGCGCCTGCGGCGCCGGCGTCTTTGGCGTACTGCGTCAGCTCCAGCGCTTCCTGGGTGTTGTTGGAGCCGGACCCGCCGATGACGGGCACCTTACGCCTGTTCCGATCCGCCTGGTCGACGGCGATCTGCAGGAGCTTCTTCTGCTCCTCGAAACGGAGCGTCGCGGCCTCTCCGGTACAGCCGCACGGCACGATGCCTGCGACGCCACCCTCTATCACGTAGTCGATGTTCCGGCGGAAGCCCTCTTCATCGATCTCGCCGTTCTTCTTAAAAGGAGTGATGAGGGCAGGATAGACGCCCTTCAGCTCTTTGAGCCTCATCATCTCTTCCTGCCTTTGGATGATACTCTGCGCGTCACGTATCCGGCGACGTGGTTTCTTACTTCCTTCGTCTGGATGGTCGCGAGCTTTTCGACTTTCTCCTTGTTCTCTTCGAAATTAGCGCCGAACTCGTTCGGGAACTGCCTTAACAAGGTGTCCGCGGTACTCTTGATGTATGTCTGCCTGATATTTCCCACTGTGTTACCTCCTGCGTGATTTTTTACGGGCTGCGAACCTGCACAAGCAAGTACTGTAATGATCGTACTTTATCTGCTGCACCTTTTAAATATTGCGATTGCCCGCCGTGTTGCACGCGACACCGAGATGAGCATTTATGGTTAAAATAACTTTTTATTCCCTGCCATATAGCGATAAAAAAATAGTGGGCTCCCGGGGAGCCCGTGGCGAATTAAGACGACAGCCCTTTCCTGCGCAGGCTGAGGTAGATGAAGGCGTAGATGACGGCGGTGATCGCCGTGAAGACCAGCAGGTTAACCCACTGGGTGGACACGTCTTTGTTATAGACGATCGCGTCGTTCAGGCCGTTCATCAGGTACACGTTCGGCAGGACGGAGCCGACGACCTTCAGCTCGTCGATGAAGCTGTACAGGAAGGTGAACAGCATCAGCGGGGTCATGATGACCGACGAGATGATCGAAGCGGTCTGGTAGCTGTTCGAGTATATCGATATCAGCAGCCCGATCCCGTTGAAGGCTATGGCGCCCAGCAGTACGAAGACCGCGGCCAGCGGCAGGTTGCCGGTGATGCTGTTGCTCAGGAACAGTACGATGACTGAGATCAGCACCGTAACCATCACACCGAACAGAGACTTGCCCATTATCACGTCCATCTGGGTGACAGGGGTCGCCATCAGGGCGGTGATCGTCTTCTTCTCCTTCTCGGTCGTGAGGGTGGCCGGCAATACGCTGACGCCCACGATGATGATCGAGATCAGGAGCAGCGTCGGCGCGGTAAACCCGGTATAGTTTGCCCCGCCAGGCATATCAGAGCCTCCGGGCACCTCGACGACACTCTGCGTCTGTATCGAGAGCGGGTACTGGAGCCCCGCGTATCCCATGGTCAGCTCTTTACAGGACTCGGTGAAGATGAGCGACTTGAGGTTCGTCGAGTCGGTCAGCAGGGTGAGCGACGGCTTGCTGCCAGCGGCGATGTCGCTGTCGAAGTTCGCCGGGATATCGATGCCGCCCACGATGGAGCCGCCCTTGATGCTCTGGTTGATCTGGTCGATCGAGCCGAAGACGCTGACGTTATACAGCGAGACTGACTTCAGGAAGTCGGTGTAGTTGTGGTTGCTGCCGCGATCGTAGACGCCGATCGCTACCGTCTCATTCCCGCTTGCGGTGATGGAGCTCATCATGAAGCTCATCATAACGGGCAGGAATATGGCGATGGCTACGACGATGAGAAGCGACATGTTCTTGATCGACAGTTTGGCATCCTTGGCCATGATTTTAATGATTTTACTGAGGTCCATTGGTTAACTGTTCCCCCGTCAGCTTGATGAATACGTCTTCCAGCGTCGCCTCTTCCGAAGCGACCGAGAATATTTCCCCGCCCAGGGACAGGCGACTAAACAATTCCGCACACTCGCGGGAGTTCAACGGGCTCTCGTAGACCTTCCCTTCCCTGGTCTCGATCTTGAGCACGTCCTGGCCGTACTGCTTCTTCAGCATCTTTGGCGTCCCCCGGGCGATGATCTTGCCTTTGTAGACAATGGCGAGGTCGTGGCACAGGTAATCGGCCTCTTCCATGTTGTGCGTGGTCAGGATGATCGTCTTGCCCTCCTGGCTGAGCCGCTGGATGAAATGCCGTATCTCGTGAGACGAGCGCGGGTCCAGGCCGCTGGTCGGCTCGTCGAGAAACAGTATCTCCGGGTCGTTGATCAGCGACCGGGCGATCAGTACCTTCTGCTTCATGCCCTTGGAGAATTTGCCGACGACCTTCTTCATGTGCTCTTCCATGCCCACGAGCTTGAGGACCTCTTTCGTCCGCGCCTTATCCCCGTTGTACATGCCACGGAAGAAATCGATGTTCTCGTAGGCCGTGAGCTCGTCGTAGAGGTTCTGGTACTCGAAAACGATGCCGATCTTCTGCTTGATTTTAAGTGCGTCCCGGGCTATGTCGAGGCCGCCGATCGAGGCGCTTCCCGAGGAAGGGCGCTCCTGACACGTAAGCATCTTGATAGTCGTCGACTTGCCGGCGCCGTTGGGCCCGAGCAGGCCGAAGATGCTGCCCTTCTTCACGGTGAAAGAAATGCCGTCGACTGCCGTGAAGCTGCCGAAACGCTTGATGAGATTATTGACGACGATGTCGCCGTCTGTATTAATGCTGGACAGTCTACCCACCTTCGGGCTTATATGCAATTGTCGGTGTATATAACCCTTCTCGACTATACGTTAAAGTCGATCGAAACGAATAAAAGATAGTGCCCGGCAGCGACTACCGCCGGGAGGTGTGTTTACTTGAATATTGGGCGCTGGCTCAGCAATTTGGGCAACGCCAGCGGCCGGTATGGCTTTCCCGCGCACCGCATCCGTATCTCCTGCGCCAGCTCGTCACGGGTCATGG
This sequence comes from uncultured Methanocellaceae archaeon, assembly GCA_963769045.1. Classification (GTDB taxonomy): domain Archaea; phylum Halobacteriota; class Methanocellia; order Methanocellales; family Methanocellaceae; genus Methanocella_A. Next base: position 104,107 of record CAVYKK010000028.1, read on the forward strand.
TGGCGCGCTTGCCGGTCTCCCGGATGGTGACCGACAACAGGCCCGATTCGGCCTCCCGCTCGCCCACCACAGCCACATACGGCACCCATTCCATGTTTGCCTTGGCGATCTTTTTGGACAGCGTCTCGTCGCTGTCGTCCACGTCACACCGGACGCCGTCGATGTCGAGATACCTGCAGTAGTCAAGCTGTTTCTCGGACACGGGGATAAAGCGCACCTGCGTCGGCGACAGCCATACGGACAGTGTCGGCGACTCCTTTTTCAGCGCCTCCTCGAGCATGGAGAAGTACCACCGCTCGATGCTGCCGATGCTGGAGTGGCAGATGATGCAGCCCTTTTTCTGGCCGTTCCGGTCCACGTAGTTGATGCCGTAGACCTGCGCGTCCTTGACGTCCAGCTGGACAGTCGAGAGCTGGATGCAGCTCCGGGTCGAGTCCACGCCCTGGAACTCGTTCTTCACGGCCCAATAGTGCTTGGCCTCGGACAGCACCTCGACGAACGCCGGCTGGTTCGAATATTTCAGCAACTCGACGATGCGTGCCTTGTGCGCCACATAGAACGGCTCTACGATACGGAATACGATCGCGTACTCCACGCCCGACGCGTCGGCGAGGTCCGCATAGTTGCGGTAGAGTTCCATGTACTCCGCCCAGCCCTCTTCCATGTCCCGGCAGAAGCAGTGGATATCCGGCATGTGGAACGCCCGGAGCCGCTTCAGCCCGGACAGCTCGCCGCTCCGCTCGTAGCGGAAGCTCTTGCTAAACTCGTATATCCGCAGCGGCAGGTGCCGGTAGCTGATCGTAGCGTCCTTCATGATCTTGAACAGCCCGAAGTCGCCCGCGAACCGCAGAATGAACTGCTGATCGTCATCCGGCGGCGTCACCGTGTAGTGACGCTCGTGGAAGGTCCCCGCCTGCTCCCGGATCTGCGGGTCGTTCCAGTCGTACAGCAATGGCGAATCGATCTGCAGCGCCTTGAACCGGTTTACCGCGATCTCGTTGGCCCAGTCCCGCAGGAGCTGGAAGATCAGGTACCCCTTCGGGTAGAAACGGAAGTTGCCCGAGTCCGAGGACGGCTCGTAGCCGACCAGCTCGTGGGCCTGCATGACCTTGATCGAGGGCGGCTCCTTGCTGGGAGGATGCTTGAGCTCCTCGGAGACGACGTACGCCTCCAGCGGCCGGTGGCCGACGGCAGTGAGCGTCTTCATGACCTCCGCTTCCTTCGACAGGTCCAGCTGGTGCTCGGTTCCGTCAGGCTGCAGTATGATGTGCCTGCTCTGTATGTTTTTCACGACATCTTCCCTATTTTTAAGCTTGATCAACGTTCAAGGCCTCCGGGCAGGAATCAGGTGCTCGACAGAGGACAAAGCGCCCTCAGTCAGTAGTAGTGGTAGTGGCGAAAGTAGTTTTTCCGGCGAAATAAAGGCGAAATAGCGCGGACGTCAGGTTACCACCAGTTAATACTACAAGCCCACAGTATAAAAAAGTTGCCACGAGGACAGGCGCTTTCAGGGAAAATGGAGCCCAGGCGAGCGATTATGGGTCCGGCTGACCGTGCGGCCGCTCGCGCGCGCGGACGGACAGGGCAGAGACACACGCTTGACCATTCCTGGCATCTTTTAAATTAGCCTTTGCCCTGGGTGCCAGCTGTTAAAAAGAGGGCATCGGGATTCAGGATGTTCTGTGGTTTCCCGGCCAGAAAGGCCCTGATGTTCTCCACCGTTATCGCCATGCACTTCTCCCGTGCCTCTACCGTGTTGTAGGCGACGTGCGGGGTCAGCAGCACGTTATCGAGCTTTTTCAACGGGCTGTCCGGCGGCAGCGGCTCCTCGTTGAAGACGTCGAGGCAGGCACCGGCGATCAGGCCGCCCTCCAGCGCGCATACGAGAGCGCCCTCGTCGATGATCGGGCCTCTCGCCGTATTTACCAGGATGGCTGTCGGCTTCATGCGTGCGAACGCCACCCGGCCGATCATGCCTTCAGTCACGGGCGTCAGCGGCAGATGGACGGATATAAAATCGCTGTGCTTGTGCAGCTCATCGAGGCTGACATACCTGAAGCCGTACTTTCTTGCGTGCTCTTCCGACTGGCGGACGTCATAGGCGATTACGTCCATGCCGAAGCAGCTTGCGATCTCCGCAACACGGATGCCTATCCGGCCGGTGCCGATCACGCCCAGGGTGCGCCCGGCCAGCTCTCGCCCTTCCCATGAAGTGCACTCGAAACAGCCTTCCCGGATGGAGCGATCAGCTTCCCTGATTCTCCGGAGGAACGCCAGCAGCATGGCGAACACCTGTTCGGCGACGGCTTCATTCGCATAGCCCGGCGCGTTGACAACGGCTACGCCATGGCAGGTAGCCGCTCCGAGGTCGACGTCGTCGTAGCCGGTCCGGGCCAGCGCGACCAGCTTCAGCGTCGTGTCTTCGAAGACATAGGACATCAGGCGATAGTGTGTGACGATGGCGATGTCTGCGCTATCAATTCTTGCCAGGAATTCCTCCAGCGACTCGGGCCGGTCTTCATAGACGCGCAGCTCGCCCAGCTGTTCCAGCTGTTTACGGTAGATATCCGGCATGCAAGCAGAGTCAGTGGCGACGATTAGCATCGATAAAAAAGTGTACGGGCGGGGCAAAGTCGGTTTGCCGCGGACACGGCGGGGCCCGATACATGCGCTCAACGTATAATCGGCAGGCGAATACAGGATGCCTGCGTTTTACTGCGAGATACCTGCCAGACCGGGGTACCTTGCGCAGGAATGCGTACGAACGTATCGCTGTCCGCCCCGGCAATGGCGACCCGGATCGAATGGCCCCGCCGGATGAGCGCTGAGGTCGGCAGCAGCCCGAAGGTCAGTTCGACCGTTACGCCCCGGGGAAGCGGCGACGCATCGGCGCGATTAAAGGTATGGTATGGCATCCCTGTCCGGTAGGGCGCCGGCCCGGAGGACGGCTTGCGATGAATGCCCCGCAGTTGCCCTTCGGTGACATAACGGACGACCCCCTTCCCGTCGACGTCCTCCAGGTAGGCGAAGAATGCGCCGTCGCCCTCGCTCGAGGCAAGGTATAATGTGATGACGGGATATCCCGTGATCTCGACATCACGGTCCAGGGGCGCAGAAGTATACATCAGCAGCCTGCGGTCTTCCCACGCCCGGTCCCGATAGACGAGCGGCCTTGCCATCTGCGTTTGCCAGCGGTTTGTCCTGCCTGTGGTCGCGGCGAAATCGACGACGTAGGTATCGGCATCGCCGTCCGCGGCCGGTGGCTCCGGGGCCAGCCCGTGCCCGGGCTGGAAATACCATGTCTGCACTTCCGTAGCCGGCAGCGGAAAGGTATCCGTTCGTTTCCAGGCTTCTTCCCCAAGCGTATAGTAGAACAGCGTTTTACCAGCCGGCGGCTGGTTTTTTCGCAGCGTCCGGTCGAAGAATCGCGCAAGCGCCGCCCATTGCTGCTCTTTTAGCGGGTCGGGTTTAGCATTTGGTTTCTGGTAAGGGCTGCCGTTGGCGGTCATCTCGTGCTTCCATGCGCCGATCGCGACGATTTGGGGATTGCGGAAGGTGTTGAAGGTGCGGAGGGCGGCTTCGGCCGATGCGCCATCCAGCCAGCTCCCCCATGTAAAGATCGGGATGCCGCTTTGTTCGATAGCCGCCCGGCCCTCGAAAACGCTGAAGCTGTCGAGCGTTGCCCCGGTATCGCCCAGCGGGTCATCCCGGTAAGTGATTCCCGATATTGCCCGGTATAGGTCGGTGTTCGCCCGGTGGTCCTGCAGCGCGCTCGTAAGGATCGCGCGAGCCTTTCGATCCGAATCGACGGGGCGCACGCCTTTGACGAGCAGCCGTGCGAGCCGCGGAAACAGGCTCGAAGGCTTATTGCCGTCCAGCATCTTGTTACTCTCGCTCCAGGCGCAGACGAAGGACTGGCTCAAAATGCCCCCGGGCATCACGATGTCTGCGTAAACGTCGAATTCGATCTCCTGCGGCGCCACGCCCTTTACGCCGGGCACGCCCGTCGAGGCAAGCCGGAGTGCGGTCCCACCTTCGTAGGAGATGCCGAACGCGCCGACATTGCCGTTGCACCAAGGCTGTGCGGCCGCCCAGGACGCCACTTCGCCGTAGTCCGCCAGCTCTTCCGGCGCCCAGGGGTAGCGGTTCATGCCGGTGGACGCGCCGGTGCCGCGCGCATCGACGACCACGACGGCAAAGCCGCGCGAGATCAGGTAATCGGCTATCGGCTCGCGGGGGCCTATGAGCGCCTTGTTGGGCGGTTCGAGGCCGCGCAGCTCCATGCTGCGCCAGTAGCGGGCCATGATCATCAGTGCCGGCAGACGGGTTTCCGGGGGGCGGTCGGCGGGCAGCATCACGTCGACGGCGATCAGCGTGCCGTCGCGCATGGTCAAATATTGCGAAGCCGAGCGTACACCGTGATACCGCGGTCCGACTTGTTCCTGTTCACAATCCGGTCCGATGTCAAGGATCAAAGTTCTTCCTTCAGGAAGCCTAGTATACGCATATGGTTTTTTAACTTTATCGGGTCACCGGCTGTCTATGCGCCGTCGCAGGGCCGGGTCTTCGGCGATGAGCCCGGCCAGCACCTGTTCCACGCTCTCGTCCGGTGCCAGCGGCCGGTTGAGGTAGACGCCGGTCCTCCCCACGTCCGCCCGGCGTTCCAGCACCCGCATCCGCTCCTCGACGATCTGCTGGCTCACATTCACCTTCTTTGCCACGACACCGGGCGAAAGATCGGACAGCGGCGTCTCGATGTGCCCTTCAGGCGTGGGCTCGATGAGCATGAGCCGCTTGTCCACGCCGGGCACCCGTTTCCCGCTCCTGACGTCGTTCAGCCCGACGGCGCCGCCGAAGCGGTAGAACTCCAGCTCCACCTCACGGGGCGGTATCAGCGGGAAGGTGACCGCCGTGTTATCTTCCAGCTCGACGTTGGCCTTGACCAGCGAGCGGGGCGTCGCCTGGGTGATGGTCGTGCCGAGGACAGAAAAATCGTCCAGCGCCAGCAGCACCTGCATTGAGCTGGCGACCTGCGGGATAAAAATATCGACGTCGCTCGACGGCTTCACGTCGCCCCGGGCCACGCTGCCGAAGACCGCGGCGTCCAGCCCTTTCTGCCCGAGAGCGTCAAGCACCTCCCGTGCCCGTCCGCGCAGGCGGCGGAAGCCCTCCCAGTGGCCACTGTCGTAGACGACCTCTTTACGTTCGCCCATCTCTGCGGTCTTACGTCTCAAGGGATCACCCGGTCTCTCTGCCTACCCAGTCGAGGTAGCCCTCGGAGCCCGCAGCGATCTTCCAGGAGGTAATGCACGGCACCTCGTAGGAGTGCAGCTCCTTAACCCTTTTGATCACGTCAGGGACCAGGGCCGTCCGGGTCTTGCAGAGCATCGCCACCTCGCTGCACTCGTCCATGCGGCCTTCCCAGTAAAACATAGAAGTGACCGGCCAGTAGTTCACACAGGCGACCAGCCGTTCCTCGACCAGCGCCCGGGCGATACTCCGGGCCTCATCAGCGTCCTTCGCGGTAACGTAAACGGTCGAATACATCTGCATAAGCGTCTTTCATGCCTGCTACATATTAATATCGGCGACCCCGGCATTCCGGTCGCCCGGCATTGTCGGCGGTGACCGGCGGCATGGGGCCGCTGTATAGGACGTGAACGTATTTATATGAAATATTACTATGCTCTGATTGATATTTAGATTGATGGAGAGAACTTCCTTTGGTTGATTTTATATGGGTCGCAGTATTCGCAGGCTTCGCTCTCTGGTGGATGGGCGTCTATGCACTCAACAAGGCCGGGGTGCTGAAGCGCTTTAACATGACGGCATACGGGCCGCTTATCATGTGGAGGACATACCGGGGCCAGGGCCTGCTTAACTCGCTCGCATCGCCGAAGACGTTCTGGAAAGCGTTGTTTTCGCTGTGCATCCCGCTGGTCTTCGTCTCCATGGTCATCATGCTGGCGATGATCGTCATCGTGGACATCGTCATGATCGTCAAGACGCCGGCGCCCAGCGTGGCGACCGCGCCGCAGAACATCCTGGTCATCCCGGGCGTCAACCAGTTCGTGCCGTTCGTCTGGGGATGGCTCGCCCTTGTCGTCGCCATGGTAGTGCACGAGCTCGGTCACGCCGTGATGGCACGGGCCGAGAACATCAAGGTCAAGTCGATGGGACTGCTTCTCGCACCCATCCCGATCGGCGCGTTTGCGGAAATCGACGAGGAGGAGATGTTCGGCACCAAGTCCGAGGGCACTACAGGCGAAGTCCTCGGGCCTATGGACACGAAAGGGGCCGGGGAGGGCAAGCGTACCGCGTCAAGCATGGGGCAGGTCCGCATCCTCAGCGCGGGAGTGATCTCCAACTTCCTGATCGCAGCTTTAGCATTCCTGTTACTATTTGGGCCGGTGCTCGGCGCTATAGCGGCGACGAACTCCGGGATGGTCGTCGTGAACGTGGCGCCGGGCACGCCGGCCTACGACGCGGGCATTCATAGCAACATGATCATCAATTCGGTCGACGGCGTCAACATGTCCACGCCCGGCCAGTTCAACGATTACCTGAGGGCTCATGCCGGCAGTACTGTGGATATCCAGGGCATGCAGGGCAGCCAGGCCGTCAGTTATCCGATCAAGGTAAACGAGACTAAAGGCCTCTATGTCCTGGGCGTCGTCGCGGACTTCCCGGCGGCAAAGGCGGGCATCGGGCCGAACATGCAGATGGTATCGGTCAACAGTACTCCCATCAGTAATAACGCAGAGTACACGGCGTTCATGGCCAACACCACGCCGGGCCAGACGGTCAGCGTCGACCTGGTCGCGCAGAATGGCACCATGATGAACACCTCTATGGTCCTCGCCAGCGGCGCGCAGCCTAAAGGCTATATGGGCTTCGGCGGCGCCGACCTGTCAGACAACTCGATAGGGATTCTGGTCGGCACGTTCGACGCCAGGGGACAGCTGTCCGCGCTCCAGAGCATGCTGAGCCCGACCGGCAATACGATCGTGGATAAGGCCATGTCGGTGGTCGAAGGCCTCGCTGTCATCATGTTCATGCCGCTCTGGGAGGTCATGGGCGGCTACACCGGGATCAGCGTGTTCCAGAGCGATCTGGCCAGCCTGTACCACCCGATCGGATGGGCGGCCGGGCTGGGCAACGGCGTCTTCTATATGGCGCTGGCCCTCTTCTGGATCGGCTGGCTCAACATGAACGTCGGCCTGTTCAACTGCCTCCCCATGATACCGCTTGACGGCGGGCACATCTTCCGTGAGGTCACCCGTGTCACGGTGGGCCGGTTCGTCCGGGACGGCAAAACGGTAGACCGCATCTCAAAGGCCATCGTGAACGGGTTTGCCATTACGCTGTTCTCGTCGCTGGTCTTCATGATCGTGGCGCCGTACATCGTTCATGGATTAGCGTAAAAATAAAAAGACGCTAAGGACACTGAGAGTTGTCCTTGGCGTGATCATTTTTATATTTCATGTAATAGAGGTTGAGAATCAGGCCGTTGCCCTGCTATGCGTGAAGGAACGATGGTGAAGTTCAGAGCCGCAGAGAGTCGGCTGATGATCGGTGTCCTGGTCAGGCATAAGACGATGAAAATCAGGCAGATGCGTAGCGGTAAGTCGGGAACCGTTTTGGAACGCCAAGAGGCCAAGGGACGCCAGGACGCCAAGGATTTTTTAGATTCAAGACGCCAAGGGGCCAGGGAACGTTAAGTTTTCAGCATTTGGAATATTCATGGACTTGGACCCTTGGCGTCTTGAATCTAAAAAATAAATTTTTGGCGTCCTGGCGTCTCTTGGCGGCTTGGCGTTCCAAAACGGTTCCTGACGTTCCGCGACGAAAAGCCGAAACAGTCCAGCGCGACATAGTTTTTCATAGGAACGCAGAGTGGCGCAGAGTACGCAGCTACTTTTAAGAAATGGGCAGCCTTTATCTGAAATGAAACTGCGTTCTCTGCGTCCCTCTGCAGTCTCTGCGGCAAAAAATTCGCCCTGCATACCGCTACGCACAGCCAGAAGACTGATAAAAAGAAGAATGGTTTAGCCACTAAGGACTTTGTGTACTTCGTGCCCTTAGTGACCTTAGTGTCCCTTTACTTTCTCTTGCCCTTGGTCATTCGCTGCTGCTGTTTGGCTTTAGACTCCATCTTCAGGATGCCCTTAGAAGTGAGCACGCCCAGCAGGAAGCTCTGCAGGATGACCAGCGCGAAGACGATGACGAAGGCCAGGAGCAGCGCGACGATGCTGCCGACGGAGGCAGTTAAGATTGAAATGGTACCGCCCAGGCCGAGCGCGAAAATGATAGCGAACGGCAGCGTGTACACGGCGCTGTAAATGATCCTGGAGCGCTGGTCGGCGTACTTACCGAAGTACGGGGCGATGATGTACATGATGATACAGAGTATAATCCACGAGCCCGCGAACGTGACGAGGGTCAGGAGGAGGTAGTCGGTGATGCCGGCGGTCGTGGACAGGTCTACCCCGCCGGTAGAATTGTTTACTGCTTGCATAGCTATCAGCCGATACAATACGCTTGAAGGATAAATAACTAATGGGCATTGGACACGGAGGGCACTAAGGGCACTAAGGCCACAAAGGAGCATTAGTAGAATCCCGATACGGGCTTGCCCCCTTTCGTGCCCTTTGTGCCCTTAGTGCCCTCCGTGTCCAATGCTCAGGCAATGATCATCGTGCGTTGCTTTTCTTCCGGGCTGTCGGCGGCTTCGGCGCGGAACTTCACATAGTCCTCGACCGGCCCGGGGAACTCGACAGACAGGGCTTTGCCGGGACATACGCGGATGCACTGGTAGCATCGCATCCCGTCGATGCACTTCCATGTGAACTCGGGGAACTTCTCGCCGGTTTCGATGCTCCGGGTGGGACAAGACTTCTTACAGGTCTCGCAGAACAGGCATTGCTCCTTGTTAAACAGGATTTTGCCTTCGATGCCCTTGCGCATCTTCTTTACGATCGGGTCGTGCGGCTTGCCCCGGCTGTTCACGAAGAACGGCGTGTTGCTGGCCAGCGCGGCCGGGTCGAGGCTGCGTCCGGCGGCCTTCGCTTCCAGTATCCTGTCGACGAACTCGTCGACGGACAGGATATCGCGTGCGTCAGGCCGGCCGGCGTTAATCTTGAGCTCGCGTCCCTGAGGGTAGTCATCACTGCCCTCGATCTTCAGGCCGCCCAGGATAGTGTAGCCCTTCTTCGCGAGCGCGGTGGCTGCGTCATACAGGCTGTCGCCCGCGGTGGCGCCGCCGTAAGTGGTAAAGACGAAAGCTTCGGTGCCTCTTACTTTTTTCAGCTTCTTGAGGAAGTCCGCGAAGAACTTCGGCGGGTAGCCGAAGAACGTGGGAAAGCCTATGCCGAGAAGCTCGACGCCGTCCAGCGCTTCAGGAAAATCGGCAGCGTCCTCGTACATCAGCGGGGTAACGATATACCCTTTATCCTGCAGCCGCTCGTAAAGCGCATAGGTAACCTTCTCGGTGTTCCCGGTCTGTGAAAAGTAGACGATCGTCGATCTCATAAAATGTTCAAAACGTAGATGCGGTGCATTCTATGTAAAGTTTCCCGGCAGGGTATTGAGGGGCAGACATGACTGTCTGCCCTCAGCCTTCCACAGGTCTAGCAGAAGCCGTTCCACCAGCCATTGATAAAGACGTTAGGGAACAAGAGACCCTGCGGGCCGAACAGGCCCTGGTAGCCGAAGAGGCCCAGCGGGCCGAAGATGTCGTACGCCCCGAACATGCCGAGCGGGCCGAACATGCTGAAGCCTCCGCCCAGTCCCTGACCAAAACCGCCGCCTAACCCGCCGATTCCGGCGGAGGCGAAGCTGCCGATGCCCGTGGGAATGCCCCCGAGGCCGGCGCCGATGGCGCTGGTCCCGGCCACTCCTGTAGCCCCGGCACCTATGCCGGAAGCGCCCGTCGCTGCACTGCTTGCGCTGGCCGCTCCGCCCGCCGTGCCTGCCGCTCCGCCCGCGGCACCTGCCGATCCACCTGCTCCGCCCGCAGCCATGGCCGGCGTGATAAAGGCCAGAATGACCAGGGCGGTCACTATAAGTAGAGTAAATCTCCTGAACATCGAATCCCCCACGATAATTACTGGCAGCCGAACCGTAAAAAGGATATGGCGGTATACGAGCGGAACACGTCCCGGCGGGCGAAAGATTATGCTGATCGGGCTGGCGCCGGACGAACATGTTCGCCGGAGACAATGGCCCTGTGTAAAAAATTGGTGACAGGCGTGACGAGCCTGCCACACGGCTTAATAGAGCCGACTCTCTGCCAGAATACGATCTCCGGGGCTAATACAGTCCCCTGGAGAGCCCGGTGCTGCCGAGGCCATTCTGGCTGCCGACGGGGCTGCCATAAGAGCTGCCCAGAGAGCTGCCCAGAGAGCTGCCGACGGGGCTGCCATAAGAGCTGCCCAGAGAGCTGCCCAGAGAGCTGCCGACGGGGCTGCCATAAGAGCTGCCCAGAGAGCTGCCAAGGCCGCAAGTATTGCCTAACCCGACAGGGCTGCCATAAGAGCTGCCAAGGCCATACTGGCCACTGGCAATGCCCGGGCTGCCATAAGAGCTGCCCAGAGAGCTGCCAAGCCCGAGCGGAGCGCCGTAAGAGCCGCCTACGCCACACGAACTGTCAAGCCCGAGCGGGCTGCCATATGCGCCGCCCAATCCAAGCGGGCTGCCTATTCCGCCTAATCCTGTTCCGACAGGCCCGCCAATTCCACACGGACTGCCGATAGGACCACCGAAACCGGCCCCGACAGGCCCGCCAATTCCACAGGCACCGTCGATTGGCCCGCCAAAGCCGGCCCCGATGGGACCGCATGCGGGTATAGCTGCGGGCACTGGCACTGGCACCGGCACCGGTACAGGAAATCCGAACAGGCCGAACGGGAACAGGCTTCCGCAACCGAAAGGCCCGATCCACGCCACTGCAGGCGCAGCCATCCCTAGAACCGCTATACCAACAAGGCAGAAGACTGCCACTTTCTTTACATCCATATAATTCCCCCTACTGATTGGAATTGCACCATTTATCAGCAAAAGAGAAATGCCTTCATTTACCGGAAAGAAGGCTTTTTTCCGGAGTATAATGTGGGCAATATATAAGGCCTGCTGTCGTCTCCCGGCTTCAGAATCGCCTCGCTGTGGCTTTCGGGTTCCGTCGGCCCCGGAGGCGTTAAGATTATATCTAATAACCTTGAAGTAAACGTGAACGCACATCTGATTTCCGATAATATGGCGTGGATGGTAGCTTATGGTACGAATCACAGAGACGGTTTTGCGAGACGCGCACCAGTCGCTGGCGGCGACGAGGATGCGGACGGAGGACATGCTCCCCATTGTGGCGAAGCTCGACGAGGTGGGCTTCTATTCCCTGGAAGCCTGGGGCGGGGCCACCTTCGACACTTGCATCCGTTATCTGAACGAGGACCCGTGGGAACGGCTCAGGAAGATCAAGGGCGCGGCCAAAAAGACCCCCATCCAGATGCTGCTCCGGGGACAGAACCTCGTAGGCTACCGGCACTACGCCGATGACGTGGTAGAAGAGTTCGTCCGTCTCGCGGCGAAGAACGGCGTGGATATCTTCCGTGTCTTCGACGCGGTGAACGACACCCGTAACATGGAAGCCCCTGTCAAGGCGGCGAAGAAGGCGGAAAAGCTCGTCCAGGGCACGATCAGCTATACCGTCAGCCCGGTGCACTCGAACGATAAGTTCGTAGAAATGGGCAAGCAGCTCGCCTCCATGGAATGCGACTCGCTCTGTATCAAGGACATGGCAGGGCTCATCGGGCCGAAGGACGCGGCCGAGCTCGTGTCCCGGCTAAAGAAGGAAGTAGGCCTTCCCGTCGACCTGCACTGTCACTGTACCAACGGCATCGCGCCCATGAGCTATTACGCGGCCGTCGAGTCCGGCGTGGACATCCTCGACACAGCGATGTCGCCGTTCAGCTTCGGCACCTCACAGCCTGCGACCGAGACCATCGTCGGCGCCCTGATGGGTACGAAGTACGACACGGGGCTGGACCTCAAGCTGCTGGCGGAGATCGCCGAGTACTTCTGGAAGGTCAAGGAGAAGTACGACGGCGTCATCGACCCTATCCTGGAGAGGATCGACGTCAACGTGCTGGTCTACCAGATACCGGGCGGCATGCTCTCCAACCTGGTCTCTCAGCTCAAGCAGCAGAACGCGATGGACAAGTACGATGCCGTGCTCAAGGAAGTCCCGGTCGTCCGGCGCGAGCTGGGATACCCGCCGCTGGTGACGCCCACCAGCCAGATCGTAGGCACCCAGGCCGTCTTCAATGTGGTACTCGGCGAGCGCTATAAAGTCATCCCCAAAGAGGTCAAGGATTACGTTAAAGGCCTCTACGGGAAGGCCCCCGGCCCCATCGACCCGGCGGTGCAGAAGATGGTCATCGGCGACGAGAAGCCCGTGACGGCGAGGCCGGGTGACCTGCTGGCCCCCGAAATGGCTGAGGTAAGGAAGAAAGTGGACGCGCTTGGCCTGTCGAAGGTGACGGAAGAAGACTATGTCACTTATGCGCTGTACCCGTCGGTGGCCGAGCTGTTCCTGAAGGGCGAGATCAAGCCGGAGGTACTGAAGCCCCGTGCTGCAGCGTCGCTGCCCTCGAAGCTCGGGCCGAACGCCCAGAAGTTCCTGGTCGAGCTGGACGGCAAGGTCATGGAGATGCGCATCGAGGCGGTCGGCGGGGCGCCAATCATCATGGCCCCGACTACGGCCCAGTCGAAGCTCGCCGAGGCGGCCCCGGAGGCGGAGGCGGTCGCAGGCAATGGCTCCATCACCAGCCCGATGCAGGGCACCATCCTCAAGGTCAACGTGAAGGTAGGCGACTCGGTGAAGAAGGGCGACGTGGTCGCGGTACTGGAGGCAATGAAGATGGAGAATGACATCGTGGCCCACAGTGCGGGCACGGTGAAGTCGGTCTTCATGCAGAAGGGCAAGAACGTGGACGCGAACGCGGTGCTTGCGGTGATCGAGTAATATGTTCAGCAAGGTCATGATCGCAAACCGCGGCGAGATCGCGCTGCGGGTCATCAGGGCATGCAAGGAGATGGGCATCCAGACCGTCGCCGTGTACTCGGAAGCCGACGCGAAGTCGCTGCACGTGAAGTACGCGGACGAGGCCTACAGCATCGGCCCGCCCCCGGCCAAGAGCAGCTACCTGAACGTTGAAGCGCTCCTCGAAGTGGCGACCGACGCGGGCGTGGACGCGATACATCCCGGGTACGGTTTCCTGTCGGAGAACGCGCCGTTCGTCGAAGCGGTCCGCAAGTCCGGCATCGAGTTCATCGGCCCTCCGGCTTCTGTGATCAAGAAGCTCGGCGACAAGATGGTGGCACGAAACACCATGAAGAAGGCCGGGCTGCCGCTTATCCCCGGCTCCCCCTCCACGATTAAGACGGAGAGCGAGGCCATCGAGCTGGCCAACCGGTTCGGCTACCCGTGCATCATCAAGGCATCGGGCGGAGGCGGCGGCAGGGGCATGCGCCTGGTCTTTTCGGATGCCGACGTCCCCGACGCGCTGCAGAGCGCAAAGCGCGAGGCAGAATCCTTCTTTGCCAATCCCGACGTTTATCTCAAGAAATACCTCGAAGAGCCACGGCACATCGAGTTCCAGATTTTAGCCGACAAGAGCGGCAACGTCGTCCACCTGGGCGAGCGGGACTGCTCTATCCAGCGGCGCCACCAGAAGCTCCTCGAAGAGGCGCCGTCCCCGCGCATGACGCAGGTGCTGCGCGAGACCATGGGCAACGCGGCGGTGCAGGGCGCTAAGGCGGTCAAGTACGAGAACGCCGGCACCTTCGAGTTCCTGCTGGACAAATACGGCAACTTCTACTTCATGGAAGTGAACACCCGGGTACAGGTCGAGCACCCGGTGACGGAGCTGATCACCGGCATCGATATCGTCAAGGAACAAATCCGCATCTCGGCAGGCGAGGAGCTCGCCTTCAGGCAGAGCGACATCAAGATCAACGGCTGCGCCATCGAGTGCCGCATTAACGCCGAGGACCCGCAGGAGAACTTCTTCCCCTCCCCCGGCAAGATCACCACGTATAATCCGCCAGGCGGGCCGGGCGTCCGGGTCGACGGCATATCCTATGCGGGCTATGAGATCCCGCCGTACTACGACAGCATGGTAGCCAAGCTCATTGTCTGGGACAACAACCGCAACGGCGCCATCAACCGCATGCGCCGGGCGCTCGACGAGTACACCATCGAAGGCGTCAAGACGACCATCCCTTTCCACAAGATGATCCTGTTCAACGCCTATTTCCGCAAGGGCGACTATAGCACCAACTTCATCCCGAAGCGCATCCTGAACGAAGACAAGCTGGTGCCGAAGGAGATCAAGAAAGGGCTGAAGACGAAGGCCTTCGGTCACAAGATTCACTACTTCGAAGAGGTAGCTTCCACTAACAAGATCGCGAAGGAAATGGCCTCGACCGGCGCCGAGGAGGGCACCATGGTGCTCGCCGAGACACAGAGCGGCGGCATCCGGGGACGCATCGGCCGGGAATGGGTATCGCCCTTCGGCGGCGTCTGCTTCTCGCTGGTGCTGCGGCCGAAGACCGCACCCCGCAACGCGACCAAGATCACCCTTGCCGCGGCAGCGGCGGTGTGCAAGACGATCCGTGACCTCTATGGCCTGGACGCGAAGATCAACTGGCCGAATGACGTGCTCATCGGCGGCCGCAAGGTGTGCGGCATCTTCACCGACATGGCCATGGACATCAACTCGATCAAGTACATCGTGCTCGGGTTCGGCATCAACGTGAACGTGGAGATGCTCTCCTTCCCGTCGCGCATCCAGAAGACGGCCACCTCCATCAAGGAGGAGCTGGGCAAGACCGTATCCCGTAAAGAGTTCATCGACCACCTGCTCGTCGAGTTCGAGCGGCTGTACGGCGCCTTCAACGAGGGCCAGTACAACGTGATCCTGGACGAGTACAAAGGCATGATCTACCCGCTGGGCAGCCGTGTCATCGTGAAAGACCAGGACAACCTGTTCGAGGGCACGTCCGTGGACATCACGGAGGACGGGGCGTTCGTCATGAAAGCCCGCGACGGCACGCTGATGACGTTCATAACCGGCGACGTACACGCCCACCCGGACGAGATCATAAAGAAGCCCGCGCCACCGGCGCCGTCATGATTTTTATCATGTGATTTCTTTTACTGCACATACCAAAACTATATTGCATATTTGAAGACATATATTGCTATGAACTAACTATGTCGAAATTATCGCCTAGTGTCCCCGCAAAGCCTGACGTATTAAAATGGTTACGAGAAAATTCAGGTTGGACTCTCGAAGAATTAAGTAAAAATACAGAGATTCCATCAAGTATTATTAACAGATGGGAAAATGGCGATATTCACCCTACGTATAAAGACATAGTAAAATTAGCAGAAGCTTATAAACGTCCAACTGCTGCGTTTTTCCTTCCTCATCCATTAAAGGAGCGCCCATTGCCGCACGATTTTAGGCGGTTACCTGGTAAACAAAAAGGATTTACTGTTAAAACATTACGTGCTATTCGAAGAGCACAGTATTCGCAAGAGATAAGTAATGAATTATTGGAAAATTTAAACCTGAAAAGTGATGCCAATATTAAAATGGCCAGTCTAAACGATAATCCTGAAGAAATTGCTAATCGTGAAAGAAATCAACTTGCTTTAACCATTGATGATCAAACAACTATTAAGAGTGATAATGAGGTTTTTAAAAGGCTTAGAGATTTGATAGAATCAAGAAATGTCATGGTCTTCCAGTTTAGGATGGAAGTCGAAGAATTGCGTGGTTTTACTTTATTAGATATAAAGCCTTATACGATTGTGATAAATTTATTAGATGATATTCGTGCACGCATTTTTACATTACTTCATGAATATGGCCATATATTACTAAATGAACCTGCATTTTGTAATCCAGAGGACCCGATAACAAGTGATCCACGTGGAGCATCAATTGAAACTTGGTGTAACAAGTTTGCTGCAGCGTTCTTACTACCGCCAGATATTATTTCTAAAGAATATAGCAAATATGGAATTACTAAGTATCGAACAATAGCAAACAAATATAAGGTAAGTTACTCGATGACTTTAACACGTTTAGTTTCATTGAACTTGATAACATCACAACAGTTCCACGATTCAATTAATATTTTAAAAATGAAAAAAGAGAAAGAGAGTCCATCATTCGGTGTTTCTGGTACATCTGCTGATCGGGCAGCGCGTGAGTATGGAGGAGAATATATCTCTTTAGTTAAACAAAACTCTGCAAGAGGTCTTATTACATATAGTGACGCTTTAAGCTATTTGAATGTTAAAACACATCATTTAGAAAATATTATGAAATGATTGCTGTGAGATAATGCCTGATAATACCCTATATGTAATTGACACATCATCGGCAATAGATTTCAATCGGCATTATAATCACCCAGTTTTTAAATCTCTTAATGATGATTTTAATAGATTAATAAGGCATGGAAGACTAATTGCCCCATATCAAGTTTTAGCAGAGATTGAATTACAAGATGACCTTTGTGCGCAATGGGCACATAGCCATGAACGTCGTCTCTTTAGATTCGATTATTCGGACTTTACTATGCAGAAACTGGCAGAGATTATGAGTAACTTTCCAGGGCTAGTTAATGTGGAAAGCGAAAAAGATCAGGCTGATCCATATTTAATTGCACTAGCTTTAGAAGCAAGGGATGGATCACAAGAAAGATTCGTTGAGTATGATAATGTTTGCGTTCTTACTCAAGAACGATTACATGGAAATAGAGTGAAAATTCCATTTGTATGTCAAAGTTATGGCTTATTATGTTGTTCATTACTACAAATGTTCACCCAAGAAGGATGGGAATATTAATTTTATAAGTTAAAATATTAGAAGGGCATGAGTGACCGTATGTAGCCTATATACGGCACGTTGTGTCTGGCGATGCCGATGATCCATTCTTTCTTGACTGGCTGCCACGGGCAGATGTTGGTCTGCTGGTCCAGCCGGCCGCCGTTGTTGTCGCCAAGCGTAATATAGCCGTCATGTGGCGCCGCCGGGCCTCCGGGCCACATGGGCTCGGACTTGTTCACCCAGTACATGGCGCGATGGATGACCGGCTTCACGCCCGGATCGCCCAGGGGGCGGTAGATGATCACGTCGCCCGGCTCGGAATACCTCACGTAGTCGGTGCCGTTCGATGCCGCGTAGGTCTGCACTGCACCCCGGTCGAGGCCTTGCAGGAGCACCAGGTCGCCGTCGTGCATGTGGGGATACATGCTGTCCCCGATGACGCTGACGATAGGGGGCCATGTGCCGGAGTAAGCGAAGAGCAAGGCTCCGATCACAGCTACGATGGCCAGCGAGAAGAGGACATCGGACGCGAGATCATATAAAAACGGGTGCTTCTCTTTCAATGCCTTGAGAAATGCGGGGATTTTCATGGACGACAAGCGGTAATTCTTGTTTCATCCTTAAGTAGTTTATCTCTTATAACCGTGCATGCCTCGGGCCCTCGATGCAGGCAGGCCCATCGGACTGCGCAAGTCGGGGCATTCTGCCATATTGCCAGTCCATGCCAACGCTATCCGGATGTCATGATAATGACATAACAGTTATCTATACATTTAACAAACAGTCATTTAATGGTCGGCAAACGTTTATTCGCAGCAGTATCGGCATCCCTGTTAATAATCGCAGCCGTATTGCTGATTGCGCATTTCAGTCAGCCCGCAGCGCCCGGTAACAATCAAACGCAGAGGATTGACTGGGGCTATAAAGCCCACGAGATTGTCGGGCATGATCAGGAGTTCCGGAGTATTGCGGGCGATAACCCGAAGAAGATTACCGGGATCATTATAGAAGGCGAATGCGCCTATATGTACTACCCTATTGAAGATGAAATATTCAACGTTACCGTTGACTTCAAAAATAATAGTGTCGAATCAATAGCAGTAGAAAACGATGAGAAAAGGCTCGCGTGGCTTAACGGCCTTAATCTGACCCCTGTCGTGGTGCCGCTTTACAATACCGGTTCCAAATCATTATCTTAGCCTGGATATAAGCGTAATTCCGATCGTGATGCCGCCATTACTCCTTCTCTACAATATAATGGTCCATTTAAGCTTTATTCGATGCCACTTCAATCGCGCTGTTCGACACGGCATTCGCGATGTAACACATGCCGATCACTGGCATTCCTATTAGCCAGTATAACCATAATACCCCGAGCATTGCGTGGATTGTCGGCCTGACAGAAAGATCCTTTAAGGTAAGCAATATTACGAAAACTGCAAAAATGCCGATAAGCGAAGATAATGCTATCGATATTCGCGTAACCGTATTCTTTTCCGGGAGCGCGTAGAACAACACTGCCGAGCAGGGGGCAAGTAACGCCAGGCCAACGATCGATATCGTCTCCACAACATTGACGGGGTCCGAAAGAAACGATTTGCCAGAAAATAATACCACCGAGCCGGCGGCGACAATCGCTATTGTGTCGAGGCAGACAGGGACTGACATGTAAGATCTGCCGCTTTTACGGACTACCTCTGACAGGAGGAGGACAGATCCGATTAAAGTCACTACACCAGCCAGTACAAGAGAGAGCGCCATTAAAAATGACCCGCTGTACGGTAAAAATAAACGCAGGCAGATGGCCGCAGGCATCCAGAAAAAAACAGCGCTGACCAATACCAGTGAAATCCGTTTCATCATAGATCACACATCATGTCTGACGCTTTTTCTTACAAATGATAACAAGCAAAATCGAGATCGCAGCCACTACGCCGGTAAAGCCCGGGATGCTATTACTCTGACCACTGATACTGCTTGATATTACTGTGGCATTCTGATTGGTCTCATTTCCGGGCAGGACAGACGGCGTTCCGATACGAGTCAGATTCGCGATATCATCCTTATTAAGAGGCGGCAACGCCTCGCTCGCATTGATAATCCTCGTCCACAGCACAACCTCTTCACCTCTTGCCCCGCTGGTATTAATTAAAAATACCATCTTTATCGAATTATTATTCGCCGGTTTGAGATAAATATAGCGATATATTATATAAGTTTCCTTATCTCTATCGATCTCCGAATAGGCTTTTTCGCTATACCAATCGCCCAAACCGTTTGCATCAATGAAGCACAAAATTTCTGAATTATTCCTGGCGTTCGGAAACATTCCATAAAGTTCGCCAACGCCCCCCCACTGCCCTCCGGGAATGGGCGTAATAATTGGTTGCGCTGTCGGATCGGCGGCATCTACAATGTTAGATGCTAAGATAACTAACGTGATTATGGCTATTGAATAAAGAAATGAAAAAAATAAAAAATATTTAGTTGTATTGTGACGGTTCACTAAGATCAATCCTCGACCTAAAGTCACTCCAACAATCTAGCAACCGATCTCCATATGGGTCTGCACCGGAATAGCTGTCATCAGCATCGCTCATTCTCCACAAGTGCACGTATGAGAATCCACTTGACCTGTACACCTGTGGATTATTAAAGACATTCCAGGATGGATCAGAATGAACCCATCTGCTTCCATCCCATATCTCTGACATGCCATGGTATTGAACACCGCTACTATTAATCATCTGTACATAATAGTATCGGGTTGGTACTCCTAATGACCTGCTGTAGGAAGTATACAATGTTGCGTAATCATCGCAAACCCCAATATAGCCATTGTCCCTGATCCATAAGTCCGATGCGGTATACATAAATGCAGGACTTGTCACACTGCAAGGATCCATTTTATTAAAGACGCCTGTTAGAGTGTTATATGCCGTATCCCATGGCGTGTACGTATTATCGCCCTCTAGCGCGGCTTCCCGAATTATGTTATATCCTTCGTTATACGGGAAGTGGTATAGTTCACTGGTCTCCAGGCTGTCCCCGCCATCCGGATCTGTCAAATACCCGTTGTTATACTTTTCTACGCTATCCACGGGCATTGGACAAAATCCCTGGTCGCGTCATCGGGATCAACGCGCACTTCCAGAGCGATAGGCTTTACTCCAACGGAATATCCCGTTAAAGGATTGAAGTCGACAGACACTACCGTGCTTGTGCCCGGCGCAAGGCCGGAATACGTCGCGTAATACCCATAATCGTCTTCCAGCGACCAGACAATGACTTTACCGCTGGCTGTCGACGGGCCGTAGTTGTATATTGTTATCTGGTTATTACACCACGTATCCTGCGTCCAGTACCACGAGTAAGCCGCACCGGCGATAACGACAGTAGCCGTATCGGTCGCCAGCATTCCTTCATTCGCATCCTTTGGTGTGACAGATTTTTGTATGGAATTCATCACCGGCGACGTGCACGCCCACCCGGACGAGGTCATAAAAAAGCCCACGCAGTCTGCGCCGTCGTGAAGGCTACCTATGCACAGGGCGTCTTCGCTCTCGAGTGACCGTACCGGAGTGGTGATAATTCCCCGGTTTCATCACGGTTATCAATCCGTCGTTGACCAGCCAGAGACAGACTATCGATAGCCCTACCATCGCATTTTATTTCTTATGATCACCAGTGCCAATAGCAGGATTAATAGTATGGCAAGACCGATCGCAAAGCTCAGCATCCTGACTGTTCCACTGTTATCGCCAGGCGGATTGATCGTTACTTCAGTACCATTTTTTATGATCCCGAGCGCAATGCATTCGCTGTCGTTTAACGGCGTAACCTCAGTATTTTTTTCCAGAAGCTTCACCCATATTACGCTATTATTAATGCCTTTACTATCGTGAAACTCAAGAAATACCAGCTCTTTCGGATAGTCTTTTTCCGGTAACAGGTAAACGAAGTAATAGCTTTGATTGAAGTCGCAGGCAGGGCGCTCGTAAAAATATCCCAGCCCGTAGGCATCGATAAAAGCCTTGACATCGGGATCATATAATGCGCCGAAGTGCCGCATATCAAAAATATCGTGTATATCGCCGCCTATGGAAGGATACGGTTGATCATTATCGACCGGCAGATCGGTCGTGTTGTTAGAAGCGCGGGCAGTACCGACGAGGATAAGAAACGATATTAGAAGAATAAAAAATAAATAATTTTTCAAATAATTGCCCCTCCTTAATTATATGCAGCCGGCTCACCCATATCTGTTATTATCCAGAAATCGTTCCATGGATCGAGTAACATATCACCATATGGGTCGCTCGAGACTACGGAGTCGTCTGCATAGCACATATTGTATAGGTGAACCTGAGTATATCCCAAGGCTTTGTAGTATCCGGGGCCATTGTACACGTTCGCTACCTGATCTGCATGAATCCAGTTCGTGCCGTCCCATATTTCAGAAATGGCGTGCCCTTTCATTTGTCCCAGCGTATTCCTGTACGTCATCGTATAGTATCTGGCGGGGATATGAAGAGCCCGTTCGTATGATACGAAGAGAGCGGCATACTCGGTACAATCGCCGAAATATCCGTTGCACAGGAGATACAAATCCGATGCCGCGCTATGGTAGTATGGCTCAGTTTGAAATAAATCGTAGCTCATGTGTTGACAGACATATGTATTGATCTGGCTCGATGTCGCATAGGGCGCATAGGTATTATCTCCGGCCGTGGCGGCATCCATTAATATCGTGTAGTTATACGGATGGTTTAAGTCACTGGTCGCTAAGTTTACTCCACCATCCACATCGGCTAGGTGGCTGGCATCGTTATTGTATACCTCGATACCATCGGTCGGCAGCTGGACCAAATGTGTCGTGATGCTGCCAGGATCAACCCGAACCTCGGCATATATCGGCTTCTTTCCCACGGAACTGACGCCGCTGATGGCTTGGAACGGCACCGATATGGTCGTAGTCGCGTAGGGAGCGAGATTATTAAAGGGTACCGAATACCCATAACCGTCTTCCCAAGACCATATGATCACGATACCACTTACTTGGTATGATCCGGAATTGTAGATCGTGACGTCGAAGTTGTACCAATTATCCTGGATCCAGTACCAGTAGTAGCCGACGCCGGTCATGTAAACGTTGCTGAGTGCAGCCAAAGTCGATTCGGACTTATCCGATTTATCGACAGGAGCCATCGCCTGTATCTTGGCCTTCGACTTTTTATACGTCACAGATGTGTCTGAGGTAATTTCCTTAATATCGAAGCCGGTCTTGTCTACAACAATGGTTTTCGACGAGTTTAAGATAACGAGACCGGGATATAGCTTCTCCATCGTCGGGTTGACCTGGATCTTGCCCATGTTTAAATCAACATCAACTTTCTTGAAGTTATTATCCATTAATTCGCTTTGATTAGCCCAAACGATATTATCCTCTTGATCATCGACAGGCCTCTGACTTGTATCTTGCGAGGCTGCCAGCACAGTACCCACGGGTACGATTCCTAAGATTATTATGGCTATCAGACCTGCTGCCAATATTTTCCTCATTGTATTGCCTCCTGAATATCAAGAGGCAAGGAAAGGTAAGCTTTTTATATTCGGAAAGCTGACACGTTCCTGCCTCTATGGCCATGGTTCCCGGTTTGCTCTTGCCTGGGCGGCCGGGTACCATGTTCTAGCATGCATATGCAAACTTTCCATATGCTTGCAGAAACATTATTTATTGTAAGAATAAATATTCATTATGGCCTAAAAAGTCAACCGTTAGCCATCGATTAAAAGATTGGGAGATAACGGTTAAATAAAGATAGCCATTAACCTTGTTTTATGCCTGTTGATAAAGCGATTGAAAAGATAGGGCATACTTTTACACTATTAATAGTCCAATCGTTTAATCGGGGCAACTTTCTATTATTTTTCATTTTAACAGGATACTTATTATCCGGCATGTTAGTTAAAACAATAATTATCAACGATAATAACTGCATTCTTGTTAACTCGTTTATGATAGATACGTCATTTAATCTTACTATTTTATTAGCACTTCGAAAAGAGAGATTACCGTCCAAGTTCAATAGATATACAATACTAAAATATATCTTAAATAATCCCGGATGTAGCGTATCTGATATTAACAGGCAACAGAAAATTCCTAGAGGTACGACGCGATACCACATTCGGCGTTTAGAAAAAGAAGGTAAAATTGTTTTACGGAAGGTCGGGAAATATTTGAGAATATATCCTGATAGTCCGTCTGTCGATGAAGATGAGAAATCATTATTACATTACATACGTAATACTAATTATCGAAAAATATTATGTATGATTTTAAATAAGGGCGGAGTCACCAACAGCGAAATATCAAGAAAATGCGGTATGGACCGAAGCCTGACCTATCGTTACCTGAAACGATTATTGTCTAATAACATCGTATCATCTTACTACGAAGGTAAAACTAAGGGATACTATATTAAAAAAGAAATAGGTCCTGTGTTAACAACGTTATTAACAAATCACCCGGTAGAATCATGAGCAATATAGTCGTATAGCCCCGCTATCGTATCCTCGCCTGATTGTGTTTAAGTTATTTGCTTCAGGAAATCCAGCCAGTAGCGGGCGTCCTCCATCCTGCGGCGGCTGGCCGTGCTCCGGACATTGCAGAACTCCTTTTCCCCGAGCAGGCTCTTCAGGCTCATGATGGCGCGGAGAAGCCCTGCGGCCTCGTGGAATATCTTCTTCGCATCGGACTCCGTCAGGCGGCTGTTGCCGTGCAGGATGTCCTCATCGACCTTCTCGTGCGCCATGAGCTTCCACATGAGCTTGCGCACGTTCTCCTTCTCCTCCTCGGTCAGGCAGTCCTTGGAGAGCAGGTCCCAGACGATTTCGTGGAGCGGCACGACCTTCCCCTCCAGCTCGAACTCGAACGGCGTGGCCACTCCCACCCAGACGAGCAGACGGTGCAGCCGCAGCTCGAGGCGCCTCCGTTCTTCCGGGGTGATCAGCCTTTGCTGTCCGGTCGTCACGGGCGTTGTGACCGCTTCCTGCCCGGGCTCGTTCTTCTTCGCCCCTTTCTTCATCGCCCGTACGTCGCGCAGGACGCTGCCCGGCGTGGTGCCTTTGATGGCCTTCATCGACTGTTCGTCCATAGCCTGTGGCATGTCGGTAACCTGATAAAAACTTGTAGCGCCTGCAAAGCTAAATATGTTTACGCTGCGGGCGCGAAAAAACGTGTAGAAAGGCCGTAATACGGGCCTGTGATCACTTAAGTTTCTTCTCGAGCTTCTTCAGCTTCTTCTTGGCGACGTCGCTTCCTGCTGCGGCCGCCTTGGATAATTCTTCTGCTTTCGCCTGCTTTACTTTCTTGAGCTTTTCCATCTGTTTCTTACTGGTTGGCATTATTGTCACCTATCCTTCCGGCTTCGGCCCGCGCCTCATGAGCCGGTCTTTAATCCTTAGCTGCAAAATGACGCCAATGATTATGTATATTGTGGTCACGGAGATGGCCAGCAATGGGTCGAACACGGGCACGGGAGTGCCGAAGAGGCTCTGCATGACCGAGTCCAGGATGGCCGCGAAGTTGAAGGATGCATGCAGAATCATGGCGACGGGCAGCCCCAGGAAGAAAGCGAACAGGGTAAAGCGCTTCAGGCTGTCGCGCGACTTGAAGTAGCCGATGACCGCGCCGGTGGCCGCAGTGAAGCAGCCGTGGGACAGCGATCCGAGGAGCGAGCGGTACAGGATCAGGTACACCCACGGCACCAGGCCGCCCATGGTGACGGGGCCTGCATTAGAGGCGAAGTAGAGCCAGTTTTCGATGGCTGCGAACCCCATGCCCACGGCGAATCCGAAGAGGATGCCGTCGAACATGGAATCGAACTCGTGATGGCCGGCCAGTATCAGCAGGCCGAGGCCCTTCGCCGTCTCCTCCACTATGGGGGCGATAATGACCGCGATCAGTAACATCGCCACTCCCGAGCCGATGAACAACTCGAGGAAGATGCTCAACGCAGTATTCACGAAAAACGCGAAAAAGGTGGCCATGACGCCCCACATGAACATGGCCATGATGAACCGGAACGGCTCGCGATCGTAGTAGTCAGCTATCCAGCCGATCACCAGGAATATCAAGGGCATGAACAAGGCAGCCACGCCCCCGATGAAAAAGATCAGTATGCCTATGTCCGGTCGTATGTCATACAGCGTAATCAACAGGATGATCAGGACCAGTATGGCTCCCAGGAAAAATTCCACAACCCAGAAGAATGGGGTGAGGATGATGTCCGCAATAAACTCCGATATCGACTGGGCTCTCAGGAAAGAGAAGAATAGCGTCTCCATTGTGTATTCGCCCGGGTTGCGATGGCGGATGTTGATAGCCGCCGCAAGCGTACCCGCCATGACAATTACCAATATGACCAGCAGCACCAGGGCCGACGGCACGCCGATGACCGAGAGCGTCGACTTCAGTACGCGCTCGTATGGTGCCCAGTCCTCGTGAATCCGGAAGATCTTGCCCACGTAGCGGGTCTGGGTCTTGCCAATGACGCCGAATACGTCGGTCTCGTTCGTCTTGCCCGTGTAATTGAAGCCCGCCTTATAGGTAAAATCCTTAGACTCTCCGGGCTTGAGGGTACCCAGGTTACTGATTACGTTCCACTGGTCGTCCCGGTCGAGAGCCAGAAAGACCTGCATACTCGAGTTTTCCGGGTTAGTCAACCGGAAGGTCAGGTCCCTGCCGACAGAGGGGCTGCTAAAGGAAAAGTCAGTGCCGTCGGATAGGCTGGCATTCAGCGTGCCGTTGCGGAAAATGCCGTGAGGGAACGTATTATCCGTCGTAGCCCCGGACCCGGAGCCCTGTGCCATCGCGGGCAGGGTAGCCAGCAATAAAAACAGGACTGCGACAGTAAGCGCTGCCGTCAGCAGGGATAATCGTTTTTTTTCACTTGCGAGCATCCATATCTCATATGCTCCCGGAGGCATAAAAGGATTCCGTGACCGCATCCACGATGCGGCTGCATCTATGATGCGGCGCATGCCAGGTATATATACTATGAGCGGAATCTCAGCACGGTGATCATGTGAAAAAGGCAGTGATCGAGACCGACAAGGGCAACATCGAACTGGTGCTTTTCGACAAGGAGGCACCCAACACCGTCAAGAACTTCGAGAAGCTGGCAAACTCGGGCTTCTACAACGGGCTGAAATTCCACCGCGTAATACCGGACTTCATGATCCAGGGCGGCTGCCCGAAGGGCACCGGCACCGGCGGGCCCGGATACACGATCAAGTGCGAGATCAACATTCACAAGCACGGCGCCGGGGCGCTGTCCATGGCCCATGCGGGCAAGGACACCGGCGGCAGCCAGTTCTTCATCACGCACTCCCCGCAGCCCCACCTCGACGGCAAGCACACCGTGTTCGGCAAGGTCGAGAAGGGCATGGAAGTCGTGAACAAGATCAAGCAGGGCGACGTGATGCGCAAGGTTCGCGTCTTTGACGCCTGAACCTTCGTCCGCGTCTTCGATTCCCCCTGATTTTTATTTTTCCCTTTTATACAGGTATTGTGGCAATCGATCAGTGCCCTGGTATCTGCCCATGCCCCAGGGATATGGATTATACTTATATAATTCTGCGTCCTAATAAAATGAAGAGCGAAAGGTCCATGGCAGGATCGTTTTATTAGCTGGCTTAACATCAGCCGGTATCGACTCGGAGGCTTCCTGATGCCAGGGTTCAAAGATATTTTAAGGAGAAAAAGCGAGAGAAAAGCCAGGCTGCAGAAGTCCCTGGACCAGATAGTGGTCCAGCTAAAGAGCCTGGGCGCCCTTAAAATCATCGTCTTTGGCTCCTTTGCCATTGATAAAGTAGATGTGGACAGCGATCTCGATCTGTTCGTGGTCATGCCCTCCACCAGGACAGGCAAAGAATGGATGGACCTCATCTATGATACGATTGACAGAAAGGTCGCGTCTGACATCGTCGTCTACAATGATGAAGAGTTCAAGGATATGTTGCCCGCGAGCCGGTTTTTGCAGAACGTAGTCAAGGGAAACGTGGTCTATGAAAAAGCTGCCTGAAGAAGAAGCCCTGCGGTGGTTCACGCAGGCGAAGGATGAGTTCGAGGATGCGGACGAGCTGAGAAAAAGAGGCCGCTTTTATCTTGCCCTTTTTCATTTCCAGCAGGCGACGGAAAAAGCTCTCAAGGCTTATCTCTACCTGAAGGTCGAGTCCGTAGAAGTGTTCCGTACGCATTCCGTGGGGGACCTGGTGGAGATGGCGCTAGAAGTCGATCGGGATTTCAATACGGTCGCGCCGGCGAAGAAACTGGATAAATACTACATCCTGACACGCTACCCGAACGGGCTGCCGGGCGGGGTGCCATCGAGGTACTTCGATGACCCGGTAGAAGCAGATGAAGCCATGACTCTCGCAAAGAACATCGTCGAGCTTGTCGAGAGGAAGCTGCAAGAAACTGTGCCCGGGCCGGATAGCCGGGAATAATTTTATTGCTCGCAAGAGGCATGTTTTCACACGGGATATGAGACCCGGAGTCCCGTCGCCGGGTGAATAGCATATGCAGCTTGCCTCAGACGGAACGCATATATCTTCCGCATGAGGGGCATGCGACCATGAGCCGGTGCGCAAATCAAAGATAAACGATCGCTGTATACTTGCCTCATCTAAAAATATATAATCTGCGGCGGCATTCCTTTTTTTATTATGCCCCGGCTGATAGACGAAGACCTGATCACGCTATTCGATGAAAGGACGTATGAGAGAGGGCTGGAATATTACGAGAATGGCCAGGTTGTTAAGCCGTCACGGCTCGAAAAAACCCTTTTTGCGAAAGTGATCGGCAACAGGCCGGAGCCCTACGAGACCCATGCCGTAATAGACGGCGATGATGTTGTCACCTGGTGTACCTGCCCGGTCGGCGACATGTGCAAGCATGGCGTGGCACTCCTGTTGAAGTGGATACACGAGCCCGAAACGTTCAGCGACCGGAGCATGATTGTACAGGCCCTGGAGTCGAAAAGCAAAGACGAACTGCTCGATATAGTTAAAAAAGCCATTAATGATCACCCGGACCTGATCGACGAGCTGAAGATTCGCACCGAAGGCGTTGCAGCGAGCCGAATCACCGCCAACGTCGATGGGATCCTTAACAAAATCAGGCGTATCGCGTCTGACGACGATTATTACAGCGCTGACGCTCTGGTCCTGAAGCTGGAAAACATCAGGGATACTGCCGAATCCATGGAACATGAAGGCCACTATAAAGAGGCATCGGTCATTTATCTGGAATTGATCGACGCCGGTTTACATATCTTCGGGGAAATACCCTATTACGAAGAGGTCAGCGAGGAAGCAGGCGATTTTGTATCCGAATGCGTCCGGCTTTTCAACCATTGTGCGTCGCGGATGGGGTCGGAAGACGACAAGCTCTCACTGCTGGATAAAATTCTCAAAATTTTCGGTAAGGACGATGTGGGACTGGGCACTGACGAGCTTTTTTATGGTATCGCGACCCGGGAGAACATTGGACGGATAGAAGAACAATTCTTGAGAGATAGCGTCGATGACAGCCCGTTGAAAGAGGGCGAGTTCAGGTTTAGCAGAGAAGGGGCTATTGAGATGCTGGGGTCTCTTTATGAGAACCTCGACTTGCCTGCGGAAAGGATAAGGCTGGCCAGGTGTGCCCTCGACAATAAAGATGATTACGCCAGGCTTGCAAGAGCGCTGCTGGGCTCCGGCAAAGCCGAAGAGGCGTTTGATGCGGTCCGTAAAGGCCTGGAGCTGGAGGGAGGGGAGTCGCTATCCCTTGACGATGTATACTTTGCTGTTGCCTCGGCACTCGTTAAGCAAAAGCCGGGCCTCATCGATTTCGACGTGTCGGCTAACGTCGCTATTGAAGCGTTATCGGGGGGATTTTACAAGGAACGATATCGGCAGATCTCCGGCTTTTTCAAGGACATGGGCTGGTCCATACGGTTCACGGATGTGCTGATCAGACGCATGAGAGATAAGAATATGCTGGCTGAGGCGCTAATTCTCGACGGCCGGGTCGACATGGCAGTGGAGACCGTTGAGAATAATCCTGATGCGGATGAATCTATTTTCGCCTGCGTCGCCGCGGCGGCTCTGGATAAGGGCATGAATAAGGAGTCGGCCAGAATGACTGCCGCGCATATTTTGCGTGTCGGGTTTGAATGGGACAATTATGGACAGCCTTCGGATAAACTTCTGTCCAACATGGTAAGACATTTGGACGAAAAATCGCTGATTAGAGTCTGCGATCATCTGACCCATATACGATTACCGGCTCTGGCGGAGAAGATAGCGTCGCTGATAGCGTCAAAAATGCCTGATCGATCGATAGGCATCGCGAGACATTATCTCAGGGAAATATCGGCAGGCACGATCGCATCGATTGCCCTTACGGTCGGGAAAAAGATGCCGGACAGAGGCCTGGAGATCTGTAGAGAGAAGATTATTCTGGACATCGGCATTTCACATGCTCGCTATGGTGAAGCCACCAGTCTGCTGAAAATCATAAGGCGGCTTTACCAATCGAACGGCAGGAACGCCGAATGGTCGACGTTCATCGAAGAGTTCGTATCGGATAATAAAGGGAAAAAGAAACTGATTAATATGCTGAAAGAAGCGTCGCTAACGGCCTGATTGCTAGTGACAGGCGTCATACCTGATATGGGAACATGACTGGAAATACATGGATGTTAACGGACCTTTGCCCGCCTCTTCAGCACGGCTACTCTCGCCTTCAGGCACTCCCACTCCTGCTCTTCCGTGACGTTTGGTTCCTTGATCTGCGTGAACCGGGGGCATGGCATCTGCTCGCAGAGCCCACAATGCGCGATATGGTTCTCGTTAACGCAGCAGTCATAGACCGGGCACACACAGACGCCGGCGAACTGTGTCCAGAATGGAGCGCCCTTCTCTGCGTTGCAGCCGCGGCATCCTTCCTTTACGTAGACACAGTCCCCGCAATCCAGCCCGCAGACCGTTTGCATGCCATTCGAGTCCATAAATGTAAATCATCTTCTACGAGAATAATGGTTACCTATGAGCAGGCCGAATGATAGTTTCATAGACTTGAAGGACGAAATAGTATTGAGGGACGTTAATGAAGATCACTGAAGATGCTCTCGAGATGGCGAAAGCCTCTGCAAAGGAATCGGAAGTCCCGCTGTGGCTGGTCGGCGAGAAGGGCGTGATCACCGACGTCATGATCGCTCCCAGGCGGCAGGACTTCGACACATCTGCGGGCATGCTGCCCAGCATGATGCCTGCAGGCGTGCGCCGTTATGGTAAAGTGATCACGAAGGACGATAAGTACCTTGAGCCTGGCTACAACCTGGCCGAGCTGGACGGGGTCTGGAAGTTCATCGACGAGAAGGGCAACGAGCTGCCGATCAGGGTCGTGAAGTCGGAAGACGAGATCACGTGCGACTGATGGCATGAAAATATTGAGAGAGACGCTGGAGCTGGCCAGGGTGACGGCGAAGGAATCAGAGGTGCCCGTCTGGCTGGTTGGCAGGAACGGCATCATCAGGGAAATCCTGGTCATACCAACAGCGATATCTGGCCCTCAGCTGACAATGTCCCGGCTCAATTCTTACGATCGTTCGTCGGACGATACGCCCTTCATGATACCGGTAGGCATGCACCGCTATGGAAAAGTGCTGACGGAATACGACCCTTTCCCGGATACAGGATACAACCTTGTCGAAAAGGACGGAAGGTGGCGCTTCGTGGACGAAGCCGGCGACGATCTGTCTGTCACAGTGGTCGAATCGGCGGATTCGGAATAGGTGCGTTTTTGGAGGCAGGGGTTACCTGCCTTCGATCTCTTCTGCAGGCGAGGCCTGTGACATCTGATGGCCGTGCGTGGTCATGACGATGCTCTTCATCGCCTCTGTCGGTCGATGCGGGGTGGCATGAACGCTCTCGGTGGTGCGTTCGATCTCCCTCACCTGCAGGGACATCTCGCCGGCCTTGCTGGTGCTCGTGCTGATGCTCTCGGCGATCAGCTCGAGGGTGGACACGATGTCGAACCGGCCGATGACGTGCTCGACGCTCAGGCATCCCACGGTCTCGTACAGGTCGCTCGTATCGCGCTTCACCTGGTCGATGGTCTTCCGGATGCTTGCGTAGGCACGGAGCGCGCAGCCCTCGCACCGGTCGCCGGTGTACGGGTTCCCCCGGTCGGCCCACCACAGCTTGTGCGTGGTGTTGTAGTAGTACGTGGCCGCCTCTTTGGTGAGGAACTGACAGTTCGTACAGTCCTGCCGTTGCCAGTCTTTACATTCCTTCCGTATACCCCGCGCATCCATGACGTGGTCTTTCTTACACGTCCCACCGGATGGCCGGACGCTCTTGCAGTTTGCACATGTCTTCAAGATAGCACCTCCAATGCTTTATCTACAGACGAATGATGGTAAATCAGCTGTTCGAGCGCCCGTGAAATCTTATCGGGGTCGCTGCTCTGCCAGACGTTCCTGCCTACGGCCACGCCGCAGGCGCCTGCCTCAAGTATGTCGTGTGTCTGCTGCAGGAATGTCTTCGGGTCCGTCTTCAGGCCTCCGGCGCAGACGACTTTCGCTTTCCCGGCCATCTGCACCACCCGCCGGAACGAGTCGATGCTGCCGGTATATTTCACCTTCAGTATGTCAGCTCCGAGCTCCAGGCCGACCCTGGCGCTATAGGCGACAATAGTCGGGTCGGTGTCATTGGGCACATACTGCCCTCTCGGGTACATCCAGCCGATGACCGGCAGCCCGTAGTCCCGGGCGCGTTCCTGCACCTCGCGGAAGTCCTCCATCTGGCGCGACTCGTCCGGCGAACCCACGTAGAGCGTGTAGCCCACTGCGTCGGCGCCAAGCTTTACCGCATAGTCTACCGTGCACACGATCGGCGAGTACGGCGGGACCTTCGCGATGTTGTCCTTGCCGTTTACCTTCACGATCAGCGGCACCTTTCCGGCATAGCTCTCACTGTACTTCTCAGCCAGGCCTTTGTGCAGTATCAGCCCGGTAAAGTTGTTTCTAAGCGCGATGTCGATCACGTAGGAAGGATCGAAGTTTTTCTCGTTGAAGTCCTTCGGCCCGTGCTCTAAGCCCTGGTCATAGGCCAGGAACATCGCCTTGCCATCTCTGAAAAGCCGGGACACATATTTGTCTGATGCTCCGACCATATATATCAACTGTGAAATATTAATCACATTAATATATTACTAAGCAACGGATTATCATGGAAATAAGGGGAATGAGTTGTGATAAAATTGGTAAACCTATAATAATTTCGACTCCAATCTGCCGCTTACCAGGCCCTGAAAAGGCGAATATCACCACTTCGACAGCTATTTTATCAATCGCAGCCATGTAATCTCACAGGCAGAAATTCTATGGCAAAGAAAAGCCTATTAAGCAAGCGGTTGAATATAACGCGGGGAACGGATTGGACAAAACAGGACACTTCGGGGGCTCATTGCTCCTGTACTTCGGTATCTTATACGCCATCGGCTGGCGCGGCGATACGATAGAGACGCTAGGGCTAGCGCTGATTGCGGCGATCGTAGCGGCCTGCATGTCGGTGAAACCCGATGCGGACAACTTCGCCTGGGGCATCTTCCACAGGACGTGGATTACCCACAGCCTCACCACTGTGCTTCTCGTTACGGGCGTCACGTACATTGTATTTGCAGACCTGCTGCACGCCGGGCCGATGACGATGTACATGACCATCGCCATGCTGAGCGCAACACTGTCCCATGTGCTGCTGGACTCGCTGACCAAAGGCGGCGTGCCGATACTCGGGCCGTTCGACGACAAGAAGTGGGGCCTGCGGTGGTTCAAGGGTAATAATATACTGCTGAACTGGGCGTTCCTCATCGGCAGGACTCGCGATGGCGGCATTTTATTTCGGGCTCATCCAGCTATAGCACAGTCATCATAAGATGTTGTAAATGCTGAGCCGGCACTTAACACAACGTACACAACGGCCACGACGTACACAACGTTTTATCGTAAAAGGGCAAGCGTAGCCTTATTATTAAACGTTGTGTACGTCGTGTACGTTGCGTACGTTGTGTTGGTGCCGGCCAGCCAGCATAAAAAGTTCGATCAATGACAGAAATACTGCCTGCAAGCTCAAAGTTATTTTATCTTTTCGATGTGGACTATGGCTGTATCCAGGCACAGCTCGATGATGTGGAGGTGTTCCCGGTTGTCGAAGTCAAGGCTGGACAGGCGGGCTTTGTCGAGCAGTTCCAGCAAGCGCTGTGCCCGTTGCTCTATCTCGGAGAGGTCGGAGGTATTGCTCATAATATATATGAAATGTCATGAAGGGCATATAAACTCTATCTCACAATCCGTTTATTACCCGTATAGCGGGAGAATCATTAAAAAATATGGCCGGTATAGCCAGCTTAGATCATCGACACGAGATCGAGCAGCGCCTTTTTAGGGTCCTTCGCTTTCACGACGCCTGAGGCCAGTAACACGCCTGCGGTGCCCAGCTCCAGCGCGGCCTTCACGTCCTCGCCCTTTGAGATGCCTGCGCCGCAGAGCACGATGATCGAAGGGTCGATCGCCTCAACGGCTTTAACGGAGTTCTTTACGATGTCGGGGTCGGCTTTCGATACAGGGATGCCGCTGCCAATGAGCTCGGGCGGCTCGATGGCGATGTAATTCGGCTTGAAGGCGGCGACTTCCCGGACTTTCTCGATGCTCTCGGCGCAGACGACCGAAATCAGCTTGTGCTGCTTGCATAATGCGACGCACCGGCTGATCTTGTCCGCCGGCTGCCGGTCCTCGGAGTGGTTGATCAGCGAGCCGGAGACGCCGGCTTCCACGAGCGCAAGGGGGAGCACGTGGCCGGTGTGGCTGCCAGGCTCGATCGCGTCGACGTGCTGGGCGAAGACCTCGATCCCGGAGTCCTTCTGGAGATACAGGTCCGGAGTCTGCGGGCAGACAATGATGCGCACGCCTTTTTCCTTCATGACCTCATGTGCCATGCGGGTGAGCACCCGGCCTTTCATGCCGGCGCTTTCGACGTAAGTCTTGTAGTTCAGGATGATGACGGGCTGGTCCTTCATGAATAATCAATTCCTGTAATTAAGTCCGCTCTCGCGACTATTAATGGTTTCCCAAATTTTAACAGTCCTGGCGCTCTTGGCGCTCGTCTTGGCGTGCTTGGCGAGAATTCTGTGCCACGCATGCCTATGCAGGATTGCGGCTGTGGCCTTACCAGGGCGATGCGTACCGGAACCAAAGAACAGTTTTATTCTCGCCAAGCACGCCAAGACGAGCGCCAAGAGCACCAAGATTAATTGATAGATATCACGAATGGCAATAGGTTGTATCAGGTGCCGGCTCGTATAATAAACGTCAGAACAGCAGCTTGTCTTTGTTTTATCGCCGATATCTGTCAGTTACCGTTATATCTCCAGCGGATGAACCCAAAATGGTGTCTGTTTGGACTTTGTCGCCGAAGAGATCAAGGTAGCAGTAATCGGCATATTCCTCGTCGTCCTGGTTGCTGCCGCAACCGATGTGCTGAGCAGGCTGTTCCCGGCCAAATGGGACCTGTACTTTGCCCTCTGGGCGCTCGTCCTCGTCCCCATCATACTGTTGATAGTCGGCGCGCTCGCTGCCAGGGCTGCGTACTTCGGGTGCATGGGCCCGAACAGGTCTATCGCATTATCGGTGATCGTCTCGCTTGTATCGGCCATCGCCGGTACCGCACTGTGGCTGCTGCTGGGCCCGGCCACCTTTTCATCGGACATCATCAGCCGGTACTTTAACAGCCTCAGCGCCGGGGGCTACATAGACCTTGCGCCTTTGCTGGTGGTCTATGCCCTGGCAGGGTCGATTGGCGGTGTCTACGATTACTACATTTCACGGGGCAGACCGTGCGATGTCCGGCCGGGGAAAGGAATGTAGGGCGACATTATCATATGCATTGTGATTTAGCCTTGCTATGGCTATGCGACTCCTGTCACGCTCGCCAAGAGCGCCAGGTAGCCAAGAGCGCCAAGACGGTTTTAGGTTTTCGGGCGGCCGCTCACACGCGCGTATAGGGACAATGGTATACAATGCGACTCGTGCCCATGCACAGGCTTAATCGATGCCAGTGCTGCCATGGCATCCGGTATGGGGGCCGCCATGGTGCCAGGAGCGTCAAGACGGAGACTTCAGTATTTGAATACGTCTAACCGTTATGCTGGCTAATCGAGATGAGGTTGCCGCAGGTGTCATCGAAGACGGCGTTGGTTACCGGCCCCATATTCGTCGGCGGAATCAGGAAGACCACGCCGAGCTTTTTCATCCGTTCGTACTCTTTCCGGACGTCTTCGACCTTGAACATCGTCGCAGGAATCCCGGCATCGTGGATGGCTTTTTGGTACGTTTTAGCCGCCGGCGTCTCATTAGGCTCAAGGAGCAGCTCGACGTCGGCCGGCCCTTCGGGCGAGACCACGGTCAGCCACCTGAACTTGCCGGCTGGCATATCGGTCTTTTTCACGAAGCCGAGGACTCCGGTATAAAACTTCAGAGCCTTAGCCTGGTCATCGACAAATATGCTGGTGATGAAGATTTTCATTAGCTGTAACTCTTTTAGGTTAGCATATTTACTTTTTTCTGCTCACTGATAGCCATTCTCTGCGCTCTCTGCGCCCGTCTCTGCGTACTCTGCGAGAATGAACTGCTCTTTGGTTCCGCTACTCTACCATTGACAAGATTTTTTGCAATCCAGTTTAAACAATGCGTCGCACTAGATACTCGCAGAGTACGCAGAGACGGGCGCAGAGAGCGCAGAGACGGCGTGAACGGGCGACCGCCTGCGCACGTACGTTTGGATGGCCGCGGCTGACGTCGATAGCTTCTGCCTGACAATAAGGTGGGCAAAAAAGGAATGTAGAGGGCATGTTGAGCCCTCAGATTTATTTTAGAAGTCGGTCATTATACGATATTGATCAATCTCTTCCTTGTGCAGCGCCTCGAGGAATTCTCTCGAAACACCCTCGATATCCTTGGCGTTCGTAATTGCACGACCGACCACGAGTATGTCCGCGCCGCCCTTGAGAGCGGTGGCTGCATTCTCCACCTTGACGCCGCCGGCTACTGCGACTAACAATTTCCTGCCGCCGGCCGCCTTCTTGATTTCCTGGATGTTGCCCCAGGCGTGCTCGGCTTTGCCCTCGGTGTCGATGCCGCGGTGCAGCTCGACGATGTCCGGCTTGACCTTGAGCGAGGCGATCAGCTTCGCGGGGTTGTCGACGTTCAGGGTGTCGATGATCGAGTAGATGCCGACCTTGCGGGCTTCCTCGATGAACTTCTCGATGGTGGCCACAGGTGCCAGCCCGGAGCAGACTACCGCGTCCGCCGTCGCATCTGCTGCCATGCGGGCCTCCAGGTTGCCGGTGTCCAGCGTCTTCAGGTCCGCGACAACGAATGCGTCCTTGCGGAGTTCCCTGATCTTGCTGATGACCGACAGGCCATACCGCTTGATCAGCGGGGTGCCTGCCTCGATGATGACGTGGTCGTTCTTGGGCACGTTCTTCAGGACGCGCTCCACGACGCCCAGGTCGGGCGCGTCGATGGCGATCTGAAGGTAGGGTGCATCCCAGAGCCTGGTGATCTTGTATCCCATGATCGCGTGCACTCCCCGGTCCTTCTCGTATGTGACCTTGTCCACGGACGGGAACTTGTCCATCGCGCGGGTGAGCGCGAGCTTGGTCGCGCCGTAGTTGTACTTGTAGATCTTCACGGTGTCCTGGGCCTCAGGGTGAATGAAGACCGACGCAATAATAACTACATCCTCGCAGATATCCTTCGGCACCACGCCTTCCTCGACCGCGTCCGCCACTGCCTTGGCGACGGCGGCCTGGGCGGGCCCGAAGATCTGGGCGATCTGTGCCATGCCCTTGACGGTCACTTTCGGCACGATGATGGTCGCGGGCTTCGGTATCAGGTTCGGCCGCACGACCGCGAGCAGGGGCGTGTGTCCCATGGATAATTGTGTTAAGCCGTTTGCAAAGGCCGTTCCCACCGGGCCTTCCTTATCGCCGATAAGGAGATCGACGTGGGCTACTTCGTTGCCCTCGCCTATGAGCGCTTCTCCGATCAGGTACATTAGTTCAACCTCATCTCGCCACTATACGTTCTTTATTAATAACCGTTTGGGTGCGCGGCGGGTACACGAGAAAAAACGCGTGCAGGTGCGGTAATTCAACGATCATGCGGTTAGGTTTATGAGGCGATCGATCGTATGAGAACGGGATGAGGCTGAAATTCCTGGCAGTGCTGGCAATGGTGGCAGCGGGGGTAGCCTGTAGCAATTGTTGTTGCTTGTATTACTTGCCGCTCTCGATGCACTGGTACAACAACAGCTATGACGTCGCGCCGAACGTTACCATTGGCATAGACTTTGCAGACGACCGGGCCTAAGCCGGTCACCATCCTCGATGCTGAATCGGATAAGATCAATATTTCCTTATACCATCCCCATCAACCCGGCCCCTCCCATATGGTGAACGATACCGGTGAAATAATCTATTACCGCGTATGGTCGTTCGATAACGCCAATAATGCGGTAGCCGACCTGTACGTTGTATCTGCCGACGGGGCCGAATTATACTATCATGATTCTCCAGGGGTACGGGAATAATAGAGAGGTGGTGAACAGGTATAGCGGAGGCAACCTTACGTTATGGGTTAATGACCCGGCCTATAACCCCTATAATATGTTTAATGTGCCGGGCATGCAATGGATTGAGGAATAATCAAACGGTGATTCGCTTTGTCAGGCATAAGAAGATGAAAACGGGCAGGGCTCTCGTCGCATGCCAGGCTATGACATTCGTGCGCGCGCGTGGCCGCCTGCTCGTCACCGGTTGAACATAGTTTTTCACAGGAGCGCCAGGACGTATGATAAATAAAGATTAAAAACAGTATTAGAGCGCCATTATCGACTTCGCCAGCACGCCCTTCGCTTCCTCGCTCACGAAGTACCGCTTATATTTCCCGTCCTGCTCGAACCTGATCATCCTGTCCCGCAGGAAACCGCTCGATATGCCAGTGGATGCTGCTCTTGTCGAGCTGGAACTGTTCCGCAAGGTTGCTGTTGGTGATGCCCGGGTGCTCCATGATGGCCTGCAGCAGGTTGCGGCTGGTCTCGTTGCGCAGGTAGGAGATCGCGGCCTTGTCCATGTCACTGCCGCTCGCGCTCTTGAAGAGACGGGTGAATTTCCCCATCCGCCGGAGCACGATCATGCCCTCGGCCTCGAGCATCTGGACGTGGTATTTCACCGTGCCGTTCTTCATCTGCTGCCGGGACGTGATCTCGGCGGGGGTGCAGCCGGGGTTCATCTGCACGTAGTTGAAGATCCGGTTCCGGTTCCGGTTGGCCAGCACGTTCTCGATCCGGCCGGCGGCGAACGGCAGGAACTTGATCAGCCCGAAGAGTATCAGCAGGCCGTCGAAGATCGACGCCACCTGTACCCACAGGGGCAGGTCCCACCAGGAAATGCCGGGGGCGTCTGTCGCGACCACGCCAGGGATGTCTTCAGGATGCACGGCCGGGGTGACGACATAGCCGCCGTGGCCGCTGAAGGCGTTAGAATAGATGCCTGCCGCGATCAGGGCGGTAAGAGCCACGATCGCTATTGCCAGACCAATATACAGTTTTCGCATCGTATCACCTGTCATCCGTCGATCAATATGTCTTCACGTAATACGCGCCCGTCCCGTTGGCGCCCGTGTCAGTGACCTTCAGGGACCATTCGCCTGCCGCGACACCGGACGGATTGTCCACGTTCAGGTTGATCCGGTCGTCCTCTGTGCCGTCGGAGCTGTCGTCGTACGGGCCCAGCACGTGGCCGTCGGGCGTGTAGATGGTCAGCTTCAGCGGGTTGCTATCTTCACTCCACTTCAGGTCGACGTTGACCGACTTGACGAGCATTCGAGATGTCGGCGCTGTGCCACTGCGTTTCCCCGGCGGAGATCGTGTCGGTGTACTGGCTGTCCTGTGCCGACTCGCTGTCAGTAAAGGTCAGGTTTGCCATGTCGACCGAGATGTTGCTATCCAGGACGTAATCGCCCGGGAAGGGCCATCCGGGCGGCAAAGGCATTCCTTCGCTGCCGTTGGCGCCAGGTATCACGAGATGGGCCGTGAATGTGGTCGGGGGCATCTTCTCTCCCGGCCGCACAGCCTGCATGTTTTCCCACCGCATGTCGAACAGGTCGGGCTCTGCGCTGCCGTTCCTGAACATGGCGACCTTGCCGTCGAAGGACAATGCGCCAGGTTCATAGGCGGTCCTGTATATTTTGTGGGAGATCAATTTATCGATAAAATTTTTGCCCCGGAACAGGCCCGGGTCAGACGACGGTAGTCCCGGTAGCGCCGGTACTTTCATCGTTCCGTTCACGTAGACGACCATCGTCGAGTAGACCTGCTCCTGCCCCTCTTTGACAGTGACCTGACGTGTTGCGACCACCCCTGCGTCTGCCGGGATGCCTGCAAACTCGAAGCCTGCGGCCCGGACGTCCCCTGTCTCTCCGCCCGAAGTGCCGGGGATATCGGATGAGGCGGCCTCGCCCATGGGGCCTGTGAACAATGCGCCCGCTACAAGGCTGTCCGTGACCGCCATGCTGGCAGCGCTGAAGACGCCAAACGAGACGGCCCTGCCGGTATGCGGTGCTGAGAAAGTATTCCAGTGGAACTCATGTGTGAACTGTGCCACGTCGTTCTTTGCCGGGACATCGGCCTGCACGCGCCCCGGCGAGCCAGTGAACAGCGATGCGATCATCAGGACTAAAACAGCCATCGCCGTGGTTTTTTTAAGCATATGCTGAGTAATATTAAGTGATTGATGTATATAAATCCATTCTGATCATATCGTCAAACTGACAATAATATGGGCATTTTATCATTATTACTCATGATATTTCAACTGTATCGATAAATGAACGTGTAATCGAGCATGTTTTTTTGTTTTAATAGCCGAATCGTCCAACTGAAGCCATATCGTTGGATGATTTGGCCAGAATTGATATACTCCCGGGCGCTGACTCTCCCTGTGCAAGCACCAGATGACTAAAAAACAGGGGAGTGGCTTGTTTGATAAAGACAGATAATTTAACGAAAGCTTACGGGGGCGTAAAGGCCGTGGACTCGCTGTCGCTGGATGTCGGCAAGGGCGATGTCTTCGGCTTCCTCGGCCCCAACGGCTCCGGCAAAACGACGACCATCGGCATGCTCGTAGGACTGATTGAGCCAACCTCAGGCAAGTGCTTAATTAATGGCGTCGACGTGACCCGCAACCCGCTGGAGGCCAAGAAGATCACGGGATACCTGCCAGACGGCATCGGGTTCTACCCCGGGCTGAACGCACGGCAGAACCTGAAATATTTCTCCCGCTTCTACGGGATGAGCGACAGTGATGCAGAGATGCGTATCAAAGTGTTACTCGACTACGTGGGCCTCGGCGACGTGGAAAAGCCGACGGGGGGCTATTCCCGGGGCATGCGGCAGCGGCTCGGGCTGGCACAGGCGCTGCTCAACGATCCCCAGGTGGTCTTCATGGACGAGCCCACGAACGGCCTGGACCCCCAGGGCGTCGTGACATTCCGGAATATTATCAGGGACCTGGCGGCAAAGGGGAAGACCGTCTTTTTCTCGTCCCACATCCTGGAGGACGTCCAGCAGGTCAGCAATACCATCGGCGTCATTTCGAAGGGAAAGATGATCGCCCAGGGGACGACCGATGAGGTCCGCAGGAAGATGCAGAAGGACGACCTGATGACCATCATGATCAAGGTGGTCGGCACCATGCCGAAGCTGACCAGCCCTCAGATCGTCAGCGCGGAGTACAATAACGGTAGCGCAGTCGTGAAGGCTAAGGGCGATATCCGGGACGCGATATCCGAAGAGCTTTTCCGGCAGAATGTGCGGGTGCACGAGCTGCGGGTGCTGGAGCGGTCCCTGGAAGATGTATTTCTGGAGACCGTCTACGGGGGTGCTTCCCAGTGAGGCCGGAGTTCATCGTCGCGTCGAAAGAGTTCCGGGACTACATGGCCAGCAAGCGGTTTTTACTGCTGTTCGGCCTGCTGGGGCTGCTCTCGATCATCAGCGCCGTGGCGGGCATCGCCAACTACAACAGCGACCTGGCGACTTACAACAGCAACCTCCAGCAGGCGGGGACTGCGGTCGGCGGCATGAAGTTCTTCGTCGCGATGCCGTCAATCCTGGAGATCTTCAATTCCTACGGCTCGTACATCGCCTCCTTCGGCATGCTCCTCGCCCTCTCGATGGGCTTCGACATGATCTCCAGGGAAAAGGAGGAGGGGACGCTCAAGATCCTGCTCACCCACCCCGTGTTCCGGGACCAGGTGATCAACGGCAAAATCATAGGCGCGGCAGCGATGATGATTATCGTGCTGCTGTCCACCTTCCTGGCCATCGTGGCGATCATGCTGTTCTTCAGCATCATCCCTGCGGGCGACGACATCATCCGGCTATGTGCGTTCTTCGTCGCCGTGGTGCTGTTCCTCATGGCATACCTGGCCATATCTGTGGCGGCCTCGACCGTTGCGAAGAACTCGTCGATGGCGATATTGATCGCGATTGCCATCGTCCTGGTGGGCGCGGTCATCCCGAACATTTCCACCACGGTGGCAGACACGGTGCTCGGCTCGGCGCCGCAGATGACGATCGTGGCCCCGGGCAACACGACGACAACCGCGGTCCCGGGTGGCATGGTCAGCACGTCAATTTTCTTCACAGAAGGAAGTAACGGCACCAAACAGCAGGGCACGCCGATGCAGATCAATCCGGCGTACACGGACTACTATAACAAACACAACCAGATCACCGGGCTCCTGAACATCCTGTCGCCCAGCCAGGACTTCTCGACGATCTCCGAGGTCATCAACGGCCGGCTGTCCAGCGTGGCATCCCTCAGCCAGGGCGGCGCCCGGGGAGAATTCCGGATGGCGGATGGTAAGACTGCATCGATCTGGGAGTCCCTGTCGTCAGTGTGGATGAACTTCCTGGCGCTGATCGTAATGATCATACTGGGGTTCGGCATATCCTACGCTAAGTTCGTGAGGGAGGATGTCCGATGAGCATCCGCCGCCTGCTATTTTTCCTGGCGGCCGCCCTCGTGGCCGCCATACTGCTGCCGGCCGTCTCGACGGCCGACACCGGGTACACGTCCGCGTTCTCGGGCTACGTTAACAGCGGTGACATCAAGTCGGTGAACGGGTGCAACATCGTCTTCACCATCAACCCCAACTCATCGGCGATAAACCTACAGATACAGAGCTACGACCACTCGGCGGAAAACTACACCATGGGCCAGGGCGATGCGTTTTACTACTGGGACGAGCTGCTGATCACAATCGTGCAGGTGGACAGTAATGCCAGCAAGGCTTATGTGGATATCTCGAAGCCCGCCGCGACAGCCACCGCGACGCCGACCGGCACAAAGGTCTACTGCGACACCCCGGGCCAGCTGGCGCTGGGGGGCGACACCGTGATCTTCCCGATTGTCATCCAGAACTACGACGGCGATCACACCTACACGCTGTCGGCTTCTGCCGACGCGGGCTGGAGTACGAAATACCAGTATAACAACAAGGATATCTACGAAATCTTCGTGCCCCAGGGGCAGTCGAGGACGGTCAACCTGGTTGTCGAGACGGCATATACTTCAGGGATTGGCACAAAGTCGATCACCGCTAAGGTCGATAGCAACAGCCTGGGCCTTTCGGCCAGGATCACGAGCGTCAACAGCTCGGCCGACGTGTCGGCCAAAGTCGGCACAGTCATCGCGTCCATAGGCAGCAGCGCGAGCTTCGACCTCAACCTGCAGAACCTGCAGGCGCAGGACAATGACTATAAGCTGTCGGTGACCGGGCTGCCGGACGGCTGGTACTATCGGTACAAAGAGTCTGCTCAGGGCACAAGCGAGATGGCCGAGGCTATCGTCCCGGCCGGCTCGACCAAAAGCATCGTACTGGAAGTCGTGCCGCTGCTGAGCGCCACGGAAGGAGACTATCCGTTCACGGCCATTGTGGCCACGCCTGACGGCGTGAACATCACGAAGGACCTGACGGTCCGCCTCAAGGGGAGCGTCAGCATGTCGGTGGCCAGTGATCAGCTTGCTTACGACGCCAAACCCGGCGAGACACTCAGCTACAAGGTCTATGTGACCAACGACGGCAAGGGCGAGGCGCTGACCGACGTATACGCAGAAGTGAGCGCGCCTACGGGATGGACCGTTAGCTCGGAACCCACGAGCATCACCAGCATCAAGGCGGGAGAGACCCAGGCATTCACCATATCGGTGGTGCCCCCGGCGAACATCGTCGCCAGCGACTACAGCGTGGAGGTCAACATAAAGAGTGATCAGCAACAGTCATCCCAGACGTACCGGATCACCATCACGACCAGCTCGCTCATTCCCTACATTGGCGGCGGCGTTGTCCTGCTGGTTGTCGGCGGCCTGCTATTCGTGTACAGAAAATATGGGCGAAGGTAACTCCCGCTTCGCCGCTTTTTTATGCCGGCGATCGCCGGGCAAATCATTATGGCACAGACGCCCGTGCTATTAACATTTCGTGACAGAGCCTATTTATAACCTGATCTTCATCGATCTCCATTAGCTTACGCCTGCAGGCTAAGATGAGGCTGTATATATGACAGATGAGCAACAGCCCTCGCTCTTGAGGGCGGAAGGACTGACCAAGGACTATGACGGGACCAGGGTTGTAGACTCCGTCGACATCGAGGTCAGGGGTGGAGAAATATTCGGTTTCCTCGGGCCCAACGGCGCGGGCAAGACCACTACTATCAATATGATGGCCGGGCTGATAGAGCCCACCTCCGGGCGGTGCCTGATCAAAGG
This sequence comes from uncultured Methanocellaceae archaeon, assembly GCA_963769045.1. Taxonomy (GTDB): domain Archaea; phylum Halobacteriota; class Methanocellia; order Methanocellales; family Methanocellaceae; genus Methanocella_A. The sequence continues at coordinate 147,955 of CAVYKK010000028.1, forward strand.
CATCGATGCGATCAGGAAGCCGATCGAGGCGAAACGCATCATCGGATACCTGCCCGACGGTATCGGGTTCTACGGGAACCTGAACGCGAAGCAGAACCTGACATACCTTTCTAAGTTCTACGATATCAAGGATGCCGGGAACCGGATCGACGAGCTGATCAAGTACGTGGGGCTCGACGGCGTTAAAGTGCCCGTAGGCAAGTACTCGCGGGGCATGAGACAGCGGCTGGGGCTTGCTCTCGCGCTTATCAACGACCCCGAAGTGATTTTCATGGACGAGCCGACCAACGGCCTGGACCCGGAGGGCGTCATCCTGTTCCGGAAGATAGCCAGGGAGCAGGCCGCGAACGGGAAAGCCATCGTGCTGTCCACCCACGCGCTCGAGGAGGTCGGCCAGCTCTGCAGCGCCTTCGGCATCATCCAGAAGGGGAAGCTGACGGTGAAAGGTAGCATGGATGACCTCCGGAATGGCCTGCGCAGCGATGGCCACGTACATATAAAAGTGCGCACGTCCGGTGCATTGCCCGAACTGCATACGCCGGGTATCGTGAGCGCTGTCTACAGGGGCGGCGAAGCGGATATCGTGGCCAGCGGGGACATCACCGACCGCATTGCCACGGACCTGTGTGCCAGTCACATTGCCGTGCGGGAGTTGCGGGTAATGGGAACCTCGCTGGAGGACCTCTTCATGCAGACTGTGTATGGAGGTGTGTAACATGGCAGGCATGCTTACAGTCGCAGAAAAGGAGATCAGGGACATCTTCACCGGAAAACGCTTCCTGATCCTCATGGGGATCATGCTGCTCCTGGTGCTCGTCGGCATCGTCTCCGGGATGCAGAGCTATAACACCCAGCTGGACCAGTACAAGGCCCAGCAGGACCGTCAGTCACAGGACCCGGGTTTCCAGCAGATGGTCCAGCAGCAACAGAAGCAGATCGAGGACATGAAGGCCCGTGGCGAGAGCCAGGAGAACATCGACATGGCGCAGGCCAGCCTGGACAACATGGTCAGCCCTCCCATGCCGGGCTTCCTGAACTTCTTCTACCAGTTCTACCTGGCGTTCAACTACGTCGGCGTGATGCTGGCGATCATCATGGGCGCCGACCTGGTATCCGGCGAGAGGGAGTCGGGGACGCTCCGGCTGCTGCTGACCCGTCCCACGTACCGCGACAGCGTGATCAACGGGAAGGCGCTGGCAGGCATCGTCGTGATTGCCATTATACTCGCCGGGTCGTTCCTGATCACCATGGCCGTGCTGCTGATGTCGCAGATCGTGCCGTCGGGGGACGATCTGAACCGGATCATCGCGTTCTTCCTGGTCACGCTGCTCTTCATGGTGGCGGTCTTCGCCGTATCGCTGCTGGTGTCGACCTTCAGCAAGACGTCCAGGTCGGCCATCCTCCTGATGCTGGGCCTTTTCGTGTTCATGATGGTCATGCCTGGCGCCGTCAACACGGTCTCTGGCCTGGCCATGGGGCCGATGCCACAGTCGCCGCAGCCACCCATTATGCCGATGCAGCAATACACGCCGCCGCCGATGGATGCCAACGGGACCTTCATCGCGACGCCGGTGCCCACGTTGAGCCCGGAGATGCAGGCGTACCAGGAAGCCCAGTGGAAGTACCAGAACGACTCGATAAACTATTTCAAGACGCAGCAGCAGATCAGCGACCTGGCGACGCTCGTCTCGCCGATTGACTCTTACAGCCGGCTGACCAACGTGATGCTCAACAAGCAGAAGCCCTGGAACCCGTCGGATATGTACGGCAACAGCTGGATGTTCAACCAGCAGAAGCAGCTGACGCTCTTCGAGTCGCTGCAGTACCAGTGGGCCAACCTGATCGAGCTGCTGGTCGTCATACTGGCGGCCTTCGGCATCTCGTATATGGCCTTCATGAGGTCGGATGTAGCATGAGAAAGATACTTGCGATCCTGCCGCTGATCGTCCTGGCGCTGGCAGTGCTTGTCTGCACCCAGCCGGCGTCGGCCGGCGACGGCTACGAGACTGTGCTCCGCGACTGGGACGAGAACGGGACGTTCGTGTATGTCGAAGACTGCTATGTGACCCCGCTGCTCGACGGCGGCGACGGGGCGGTGCAGATAACCGTGAGCCGGGCCGGCTACCAGGACATGGTCCGCACCGTCAGCCGCGGCAATTCCATGGACTTCTATAACATTATCCGCATCTTCGTCGTCAATATCAGCAGCAGCACCGATAAGGTCTACCTGGAGATTTCGAGGCCGACGCAGAGCAGCACCGTGGCCCCGGCACAGTCCGGGACGGGGCTGACCTGTACGGTGCCCGGGCAGAAGGCTCTCGGCGGAGACAGCGTGACATTTCCCATTGCCATACAGAATAACAACCGGGACGGCCGCACGTACTCGCTGACCGCGTCTTCGGACGCCGGCTGGGGGCTCTCGTTCCTGTCAGGGGGTAAGAACGTCTACAAGGTCTACGTGCCGGGACAGCAGTCGCTCACGGTAGACCTGGCAGTACAGACCTCGGCAGCCTCGGGCATCGGGGAAAAGAGGGTGATCGCATACGTCGACAATGTCCCGATCGACCTGTACGTTTACGTCACCAGCGTGAACCATACCACAGACGTCTCGGCTAAGTACGGCTCGGTCGTGGCGTCGATCGGCGATAAGGTGCTGTACGAGCTGCACATAAAGAACAGCAGGCCGGCGGAGAGCGACTACAGGCTCGCCGTGACCGGCCTGCCGGACGGCTGGTACTACAGGTTCAAGGAAGACGCGGCCAGCACGGCCGAGATATCGGAGACCATCGTCGCGGCAGGCGCCGTGAAGACCGTTGCGCTGGAGATCATGCCCCCGTATACCGTTGCGCCCGGGGACTATGCGTTCACCGCGATCGTGACCTCGCCGGACAACGACGTGATCAGCAAAAGCCTTACCCTCAAGCTCAAGAGCGGCGCCGACATGATCGTCTCGACGCCGAAATTGTCGTACGACGCGAAGCCGGGACAGACGTTCGAGATCAGCCTGTACGTGAACAATGCCGGCAGGGGAGTCGCGCTGACCAATATCATGGCCGATGTGACGGCGCCATCCGGGTGGGTCGCCACCGTCTCGCCTAACCAGACCGCCAGCATGGCTGCCGGCAGCTCGGGGACGATACGCGTGAAGATACAGCCGCCGGGCAACATCGTGGCCAGCGACTATCCGGTATCGATCAAGGTGAAGAGCGACCAGGGAGCGAAGACTTTTGACTACACAATCAAAGTCAGCACCGATTCCTACATACCGTACATCGGCGTGGGCATCATTATCGTTGTGATCGTCGGGCTGATTCTGGTCGTTAGAAAATTCGGGCGCAGGTAGAATCACCTGCCCCTTTTTATTTTTACATGCCGGGCTAACCGTCGCCCGCGCGCGGGCGCCTGGCGGCATTACGAAAATATCAGCCGCAATGTCTCTTCCGGCACTTCATTTACGGCCAGCCGGCCATGGACCATGTCCGCGATGAACAGCGACCGTACGATGAGGGCGATCGGGGCCTCGCCGGAATGGCGGGGCACCACCGCCGCGTACCGCCTGTAACGGGCGAAATCGATCGCCGGCAGGCTGTCGGGGGCCTCGCCGGGAGGGGCCTGCAGTATGAGGCTGTACACATAGGCAAGGAAGATATTCGGCGGGAACATGCGATTATTCGTAGATGAGTTCAGCAGGTAGTCCAGCGCGCCCGGGGAGAACCACCGGGCGGCGTGGACCATTTTCACCTGGTCCCGGGGCATGCTGAGCTCGGACATGAGCGCGAAGAACTCCGACAGGTCCTCTCCGCCCCGATTCGCCCTGATCGTCTCCACAAGACCGATGAATATCTCCCCGAGGCGGTCGATGTCGCCCTCCTTCAGCAGGTCGATCATGGCCATGAAGCTGCCAGACAGCGGGTCGTCCCGGTCGCCCGCCCTGACCCGGCGCATCCATTCGACCATTTCATTCCTGTCGCTCCCGTCGATGCCATGCAGCATCGACTCGATCCTTTCATAGCCCCGGTCGTCCAGCATGCCATCGTACAGCTCCAGTAGAGAGTTACGGGTGATGTTGGTCCGTACCTTGGTCTCGAAATCCATGGAGTCCGTATAGCCGGCGAAATATTTCGTCTTCATGAGGTGCGGCACCATGCCCTGAGCGTCAAGGTAGTTATGCAGCCGCTTCAGGCTGTTGAATCCTTCCCGGATGCGGTAGGAGTTAGCGTTGCCGCTGCCGTGGGGAATCTTCTCGATCAGCGCCAGCCGGTCGTCGGCGGCAAGGTCGTTGAGGTGCAACTTCACGTCCCTGGTACTTTTAATGTTGTACCGCTCCCGCAAATATTCCCGGACCTGCGTGAACGTGCATTCGCCGCTATCAGCGAGGTACAGCAAGATCGCTGTCTTGGTCCTCCCCTTCGGCTCCCGCTCCCCTCTTGCTCTCGTCCTGTTGACCATGGTATCGCCGCCCGAGTATCTGATATTACATTATATACCCGGGTATATTAACCTGTTGAAATATCGATAAATAGCTTACATTGCCTCAATGATGTTACCAGACACGTAACGAATGAAAGTAAAATTGTGTCAATATAGTGAGGTATTCACATGAGCGCTAACAATTGTAACCCGTTGAACTCGGTGTACTGTAACCTGAAAGTCAAACTGGCCGGCAGCCTGAGCGATAAGGACCTGAACGGCCTGTACAGCTGCACGCTGTGCAACGAATGCCACACCGCCCCGCTCAACAGAGGCGCGAGAGAGATAGCCGTGAGTAAAAACATGATTGCGCCTCACCTGGGCCAGATCACCGGGAACATTCGTCGGTCGGGCAACCCGTATGGCGCGGTCGGTGCCCGGAAGGGCAAGGGGCCGGACGCTAGCGGGACCATACTGTTCAGGGGATGCACCCCGACGTACAAGACGCCGGAAATACTCGCCTCGGTCGAGAGCCTGCTTGAGCGGCAAGGTATCGCGTATGGCTTTATGGACGATGAACCCTGCTGCGGCAACATCTTGTTCAACCTCGGGGATCGCGCGTCCGGTTCAGAGATCGTAGAGCGGAACGTCCGGAGGTTCAAGGAGGCAGGCGTCCGACGGATCATTACGGTATGTCCCGGGTGCTATGCCGCGTTTAACAAGTATTATAAAGGCCGGGACGGGTTCGAGCCGGAGGTCATCCTCGCCGTTGACCTGCTGGACCAGATGACCGCGCCGGGGGAAGGCTTCGTCGTGCAGGACCCCTGTCACGCGAGGGAAAAGAGCGATACTGTGCGAAGGATGCTTCCGGGGGCCGGCAACAAGAACGCCAGCCCTTGCTGTGGTGCCGGCGCAGGCCTCATGACTCACGACAGGCTTCTGGCGGGGGAGAAAGCGAAGAAGGCCTTCAACGGCGGCACTTCAAAGGTTGTGACGTACTGCCCGTTCTGCTACCTGAACCTGTCCTCGACACGTCCGGACAGCGTATCGGACATCTATATGATGCTCAATGCACAAGGCTGCTGAGCGATGCTATTCCCGCAGCATGCCCGGGCACTGGTAGTTCAACGGCAGGTGCTTCACCACAGCAGCCTTTGCGGCCCCGGCGATGTGATAGCCGGCCTGCTCGAAGACGATAAGCCCGTCGCCCGCCAGGTTTTTCAGGCAGGCGGCGGCCGTATCTTCATTCATGTGCGCCCGCCCGGCGAGCGATGTGGCCGGGATGCCGGGGTTCTCGAGGACGAGGCGCAGGAGCATACAGGCATTGCCGTCTGTCAGGTACCGACCCAGCTTTCGCTCGATGTCATCGTCTTTTGTGCTGCGCCCCAGCGCTCTGCGAAACCAATCTTTCAGCATGTTCCCGGCCACGTTTATCGAATAATATTGCACGCTGCAGGCTAAAAAGGATATTTGTCGGCAGCAGGCCGTTTTAACAGGCCGGATACAGAGTATAGCCGGGGATGGTAAATGATCAAAATTTGCAAGACAGCGGTAGTATTCGTTATTGCCGTCGCGATCACGATCGCGACACTCGCCGGGCCGGCCATGGCACAGGCCTATGCGGGCGCCGGGACCGGGACGTGGACATCTGGTGGCGGAGGACAGTTCTTCGGCGGAGGCGTGAGCACAGGTACGGGAGGCACGCAGACATTCTCTCTGGGGAGCGGAAATATGTACTCGATGGTGTCAGTCAGCCCTGACGACGTGGCAAAGCTGCAGAACGAAGGCGTGCGGGTGATGACAGTGCCTGCGGGAACGACCGTGTATGTCACCTCGCAGAGCGGCCAGCCCCTGAACATTAACACGGGGCAGGGACAGACGCCTAATATGATCGTGTTCGGGCCGGGCGGCTTCGTCGGCACGGGCGTCTGGGCCGGAACCGGCGGTGTCGGAGTCGGTGTCGGCGGCGTCGGAGCGGGCGCAGGAGCAGGCACGGGTGGCGTCGGAGTCGGCGTCGGCACGGGCGGCACGGGCGCGGGCGCCATTGCGGGGCCGGGCGGCTCCATGCAGATGTACTCGTTCACCGGCAGCACGGGACAGGCATACCTGATCACGCAGCAGTCCGGCGGCACGACGGACAGGGTACTGGTAATCTTCCAGTGACCCTTTTCCATTTTTTACCTTTTTAATGTCGTTCTTTTAGGCCGAGACAGCGAAGGATAATCGAAGAAGTCGCAGCAGTCATGCCAAAATTGACTTTTGTACATGGCAGGCCGTTTTAACAGGGCGGAGACTGAGTGTTTCGGGGAATGGAAAATGATCAAGACAGCCAGAACACTGGTTCTAATCATGCTGGCGCTGGCCATCGTCGTCGGGCCGGCCGTGGCACAGCAGACAACCGCCGGCGCAGGAATGACCTCTTCCGGCATGAGCGAAACTAAGACGTTCACCCTGGGCGATAATAAGTTTTCAATAAACACGATCGGCCAGGTAGATGCATCGCGCTTGCAGGAGATGGGCGTGCCGACGGTATCCGTGTCGGCGGGCACGACGGTGTATGTGACATACTCGACCACGTCGCCGCAGTCGATGGGAATGGCGCAGTCTCCTAAAAACATGATCGTCTTCGGGCCCAACGGTTATGCGGGCGCGGCGGCCTGGACGGGCAGTCCTGCGGACAAATCCATACAGTCGTACACGTTCACCGGCACCTCGGGCCAGTACTACGTGATCGCACAGCGGAGCGACGGCAGTGTCAAGGACATGATGCTTGTGAGCTTCGATTAAAAAGGATGGGACACGGCACACTTGCCGTGCGCCCTTTCATATTCGCTTATCATATTTGCTTTATTTTTTACCCTTTTTCGCCGGCTCTGCGACCACCGGTCTCGTCGCCTGCTTGAGGCCCCTGACGAACGCTCTCAAATCTTCCGCGCTTGTGCCCTTCGCGATCAGGTCTACGATGGCGCTGCCCACGATGGCCCCTGCGGCGCCCATGCCTGTGACCTCGCTCACGTGGTCGGGCCCCGAAATGCCGAAGCCCACCGCCACCGGAGTCGCCCCGGACGCTTTTACCGCCCGGGCTACGACAGGCCGCAGGCTCTGCGACAGCGCCTTCCTCTTGCCGGTCACGCCCATGGTAGAGACGAGGTAGACAAAGCCCGAAGAGCCATCCAGTATCTGCCGCATCCTCGCTTCGTTAGTGTTCGGAGTCACGATGTTAATGTAGTCGACGCCATGCTTCGCACAGGCGGCACGGACTTCCGCGCTCTCCTCATGGGGCAGGTCGGCCACGATCAGGCCCGACACCCCGGAACGGCTGCACGATTCGGCAAACCGCTCGACGCCGTACTGCAGGACAATATTGTAGTAGGTCAGGTACACGATTGGCACCTTTTTGTCCAGGGCACCGGCGATGTCGAACGCGAGGTCCGTGTTCATGCCTGCCTTCAGCGCCCGGTCAACGGCGGCCTGTATCACGGGACCGTCGGCTATCGGATCGGAGAACGGTATGCCCAGCTCCAGCACGTCCACCGCGCCCGAGTCTATGAGCGACTGCGCTATGGCCAGTGACTCGGCCGGGGATGGATCGCCCAGTGTAATATAGGCGATCAGCGCACCTTCGCCCTCTGCACGAAGGCGGTCGAACTGCTCAGACAGCTTCATATCTCTTCTCGACATTATATGTCGACCCCCATGTGCTTCGCGACGGTGTACACGTCCTTATCGCCTCTTCCGGACAGGTTGACGATGACCGTCTTGCCGTGAAGAGACGGCGCATTCTTGATCGCCCATGCCACGGCATGGGACGACTCTAGCGCGGGAAGGATGCCTTCGACCATGCCCAGCTCCCGGAACGCGTGCAGCGCCTCGTCGTCCGTGGCATAGCTGTACTCGGCCCGGCCAATGTCTCGCAGCATGGAATGTTCCGGCCCTACGGCCGCATAGTCCAGCCCGGCCGAGACGCTGTGCGTATCGGATATCTGGCCGTACTTATCCTGCAGCACGTAGGTATACGAGCCGTGGAGCACGCCTTTGCTGCCTCCATGGAAGCGTGCCGCATGCTTTCCCGATTCAAGGCCGCAGCCGCCTGCCTCGACGCCGACCAGCCGGACGCCCTTATCTTTCAGGAACCCCGAAAAGATGCCGATCGCATTGCTGCCGCCGCCCACACAGGCGACCACACAGGCGGGCAGGTCGCCGTTCTCCCGGAGCACCTGCGCCCTGGACTCGCGGCCGATGACGCTCTGGAAGTCCTTCACCATGGCCGGATAGGGGTGCGGGCCGTAGGCGGTGCCGAACAGGTAGTGCGTGTCGTCGAGGCATGTCACCCAGGAGCGCATGGCCTCGCTGATCGCGTCCTTCAGCGTCTTCGTGCCGTTCTTGACCGACACGACTTCTGCGCCCAGCAGCCGCATGCGGAACACGTTCATCTTCTGGCGCTCGATGTCCACCTCGCCCATGTAAATCGTGCACTCCATGCCCAGCGCCCGTGCCGCCGTGGCCGTAGCTACGCCGTGCTGTCCGGCGCCCGTCTCGGCGATCAGCCTCGTCTTGCCCATGCGTTTGGCCAGCAGCGCCTGGCCGATGGTGTTGTTGATCTTGTGGGCGCCGGTGAAGGCCTGGTCTTCTCTTTTTAAATAAAGCCTGAAGCCGTACTTCCGGCTCATGTTCCGGGACAGCGTGAGCGGCGTGGGCCGTCCGACGAACTGCCGCAGGTAGTCGTCCAGCTCCGCCCGGAAGTCTGTGTCATTCCTATATTTCTCGTAGCCGGCTGCGACCTCTTTGAGCGCGGGCACCAGCATCTCGGGCACATAGGTGCCCCCGTATTCGCCATATCTGCCTTCGATCATGTCTTAAGTCCTTTAAGTTGGTAATGTTATTAGTTTAGGCGTTCGCCGGCACTTAACACAACGTACACAACGTACACGACGTACACAACGTTTTTCTTTAATTGGGGGCTATATCCACCTTCTTAAACAAACGTCGTGTACGTCGTGTTTGGTGCCGGCTAAGTGTAAACTATCTTTCACGAATGACTATGTATTTACACCCTTGGCCCGAGCGATGAAATTCCGGACCTTCTCAATGTCTTTCCTGTACTCCCCGTTTTCCACGCCGCTCGACACGTCGACCGCGAACGGCCGGGCAGCACGTATGGCATCGGCCACATTCGCCGGTGTCAGACCGCCAGCCAGCAGCACGGGCAGGTCCACCGAGCCGATGATACTGGCAGAGGTTTCCCAGTCGTGTACCGTGCCGCTGCCACCGCCTGCAGGGGATAGCGTGTCCAGCAGGATCGCGTCGGCCGAGCCTTCGTAGGACTTTGCCCTGGCGATCTCGCCTCCGGAGCCTACATGGATGGTCTTGATCAAACGGGCCCATGGGAGCTGACCCTTGATACGCCGCAGCATCTCCGGGGGCTCCTCGCCGTGAAGCTGGATGGCCCCGGGCTTGACAAGCCGCCCGGCGGTGACCACGTCGTCTGCAGAGGACGGCATCATGACGGCAACCGGGGTGACGAAAGGCGGCAGGCTCGATACGATCGACCGGGCCTGCGCTGCGCTGATGCAGCGGGGCGATATGCTGACATCGACCAGCATTCCGATTGCGTCGGCGCCCGCTGCCACGCAGGCCAGCGCGTCGTCCGGGGTGCGGATGCCGCAGATCTTCACTCTCGTCACGCGGAAGCCTCCCTGGAACGGCTGACGTAGGCTTCCAGCACGGACAGTGCCTTGCCCGAGTCGATCACGTCGGCTGCGACCTTCACCGCTTCACGGATGGACGGGGCACCGCCGCCGATGTAGATGCCACAGGCGGCGTTGGCGACGACCACGTCCCGCTTCGGCCCGCGCTCCTCGCCTTTCAGGAGCTGAAGCGCCAGCCGGGCATTGTCTGCGGCGTCGCCGCCGGACAGCGCTGCGGGAGAGGCCTCTGACAGCCCGAAGTCGGCCGGGTCCATCTCATACGTGATGATGTCGCCGTACCTGACCTCGCAGGCGATAGTTCTCCCGAACGTCGATACCTCGTCCAGGCCTCCGATGCCGTGCACCACGAGGGCCCGTTCCACGCCCAGGTTGCGCAGCACGTTGGCGACGGGGACGACCAGCGAAGCGTCGTAGACGCCTGCGAGCTGTGCCGTCGCCGATGCCGGATTCGTTAACGGGCCCAGCAGGTTGAATACCGTCCTGATGCCCACTTCCTTTCTCGGGCTGATCGCATATTTCATGGACGCGTGGAAGACCGGAGCGAACATGAACCCGAAACCGATGTCCTCGATCATCCGCTCGACGGTGGCCGGCGGCAGGTCGATCTTTGCCCCCAGCGCCTCAAGGATGTCGGCGCTGCCTGATTTAGACGTAACGGAACGGTTACCGTGCTTTGCCACAGGCACTCCTGCGCCCGCTACTACGAAAGAGGAGATCGTGCTGATGTTGAAGGTCTTGATCCGGTCGCCGCCGGTGCCGCACATGTCAACCAGCGGCCGGGACGTATGCGGGTGTATCGGCTGGCAGAACTCCCGCATGACCTTTGCGAATGAGGTAATGTTGGACACGGACTCGCCCTTCATGCGTAATGCGGTGATGAAACTGCCGATCTGCGCCTGTGTCGCCTTGCCCGACATGATCGCGCGCATCGCCTCAGCCGATTCGGCCTCAGTCAGCTCCTGGCGATCGACCAGCTTCTGGATGTACTCTCTCATGCGTTGTCACCTCCGAGGACGGCGTTTTTGACGCCGTAGACGGCGTTGTTGACGCCGTAAAGGAAGTTGGCTATGATCTTCTTGCCCTCCCCGGTCAGTATGGACTCGGGGTGGAACTGGACACCTTCGATGGGATATTCGCGGTGCCGTACGCCCATGATCTCCCCGTCGGCGGTCGTCGCCGTCACTTTGAGAGCCTCCGGGAAGCCTGCGCGTTTGATGGCCAGCGAGTGGTAGCGGGTGGCTGTAATCGAGCGGCCGAGCCCGGCGTAGATGCCTTTGCCGTCGTGGCTGATGAGGCTGGTCTTGCCGTGCATGGGCACCGGGGCACGGGACACGGTGCCGCCGAACGCGATGCCGATGCACTGGTGGCCCAGGCACACGCCCATGGTCGGCACTTTACGGCCGACGTTGCGGATAATCTCGACACAGCTCCCCGCGTCCTCGGGCTTTCCCGGGCCAGGGCTGAGAATGATCCGGTCCGGCCCGATATCCTCTACCTCTTGAAGGGTGATCGTGTTGGGGACGACGACAGGGTCTGCGCCCAGCTCGCCGACGTACTGGTACAGGTTGTAGACGAAGGAATCCACGTTATCAACAATCATTACTTTCATATTTGCCTCCAGCCGCAGCTTCAAGCGCCCGGATCATCGCGGCTCCCTTGTTCATCGACTCGACATACTCCTTTTCAGGCTCCGAGTCCATCACGATGCCTGCGCCCGCCTGCACGTAGGCCTTGCCGTCCTTCAGCAGGATGGTGCGTATCGCGATGGCCATGTCCATGTTGCCGCTGAAGGACAGGTAGCCCACGCAGCCTGCATACAGGCCGCGGCGTCTGCCTTCCAGCTCTTCGATGATTTGCATCGCCCGTGTCTTGGGCGCCCCCGAGACGGTCCCCGCCGGGAAGGCGGCCGCCAGCACATCGATCATGTCCTTGTCATCCGCCAGGTCGCCGACCACGTTGGACACGATGTGCTGGACGTGGGAGTATTTCTCCGTCGCCATGAAGTCGTCCACCCGGACGGTGCCGAACTTCGCCACCTTGCCCACGTCGTTGCGGCCGAGATCGACCAGCATAACGTGTTCCGCCACCTCCTTGGGGTCGGCCTTCATCTCCGCCTCCAGCGCAGCGTCCTTTTCGGGGGTGGAGCCGCGGGGGCGGGTGCCGGCGATGGGCCGGACGATGACCTGGCCGTTCTCGACCTTGACGAGGATTTCCGGGCTGGAACCCACGACGGCCGCGTCGCCGAACTCCAGGAAATACATGTAGGGCGACGGGTTGATCGCCTTGAGCGCACGATAGAGAGCCACGCGGTCGACATTCGTATCGATCTCCGCCCGCTGGGAGATCACGATCTGGAAGGCATCGCCGTCGAGGATGTACTCCTTCGACCGGCTCACCATGTCCATGTATTGCTCCTTCGTGGTCGGATAGCTCACCGTGATCGGCTTCTGCGCGGGCCGCGAGCCTGTCACGGGAGGCAAGCTAAGCGATTCTTTCATCGCACGCAGGCGCTCCCGCGCATTGATCAGCGAACGCTTATCGTTTTCCCGGGCGCCTGCCACCAGCATCTTGACACCCTGGACGTGGTCGAAGACGATCATGTCCTCGGCCAGCAGCAGGTCGGCATCCGCACATCCCGTATCATCTGCTGCGGTGTCACCGATGGGGTCTATGTAGCGGACGAAGTCGTAGGATACGTACCCGGCCAAGCCACCGTAGAAAGGCGGCAGCGACGGGATGCCCCGGCTGAACGACTCCTCGAAGAAGTACACCGGCGGCTGCATCCGGAACCCTGCCATGAAGTCCTTCATGAACGCCAGCGGGCCGCCCTCGTAAGGTCCGATATCCCTGCCGTCGACGACGATCTTCCCGCAGTGGATGCGTATCGAGCGGTCGCCCGCGCCGACGAACGAGTACCGGGCCGACTTGCCGCCCCGCTCCGCCGACTCCAGCAGAAACGCCTTCTTCCCGTTCAGCCGGCGGAATGCCTCCAGCGGGTCGATGTCATTGTCGAGTGGCTCGATGACCGGCACGATGCCGGCGGGCTGCGATTTCCTCTGCCGGATTTCCTGTATGAGCGTATCCATCACTGATCACCATATACGAGCGTTTTCAATGCTTCGCCGGGGTTCCCGGCACTCATCAGCGCGCTGCCGACGAGCGCCGCGTCGCAGTGGCGCAAAGCCTCGTCCAGCTGAGCCACGGTCGAGATGCCCGACGCGCTGACAGTGACGCCGTCCACGTGCTTTGCCAGCGTGGCAGTGCGCGACCGGTCGATCGACAGCGTGTGACGGTCCCGGTTGTTGATCGCGTAGAGATGCGCCCCGGCAATCCGCGACCGCTCGATGTCGGCCAGGTCGTGCACTTCTACCAGTGGCTCAATATTGTAGCTGCGACAGGTAGCGATCATATACGCCAGGGACTCTTCATGGAAAAAGGACGAGATGAGCAGCAGGCTGTCAGCCCCGTAGAAATATGACTCCCGGACCTGTACCGGGTCGAATAAGAAATCCTTGCGCAGCACCGGGACTTTGACACAGGTCGAACACTGAAGGTTTTCCAGCGAGCCATGGAAGTACCTGGGCTCCGTGAGCACCGAGATGCCGCAGGCGCCGGATGACTCGTAGTCCCTGGCGAGCTGTCCCGGGTCTTCGACGTGCCTGATCTTCCCTGCCGTTGGCGACGCGGGCTTGATCTCGGCAATCACCGGACGCTTCCCGTCGCTCTTCGCCGCTTCAATCGAGCGGATGAGGCTCCGGGGCTTCCGGATATACGGTACGTCGCCCCGGAAAGGCCGGTAATGTTCCTTGCATGACTGCATGATCTCGTCGAAGTCCACGTTAACACCTATGTACAACATTATACATTATTGTATGCACATAGACTATACTGATAATATTTAAACATTACTAATGGATTTCTGCAGTTAAGCGGGCCTTGAGGTTTCGAAAATATATATGGCAAATAAAAAGCAAAGTCTTTTTAATACGGACGATATAAGAGTAATTGCATGGTAGAGACACAGAGCTTCCTGGAGAAATATTTCGGGAACGACGACGGCCGGTTCGATCCTAACGACCATATCGACAAGTTCGCGCTCATTTACATAGCCGTCATCTTCGTCACCTGCGTCTCACTGCGGGTCATGGGAGTCATATAATCAAGAAAAAAGTGTAAAATGCAATTCCGTGGTTAAAAAAATAGAAGTAATGTTACCTCTTTTTGTTACCCGTTAAAACTGATGCCACACCAGCGATGAAGAGTACGCTGCAGAGCAGTCCAAAAGTGCCAAACCCGAAGCCAGGAGTAGGCATACTGGACGTATCAGGCAGAGGCACCATAGTAGGTGTCGCTGATGGTATCAAAGACGCACCTGGCTGATAGGTAGACGAGGGCCGGGCTGTAACTGTCGGCGAAACATGCGTATCAGTCGGCACCGGGGTTATAGAAGGCGCTGTGGTAGGTGTAGCACCCGGAGTGGCTGCAGGCGTCACAGTCGGATCGTCCACTGTACCTGTATCCAATAAAACCCTGACAGGCGTCTCCTTACCATGATTCTTCGGATCAAACGTCATCGGATCGTTTATGGTCCCGTCGCCAAGCTGGCCCAGACAGTTCTGTCCCCACGACCATAAACTTCCGTCTATCTTTACTACAAAACTTGTTGCCCCGACAGTGTAAAGCCGATCGATATCGCTGATCAAGGTGAGGTGAGCCGGCCTCGTAACATAGCACACCGGTACGATCCCGAGCTCCAGCTGTTTGTCGTTACCCCAGCCCCAAAGCGAACCATCCTTTTTAATGGCCAGAGTATAGAAGTCACCACAGGAAATGGCCACGATATCGGATAATCCGTCCACCCGGGCCGGAGTCGGATAATACTCGGTATCGCGCTTACCGTTACCCAGCTGAGCCATCGAGTTCTGCCCCCAGGACCACACCGTACCGTCATTTTTCAGTACGGCGCCAAAAGTTTCGCCGCATAACACAGTCTTTACATCAGTAACAGGCACCTGTACAGGCGTCACATCGTCACTGCCTGTGCGAAGCCCGGAGCTGTCCATGGTAACGCCCCACTCCCATACAGTACCGTCGCTACGCACACCGACACAATGATCGATAAAAACCATATCCGTTAACCCGGGAACTTGAACCGGCTTGCTGAAAGGTGTCCCGACGTTTTGATACCGGTGCCATACCCATACCGTGCCGTCATTCTTCAATAGTGAGCCGTCCGATATTTGCCTGACATCGCCAAGCTGCGTCAAACAGGCCGGCGGCGAACCATCAAAATACCCGGTCCAGACAGTGCCATCGTTCTTCAACGCGACGCAACCCCCCGTCCACATGTCGACTTGTTTCACATCAGTGAGGCCTGCAATCTGCTTTGGCAGAGGACTGTTATCCCCCCACCACCACACTGAGCCATCACTCAACACAGCAAAGACATGATCATAAGTTCCGCTCATCGAAACAATGCCCGGTACCGAAGCTTCACAGACTGAAACGCCCGGCAAAACCAGGAAAAACATTAGCATTGCCATCCCGATAAACCACGACCGAGTAGTCATCGATCCACCTTCCCTTTATTTTCATACCATAATTGATCCATAACATTTTCCTGTCCGTTTTCGGCCTTCAAGGCTTCAGACCTCCTCGCGAATACCACGCAATCCAGCAGAAATATGCCGACAGTAAGCACGACCATGAGAAGGATCTGCGGAAGGAACCGGCCCAGCCACGTCGTGTACGCGATTGATGTATCCAGCAAGGTTCCGCTTCCCAGGACAATGGAGAAAAACATAGACCTCGGGCTGACGTTCGTCCACCATCCGATGTAGGCCTGTATCAACGCGAACCATTCCAGATAGACGTAAGTGACTGCGACGAGTGCCACCTTCAACAAGTCCTGAAGTATAACTCCGGCCAGCATCATGATGGCCAGCGAGAGAGAACACTCTATGAACAGAACGAGGATAAAGAAAAATATCCTGAATAAGAATTCGACTGTCTGCACGGGCGCCTGGAAAAACAGGACGATCATAAAAACATTGACAGCCACGTTAAGCGCAATAAAGACTAACATGAACAGGCTTAATCCAAGGAATTTACCGGCGATGATGTCCCTCCGGTACAAAGGCTTCGTTAACAGCAGTAACAAAGAGCTCTTCGATCGCTCCTGTACCACAGACATAGCCCCGACAAACACAGCGACAATCGTGCAAAGGAAAGCGATGCTGTACAATACCTGGCCTAACCCGGTGCTTATTATCACGTTGCCCGGGTCAGAGCCTGCCAGGTCCACTAACATCTCTTTGCCACCGAGACCATTCAGTACCGCGAATATGAAAAGCACTAAGGATGTAATGATAACCAACGGGTGTCCCGCCACCCTACTGCACTCATTACCCGCAATTTTCAGCACGGTCGAATAGACATGGCTCATGAAACGTCACTCCTTATGAAAACGACATATGATGCCACCATTGCTACCACCAGAAAGATTGCCAGTTTCACTGCAAGCGAATCCGCCGAGAACATCGACAGCATGGCCATACCGTTGATCGTCGGCGGATACAGGCTGCTGCCGATATTATCCATGAGCGACATCGGGCTCCACTGGGCGATAGCCTGTCGAAGCGCCAGGTCCTGTCCCCCCGAGAGGATCGTCGAGACGAAACCAGCCACGTTATTGGTCGTGCTGATGTCGAAAATGAACACCAGGAAAACGGTGAAGATCAGGGCAAACGCCGGGTCGCGGACCAGGACAGTGATCAGCATCGACAGCAACACGTAAATGAGCACATAGCCCAAAGCCAGGACAAACATCAGCGGCAGAGCCTCCACATACCTGATAAATACCGAAAAAAACAGTCCCTTATAAACAATGAACATGACAGACGTGAAAAACGCGATGGCAAGCCCGAAGACGCAGCAGAGAAAAGCCGCAGTACCCGCCAGCTTGCCGTTGATAATACTGTCACGATACAATGGCTTTGCCAGCAAAGTATTCAACGCATTCCTGTGCTTCTCCCCCGCAATCGAAGCGAAACCAATCACAATGCCAACAAACAAGCCGTAATATGCCAGAGTATACCAGAGGCCGTTCAAAACAGCATTAAGAAGGCCCGTACTGCCACCCGGCTGGACCGACACCAGCTGATGATAACCGTATATTGTTACAAGGATAGAGAAAAGAAAGACCACTAATATGGCCATGACAAGCCAGCTATTATAAAGATCCACGAACTCTTTTTTTGCCACTTTAAACGCATTGACCATAATGCCACCCTAAAAAAATAAATTAATAATTTACTCATTAAACAATTACGAGCCCTTTCTGCGTCATCGGATTCGGGTTCCACGATGCAGTCGGAGGCCGGGGGTAAAAGATCTGTGTCTGCTCATACCTATACGTGTCGGTAGGCTTGCTACCGCTGACGAGCTGTGCCTGCTGGTCTACCCATTCCGTCTGGCCTTGAGCGACTTCGATGGCAGATTCATAGCTAAAATTGGGTGTAATGATGCCGGTTGCCCCGTATATGTCCCTGCCCCAGTACGTATCTACAGTACCGCGATCGGCACTGTTCTGATAATAGTTCTTACAGTAAATATAGCCTGTATCGCCACTGGCAATAGTCTGGCTCTCGCTGGGATCTGTCACGACCCAGGATGCCGAAACGCTTAGGCCGCTTCCCGATAGCTGCGACTGGATGGGATTAAACCTGCAGCTGGCCATCGCGCTGTCACAGGCAACTGCCGCAAGTATTATACCTGCGAATGCCAATACTAGTAGTTTGTTTCTTAACATACCAAATCACTCTCGAGTTGTCCGGCAGGCATCGTTTGTCAAGCCGGTACCCGCCGGGCAACTCCTAAAAATACGATTATTTGTAGAGTATTTAAATTGGTATGCACATATGTGCATAGATAAAAATTAAAAAGGTTTATCTGGAAAATTTTTCGATAATTGGTAGTACTTCCTCTCCGATATAGTACTTTTTATGTTTACCTTCTTTTACATAGGTTATGATCCGGTTGCATAGCAATGAGTCCATATACCAGTGCGCCGTACTCTCTTTAATATCAAAACTATCGGCGATTTGCCTGTTGATAGCGCCCGGATTATTTTTAAGGAAAATCAATATTCGAAAATATATATGGCAAATAAAAAGCAAAGCCTTTTTAATATGGACGATATAAGAGTAATCGCATGGCAGAGACACAGAGCTTCCTGGAAAAATATTTCGGGAACGATGACGGCCGGTTCGATCCTAATGACCATATCGACAAGTTCGCGCTCATTTACATAGCCGTCATCTTCGTCACCTGCGTCTCACTGCGGGTCATGGGCATCATTTGAGCGAACTTCGAAGCATATTTGTTATGGCATGTCCTTTGTGACCCGGATGCTAAATCAGCTATTTTATATAACGATTATATAGCAGATATACAACACCGATCCCGATGGCAATTATCGTAAATATGCTGATGAGCCTCAGACCTGTTACTGGTAAACCATTGTCCCCTGCATCCCCTGTTAAATTGGTCGCATTTGCTATAGCAGAGTTTTGTGTGGGATTGGTCAAATTTAAGGTAAAATTTATTTCTGTCAACGTTCCATTGCTTTGTACAATGTCTTTCGTAAAACCCTGGCCCGGGAGGGGGAATACTTTTGCCGGGTTGTACACGCGTTGGTCGTGCTGGCCATTCCCTACCTGGTCGTAGTAGTTGAAGCCCCACGACCATACCGATCCGTCATTTAACATGGCCATTGAAAAATCATAACCTGCACTTATCTCCTTTACCCCCGTGAGGCTAATACGCCCCGGAAGGTATGTTGAAGTGAAACCCGCTCTACCTACCTGGCCATTACTATTATCTCCCCAGGTCCAAACCGTACCATCGCTCTCCAACGCCATAGCATGACTATAACCAACAGAAATCTGGACGACATTACTCAACCCATCCACCTTTACCGGCGAAAACGCATACAGTGATGGATCATAGAGCCCCATTTTATTAGCGCTATCATTTCCAAAGCTACCTCCATAACTCTGTCCCCACCCCCATACTGTACCATCGCTCTTAAGGACAAAGATATGTTCTCCGCGATTTCCTACTGATACGACATCTGTGAGGTTATTCACTATTATCGGAGTCCGATACGCCTTTTCCTGGCCAGGGCCCGGTATGATGGTACCAATCGATATCGTAGTACCATTTGCCTGAGGCACTGGTATCCCGTAAACATCATAACTGTGCTGTACTCCACTTACACCATTGCTGTTCAACACGCCATAAACGGCTTGTGTGCCATTAACTTCCAGAATGTTACTGCCCCAACCCCAAAGCGTGCCGGTTTTATCTATAGCGAAAGAAGCATCAGCTCCTGCAAAAATTTTTTGGATATTACTTAATCCGGATATTTGTACGGGCACAGGATTCTGTTTAGAAACAGTATTCCCGATCTCCCCATAATAGTTAGAGCCCCAGCCCCAGACAGTCCCATCGCTTCTTAAGGCAAGATTCCAGCCAGGGCCTGCAGAAATCATCGTTATATTTAATAGGCCTTTAACCTGAACGGGTACAGTAAACCCGGACAGCTCATCCGCAACAGTATTACCGCACTGTCCAAGGCTATTAGCTCCCCACGCCCACACCGTCCCATCATCTTTCAACGCCAGACCTCCTGCGCCTCCCGCAGAGATCATTATCACGTTCGAGATCGGAACCTGTGTATAGTCTTTAATAGTACCGCCTGCGTAGCCAACACCGCATTCCGCAAGCGTGTTCGTACCGCAAGCGTACACATCTCCGTCGTCCTGGAGGATGAGCGAATGACTTTCCCCCGCTGATATGGACACAACTTTCGATGCGGATGCTGAAACGGGCAACACGAAAACTAACAGGGATAATATAATGATACATGCTAATGCTCTCAAGGTCTATCCCATCCTGGTATCATCGGTTTTCGTCAAAATGAAGCAATCTAACAGCACCACTAATACGGTAAGCGAAAGTAACGTAACTATAAAGGGCAAAGCAGCCCCAAACCATCCCATAAACGAGTTTGCATTGAATAGGTTGATCCACGTAGTACTCGTAGAGACTGGGAACACCGCTTTAGCGAATAATAGGTACGGAGATATCGGCGGTGTATGTAAATTGGCTAAGATGTAACCGTTCCAGTCGGCGAAAAGGTAGGTGACGAATACAGAGGCGGATGTCAATATGTTTTTAAACAACAAACTAGCGAGGATTGCCAAGCCTACGGTCAAAGAACAAATAATCGTTATACTAAAATCAAGTGACAGGATTCGCAGAAGAAAGTCGCTCATCGATAAAGGCGGCCTGAAGAAACTTGTGAGCAATACAAAGGTCAACAAGAGGATCAATGACGAGGAAATAAAGGCAAAGCAACTCAGGCCTATAAATTTGCCTATGATAATGTCTCTGCGGTAGAGCGGTTTCATGATCAGCACGTCGAGGATATGTTTAAATCGTTCCTCGGAAACGGACATCAATCCATAAAACCCTACGAAGATTACCATCAGGTAAGACAGCATCCATAATACATTCTTATAAGCTAGAATAAAGACATCGCCACCTGAACCGGGATCGATTGTAATGCTCTTAGGAGTGGATGCATAAGCGGCCATATTCACATATATCAGAACGATGATGATACCTACAAGTACCATATTGAGGGGATGGAAGAGGACTCGTCTCAACTCGTTTTTTGCGACCAGATACAGTATTCGAATACCACTCATGACATATCCTTCCTTAAGAAAATTACGTAACCCAAAATAACAGGTACGGCAATAAATAGCACTAACTTCATAACGTCCCCCTGAATGTTCATGATACTAACGATCGAAGTAGTTGCAAGATTCACATACGCATGATCCATGATCTGCAACAATATGCCGAACGGAGACCAACCCACGATAATATTTTCGACGTAATTTTGATTGCCGGGAAACATAGTTGAAATCACGCCTGCAAAATTACCCGACGCAATAAATGTAGAAATGTACACGAGCAACAGGCTCAAAGTAAGCCCGAGAGCACGGCTATTAATGACAAGAGATATGAGCATCGATAACGACACGAACACCATAACATACAGCAACGGGACGATAATTGTTATAGGTAGCAAGCCGAGATAGCTGTTCAGGCAAGAAGCAAACTGATCACCGAAGATAATAAAAAGGGCGGCCGTATAAAACATCGTTATAATCGCCATCAGCAACAGCAAAAACGCGGCTATACTGATTAGTTTACCATTGATTATCGTATCCCTGTATACCGGTTTGACAATTAATGTGTTCATTGCGTTATTGTACAGGTCTTTCGCAATAGCCTGATAGCCGATCATAACGCCCACGAAAGCCCCATAGGTCCTAAAGACATAAAACAGTGTATGAGCGGCAGCAATACCCGTATCATTATTAAACATAAACATAGACATAGAATTGTTAACCACACCGGTGAGCTGATTTAAGCTGATAACGATATAAATAACGAATGTAGCAAGCACGATATGGATCATGCCATTGCTCAGTAGATCTGAGAACTCTTTACCCGCAATTTTCATTAGATTACTCATTTTAGCCAACCTATATGTTTAATAAATATAAAAAATAAAAAAATTTTATTGTCCTACTACCGTGAATGTCATGTATGTGTCAGCATCTGAATTTAAACTACCTCCGTAGTTATGCCAAGCATTTACACCGTAAGTAGCTGGTGTCCATGGTCTCAAAGGTACAGAGTTTGAAATGGCACCACTAGATGGGCAATCTGAAAACGCTGCACAATAGTGAGTTGGAGAATAACCGGAAGACAATGCGAAACATGAATAGGGCGTACTAACATCATGATCTACATTATCGTTATTAGTCCATTTATTGTTCCAACTTACAGAATCAGAACTGTAATGCAAATCGGAGAAACTGCCCGACGAATACATAATTGCGTTTGTATTCGTACCATCTGTTCTTGAGGTGAAAGTCCCGGAATAGGTGTATGTGGCTGCACTTGCAGTTCCTATCATGCCTACCGCAAGTATTAAACCTGCGATAGCCAATACTAGTAGTTTGTTCTTTAACATACCAAATCACTCCCGAGTCGCCTGGCGGGCATCGTTTGTCAAGCCGGTACCCGCAGGGCAACTCCTAAAAATACAATTTTCTGTAGAGTATATAAATTGGTATGCACATATGTGTATAAATAAAAATTAAAAAGGGTTATTTGGTAAATTTTTCGATAATCGGTACTACTTCCTCTTCGATATAGTACCGTTTATATTTACCTTCTTTTACATACGTTATTATCCTGTTGCGTAGCAATGAATCCATATACCAGTGCGCTGTACTCTCTCTAATATCAAAATTGTCCGCGATTTGCCTGTTGATAGCGCCCGGATTATTTTTAAGGAAAATCAATATTGATTTGCTTGTCTCATTTTTAAACGCTGATAATACTAATTTTTCTTTATCCGTATATGTATTCGAGTTCTGAAAAAGCCTTAAGAATTTTCCTATCCTCTTTGGCACTATCCTTTGTGCCATGCCGAGCTGGTTTACGTGATATTTAACGCTTCCAATGTTGATGCCTTCACTTCTGGAAATGTCTCTCACCGTACTCCCCGGATTGCTCTGGATATATGTATAAATTAGATCCCTTCTTCTGTTCTCTACCAGATGTTTTAATTTTCCGAGGAGGACCGGAGTAAATTTAATGACTCCCAATCCGGCAATAATTGCAGCCAGTATAAATGAAACCTGTATCCACAACGGTAGTTGCCAGAATGGGACGCTATTTTCTGCGCCCCCTTCTTTTATATTATTACCAGGCAAGGGGCTGGCTCCTACATTATACTGTGCATAAGTATTAGTAGAAATCAGATACACTATTATAATAAATATTAATATCCTTATGCAACATTTACCATACCATTGCATAAGGAAGATTACGCACTTCAAATAGTATAACTTTGTGTTCCTGTTACACTATCACCATAAACTTCGTAATACCAGGTTCCCTGTGCAATCCCATTGGCATTGTTCACGTAAATATTAATCCTGCCATCGGTATTGCCGTCAGCATTATCGTAGTACGGCCCTAGCGTATATCCATCAGGGGTGTAAATTTTTAATCTAAGGGAATCATACTGGTCACCCCAGTTCAAATCAACGTGCAATGACGTATAAAATCCTGAGACGATCTCCGAATGCCAGTTAGTCTGACCCTGGGTAATCGACGAAGAAACAGTCATTGGACGAAATACCAGGGCAGAATCTGTAGCCGGTATAATCACATATCCGCCATTTTTTGCTTTATCCTGTTTGACACTCGATGCATCGACTGTACCTATCATCAATGTCGCTAGGACTATTGATAGTAAAACTACTGTCAGCATACGCTTATTTTGCATATTGGTTCACCAGGATAAGCTTAATACCAGCTTTTCAAAACGCTTGTGTACCAATCATCTAAGAATCCAGTTCTTAGATGATCGAGACATAAAGCCCTTATATTATCAATCGAAAAATAACATTGAAGTTTTGGGGGAAATTTGATGGATGGTGTGTGTCAATGGATAAGCTCCAATCAATTGAGAGGTGTGGCCACGATTTGTACAAATCGTTGTCCAGAAGTAAAATTCGCAGGGATATCCTAATATTTTTAAGGAAAAACCCCGATAATACCACCATCTTTGAGATATCCAGGAACATCAAGGCCAGCTATACAAATACAAAAGGAGCCATTTTGGGATACGGCAAAGGGTATAAAGAGGAAAGATCACTTGCCAGCCTGGGCCTGGTTATCAGTGAAAATGGTCGCTCTTCGGTTAATATTATTCTCAGTCCCAGGGGACATGAGATAGCAAAATTGTTGGAGGAGTAGTGTTGATAGAAACATTCGACCTGACGAAGAAGTACGATCAGAAAGCGGTTGTTAACAATCTCAACCTGAAAGTGAATGACGGGGAGATTTTCGGTTTTCTTGGGCCTAACGGCGCAGGCAAAACCACTACGATGAAGATGCTGCTCGGCCTGGTGCAGCCCACTTCCGGTACCGGCAAAGTGGCAGGCTTTGACATTATTCACCAGGTGCTGGACGTGCGTAAACATTGCGGCGTGCTCCCCGACCCTGCAGGTTTCTATGATAATCTCAACGCCCGCCAGAACCTCAAGTTTTACGGCAGCCTCTACGACCTGGATAAGAAGGACCTGGATGCTAAGGTCGAGGCTACCCTCGATCTCGTGGGTCTTAAAGATGCGAAGAATAAGAAGATCGGCAAGTTCAGCAAGGGTATGAGGCAGCGTTTCGGCGTGGCACAGGCCATCGTACACGATCCGCAGGTGTTGATGTTTGACGAGCCTACTGCTGGCATCGACCCGCAGGGCGCCGAGGACTTCCGTGTGTTGATGCGACAGTTGAAGGCGAAGGGCAAGACAATATTCCTGACCTCTCATGTGATGCCGGAGGTGGAGGCGATCTGTGATCGTATCGGCATTATCATTAACGGCGAGATGAAGATCTGCGGCAACGTTAATGAGCTGGTGGACCAGTATTCGCGGAGGCAGGGCTATCAGTTGAAACTGCGGGTGAAAGAATTGGATGAGGGCGCGGTCAGGAATTCGCTGAAGAGCATTGCCAGTGTTTATTCGATTGTAAGGAATGACGGGTTTTTCCTTATCAACGCGAAGGAGGACGTGTCGGAGGACGTGTCCCGATCGATCCTGAGAGAGAAGGGCGTTATTACGGAGCTTGAGAGTTACCGTCCTTCGCTGAATGAGATCTTCCTGGATGTTACGAGGCCGGTTGCTGGTGAGCAGCGATGAAAATCCTGCGATTTTTACTGTCTGCCCTGATATGCTTACTATTATTATATGGTTTCACCTCTACGGCTCTTGCCGACTCTCCGATCACCGTATCGGTCAGGGACGGCAAGGGTCCGCTTGGTGGTGCCATGATCGCGGTCCAGTCCGGCGGTACCACCTATTCCGACCAGACTAATTCAGATGGCCTGGCCAGTTTTTCGCTGCCTGACGGGCAGTACACGTTTACTGCCTCCCGGGAGGGATACGGCCCGGGTTCGGGAATTGGCAATGTCGGCACGGACAGTATGGTAAACATTACGCTTAAGAATCTTTACGTGATTAGCGGCACGGTGATCGACGCGTCACTCGGCACCCCGTTGAAAGACGCTGCGGTCACTGTTACCGATAAATCCTCGCAGGCCGTCTATACCGGGAGCACGAACGATAACGGCGTGTTCGGCATCCTCGTACCTAACGGCTACTACGGGGTAGAAGCTCGTTCAGGAGGTTACGAGTCATCGTATCTGGATAACAATGGCGCGGGGTACCATGTCATGGATAATCCGCTGTATGTCGGCTATATACCTGTAGCCACGAGCAGTATAGCGGGCAGTGTTAACGGTGTTAAACTTTCGACCGATTTTCCGGGTAAGACTGTCAAGGTGAACGAATCGGTTTCGTTCGCGGTAAAGATTACGAATAACGGTATCGTGGACCGGGTGTATACGCTGGCTGTGAAAGATGCCCCGCCGGGCTGGAACGTCCAGTTGCTCTCGGGCAGCGACGTGGTCAACCGCGTGTTCGTGCCCAGCAAGTCGAGCCAGACCATACAGGTAAAAATGACTCCGCTGGATGCCGGAAGCAATAGCGTTACCATCGCAGCCGGTTCGGCGAATGACACCGGCGAGCTCAAGCTGTTCGTAGACTCTGTAAAAGATACTGACTACCGGATCGAGCTTATTGTCCCTGACGATATTTCTCTTAACACAGGCGAGAACCGTAACGTAGAGGCTATCATCCGCAATAATGGCACGTCCAGGCTCACTAACGTGATGCTGGACATCGGCCAGGGCGACGTGCCCCAGTCGCTGACAGCCACGGTAAACACTCGGACTGTCGAAGAGTTAAATCCTGGCGAATCACAGCGGTTTGTCATACAACTCTACGCTAAAGCTGATGCGGGCAACGGTAATGATAAGTTGTACATGCGCGCTACGAGCGGCGAGAGCGAAGAGCGATCAAAAGTACATGACAGTCAGCTATGCGACGAGCAACACCTGGCTCGGAGCGGGTATTGGCATCGCGCTCGTGGCAATTTTGGCGTTCGGCTTTATCGTCTGGAAATATGGCAGACGATGATTTTTTTAGGATTATTAGAATCAGGCCTTGTTAAGGCTATGCTACTCCTGTCACGCTCGCCAAGAGCGCCAGGTAGCCAAGGGCGCCAAGGCTTTTTTACTCATCGGGAGACCAAGGAGGACAGGGAAGCCAGGGTGCTTGAGTCTATGGAGAAGGAAGGAGCCGAAGGAGAACTATTTTAAAAACGGAGCCCAAGGAGCTAAGGAGCATAAGGAGGACTAATATGAAAAAAGCTCCTTAGTCTCCTTAGCTCCTTGGGCTCCCTTTTAAAAACCGTTCTCCTTGGACTCCTTATCCCTCCCTCGACTTAGGCACCTTAAGCTCCTTGATCTCCTTGGCCTCAAATTATTTGTTTTAAGAAAATCGCCGTATATAAACGTCTTGGCGCCCTTGGCTCTTGGCGCCCCTAGCGGCCCTGACAGGAGTCGCATAGCCTGAGCAGAGCGATCTCTCATTGCCTGAATATCAATAAAAATTTATAGCCCCGTAAAAATGATACGGGGCTATCTTTCTCAATGCAATCCTTATTTTTCCCTCACGACGATCTCGGCCGGCAATTCCTTCTTCGCCTCGACAAGCGCCTTGCGCTGGTCCTCGATGGAGCCCATGAACGGCATCCACCAGTTGTACTTCTTCATCAGCACCATGATGGCCGGCACGATCACCAGCCGCATCAGCGTTGCGTCGAGGATAATGGCGAAGCACAGCACGAAGCCGAACTCCTTCAGCTCCAGGCTGCTGGAGATCATCATCGACCCGAAGGCCGATGCCATGACCGCGCCGCACAGCGTAATGATGGTACCGGTCGCTTCTACGGCGTGCTCGATGGCCTCCTC
This sequence comes from uncultured Methanocellaceae archaeon, assembly GCA_963769045.1. Classification (GTDB taxonomy): domain Archaea; phylum Halobacteriota; class Methanocellia; order Methanocellales; family Methanocellaceae; genus Methanocella_A. The sequence goes on from CAVYKK010000028.1 coordinate 175,105, forward strand.
GTCGGTCTTGCCCTTCAGCACTTCCTCGCGGATGCGCGACACCAGGAAGATGTCGTAGTCCACGCCCAGGCCCATGAGGGCACAGAACAGGAAGATGGGCAGCAGCCATTCGGTGCTCAGGCCGCCCCATATCTGGTAGATCACCACGTAGGCGGCGACGGTCCAGACCACGCTGGCGAGCAGCGTCAGGATGAGCCGCAGCGGGGTAAACACCGAGCGCAACAGCACCATGAGCACCAGGAAGACGCCGACGAGCACCAGGGCATAAACCGTGTTGTACTTGCCGGTGACCAGCGACTGGTAGTCATGCAGGCCTGCGGGGGAGCCGCCGACCATGAACGTGGCGCCCTGGCCGGACGTCTCAGCGTAGGCGGTTAGGTTTGCCCGGATGTGGTCGATCACTTTGCTGTTCTCGATGGAGTAGGGCGAGCCCAGGAACGACGTGTACATTACGATCGTACGGTTGTCCTTGCCCAGGCTGTCGTTCATGCTGGCCTGGTAGTACTCGCGCTCGATCATCGGGTATGCCGATAGGTTGGTGTAACTGATCGTCTCGCCGTCGGGACGGGTCATGGAATAGACATTATCCACGCCCGGGGACGCCTGACAGCATGGCGGACACGCTTTCCACCTGGTCCAGGACAGGCGCGGAGATGTTGCCCGATGAGTCGCGGGCGTCCTGCGGCAGGGTCATGAGGACCATGACTTTATCCACACTGCCGCTGCCGAAGGCGTCGTTGATCGCATCGAAGCCCATCTTGCTCTCGACGCCCGGGGCCATGTTGGCCACGTAGTCGGCGCCGAGCTGGAGCTGCAGCGTGAAGTAGACTGCCGGAATGCAGGTGAGTAATGCCAGCACCAGGATGAGCTTCGAGTGCCGGATCACCTTGCGGGTGATCCTGGACCAGAAGTTCCGGACGACGCCGGTGGTCCCGGTATTATAGACCTTCCGGGGCCAGAACAGGCGATCGCCGGCGATTGTCAGTACCGCAGGCAGCAGCGACAGTGCCACGAGCAGCGAGACCATGATGCCGAAGGCGATACCGATGCCGATGCCGCCGAAGATGCCCTGATCGACGAGCAGCAATGCGCTGAAGCCGATCATGGCCGTGATGCCGCTCGAGGCCACGCTCTTGCCCGCGTGTTCGACCGCAGTGATCACGGACGACTTTACGTCGCGGCCCAGGGCCCGCTCTTCGACGTATCGTGACAGCGTGAAGACACAGTAGTCCGTGCCGGCGCCCAGCATGATCACCACGCAGAGCGTCATGATCAGGTAGAACAGCGGCACGACGCCTGCCAGCAGGCAGAGGCCGCCGAAGCAGACCACGATGCCGGCGCCCACGGCGGCCAGCGGGACGATCGGGGCCACGAACGACCGGAAGTACAGGCACAGCAGGACAAGGATCATCACGACCGATATCTTGTCGATGTTGTCCATGTCTGACAGGGAGGTGGTCTTGGCGTCAAGGCTCATAGCCACCGAGCCCGTGACATAGGCCTCGATCCCGGTGAATTGCTCCTGCGACAGCAGCGATTTGACCTCGTCGCGCACAGTGACCACTGCGTCAGTGGCGGCCTGCGACTCCTCGTTATCCTTCAGCCCGATGATGAACAGTGTCAGATTGCCTTTGGACATTTCCTGCACGACAGCGGTCGGCAGTATCTGCGGGTTGGAAAAGTCATGTGTTTCCGCCCAGCCTCTGGCGAACGCCTCGACGTCAGATTTCGATGCGTTCCTGTCCAGGTCGAGCAGCGCGTACAGATAGGACAGGTTGCCCGCCAGATCGAGGTCTTTGTTGACCTTGTTGACCGTATATGTCCGCAGGCTGTCTGCCGACGGGCTGCGGCCGAGACCAAATACTTCGACGATCAGCTCACGCTCCGATTCGTTCAGGTCCTTGCCAGCCTCGCCGATTACGTAGTTACTCACTACGGATGCGCCCGGGTTTTTGCCCCAGGCGTAGATGTCCGCGAGCTTCTGGCGCTCCGACTCGTTCATTCCGCTGCCGGCCTTAGCGAGTACATACTCGTCGACGGTCTCGTTGGTCATCGAGCGGCCGAGCGACCACGCGTCCCTGATAGTATCGATCACGGTGCCGTTGTCCTGCCCCGCGAGCGCATTGTCAAGCACGAACTGCCAGATGGCATTACGGTCATTGCCCCGGGCGTACAGCGCCCGTGCCTGTGCGGCATCGCCGCCGGACATGCCGGCGGTGACGAAGCTCATCGTCAGCTCGTCGATAGCGGCGTCGGACGGGGTAGCGGTGAGGCCATAGATCGCATAGAGCCTGGGCAGTTCCGAGTCGTCCAGGCCCTGTGTGGTTTTGAAATAATCAATGACCTGATCGTCGGTCATGCCCGGATTGCTGCTTTTCACATAGTACAGGCCCGCATGGGTGGCGATGATCTGAGACCGTAAACCATACATCATGTCACTGGAAGCTGCAGCCTGTCCCCATGCGGTACTGAGCTGACTGTTGATTTCCGTCACGTTGTCCCGCAGGTAGTAAAGGTCACGGCTGGCGTCCCGTATATCGTCGGTCGCCTCGTACAATTCCTTGCTTGCATCCGTTGCATTTTCATACAAGTCATGTAATCCGGTATGCAGGTCGGGCGAGACGTTGGCCAGCGTGCTCCGCTGGATGTCATAAACGGACGTGGTGGACGATAAGTTTTTGACCGAGCCGTTATATACCGTTCTGTTTAACTCGTCCACGAATGCCATGGCAGTCGCGGGATCGCCTTTGATCGCAATGATGATCTGGCTCTGGGCGGCGTCCGGGAATTGTACATTATAGATATCCTGCGCCCGGATAGACTCGAGGTCCTTCGGGATGAACGAGTCCATGCTGTAGGTCAGCCGGTCGCTGAAGGTCAGCGCCAGCGGCACGGACAGCAGCAGCACGATGAGCCATACGGACAGCACCGCGTAGGGATGGCGTGTGACAAATGTACCCCATTCCTTGAACATGACTCAGGCCTCCGGCAACGGGGCGTGCGAGTGTATCAGCTGCAGGATTTCCGCGGCTTCCGTCGGGTCGAGCCTGAACTGTCCGTCCTTAATACCGAGTACCCGCGTCACGATGTCCTCGGCCGCCTGTATCATCCGGTAATGGCGCTCGCCGTCGCCGGACAGCGCAACAGAGTCTTCCAGATATCCGAACGCGTATACCAGCATCTCCACCGATTCCCGGGGATATTTGACATCGAATACCCCGGCAGCTTTTCCCTGCTCCACGATCGCCGTGATGAGGGGGATGACGATGGCAAAGGACTTCATGGTGTACCGCTGGTGGGTGACCAGGTTTTCTTCCGTGTGGAGGAACTCCACAAGTTTGGGGTCATACTTATGCATGGCCAGCGCGGTGCTCGCGATGATCTCGATCTTCTGGCAGGGGCCTATGCCTTCCTGGGAGAGGAGATGCTCCAGCGACTTCTGGTAGCTGTCGATGTAATGGTTGATGACGGCGTCCAGGATGTCGTCCTTGGACTTGAAATGATAATAGAACGTTCCCTGCGCGACGCCGACCTTTTTCACGATATCGTTGACCGACGTCTGCCTGTAGCCCTGCCCGCGGAACAACGCCTCCGCCGCCTCGATAAGCTCAAATTTCCTGATTTCCGGGTCCTTCGATATTCGCATGCTGACCACTTCAAATGGCTGACTGATGATCAGTCAGCAGTGACTGACACTAAGTCAGTGGGCGTTTAAGTTATTTAAGGCTTTCTAAAGCAATAAAAAATGATAAGGGCAAAGCCAATGCAGTGCCCACACATGCGCCGATCCAGCTGAAGTTACCACTTGTTGATGTGTACGATTTTATCGTTGTAGCGGGACTCCGGCGGGACCTTCCGATCGGGGTAGCCCATGAGCACGAACGATAACGGTACGATCTTCTCGGGCAGGCCGAGCAGCTTCGTAAACCCTTCGACCCGGCCTTCGAGCCCGTAGACGCCTGTCCATACCGCCCCGAGCCCGAGGCTGAGTGCGGCCAGAAGGATGTTCTCGGTGGCCGCAGAGCAGTCCTGGACTCAGAGCGCCGGGAGCTTCGCCTTGCTGAGGACCCCGCAGACGAGGATGCCAAGCGGCGCCCTGGCGGCAGGAGCCGCATAAGGGCTGAACGCCGGCATCTGCTTCAGCAGCTTTTTGTCCGTGACGACGACGAACTGCCAGGCCTGCTCGTTGGCGGCAGACGGTGCGTTCATTGCGGCGGCCAGGAGCTTCCGTACCACGTCCTCCGGGACCGGCCTGTCCCGGTATTCCCTGATACTCCTCCGGGTCATTATTGCGTCGATAGTATCCATAAAAGTCCTCCACCGCCCGGCGTCTGTGCTACCGGGGGCAATATCGGTATACGGTAGACGCTGACGTTATATATAGCAGACAGAATCCCCGGTGTTACATACTATCAAAAGCATACCGCTAACGATAGTTTTCTATTGAATACGATTAATATGATGCCAAAATAAACTAGTTATTTAGAATAAAGAATGATTCAATTAATAGATTGGTACAATAATTTTAAATATTATCATAAAAAATATTTGTAACTGATCCATAAATGTATAAGTTTCCAATTATAATGATTTTTGTTATAGTAATAATTTTACAATTTTTATCTTGTGGATGTATACAAGGTATCCCTTTGCTAAACAATACTTCGTCCACTCAAACCAATTTTTCTATCACCAATAGACCAAATAGCGAATTACCTGATACCTTTCCAGTATCAGGCCAAGTTCTTTTAGATGATATTCTCATCAAGGGTGCAAATATTGACGCAGTATCCTTTGATGGCACTGATAAAATTTCTACAATTACCAATGATAGCGGTATTTATGTATTATATATCAAACCAGATATATGCTATAAAGTTTCAGCTACTTATATGGATCATCAGTATACGATATGGCCAATATTTCTTAGTAAATGGGCAAATGTTTCCAATGTTAATTACAATATAGATGATAAATATAAAATAAATTTGACTTATGAAATGAAATCGAGAATTGAAGGCAATACAGCTTGGGACAAAATTTTGGTCATGGCAAACCCAGTCAATAATGGTACTCCAGTCACAGCAGTAAGCGGTAAAAACGGTGATTATTTCCTTGAAGTAGAACCTAATATCCAATATAATATAAGTGCTGGAGATTATTATGGTCAAACACATTTTGTAATCTCGCCCCATTATCATAATTATGTATATGGTCCTTGTTACAGTGTTAAAGTCGGACCGAACGAGACGGTTCTACTTGATATAGATACGCATCTGTCTACGTAAAAGAATATTGTAAAAATTAAAATTTTACTTCGTTAAATATTACAACTAGGAACTTTCTAATTTATTTATTTTTATCCCACATTCCGTACGTAAAAATTGGTTTCCTAAATTTTTATAATCGGCTTGAAGTTTTACCTTTTTAATAATATTCTATAATTCTTGATTATATAGATAGGCATTATCAAGCTATCGTTTAAATAACTGATATAAGAGGTTACCTAAATCACTTAAAATTGGCAATTTTCGGCCAAAATCGTCAAAGTCTAATCGTTAATAATAATAACATGATAGACAATCTCTGTATTGTTATATACTATCGATAAAAAACCAATCGATTAGAAAAAATCGGTGTATGTTGACCGTTTTTGATATTGTAATCAAAATAACTCTTTTCAAAATTTACCTGCGGACTGTGGATTTTATGAAGGCTACACAGCTAATAACGTATACAGCCATTATCATAATTAAAATTAACTATACTCAGACTTAAAATATGGAATTAATCGATTCAATGATTATGACAGAAACATTATATAACCAGTTGGTAAATATTTGTTTGTATTATCAATAATTGTATATTTATTGATAATCTATGAGAGGTGTTAATATAAATAATATTTTGGTAACGTCATTAACAATTTTAACATTGTTATTTTATGTACCTCAAGCTTGTATGGTACCTGTGTCGGAGAATGGTGATACTATCCAACCTAATACTCACATAGACGCAAATAATAAACAAAAGATAAATCCAGTTAATAATTATACGACGATAGACACCCAGTATGGTAAGTTGCATATAGAAAATGAAACTTTAAAAAGATTGGGTAATGACAAAATAATGGAAAAATTTACCGAATTTAAAAAGTTGCAAAACATGGCAAGGAAAGATGAAAATTTATCTGGAAAAGATTCTTACTCTACAATAAGTTATTTCAATTATAGCACAAATACTTTGAACGCAGTCCCTGCTAGCGGTATTTCGCCGCTTAGCATGATATGGAATCTCGAACGCACATACTTTAATGACTCATCTGCTAATGCTAATAGGCCAACATTGATATGGGGTCATGTGGAAGTTCAACCTATTAGTAGCGGTAGCACACAGCACTGGGATGGTGCTTATTTAGAACGCGAAATAATGCTAAATAATTATGATTGTATAGAATTTATTGTACAATATAATGGTTATCCTGCAAATACGGCAAACCTTGGGTTCTGTATATATGATAATTGCATGCACCCAGGTGATACCCTGGTCCCATATTCACCTCCCGTACACGCTAATAATATTGTTCATACATCTTATGATTATGAGTTATCAATTAATGTAGATTCATATGACATGTGGTGGTCAGACTTTATTACTGGGGATTACTGGGTATATAATTATCCGGATTCAACAATGAGTAATTACATATATCGCTATTACGGTTCAGCTGAACTTAATTGTGATAGTATACAATCAAATTTCAGGATGCAAACAGATATAAAAGATTGCTATATTAGAATCGGATCATACTACTATTATATAGGGGATTATTTCACAACGCTGGATAACAGCGAGACTAATAAACTAGATGGAGCATATGTCTACTCTAATAGTTGGTATGATGTTTATAAATTTACCCATTCTAGATTAATAATTGCTAATCCTGATCCAACATAATAAAACATTTTTTTTATTTTTACCCAAGTTATCGAACATAAAAGTGTTTAAGAATTATCTAAAGTCATTAGATTAAAGATAAGAGAACATCGTCTACATCTTTCATTATCGTGGATGCTATTCTGAAACGAGGTAAACCAGAATTGACGAGAGGATGTTAAGAGTCGCGATTCTTATGGAAAAGTCATGCGTCTCTATCCTTGACCGGACTATGCGCCCACTGTCATGCCCGTCAAGCGCGCCAAGAATATTACCCACTAACTCTTGAATGATATGCAGTTTAATAATTAATACTTGGTTCTTCATGCCGTAAATATGATGAGAGCGATGAGTGGAAGAATGATTTTAGTTATATTACCCGTTAAGCGGACTCATGTTAATGATAAACCTATTGGCGATCTTGGCGCGCTTTAAAAACTGTTCCAGGCGTTCCTTCTCGCAAAGCCGTAAAAACTGCTATACTACAATGTTGTTTTTAGACAACCACAGCCACACCGTTATGAAATATATAAAAGCCTTGGCCCCTGGCGCCTTGAATATTAATAAAAAAGACTTGGCGCCTTGAAACCTTTCGGTGCTAAGTGGCGCCTTGGAGCCTCTTCTTGGCCCCTTAGTGGCTTGAACCGGTACCCTGATGCTTCAGCTCAGCCGTGCCGGCGTCCGGGTGCTTCCTCAGGTAAGCGGCGGCCTTTTTGTCATGCAGCAGCCGGCAGTCCTTGCACGTCCACACCGGGCAGCCTTTGCTGCTGAGTATCCATTCGCCCAGCCCCGGGTCCTCGCACGGGTACAGCGGGCAGAAAGCAGTAAGTGCAGTCCTGGCCCTCGAAGTGGTGGCACGGGTAATACGGGCATTTGCCCTTACCCGATTTGCCGTCAGGCTTCTCGATCCAGTAGGGGCCGTTATCGCCGTTCGCCAGCACGAACAGGCGACTCTGCATAGCGGTCTTCTCCCCGATGCCGTGCTGGCGCCGGATGCCCTCGGCGACGCCTTTTTTCACGCACCGGTAGATGCTGTGGCCGATCGTCGTCGCGGTGCCCGAGTACTCGTATAGCGGGGCCTCGCAGACCGGCGTCTCGCGCTCCTCTGTGAGGACGGCGACCGCATCGGTGGTCGTCCCGGTGAAGTCGAACCCCATCTCGAACAGCGTCTTGGCCTTGGCCTCGGTGGCCGTGATGATGGCGCTGGCCAGCGCGCCCTCAGACATTCGGCCCTGGATGACGAGTACGATATTGATGGTTCCGGGCACGCCCGGGTCGTGGCAGGGATTGCTGATGCCTGCAGTGATAAAAGCGGTGATATAAGGGTCCCGTACGATACAGAGGTTCTTCATCTGGACCGCCGTTAGAAAGCCGAAGTATGGCGTGTCGGCCCCGGCCAAGGCGGCTACCTCGTCCAGGTACTTTGCCGGGTCGTCGTTGTTGAACTGCCTGCTGACCTCGTGGTTGACGACAGAGCGTACCCTCCGACGGCCGCCGTTGACGCCGGTGCTGATGCCGTCGAAATCCCCTTTGACCACGAGCGTGTGATCTTTAACGTAGTAGCGCAATTCTCCACCGCCGGAAATCGGGTGATGTCAGGCCTGTTTTGCTTTCCCATTATATGTGTGCGGTACATATATACTTAACCAGAAAAGCATGGAGGCCACAATAGCCTCAACGCAATCGGTTAGTTATATATAGCTTGTAAATTAATCAAGTAAAATTGTCTTAACTCAATATAAATTTAGGTGTTACTATGCAGGCAAGATGTTTTACTGTTATTGCGCTGCTGGTTGCGGTGTCCATGGCAATATGCGGCTGCAGCAGCACTGTGACGCCTGCGCCGACGCCTGTGCCGATGTCACAGTACCCCATGACCGTTTCCGACTACTATAACCGGACGGCAACCATAGCCCATACGCCCGAGCGCATCGTGTCGCTATCGCCGGTCAACACGGAGATACTGTTTGACCTCGGAATGGGGGACAAGATCGTCGGCGACACGGACTATTGCGACTACCCCGCCGAAGCTAAGAACATTACCCATGTGAGCGGATTCAAAACGATCAGTTATGAGAACATCACGGCAGCCGATCCCGACCTGATCCTGGCCGAAGACATCGTCAGCGAGGAGGCGATCATCCGGCTGAGGGAAATAGGCTTCCCGGTGGTCGAGCTCAAGAACAGCAACCTGACCATGATCCGGGAGAACATACGGCTGATCGGCAGGATCACTAACACATCGGCAAATGCGACTGCACTGGTCAGCGAGATCGACCGGGGCATCGATAACATCCGATCGAAAACGGCCGGGCTGAACGACAATGAAAAGCCCACTGTGCTGCTCTTGGCCGGCCTGACTAAAAAGGCCATTTATCCCTATGGCTCAGGCACATATGGCGACGAGCTGCTGACGCTCACCGGAGGCAGAAACGTCGCCTCGGGCCTCACCGGGTTCCAGGTGATGAGCAACGAAGCTATCATCAAGGCGGACCCCGACTATATCGTCGTCCCGGTGGATGGCGTGATGTGTACGATGAGCGGCTATAACAATCTCAAGAACGGCAATGAGTCGTGGATGAAAGACCTGAAAGCCGTAAAGGCCGGAAAGGTCATGATGGTGGATGGCAGCCTGTTCCTGCGCCCCGGCCCCCGGACACCCGAGGCGGGCATTGCCCTGGCCAGGGCAATACACCCGGAACTGTTTCAATAAACAGGCATGCTCTGGCAGAAATGCCACCTTTTCTTTTCCTGTTACTATTCTTTTTTCCGCTCGGCCTGCACTTAACACAGAGTATAGTCATTCTCATAACTTTTTAGACATTTAATCATAGTACGCCGAATAACTATTAATTAGTCCTGGCGCTCTTGGCGCTCGTCTTGGCGCTCCTGGCGAGAATTCCATGCTACGTGCGCCTTTACATGGCAACGATACCAGCCCTATCAGGCGATGCGTACCGGAACCAAAGAACAGTTTTATTCTCGCCAGGAGCGCCAAGACTGCGCCAAGAGCGCCAGTTACGAATGGCTATATTTACCTGCAGCTTCTACAAATGACCTCGCGAAATCTCTCGTGAAGTATGCATGCGTATATGTGCCGATGGCATTGTGCTCGTAGATGCCGTCGAGGCCATCGGCAATGCCTTTTCCCGCATGCTGTCTTTATAGCAAACCTCGCCCCGGTACCACATTCGACCCGGGAATAGTGGAACTCATGGCCGCAGATATGCCAGCCCATGCTTGAACACAGGCCCCTGCACGAATTCCGCTTTGATATAGCCGAGAGCCTGCATCCTGTCAGTCATCACGGCCTTCGCTGGCATCACTCCAGTCATCCGGTACTCGCTCCCGCCGGCGGCGATGCTCTCTGTGAGGTACATCAGGCCGCCGCATTCGGCATAGGCCGGCATCCCGTCGTCGATGACCTTCTTAATCTGGCCCCGGCATGCAGAGGCTTCAAGCTTCGCAGCGTGAAGCTCAGGGTAGCCGCCGCCGAGGTATAGTGCGTCTATCTCCGGGAGACGATCATCCATCGGGCTGAAAAAGACAAGCGAAGCCCCTGCCTCTGCCAGCCGGTCCAGGTTATCCCGGTAGTAGAAACAAAACGCGTCGTCCATGGCGACGCCGACGGAGACTGTATCGCGGGCAGGAGCTTCAGGCACGACTATATCGGGCAGCGGCTGCGCGTTTCGTGCGATTTCAATGATACGCGGCAGGTCGCAATGCTCCCGGATTGCTTCCCCGGCGCCTTTGAGGCGGTCGTCCTCCCGGGCCATGTTCAGCCCCAGGTGTCGGCTCTTTACGACCAGATCAGCTTTCCGCGGCATCCAGCCCAGCGCTTCAGTTTCGAGCGAAGCCTCAATCATGCGCTGGTGTGACGGGCTCCCGACGCGGTTAAAAATGACTCCGGCGATATCGATGCCAGGGTCGAATTCGCGGAAACCCCGTACCAGCGCGTTAGCGCTCCGGGACATGGCAGCCACGTCGACGGTCAGCACGACGGGCGCCGACAGCAGCTTCGCCACATGGGCGGTGCTTGCGATCTCTGTGCCCTCCAGGCCATCGTAGAGCCCCATGACCCCTTCCACAACGGCAATATCCGCGCCGCCGCAGGCCCTGGCAAAGGTCCCCCTGACGCCGTCCTCGCCCATCATGAAAGTGTCCAGGTTCCGGGATATCCTGCCGCAGATCGCCGTATGGTGAGAGGGATCGATGAAGTCCGGGCCCACTTTGAACGGCTGGACCTTCAGGCCCTCTGCGGCCAGCGCTGCCATCAGCCCTGTCGCTATTGTCGTCTTTCCGCATCCGCTGTGGGTGCCTGCGACACAGATCCGCGGTATATCCATAAAATTCGCCTGCTTTAGCCTCATCAAAAAAACTTGCCGTAGCGCAAGTTTACATGATCAATAAGCGAAGGTCATATAAAACTATTAGCATATGGTTCTTCGCTAACCGGTTTTATACAGCACTCCGGATACCTGACTGCCGACATGCCCCCGGAACCCGTAATCGGTTAGTTATTTATAGCTTGCCCGTTAATCAAGTAAAATTGTCTTAACTCAATATAAATTAAGGTGTTACCATGCAGGCAAGATATATCATAATCACTGCGTTGCTGGTTGCGGCGGTCGTGGCGGTCTGCGGCTGCAGCACAGTAACGCCGGAGCCGACGGCGGTTCGCGCCACGCTCACCCCGGGAGAATCGGTGTACCCGATGACTATTTCCGACTACTACGACAGGACCGCGACTATCACAAGCGAGCCCCAGCGCATCGTTTCGCTGTCACCGGTCAACACAGAGATGTTGTTCGCTCTCGGAGTAGGATCAAAAGTTGTCGGTACCAGTAAATGGAGCGACTATCCCGAAGATGCAAAAAAAATCCCTCAAGTGAGCGAATTTAGTACAGTCAGCTATGAAAATATCACCGCAATCAATCCCGACCTCATAGTGGCAGAGGACATCGTCGGCGAGGAGGCTGTTTCACGGCTCCGCAGCCTGGGCTTCCCGGTGGTAGAGTTCAAGAACAGCAACCTGACGTTGATAAAAAAGAGCATTATGCTACTTGGTAAAATAACCAACACCGAGGCCAACGCAACAGCGATTGTCACCGGCTTTGATCGTAATATCTCCAATATCAGCGCCAAGACGGCCGGCCTTAACGACAGCCAGAAGCCGAACGTGCTGCTACTCACCGGCTTCTCGGCCAGCTACCCTGAAATCTTCCCTTACGGCGGCAACACATATGGCGATGAGCTGTTGAACCTTACAGGTGGCAGGAACGCAGCAGCCAATGTTCCCCAGTATTCACCAATGAGTAAAGAAGCCATCGTCGATGCGGACCCCGACTACATCGTCATCCCGGTCGACGGCATCTATTGCCTGATAAGCGACTACGAGTATTTCAAGAATGGCAACGCGACCTGGATGCAGAGCCTGAAAGCCGTGAAGAACGGTAAGGTCATGTGGGTTGACGGCAACCTGTTCCTCCGCCCCGGTCCCCGGAGCCCGGATGCCGGCCTCGCCCTTGCCCGCGTCATTCACCCCGAGCTGTTCCAATAAACAGGCATGCGCGACATGTGCATGCCACCTCTCATTTTTATTTTTTCCCGTATTCGCCTGCAGCCATGGAGAACGGTTGCATGAACCGGCAGGCGCTCCCGCCGGCGACGATGATATCCCTCATGTAAATCATGCCGCTCTCACTATACGCTGGCACCTCGCGCATCCTCTTGATTTTTGCCCTATATATTATCTGGTTTTATCATCCATAGCCGTGAATAATATCCGGGGTAAAAAAATTGCTAAAAGGCGAACGTTGAGGATTTTATGAATAATCTATCACGATTCTGATAGCAAGGGTTATTTACTAAGACCATTATTCACACGGACAATAATGATAGATTATCTTCCGAAAGGGATTTAATAAATATTCAGACACTAAAATAAAAACATACTAGGGATGCGGAGTGCCATGTTGGAGAAGATGTTTTACCCGGCAAGCGTTGCGGTCATCGGTGCGTCACAGGAGAAAGGAAAAGTAGGCAGAGCGGTCCTCGACAATCTCATCAACGGATTCAAGGGAAGCATTTACCCCATCAACCCGAAGTCGGCAGAAATCGAGGGTATCAAGTGTTATAAAAGCGTGCTCAATGTGCCCGGCGAGATCGATCTCGCCGTCATCGTCATCCCGGCGAAGCTCGTGCCGCAGGCCGTGAAGGAGTGCGGCGAGAAGGGCATCAAGAACCTGGTCATCATCTCCGCAGGGTTCAAAGAGATCGGCCCCGAGGGCGCCAGGCTGGAGAACGAAGTGAAGGACATCGCCAAAAACTACGGCATCCGGGTCGTCGGGCCCAACTGTCTCGGCATCCTCAACACCTACTCCGGGTGTAACGCGTCCTTTGCCAAGAAGATGCCCCCGAAGGGCAACATGTCCATTATTTCTCAGTCCGGCGCTCTCGGCACGGCCATCCTGGACTGGTCCGAGATGACGGACATCGGCTTCGCCAACTTCGTCAGCCTCGGCAACAAGTCCGACCTGAACGAGATCGACTTCATGCAGGCGTGGCGGGACGACAAGGAGACGTCGGTCATTCTCGCCTACCTGGAGAGCATCACCGACGGCCAGCGGTTCATCAACATGGCCAGGGACGTTTCGAAGGAGAAGCCCATCATCGTGGTCAAGAGCGGCCGCACCAGCGCCGGCGCGCGAGCCGCGTCGTCACACACGGGCAGCCTGGCCGGAGCGGACGTGGCCTACGACTCGGCGTTCGCCCAGTGCGGCGTGATCCGGGCAGGAAACGGTCGACCAGTTCTTCGACCTCGCCGGAGGCTTCTCTGCCCAGCCCATCCCGAAGGGAGACAGGGTCTGTATCGTCACCAATGCCGGCGGCCCTGGCATCCTGGCCACGGACGCCTGTGAAAAGCTGGGCCTAAAGCTGGCGAACCTGGCGACCGAGACCATCGATAAGCTGAAGACCACACTGCCTGCCGCGGCTAACTTCTACAACCCGGTAGACGTGCTGGGCGACGCGTCGCCGAAGCTCTACGAGTTCGCGCTCAACACGGTGATCGCGGACGATGGCGTGGACGGCATCATCGTGCTCGCTACCCCGCAGGCCATGACCGACCCGGTGGGCATCGCCGAGGTTATCGCGAAGGTACGCAAGACCACGGATAAGCCTATCCTGCCGAGCTTCGTCGGTGGCACCGAGATGAAGCTGGGCGTGGACGTACTCCAGAAGCACAAGCTGCTCAACTACAACGATCCTGAGCGTGCGGCCTATACGCTGAAGACGCTCACGAAGTATAACAACATACGGAACCGGGTCTACGAGAAGCCAAAGCACTTCGAGGTGGACAAGGCCACGGTCCGCAAGGTGATCAAGGAAGCCCGCATGGCCGGCATCACGGTGCTCGGGCTCGAGGCGCTGCCGGTGCTGGAGGCCTATGGCATCCCGACGCTGAAGTACCGCATCGTGGACAGCGCGGACAAGGCCGTTGCCACCGCGAAGGAGTTCGGCTACCCGGTCGTCATGAAGATCGTGTCACCCCAGATCATCCACAAGTCCGACGTCGGCGGCGTGCGGGTCGGCCTCGACAGCGACGAGGCTATAGAAAACGCCTATAACAAGATGATGAAGGACGTCAAGCAGGCAGTGCCCCACTGCCGGATCACTGGCGTGCTCATCCAGCAGATGGCCATCGGTGGCAAAGAGGTCATCCTTGGCGTGAACCGGGACCCGCAGTTCGGGCCGCTCATCATGTTCGGCCTCGGCGGCATCTACGTGGAAGTCCTCAAGGACGTCCAGTTCCGGGTCGCTCCGCTGACAGAAAAGGACGCGCTGGGCATGATCTACGGTATCAAGACCCACCAGCTCCTGGAAGGCGTCCGTGGCGAGAAGCCGGCGGACATCGAGAAGCTCGCCGAGTTTTTAGAGCGGCTGTCGCAGCTCGTCACCGACTTCCCGGAAATACTGGAGCTGGACATCAACCCGGTCAAGGTCTACGAAAAGGGCAAGGGATGCCTCGCGCTCGATGCCAGGATGACAATATCCTGAGCTTACATATTCTTTTTTCTGCAGACGTTTTTATGGCTCTCGCGCAGGCAGCAGGACCACGAACCGGGCCCCCTTGCGGTAGTCTCCCGGCACGCGATCTTCTATGCGCAGGAAGCCATGGAACCGGTCGAGCAGGGATTTGACGAGCAGCAGCCCGATTCCCCGGCGTTCCGCCTTCCGGGCGCCATCGTCGACGGGCAACAGTTTCTTTTTCAACAGATCGGAAATCCCCGGGCCGTTGTCGGCGATGTCCACCTGGTAATACATCCGGCCGCCCATAGTGATCTTATGCACGTCGATGTCCACGATCAGCTTTCCCTGCGAATGCCTTATGGCGTTATCGATCAGGTTCGCGAACAGGTCATTTAACATTGCGTTCGCTTCGACCATGCAACCCCGGACAGGGGTGTAGTTGATCGTGACCTCGCGGCCGGGGATGTCGGAGTAATTCGCTTTCACTTCGGACAGTACCTGCCCGAGGTCCAGCGTCTCAGGTGGGATATCGCCAGCCTGGAGCTGCTTCAGCTTCCGGACATTGCTGATGAGCCGGGAGCTGTTTCGGATGATCTCCAGGGGCTGCGTCAACAGATATCTCTCGTCCTGCGCCGGCTTGAGGGTATCCAGCGCCATCTCCAGGTAGCCAAGCATGGCCTGGTTCATATTGCCGATGTCGTGACTCATCAGGTCAATGTATAGCTCCGCCTGGGACTTCGCTTCCCCTATCCGGGCCTCTGCCAGTTTCCGGTCGGTGATGTCCCGGTCGAAGGATATCAGATACTCACGGTTATGGAACCTGAGGTAATTCGTACTGACCTCGACCGGGAAACGCTTGCCGTCCTTGTTCAAATGAAAGGATTCGAATATCCGGGTACCCTGTTTCTTTATATAATTCCATACATCCGCATATCTATCGGGGGTATAATCCGGGTCGATGTCCCAGATGTACATCGAGCGCAGTTCTCCGCGGGAGTAGCCCAGAGACCGGCAGGCAGCCTCGTTCACGTACAGGATTTTCCCCTGCTGGTCCAGCCATATTGAGGAGTCTGTAAAATGATCGACGGCGAACTGAGTCAGCCGCAGCCGTTCCTCTGTCTTGAGCCGTTCGGTGATGTCCTCGTAGGTGCCCAGGATGCCGATGACGTTGCCACGGGCATCATGCAGGGGAACCTTGTTAGTATCAAGCCAGGACTGCCGGCCGTCGGCCTGGAGCTGAGGCTCAATGATGTGGTACTTGGGCCTGTCGTTGTCCATCACTTCGCGATCGTCCCTGCGAAAGGCTTCAGCCTCTGCTTTTGTCCACGCCAGGTCAAAGTCGGTCTTACCCACAATGTTTTCGGGCGAGCCGATGCCGGCAGCTATGGCGAAATTCATGTTGCAGCCTATGTATACCGAGTTGATATTTTTCCAGAAGACCCGCTGTGGAATATTGTCCAGGACCAGACGCATCATCTCGCCGGACGCCCCGATGATCTCCTCCGTGATTTTCCGCTTCTCGCCGACCGCTTGCAAAGCCATGACCTGCTCCTTGAGACGGGAAATCTCATCCTGGAGGTCCCTTATCCTGCACGCATCATCAGTTTTCATGAAAGAGTTCATAAGACCGCTTTACTCGATGGTGTAGATTATGAGACATTTTGTATATAAAATGATTATTATAATTAAGTGATGGTCGTGTTTATCCGCCCATCATTCAGGCGTACCACCCCGATGTCTGCCATGCCCGGACAAGAAAGCTTTTATTTTACCTGTGATGATGTTCAATTGGGTTGGATTATGGTCTATTCTCGCCTGAAGGCCCGGATCAGGGACGCTATTATCACGCTGCTCATTATCATGCTGGCGGTGACCATATTGATCTTGCCGTTCTATAATCCCAGTCTGGCTGTCTACATGACCATCATCGCCGTGGGCATGTCGCTGGCCCTGCAAAAGTACCTGGCGAGCTTCGTCGGGCACTTTGTCATCCGCGGGTCGGGCATTTTAAACATCGGCGACCGCATACGCATCGGCAGCATCAAGGGCGACGTCAAGCACATCGGGCTCTTCCACATCATCCTCGACGAGGTCGGCGACGACGACAAGATGGGCGGCGAGCTGACCGGGAAGATCATCAGCGTGCCCAACCTGATCGTGCTCGACCAGTCCGTGCAGAACTACTCCCGGGACTTTTCCGTCAACGACGAGATGATCACCTGCGGCTATATCTTTGACGAGATCCGGATACCTCTGAAGCCCAAAAGCGACGTCCAGAAAGCGGTCGTCATACTGGAAGAGCTGCTCTGGAGGGAAAACGCGGCTTTCGTCAAAGAGGCGGCGGAACACTTTGACCGGGGGCTCCCTAATTTCCTGCACGACATAGAGAAGGGCCCGAGGGTCACAATCCACTTCGATAAAGAGAGGATATGGATCAAAGGCAGGATTGTCACGCCGATCAGGTCCAAGAATGAGCTGCGGACCAGGATCGGGCTGGACTTCATCGACCGCATCAAGGGCGACAGCACTATCGAGATCAATTAAGGGCCTGACAGCCATCGCAGGCCGGGAGCATGATCACGAATTTTCCCCCTTTCGAGTAGTCACCGGGGACGCGGTCTTCTATCCGTATCCTGCCCCCGAGACGGCCGACGAGCGTTTTGACCAGGTACACCCCCAGCCCCCTGCGCTCAGCTTTAATGTCGCTGTTTTCAATATCCTGTGTCAGCTTTTTCTTCATCGCGTCCGGAAGGCCCGGCCCGTTGTCTTCGATGGCGACCCTGCAATAGTCCTGCGAATTCTCGCGTATCCTGTCCAGCAGGACGTTAACCGTCAACGGGCCCATGGAGTGCTTGATTGCGTTGTCGATAATGTTTGTGAACACGTCTTTTATGAGACTGTTTGCCATCACCGTACATCCGGTTGCACATGAACAGTTGATCTTTATGTCCCTGTCCCGGGTGCCCGGGTATTTACCGCTCACCTCAGAAAGCAATTTTCCGAGGTCTACCTTTTGGGCCGGGACGTCGCCCGCATTGATCCTCTGGAGCTTTTTGACATTGTCGATGAGCCGGGAGCTTTTCTCCACCATCTCGATAGACCTGGCGATATACTCTTTTTCTACGCTATCGGCAGGGACCCTGTCCGATACCATCTCGAGGTATCCCATGATCGCCTGGTCCATGTTGTTGATATCGTGGCCCATGATGTCCACGTATAGCTCGGCCTGCGCTTTTGACCTCAACAGCTCGTCTTCTGCTTTCTTGCGTTCGGCCACTTCTTTTCTCAGGCCTTCGTTAGCGTTATTGAGCTCCGCCGTACGTTCCTTTATGCGCAGCTCCAGCGTGTCGTACATGCCGCGCAGCCGGTCTTCCGAGCGTTTCAGCACATCGCATAGCTGGTCCTTCTTTTCAACGATCGATCCTATGATATAGGCTATAATCAGGAATATTACCGCCCTCAGGACCGCCTCGTATGTGAAGGTGCCGGCGACCAAATAATTGACCGAGATGTGGAACATGCCGAGGAATAGCGCGACGTAAACGGCCTTCCGGTGATAGAAGATGGCGGCAAGGATGATCGGGATATAGAAAAGATGCGTATACACAACGTCTATTTTTGAGATCAGGTTGATGTAGACCGTAACAATAAGGACAACACCGACAGTAATGCCTAAGATTACCAGCTCGTGTTTTTCCTGCATTCGCTGGCAGGCATTCTCGAAAAATCCGGTTGCCATTCTGCCCGTTCCGTCACTTTATCCAATTATTAAATAATTACAAATTTATTATATAGATAGCCATCCGCATTAACGATGAAAAAGTTCCATTTTACAATTTATCCGGACGTATATGCGACAGGTACAGCATCCCGTAACCCATTAATAGACAGGGACATTATAAGTTAAAGGATGATTGTTACGTTGCACGCTAAGTACGCCAGGGCGGTCATCGTGGGCGCCGTATTCTCGCTGCCCACCCTCTTCTGCATATGGCTTGCCGGGTTACTGCGCAACAGGGCAGTGGCCGATGCCCTCAGCAAAGGGCAGGGAGTCCTGTGCGTCGGCCTGGACATCTATCTGCTCTTCCTGTTACTGATCGTCGCCATCTTTGCCGTGGCCGGCATAGTGTCTGTGAAACTCGCCATTAAAAACGTAAACGGCCCTGGCCAAGCGGGTAAGACGGGGGGAATGGCCGGCGCAGTGGCCGTCATAGCCTCCATCATCATCATTATCGCTGTCGAAGCCTATTATCAGATAATTGTCGAGCACAACTTTTCATGGCCGGCATCTCTGGCGGCGAACGCATATGCTATCATAGCATTATCACTCTATTGCCTGGTGCCCGTCCTCGTCGGCGCGTCTATATCGGCGTTCAGCGGCGTCCTCTACTACAGGCTGCGCCACAGGGTCCGGCCGGAAAGCTGATCACCGGGTCGCGCACAGCTTGTTCTCGTACCACTCCCGGAACTGGAGCAGCGCCCGGGTCCGGTGGCTGATCTCGTTCTTCTGCTCGGTGGTCATCTCGCCCACCGGGAACCTCCGATAGGAAAAGATCGGGTCGTAGCCGAAGCCGTTGGTGCCGACTTCCTCTGTCAGCAGCTCGCCCCACCAGACGCCGGTGAACGTGGTCGGCTCCTGGCCGGGAGCACAGTAGCCCACCACGGATCGGAACTCGGCCCGGCGGTTTTTCTCCCCGTCCATGAGCTTGAGGATGCCCTTGTTGCCGAGGGTGTGCTGGACGTAGGCCGAATACGGCCCCGGGAAGCCCTTCAGAGCGTCGACGAACAGCCCGGAGTCCTCCACGATGACCGGCTTGTTAAGCTGTTCGGCGCAGTACTTCGCGCCATAGGCCGCGATCTTCGAAGTGTCGTCCTCCTGCAGTTCCGGGTAGGTCATATCGACCTGCTCGACGTCGAAATAGTCCCGGAACAGCAGCCCGGCCTCTCGCATCTTGCCGGCATTGTGGGTGACGAAATAAATCCTGGGAAGTGGCATAGTATCAAATTGTACCCGCAAGCAAAAAACAATTTCGATCTCTTAGTGGCCAGTCTGCGGCAAAACCTGCGGGTATAGCCATTAGATAAATGTCGTATATGCTGAGCCGGCATTTAACGCGACGTACGCTACGGCCGCGACGTACGCAACGTCTGATAATCCGGCTACGCTTGCCATTACCTGATAAAACGTAGCGTACGTCGCGGCCGTAGCGTACGTCGCGTTTGGTGCCGGCTCAGCGTTCAAAACATTTCACCAATGACTATACTCTGTGGTGAGTGCCGGCCAGCCTGCACAAAAAGATTCAGTAATGACTATATTGCGAGTAAAAATTCAGGGGTCATTGCAAACATTTTTACATTCTCCCGGAAACTGGCCCGATGCATTCCTTACGGCCATACTGGCATGCCATTCGCCGATCGTTACTTGCGGTTTAGTAATTATGAAATGCTAACGGAACTCTTATTTTTACTGCCATTAATATGATTAGTATTCTGAGAGCTTATGCGACTCCGTGAAAAAACGTTGATAGTTATCATTGTCATTTTTGCCGTCCTTATTCTCATCGAGTTCGCTGTTTCCAACCTGATCGTCATGAACAGCTACTACGGCATGGAGCATGAGGATACCCTGCAGAAGGTGTACCAGGCCGACGGCGCCTATGCCAAGGAGTTCGAGTCCATCGGCGTGCTGCTCTCTGACTGGGCGGTGCGGGACGATGCCTACCGGTTCATGTCGTTTCCTTCGCCGGGCTACATCGAGCAGAACATGAGGGACGAGGCGTTTATCTCACGCAACCTCGACCTCCTGCTCATGATCGACCCGTCGGGGGACATCACCTATAGCAAAGCCTTTGACCTGAAGAACCGGACTGTGCTGCCACTCTGGGAGAGTGTGCGGTCCAACGTCTACAACGGCAGCCCGCTGGTGCTCAAGTCGGATAACAGCACCCTGTCGGACGTGCTGATGCTGCCGGAAGGCCCGATGCTGGTGGTAGCGCAGCCCATCCTGGACAGTAACAAACAGGGCCCGGCCCGCGGCACGATGATCATGGGCCGGTTCATCGATGAGGAGTGGAACGGAAAGCTTTCCGAGACGACCCGCCTGGACCTGAACATATACCGGTACGACGACCCGGGCCTGACGGCGGACCTGCAGGCCGTGCGCAACATGTCCGGCCTGGAATACCCGTATTTCACCGTGCCGCTGAACGACAACTACATCGGGGGATACAGGGTCATCGAGGACGTCTTCGGGAAGCCGGCGCTGATCATGAGGGTGGTGGTGCCCCGGCCAATATACCAGAACGGGAGAGACACGATCGCATACATCATCCTGTCGACGCTCGCCGTGGGCGTGGTGATCGCGGCGCTGGCCATCGTGTTGCTGGAAAAGATCGTGCTCTCCCGGCTGTCGTACCTGGACAGGGCGGTGACCACGATCAGCGCCAGCAACGACCTCTCCGCCCGGATAAGGGTAACCGGAAAAGACGAGCTGTCGAACCTCTCGAAAGCGATCAATAATATGCTCTCGTCCATGGATCAGTCGAGCCATAAGCTCCATGAAAGCGAGAACAGGTACCATGCCATCGTCGAGGACCAGTCAGAGCTCATCTGCCGGTTCCGGCCCGACGGCACGGTGGCTTTCGCCAACGAGGCTTACCGCAGGTACTTCGATGCGGATGCCGGTTCCATGCCGGGAAAAAGTTTCATCCAGTCGCTGCCGCCCGTCACCAGACAGGGGGCGGAGGAGCTCTTACTATCGCTGAACTCGATGGAGCCGGCGCGGATACTGGAATGCCTCTTCGAGGTAAACGGCACGAAACGGTGGCTGCAGTGGAACATCAGGGCGATTTTCGACCGGCAGGGCCGTGTCGCAGAGTTCCAGGCGGTGGGCAGGGACATCACCGAACTGGTCCGGAACCAGGAACAGATCAGAGGTTCGCTCAAGGAAAAAGACGCGCTGCTCAAGGAGATCCACCACCGGGTCAAGAACAACCTGCAGATCATCTCCAGCATGCTTAGCCTCCAGGAAGCCAGAGTCGTTGACAGGGCAAGCAAGGAAATGCTCCTCGACAGCCGGAACCGCATCAAGACCATGGCCCTCATCCACGAGAAGCTCTACGGTTCCTTCGACCTGTCCCGGGTCAACTTCGCCGAATACGTCAGGAGCCTGATGGGCCATATAAGGTCCACCTACTGGAGCAGCAATGACCGTGTCAGTATCCGGGTCGACGTCGAAGACATCTCGCTGAACATCGACACGGCAATCCCCCTGGGGCTGATCGTCAACGAGCTGGCCACCAACAGCTTCAAACACGCGTTTCCCGGCGGCATGGGCGGCGAGATTTTCGTAGAGTTGCACCGGAGCGGGGAAAAACAGTATTTGCTTACCGTAGGCGATACCGGGATCGGGATGCCGCCTGACTTCGACGTAGAACATACGACCTCACTGGGCTTACAACTGGTCAACGCCCTCGTCCAGCAGATCGACAGCGAAGTTACCATCGCCCGGGAAAAGGGTACTGTCTTCAGGATAACTTTCACCGCGTGATCGGCGATGGCATAGTCGGTAATATGTCAGGCGCCATATCGTTTTCTCAGTTGCACCGGATAATTTTATAATTTTACAGCGGCCATATATGTATTGCAGCGTAAAAAAGGGGCTGTCTTGCTGAGGACATACAATGATTGAGGTTAGCAAAGGCATTTACTGGGTTGGCGCCATCGACTGGGAGATCCGGGATTTCCACGGCTACGCCACGCCTAAGGGCACCACTTACAACGCATACCTGATCGTGGACGAGAAGATCGCGCTCGTCGATACGGTCAAGGAGCCGTTCAGGGAAGAGCTGCTGTCCCGGGTGGCGGAGATCGTCGACCCGGCGAAGATCGACTACATGATCGTCAACCACCTGGAGCGGGACCACTTCGGGTCGTTCGCTCACGTGATGGAAGTGTTGAAGAACGCGAAGGTCTACGCGTCCGAGAGAGGGAAGAAGGGCATCGCCGAAGTGTACGGGGACCGGTGGGACATTAACGCGGTGAAGACCAACGACACCCTGAACCTCGGCCAACGCACGTTACGGTTCGTCGAGACGCCCATGTTGCACTGGCCGGACAGTATGTTCACTTATGTGGAGCCGGACCGCGTCCTCATATCCAGCGACGCCTTCGGCCAGCATGTCGCCTGCTCGCAGCGGTTCGATCGCGAGGTGGACCAGCATGTGCTGCTGGAAGACGCCAAAACGTATTACGCCAACATCCTCATGCCCTTCGGGACGTTAATCCAGGGCCTGCTGGCGAAGGTGCCGTCGCTCAACCTGGCGCCGGAGATCATTGCGCCCGACCACGGGCTGATCTGGACGAAGCCGGGGACTATCATAGATGCGTACGGCCGCTGGTCGAAGTTCGAGGCGAAGGACAAGATCGTGATCGCCTACGATACCATGTGGGAGAGCACCGAGAAGATGGCCCACCTGATCGCTAAGGGCGCCATGGACGAGGGCGATGTGGAAATAAGGCTGTTCCACCTGCGCAAGTCGCCATACAGCGAAGCCATTACCGAGATACAGGACGCAAAGGCGGTCATCATCGGCTCGCCCACGCTGAACAACGGGCTGTTCCCGACGGTGGGCGGATTCCTGTACTACCTGAAGGGCCTGAAGCCGAAGAACAAGATGGCGACGGCCTTTGGCTCCTACGGTTGGATGGGCGGCGCGGTGAAGGAAGTCATGGCACGGCTCAAGGACATGGATTTAGAGTTGGTCGAGCCTGCGTTAGATCTCAAATACCCGACGACGAAGCAGCAGGAGCAGGAGTGTGTCGAGTTCGGGCGGAAGATCGCGAAGCGAGTGAAGGAGGCAAAGAAATGAAATGGATGTGCAAAGTCTGCGGATACATACACGAAGGCGAAGAGCCGCCCGAGGAATGCCCGCTCTGCGGAGCGCCGAAGTCGGAGTTCGTGAAGGTGCCCTGACAGCGGTCGGGCTCTTTTGAGCATGCGTGCGAAGGCCGACAGGCAGGGCATCGCATACCCTGCCCGGTCAACGCGCGGGCGTTTAAGCGCCGAACTTTTTCGTCTTATTGATCAAATCCAGCGCGATGGGCATGACGTCCATGCCCCGTATGCGGCACAGCCCGCCCCGGTGGGCGATCAGCTCGTTATAATGATCGACTGTGTCCACCCGCACGCCGGGCCCGTGGATCAGGATTGGCACGGGGTCGGCCGAGTGGTCTTTCAGCGAGACGGGGGTGCTGTGGTCGACGGTGATGATGATCAGCGTGTCCTTTAAATCCTTCAACGGCCTGAACGCATCGTCCGTGTCCGCGATGAAGCTCGTCTTCTTATCGAAGTTGCCGTCATGGCCTGCCTCATCGGCACCCTTGACGTTCAGTAGGACGAAGTCGTGCGTCTGTAGCGCGTCGATGGCCTTCTTAACCTTTGCGCGGACACGCTTTGGCGGGTCCTCTATGTCCTCACCCTCGACGGGCAAATATTCAAGGCCGCACATCTTGCCGATGCCGATGATCAGGCCGGCGGCCGCTACCACGGCACCCTTCATGCCGTAGCGCTGCTCGAACGACGGGATGTGAGGCACTTCCCCCGCGCCGCGTATTAAAATTGCGTTGCCCGGCGGCAGCCCTTTCTCCCGGCGCTCCCGGTTCACGGGCTGGTCGTTGAGCACGTCGGTCACCTGCTTCGAAATGCTGTTGACGATCTCGGCGGTCCGCTTTGCCTCGGGCATGTCGATAACTGCATGACATTCCTTGATAGGCAGCCCTTCTTTCTTCGGGTCGGTGTCGGTGATCGCCGGCGAAAGGCCCTTGCCCCGGAGCACCAGCGCGGCGCGGTGGCCGGTGGAGCGCTTGAAGATGATCTCTATGCCGGGGACCTTTACCTTCTCGTTGATGGCATCTGCCAGCGGGTCGGTATTGTCGATGCGGCCGGCCCGGCGGTCGGTGATCACGCCGTGGTCCAGAGTGGCGAAGTTGACGCGGAAGGCGATGTCACCGCCCTTTACGTCGATGCCCACACCCGCGGCCTCGAAGGGCCCGCGGCCGGTGTAGTACTTGTAGGGGTCGTAGCCCAGCAGCGCAAGGTGGGACGTGTCCGAGCCCGGGCGGATGCCGGGCGCGATGGTGTCCATGATGCCGTTGATGCCGCTGAACGCGAGCGCGTCCATATTCGGCTTGCTGGCATGGGCCAGCGGCGTCTTGCCTCCGACGGGCCTGTCCGAGGCCCCGTCGAGCACGATGAAGAGAATCTTGTTAGCGATGTCAGACATGAAAATCATTTATACATATCCATGCAAAGTATAAAATTGTAAAGCGCCAGGGAGAACATATAAAACTAATAATATAACGGGGAAAAACAGGGCCCGATGGAAAACTATAAAAACGCCTGATGGCAGGCAGGTTTTATATGTTTTAATAACTACTTTTTTGTAACAATAGCCTTTTATATGTTTTATTCTAATTGATAAGCTGATGGCAGTCTTGGATAATGTAACTAAGCAAAAGATAGAGAGGAAAGTGGACGTCATCTTCAAGGACATGAGGGACGCGCAGACGCCCGAGGACGTCGTTCCCCTGCTGGTCGAGCTGTCCGAGTTCATCGACGGGGAGAACCTGACACCACAGCAGCTTGAGGAGCTACGGGGTATCGGGGTCAGGGCCATGCACAAGCACAGCCGCATGGAGTTCCTGAACGATTTCGGCGCGCTGATCTCCATCGTCACCGCAAGCATGATCGCGGGAGCCGCGATCACAGGCATGTACCTGATCTACACCACCGGCATCTTAGAGCCGCTGTCCATCGTGCTGCTTCTGCCGCTTGCGATGTTGCCCGTGTACCTGTTCTATTACGGCAGGACACAGAAATGGTTCCACTAAGCCCTGCGGCTTGACTCGCCGAGCACCACGCCCGTGGCGATAATATGGGCGATGCGTATCGGCTCAGGCAGCCGACTATGTACCGCCGTATCCATGATCAGGCGGGCTGCGTCATCTTTTTCAATCCCTTTGCACTGGTAGTAGACAGGGCCGCCTCTCCACCCGGTCTGCACTTCACGGATGTTTCCGGCATGCGCTATCATCGCATAGCGTCGCTCGGGCTCGGTTAAATGAGCAAGCGCGATACGGATGCTGTCCATATCCGGCATCTTGCGCATGACCGCGATGACCGGCAGCCCGGTGAGGTCGTGCAGGGCTTCGATGTCCACCACGTTGAAGCCGCCGAAGGTGACCCCGTTCAGCATGACGATGCGCAACTGCCCGTACGACCGGGAGCCCGAAATCATGGCAGCAATGCGTCCTGTGGCGTCCATGCCGTCCTTCTCGATATGCGTGCTCAGCAGGCCGTCCAGCCAGCTCCCGCCCCGCAGGATGGCGCCGATGACCAGCACGTCTTTCGAGACAAGCGGCGAGTCGTCGATGCCGAGGATGCGAATCTCAGGCTTGGAGTACATGAGAATCGTACCTCTCCTTCAGGCGGTAAAGCCCGTACAATGAGGCCACGCCAATGGCTGCGACGAATGCCTCCAGGACGACGGTATAAGCGAAGGACGAAGAGGGGATGAACCAGCCGAACCAGAAGATCGAGCCGTCGAGCAGGAGGCCGATCGCCATACTCAGTGCCAGCCACTTCCAGCCTGCCCTGATCGCGTACAGCGCCAGCACGGTGGCGAAGACGTGGCAGAATAACACGGTCATGCGCTCTATGACAGGTATGGGGATGAACACGAGGCTGAACTGCATTTGCAGCGCATCCTGTGTAGCCTGCGGGTAAGAGCTGACGAGGTTCGGCAACGTGATGAATAACAGCACGTTCGCCAGCGAAGAGAAGCCAAGCAGTATTGCTTCCGCGGCGCCGAACCCGATGCCGATCGCCACGGCCTGGTCGAAGGCCGGCTTCATCCGTGCGAGGCGGGCGGAAAGATAGGGGATGCCGGACTCGAAGAGTCCGGTGCGCAGCCCGTAGTACAGGCCTACGATCAGCGCACCGGCCAGCGTATGAGGCAGCAGCTCCCGGAACGGTGCGGTCACGGTGAAGTCCATGGCAAGCTTGACGGCTATGGCTGCCATCCAGAAGAGGGCGCCGAAAAGGAAGTACTCTGCACCCGCCCGCCTGCGCCAGCAATATACCGCTATCGCCCCGACGGCGATCATGCCTGCCCCCGAGAGCAGGTTCAGCCACCCGACCATCTGCCACCAACTTCCGCTAGAACCCCGCCTGCAGGGCCGTTGATAAGATATCTGTTCGGGTTAAGCTATAATATTTTGCCAGCGTACCGGGGCTTGTGTACAGGAACATGCTGGTCCCGGTAGACGATACGGAGCAAAGCTACGGCGCGGTGGACGTGGCGGGGCTGCTCGCGTCGGCCAGCGGGGCGACGGTGACGCTGTTCCACGTGCGAAAGCCGGAGGGGGAAGTGGTCACCGACATAGTCACGCAGGACCCACTGATGCAGCAGGGCGAGCTTGCCAGGCAGGAGCGCATATTCCGTCTCAGCGGGGAGATATTGTCGGCCCATGGGGTGAAACCGGCGACAATCTCGAAGGTCGATGCCAACATCGCGGAAGCGATCATCCGGGAATGCGGCACGGGAAAGTACGATGTCATCGTGATGGGACACAGGGGCCGGTCCCAGCTTAAACAGCTCATGCTGGGGAGCGTGGCCAACGGCGTGCTGGTCGAGGCGAAATGTCCCACCATCATGGTCCATGTGCCTCGCGCGGAGACGAGGTAGAGAGCATGAGGGGGCGCGACGGGCGGATTGCCGGAAGGGTCCTGCTGAAGCGGGAGAACGGCCTGCTCGAAGGCCTCGGCAGGGACTTCCGGTCATCCCGGGTGCTCATGCTCCTGAGCATGATCGTGGTGATGGGCGGCGGCATTGTCGTCGTAGTGTCTCGGCTGGCCAGCGCCCTGCCCCTCGAAGACGCCCGGGTGAGGCTGTACTTCGAGCTGCTCATCGTCGGCCTCGCGGCCGCCTTTTTCATCATCGCCGCCGTCCTGGCCATCGAGGACCGGCCGGAGACCGTGATCACCGATACGGGAATCCTGTATGGCGGTATATTCCAGCGCTGGGCGGAGATAAAATGCTGTGTCATGCGCAAGACAAGGCGCGGGCTCATCGTCAGGACCCGCTCCCGGCGGGCCCTGCGCATGTACTTCCGCGGCCAGGACGCCGAGAAGATCGAGCAGCTCTTCTACAATTTCTGCAGCGCCGACGCCTTCGTGCCATCAGGATACAAAGGGAACGAAGACACGAAGAATATCTGATTACCCTTGCAGCAAATTTCCCGGGTGGTCATATGGAATGACAATGATACGGCCTGGCCGCTCGCGCGCGCACGCGTGCCTGAGGCCGGCATTTCCTGGCAAAACCCCGGCCATCGAACGATTCCCGGCAGAGAGGGGTCGATTATTGATGAAAAGAATCATTTTATAGTTTGACACCTATTTTTTGTCCATGTTCAGGCGCTCGATCGGGGCTGATACGGAGCTGGCTTTACTGGAAGCGCGGCACGCGGAGGATGTGTTCCGGCTTGCCGACCGCGACCGGGCTCACCTCAGGCAGTGGCTGCCCTGGGTAGACGGCACGTTAACTGTAGAAGATTCGCGGGAGTTCATCATGCGTTCGCTGGAGCTGTACACGAAGGGCGAAAGCCTTGTCGCGGGCATCTGGCACGCAGGCAACCTCGTCGGGGTCGTCAGTTTCTTCAGTATGAGCCCGGTCAACCGCTCGGCCATGATCGGCTACTGGCTCGGCGGAGAATTTGAGAGGAAGGGCATCATGACCCGGGCCTGTGCATCACTGATCGACTACGGGTTCGGCGAGCTAAGCCTGAACCGCATCGTGATCAGGGCTTCGACAGACAACTTCCGCAGCCAGGCCGTGCCTCTGCGGCTGGGCTTCACCAGGGAAGGCGTGGAGCGGCAGGCGGAATGGCTGAACGATCGCTTCATAGACATGATCGTCTACTCCATGCTGCGTAGTGAATGGCAGTCCAGGAAGTAACTGCATCGGCAGAAACGCGGGCAATATAGTTGTGCCCGTGCACAGATTCTTCACTGATGGCGAAACTGGGCGTAGAGAGAAACCGGGACGTGAAGCCGATCAGTCACAGACCCGCGGGGCCGGAGATCGCGGCAGAGAAGGCCGAGGAGAAGATCTTCGAGGAAGCCCGGCGCGAGGATAAGATCATCAGTGGCGTCCGGACGAAGATCGACAAGAGGAAATAGCCTTTTTAGCAGCTTAATATTGTCATTCGTAGAATGTTGTATACGCTGAGCCGGCATTTAACGCAACGTACGCTACGGCCGCGACGTACGCTACGTTTTATCAGGTAATGGCAAGTGCAGCCTAATTATTTAACGTCGTGTACGTCGTGTACGTCGTGTTTGGTACCTTATCAACCTGTACAAAAAGTTACAAGAATGACTATGTCTTAGCGGCCGCAAAACCTATTTATAAAGCCGGCATGTCCTTATAGTAAAAGGGTGGGCCATGGGCGGTTACATCAGGGTGCTGTTTTTCGCTGTACTTGTACTGGCGATCGCCGTTTCGGGATGCTCGCTTCCCGGAGGGAGGTCAGACGTACTACAGCCGGTCTCGCCGACACCGACGCCTGTGCCCACGCCGACGCCCACGCCCGTACCGACTCCGACTGTGACTCCCGCCCCGGCTGTGACGGCGCCCCGGGCAGGAGCGGCCGTCGAAGGAAACTATAGCCGGACCTATGACTGGAAGTACAAGGATATCCACTGGTCGTTCACGGCGGTCGTGCAGAAAGCCCTCTACGATCTCTTCAAGGAAAAGCCACACAGCACCTACGTCAGCTTCGCCGGCTATGCCATGGCAACTGAGGACCGGGACAGCCTCGGCAGCGCGGCCTCGCAATTCCGCCAGAGCGGCGCCGAGAAGGGCTATACGCGTTATGACGATGCCATGAACATCATCACCCTGGTCCAGTCGGTGCCCTACGTGGATGACCATCCCACGGGCGCGCCGAAGTACCCGCTGGAGACGCTGGTGGAAGGCCAGGGGGACTGCAAGGACAAGGCCGTACTGGCCGCAGCGCTGCTCCGCGAGGCGGGCTTCGACGTGGTGCTGCTCAAGTTCCCCGAGCACCTCTCGGTTGGCATAAATGTCGATGCCGCCGGCACGAGCTACGAGTATAACGGCGTAAGGTACTATTATGCGGAGACCACCGGCGGGAACTGGCAGATCGGCGAGGTGCCGGATCAGCTTAATACGGTCACTCCGACAGTCCTGCCGCTACTCAAAAATCCTACCCTGGAGGTCAGCGTGACCGCAGCGCCGATAAGCAACGCCAGCGGCGTCGTCAATTATCGGGCGGAATACCTGATCTGCAACGCGGGGCCCGGCACTGCCAGGAACCTGGTGCTGACGGTGCGCGCGATGGCGCTGGCGCAGGGAGAGAATATGGCGTGGGAGCCGGTGCAGACCATCCCGCTGGGCGACCTGGCCGAAGGCCAGAGGGTCCTGTCGGATACTTTACTGATGATGCAGGCAGGAGAGCCGACCCGTGTCGAATGCATAATCACGGGCGATAACGTTGACCGGACACAGTCGAGCACGGGCAATTTCGTAGCCGGAACTTAACCGCGCTTATTTCTGGTCTGGCATGCTTCAGTGTCAGCAGGCCCCTATGCCACTCAGGACGGTCTTGCTTCCGCCTGTCTTCAAGCGTAATGGTTATTTATATAAATTATTATATTATAATTAATTGAGGACTGTACTATGCCAGAGTTTTCAACTAATTTTTCAGGAATGAAAGCAGACAGGAAGCTGACCGACGAGGAGCTGAAGCGCGCCATCCGGTTCGACATTGCCGCGGAGTACGAGGCAGTGCAGCTGTACCTGCAGCTGGCCGAGTCTACGGACAATAAGCTGGCGATCACCGTGCTGCGGGACATTGCGAAGGAGGAGCTGGAGCACGCCGGCGAGTTCCTGCGGCTGCTGCACGAGCTGGCGCCGGACGAGCAGGAGCACTACGACGAGGGCGCCGGTGAAGTCGAGGACATGATGAAGAAGCTGAAAGCGAAGAAGAAATAGCCTTTCCCGTTTCAGCCTCCCTCATGGGATGCCGCGATATGATATGCACTGAACCGGACAATGTCGCAGCATTCCACTTAAACGGGAACTGGTATTTTTATCCGTTAACTGCTTTTATTTAGATAAGTTCAATTTTTTGCACCAGAGGTGGCCCGGAGATGAAGCTTAACTCGATCAGGGTAAAGACGATATTGATACTGATATCACTGGTCATTCTCCCCATATTGCTGGTAGGCATAGCCGGCACGCTGTTCTACCGCGATGTCATCCGGCAAAACATCTGGGACGATAACCTCGGTCAGGCCAAAGCGCTGTCGGCATACGTGGACAGCCGCCTGAACTATTCGACCCTGTACCTGAACAGCATGGCAAGCAGGCCACTGGTCATCAGTGACCTTGAGAACAATAAAAGCTCTGTACTTAACCTGACAATTGAGTTCGCAAGCCGGGAGACCGATTTTAACTCGATCTACGTGATGGATAGCGCAGGCACGATCGTGTCGGCCTATCCTAACAGCTGGATGCTCGGGAACGGCAGCATTTTTAAGCCTGCGACGAGCAGGATTGCCAGCGGGTCGGAGTATATCGGCGGCCCGTTCCTTAACGAGACAGGGGAACCCGTGATCGTCATAGGCGTGCCTGTCACTGACAGTAACGACACGTTACTCGGCGCCATCGTCGGCGAGATCGATTCGGACGTGCTGGGCAGCGATCTCTTCAGTACACAGGACAAGTACCGGCAATATATCTATATGGTCAATGGCACGGGGCACATCATCGTGCATAACAACCGGAGCTATATGACGTCCCTTATGGACTATTCCCCTGTGCCGGCGGTCCGGGAGGTCATGCGGGGCAATACTGGCATAATGGAGCAATATAACCCCATTGAGCATGAGGATCGGCTGGCGGCCTTCTCGGTGGTGCCCGGCACCGGCTGGGGCATCGTCATTGCAGTTCCGGTCGACGTGGCTTACCATCCGATTTACCAGTCCACCTACATGTTCGCGGCAGTAACCCTGGCCCTGGCGATATTGACTGCTATCATAGCCATATTGCTGGGGGATTACCTGGTGAGGCCGATCACCGGCATCTCGACAGCTACGAAGAAGATGATAAACGGGGGCGACTATTACCGGTACCTCCCTACAGGCAGGAACGACGAGATCGGCGAGCTGGCCCGCTCCTTCGACACCATGTCCCGGCGGATAATGTCGGATAAGGAGCGCATCACGGAGGAAAAGAACCGGGCAGAGCTCTACGTCGACGTCATGGGCCATGACATCAACAACCTGAACCAGTCGGCCATGGCCAATCTCGAGTTAATCAAGGACGACCCCGGGCTCACTGAAGACGAAAGAGCCTCGGTTAACGCTGCGCTGGGGGCAGTCATGGGCAGCGCCGGCATCATCGACAACGTACGGAAGATACAGCGGATTAACGAGGAGAGGCTTGATGTCATCCCGGAGGACCTGGACCGCCTGATAGTGGCATGCATTGAGGATACGCCCCGGCCAAAGGGAAAAGAGGTCGCCATTAATTATGCCCCGCATCCAGGGCTGATGATCCGTGGCAACCCGCTGTTGAAGGAAGCCTTCTGCAACCTGATCGGCAACTCGATCAAATACTCGGGCGACAGGGTAACCATCGATATTGGCGTGGAAAAAACAGAAAAGGCGGGAAGGCAGTATTACGATGTGATCTTTGAGGATAACGGTAATGGCATCCCGGACGACGTGAAGCCGAAGCTCTTCAGGCGGTTCCAGCGGGGCACGACCAAAGCCCGGGGCAAAGGCCTGGGGCTGTATATAGTGAGAAGCCTGGTCGAAAAGCTGGGCGGCTCGGTCGGCGTGGAAAACCGGGTGCCCGAAGACTACACGAAGGGCAGCAAATTCATCGTCTCGCTGCCGGCCTGCAAGGAGTGTAAAGATGGAATTCCAATGCCCTGAAGGTTGTCTCGTTGGCATTGCGATCGTGGAGGACGAAAGGGCGCTTGTCGACATCTATAAGCGGGTATTCGCCAGGCACAAAATATTCGTCTGTTTCGTGGCCTTTGACGGCTACGAAGCGCTCCGGAAGTTCATCGAATGCACGCCCAAACCGCATGTAATCCTCATGGATCACCGTTTACCGGGGATGTCCGGCATCGAGGTCACGAGGGAGATCCTGAAGCTCGACCCGGAAGCGAAGGTTGTGTTTCTGAGCGCCGACGTAGACGTGAAAGATGAAGCGTTAAAGGCCGGTGCCAGGGCGTTCCTGAAGAAGCCGGCCAGTATCGCCGAAATTTTGAAAGCTATAAATGACGCGCTGGCTGACGGCCATAAATAAAGAAAAAAGAGCGCCTTTCGGCGCCCTCACGGGTTGAGGGGCGGCAGGCCACGGCCGGCCCTCCGGTGCCTGTCGAGCTTTTCGGGAACGGCCTTCTTCTCCTTAGCCGGCACGCACTCGAAGGTCTCCATGCTCTGGCCTGGTGCCACTCGCCTTTCCCATTCTTCCATTTCTCCGACCCCCGTCCATGACCTGGCCGGCCACAGACATACGGCATGTATGAAACTATCTTGAAAAACGTTCATCCGGCATGTTGCGGAATGGCTAAGGCAGCCTGAAATGATCGTCGAAGGCCACTCGTGCCGAGTATAATAAATCACAAAATTTTTATTGCGGCCGTTTATTTCGGCAACCGGCCCGGATCGCTCCGATCATCGCTTACCCAGTTCCCGGGGCGTATACTGGCCGGCTTTTCGAGAGTCAGTGTCCCGCGCGTCCACCCAGCCGCAGCATGCGTTCTCGCGGCAGTCGAACTGGCGTACGTAAGGCTTGATATCCAGCAGCGGTGTGCCGTCCAGTATGTCGACGCATGCCACCTCGAGCACGTTTCCTCTCACATTTTTGAGCTCTACGACCGAGAGGCCGATGGGGTTTGGCCTGCGGTTGTACCGTATGGCGAAGATGCCGCGCTCTTTCGACCCGTCGAGATAGGGCTTTGCGACCAGCGAATACTCTTCGGCCTTGTGGAAGTGGTAAATGAGAAAGAGATGGGAAAAACCCTCGATGTCCTTCAGGCCGGCCGCAAACTCCGGGAAGACTTCTACCGTGCCCTTCGCTTCGCTGAAGGTGCCCTGGATGGGCGTATCTTCCATTACCTTAAAGGGGGTGTGTATGATGCCGATGGCCCTGTACGTGAACTCCATTTTATCATTATCAATAACGTCATCCTATATATGCTACAGCACGTATTAACATATATATAGAAATGTTCGGACGTACAGGTGTTTGTTTGACGGGAGCGGTAATAGAATGATCTATGCCAGAAAGTACGGGAAACCGCCTTATTCTGTCGTACTTGTCCATGGCGGACCGGGCGCGCCTGGAAGCATGGCGCCGGTAGCCCGCGAACTGTCGCAGGCCTGTGGCGTCATCGAACACCTGGAGTCCGCCAGTACCATCGACGGGCAGGTCCGGGAACTGCTGGAAGACCTGCAGGAGCACGGGCAACTGCCGGTCACGCTGATCGGCCACTCGTGGGGCGCATGGCTCGTTTTCATTTTTGCTGCCAGATACCCTGAGATGGTACGGAAGCTGATACTGGTCAGCAGCGGCCCGTTCGAGGAACGCTATGCCGGCGGGATCATGGAGACACGGCTGCGACGCCTGAGCAATGACGAGAGACATCAGGTCGCTGCCCTGACCACATCGCTACAGAACCCTGACACAAAGAACAAGACTTCCCTCTTTTCGCTTTACGGCGCGCTGATGTCGAAAGCAGATGCCTTCGACCCCGTGCCCGGGGACAAGAAAGACGTGATCGAGTTCCAGGATAACGTCTACCAGGACGTGTGGCTTGAGGCGGCCAGGCTGCGACAGAGCGGAGAGCTGCTGGCGCTGGCGAAAGACATCCGGTGCCCCGTGCTGGCCATCCACGGCGACTATGATCCGCATCCCGTGGAAGGAGTAATTGTGCCGCTGGGCATGGCGTTGAAGGACTTCAGGTTCGTCCTGCTGGAGAAGTGCGGCCACGAGCCCTGGAAAGAGCGGGCGGCGAAAGATCGGTTCTACAAAATACTGAAGGACGAGCTGAGGTAAACAGTGGTTTCACAGCCGGTCCGGCTGTGGCCGCCGAGCCGGGCGCTCGCGCGCGTACACATGTGCATGCCGGGCTGTCGACAGGATACCCGACCCCGGACACCGGTAATATGATTATTTAAGAGCTTCATCCTGCTTCGCCGGGCAGAAGTTGCAGATAGAGCTTTCCACATCTTTCTCCTTATCCCGGATTGGGCAGATGAATTCCGTCCCCTGCTGCTTTACCGTGAATCCGCCCGGGAACGGCATGCCTACCGGGTGGCCGGGCTGGTCGAGTACGAACATGTAGAAAGCGCTGACCAGATAATAGAACACGTGGAACCGGTCGAACTCGCCATCATCGCCGCCGAAGCCGATCTCGTCGGCGGGGGCCTTCATGGTTGCCATCATGGCGAAGTACTCCCGGTACAGCTTCAGGTCACTCACCGTGCCGGATAGCAGACGGTGCTCGTTTTTACCATACATGGACATGATCTTACAGTAGCGGCCGAAGTACTGCTCGGCGAAGTGGGGCTTCACCTTCTCCCGGTAGGGCGAAGGAAGCATGCTGACTTCACGCTCCAGCCTGGCGCTGGCCCACTGGAGGTCGGCGAGGGTGTAGCGGGAGAGGGCTCTGCAGAGGGCTTCGGCGATCGCACTTTTCTCGGTCAGGCCTGCCAGCGTTTGAATGAGTTGCAGATCATAGTCGTCCATGGAATACGAGTATCAATGTCAAAACAGGATAAAAGGTTTCTGCGACATGTGAGTATACTTTGTTCAGGCTATGCGACCCCTGTCACGCCCGCCAGGGGCGCCAAGAGCCAAGGGCGCCAGGACGTTTGCGGATAAGACCGTCAATACTGAGTGCTTTCATTCATACTCGCCCGTGCAAACGAGGCAGCCCATCGATGTGTTTTTCGATTCCATTTTTAACCAAATAACCTTGGCGAACTTGGCCCTTGGCGCCCCTGGCGGGCCTGACAGGGGTCGCATTGTATAGAAACGGCAGATACGGGATTATAACCAGACTTCATCACGAGCTCCAACAGTATTACCGCAGTGCCGGAACGAACTTCGCTGTCAGGCAGATATCCCCGCCATCCGCGGACACGATATGCGGTATCCCGGGCGGGGTAACGTATGAGAAGCCCGGCTTACAGGCCATCTTTTTGCCATCGATGATCATGGACCCGCTGCCCGTAAGGACCTCGTTGAGCTCCCATTCGATCTTGTGGTCATGCTCGCCCACTTCGAAGCCCTTTTTGATCATTACCAGATGGCAGCTGAACGCGCCTTTTGTATCTGCGGCCGTTACCAGGTCTTTCAGGAAAACGCCCTTGAACGCCGGATGCTCGTACCAGGGCAGCTTAGCCGCATCGATCTCTTTCCCCGGGAGGATGATTTTCCCGTCGGCAAATAACTCGACGACATTGTTACCACACATGTCTACGCCTCGTGATTAAAGTAATAGCTATGAGGGATATATGCTTTCACTCCAGGACAATCCGGGCTGTGCCTGTGAAAGTCTTCACGAATGTGTTGAGGCCGCGCCGTTGATCAGACCGATAGCCGAAAAGGCCGTCTAGCAAGGCATGTAAAAAGAAAAAGGAGACCCGGGCGATAGGTCCGGGTCGTTATGCAGACTTGACGCTGATCGTCCAGTCGCCACCCGAGGTGACATGAGCAGATAAACGCCGTCTTTAGTCACGGTCACTACCTTGGAGCTGTCCTTCGTGCCGATTGTCGTTGGTCACGCAGTCCCTTCGAATTGTTCCCGTTACTGTCAATCGTCAGCGTACACGGTGAAATTGCCGGCGGACCGGGCAGTTTGAATCGTCCGGGATTGCTTGATTCGAACCTACCGGACCCATGTTTGAGACAGAACGGCACATCCGTTAGATCTTCCGACCTGGCATTCTTCTTCGATCCGATATCTACCGTCACACGGTATGGATTAAATAGATAATTATAATAATGCTGTTAAAAACATATTCTATAGAGAACCATAATGGCGCTGACGTCCACTTAGGCTGCTCACCGTGATCAGGAACCCG
Organism: uncultured Methanocellaceae archaeon; assembly: GCA_963769045.1. GTDB lineage: Archaea > Halobacteriota > Methanocellia > Methanocellales > Methanocellaceae > Methanocella_A. Next base: position 212,267 of record CAVYKK010000028.1, read on the forward strand.
TGGAAGGTGACGTTCGAGCAGATGTCAATCGTACGCGGAGCGTTATTTTGTGTTATACCCTTAATTGTCTGATATCAAAATGTCATGGGCGGCCGGGAAATTTTCCAGCCGATCATCCGGGTCATCGTCTACGTGAGCTGTTCCGACGGCCTGGGCGGGATCGTCTATAGTATATTGGGGTTCTCCGAACATTATATTCAACACGACTTGATCTATCAGATCGCGGTGGAATTTCTACGGCCGTTGACGGCAGCAGTCATGGGCGTTATTGTTTTTTTCTTCATCGTGGGAGGCCTGATCGGGCTGGGCATGCCCCTGCAAACCAGCAGCCGGACCGTCCAGCTTCACGGAAAATTACAGTATGGCCTGGTTCACCGTGACGCGCTCATGTTTTTTTGGGCTGGTCTTCTGGCACGGGCGTCGGACGATCTAGCGTCAGCGGCGTCGGCGAAGGCCACGGTCGGGACGGCCCGATGCGGAAGCGGTGGGGCTCGCGGTATTACGGCAGGGCGGCGTGAAACGAATAGGTTAGAGAATATGGGCGGGGCTAAAGCGAAAGGGCTGCGTCATCAGCCGGAGGGTAACCGTAACAGATCTAGCGCACACCTAGCCCGTAATAAAGAATGCCAGACTCTCAAATGCCTGCCAGTCAGGGAAACCTCGCATATCGGTAACATCGACGGTGAATGGTCATTCCTGACATTGCCGGGTTAGGCAGAATCGTTTAGTAGATTCGTCCGGATTACCGGGAAGCACTGGAAGCACATGATGGATAACATGTTTTAATCAGGGTCGCCCGTGGCACGAACGGGTTGGCGTTTAATAAACGTTATGTTCATGATAATTTAACCTTAGGACCAAGCATCGGTCATATTGTTAAAAAAACGTGTCAGCGCTTTCCAACTAATTTGCGAATCCTGTAGACCTCGAAGGCGGTATGGATGACACTGCCGCAGGTCACCACAACCAGCACTGCAAAACCAAAGCACAGGGATATAAAGAAGTAAATGCTGGCCGGATTCAGGCCTAGCAGCCGATCGGCCAGGCTGGGCGCGAAGCCCCCGGTCGTCGAATAAAAATAGACATACGCGAGAAGCGATGGGATTAGTACGATGGCTAAAGGTATCAGGAAAAGGGTAACGATAACCTTCTGTGCTGCCGGAACAGGGCTGACCACGATTGAACCTCAATACAGCATAGCCCGGTATTAAGAAGAATGATTGTTACAGAAAAATTGTTCAGGCAAGTATCAGGGGAACTTTTTTAGAAAGTTCCCGGGAGCCCTCAAAAATCCAGTGGACACGTCGGGAATTGAACCCGAGGCCTCTTCCATGCCAAGGAAGCGATCTACCCCTGATCTACGTGCCCTAAAATGCAGCACTATCATAGACGATATACGCTATAAATCTATCGGTGGACGACGACAGCCCGGCCAGAAAGAGCATGCAGCAGCCCGGCCATAAATCGTGCCCGCGCGCGAGCCGCCTCACCGCCCGCTTCGCTTGCACGGCGCTATGATCTTTAAAATTTCGATGCCCTTATCCGTGAGCCTGTAAGGAAATGCGCCGGGCTCATCGGTCTTTACGAGGTAACCCGGTTCGACGACGCAGGCGATCTCGCGCATCAGCAGCTCGTCGATCTGCTCGTAGGTCATGAACCTGAAGCCGGCCTTCTTCTCCGGCTCCAGGAACGCCAGCATGAGATCCCTGATGTCGTCGGGTATCCTCATAACATAACCCTTCTTTAAACACGCCTCTGCGTTCTCTGCGGTCTCTGCGAGAAAAAAATGGGATTCTCCGGTTCCGCTACGCATAGCCCGGGCAGGGCAAGCGACCCCTGCCCGGGACAATCTTGCGCACGCACGCGCGACGCGGCCGCTCCGCCTCGACTGTAGTGCTAACTTACTTGATCAGCAGTGCAGGCCTGCCCGGTATGGCAAAGCGTCGCTTGTTCTCCGGGTCTTCCGCCGGGTTCAGCACGACGTGCATGCCGACTTCCTGGCCGATGAAGTCCTGTGCCTCGTCGAGGACGGCCTTCTCGTCCACGCCGCTCGGCACGAGGCGGTCGCTGATGACCTTGCCCACGTACTTGCTGACCTCTTTGCCCACCTTGCGCATCTCCTGGTCGGCCATCACGTCTTTCATGGCCTGGCCCATGTTCTTGCCCGTCGACAGCGACAGCACCTTGTATTTCCAGTCGTCGGCGGTGAAGATGTTGACGTTCTTCGCGTCCTTGAGCTGGGCGACCTCGACGATCTCCTGTATGTCCTCGATCACGCTGCGGATGAAGTCTTCGGACTTTTCGATCGACTCGTCCATGGGCACGGCCTCGTCCCACGCGGGATACGCAGCCTTCGCGATGAAGCCCTGGCCGCCGATCTTCTCCCATATCTCCTCGCAGATATGCGGGCAGAAGGGGGCAAGCATTTTGGTCTGGGCATCGATGAACCACGTCATGATTCGCTTGTTCGGGGTCGGGAGACCGCCGGATGTACCACCGCAGGTACCGCTGCATGTCGAAGTAGCCGCGCTGGATGGCCGTGCGGAAGTCCATGCGGTCCATGGCTTCTTTGGTCTGCTTCACGGTCTTGATGGTGACCGACTCCAGCCAGCGGTCGATGAACTTCTCGTCGTCACGGCCCTTGCCGTAGTTCTCCACCGCGAACTCGTACCACATGGCCAGCTTCGGGCCTGCGCCCCGGGCGAACTCGCTGTCCCAGTTGGGGTCTTCCAGGCCTTCGCCGCCGTACATGAGCGTCAGCCTCGTTGCGTCCGCGCCATTCATGTCGCAGATCTGCCGCAGCGTGTAGACGTTGCCCTTGCTGGTGGACATCTTCTGGCCGTCGAGCTGCAGGAATCCGTTGGCGCTCATGCCTTTCGGCCAGTACTTCTCCGGGAAGATGGCCGTGTGGTTGAAGATCGAGAACGTGAGATGGTTCTGCACCAGGTCTTTGCCGCTGTTGCGCAGGTCGAACGGGTACCAGTACTCGAACTCCTGCTTCATGGTGTTGAGCAGGTCTTTGCCGATGCCGGTCTTCTTTGCGACGTCGTTGCCGTCGCCGAGGCTGAGGAACACGTAGTCGAAGAACTCGTCGGTCAGCTGCTCCGGCTTTATCCCGTACTTCTCCGGGTGCTGGATGTACTTGGAGATCGTATAGTAGGCCATGTAGATGGTCGAATCGGAGAGCGACTCCACGATCCAGCGCTTGTCCCAGGGTAGCTCCGTGCCAAGGCCGAACTCGCGGGTGCAGGCCCAGTCCTTCAGCCAGTCCACCACGTAGTCGAACTGGCGCCGTACGTTCTCCGGGTAGAGCTGCATGTTCGCGATCGCCTTATGCGCCTGCGCCTTCCAGATGGGGTTGCTGTAGTTGAGGAACCACTGGTCGGAGACAATCTTGACCACGCACTTGGTCAGGCAGCGGCATTGCACCGTTTCAGGCAGCTCGAAGAAGATGGCGGCCTTGTCCTCGTGGACGAAGTCGCTGACCAGCTCCATCTTGGCTTCCATGACCTTCTTTCCGACATATTTGCCGGTGTTTTCGTTCAGGATGCCCGTATGGAACTCTTTCTTGTATATCTCCTTGGTCGCCGCTTCGAGCTTCGGGTCGTCCTGGTCCTTGATACCCATGCCCTCGACGATCTCCTTGGCCGGGAACTTGCCGTAGCCCTCTATCTTGATAAGCGGGATGAGCTTGATGTCCTTGAGCACGTCGGGGGTGAGCCCGAACTTCTGGAGATTGCTCTCGATGTCACGCAGCGCGGCGAAGTCGTAGGGCGCATGCGCAGGCACGGACATGACCACGCCGGTGCCCATCTCCGGGTCGACAAAGGTCGCCGGCAGGATGGGGATCATGTTGCCGGTCACCTGGTTGAGCACTTTCTTGCCGATCAGCGCTTTACCCGGGACGCGTTCGATCTCCTCGACCACGAACTTCTGGTTCTTGAGCTTTTCGATGGTCGCTTCAGTGACGATCCACTCCTCGTCGTTCACTTTCGCCCGGACATATGTGACGTCCGGGTTGAGCCAGAGGTTGGTGACGCCGAAGGTGGTCTCCGGCCGGTAAGTGCCGCACGGGAGGATGGTCTCGTCCAGCCTGAACTTGATCAGGTATATCTCTTCGGGGGTGACGCCCTCGCCTTCCAGCCGGGCGTGGTCGCCCACCGGCGACTTGTCCTTCGGGCACCAGACGACGGGGTGCTCGCCCATGACGATATAGCCGCCAGCCTTGAGCTTCCGCATCTGCCACTGGATGAAGTGATCGTAATAGGGGTTGAGCGAGGTGGTGATGAAGGTGCGGGACCAGTCGACCGCGGCGCCGATGCGCTTCAGGTCCTTGGTGGTCTCCCGGGGGAAGAACTGGGTCCAGTAGACGGGATCGGCGAACTTCGGGATCTCGCTCTCCGGGATGCCCATCTTGCGGAGAATGTCCATCTGCTTCTTCTCGCCCTCGGCTATGCGCTCGGCGGCCGCAACGATCGGCGTGCCTGTGCAGTGGAACGCGAAGGGGAACAGGGTGTTGTAGCCCTGCATGAGCTTGTAGCGGGCCATGACCTCGGCGCGGATGCCGCTGAAGGCCCGGCCGATGTGGAAGAAACCGTTCATGTACGGGTACGGGAAGTTGATGAAATACTTGGGCTTCCCCGGCTCGACGACAGGCTCGAAGACCTTTGCCTCTTCGTAGCGTTGCTGCCACTTCTCTTCTATTGCCTTAAAATCCATGTGATGCCCTCTCAGCTCGATGATCGTAACTCAACAATGTAGTTGTAATTTTGTTATATAAGTATGTCTATGCCGGTATAAGGTTTTTCATTTAAGGGGAACAGCAGCAAATTTATTACTTCCGCGGCTAACGATCGCCGCATGAGGAAGCTGACCGCATCAGACATGGCCCTGAAATGGGTACAGCCTCGTGCACGCAGCCCGTTCTTCGAGCTGCGGGCAAATGATGATGCTCTGGCGACATTATCCCGGGAAAAGCTGTTTGGCACGCTGGCAACGGCACAGACGGCCGAGAAGACATGGACATTCAAACGCGTCGGCTTTTTACAGACTCGCGTGACGGTGCGATCGCCGGGCTATGACGCCGACCTGGCCACTTTCAAGCCCGCATGGAGCTACAGCGGCACGCTGGACATTCAGGGCAGGCCCTATGCATGGAAGCAGCTCAGCTTCATGGGCACGAAATGGGGCTTTGTCCGCCCGGACGGCGCCCCGATCGTCACCTTCAAGCATGCCGGAGGGCTCGATACCATTTTCAAGCTGGAAGCGGACGTGGAGATATCCCCGGGCGAGGTATCGATCAACGCAGACCTGCCGCTGCTACTCACGCTGGGCTGGTACATCATGGTCATGATGGCCGATGACACCATGGCTGCGGCCGTGGTGACGACGACGATATGAAGAAGCCTTCAGGGTAAAACGAATCCCTGCAGCCAGACGATACCGCTGATGCGATCGCCCTGGCTGATCTTTTCCTGCATGGCGCTGGCGGTCGCGCAGATGTAGAAGTCGTGCGACTTGCCTTCGTGGCCGAGACGCACGGTAGTCTTGATAATGAAAGCCTTCCTGCCCATAGCCGTGTTCTCGACAAGGCCCTGGACGGTGCCTCGGAACACATAGTCGTCGATGTCCCCGCCCTCGTAGCGGACGAACAGGTCGTCCTCGTTGGGCCCCTGGGTCCGGCTGCGGGCGATGACGTAGGCGATGCCCGCCAGCAACACGTTCGCTTCTTTTCCAGGGGTGTACGTATGCTTCTTCCGGAAGTACATCGCGTCAAAAAAGGTCAGCGCCGCACCGCTGGCGAATACCTCGATCTGCCCTTCCAGGGCGTTTTCGCACTCGGTGATCCTGGTGATGCGGGCGGGCCAGGGGCTGCCTGCCTTGAAGACGGGATAGGCGGTAATGTTCTGACCGTTGTTCGTGATCGTAAGGACGTCCAGCATGCCCTCGCCGGTCATGTATCCGGACACTTCTGAGTCGCCATAGGCGACCGTCAGCCGCTGCCGGGACGAGGCCAGCGCGTCGACGCTCATCTTCACGGCCTCGGGGTCGTTCTTCGCCAGCAGCCGCAGGTGCCCGGAGTGGTCGATGTTGCCCTTGATCATGTCAGGCGACCTCGACAGCGGAGCGCCCGTCTCGGAAGTGTTGCCCGTAAACGGCTGGATGACCGGAGGCGAAATGGCCGGCTGCACAGGCGAAGCCTGCTGTGTGACAGCCGATGGCTGCGGCGGCCGGTGCTCCATGAATTTTAACGCGTCCCTGATCTTCCCTAACACCCCACGATTCCTCCTGATACTATCGATTCTATAATGTCTGACATTATTAAGCTTTCTTGCTATACAAGGAATCGGCATACCCAAGCAGTGTAACCATTTAATGTGCAGCCATACTTTTTTTATGTTTCCCGATAAAAACCGTAAAATTCATGCCACAGGACAGCTATGACAGCCATGTGGTGAGCTTATGACAGACATCCCTCCCGATCATCCCCGGTACATGTCCCTCCTGACGCGCGAGCGGCTGGCGAAGGGCGTCCGTGACGGCATTACGAGCGAGCAGGGCCTGATCGCCCAGGGCCGCGGGGAGGCGTTCGACTATCTGATCGGGGAACGTACGATCGCATCTGCCCGGGCGGCCGAAAAGGCGGCAGTGGCTATGCTCATGCTCGCCAGAAACCCGGTCATCTCCGTGAACGGGAACGCGGCAGCGCTTTCCGCGAAGGAGATGTGCCAGCTCGCAAACGTCCTGAATGCAGCAGTCGAGATCAACCTGTTCCACCGGACGGAAGAGCGAGTGTCAAGGATCGCGGCGCTGATGCGTTCGGAAGGCTGCACGAAGCTGTACGGGGAGCATCCCGACCGGCTGATACCCGGGCTGTCCCATGAGCGGGCGAAAGCCACATCGGAAGGCATCTACACCGCGGACGTGGTCCTGGTGCCGCTGGAAGACGGAGACCGGTGCGAGGCGCTGGTGAAGATGGGCAAGCGCGTGATCGTGGTCGATCTCAACCCGCTGTCCCGGTCGGCGCAGATGGCTACGGTTACCATTGTGGACAATATCGTGCGGGCGCTGCCGAACATGGTGGCGCTGGCACAGGAGATGAAGGGCCTGTCACAGATGGAGCTGGGAGAGATCGTAGAGGAGTTCCACAACGACAGTGCCCTGGCCGCGGCGCTCGACGACATAGCTGACAACCTGAAGAAATAAATCCCGGCATCCGGGTTAATTGTTTATTCGACCGAGCGTCTATGACACGATAATATCATCGATCGTTGCTTATGCGTTAGCAAAACATTATTATATATAGCGTAATATAACTGATAGCGTAGATCGTTATGGCGGAAAAGGTAGAGAAAATGGTTGACACGACTGTCGCTAAAGCCGACAGCTTCAAAGTACAGACTGCCGACGTACTGGAGGAGACCGCCCGCAAGCTGCGGGAGGCCGACCTGTCAGTGAAAGGCGAGGATGTAAAAGCCATGCTCAACGATGCCGAGGCCCGCATCGGCATGCTCAAGGCAGACGTTGAGAAGAAGGTAGAGCCCGTCGAGACGTTCATCGTCGAACACCCGTTCGCCTCCGTCATGATAGCCATGGGCGCGGGATTCGTGATAGGTTCGCTGATCGCCAGCTTGCGTCCCAGGGACTGAGTGGTACCATGGGAGCGCCGGACAGCCCGGAAAAGCCGCTGTCGATAGAGTCCGAGTTCGCCAACCTGGTCCGTTACATCGACCTTTACATACGGCAGAAGACCGATCTGTACATCCAGCACTACGTGTTAGACCCGTTCGATTTCCTGGTGCGGCAGATCATCTACCTGTCGGTGCTGGCAGCGCTGCTTGTGTCCGGGACGCTGGCACTTCTCATAGGTATTATCCTGTTCATTTCCACGATGGTGCCATTGTGGGAGGCGTTGCTTATCATGGGTATCGTAGCGTTCGTAATCGCAGCCCTGATCGCTTATGTGCTGTTCTCGCGTAAACTTGTGCTGAAGACGCCGACCACCGAGGATGTGATGAAAAATGGAAGGCCGTAGGCGCGTGACCGAGGAAGACATCCACGTAACAGAGGCGCTGATCGGCGACTCCTTCGGGCGGCTGAAGCGATCGATCACGGAGGCGCCGCACGAGGCGGTCCGGCCGGCCGCAGATATGATACGGCAGCACCCGTTCCTCGCGGCGGCAGGTGCGGCGGGCGCAGGCGTGGTCGCGTTCCAGCTGTTCAAGATGATGGCGCCGGGCCCGGCATCGAAAGGACAGGAAAAGAAAGGCAGCCGGAGCTCGGGCCTCATGGGCCAGATGCTTTCGCTGGCAGCCCCGTATATTGTCAGCATGCTCCAGCAGCAGCTGAGCAAAACCATGTCCGGCGAACGCCGTTAAGCCACCGGGGAACTAAGAAGAGACGCTGTGGCGCCATTTAGCTCCGAAAGGGCTAAAGGTGCCAGGTATATTTTTTAAAATCGAGTTGCCAGGAGCCGGCGAGTGACCGGAGCCCTGGTCAGACATAAGACGAGGAAAAACAGGCCGGGCTTTTCGTCGCACGCCGGGGCAGCCGTCTGCGCGCGTGCGCATGATCGCCACATATCCCCCTCACAGGTAATCATTGGGCATTCATTATTAGCGGTCTGTTTCGCCGCAGATGGCCATGAGCACGTTGGGTATTTCCAGGTCCCTGCTGCCCGCGCCGAAGCCGGTCTTTTTTGCTCGCATTACAGGCACTGGGCCGGTGCCCTTGCATATCTCGGAGAGGATGGCGGCGCCCGTAGGCGTGGTCAGCTCGGCCTTAACGTCCGAAGAATAGGTCGGCAGGCTGCGGAGCAGTTCTGCCGTTGCCGGGGCCGGCACGTCGAGCAGCCCGTGGGAGGTGCGTACCTTCCCGCTGCCCACGTTGACCCGGGATGCGTATACCTGTTCGATGCCTGCCTCTTTCAGGCAGATGGCGGCGCCGACGACGTCTGCGATCGTATCCAATGCACCCACCTCGTGGAAGTGGACGTGATTAACAGTAGTACCGTGTACCTTCGCCTCCGCCGCGCCCAGCCGCCGGAACACGGCCTCCGAAAGGCGTTTGACATCGGCCGGCAGGTCGCTGTCATTGATGATAGGCAGTATCTCTGCGAGGTGACGCTCCTCGGCTGTATCCGGGGCGATGACATCCACATGGGTGGCCTTGATTCCCTTTTTCACGACAGGGACGACCTCGATCTTCAGGCCTTCGATGCCCAGCGCGTCCAGGCCTGACGACAGCGCTTCGTGGCGGACGCCCAGGTCGAGCATCGCGCCGAGGAACATGTCGCCGCTGATGCCGGAAAAACAGTTAAGGTACAGAGTTTTCATGCGTATCACTGCCGGCCCTTGAGCACCTCATTCATGCTCCCGCTCCGGAACCCGGCCAGGTCGAGCGTCACGTAGGTGAAGCCAATCTTCTTCAGCCGGTCAACTATGTCCTCCCGGTATTTGAGGACGTCGGACAGTTCGCTCTCCGGCACCTCGACCCTGGCGAGGTCGCCGTGGTAGCGGACGCGCAGCTGGGTGAACCCGTAGCAGTGGAGTGACATTTCCGCCTCGTTTGCCATGATCAGCCGGTCTTTCGTGATTTCGGTGCCGTAGGGAATCCTCGTGGCCAGGCAGGCACGGGATGGCCGGTCCCAGGTGGGCAGGCCCAGTTCTCTCGAGAGCTGCCTGATCTCTGATTTATATAGCTCCGCCTCTCTGAGCGGGCTGCGGATACCCAGCTCCTGCATTGCGCGCTCTCCCGGCCGGTAGTCCGCCGCGTCGTCCATGTTGGAGCCGTCCACGATATAGCCGAGCTCCAGCGCTTCCTTCAGCCGCGTCATCGCGTCGAACCGCCCCCGCTTGCAGATGTAACACCGCTCAGGCGTGTTGGCGACGAACTCCCGGTTTCTCATCTCGCCGGATTTGATGGCGACATGGCGCACGCCAAGGTCCTTCGCTATCATAGCTGCGCTGTCCGCGTCCTCCTGCGGCGTGATCTCGGAGATGGCGGTGGCTGCTGCCACTTTGTCGGCGCCGAGCGTGTCCACGGCGCACTTCAGCAGTAGCGTCGAGTCGACGCCGCCGGAGAACGCGACGAGGACGCTGCCCAGCTGCTCAAGAGCCAGCCGTAGCCTGAACAGCTTATCCTCGAGGCCGGGTTCGGTCAGTGTCATTAAATATCCCAGATCAACTATGGCGCATCCGTAAATATAGTTTGCATTGAGGTAATGCGACCGGAATAGCGCAGTGAAAATAATCGCCCCGATCGGCTGGTGATAAAGATGCATAGAAATGAGCAAAAGAGACGAGCGACCCTGGATCGTGGTTGCGCTATTATGTAATAAAGGCATATAGCGGGATACTTTTAGTACGGACATTGAGAAAGATTTTGAAGTAGCGTGGGAATGAGTCCGGTTAACCAAGGAACGCGAGTCTTCAGGTATACCTAATTATGACAACCAAGAGAAAGAAACAGGCTTTTACTCCTCCGTCGTCAGTGAGCTACGCGACGTTATCGCACACGGACGAGGAGATTCTGGGGCTGTTCGAGCCTTCGGTCCGCCAGTGGTGGACAGGCCACTTCGGGCATATGAAGAAGGTCAACAACGGCTATTTCACCCCTCCGCAACGACTGGCTATCCCGCTCATTCACGAGGGCAAGAACGTGCTCATCTGCAGCCCGACCGGCTCCGGCAAGACGCTGTCGGCGTTCACCTCGATCATCAACGAGCTGTTCCTGATCGCCGACTCGGAGCACGGGCTGGAAAACAGTGTCTACTGCATCTACATCTCGCCGCTGAAGTCGCTGGCGAACGACATCCACAAGAACCTCGGGGAGCCGTTAAGCGAGATTAGCAAGCTGTACGGCGACGAGAAGCTGATCCGGCACGCTATTCGCCATGGCGATACGGCCACCGACGAACGGGCGGCCATGCTGCGGAAGACACCGCACATCCTCAACACCACGCCGGAGACGCTGGCCATCCTGCTGAACTCCCCGAAATTCGTGGAGAAGCTGGCCACGGTCCGCTGGGTGATCGTGGACGAAATCCACTCGATGGCGGATACGAAGCGCGGCGTGTTCCTGTCGCTGGGGCTGGAGCGCCTCGCGGAAGTCACCACGCAGCCGTTCGTGCGCATCGGGTGCAGCGCCACCGTGGAGCCACTGGACCGGATCGCCGAGTTCCTGGCCGGGTGCGAAAACGGCGCCTGCCGGGAAGTATCGATCGTCGACACGCGGTTCGTACGCGAGTTCGACCTGAAGCTGCTCTGTCCGGTGCCCAACCTGATCGAGGCCCCGGCGCAGGAGGTCAACAAGGCACTGTACAGCATGATACACGGCCTCATCCAGAAGAGCAAGAACACGCTCGTCTTCACGAATACCCGGAGCGGCGCCGAGCGCATCCTTTACCATATGCGGCGGGACTACCCGGAGTTTTATACCGAAGAGAACTCGGGGTGCCACCACGGCTCGCTCTCCAAAGGCGGCCGGCTCGACATCGAAGATAAGCTGAAGACCGGAACGGTCAAGCTGGTCACATCGTCCACCTCGCTGGAACTGGGCATCGACATGCCGTACCTGGACCTGGTCATCCAGGTGGGATCGCCGAAGTCCGTATCCTCGCTGCTGCAGCGTGTCGGCAGGGCCGGCCACAGCCTGGGACAGGTCGTCAAAGGCCGGGTCATCGCGCTGGACAGGGACGAGCTGATCGAGTGCGCAGTCATGCTGAAGAAGGCGCAGGAAGGCTTCATCGACAGCATCTCCATACCGGAGAACTGCCTGGACGTCTTAACGCAGCATGTGTTCGGCATGGCTATCAAAGAGCCGATGGAGCTTGAGCGGGTCAAGCAGATAGTGAGACGGTCCTACTGTTACCGCAATCTCACCGACGACAGCTTCATGAGCATGCTCAACTACCTCGCCGGCAACCTGCCGGGCATGGAGGACCGGAGTATCTACGGGAAGATATGGTACGACCCGGAGACACAGAAGATCGGCAAACGCGGCAAGCTGGCAAGGATGATCTACTACACGAACATCGGCACTATCCCCGACGAGTTCGCCTGCGACGTAATGACGCGCAGCGACCAGAAGTGGGTGGGCAAGCTGGACGAGCAGTACCTGGAGAAACTGCAGAAAGGCGACGTGTTCGTGCTCGGCGGCAAGTTCTACGAGTTCATGTACCGCCGGGGCAGCAAGGTCTACGTGGACCCGTCCAGCAGCCGCCCGACGGTCCCGTCCTGGTACTCGGAGAGGCTGCCGCTGTCCTTTGACCTCGGGCTGCACATCCTCGACTTCCGGGGCATGATGGCGAAGCGTGCGGGGGATAAGAGCACCTTGAAATGGCTGCTGGAGACCTATCCGGTCGACAAGAACACCGCGGCCAGCATCTACCAGATCTTCGACGAGCAGGCCCGATACCTCGGCCCGGAGTCGATCTCCACGCGAAAGCGGTTCGTCATCGAGGAGCATGCCGATAAGCTGCACTTCCGACGCTACTACTATTTCCAGTCGAACTACGGCCGGCCGACCAACGACGGCCTCAGCCGTATCCTGGCATACATCATCTCCCGGGAGCGCACCAGCAACGTGACACTGTCGGTGAGCGACAGCGGGTTCTTCGTCTCGGTGCCGCTGTCCAAGAAGCTGGACGTGGCAGGATATCTCCAGTCGCTGGACGAGACCCGGGCCCGGGAGCTGCTGCGCCTGTCGCTGGAAGAATCCCAGCTGCTCAAGCGCATGTTCCGCATCAACGCCACCCGGTCGCTCATGATCCTGCGCAACTACAAGGGCCACCAGAAGAGCGCCAAGCGCCAGCAGGTATCGGCGGACATGATGCTGTCCTACGCGCACCGGCTGGAGGACTTCGCGGTGCTGGAGGAGGCCTATCGCGAGATCATCGAAGACAAGCTGGAGATCGCCCACATCCAGCAGATCGTGCGGGAGATCAAGGACGGCTCCATGGAAGTGGAGGTCATCCAGGTGGAGACGCCCAGCCCGATGTCGTTCGGGATCGCGTCGCTATCTGCGTCGGATGTCGTGCTGGCAGAGGACAAGACGTCGCTGCTCAAGGAGTTCCATAAGCGGGTGATGGAGAAGATTGCAGCATGATTCGTGAGATGGTCGATGTAACCGCCCTTCGTTGCCTGCCGAACAACCTTGCACACACGCGCGCGCGATCGAACGGGCGATGTCACGAGTTATTCCACCGATGGCTACATGCGACAGTCACCTGCACCCGCGACGCGACTGTTTTACCCGGACAGGAAATATTACAGGGCAGGCTTCCTCTTTTATTTTTTACGGATCAAGAGGGGGCTCCCGCCCCCTCTAGTCGCTCCGCGCTAACGCGCTCCGCTGGACTCCTCCGGCTACACCGTTCTGCTTCGCTCCGCGGCAAGATCAATAAGCCTGCCCTGTACAATCCCGAAGGAGTTATACCTGCATGAAGGTCGAATACTTCAACGGCGCTGCCTACTTCCCGGAAGCCGGGGCCTGTGCCGTCGCCGACGTGCACATCGGCATCGAGGCGGCGATACAGGCGGAGGGCTTTGCCATGCCGCTGGACGAGGACCGTGAGCTGCTGGACCGGTTCAAGTCAATTGTCCAGCGGTTCAGCCCTAAAGTAATGGTGCTCGACGGCGACGTGCTCCACGAGTTCGGCCACCTGCGGAGGAACGCCAAGAAGTCTTTCGACCATATCATGCTCGCGCTGCTCTCCTCGGTGGACGAAGTAATAGTGATAACAGGCTCGCACGATAAGATGATGGACACGGCGCTGCTGGACATCGACGGCATCAAGTGCGAGCCCTTCCATTTTGCGAACGGCATCCTGTTCGCCCACGGGGACGTCATCCCTTCTCGGGCGAAGGATACGGACGTGGAGCTGATCGTCATTGGCCACGACCACCCGTCGCTGGACGTCGAGATGAAGAAAGAGCCGTGCTTCCTGTACGGTAAAAAAGTATGGCGCGGCAAAGACATTCTGGTGCTGCCCGCGTTCAATCCGCTGTGCGCCGGGACTTCTATTAACCGGCTGGACTCATGGGATTTCCTGTCGCCGTTCATCCGCGAGGGCGACATCGGGGCTTACCGGCCGATCATCGTCGTCGGGGGCGAGGTGCTGGAGTTCCCGCCGCTGCGGGAGTTCCGGGATGTGCTCGAGTTTTAGCCGGGGCCAGGCAGGATAATAATTATATATTGTAATACATAATATTACAATGATATGCGGCATGATCGCCTGCTGCCCCGGAAGAAGCTGGCCTGTGCGCTCATTGTAACAGGCGTGATACTTCTGGCTACAATAAATGCCTGCTGTATATGCAGTAGTCTCGTCGGCATCGGGGATGACGACGATGGCAACTTGCTGATCAAGCTTGACGGCGACGGCCACCTGTTGTGGTCTAAATTCTACAAGCATTCTTACCCGGACGTGCTGGCGGGCACAGTCGACGGAGGAGCGCTCATCATAGGCTATCCCCCGGGGAGCTGGATTTCGAAGCTGGACAGCAATGGCGAGCTGCAATGGGATAAAGTAGATTATAAGGCTCTGATGTATCCGATTATTACCCTGGAACAGGTTTCGAATGGCAGCTTTATTATAGACCTGAACGCACAGTCGCTGGTTATGATCGGTAACGACGGTAGTCCGATATGGAGGAACAACGCTACGCCTGCCCGGATGTTGCACATTTCATCGCTGGCTGCGTCAGACGATAGCATCGTTGCGGCCACGGATAGTGCGGTTGGCTGGCTGGACAGCGACGGTAACATTACCGGTATGGTCGATCTATCGCACAGATCTGATATGCGCCCGTTATTACACGTGATCGACGGCGGAGACTGTATTGTCGCTTACAGTGCGGCCCTCGACAATTCCGAAGCAATGTACGTCGCACGGCTGAATCGCACGGGATATATTTGGGAGATGACCGTTGAGAATAGCGTGCCGGTGTCTCTCTGCGAGCTGCCCGGAGGGCGTCTTTGTGCCGTTTACGGGAAAGCGGCCGATATAAAAGGCAATCCCAGGTGGTATGACGGGGCGAATAGCAATAAATTACCCTTGACGGTAAGGAGTTTGAGCTACGACGGCGCGCCTGGGCCAGAGCAAATAATTGGCGTTAAATTGCCTTACCTTGTCACGGGCGACGGCGATTTCGTGTACGCGGCGTTCACATCGGGCGCAAATGAGGAGTTAGTTAGGGACCCGGGTGTGCATGAGAGTCTCCCGGATGTCCGCGTGGTCAGGCTCGACATGGCCGGCGACGAGCGATGGAACGCCACGGTAGAGTTGGGCGACGCCTGGTATGCCGATCTCCCCGGGAAAATTACCAGAAACGTCGAGTCGATTACGCAGACCGGCGATGGCGGATACATCGTGCAGGTTGACGTACGCGGAATACCCTAGCCCGCCGTCCGTTTCCCCGCTGATATGCCCTCAACGCGTGCACGCCATGTCTTCTATTGCCACCTGCGGGTGATGGTATCTCGCAATTTTTTCTGTTTTACCGTCGAGCTGGACAGCCTGTTGCGGGCACCAGTGGAAGCACGCCAGGCAAAGAGTGCAACGGCCGCCCCATGTAACCGTTTTGTCTTCAACAGAAATGTTACCGGCAGGGCAGATCTTTTTACAGATACCGCATCCCGAGCACTGATCGGTGGCCCTGAACCCTTTCTGTACCCTGAAGCCCCTGGTGACGACCAGCTTCATCACCGGCATCACGAACCTGCCGGCCGTAGCGCCTTTTCCCGATATCCCGACAGTCTCTTTTCGCCGGATGACTTCGATGATCTCGGCCAGCCTGCGCTCCGACGCTTCCAGTATCCCGGCCCTCTGTTCGGGCGGCGTGATCAGGTTCATCCCGGTATACGCGTTGTCCGGCATAGCCAGCGCGAAGCCGGCCGAAAGCCTGGCCCCGTTCTTTCTCAGCAGCCTGTCCAGATTTGTCAGCGTATTTCCCGGCATGCCGGCCCCGCAGGTCGCTATGGCATAGACGTAAGGCGAGCCGGTTAACTTCATTTTCCGGGCGAACCGTTCTGCCGTGACCGGCATGTCCCCGAAATGGACAGGAAAGACAAGCCCGATGCAGTCTGCCTCTATCTTATCGGACACGTCGCTATGGCAGGCTATGTTAACTAGTTTAACATCCGGGATCTGACGTGCTATGCTTCTCGCGATATGCAGTGAGTTGCCGGTGCCGGAAAAATAATAGATAACTGAGGTCATGCTTATACTCCTGCAATCAGGCGTTTCAGCGCGGCGGCTGTCTCGACGAGCTTCCCACAGTCAACCAGATCGGGCGTGTCCCGGGGCGTATGTATGATCCGGGAGGTCAGTTCCACTGCATGCTCTGACGTTAGCGCGATGGCGGGCCTTCCGCGCTGGACGAAGGCCAAATGATCTCCTGCGTACCACTGTTCACCCTCCGCGATACCGGCAGAGCCGCCGAACGCCTCGCGCGCGTTTCGCTCGATCGCCTCCGGGCACCCGTAAAAGGAGATAACGGTCTTCCCTTTCACATACCCCATGCCGTCGATGTTTATGGCGACGGCCACATTATCGAGTTCCGTTCCATAGCGGTCCAGATAATCGACCTCGCCGGCCGCGCTGTAGTGCTCTTCCCCGTTGATGGCCACGATCTCGACGCCTGTCTTTCCCTGGTAATCTTTGAGCATTTCCGCCAGCAGCAACAACGTAGCGACGCCGGAGGCGTTATCGAGCGCGCCGGGCGTGGCGGGCTTGGTATCGATGTGTGCGCAGACTACGACCTTTTTCTTTGCGCCAGGATTCTTACGGACGACCACATTGCAGGCCGCGGAAGGGATGCGCCTGGCATCGATGGATAACCTGAGCTGGCGGCCGGCGCTCGATGCGATCTCCTCTCCGATCGCATCGGTACAGTATGCCGACGGTATGTCGAAATCGCCGTCTTCGAACAGAGGGCCCGGGTACAGGGCGCCCATCGATGCCGGGTTTCTACCTGTGGCGGTCACGATGGCTGCCGGCTGTTTCTTGTCAAGCAGCGCAATAATTTTCCGGTGGTGCTCAGGGTTGTAGAACGGGTGGTTCCTGGGCATCAGGTGCTCGGCACACAGCTCACCTTTCATTAACAGGATCTTGCCTTTACACCGGCATTTCTGTAGCTCTGCCACAGTAGATACGACGACCAGCCCGTCCGTCAGGTCGCAGCCGGTCGTGAACGGGCTGGCGAAGACTTCGTATGAGCGGCCGTCGCACGTCAGCAAGGCTCCGCTGCCCTCAAAGTCCAGACACGGGAATGGCGTCGTGTCGACTTTGTATCCCCAGGACTTTACTGCCTTTGCGAAGAAGTCCGTAGCCGTGAGATTCCCGGACGACCCCAGGCAACGGCCTGGCTTAATGCTACATAAGGTTTCCAGATATGACCTGGCATTTGCCGTTTCCGTACGATTGGATACGCTCATGGTTTCACCTTTAAATTATACTAATCTAATATTGCATGCATCCAATATGGTATTAGTAAGATATTTATAGCTGTCGCTCTACGGCCACAAGTAAAGTAATTAAGAACGGTCGGCAGTATCGGGCGGGCGCTGGCTTAAAAAGTAAATACGAAATCTATTGCGCCTTTACGCCCCGGGTGTTATTCGTCGCAAAGCTTGCCAGCGATACTCCAGTTCTCCTTTTTGATGTCGTGGAAGATCACGTGGACAAGGTCCGCCGGCGTGCCTTCTTTGACGAAGGCGTCGGTGATCGCTTTCGCAATGCGCTTCTTCTGCTCCCGGGTCCTGCCTTCCCACAGGTCGATTTCGATTACTGGCATAGATGAAGATCATGCCATAAAGCATAATAAGGTTACTTACAGGTACCCCAGCGTTTTCTTCGCGAATGGATAAAAGGCTTCCAGCATCCGCCTCGAGTGCTCGTTTTTATGCCGGTTGACCATGTCGGTGATGCGGTCAATGTCACGTTTCATGTACTCGATGGCAACGTAGGTCATCTGGTAGGAGATGCCCCGCCCCCGCCGCCGCGCCCAGTAGGACGCTTTCTTCAGGCCATAGGCCTCGAAAATGTAGCCGAGATAGAGGTACACGTTATAATCCGTCTGGTCCCCGGCCATGATCGCGGTGCAGAACCAGTATATCGCCCTCTCCACGTCGCCGGACCAGAAGTAGCACTCCGCGAGCCTGCGGCAGAGCGGGCTTTTGACCAGGGACTTCGCGATGCCGTCTTTGAGGACTTCGATCGCCTGCTGGTAGTTCTTCCTGTCCATGTTGTAAGTGGCGATCCAGTAGTAGGACAGGTAAAAGTCGGGCTCCCGGTGCCGGGCCTCCTCGAACCGGAAGATCTGGTTATACTTCACGTTGGCGTTCTCGTCCGTGACGTAGTCCTGAATGGCCTTCGCCAGCGCCTGGTCATGGGCGGGTATCCTGCTGTCGGGCAAATCCTTGATCGAGGCGTCATAGACCTCGCTCAGGCCGATGGCCGGCGCCTCCGGCTTTTCGCCCCGGAATATTTCGAGCAGCCCCATGACACACCTCGATCAACAGTATGATCTGCGCGTATATATTCGTTACCGGCCCGGGAGGAAATGAGCGAAGGTATCTGCCATTTCATCCGGTATCACAGCCGGCAGGGCGGGCGCTCGCGCGCGCGGCGCGGCGCGGGCAGAGTCGACAGATGCCCCCGCAACTTCCCCCGGTCAGCTTTAAGCGGACGTGGCCCGTACTCACCGTAGGGGATGCGAATTGAAGGTTCTGGCGATCTTACTGCTGGCCTCGGTGCTGCTGCTCGGCGGCGTCGCCATGGCGCAGCAGCATAACGGCGGGACGGTGATGGGCGACCTCGATGCGCTCAAGTACCGCCTGAACAACGTGAGCGATCAGCTCAGCCCTGAGCTGATAAGCATGCAGACGACCGAGTACCGGGTCTACGAGCAGCACGCTGGCCTCACCCCGGCGCAGCGGCAGGCCGCGCTGGCGCAGGCGAACATGGCAAGCGCCGACGCGAACCGCTATGACGGCGAGATCAACAGCGTGGAGCAGGGCCTGAACACTGTGGCGTCACAGTACAGGCCGTATGCGATGTCCCGGGTGAACGGGACCATTGCCGAGGGCAAGATGCAGATACTCCGCTCAGACATAGCCTCGCTAAGGAACGATACGGCGTCTCTGCGCCTGTCGGCCGACCGGATAAAGCAGATGACCTGACGGATTAAAGATTTATACCCGGCGTTATAATGTACTCGGTAGCATTATGGCATTTGAGCTACCGCCGGACGATAAGGAGATGAGCCTCGGGGAGCACCTGCGGGAGCTCCGCAACCGGCTGGTCATCGTCATCGGGGTCACGCTGGCGCTGATGGCTATCGTCTTCCCCTTCTCCGGGGGCCTGGTAGACGCCGTTATCGCGCATGTGGTGCCGTCATACGTCAAAATTACTGCTTACGCCCCGCTGGAGCTGTTCAAGACCCGTATCACCGTCTGTTTCATCGTGGCCGTCTGCGTCGGCTTCCCGCTGCTGGTCTACGAGGCGTTCCGGTTCGCCGCCCCGGGCCTGTACCCGGCCGAGCGGCGGTTCCTGAAGGTGGTCTTCCCGTTCTCGCTGGCCCTGTTCATCGCCGGTGCCTCGGTCGCCTATCTCGTGACGCTGCCGCTGTTCTTCGGCATCGTCATCGGCAACGGCGCCTCCGTCGCCGCCCCCAACCTCTCGCTGGGCGAGACGTTCGGCATCGTCACCAACTTCATGCTCGGGTTCGGCGTCGTGTTCCAGGTGCCGCTGGTCATCATGCTGGCCGTCCGCATGAAGCTGGTCAGGCGCGAGACACTGGCCAAAGGCCGCCTGGGCGTTTACGGGCTGCTGTTCGCCTTCGCCATGTTCATCTCCCCCGACCCGACGTTCTTCTCCCAGCTGATCGTGCTCGCGATACTCGCGGCGCTCTTCGAAGTGGGGCTGTTTTTGTCGAAATTTATTTAGAGGTCGCAGAGGTTTGCGAGAGGTCACAGAGCTCAGCACAGAGGTCACAGAGGCCACAGAGGACGACACAGAGGTTGGTTTAAGGAAAAGGCTTCTCACAGCCATCTTCTAAAAACGTCCTCTGTGTCATCCTCTGTGCCCTCTGTGACCTCTGTGACCTCTGTGGTGAAACTCTGCGACCTCCAGAATCCTCTGTGACCTCCTGCCGACCTCCGTTGCCTCATTGTACGAAAAGGCTTTTAAGAGTAAGCGTGAAAAGGGTATACAGTATCGAAAACGATCATTACGAGCCCTGCGCTCGGTGGTGGGATGGACATAGAGAGGCAGAAGGACGGCTCCGGCCTGCCGGCGTTCGGCAGGAGGACCTTTTTGACGATGGCAGCGGCGGCCGGCGCGGCTGTTTTCCTTGCCGCGCATGCGCCTGCGGTGGCGGCGGCGGTAGCTAACGCTGACAAGAAAATCCTCTGGTTGCGTGGCGCTGGCTGCGGGGGCTGTACAGCCTCGTTCCTGAACGGGGGCAACCCGGACATCCTTGCGGCCATGGAGAGCATCGGCATCGAGCTATCGTACCATGACGGCCTCATGGGGCAGCAGGGCATTTTCGTCGACAACAAGTCAGTGAACACCGAGTCTTACGATGCGATCGCCCGCATGGAGAACATCATCAACGCCGGCGGGTACCTGCTCGTGGTCGAAGGAGCCATCCCCAACGGTCCGGACGGCAGCGGCAGGTACGGCGTGATCGGGAGCAGGTACAAGAACAGCGCGATGGAGAGCCTGACCATGAAGACCGCCTTCGGCGATGCCGCGGGCAACGCCGATGCCATCCTGGCCATCGGCACCTGCGCCTCTTTCGGCGGCATCGCTGCTGCCAGCGGCTCAGCGGTCGACGCCCGGGGCGTAGCCTATACGGGCTCGTCGCGGTTCAAGGGCATCCTCGGCGAGCTGGGGATGAAGAAAGAAGTGATCAATGTGCCGGGCTGCCCGGTGCACCCTGACTGGCTGTTGCTGACGATCGCTGATCTGGTTACCGGGGCGTCCGTTGCGACGGACGACTACCGGAGGCCGGTCGCGTTTTTCCGGGAGGCGGTGCACACGTCCTGCCCGCGCCGGGGATACTACGATGACGCAAGGCGAGACGGCAACTTTGCCGAAGGCCATTGCTTGTACAACCTTGGCTGCAAGGGGCCGGTGGCATATGCCGACTGCCCGGTGCGCCGGTGGAACTCGGGCGTGAGCATGTGCACGCAGACAGGAGGGCCGTGTATCGCTTGCGTCGAGCCGGGCTTCCCTGATGCGTTCTCGCCGTTCTACTCGCGCATCGAGGACAGGAATATATTGTCTGGCATTAATGTCGATACCGGGGCAAAAATCATCCTCGGCGGCGCAGTGCTGGGCGCCGGCATCCACGCGGTCAAGCGCATCGCCATCGGCGATAGCGATCGCGAGGAAGAGCCGCAGAAAGAGAAGGGCAAGAGAGGGCTGTAGATGGTCAGGATCGTCGTCGACCCGGTCACGAGGACCACGGGAGGCCTGCGCTTCTCCGTGGAGATGAAAGAAGGCTCCGTGGTGGACGCCAGGTGCTCGGGCACCACGTACCGCGGCTTCGAGCAGATGCTGGTAGGCCGCGACCCCATGGATGCGGTATACTATTCACAGCGTATTTGCGGGATGTGCTCTGCGCCACACGCCATAGCGGCGGCCGGCGCCATCGAGAGCCTCTGCGGGGCGACGGGCGAGATACCGAAGGACGCGCTGGTCATCCGTAACATCCTGAACGGGCTGTCCTGGATACGCAGTCACATCGAGAACCTCTATCTCTCGTTCCTGCCTGACCTCGCCGACCCCGAATACTGGGAGCTGCTGAGGTTTGCCGACACCGGGACGTCGCTGTTCAGCGAGCTCAATGGCCGCTTCAATGTCCCCGGCTATGCGTCCGCCGTCATGACGCGGCCGGGCACTGCCTATGCGGACGCGGTCAGGTGCATCAAGCTGATTAGCGAAACGGAAGCTATCCTTTCCGGCCGTTCGCCCCACGGCCCGGCCATCGTCCCTGGCGGGGTCACCACGAGGCCGACCGCCTCGGACGTCTCGATGCTGAAGTCGAACTACACGGCGATCGTAGACTTCCTGGAGCGGCGGCTGACTGCGCCGTTGTCGCTGGAGCAGTGGCTCGACAATACCCATGCGGGCACCCCGGACCCGAATTATATCCTGGACCACGTCGACTCGCTCCCGCTCAAGGACCTGTCAGTCGGAAATGGCTGGAACGACATGCAGCTCTTCACCGTGTTCGGCTCGAAGATGATGAGCGGCGATTTCCTTGGCCTGCCGGTCTACATAGAGCTGGACACGCTCGGCGGTTACCCGCTGCTCGACCAGTTGATCGGCTTCCTGAACAACGGGGCGTTTTACAGGGTGCGGGACGGGAACAATGCCTTCAGGGATGGCTACGTGCCCGTCGATTCGGGGAAGCGCCGACTCTTACCAGATCGTTTCCGGGTTCACGGCCGGCAGCCTGCAGAACCTGTACGCCAGCGCCGAGAGAGTCGATCCCGCACAGATCACGGAACAGGTCAGCGGCTCGTTTTACACCTATTCGGGCACGAAAACGGCGCTGCCCCCCTCGGGCGGCGAGACCAGCCCGGTAAAGAAGGCGTCCGATATCGACTACGACGGCCTGAAATACAGCTTCGTCAAGTCGCCGCGCTACGGAGGCGTACCCTGCGAGGTGGGGCCCATGGCCCGGCTGATCAACTCCCGGGAGCCGTTCATTTTCAACATCATGAAAATGCTGCATGACAGCAACTCCCGGTTTACCAGCGGCAAGAGCTATACGATGACCAGCGTGTACACGAGGGCCCTGTCGCGCATGCAGGAGACGCTCGTCGTGGCACAGATGCTCGGCGACTGGATCAATAACGACCTCGAAGTGCACAGCGACGCCAGGAGGTACTGCGTCCCGGTGAGCCTGAAGTCAGGCCGGACTGGCGCGTGCCTGACAGAGGCGCCGCGGGGCATGCTGGGGCACTGGATACAGGCTGGATAACAACGGCCGGATCGCCAGCTACCAGATCGTGTCACCGACCACATGGAATGCATCGCCGCGCGACAGCGAGACCAAGTACGGCCCCATGGAGCTCTCAACCATCGGCATCAAGACGAGGCCGCGGGGCAACATGCCCAGCTCGGAGGCCGACCCGCTCAGCCTGTACCACATCATCCGGTCCTTTGACCCATGCGTGTCCTGCGCGGTCCATACCATCCGATGTAATGGACGATCTTTACGATCCGAAGGACCGTCACGACCCGAAGGACCGTCCGCCGTCCGAGGGAAACGATGAAGGAGAAGGACAGGAATAAGCTGGTCGTCACCCGGCACCGGATGGTGGTCACCCGGCACACCACGCTGGAACGGTTTTCCCATTACGCCAACATATTCTCGCTGGCCGGCCTCATAGCCAGCGGCTTCTTCGTCTACCTCGGGCTGCCATATCTACAGTACAGCGACGCATATGCGATACACATCCTGTGCGCGGCCGTCTTTCTCGCGATCAACTGGATAGTCATACCGTACAGCGCCATCGCCGACGGCCGGATGTTCGAGTTCTGGTTCACGCCGTCTGATCTCCGCAGGCTGTGGGCATCGCCAGACAACTTTTTTACCGGCTCCGAGTACCCGAGATACACGATATACGACGAGCGGAAGCGGAAGTTCAAGAACCGCCTTCACCCGCTGACCAAGCTGCTGCTCTACTCGCACTATGTGGCGCTCCTGGTGGTCACAATTACGGGGATAGCGATATATTCGCGCTCCATCACGCCGCTGGGCGTGAACATCTCGGGCATCATCATGACTGTCCTGGACTTCGTGTCGCCTTTGCTGATGCTGTCGGGCGTGGAACTGGCCCGGATACTTCACCTCGCCGCCGCCTACTGGTTCATTATCGAGGTGGTCCTGCACGCAGGCCTCGTCCAGCTTGACCCGAGGAAGATTCCAGCACATGAAGTCCATTTTTATCGACGGCCGGGAAGACCTGATGACCGACCCGACGGCAGAGATACAGAACATGCTGGAAGATGAAGAGTGAAAGCAAAGGCACAGAGTCGTAACACAGGCCGATCGGTATCATAGCCCGAAGGCTGTCGTGTTTTACTTCGGCAGGTCTTCTGCCCGGTTGACGTTTAAAAAGGTCTTCAGCTCCGGGTCGACCTTTCTGATCTGGTCGACCGGGACGTAAACGACGTCTTTCAGATACTTAAGCGGCGCGGCGATCCGGCGTTCGCCTTTCCTGATGGATTCCTCGACCGCCCTGATCATCGGCTCCCGCCTGTAGACGGCGTGCAGCGGCTCCAGGAAGCCGTCATGGCCCAGGGGCACGGCCGCGTCGTGGCCTTGCGCCTTCTCGAACAACAGCTCGATGGCCCGGGTGTTGACCAGGGGCATATCGCACGCGACGACGACCACATATTCGCCGTGGGCCGCCTTCAGGGACTGCAGGACGCCGGCCAGACGGCCCGATGTCGCGCAGCTCGTCGTAGGCGAAGGCGTTGTTGCCGTCGATCAGGTACGGATAAACGCGGTCGCGCTGCTGCTCGTCCCGCACCGAGACGACGATCTCGTCCACCAGCGGCCTGATGGCTTCCCGCACATGGCAGATCATAGGCTGGCCGTTGACCGGCTTCAGCGACTTCTCCCCGCCGCCGAAGCGTGTCGACCTTCCCCCTGCGAGAATGATGCCCGACCTCATTGCACAGGCATAATGATCGAAGTGGTATAAAATTCTTTATCCGCAGGGACGAGCCTGACCCGGTCACAGGATGAAGAGGTAATAGATAAGCATCGCCAGCAGCCCGGTGATCAGCGTTGAGACAAAGTTGACGCCCGCGTTGGATAGTATCTTTTCGTGCTGCAGGGTCGCCCCCAGCAGGCTGTCGATGTTCGTGCCGACGAATCCCATGAGGATGGTCAGGAAGATCATAGACCCCGCGTCAGGGCCCATCAAGCCCATCAGGAACGCCGCGATGGCAATGGCCGTGGCGCCGAACACGGACGCCGCCTCGCCCAGCGGCGAGACTCCCCCGTCCGTGCCGGGGGCAACGTGTTCGAAGGTGGTGATCATCCGGGGCTTGCCCTTGTACGTGCTGCCGATCTCGCTCGCCAGCGTGTCCGCCGTCGCCATCGCCATGGAGCCCAGGAAGCCGACCAGATAGATGGACTTGTCCACGGTGCCGAAATAGGGGATGTTTGCAGTGCCCACCACTCCGTATAGCACCACGAATACCAGCGGCACGAAGCAGTTGCCGAAGACGTTCTTGTAGCCCCGGGACCCGGCGTTGGCCTCGGCGGCGCCCAGCTTCTTTTTGTACCCGTACTTGTACTTGGTGAACATGGCCCCGAGGAGGAGGAACACCAGGATGAGCGCGAACCAGGACAGGCCGTTGCCGAACACGATCATGAATAGTCCCAGCAGCACGCCGCTCAGCGCCCCGGACAGGTCGACGGCGTTCAGCTTGTAGGACATGATGCCGATGGCGAACGGGATGGCCACCGCCACGGCGATCTCTTCGGGTCTCGGCACCTGCGCGTAATTGAATGACGAGAAGAGCCACATGGCCATGCCGGCGCCCAGCGGCACGGCGATGTCATCCTCGTCGACTATCGTATACAGCAGTGCGCCGGTGACCGTGCCTATCACCGCCAGGAAGAACATGAAGTATTTCGGGTCCGCGCCGTCGGGTATAGGATAATCCGCATTGACAGCAATCAGGTGCAGAGGGTTCATGAGAACCCAGAACCCGAAGATGAAGGCGAACGCCGTGCCCATGACCAGCAGTGTGACACTCCAGAACACGTCCCGGTCGCCCTTCACCAGCAGGTTCACGATGGACGCGGAGCCTTCGCCGAACGCTACGGCGCCGATGACGGCCGCGAGGATGTACACGGGAAAGTCGAGCGCCACGACGAGGATGGCCAGCCCGAGGATGGCGCCGCAAAACTTCAGCGGACCCAGAAGCACGCCGGCCTCACGGTCCTTTTCCGAGGATATCGCCTTGAACAGCCGCGATTCCCTGGGCATGTACATAATGCCTATGGTGCCAAGGAATACGCCCAGCACGATGAGCCACTTCGGGAGGAAAGGGAAGAGCAGCGCCAGCAGGCCCAGCGAAATGTAAGCCGACTGCTTCTTGATCTCATGGCTAATGCTTTGCCCGGCTCCCGTGGCCAGCCTCGGATACATAATCCCACTGTAATAAGCGGATACGCAAAATACTTTACTCTATGAGCGTATTATGAAGTACCATGCTCGTGCGACAGGTAGCATACGATATTTACGAGAAGACCATGCGGAAGAGCATCACGGGGGAACCTGTGCCCCGCTGTATCGCGCTGGTCATTTCGGACGCAGACCTCGTCGATGACCGATCGGTCGCCAAGCTCACCGAACTCGCCGGGTGGTGCGCGGAGCTGCACGTCAGCGAGATATTCATTTATGTCAGTATCACTGAAGGCACCGGTGTCACGCAATTGGCGGAATGTATTCGCGATGAGTTCGAGCACGCCGGCTTCCCGGCCAGGGTCGTCTCTCCGGGAATCGTGGCCGAGATCAAAGGCGACCGGCCCTGCAAGGTCAGCGTCTCCATCGGCTTCGGCGGCAAGCACGAGCTGACGAACGCGCTGCGGGCGATCATGGACAAGGTAAAGGCAGGTGAGATCAAGCCCTCGGACATCGACGAGGCCATGGTGGAGTCCCACCTTATCTTCCGGAGCGAGCCGGACCTGTTCATCCGGACCGGCGAGGAGCGGTTGAGCGATTTCCTGATCTGGCAGTCGGTCTACTCCGAGCTGTACTTCACCGACGTCAACTGGGAGGACTTCCGCAAGATAGACCTGCTCCGGGCAGTCAGGGACTACCAGTACCGACAGCGAAGGTTCGGGAAATAAAGATAACCACGGGAGGATATGTTCTCTTATGATCTCCGAGGCCGACGTCAGGTTCCCCGACATACCCGTTCAGGAAAACGGCCATTCTCATCATCATCGGTCTCGTCCTCTACTTCGGCTACCTGTACCTGGTCGGCTTCGACACGGTAAAGGAGCAGCTCTGCCCGGGTCAACCTCTGGCTCGTGCTGCTGGCCCTGGCCGTGTCGCTTTGCGGCAACGTGTTCCATACGGCCGGCTGGTGGGTGCTGTTGCGCCATATGAAGTACAGGATTTCGCTGGGATGGGCGTACATCATCTACCTGTCCAGCATCTTTTTCACCAACCTGGTGCCGTCGGCCGCTATCAGCGGCGAGATCGGGAAGATCTACTTCATCCAGAAGAGCGTGCCCGATACGAGGATCGACCGCACCTTCGCCGCCGGCCTGTTCAGCAGGCTGCTCGAGGTCGTGCCGACCGCGACCGGGGCCATACTCGGCGTCGCTTATCTTGCGCTCTACTATAACCTGCCGCTCTGGGCACTGGCGCTGTGTGCGCTGATCGCCGCCGGTATCGCCGTAGCAGCCCTGTTTATCCTCGCCATATCCATGAACGTAAAGCTCCTTAGATACACGGTGAACGTGTTTCTGGGCGTCGCGGCCAGGATATTGAAAGGCCGCAGCATGGAAGGCATCAAGGATAAAGCGGAAGCCCTCGTCACTCAGTTCGACACGAGCATCAGGGAAATATCTGCCAGCAAGACGCTCGTCCTGAAATCGCTGGCGCTGATCTTCATCGCATGGATATTCGACGTGTCGGTGGCGTACATCGCCTTTGCCGCCATAGGCTACAACATACCGGTCGGCGTGGTAATGACGATCTATTCCATGATGGTCCTCGTCACGCTGATACCTGCGTTCGTCCCCGGGGGCCTGGGATACGTGGACGGGCTGATGAACCTGCTGTACAGCCTGGCCGGGGTGAACAAGAACGATGCGTTCAGCGGCACTTTCATTATCCGCCTGGTCACGCTCTGGTTCCTCACGGCCGTGGGCGGCCTGTGTACGCTTTATCTCGCGAGAGCGACGGGCAAAGAGCGATCTCGCCCTTAAATCCCGGCTAAAATGGCGGCCCCTGAAGGAAGTGCAACCACCAGCGGCCAAATAAATACAGCCTAATGTTATATACTCGTAAACTAATGAGTTTTTATGAGCGAGTACGTGCCGGTCAACGTCAGGGGCGTCTACTTCGTCAGCACGATCACCGGGCCGCAGGCCGTGGTTTTTTTGTCCGACAACGGCGACCGGATGGTGCCCATCTACATCGGCCCCGCGGAGGCGATCTCCATCGACATCGCGCTACGAAAAGAGACGACACCGCGCCCGATGACACACGACCTCGTCAAGTCGATCATGGAAAACTTCAGCATTAACATCGACCGCATTATCATCGACGACCTGGACGAGCAGGTATTTTATGCGCGCCTCATGCTGCGGAACGGAGCCCGCGAGATCGAGATCGACGCCCGCCCGAGCGACTGTATCGCGCTGGCCGTCCGGTCGAACGCGCACATCTTCATCGAGCAGGGTATTCTGGATAAGGTTTCCATCGACAGGAAGGATATCGAGGCGGCGGGGAATATAGAGGACTTCTTCGAGTAACCGCAGGCAACAGGCTGGTGCCGAAAGGACACAAAGGTTCACAAAGTGCACACAAAAGGGCGCCAAGACCTTTTTCTAATCATTCAAACATAGCCCTTTACCGGTAAACCCTTCGCGTACCTTCGTGTACACTCTGTGAACCTTTGCGTCCAGACAGCGCATGTGTTCCCGTAGATTACTTTCAATTAGCATAAACTAAAGGTTAAACTACTTATTCTCAGTATTATGAAAATATGTTTATACCCCTTAACACTGTCAAAGAAAACGGATGGCCCAACGTGCTTGCGATCGGTGACACGGCGAGCGTGTTCTTCCTGCTCAGCCTGCTTTCATCGTACAAGCTGAACATTTTTATTGCAGACACAGGCGTAGACGGCTCGTCGCCGTTGCAGTTCAGGCGGGGAGCGAAGAGCTCGCCGGATGTAGCCGCAGCGTACTACGACTTCTTCGACTCGCCCTACAGGATAGGTGCCGGCGTCCTGATGCGCATGGACCTGATCATTTACACAATCGGCCGCGGCTATGTCGTCGGCTGGTCGAGACGATTGCGGGTCCCTTCTGTCTTCCTGAAGCGTCGCCCCGACGGTGCCATCTTCGAGGTGGAGGGCGCTATGCCCGAAGCAGGGAGCCTTACGGGCTGTCGCACGCCGGAAGGCGCCATCTCGGCGTTGCTGCTTGGGCTCGTCGACGCGGCGAAACAGGGCCGTTACCGGGAATCCGCCTCCATCGTGACCATCGACAGCGACGGACATGGCCGCATCTACCCTCCGTCAGAGCGCAAGCCTATGGCACGGATAGTCCCCGAAGAGACAACATACAGTGCCTGGGACAGCATCGTGGAAGTGCTCGGGCCCGAGGAGAGCATCGTCATCGACCGACCAGATGCCAGCGGCCCGATGAGGGTATCCGCCAGCATGTCCCCCGGGCCGAAGCTGATCGAGCTGGGCGTTCCCGAGTTGCATATATTGAAGGTCAACGGGCCGAAAGAGCGGTACATCGAGCTCACCGGCGATGCAACACGCGTCTTCGACGGTGCGCTATGATCTAAGCCGCCAAGGGAGCCAAGAAGAGACACCAAGACGCCACTTAGAGCCGAAAGACACCAAGACGCCAAGCCATTTTTTAGATTCAAGTCGCCAGGATGCCAAGCCAATGTCTGTCTATAAATAATGGCTCTATATAACCTGGCGTCTTAAATTAAAAATCACTTGGCGCCTTGGCGCCTTCAAACCCTAAGTGGCGTCTTGGCGTCTCTTCTTGGCGACTTGGCGTCTTAATTCAAAGCCCGTGGGCGATGTCGGCGACGCGGTCGAGCAGTGCGTCGATGCCCTGGCCGGTGCCTGCCGAGACGGGCATCACGATGGCCCCGTCCCCGGCTTCACTGGCGACCAGGTCGAGCGAGGCGCCGGGCAGGTCCATTTTGCTGGCGAGGACGATGCATGGGATGCCGTGCGCTTTCAACTCTGTATGCATCTGCTTTTCGAAGGCAGTCATGCCGCGGGTAGCGTCGGAGACGACCAGCCCGGCGTGCAGCCCGAAAGCGACTACTTCGCGCGCCACCTCGAAGCGCTCCTGCCCGGGGGTGCCGTAGAAATAGATCTTAATGCCCCGATGCTCCCGGATGCCCAGGTCCAGCGCTACGGTAGTGGTGCCGACCTTCTGGGGAGCTTCGGTCAGGTGGATGCGAGGGTCGATGGCCCGGACGAGCGACGTCTTCCCGGAGTGGTAGGAGCCGAAGACAACGACCTTGGCCCGCAGCTCGTCGTCATGCCGGTTAAGATGATCAGAGTAGTGCTCGAACATTAAGTACATCCATCCCAACCAGAGATTTGTCTCGCAGGACATAACCTTTGTCGTGTACGTGGGGAGGAAGTCAGGTGCTCCAACAAATTGATATACCTATAGTATTGATTTATGGCACATGAGTCCCCGCTTCGGCACCTCCGAGCTTATAGACATTTTCGTCTCATTCATCGTCCTTACCATAGCGTTCTCTATCAGGGGAGGGTTCGGGTCGTTCAGCATGCCGGAAGCGGATATCCTGGTCATCACGGCGGTCGGTGTCGGCACCGGCTTCATGCTGCATGAGCTGGCGCACAAGTTCGTGGCCCAGCGCTATGGCTACTGGGCCGAGTATAAGGCAAGCCCCATGGGACTGATCTTCACCGTCGTCATGGCGGCGATGTTCGGGTTCGTGTTCGCGGCGCCGGGGGCCGTCATGATACGCAAGCTCGGCGGCAATTACGACGGCGGCAACTTCACCGCGCCGCAGTCGACCTATACGCCGGACGACGACCGCTACTGGGACGCCTACGACGTCAAGACCGGCGGGGAAGAAGGAAAGATCGCGGTAGCCGGGCCTGTTACCAATGTCCTGCTGGCAGGGTTCTTCTTTGCGGCATTCATGGCATTGCTGACCATGCCGAACATGGACCTGATCTTTTTACGGGCGGCGTTCTATGCGATGTACATCAACATCTTCCTGGCTGCGTTCAACATGATACCGTTCGGCCCGCTTGACGGTGCCAAGGTCTTAAAATCCAGCCCGCTGATGTGGGGCATCATAGGTCTGCCGGCGATCATCGTCACGCTGATACTGATGTTCAGGATAGACCTGTTCTACAATATCATCGGCATGGTCTGATTACATAAAGTCTGACAGGCCCATCTGCTTGCTTTTATCGTTTTCAAAAAGGCTCTGGATCGACAGGTTCAGCAGCTCGAGCCGCTGGATCGTATAACTCGATACGCCGTACTCCTTCGCGATAGCGAGGGAGACCTCCATGTACTTGGTCACCGCGCCCTCGTGGACGGTCAGGATGACCCGTCCGCCGCCGCACTTCGGGCACGTGCCCGTCAACGGAGGCCTGCGGTATTTGGCGCCGCATTTCACACAGCGCATCTGCTGCGTCGAAAAAGCGCGCAGGTTGCCGATCAGGTCTGGCAGAAAGTGTGAGTTGATCACCCGCTCGGCGACGTCCCTTTCGTCGACCGCCCGGATACGGCGGCCGAGCTGGAGCTGTGCCCGCAGCTTGTCCTCCATCGAGCCCAGCGTCTTGTACGCCGAGTTGGCCGGCCCGGCCGCGATGTCGCTGGTGCCGTGAGTGAACATGAAGCCCTCGTACTGCGCAGGCGTGCCCAGTCGCTTCGACACGAGGTCTATGGCCTTCTCAAGGTCCTTGGGCGTCTTCATCTCCCGCGTGGCGAGGTAGAACTCTCTCGGGTAGCGGGCCATGACGTCGATGTTGTGGGACTCTTTGTCGATCTCCTTCGGGTCTATCCGCATGGTGAGCACCAGAGGTGCGTCCATCCGTCCGCCTCTGCGGTCCGGCAGGTAAGAGCGCGAGAAATTGAGGAGGCCGTCCATGAGCATCATCACACAATCCTCATCACCGTCGCAGTTGCGCCTTTTGGCCGCGTGGAAGAACGGGTGGGCATACCCGGCCGAGGCGCCGGTAAAGCCGAGGATGCGTCCGAGAACGCCTGCGGACGTGTGCGGCGCCAGGCCGATCACGAGCTGGCCGATCAGGTCGGCCTCCTTCGCGGCATTGTAGAAGCGCGGCAGGCCGTAGTACTTTTCCAGCAGGTCGTCGAGGAAATTGCAGACCTTGATGAGATATCCGGAGCAGTCGTGGGACAGGACGATGTCCTGCACCCTGAGCTCGACCACCTGTTCCGGGGAAGTGAGCGGGTTGCCGTAGACATCCTTTTCGTATCCCAGCTCCCGTGCCTTCTCCACTGTCAGGCCGATTTCCCGGGGGATAAAGTGGGTGAGGGGCACGTCACTCAGGTCATAGCGTATCGTGCCGTCCTTGAACACGAACACCTCGTGCTTGGCCCGCAGTATGCCCTTTTC
Source organism: uncultured Methanocellaceae archaeon (assembly GCA_963769045.1). Taxonomy (GTDB): domain Archaea; phylum Halobacteriota; class Methanocellia; order Methanocellales; family Methanocellaceae; genus Methanocella_A. The sequence goes on from CAVYKK010000028.1 coordinate 244,658, forward strand.
TAGCGGCTCTGGCGTCTTGTCCTTAGAGATCAGCCCCTGCACGCCTTTCAGCGACTCGAAGTTGCCACGCTCGCCCACGCGCTTCAGCGCCGCGGCATAGAGGCTTTTGATATCTATTTTGGTGGGCGCATAGGACGCTCCCGGCTTGTGGCACCGGGGACAGTCGCCGGCGAACCCGTAGATCCTGCACTCGTGGCAGCCGTACAGCGGGAGGGTATGGCCTCCGCATTCGCACCTGCTCTGGAAGGTCCTCTTGCCACATGCCTCGCAGGCACGCAGGCCGATCTCGATGCTGATCTCGCCGATCCTGTCGTTCATCGACTTGCTGTACGCGCTGGCGTCCTGCAGCGACCGGTGGATGCCGCCGGCCTCGCCCACCGGGAACAGCACGTGCACCGGCGGCTTCATCTCGCGAAGCTTGCTCTTCTCCGGCCTGCCCATGCGGGCACCTATCCTGACCGGGGCCCGCTCCATGACCGTGACGCCGCTCAGCGCAGAGATCGCCTTGCAGGGATGATGCGAGTCCAGGCCTGCATAGGCATCCTTATTCTTCATGGTCAGATCGGGGTTCAGGCCGAGACACCTGCAGAGGACCAGGGTCTCCTCCGCCGGGACAATCACGACATTTTCCCGCAGCTTATGCGGGATTAAAAGCACTTCCAGCGACCGTTTGGTAACGGGCTCCAACGGCAGCTTTAGCTGGCCTTCCTCGATCGAACCGTTCGTGCTGACATAGCTGGCAAGATGCACGATCTCGTCGAGTTTCAGGTCGTGCCACATATATGTATAATCAGGGTGCAAAGGCACGCCATACTTCTCTGACACTGCGAACGCCTCTGCCGCGGAGGATATCCCGACGGCGTCCTGCGTCTTCTCCTTCAGATCCTGCTCCCACCACTCCACGACGTACGGCGAGGGCACCAGCGTGTGGTTGTTCTCCAGGAAGTCGCCGAAGTTGATGATGAACTCGCCGTTGTCCAGTATCTCCGAGACGTCGGGCCGGAGCCTCCTGGCCTCCGCCACATCCCCGATCCGGACCACGTCGCCGTTGATCAGCTTTACGGTGGGGCCTTCGAGGCTGTCCACCGGGACCATGGCCGCCGCCTTGCCCGGACGCTCCACCTTGAGCTGGGTACCCGTGGCGATGAAGTCGTCCATGATGACCATCGAGGCCGGATGGATACCGGCAGTCGCGAAGCCGGTGTTCCGGGAGCGGCCATAACGGAGCCGGAATCCGCCTGCCCGGGACGGGTGGCCGAATACGGGCCTTCCTGCGATCAAATCGATCAGGAACTTGTCCTTCGGCTTGACTTTCTTCTCGTCATCGTCAGAGGAAGCGGCAGGCTTAGAACCTGCAATGATCTTGTCCAGGAACTCCCAGCCGTCGAACTTGAGCTTGTCCACGTGCTTCTTCACTTTGGGCGCCTTGAGGATGATGCCCTCTGCAATGACCAGCGCTATGCCGCCACGGACCCGGTTCGTCCCTACCCGCTCCAGGTCGCGATAGCCCTGCACCTCAGCTTCCTCCGTGGGCTCGCCGTCCACACAGATAGGACAGTTCCGCACTATGAGCCGGATCTCCTCGTCGCTGGGCGTGTACTGCAGGCCTGCTTCCTGCTGGTACAGGGCGATCTCTTCCACGTAGCGCTCGACCTCCTTGTCCCGGGGCCTGTACGGCGCCAGCCCGACCTTACGCCGGACATAGTCCGCGGCCAGCACAGCCAGCGCTTCCGCTGTACCACCGGCGCTCCGGATGGGCCCGGCGAAAAAGACCTTGATGTACTGGGAGCCGTCATCGTTGGTGCCAAGCGAAACTTCCGAGATGCCTTCCAGCGGCGCAGCTACCACGCCTTCGGTGAGTACCGCCACTGCCGTCCTGATGGCGCACTGGATAGCTTCGACCTGGTTGTCAAACTTGCCCACGATGCCTGCTGCGACATCGGCGGCCACCTGCAGCGACGCCTCTTCACGGGACATCTTCTCCTCGCAGTGGCGGATGTGCGTGGCCAGCCCTTTGACGCCCATGAGCACCTCGACACGGTCGGCCAGGTCGGCTGCCGAGGGCACCTCGACTTCCAGCGACGGGTCGTAGCCCTGTGCCCGCGCGGCTTCGGCTATGGCACGGCAATGGCTCAGCCCGGACTCAAGCGTATCAAAATAGGCTTCCTGTGCTTCGCTCACCTTCGGCGCCATACTCAATACCATAACATTGCCCGCTAAGAAATAGGTTTTGACAGGAAAGCGCTTGTTGAATCCAGACGTAAAAAAGTCCTCATGGAAATTGTGCAATCGGTTAGTCTTTTATCTGTTGTATAGCCATGTAATATCAGTAAAAGCAAGGGACATGGCATGGTAACGTTTGGAGTCATCGATACCGAGACAACGGGCCTGGGTAAGTTCGACCGGCGCTGCCCGAGAGACGACGACTTTGCCATCAGCATCGGACTGGTTGTCGCCGACGCCGACCTGGACCGCATGCGGCTGAAATGCACGGACTGCATGTACTCGCTCATCCGGATACCCGACCCCTCGCGATCGAACGACACTTTTCATATCCACGGGATAGATGCCGGCCGGGTGGCCGGTGCCCCGGCGCCGCAGGACGTCTGCGCCTCCATCCTCGCAATGCAGGAACGCCACGGCTTCGATGTGGCCGCCGCGTGGAACCACAGCTTCGACCGGTATTTCGTGGACCGCCTCTTCAGCCTGTCAGATCTCAAGCAGCCGAAGTGGGACTGGCTGGAGCTTCAACCCGTGCCTTATGCAAAGCTGGACCACCACGTGCAGACGGTGAGCCATGAGGCCGTCAAGGGGCTACCGGCGCATAATGCGCTTTATGACAGTGTCAGGGCACTTGGTGTCTTTGCGGACAGGAAAGGATTCGACCTGGATTTATCGCCCATCGCGAGCAAGCTCTAGGATACAATGGCGATCTATATTATAATAGAAGTGGAAATTAATATCTGACTGTCTGCAAGTAAAGTGCAGCAAATTCAATATGGTGATACTTATGGCTAAAGCTTCGCACGAGAAACACAAGGAAAAGGCCGAGGGAAAGAAGTACACAGTGGCCGTTATCACGGTAAGCACCTCCAGGTTCGAGAAATACGGCAACTCCGCGAAGCCGGGCGACTGCGAGGACGAGTCAGGGCAGATCATCATCGACCTGCTGGAAAAGGCCGGACACAAGACAGCCTACTGGCTGCTGAAGGACAACCTGCTCGACATCGAGACCACCCTCCTGGAGATGCTGGAGCGTGCCGACGCCGCCATCCTGTGCGGCGGAACGGGGCTGACGGCCAGCGACGTGACCATCGAGGCGGTAACGCCCCTGCTGGAGAAGACCATCCCCGGTTTCGGCGAGCTGTTCCGCCTCAAGAGCTACGAGGAGATCGGCACCGCCAGCGTCCTTTCCCGGGCCACGGCCGGCGCGATCAAGGGCAGGGCGGTCTTCTGCATCCCGGGATCACCTAATGCCGCCAGGCTGGCCGTCTCGGAGATTATCGCACCGGAGCTCGGCCACATCGTCTCGCACATCCGGACGCACTGAGGTATCCTGGCTGCGCATAGCGGTACGCCGGGCACGGCTTAAAGGCCGCAGAGAACGCCGTTTCCTTTTAAACATGGCTAAGCGTAAAACATAAAATAATCTGCGCTCCTTTGGAAAACAATTCCGAATCGACGACGGCTATGCCCGCCGGTCCACGCGTGCGCGCGGGCGCCGGGGACAGCCAGCGACGAATGGCCCGGCCCGTTTTTCATACTCTTATACCTGACCAGGGCCCTGATCATCAGCCGACTCTCTGCGGCCTTTAACTGTTCCAGACGTTCCTTGTCGCTAGCACAGGCAATGCAGGGTATCAGGCCCGGACATTATCGATGGACTATGGTGATCATGTGCCGGTATCGAAGGGCATAAATATCCATAGGCTGACTTTATTCAGAGGGATGGCTTCTGGACAGCGGGAAGGTGAGGAAGATCGGCGGCTACTGCGGCATCGCTGCTATCGCTGTCTACCTGCTGGGCACTATAGTGGCGGCCATACAATACCCGGAGCCGTTCAGCCCGTTTACCGTTCTGATCAGCAACCTCGGGAACTATGTCGGCAACCCCTCGGGCGCCATCTATTATAACGGAGGCGCGGTCATCGCCGGCGTGCTGCTGGCGCTTTTCTTCGTCAGTATCGGGCCCTGGTACGACATTGCTAAGAATAGTAAATTTTTCTACATCGGCGCAGAGCTGTTCGGGATCGCCCTGGCGCTGGGCATGGTCATGCAGGCTGTCTATTCACAGGACACGCCCCTGCACCGGCCGTGGTCTACCGTCTGCTTCCTTTCGCTGTTGACCATGTTGCTTCTCGCTAACGTGGCACTGTTCAATAACCCGAAGTTCAACCGGCTGATCGGCTACTATGGCTTTATCGCGGCACTCGCGAACCTTGCGTTCATGGTGCTATATGCGCTGGACAGCTCGCCGTTCATTCTGGAATGGATAGCCGTCTACGCCGGGTTGCTCTGGGTACTGCTGCTTTCTATAAACGCACAGAGCACGTAACGCTTCCCATAGTAAGGGCTGCGAAGGGCATAAATAGCCGCAAAAGTATCTATTGCAGAGGGATCGCCCTGGACCGCGCGAACATCAGGAAAATTGGCGGCTACTTCGGCATCGCCGCTGTCATCGTCTTCGTCTTAGGCAGCATCGTTGCGGCATTACAGTATCCGACCCAGTTCAACCCGGTTAATAACTGGATCAGCGACATGGGCAACTACGACAAGAACCCGGCGGGCGCCATCATTTTTAACGCATGCGCCTTCGTGGCCGGGCTGCTGCTCGTGCCCTTCTTCGCCGGCCTGGCCAGCTGGTATTACGTACAGCGTAAAGACAAATATTACTACGTGGCAGCCGAGTTATTCGGTTTCGTCGGTGCGCTGGGCCTGGTTATGATCGGCATCTTCCAGCAGGGCACATCGCTGCATTCGCTCTGGGCTATGGTCTGCTTCGGGTCGCTGGTCATCGTCTTTATCGTGGCCGGCCGGGCGCTGCTCCGGAACCCGGAGTTCAACAGGCTGATCGGCTACTACGGTTATGTCGCGGCACTGATCGGGCTGGTCTTCTTCGTGCTCTTCGTGGGTATGACTGACACACCGATCTTCATGGAGTGGCTTACGGTCTACGGCGCCTTCCTATGGATTCTGCTCGTATCTTTCAACGCGCTTAGCCCGAATAAGGCTGTCAGATGAAAAGCAAGCGGACGCTCGCACGTGAAAGCAGACCGGCTTCCTGCTCATTTAAGCATTTTTAACAAAAGACGCTCGTAGACGTCCACAGCCCTGTGAAGCTGATCAAGATCAAGGTACTCATCGACCACATGGGCCTGCTCGATGCTCCCCGGGCCGATGACCACCGTCGGTATGCGCCTCGCACGGAATGCCCACATGTCACAGCCCGCCGGGAAACCTGCCGGCTCCGGGTCGAGGCCCGATTCCTTTAGCACGGCCGAAGACATCCTTACGACAGCCTCGTCAGCGCCCGTGGACGAGGGCGGATAGGCAGACAGCAAGTCCAGGTCCACCTCAACCTCGTACCTCCGGGAAAAGCGGCCGACCAGGCGGCGCAGATCATCGTAGGCCGACTCGATGCTTTCGTCGGATACCATGCGGCGATCGATGAAGAAAGTACAGCTCTCGGGCACTACGTTGATACGCTCGCCACCATAGATCATCGTGACCTCGGATGACGAGCTCCCGAGCAGCGGATCGGTATGTTTCCCTACCCTGTAGCCATAGGTCTCGATATTCTTTATCAGCTTGATCGCGATAGAAATGGCATTAGTCCCCTGCGACGGCCGGGAAGCGTGCGCCGCCTCGCCATAGACCGTGATGATGGGACGGATGGCGCCCTTATGGGCAATGGCGACGCGTAGTCCGGTCGGCTCCCCGATCACCGCCGCCGCAGGCGCATACGTCTCCAGCAGCTTCCGCGCGCCCGTCGACCGGCCCGTCTCCTCCTCGACGACCGCAGCGATAGCGGCACACCCTTTGACCCGGCCTTTCACCCTGGCCATCGCTTCCATCATCGCGGCCATCGAACCCTTGGCGTCCGTAGCGCCTCTGCCGTAAATGCGCCCCTCCCGGACCGACGGGGTAAACGGAGGCGTCTTCCATCCGCTTGCCTCCAATGCCGGGATGACGTCCTGGTGCGTGCAGAGCATGAGCCCGATCGGGCCGGAGCCGACCTTCCCGATCACGTTATAGCGATCACTGTCCACTGCCTGCATCTCGACAGTCAGGCCCAGCTCCTTGAATTTCCGCTCGAGGTAAACCGCCACAGGCGTCTCTGAGCCTGTGACAGACGGTATCGAGATAAGGTCCTGAAGGATGTCTTCTGCGGGGGCAGGGGCGCTTCTCATTGCCAAAGTGGTTAGCTGCGAAGGTATATTGCTTTTGTTATTGAGGTCACGGAGGTTTCATGAGGGCACAGAGTTTCACCACAGAGGGCACAGAGGTCACAGAGGACGACACAGAGGGCTTTTAAGAAAAAGGCTGATGTTAGAGCCCTGTTGTTAAAAAAAACCTCTGTGAATACCTCTGTGGCCTCTGTGCCCTCTGTGGTGAAACTCTGCGACCTCTCGAAACCTCTGCGACCTCTCGAAACCTCCGAGACCTCTGTTGAATAGCGAAAATGCTTTTATGGCTCAGTCCTATTGTATACCACATGGCAAGGAAAGATGACCTGCCGGACATGATCGTCTCGGCCGCGAGGTACGCGTTCTCTAACATGACCGCCCTCCTTATCGGCGGCATTGTCATCGCTCTCTCTTTCCTGATCATCGGCCTGCCTTTCTTCCTGGGATATATCACCCGGTGCATGAGGGAGATCGTCAAGGGCAACGGGGTGATGCCGGAGTGGGATGACATCGGGCAGATGTTCGTGGACGGCATCCGCATGACGGGAGTGTTCTTCGTCTATGTGGCCATCTTCGCGGTCATCATCCTTATACCGGCGGTGCCTGTCATGATCTTCAACTTCCTCGGCACGCCGCTGATGGTGCTCTTCGGTACGTTGGTGCTGGCGCTGACTGCGGCCATCGCATTCTGCCTGCTGGCCATCGCATTCTTCTCGTCCTGGATTGTCTACGCGAGCACGGGCAGCGTGCGTAAGGCGATCACCGCGCGGAGGGTGCTGGGATTCGTCGCGTCGGACCCTTCGAGCTATCTGGTGGCCCTGGTCGCTTGCGCGGTCGTGGCACTGCTGGGCGTGGTCGCCATGTCGCTGTTCGTCACGATACCCTGGGCGCTGTTCGTCATGTGCTCCGCGGTGACCTTCATCTATTCCAAGTTCTACCAGGACACGATGAAGTCCACGTCGCATGCGCTGGACTGGCTGAAGTGAATGAATTTTCCAATTTTTGTCGAAGTCTGATACCAATACTTGCTTCCTTATGAAAGGCAAGTTGGTCGACATCGATTACTCCCCATAATAATCGCGGTGCGACGCCCGTGCTTACTTCTTGTTAATAATACATACGGGTCACTAGCAAATACTTCCCGTACAAATCGCGGTGCGACGCCCGTGCTTGCTTCGCACGCACGTGCTACTACGGGTTTTTCCGGTGTTACGATGTCGGGCGACGGGCTCGCACCTTCGTCGGCACAACGCGCCTTCGGCGGCGTTGAGCCTCCTTTGCAAGCCCTGAAAAACGCGCCCAAAGGGCAGCGTTTTTCACACCCGCCACCTACACACCCCTCGCACAGCTATCGCGTGCGAGAGGGCAAGCCGAAAAAACCCTCCGCCTTCCGCGGAGAAGCACAGGCAACCCATACTAATACTAGTATAGGCATCGATCCACTGATAGTCCTGATACGCATAGCCGATGCTGCTCTCGCGGTCCGCGGAGGATTTTTCTGGCCGAAGGCCCCTCGCACGCGAAGCTGTGCGAGGGGTGCGGAGGCGGCCGGGCAATGAACGCTGCCGACAGGCGCGTTGCTTAGCGCTTGCGAAGGGACTCGGCCTGGCGCAGCCGAGCGAAGCGAGGCGCCGCCGGGTCGTGTCTCCGGGGGTGCGAGCGCGGCCCGGACGGTGTAGCACCTGAAAAACCCGGAGTAGCCCATGCAGCATCAGCCGGCATGGGCGTCGCACCGCGATTATTATTGGATTGACCATATCATGCTTAGCTATTGGCATCTGAATATCGATGCGTTCCTTTTAATATTCAAAGACGGTATACACTCAGCCATGGCCCGGTACCAGCCGCTGTTCATCGACTTCACGGGAAAGAACGTCGTCATCTTTGGCGGCGGCCCGGTGGGCGAGCGAAAAGCAGCCTATTTCGCGGGCGCAAATGTTACGGTCGTCAGCAGTGAGTTCACCCCCGGCCTCGAATCGATGCCCGGTATCAGGCTGGTCGGGCAGGATGTGGCAGCTTCGGATGTGCCGGGGCTGATTAAAGGTGCGTTTCTGGTAGTGGCGGCGACTGGCGATTCTATACTGAACATCGAGATCGCTCGTATTGCCGATGAAGCAGGCGTACTTGTTAATTCTGCGGAAGGCGACTCGGATATCATCCTGCCTGCGAAGATTGTTCGGGACGAGATAGTCATAGCAGTCTCCACGGGCGGCAAGAGCCCTGCGATGGCGCGGTTCATCAGGCAGAGGCTGGAGACGCTGCTCGGAGGGGAGCTGGCTGACATGGTGCAGCTGCAATCCAGTCTGCGGGAGATGCTGAAGAAAGAGGTGCCTTCACAGGACGAGCGGGAACGGCTACTATGGAAAGTGCTCGAAGACCCGGCGATCTGGGACGCTTTAAAAACATCCTACAATAATGCGATGCGACTTGCAATTGAGAAGATAGAGAAATAATAATAAATTTGGGTTATTTCTTGCTTGTCCAAATATAATAACCTATTACAAAATCGAGTAAGCTATGATATATGTAAAATGAGATTCTTTTACTATATTGAGATGGCTTTGGAGCATGCCATTTTAGTTTTCACCTTTTATCCAGGCGCAATACAAAATTATAACAATTTTACTCACTCAATACTATCAGCTATCATCTCAGTATTAAAATTTATAAGCAGACCGAGACGTATACCGCTGACTTTTAAATATGTTTGTACTTGTAATCTATGCAATGGAGCTAATTGTTTGACGGTTTTTACTTCGACAATTAATTTATTTTCAACGATCATGTCTACTCGATAAGTATCCTCAATATATTCGCCATCATAAATTACAGGTAAATTAACTTGCCTTTTAACATGCAGACCTTTTTTACGAAGTTCATTTGCCAGACATTTTTCATATGTTTTTTCTTTTAACCCAGGCCCAAGCTTTCCGTATACCAGCTTCGCAGCAATCAATTGTGAGTTTCGCAATAACTTCGACGTCATATGGTATTGGCTCAGGTTAAATTTTGGTTTGTTATAGTCTCATGTCAATGCCTGATAATCAGAGTATGTTTATGGTTATATCTTTATTGTATTCGAACAATTGCACATAATGGTTCAGTAATACACTTATTATACATTATAGACCTTTTGATTTTCAGTGAACCCGTAAGCTATATTCGGTTAAAGTGCTATGAATATATCATTTAGTGTTACTTAGTCACAATATACCTATTCAAGAGTGGTACTATGCGGTTTCTCTCCAGCCTCTCGATCAGCTACAAAAACGCTAACGTCGACTTGATCGAGCGTGCGAGGCTGAAGGACCCGGACCTGGCGCTGCGCAGACTCGCTTCGCGAGAGGGCGTGTCAGAGGCCATGTTATTGCAGACCTGCAACCGGGTGGAGCTGTATACGATATCAGGTTCCCCGGACGCCCTTGCCCGTTTCGCCAACGACGAGGGCATGCCGCCTGAAGCGATGATACCGGCGTCGGACGACGACTGCATGCGGGCGGTGATGAGGCTGGCCTGCGGGCTGGAGTCGATGATCGTGGGCGAGGACCAGATTCTCGGGCAGCTTGAAAGCTTCGTTCCTGCATGCGGAGAAGAACCGTACCATGGGGCCGGTGCTCTCGACGGTGGTCATGAAGGCCATCCACACGGGTCAGCGTGCCCGGGTGGAGACGAAGATCAATAAAGGCTCTGTCTCGATAGGCTCTGCGGCTGTCGACCTGGCGGAATCCGTAACCGGGGGCCTGCGGGGAAAGACCATCCTCGTCGTGGGCGCGGGAGAGATGGGCACGCTGGTGGCGAATGCCATCGCGGAGAAGAGCCTGCGTGCCATCTACGTCGCCAACCGCACGTTCGAGCAGGCGGAGAAGCTGGCGTCGAGTTTGCGGGGCACGGCGGTCCGGCTGGAGCGGATGAACGACTACATCAGCAGCGCCGATGTCATTATCTGTGCCACCGGAGCACCACACATCATTATTACTAAAAAAATGGTCGAAGATAATAAGAATAGCCATCCGCTGCTCGTGATCGACATCGCCAATCCCAGGAACGTGGAGGCGTCCGTCGGCACGGTGCCCGGTGTCACGCTGCACAACATCGACAGCCTGCGGCGCATCAGCGACGACAACATGGAGACGCGCCGGGCCGAGACGTCGAAAGTCGAGGCGATCATCGAAGAGGAGCTGGCGTTGCTGAAGCGCGACCTGAAGCGAATGCAGGCGGATCGAGTCATAGGCGGCCTCTACCAGAAGACGGACAACATACGTGCGGCCGAGCTCGACTACGCGATCACAAGGCTTACCTCCGCCGGCGACCTTTCTGATAAGCAGGTAGGCATCCTGCAGGACTTCTCGGCGGCGCTGACCAAAAAGATACTCGCCAGCCCGACGAAGAAGCTCCGGCTTGCCGCAGAGCGCTGCGACGAGGACTGTCTCCGGGTGGCGCAGGACCTGTTCGACCTGAAGGGTGAGGAGGAAGATGTCGTATCCAGTAACAAGGCCAAGGCGCTTAAGGCAGAATAAGGCCATCCGCGGGATGGTCAGCGAGAACGCCTTAGACGCCGGCGACCTGATCTATCCGATTTTTATCGATGAGGCGGCTGACGAACGAAAGCCCGTAGGCTCCATGCCGGGCGTGGAACGCCTGCCGCTGGACGCGCTGGAGGCAGAGGCGGACGAGATCGCCGGGCTCGGCATACCTGCGGTGATCCTGTTCGGCATTCCCAAAGAGAAGGACGAGACCGGGGACATCGCCTACGCCCCGGGCAACGTGATCGAGAAGGCGGTGAAAGCCATCAGGCGGCAGAGCCGCGACCTGCTCGTCATCACAGACGTATGCCTCTGCGAGTACACGACGCACGGTCACTGCGGGCCGATCAAGGGCAATACGGTCAATAATGACGCCACCCTTGACATCATCGCGAAGACGGCGGTCAACTATGCAAGGGCCGGCGCCGACATCGTGGCCCCTTCGGGCATGATGGACGGCATGGTCCACGCCATCAGGAGCGAGCTGGACTTCCATGGCCTGAAAGACACGATCATCATGTCCTACGCGGCCAAGTACGCGTCCGCCATGTACGGGCCGTTCAGGGACGCGGCGGCGTCCGGCTGCAAGGGCTTCGACCGGTCCACGTACCAGATGGACCCGTCTAATGCGGACGAAGCCATGCGGGAAGTGGCCATGGACCTGGATGAGGGCGCCGACATTATCATGGTCAAACCTGCGCTGTCGTATCTCGACATCGTCTACCGGGTCAAGTCGGAGTTCCGTGTGCCTGTGGCGGCGTATAGCGTCAGCGGCGAGTACGCGATGATCAAAGCGGCTGCGGCTAACGGGTGGATCGACGGCGACCGCGTCGCCATGGAGGCGCTGTTGTCCATGAAGCGGGCTGGCGCCGACATGATCGTTACCTACTCGGCGAAGGACGTCGCCCGTCTACTCGCCGGACAGAAATGATTGTATATCTTGAGCTGAGCTAAACTGTTTAGTACCACAGAGGTGTCCCTTTGAAACTCGACCAGTCAAAAGCCCTGTACGACCAGGCCGTTACCATTTTCCCCGGAGGGGTCTCCAGCCCCGTCCGGGCCATCAAGCCTTACCCGTTCTACGTGCGGTCCGCGAGCGGCAGCCGCATCACCGATGCAGACGGCAACGAGTTCATCGACTGCTGCATGGGCTACGGCCCGCTCATCCTCGGCCATGCCAATCCTGGCGTCCGGGAGGCCATCGCGAAGCAGCTGGAAAAGGGCTGGCTGTACGGCACGCCGACTGAGCTGGAGATCAAATATGCTCGGAAGATCCAGACATACGTCCCCAGCATGAAGATGCTCAGGTTCGTGAACACCGGCACCGAGGCCACCATGGGCGCCATCCGGGCGGCCAGGGGGTTCACCGGCCGGGACAAGATCGTGAAGATCGAGGGCGGCTTTCACGGTGCCCACGACGCGGTCCTGGTCAAAGCAGGCTCCGGTGCCGCCACGATAGGTGTGCCCGACTCGCTGGGTGTGCCAGTAGACGTGGCGAAGAACACGCTGCAGGTGCCCTATAACGACGTGGCAGCCATGGAGGAGACGCTCTCCGCTCACAAGGAAGAGATCGCCTGTGTGATCATGGAGCCGGTGATGGGTAACATGGGCCCGATACTGCCGAAAGACCAGTACCTCCGGGCGGTTAGGAACCTGACAAAGGAATACGATGTATTACTCGTTTTAGACGAGATCATCACAGGGTTCCGGGTCAGCATGTTCGGCGCCCAGGGCTACTACGGCATCGAGCCGGACCTGACGACGCTGGGCAAGATCGTCGGCGGCGGCCTGCCTATCGGCATCTTCGGCGGGCGGAAGGACATCATGGAGACAGTAGCCCCGCAGGGTGGCGTGTACAACGCAGGCACCTTCAACGGGAACCCGCTGTCCCTGACGGCCGGCATGGCGACCATTGAAGCACTGGAAAGGGACAGGGTGCACGCGAAGCTGAAGGATAAGACCACTGCGCTGGGACAGGCGCTGACGGACATGATGAGGCATATGAAGCTGGACTACACGCCGGTCGGCCTTGCATCGATGTTCCAGATCTTCTTCGGCCCGCAGCCCGAGAACTACGAGAGCGCGCTGAAATCGGATAAGGTAAAGTACGTCGAGTTCTGGCGGCACATGCTGGAGAACGGCGTCTTCCTGATGCCATCCCAGTTCGAGACCGACTTCCTGTCGGCGGCCCACACCCAGCAGGACGTCGACCGGATCGTGCAGGCATGCCACAAGTCGTTTGAGGCAATGAAGTGAGGTTTCGCGAATGAGGATAGGCACCCGGGGAAGCAAGCTGGCCATGGCGCAGGCGACGAAAGTCTGCGCACTGCTGGAAGAGAAGGGCATCAAGGCAGAGCCGGTGGTCGTGAAGACCTCGGGGGACGTGCAGGCGGACCGGCCACTGTACGCGCTGAAGGGCTACGGCGCTTTCGTCCGGGAGATCGACGATCTGTTGCTCCGCGGAGAGATCGATGCCGCGGTGCACAGCCTGAAGGACATCCCGACCGAGCGGCCTGCCGGGCTGACGCTGGCTGCCACGCTCAAGCGGGAGTCGGCGCTGGATCTGGCGGTCACGAAGAACGGCGCACTACTGAAAGACCTGCCGGACGGTGCGGTGATCGGCACCTCAAGCACCCGGCGAAGGGCGCTGGTTAAGCGGTACTATCCGGGGCTGCAGACGAAGGACATCAGGGGCAATGTAGACACCCGCCTGCGCAAGATGGACGCCGGGGAATACGACGGCATCCTGCTCGCCGAGGCCGGGCTGATGCGGCTTGGCATCGTCCTGCGCGCAGAACGGCTGGACCCGTACCAGTTCGTGCCGGCTGCCAACCAGGGCGTAATCGCCATAGTGGCACGGGAAGGCACGCCGGAGCTTGAGGCGCTGGGGCAGCTGAACGACCGGACCACGTGGCTGGAGACGAGGGTCGAGCGGGTCATCACCGCTGCGCTGGACGGAGGCTGCGTTGTCCCCATGGGCGCCTACGCGAGCATGGAAGGCGACGAGATCGACGTGATCTGCGAGGTGCTGTCCCTCGACGGCAGCCAGCAGGTCCGGGTCAGGGAGACGATACCCGTGGCCGGATGCGAGGAGCACGCGAAGCGCATTGCGGAGCGGCTGGCGATGTCGGGCGGAAAAACGCTGGCCGAGGCGGCCAGGAAGGAGTTGTTACGATGAGGGGAAAAGTATACCTGGTAGGCGCGGGGCCCGGCAGCGTGGACCTGCTGACCATCCGGGCGGTAAAAGTGCTGCAGGACGCCGACGTCATCCTGTACGACGCCCTGGTCGGCGAGGACATCAAACAGCTGTTCCCGCCGGAAGCGCAGTTGATCGACGTGGGCAAACGCGCCGAGAACCATGCGTACCCGCAGGCGGAGATCAACCGGATGCTCGTCGACCTGGCGCAGAAGTACCGGACCGTAGTCCGGGTGAAGGGCGGCGACCCCTACGTGTTCGGGCGCGGCGGCGAGGAGGCGGAAACGCTCGCGAAAGAGGGCATAGCCGTCGAGGTCGTCCCGGGCATCTCCTCGGCGATAGCGGCCCCGGCCAGCGCCGGCATTCCGGTGACCTTCCGGGGCTACGCTTCGTCGGTCACTATCATCACGGGGCATGAGGACCCGACGAAGGGCGAAAAAGCGCTGGATTTCAAAGCGTTAGCGGCTTTACAAGGTACGCTGGTGATCCTGATGGGCATTAAACGCCTCGAAGATAACATGAAGGCGCTCCTGGACAATGGCAAGGCCCCGGAGACGCCGGTCGCCATCATCGAGAGCGGCACGACGAGGGACGAGCGCGTCACCGTCGGAACGCTGGGGACCATCGTAGCGCTGGCGAAAAAGCGCAAGGTGGAGGCGCCGGCCGTCATCGTGGTCGGCGAAGTTGTCCGCCTCAGGGAAGTGCTGGGAAAACAATGAAGCGCGTCGCGATAACACGGCCTCAGAAGTTTCTGCCGGACGCCGAAGCGCTGCTGCGGTCGAAAGGCCTGGAGCCAGTGCCGGTGCCTATGATGGAACTGGTGCCCCGGGACGACGGGGCGCTGGACGCATTCTTCAGACGGCTTGAGGCAGGCGAGGTCGACACGGTCATCATCACCAGCCAGAACGGCGTCCGCTTCATTTTCGACCGGGCTGCGGACAGTACAGCACTGAAGGACAGGCTGAATGCGGTCGAGGTCATTTCGATCGGGCCTAAGACCAGCAAGGCACTCGAGGAAAACGGCGTAAAGGCCCGGCGCATGCCGACCGAGTTCTCCAGCGAAGGCCTGGTCCGCGACTTCCCGCGGGCAGGCAAGCGCGTCGAGGTGCTGCGCAGCAACCATGGCAACCCTGTGCTCATCTCCGGGCTGCAGAGCGGTGGCGCATCAGTCAGGGAAGTGATCATCTACGACATCGTGCCGCTGGCCGGAGATGCGCAGGCCGCCTTTGTCCGGGAGGCGCTGTCGGGCCGCATCGATGCGTTCACGTTTACCAGCACCATGACGGCGAAGAGCCTGCTGGCGATGGGCGAGTCCATGGGCGTGCTGGAAGACCTGAAGCGTGCCATTAACGCAAAGAAGGTCGCGGTCATCGGCAACCCGACTGCCGGTTTTTTAAAAGAGAACGGCATCCGCATCGACGTGGTGCCGGAGCGGTTCACGTTTGAGGACATGATCGACGCCCTGCTCCAGGTGCTTTAAACTGGCACCAGGCGGGATATATAGTAAAATATGAGTAGTTAAAAGTGCTTTTATCAGCTACTGGAGGTCCTTTCATGGCACACTGCAAGAACTGCGGGACGGAAGTCCCCGAAGGTACCGAATACTGCCCGACATGCGGCAGCCGGGTCACGGGCGAAGGTCGACCGGCGGGCCTGGCGGCACGGGAGAGGCATGGGCCCCTGGGGCGAGTGGTGGGGCGAAGACCGGATGAAGCAATGGAGATGGGCATGGTCGCCGTTATGGATGATGATCAACGCCGTCATCTTCGGGCTGGGCATCATTTTCATCGGCACGCTGCTGTTCCTGGCGACCTCAGGCTACATGTCCCTGGTGTCCTGGGACACATTCTGGGCGCTCCTGCTCATCGGCCTCGGCTTGCTCGGCGTCATCCGGGAGTCGGTTAAATACTACCTGAGCGGCCACCGGTTATGGCGTGGCGGCATGTTCATGGCCCTGGTCCTCGTCATCCTTGGCGCGGCTGGCATGGTTGCACACTATACCGACTGGGCGCAGTACTGGTGGGCGTTCGTCATCGTCGCCGGCGGCCTCCTGGTCATTGTATGGGGAGTCCTCAACTACATCTGGATGAAGGGCGGGGACAGAAAATAAGGTAAAATGGGCCGCATAGGCGGCTCTTACTGTTTTTTCGTCAGGTCGTAGTAGTAGCGGATTTTGCAGCTGTGCTCAATCATCGCCGTGGTATTAAAACAGTCTTTAAGGTCCGGGCCGAAGGCGAACGAGCCGTGGCCGCGATTGATGAAGCCCTTTATATTTGCCTGCTTTCAGCATGCGAGTGATGTTATCCCATAGCAACTGCTCACCGGTGGCCCCATCCACGATAGGGATGATGCCGAGGAAGGGCAGGCCTTCACTGTCGAGCGGGGTCACGGCCTCCTTCTGTAGCAGCGACTCGACGATAGCGAAAGGCGGGTGGGCGTGGATAACGGCCTTTGCGTCCGTGTTCAGGTAGATCGTCCGATGGCTCTGCGTCTCCGTGGACGCCTCGCCCAGCGGGTCAGAAAGCTGTAGCCCGACTTCGACTACGTCATCCGGGCTGTTGATGTCCCCGAGCATCACGCCGGTACGCTTGATGGCCAGCCCGTTCTTCGTGCGCACGCTGATGTTGCCGAACCGGGAGCTGGTCAGGCCGCTCTCCTCGAGCTTCTTTCCCCAGAAAGCTATCTCTCGCCACATCACTAGCCAGATACCCACCTGCACATTATTATACCTATCCGGCGAATAGACGGTATTGTAAACCGGCCTTGAGCAGTCCGGTTCCATCGGAAACAAGGGGGTTACGACAGCCTGTGCACGATCATTTGACCGCATGGAAGGCAGAATACGGAAAGGCCGTCTGGCGCGGGCCCTACGACATCGGGCCGATCAGGTCGGCGGTCAGCCCGGGAGCACGGCTGCTGGACGCTGGCTGCGGCAGCGGCAAGATAGCGGTACCGCTGGCAAGGGCGGGCTATCGCGTCGTTGGCATGGACCTGGTGCGGGAAGGGCTGCCGGAGATGAGGGGTAAAGCCGACGTAGAGCCCGTGGAGGGCGACGTGAGAAGCCTGCCTTTCAGGGACCGGGCTTTTGACGCTGTCGTCTGCTATGACGTGCTGCAGCACCTGCTGGAGCCTGAGCGGCAGGCAGCCGTAGATGAGATTTGGCGGGTGCTGATACCGGGGGGACATGTCTTCATAGAAGCCTTCGGCCGGGAGGACATGCGCTATGGTGGCACTGAGGTAGAAGCCCATACGTTCCGGCGGGAAAGTGGCATCATTTATCACTACTTTTCCGAAGAAGAGATGGAAAGCCTGCTGTCCGGCTTCGAGGGCATTCAGGTAAAAAGTACTGTGACGCACAAGGTTTTCAGGGGCAGGGAATACAGCCGTCACAGGGTATTTGCCTGCGGGACAAAGGGCCTTTAGGATGTATTGCAACCAATAGTTTACCAATTTTTAGCTCTCTTGAAGATAGATTTTAATACGTTCGCATTCAATTGTTAGTAGCATTTGCGAAGCTCATAGCATCGGAAATGCTCATAGCATCGAAGATGCCTGCATCGAAGATGCTGCTTTAGCTCGTAGGGGCAAGGGACTTATGGACATATCAGGCACCCTGTACAGCGTTTTTGGCGTAAGCGAGCCCCTCTTCCTGGCGGTCGCGGCGCTGGTGGCGCTGCTGCTGGCCGTTTCTCTCTCGGCGGCCGTCCTGGAGACGGTGAGGATATACCGGGAATACACTTCGAAGGAGCAGCCGGAAGAGCCTGCCGCAGAGCCGGAGAAGGCCGTGCTTTTGCCCGGCGAGTCGGAAAAGGTCGACATCACGAAGCTCGGCCATATCGCCGCACAGAAGCCCGCTGAGCCTGTACACCCCTCGCAACCTGCGCACAAGCCTGCACCGCCTGTCACGCCTGCCGTCGATGTGGTCAAAAGTACACTGCCGGAGAGCATCAAGGCCCTCACGGCAAAGTACGGGCTGGACTGGCTGACCATTGCGTCCAACGACGGCCTGGTCATTGCCTCGACCAGCAAGACCCCGGATGAGGATGCCGCAGTCTATTCTAACCTTTTTCACGAGCTGTACCGGACCCGGGCAGAGACCTATTTCAATGTCTCAAACAAGGACATCCACCTGCTGCAGGTCGAAAGCGGTGGCCACAAGGTCATCGACGTGGCCAGCAAGGCCGGGCCTATGACACAGGACCTGGTATCCGGGCTCCGTGAGGATACCCGGAAGGTCGTGGAGCGGTTCCTCTGGGGCGGCCGGAAGAGCTGACGGGGCACGTAAAGGCTATTAAAGATCGTCGTGCAATGATGATCGTACGATCATGCATACGGGTTCTATAGAGGCTGTCACCGTGGACCTCTGGTTCACGCTGATAGCACACGACGAATTTTACGATGATAAAATTACTGAAGCGCGATTATCGGGCATAGCCGGGGCACTGCACGACGCAGGCCACGACATTTCAAGGGAAAAAATCGTCGAAGCATTCGGCGCCTCCGGAAAGTACCTCGAACAATACTGGGCGACGTACCGGGACATGGACACGGAAGGGCAGGTGAAGATTCTGCTGGAGTGTATGGGCATCGAGCCCGAACAGGGGCTGGTCACTTCCATCGCTGACCCGTATGCCAATGCGGTACTGCAGGTGGAGCCTTTCCTGGTCGATGGCGCTCTCGAAGCGCTGGAGGCGATCCGGGACAGTGGCCTGCGGCTGGCGCTTATCTCAAACACGGGCAGGACTCCGGGCCAGGCCATGCGTAAGGTAATCCGTAAGATGGGCATTCTTGACTTTTTCGAGGTGACCACGTTCTCTAACGAGGCCGGGTACCTGAAGCCCGATTCCAGGATTTTCGAGTCGACTCTGTCCCGGATCGGGGCAAAGCCGGAGCAGACCGTCCACGTGGGCGACCATGACCTGCTGGACGTCAAAGGCGCTAAGGACTACGGCATGAAAAGCATCAAGGTGCTGCAGTATGCCGGCAATGGCAAGGCCAATCGCGAGCCAGACCTGTGCATCGACACGATGTACGACCTGCCAGATGCCATACTCCGGCTCATGAAATGACTGTAAGCAACTCTCCGTCCCTGGCCGGACGGGCGTTCTCGCGCGGGCGGTCGGCAGGCCCTGTGAGATAGTTTTTATAACGGTGAACGCAACAGTACTGCGGGACTATGATCGACACGGTGACTTTCGACGTCTGGAACACGCTGGTGGTCCACGAGTTCTACGACGACAGGCTCCGTATCCACAGGATGCGCAGCGTCATGGAGACGCTCTGCGACGAAGGATATGCCTTCACCCGGGAGCAGATCGGCAACGCCTACGATTATACCGAGGCCAGCCTCGCCGCCGTGTGGAAGAGCGAGCGTGACGTCGGCAACGATATGCACCTCGCGCTATTCCTCGAAGGTCTGGGCCTCGAAGCTTCCGATCCGCTCATGGACGCCATCAGAGAGCCCTATTCGCATGCGCTGCTCCACTTCCAGCCCAGGCTGGTGGACGGTGCAAAGGAACTGCTGTCCACGCTAAAGCAGCAGGGCTACCGGATCGGCCTGATCTCGAACACCGGCCGGACGCCGGGCCGCACCATGAGAAAAGTGCTCGAAGGCTACGGGCTGACGAGGTGCTTCGACTCCATGACCTTTTCGGATGAGGCAGGATACATCAAGCCCAACCCTCGCATCTTTGGCATTGCGCTGGAAAGCCTTCAGGCCAGGCCGGAGAACACGGTCCATGTCGGAGATAATCCGCTGCTCGACGTGTACGGCGCCCGGTCCTGCGGCATCGGCGCCATCCTGTTCACGAAGTATATGGAAAATTTCGAGCGTTATGCCTCTAAGTATTACAGCGCCAATGGCCGCCAGTGCGAGCCGGATTGCCGCGTGGACGCCCTGCCCCTGGTTGAAAAAGCGCTGGCGCGGCTGGGCGGCCCGGAAAAGTAAATATAATTTGAAGGGGGTTCCCCCTCGTAATGGACACTGCAATGGACACCGTGATGGACGTCGAACTGCGTTCGATCGACCTGCGTTCGACGATGGACATACAGATCACCGCGCTGGAGTGGATGCCGTTCGAGAACGGCTACCTGAAGTACTACCCGGACGAGGACAGGGACGTCTACCTGGAGCAATGCCCGGACGGCACCCTGATGGTCTCGCCGGACCGCTTCCGTACTCGTGTCATGGCGGAGTTCGACTATCCGCTGGACGAGGTCTATTGCGGGGACAACAAGCTTCTGCTGCGGCTGAAAGAGTTCTACAAGCACTGCCGGGTGCTGAAGCTGCAGGACCCGTATATCTCGCTGATTATCACCATTCTCACCCAGAACAAGACGGCAGACAGCGCCCGCAAGACGTTCTACCGGCTGCAGCACCGCTACAAGGGCATCGACGTGTACAAGATGGCGGCAGCCGATAAGAAGGAGCTGGAAGATCTGATCAGGACGTCAGGGCCGTACAAGGCCGATTTCATCATCCGCTGCTCGCAGGAGATCATCGACCGGTACGGCGGCAGCATCGAGTGGATGCGCGCTGCGCCCACGCGGGAGGCGAGAGAGGCGCTGATGGACCTGTACGGCGTCGGCCCGAAGACAGCCGACTGTGTGTTGCTGTTCAGCCTGGGCCACAGCGTGGTCGCCGTCGACACCCATATCTGTCGCGTATCGGAGCGCACCGGACTCAGCACGGCCACCGGCGACTCCGAGGCAGCCAAGAGGAAGGTCAAGGAGGACCTTGAGCTGCGCCAGAAGATACCCGGTATGGCGCACCTGCTGATCATTAACCTCGGCAGGGACTTCTGCAAGGCGATCGGGCCGCTGCACAGCGTCTGCCCGGTGGAGGACCTCTGCCCCAAACGGGGCTTCGAGAAGAATAAAAAGCTGACGTAGCGGGTGTGACGCATGGGCAGGGCGAAGGCGAAGTCGAAGGCGAAAAAAGTCATGGGGGTCGACGAGGCGGGACGCGGGCCGGTCATCGGGCCGATGGTCGTCTGCGGCGCCCACATCGACCAGCGGGCCCTCGCCTCTATCGAGTCCATGGGGCTGAAGGACTCGAAGAAGCTCTCTGCGAAAAAACGTGAAGCGTTCGCCGTCGAGCTGAAAGATATGCTGGAGTTCGAGCTCATCGTGCTCCCGTCCGACACGATCGACGCCCGGGTGGGCTCGGAGGAGAATTTGAACGTGCTGGAGGTCAACTGCTTTGCCGATGCCATCAGGGCAGTGAAGCCCGGCACCGCTTACGTCGACGCGTGTGACGTGAACGCTGAGCGATTCGGCTTTAACATCCGTCGCAACCTGGACTTCGACCTGGAGATCGTCTCCTGCCATGAGGCGGATAACAAGTATCCTATCGTCATGGCTGCCTCAATCCTCGCTAAGGTGCACCGGGACGGGCTGATCAGCGAGATATCGGAGAAGCTGGGGGAAGATGTGGGCAGCGGCTATCCCAACGACCCGGTGACCATCGAGTTTTTGAAGAGCTATTATAAGAAGAATAAGAAACTGCCCGACTGCGCCCGGAAGTCGTGGAAGACGGCCGACTCGATCATCGCAGACTGCCTGCAGGCCCGGCTGTTTCAGTTTTAATATATATTATATTCCCTCTTTAACGTTAGAGACGGTTACTATCATCTACTCGTCCGCCGCTCTTGTTATCCAGTTAAGCACTGAGGGAGTTAAGGATATGCCACGGATGATGCATTTTGAAATAGCGGCACAGGATGTCGAGAAGCTACAGCATTTTTACACGAAGACGTTCGACTGGAAGTTCAGGAAGATCAGGGCCCCGATCGAGTACTGGAGGATCAGGACGGGAGACGACAGCGAGCCCGGCACTAACGGGGGCATGTTCAGAAAGTCGCCCCTGATGGGCGCCCACAACGTCATTGGGGTACACGTGCTTGAAGACTATACCACGCTGATTAAAAAGAACGGCGGCAGCATCGTCGTCCCCCGGATACGCGTCCCGGGCATCGGCCGCATCGCCGTATTCAAGGACCCGGAGGGGAACGAGTTTGGCTTATTAGAGGCTGAGGAAGAGGAAAAAGAAAGTTAGGTGACGGTGCCCCGGGTCAGGCAAGGGAAATAAAAACATGCCGGGGCATTTGTCGCCAGCGAAGGCGGGCACTCGCGCGCACGCGCGTGACCGGCCGGAGGGCCCCTTGTTACGGTAAAAGTATTACGGCGTGCCGCTGGCGAGGAACCGCTGCTTGGGGTCCTCCAGCTTCGACAACAGGAACAGGTCGCCCGGCGTGTAGGCCAGCTCTTTGTCGGTCTTGACCTGCACATTGTACTTTGCCGCGGACTTGGTCGACTCTACGTCTTTCCCGTCCTGCGATATCTTCGTGACCAGCGCGGGCGAAGACTGCAGGCCGGCATAGATGTGCACCTTGTCACCGGTCTTGAACTCGCCCTTGAACCGGGCGGTCGTGGCGTCCAGCGCGAACTCGTCGCCCACCTGCTCGGACATGGACAGGATAAAGCCACGGTCGAGGTCCTTGCTCTGGACGTTCTTGAGCGCTATGCCCACCCGCGAGCCGGTCGGCGCCGACTTGACGTCGATGTCGTTCGTCTGTATCGACCGGACTTCCGCTTCCTGCTTGAGCGGGAAGACCATGATCTTCTCCCGCATGTTGACGGTGCCCTGCCGCACATACCCGAGGATTACGGTGCCGATGCCGGTCACGTTGAAGTGATGGTCGATAGAAATACGGACCGGCTTGTCGTTAAGCGCCTTGTGCTCTTCCTTGAGCTGGTCGTCGAGCTTGAACAGGAATTCTTTCAGCTCCTCGACGCCCTCGAACGATTTGGTCGACGTCGCCAGCACGTCCCAGCTTTCCATGACGGTGCCTTTGGCGAGGTTCTTGATCTTAGCTTTCAGCTCGTCGACGGCGATGGGATTGGACGTATCCGTTTTCGTGATCGCGACGATGCCGTGCTTCGGCTTGAGCAGGTCCATGAGGATGATGCACTCGCCCGTGCGGGCGTCCATGCCGCCGGCGTCGATGCAGAAGACAACTACGTCTGCCATGTTGACTGCGTTGACCAGAGGCTTCGGGGACTTCGGGTACCCTACGGGATCGATGGCCGCCAGGATGTGGTCTCCCTTCATGAAGTTGTATAAGGCGATGTCCGACTCGGTGCCCTTCTTGCCGAGCTTGGAGGCGAGGGTGGTCTTGCCCGACTGCTCCCCGCCGATGATTGCTGCGTTTACCATGATGATCACTTCGTATGACGGTATTAGAATGAAAAAAGTTGCATAAATATATTGCTGTAACGCGGGCGATGCCTTTCAGGCAGGACGCCGGCGCCGCAATGCCACGACGGAAATGGCCATGGCAGGGAGCATTAAGCATTCAGCAGACATCCCGGGATATGTGATATCAAGAGTTCATATGCAAAATTTTATGCATTCAGTGCCTGACCGGCCTTCACGATGGCCCTGACGTCGTGCGCGGCGCGGTCGATCTCTTTCAGCAATATGGAAAACTGCGGGCCGGCGCTCACCGAGGCCACAAGCAGAGCGATCGGTCCGGCGCCCACCTCGATGATCCTGCGGTCGCCCATTTCCATGATCACCCGCCGGGGCACACCCTGCCTGAGTTCGGAAGTGGCCGTCTCCGCCGCCCCCAGCAGGGCCGCGGCCATGGCGGCGAACGACTCGTTCTCTTCGGGGCTCCCGGGCATGTCCGATTCGATGATCACGCCGTCCCGGCTGATGACGGCAGAGGAATCTACTCCCGCCCCCCGCAGCCTTGCCAGTACGGCTTTGAGCCCACCGCCGAACTCCTGGACGGCCCCTTCTTCCACCGGTGCTTCCCCCGAAAATAGCCAGATTAATAATCCAATGGCTTCAATGTATATAGAGTATGAACAATAATAAATATAGATCATTCTTATTATATTATTACGCTTTTTCGCCGCTTTGAGGGCATCGAGGTTTGCGAGAGGTCACCGAGGTTTGCAAGAGGTCACAGAGTTTCACCACAGAGGGCACAGAGGACGACACAGAGGATTATTAAGAAAAAGGCAGTTGGAAAGCCCTGTTATCTAGATAGGCCTCTGTGAATACCTCTGTGGCCTCTGCGACCTCTGTGCTGAGCTCTGCGACCTCTCGCAAACCTCTGAGACCTCAAAAAATCAGGCTTTTTCTTTTGCCTTGAATGCCCTGGCCTCGTGCTCGTTGCCCTCGACGTTCATGTACTGCTCGCCGAGCTTCTCCCTGACGTTCATCGTGTCCGAATACCCGTACGCGAAGTTGTCGCCCTTCAGGATAACGGTCTTCCCCTTGAACTCCTTCTTGCGGGGCTGGGCCGCCTTCATCAGCGCGCCGAACTCGGACACCGGCAGCTGCAGCTCGACGAAACTGTCGCCGCCCTTGAGCGCCGACTCCAGCAGCGCGTTCACGAACTCGGACTGCAGCTCCTTGTTCTTCTTGGACAGCTCCTTCCACTCGTTGAAGAACCGCCGGGCCGTCTTCGGGATGTCGTCATAGCCGACGCCCCAGAGGTCGGACACGTCCTTCAGGATAGTCTCGTGCCGCTGTACCTCGCCAACTGCCTGCTGGAGCGACTTGAACTCGAGCCGGACGACGCCGTCCTGGATGCGCTCGCTGGACAGCATCTTGATGAAGCCGACTTTAGAGGTGTTGTCGACGTGGATGCCTCCGCAGGCCTCGACGTCATAGCCGTCGATGATCACGATACGCAGGACCTTGCCGGGCACGGCGCCGCCCTGGTAGATGCGCATGGAGTACTCCATCTCGGCCGCCGTCCTCGACATCTCGCGCGTCTGTATCGGCACCTGCTTCATGACCAATTCGTTGGCGACACGCTCGATCTCCTGCAGCTGGGCGAAGCTGAGCGACTCGTAGTGGGTGATGTCGAGCCGCGCCTTCTCCGGCGTCTTCTCGGCGCCTGCCTGCCAGATATGGTCGCCGAGCACCTTGCGCGCGGCGTAGTTGACGATGTGTGTGGAGCTGTGATGCGCCGACAGTATGCGGCGCCGGTCCTGGTCGACCTCGCCGGTGACTTTCTTCAGATCGGCGGATAGCGGCGACTCCAGGACGTGGACGATGACGCCGTCCTGCTTGTACACGTCGACGACTTTGATGCCCTCGATGTAGCCGGTGTCGCTGGCCTGGCCGCCGCCCAGCGGGTAGAAGAGGGTCTTATCGAGGACGATCCTGGTCGGCGAGATCATCTTCACGATGCCCGCCTCGAACCGGAACTCCTGCGGGTGCTCGTAGTACATCGGCACGGTCTTCGGCAGGCCGGTGGTCTCGTTCGCCTCGATCTTGCGGGAGGCTTTCGCCTCGTGCCGCGCCTGTACCCGGGCGTAGAAGTCTTCGGGGATGACGACGTCCGGCTTGGCCTCTTTGATCAGCTCGGGCGAAATGCCCTGTGAATCATAGAGCTCGACGAGTTTGTCCGCCGTGAATGATTCCTTGCTCTTGACCATCCGCTTCACGACGTCCCGGCTCTTGCGGCGGGATTCCTCGTAGCGCTTTTTCTCGACCTCGAGGATGTCGAACAGGCTGCCGTAGTCGTGCAGCTCGGTGTACCACGAGCCGAACTCGTCGATGTGGGACCGGAACACGTCGTTCAGGTCGAGGTCGAGCTGGTACTGGTCGATGAGCGTCCAGCACCGGCGGAGCAGGTTGCGCAGGTTGTAGCCGCCGCCCACGTTGGAGGGCAACGCGCCGTCGTGTATGGCGACAAGCAGGCTCCTCGTGTGGTCGGCGATCGCGTACAGCGAACGCATGCGGTAGACCTGGTCCTGCAGCGTGACGATGTCCGTGTCGAGCTGTTTCGCCACGTCCTTCCAGACCGAGTTGACGTCCTCGATCTCGTCGACGTTCAGGATGCCGGCATACTTCGCGAACCGCGTCTGGAACTCACGGTCCGGCCTCCAGCCGACCTTGTTGTAGATGAGCTCCATGGTCTTCGGGAACGTCGCGTCGTACGACATCGGCAGGCCCTGGCTGAACCACGCCCAGCGCTCCAGCCCGGCGCCCATGTCGATGACCTTGGTCCGCAGCTCCCGGAACTCGCCGCCGGGGAGCTGCTCGTACTGCATGTACACCTGGTTGCCCAGCTCCAGCCCGCGGCTGAAATACTCGATGGACGGGCCGAAGTTGCCGCCGCCGGCCCAGACGTCCTCGTGGAATATGATCTCGTGGGCGGGGATGCCCAGGCGCCTGCGTCAGGAAGTGCTGGATCTGCCCGATGCCCTCCTCCTTGAAGTAGACGTGCTTGTCGGGTGTGTTGAAGGTATGCTGGCCGACCATGATGAAGCCGGTGTAGTGGCGGCCGGTGATGCCGACGTTGTCGATATCAGGGAAGCGCAGGCAGAACTGCGGCTCCAGCACCGCGTCCGCGGGCGGCTCGATCTCGCCCGAGACGACGTACGGCTGGAAGTCGTTGATGCCTGCAGCGACGAAGTACAGGTCGTCATACCACCTGCTGACGACCGGGTAGCGCTCCAGCGGGACGTAGCCCCACGGCTCGAACGTCTTCACGTACGTGTCCCACGCCTCTTTGTACTCGAACTTCTTCCGGGTGAGCGACTCCCCGATGAACCGGTAGCCGCCGCTGCACTCCGCCTCGTCGCAGAAGTCGCGGACCGTCTGGCTCCAGAAGCCCCGGCCGCAGTGCTTGCACACGTACCGCTCGTAGCCCATCGCTCTCAGGGTCTTCACCGGGTAGTACTTCTCGTAGTTCTTCGCGAACTCCGGCTTCATGAGCTTCTTGATCTGTTTGTCGTCCATGGATGTTCCCTTCAGTGAAAAATCGGTGAATGTGATTCTCATCGCCCTATGCGGCAGAGACGCATAAATTTATCGGTTTTGAGACGCCAGGCGTTCAGGCCGGGCGTTCGTGCTCGCACGCGCGAAGCGGTAAGGCGTGATACGTTTAGCACCCCCGCTATCTATGTGGATTTTTCTCATCACAGTTTAACAGGAGTTAATTCAGGGCCACTTTTTATTATGATGCCCGTTACTTTACCTGTTGAACTATTCGAATTATTTACTCAATGATTTTTAATAATTGGGATTTTGTAAGAGAGATTTTATATTGCAGGCGCCGAAAAACAAAAGAGTGACCTGGCAAGACGACTATAAACATGCCTGCCAGGGTTGCGGGGTATCGAGGTATCTTACTTGTCAACGTCACGGATAACGCGTAGGGCAATAGTTGCTGGTATGATCGTCTTCATAGCGCTAATCGCCATTACAACTGTACCTGCTGCCATGGCGGCGACGTTTACGGTTCCTGGCAACTTTTCGACCATCCAGGCCGCCATCGATGCCGCCGGGGACGGTGACACCATCCTGGTCGACAGCGGCACCTACGCCGAAAACCTGATCATCGAAAAGGCGCTGACATTGATCGGCATGGATACGGGCAGTGGCCGGCCCGTCGTGAACGGAAACGGCAGTACCGCCATCGCAATCATCGAGAATGGCGTTTCCATCCAGGGCTTCATGATCACAGGCGCCAAAGGTCCCGTATCGACCATAGAGCCGGCAGGGATCTACGTCTATGGCAGCAATGTCACAATAGCGGACAATATTGTCTCCGGCAATTATAACGGTATATACCTGGAAGGTAGCAGTAACGACGACCTGACCGGTAACATGGCCGATAGTAACCACGTAGGCATTTATCTCTTCCAGTGTACGAACGTCGATGTGACCGAAAATTCGGCTAGCAGTAACACCTTTAGGGGGATTTATGTCCGTGAGGGCTCAAACAACAGGCTGACCGGCAATACCATTAGTAATAACGGCGCAATGGCCGTTTATTTATCTTCTACGAAGGGAAACGTGCTGTGGCTGAACACGATTTCAAACGTGATTAACACGTGGATTACGGGCACAGACACGAACTATTGGAACTCTTCCGCACAGATGGCGTACAAGTACAATGGTTCCACGTACACAAGCTATCTCGGCAACTACTGGAACGACTACGAAGGTGCGGACACGAACGGAGATGCGATAGGCGATAAGGCGTACGCGGTCGGCACCAATAACATCGATCAGTACCCGTTGACGGGAACGATTACTGTCCTTGACAACCGGACGGATGAGACTCACCCTGGCGACATGTTCACGGGCATTTCTGATTCCAGCGACGCAAACGGTACCTTAGCAGATGGCGCCATCCGAGTAACGCCGACGCCAGTGCCTTCGGCCACGCCGTCCCCGTCGCCCGCGAGCGGTTTCTCCTGGTGGTCCGGTTTTATGGGCATAGTCGCCCTGGGAGCTATTGCCGGGCTATTCAAGGGACGTAAAGGTGATTGACGGTGACATGGGAACGTTTCACCATTTTATTTGGTCGCCTGTGCTCACAGGCAGACAACGGCAAAAGATTTATTGTATTGGAGCATAAACTGTAAGTCGCCTCTGGCGGTTTTATATGTCCGATTCTAACGCCCAGCAACCGAAAAAGCGCCCGTTCAGCTTCGACGACATCATGTCGATACTGGACGAAAGCAAGCCTGTTTCCGCCGCCCCGCCCGCAGTAGCAGAGCCGCCGGCAGTGGAGCCTGCTCCCGTCGTCAGGGAGGAGCCCGCACAAGTGCCGGAGCCTGTAGCTACGCAGGAACCAGAAAAGGCGGCTGAACCGGTACAGGCACAGCAGGACTCGGCTATCGTTGACCGGCTGCTGGCGGATTTTGCTGACAAGAACGCGGAAATCCTGCGTCTGAATAACGAGATCATGCAGCTCAAGTTCGAGGTCAGGGAGAAGGAGCTGAAGATCAGCAGCCTCGCTGCCGTCGAAGCCACGCTGAAGGCAAAGGATGATGTCATTAAAGATAAGGACGCTTCTATCAAGGATAAAGAGACTATCATCAAGGAGAAGGAGGCGGCCCTGAAGGAAAAAGATGCCATCCTCAAAGAAAAAGAGACGGCCCTTAAGGAGAAAGAAGCGGCCCTGAAGGAAAAAGAGACGGCGATCGCGGCAAAGGATGCGGAGATCAAGGCGTACGAGGCACAGGTCAAAGAGCTCGACGCAAAGATGGGCGAGATGGCCGAGCAGCTCGGCATATTGCGGAAGTTCTCTGCCAGAGAAACGGCCCATGAGTCGTTCGACGAGCCCGCAGAAGCCCCCGGCGACAGGCCTGCCGACAACATACAGGAACAGATGTCCGCCGGAGAAGACGACGTCGCATCGATCTTCAGGCGGCTGGCCGAATCGAAGACCGAAGAACCCGGGGAAGAAGAGGGCAAGGAAGCCCCGCGCAAGCCCAGGTCAGCCAAGCTCTATGACTTATAGAAAACGACCTTCATGGATTAGCCGATAGTAAATTTTTTTAAATCCTTTTCATGTGCTGCGCCTTCCGGGCCGTGTGCTTGCAATATCAGGTATTCATTTAGGGTCGATTCCTGTATATGCATCATCTAATCGCGGTGCGACGCCCATGGTTTGCAATACTAAAGATTTCTTAAATAGCATGATATGGTCAATCCAATATTAATCGCGGTGCGACGCCCATGCCTTCGTGCATTACTACAGAGTTACAGAACAGCATAATGTTGTCAATCTAATAATAATCGCGGTGCGACGCCCATGCGTTCTTGCAATACTAAAGACTTATAGAACAGCATGATATGGTCAATCCAATAATAATCGCGGTGCGACGCCCATGCCTGCTTCGCTGCATGGGCTACTCCGGGTTTTTCAGGTGCTGCGCCGTCCGGGCCGCGCTCGCACCCTCGCTGGACGTGCCCGGCTGCGCTTCGCTGCGCCGGACTCGACCGCTTCGCAAGCGCTAAGCAACGCGCCTATCGGCAGCGTTCATTGCCCGGCCGCCTCCGCACCCCTCGCACCGCTATCGCGTGCGAGGGGCCTTCGGCCAGAAAAACCCTCCGCGGACCGCGGAGCAGCAAAGGCAACGCGTACCCGGACTGGTATTGGGTCGTTGCCTATTCTATTGTTGGTATGGGTAGCCTGTGCTTCTCCGCGGAAGGCGGAGGGTTTTTTCGGCTTGCCCGCTCGCACGCGTAGCTGTGCGAGGGGTGTGGAGGTGGCGGGTGTGAAAAACGCTGCCAGAGGCGCGTTTTTCAGGGCTTGCAAAGGAGGCTCAACGCCGCCGAAGGCGCGTTGGGCCGACGAAGGTGCGAGCCCGTCGCCCGACACCGTAACACCGGAAAAACCCGTAGTAGCACGTGCGGCGAAGCAAGCACGGGCGTCGCACCGCGATTAGAATGAGAAGTATTTGCTATTTACCTGTATGGCTTTCTTACAAGAAGCAAGCACGGGCGTCGCACCGCGATTAGAATGAGAAGTATTTGCTATTTACCTGTATGGCTTTCTTACAAGAAGCAAGCACGGGCGTCGCACCGCGATAATATGGGAAGTATGGGTTATCTGCTATGATGCTTATGCAAGAAGCAAGCACGGGCTTCATATTATGAATGTAAAGATAGGCCATTTTTATTAAACTTTTACCGTATAAGACTAACAAGTCATAGAAAAGTAGATGAAGTCACATTCCTTAATTTCCAGACGTGTCGTGCTATGGCATTAAATGACAATCCGGCCGTGAAGCTCACGAACGTAACGAAGAGGTACGGCGACCTGACGGCCGTCGATAACCTCAACCTCGAAATAAAGAGAGGCGAAGTTTTAGGCTTGCTCGGCCCTAACGGATCGGGCAAATCGACGACCATGAAAATGATGCTCGGGCTGATAGCGCCGACCTCCGGTACGGTGAACGTCCTTGGTTATAATGTAGCCAGCAGCCCCATCGAGGTCCGGCGGCGAGTGGGATACGTGCCCGAATCGCCCCGCGTCTACGAGTTCCTGACGGCCCTGGAGTTCCTGGACCTGACCGGGGACGTCTACGGCATGACGCCGGACGCCAAGAAGGAGCGCATTCACGAGTTTGTCGGCGCCTTCGACCTGGAAGGCCGGGAGGGTGACATCATCAGCTCCTACTCGGACGGCATGAAGCAGAAGGTCGCCATCATCTCCGCGCTGATGCACCGGCCGGAGTTCCTGATCATGGACGAGCCGCTGCGCGGCCTGGACCCCAAGTCGGCGAAGATCGTGAAGGACGTCCTGCACGAGCTTGCGGGACACGGGGTGACCACGGTCATCTCCACCCATGTAATGGAGATCGCCCAGGCCATGTGCGACCGGATCGCCATCGTGTACCATGGTAAGCTCCTCGCGCTGGGGACGATGGACGAGATCCGGGAGAGCTCGAAGATGCAGGGCTCGGGCCTGGAGGACATCTTCCTGAAGCTGACCGGTACCGGCGACATCCGGCCGGTGGTGGAGGCGCTGACCCGGTGAGCCTGAAGAATGTCCTGCGGCTCTACGGGGTGTACAGCAAGTCGTCCCGCCTGATCACCAAAGGGAAGTTCCGCCGCTACGAGGATAAAAAGTGGCTGAACTATGCCGCATACGCGATCATCCTGCTGTTCGGCACCGGCATTGGCGCGCTTATAGCCTTCGGCCTCTACGTGATCGGCGGCGACCAGACGCCGATGCGGGACGGCGCGGCGAGCATCTTCGTATCCCTGCCGGTCATCGCCATCCTGTACAGCATCTACTTCACCCAGATGAACCAGGTCCAGCGGATGGGCGCGAGCAGCGCAATACAGCCGATCTACTGGTTCCCGCTGACCTGGGAGGAGCACACGCTCGCGTCCATACTCACGAGCATGTACACGCCGGTGGTCCTCAGCCTCATCCTAATCCCCATCATCCTCATCCCGTCATTCGTGATCGGGATGCTGCCGCTGGGCCTGCTGAC
Organism: uncultured Methanocellaceae archaeon; assembly: GCA_963769045.1. Classification (GTDB taxonomy): domain Archaea; phylum Halobacteriota; class Methanocellia; order Methanocellales; family Methanocellaceae; genus Methanocella_A. Next base: position 276,556 of record CAVYKK010000028.1, read on the forward strand.
GATCGTCGCCCTCGTCGTCGGGATGGCGATGGCGGGCGCCACGGCGGAAATACTGAAGGAAGTCCAGTCCCGGGTCATCGGGGCGCTGTCGAAACGCGCCGGGCGGATGACCGTGTGGATCAGGTTCGTGGTGACGCTGGTCATTTTCGTATTAGTCTACGTCTTCTACTTCGCCATCTTTCGCGCAGACGTATTGTCGCTGGTGCAGTCGCTGGCCAGCGGGATCATGATCGTGTGGTTCATCCCCTACCTGTGGCCGGGCATCGTCATCAACGAAGTCTATCACGGGTCATGGCTCATGGCAGCCGCGTTTACGGTCGGGTCGGCGGCGTTCATCTGGGTACTGTACCGCCTGGCCGTCCGTTCCAGCGCCAAGCATGCGCTGCAGGACACGTCGGCCATCCGGATATCCGGCGGCTCCTACGTGCCGAAGCAGGGCATCCTCCAGAGGATAGGTATCTCCCAGGCCGTGGCGGCGATCATGCGCAAGGACCTGCGGGCCTATACCCGGCGCCAGGAGCTGATGTACGTATTCCTCATGCCCATCGTCTTCGTGGTCTCCACCCTTATGCCGGTCATGGCAGGGAACAGAGGGCCGGACACCTTCTCGTTCTTCTACCTGGCGCTGGAGCCCCCGGTGGTGCTGGCGATCTTTCTGGCCAGCTCTATCGTCGGTTCCGAAGGCGACCGGCGCTGGTACCTCTTTATGTCGCCCCTGTCACCCCGGAGCTTCGTCAGGGCCAAATACCTGTTCTGCACGCTCATCAGTGCGGCGGTCGCGCTGGGAGCCATCGCCATCGCCACCCTGCTCTTTTCGCCCACGCCCTACATGATCGCCACGGGCATCGTCGAGGCGCTGCTGCTGACGTTCGCGATCGGCATGGTCGCGCTGTCGTTCGGCATCCGGGGCGCCGACTTCCGGGAGGCGCCCAGGCAGCGGACCATCCAGCCGGTATGGATGATGATGTGTATGATGGTCTCGGTCATCTTCGCCCTGATCGTTGTCCTGCCGGTCCTGGCCTATGGCGCCGCCGACATGTTCAGCGGAATCGTGCCCGGGATGCTCCCTTCGCCCATGCCACACGCGTACCTGTTCGCCGCATGGCTGATCAGCGGGCTCCTCGCACTGGCAGTCGGCGCAGTGTTCTACATCGTCTCTGTACGCTTTGCAGGGGACCTGTTTAAAAGTATGGACACGTAATCCTTATATCCGATAGAGCTCCAAAATGTTGCCTATGAGTAAAATGACAAAGGACGCTGTTCTGAAGAAGGCGGAACAGCTCAAAGTCGAATTCGTCAAGCTCCAGTTCACCGACGTCCTGGGCACGACCAAGAACGTGGCCCTGCCGGTCAAACAGCTCGAAAAGGCGCTGGACGGCGACGTCATGTTCGACGGCTCGTCCATCGAGGGCTTCGTCCGAATCGAGGAGTCCGACATGTACCTGAAGCCGGACCTCGACACATTCACTCTCATTCCCTGGCAGAGCGAGTACGGCAACGTGGCCCGGCTCGTCTGCGACGTGTACCTGCCGAACGGCAAGCCGTTCCCGGGCGACCCGCGGGTCAACCTGAAGCGCGTGATTAAAGAGGCCGAGGCCGCAGGGTTCGTCATGAACGCGGGCCCGGAGCCAGAGTTCTATCTCTTCGAGAGGACCGAGGAAGGCATCCCGACGATACAGACAAAGGACAAGGGCGGCTACTTCGACCTCTCGCCCATCGACCTGGGCGACGAGGTACGCCGTGCAATGGTCATGGCCCTGGAGAGCATGGGCTTCGAGATCGAGGCATCCCATCATGAGGTGGGCGAAGGCCAGCAGGAGATCGACTTCAAGTACGCCGACGCCCTCTCTACCGCGGACAATATCGCGACCTTCAAGTTCGTGGTGCGCAAGATCGCCATCAATTACGGCATGCATGCTACCTTCATGCCGAAGCCGGCGTTCGGCAAAGCCGGCTCGGGCATGCACATCCACCAGTCGCTGTTCAAGAAGGGCGGCAAGGTAAACGCCTTCTATGACGAGAACGGGAAGTACCAGCTCAGCAAGATCGGCCTGCAGTACATCGCCGGCCTGCTCGCCCATGCCAGGGGCTACTGCGCGGTCACCAACCCGCTGGTCAACTCTTACAAGCGGCTTGTGCCCGGCTATGAGGCTCCTGTCTATATCGCCTGGTCTGAGAAGAACCGCTCTCCGCTGGTACGCATCCCCGCCCGCAGGGGCATAGGCACCAGAGCAGAACTGCGCTGCCCCGACCCGGCCTGCAACCCGTACCTCGCACTGGCTGTCTCGCTGAAGGCCGGCCTGGACGGCATCAAGCGAAAGCTCGACCCCGGCGACCCGGTGAACCTGAATATCTACCACCTGACCGAAGAAGAGCGCAAGCATTATGGCATCCGGAACCTGCCGTCGAACCTGTCCGAAGCACTGGATGAGCTCGAGGCCGACGACGTGATCAAGAGCGCCCTCGGCGAGCATATCTACGACCGGTTCATGACCGCCAAGCGGATTGAGTGGGACGAGTACCGGCAGCAGGTCCACCAGTGGGAACTGGACCAGTATCTCGGTGTTTATTAGACGATATATCACGGCGGCCGCTCCGGTCGTCGCTTTTTTCTTTGTTTTAACACCGTCCCTGTCATCGTCATAGTTTTCTGGCGCGTATGCGCACGAGGGTGGGCGGGCGGGGCCACAGGTTCTCCGCTGAAAGCGGTATACTACCCATGATTGTGCGCTGTTACAAATCGTAGTTTTACAGGGCCGGCTGCCTCGTCTTCTTACGACGGATCAAGAGGGGGGCCCCGGCCCCCCTCTAGTCGCTACGCCCTACGGGCTCCGCTGGACTTCCCCGGCTACACCGCTCCGCTTCGCTCCGCGGAAGATCAAAAAGCAGGCCCTGGAAGGTGGTGAGAACGATGTTTATATGTCCCGACTAATCGGCATGCATGCGCACGCGCGCGCGAAGGCGGACTGCCAGGCATCACTGGCTATATCAAGTTCGAAATCAACAGATAGCGGTGGCCTGGCACATCGCGGGCATACTCGAAACTGATATCGTACCTGCCCGACCGCAGTATCGTGCTGCTGCCATCGGATGCCTTGAATGTCGCCCCTGTGTCGACGATTACCGATTTCTTTGTCCCGCACACCTTATAGTAAATCGTACCGGGATGGCCATCGCCCGAATCCGGGTCACGTCCGAATGACAGGTATTCGGTGCCATCTGGCAGAACTATCTCCATTTCCCTGAAGGCGCCCTTCGGGGAACAGGGGTCGTCCATGTTACGAGGGGCCAGGGAAAGCAGAAAACGGCAGTCGTTGGCCATGGCGCCGACCTGGCGATCGGCAGAGGCTAATTGTATGGCGGGAGTTGCATTTTTCAGCCCGACAGCCGCGAAGCCCACAATTATTGCCATGACAAGGAGGCTGGCGACCAGCGCGACCGGGATCGAGTCTGCGGCGCTGTCGTCATCGGCCATCGACGCCATATACCTCCGGCTCGCCCCCGCCGTGGGCGCTGACCCGCGGGCGTATCCTGATGATATGATAGGACTCGGTAGCGTCGTCAAGCACTATCGCCGCCCCTTTCGTCGTGCCCAGTCGCACCATCGCCTCTTTGATTGGCTCTTTCACATAGATCGGCCTCGCCCGCTCCAGCGCTTCGATGTCATCACGCAGCGTCAGCCGGTGGGAAATGAGGACGTCGGCCTGAGAGAGTACGTCGTAGCCAAGCGCGGACGGTCGTTGTGTGGCGAGCACCAGTGACAGGCCGGGCTGACGCCCCTGCCGGAGCCACTCGTTGATCAAAACCTTCCCGGCGCTACCGCCGGCGAACATATGGGCTTCGTCGATCATCATCCATATCAGGGGCACGTCCCGCTTTCCTGAATCCTCGTTACGCCTGGCCTGGACGCGCACGTCATAGAGAGCGCGGGCAAGCGAGGCGACAGCGCAGGAACGAATACCCGGGTCATGGCCATAGCCGCTGAGGTCGATCACGTTGATAGTGCCGGGTTCCAGCAGGCGGTCGAAAGTGCCGCCTTCGGAGAAGAGCCCCCACGAGGAGACCATCGATAATAGCCCGCAGAGCGATGATTTGATCTCCGGTGGCACATCCGCAGCAGCGATCTCGCGAGACAGTTGTTCTATGCTGAACCGGCCCGGCCGGACGATTGCGCCGATGAGGGCGGCTCCGTGACCGCTGATAGGATCGATTCCAAGCAACTCACAATAGTCATAGGGCGATAGCGTACCTGTGGGTATGACGAACGGGCCTGTCTCCGGCGGCATCCGTTCCAGGAACGGCACAGGCGCAAAAAGCCTGATGCCGATACCTCCGGGTGCCAGTCCCCATGCGGGCAGATCGCTCTGCTGCGAAGGCCCGGACATCTGGCCGAAGATGCCCATGGTATCGATGATGATGACGGAAAAATTGCTGACGGACGGCATCGGGCAGCCGGGCGAACTCTTCCGCCAGCACACCCATGGTATAGGACTTGCCATAGCCCCTCTTGCCGCAGATGACCACGGCATGAGGCCTGAGCATGTCCAGAAATACTTTAGCGCCAGCCGAGCCGTCCAGTGCCATGTACCTGCCCATATAGAGTCGGCCATTCCGGGAATCGTCAGGCCTGCCCAGCAGGTATTGCTTTTCTTGCATACTTATTTACAATAATTTGCAAGTTAATAAATGTTGGCATGAACGATTATTATATCCACAGAAGCCAATAATAGCATATGCAGCTCTGGCGGTTTCACAGGAAAAGCGTCGGCATGTGGGTGATAGAGTCTAACCGCAGCCTGTTCCGGTATCCGCTGGAACCGGACACCGACCACCCGGGGCCGGCCAGGGAATATTTCAATTATATGCAGAGAGTGCTGGACGCATCTGCCGATCTGCTGTCTGTCCGCTACGTCGAGAACCCGCCGGGGCATATGATCATGAAAAGCTATGCACAGCTATTGCCCCCCGAAATCCGGAAGGAGCTGATCCTTTCCTGGGATGCGGAGGCTGGAAACACGGGCGGGTGGAAGCCTGCCGCCCTCTTCGGCGGCCTGTCCCGCATCCATGTGAAGGAAGACTCAGTCGTGCTCCCGGTGGAAATCCCCGATGCACTGAAGCTCTGCCTGGCAGCTGCCGAAGACCGGTACCTGCTGACACTGGTCACCAACTGCGACCTCTGGCTGGAGCGGTTCATTTCCGGCGAGGACAATGCGGAGGCGGGCTCGCTGAACGCGTCGGCCCTCGGGCGTATGATCGAGCGCCTGGAGAACGCCATGGACGGGAAAGTGGTCTCTTTCACGTCCGAAATGGGTGTGCCAGTCAACGAACGCGGTTTCAGCTGATCGGGCAGGTGCCCAGCATCGCCTGGACCTGGCCGTCGGACAGATCAGGGAACTCCTCGTAGTAGCTCGCCACCGCGAACGGCCCGTACTCCTGCACGGCCAGGCTAATCACCTCGTCGGCTTCCGTTTCCAGCCGCTCCACCGAGGACCGGGGGCTGCATGGTACGGCGACGATCACCTTCTTCGGCGACTTCTTTTTCACATCCCTCACGGCTGCGATCATCGTGTAGCCGCTGGCCAGGCCGTCGTCGACAATGATGACCGTCTTGCCTTTCGGGTCCAGCGGCGGCCCGTCTCGATATGCTTTCACACGTCGCTGCACCTCGTCCAGCACCGTCATCACGATGTTGTCTATATCCGCCTTGCTCAGCCCCAACTGGCTAACGAGTTGTTCGTTAAGCACCACAGTGCCATCCGGCGTCACCGCCCCGAAGCCTGCCTCGGTATTGTAAGGAATGGGCAGCTTTCGGGGAATGATCAGGTCGAATGAGGCGTGCAACGCTTTCGTTATTTCACAGCCGACGGGCACGCCGCCCCGCGGGATGGCGAGCACCAGGGGGTTCTGCGAGCGGTACCCCTCCAGCTTCTCAGCCAGTTTCTGCCCTGCTTCCCGCCGGTCCCGGAACATCATGTCGCTTTCACCATGTCGGCGGCCTTCGAGCTCTCGCCAGGCGACAGCGAGTTGATGATGGCGTCGCAGAAGAACCCGACATCCGAGGGCTGCCGCGAGAAGATGTATTGCTGGCTCCGGACCAGAGGCTTGTCAATGTACTTCGCGCCGGCGTCCTCGATATCTACGACCAGCGATTTCCAGCCAGTGGCGTCCTTGCCTTTCAGCAGGCGGGCCGTGATCAGGATCTGGACGGCATGGCAGATGGCCGCTATCGGCTTGCCAGTCTTATCGAAGTCCTGTACGAACTTGATCACTTCCGGGTAGATACGTATGTGGTCCGGGCTCTGGCCTCCGGGGATGACCAGCGCATCAAAGTCGTTCACATTCAAGTCCCTGATAGCCGCGTCCGTAGTAACAGGCATGCCATTCTTGCCCGTCAGGTTCTGGCCGGCCTTGATGCCGGCAAGCGTCACATCTGCGCAGGCCTCATACTTCAGCCGATATAACGGGTACATCAGCTCCATATCCTCAAAGCCGTCGCCGGCGATCATAACGATTTTTTTCCCGCTAAGCTCATTCATAGTTCATTCCCGATCAAAAAGGGAAATGCAGATATAAGAACGATTTCAGCATATATCGCAGTTCTCGGACTTTGATTCGGCGCTTTGTTTTTTATTGCCTTTTTCAGGCGCCTCGAAGAGCTTTTTATACTCGCCGTAGCCCTCTTTCTCCAGGTCTTCCTTCGGGATGAAACGCAGCGACGCCGAGTTGATACAGTACCGCAGCCCTTCCGGCCCCGGCCCGTCATTGAACACGTGGCCAAGGTGTGAGTCGGCTTCCTTGCTGCGGACCTCGGTCCGGGCCATGCCGTGGCTCCGGTCATGGTGCTCGATCACCTCGTCTTTCTTTATCGGGCGGGAGAAGCTGGGCCAGCCGCAGCCGGAGTCGAACTTGTCCCTGGAGCTGAACAGCGGCTCGCCGGAGACGATGTCCACGTAGATGCCCTCCCGGTGGTCGTCCCAGAACTCGTTTCGGAACGGGGGCTCCGTGCCCTGCTCCTGTGTCACATGATACTGCATCGGGTTCAGCCTGTCTCTAAGCTCCTCTTTCGAAGGCTTCCTGGTTCGGGTCTGTTCATCCTGCATGTTACCTGCTCCTGACAGATGATCAATCGAGCCTCGTGTATCTACGTTTGTATTATTTTCACCGTGATTTTCAAGATGCTACAATGATGGGAGAGGGCATGGGAACAGGATAACATTTCTTTCGGAGCACACGGGCTAAAGCTATTTATCCATTGAAGCATAGAGACTTATTTGCATATTGGTGTAAACATGTATGATCTGGCCCTGGCCGTAGATACCATAAAAGACACGTTGTTAAAAAAAGGTCGTACGACGAAGTCACTAAAGCTAAAGACAAGACAATGCGCTACCGGGACAGAGCTGGCGATAGATTGCTCCACATGTAGTGACGGCACCTCGGGCATGGCCGATCCGGCTTGCAGGCGCTGCGTGATTCAGGCGCTGATGGTACAGGGTAACGCCGAAAAGCTGCTCCTTGAACGGGACCTTGTGCGTGAGTACAGCGGCGAGACGCTTTCCCGGCTGGCAGCGATGGCGTCCTTCTGTGGTGACCTGGGGCTGCGTGCGTCAGGGCTCCACACGTTCGGCTGTGGCAAATGCGACGCAGGCAGAAAGGAGAAGGTAGGTGCCATCGTCGGGCTTTCCCACACCGATCAGGCTGCGGCCGCAGACGCTGTCGACAGGCTTTTCCTCGAATGCTATAGCGGCAGCGGCAGGCCGGGATGCCGGGACTGCCAGCAGCACTTTGCCTCGCTGGTCGGGGACATGGCTATGGCCGCGGCAAAGGTGCGAGACATCGACTATAGTGCGCTCGTCCCGTATGTCATGCCTCGATTCTCCCGGTCAAGGGTGCTCGAACAGCCGCCGGCAAAGGCGGCTTTCCTGCGGTCTTACGACGTAGAGCCTGGCAATGGCTGTCCGGTCATGCATGTGACAATCTATAGTCTGCCGGAAAGCCCGGAAAAGCTGTACTTTGCGATGCCGTGGGAATATGCCATCGGACGGGAGGACCTTTCGCTGATCGTGGAGGCCAGAGAGCGATTGCTCAAAAGGAGGCCGGACGGCGAAGAGTTCCTGGACGTGAACGGGGCCAGGGCCTTTTTCGCACGACATGCGAAGAGCTCTATCATGAATGCGGCTGCCTCACGAGACATCAGGGTAGAGTCGGAAAGGCTGGAACGGCTGGCGGCGACCTTCGTCAAATACACGTCCGGCCTGGGCATCATGGAAGACGTGCTGGCCGACCCGCATATACAGGACGCCTACGTAAACGCGCCCGTTGGGGCCACGCCGCTCCATGTGGTCGTCGACGGTGAAGAGTGCACGAGTAACCTGTACCTGTCGGAGAGTGACGTGGAATCGATGATCTCCCGCCTCCGCGCCATCTCGGGCCGCCCGTTCTCGGAGGCCAGCCCGGTGCTGGACATGGACCTGGGGCAGTTCCACACGCGGGTATCGGTCATCGGCAGCCCGCTGTCCCGGGGGCTGGCGTATGCGTTCCGGCAGCACAAAAAGACGCCCTGGACGTTACCGCAGCTGGTCAGCCACAAGATGCTGTCGCCTTATGCCGCCGGGCTGCTCTCGCTACTGGTTGATGGCCACGCTTCCATGCTGATCACCGGGACGAGGGGCGCAGGGAAGACCTCGCTGTTGAGTGCGCTGATGCTGGAAATCCCCCAGAGCTACCGGATACTGGCCATCGAGGACACGCCGGAGCTACCGGTCGAGGACATGCAGCGGCACGGCTGGAAAGTGCAGGGCATAGGGACAAGGGCGGCCGTGTCAGGCTCGGAAGCTGAGTTCCAGGCATCCGACGCATTGCGGGCTGCGCTGAGGCTGGGCGAGTCAGCGCTAATCATCGGAGAGGTGCGAGGAGTCGAGGCAAAATCACTCTACGAGGCCATGCGGGTAGGGGCATCGGGCAATTCGGTCATGGGCACCATCCACGGAGCTTCCTGCCGGGACGTCTTAGAGCGGGTCGTGCAGGATATCGGCGTCCCGCCCGCCTCTTTCAAGGCGACGGATGCGGTGGTCGTTTGCTCGACCGTGCGACCTGGCGGAGGCAGCCAGCGGGAACGAAGGCTCATCGAGATCGCCGAGGTGGAGAAAGGCGAATGGGGCGACGACCCGGAAGGAGCGTTCGACGATCTGCTGAAGTACGACGCATCATACGATCTGCTCCGGGCTACAGACCGTATCGACACGGGCCGGTCGGAGGTGCTGAAAAACGTCGCCAGGCGATGGGGGCTGTCCATCGAAGAAGTCAACAATGCAGCGGTAGCGAGAGGCGGAATGATCGGTGTGCTGGCGGAAGCCGGCCGGGAGCGCCCATCAATCATGGAAGCGGAAAGCTATGCAAGATGCGTCAACATGTTCAGGGTGACATGTGACGACCGCCGATATGGCAGACCGGACTATGCCGGGGCGCTGCATGCATGGGAGGAATGGTTTGGCAAAGAGCTGAAGGGAGGCCTTCGTGAGCATTGAAGAAGCTTACGTACGCACCGGCCGGATGTCGTGCGTCGCCCTGTCTGCAGTCACAGGGAAAAAGCGGCTGGCCGATTATGCCGAGAGACATTTCAGCTCTGACCTCGTCACGGCGCTGGGCTTTACCGGGATGGAACTGGAAGCCGTCGAGGTGCTCTCGCTCGCTATCATAGTCGCTGCAATGGCTTCGGTGCTCGTCCTGGCCGCAGGCAGCGTTGCGCTGGCTGCAGGACTGCTGGACAGTGCCACTATGGTCCTGCTGGTCATCAGCGCAGGCGTCGTGCCCATGCTGACCTTCGTGTACGTCAGCGAATACCCTAAGCGCCATGCCGCTTACATGCGGGTGCACTCGCTGGGCGACGTCCCGGAGGTAGTCAGCTATATTGTCATGGCCATGAAGCTCAATCCCAACATGGAAAGGGCAATGGCCTTTACCGTAAAAAATTCCAGGCGCCAGCTCGCCCGGGACGTCAGGAAGCTCATGTGGGACATGCAGATTCGCGCCTACGACAGCCTCGATGAAGCGCTGGCCGCCTTTGCCGACCAGTGCGGCGCCTACGGCGACCACTTCAAGCGCGCTATGTTCATTATAAAGAGCTCTACCTGCGAGCGAGACGAGGCAATGCGCACTATAGCGCTGAACCGCGCCCTTGAGGTCGTTCTGAGCGGGACAAAGACCCTCATGAGCGGGTTCATGGCCACGCTGCACGCGCCGACGCTCATCCTCTACTCGATCTTCGTCATGGTGCCGCTGGCGCTGGTGGCCATGCTGCCGGCGGCAGCCGTCGTCGGCCTGCGGATCAACGCCATACAGCTGTTCCTTCTCTACGACCTGCTGTTCCCGCTGATCACGTTGCTATATGCACACTCCATCCTGATGCGCAGGCCCGCAGCCTTTGCCCCTCCCGATATCCCCGACGACCACAGGCTGCACCAGGCATTGCCCGACTGGGCCTGGGCCGTGATCGGGATGTCTGCCGGTACAGGCATCTGCGCCCTTGGCTTCTTGCTGCCTCAAGGTATAGTGCCATTCCAGCAGGCGGATTTCATCATCTGGGGTATTGTCGCTGCCATCTCGATCTACTGCTACTGCACCTGCCTGCCGTACAAGAAGGCGAGAGACGTGATCACGGCCATGGAGACGGAGTTCGCCGACTCACTGTTCGTGCTGGGACGGCGCATGTCCGAAGGCCGGCCGCCAGAGGAAGGCTTTGCCTATACGGCCCGAATGGTCTCGGGTACTGCCATCGGAAAGGCATACGCCCGGGCCGCGTTCAACATCAGCTGCCTTCGGGCGACGCTACGGGATGCTGTGCTCGACCCGGGCTTCGGCGCCTTTGCCGATGTGTACTCCGACCGGATACGGGCTACCATCAGCATGCTGATCGAGACCTCGGCGATGAGCGGGGAGGTGGCAGGCGGCTCTATCATACGAATAGCCGACCACCTGAAAGAGCTGCAGGGCATCGAGGAGGAGATCAAGAAGATGCTATTCACCATGACCAGCATGCTGAAGATGACCTGCGTGGTCTTCGCCCCTTTTATCGCAGGCATCACGCTGGCGCTATCCGGGGCAGTGGCCGACATCGTGGCAGAGACGGCCGCTGACATGCGAAGCCTGCCGGAAGGCGCCCTGCCTTACTTTCCAATGGTACCCCAGTTCACCGCACCTTCCGTCTCGACGTCTGACTTCACCCTGATCGTCGGCGTCTATGTGATACTGCTGGTGATCATACTGCTCCGCTTCGTGGACGGCATCGAGCACGGCGATGACGTGCAGGAGTTCATGTACAGCGTAGGCCGGACACTGCCGGTGGCCGTTGCCGTGTTCAGCATTACGACCGCTGTATCAACGTCCATATTCGGCGGTATGATGTAGGAAGACGCCAGGACGCCAAGAAGAGACGCCAAGGCGCCGCTTAGAGCCGAAAGGCGCCAAGGGGCCAAGAACCTTTTAATGCATAGTTATTTGCATATCTTTTTGTACATGATAGCCGGCACCTGACACAAAGGCCACGAAGGCCACGAAGGCCACAACGTACGTTTAAAAAGGTTCCTGGAAGCCCCTTTATAAAAAGGACTTCGTGGCCTTCGTGGCCTTCATGGCCTTCGTGTCTGATGCCTTCTCATTGTATACAACATTCCAGGAATGACTACACTTTTAAAAACATTTTAAAGCGCGGCGTCTTGTATTAAAAATAATCTTGGCACCTTGGCGTCTTTCGGCTCTTAGTGGCGCCTTGGCCGCCCCTATACCATATAGGCTGAATAGTATAACATAGGGGTATTATCAATAGCATCAGGCTTTTTTACAACTTTATGAAAATTGTTAAATACTTTAAGCGCTTACTTATTTACACGTAAATGAAAGTGGTGCTTATGAAAGGCGATAAAAGGTTCTGGAAGAATGACGATGCGGTGGAGGGACTGCCTGTAAGGCTCATCGTGGTCCTGGTCGTGGGCGTGATCGCTCTCGCGGCTATGGTGGCGGCGCTGAACGGGTTCAAGCCCCAGAAATCGATGAGTGCCACCGTCTACGAGGTCGGCGGCAAAGACGGCAACATGCTTATGGTCCCTAAGGCTGGATTCGGACCGGTAGAGCACAACTGGACGTGCAGGGTCAAGGTGGTCGACGCAAACGGAGACCCGATCGAGGGGGCCAGCGTGATAGTACACGGACTCTCCGGCGCCGGAAGCGACGTCACGGACAGGTACGGCGTGGCTTATCTGTCGAAGACCAATAATATCAACCTGAACTCTAACCAGAATTCCGGGTATATGACGCTTGAAGTCTCGGCATCAGGATACAATACCCTCAGGAACGAGAACGCCATTGCCGTCATTCGGGTCGACTACAACCAGGCGATCACAGACGAAGAATAGCGTACCATATGTTGCCAGAGGGCCAATAGATACCAGGACTCGGATATGAAAATGGTTGTTTGCTTGTAAAGGCTGTGAAAATCGGACCTTGTAAAAACTGTGCGCCTACTGTCACCCCCGCCAAGGGTGCCAAGAACGGGTCAGGTCTGAGCTAATCCCCATACTTTTAATAGCCTTGGCGCCCTTGGCTCTTGGCGCCCCTGGCGAGCGTGACAGTAGGCGCATGACTGAACAAAGGATAATTTTTATTGGGCGTCTTCTCTTAGCATCTTCACAGCTTAGAGCCGGTTCCGCAGCCATGCGAAGCCTTCGGCAGCGCCTTCGCCGTAGCTGGCCTTGGTTACATAGTCAGCCGCTGCCTTGACCTCCGGTACGGCATTGCCTACGGCTATGCCGACGCCCGCCACGTTGAGCATGTGCAGGTCGTTCGCCGAGTCGCCCATGGCGGCGAAATTTTCCAGTTCGATGCCCATGATCCCGGCGATCTTCTGCATGCCGGTGGCCTTGTTGATGCTTTTATGCTTCAGGTGCAGCGCGAACTTCGTGTCGACGATCTCCAGCTCCGTAAACTGATCAGCCACGATGCGCCTGGCCTTCTCGACGTCGATGTTCCGGCGGAACGCCAGCTCGGACTTACGGTAGGTCTCGTCAAGCGGCTCAAGGCCGGGAAATTCTTTCCTGAGTATGTCCCGGGCCAGGCGGCACTGCCCGATATCGGCCAGCACGATGGCCTTCGCGTCGAAGCCGGCCTGTACCACGCCGCCGTTTTCGCCGATCATGATGTCGCTGGCGCCCAACAGCTTGGCGGCCGCACGGACGAAGCAGATCACATTGCCGGAGGACAGTATGACGGGTATCGGCATCTGCCGCATCTCATTGACGGCCTCCAGGCTGATCAGGCGTTTCATGTCGGTGAGCGTCCCGTCGATATCGACGACGATCGCTTTGATGTCTTTAAAGTCGGCGCGCATGCTGATCAGAGAAGGCCTGTAAAAAAGATATAGATAATGGTTATCCTGGGCAATGTGCACCTTGTATACCATTAATTATTTGCCGTATACACTGTGAAGGTATCAAACACAAAGGCCACAAAGGCCACAATGGCCACGAAGTCCTCTTTTCAAAGAGACTTCCATTACCCCTATTTTAAACATACGTTGTGTATAGTCATTCCTGAATCTTTTTGTACAGGCTGAAAAGGCAACCGACACAACGGCCACAATGGCCACGAAGGCCGATTTTTAAAGGGCTCATGTGAACCTTTTTAAACGTACGTTGTGGCCTTTGTGTTAGATGCCTTCTCAGCCTTTATGGTATGATATGAGAATGACTGTACTAACGACCTTTTCATGTCGTTATTTATTTCCAGTTGCCTACTGCGGGGTGCGCCTTAATGTATTCCTCGATGACCTTCCGGATGTCCTGTACGTTGTCGATTACGGTAATGCTTTTCATCTTCCTGATCCGGTCCACGTTCTCTACGTCGACCTCGCGGATGTAGAGGGTGAGCTTTTTGCCGCCGGGCAGGATGGTCTCCAGCTCGCCGGGCTTGTTGTCGGGCGGGTACAGGTAGATAGGCACCCGGGCCTTGGCGCCCTGGGAGACGGCGTTGGTGAGGAGGGAGTCGGCGATCCCGTAAGCGATCTTGGACGTGGAGTTCGCGGTCACCGGCGCGACGAGGAAGAGATCGTAGTGTCCGGTCTGGAGCTTGCCCACGAGGAACGGCGAGTTGGCGTTGACCTCGGTGCGGAGGTCATAGAACTCGTCCTTGAGCTTATCGTAAAGCTTGTACCACTTCAGCATCAGCACGGCATTTTTCGAGAGGTATATGTCGACTTTCAGGTCGTGCTGCCTCTTGAGCTCGATCATCAGGGCGGCGATCTCCTCGATCTTGTCGCCGCAGCCCGTTATGCCCCATGCGATCTTTACCATTACTTATCGCTCCTGACTTTTTGCATCATGCCGAAGAACCTTTTTGCCGTCTTGCGTACAGTCCGCAGGCCGTCCTCGTCGGCTGCTATGCCTTCTTTGCCTTTGTCGCGAGACCAGAGGCAGCCGCCGAGGTTCGCGCCGAAAGCGCCGCCGCCGGACGGGTACATCTCGTTGAGAATGTAGAAGTTGTTAATGATCTGCAGCGCGATCTCCTGGCCGCCGCTGCGGTCGCCGCCGACGGCAAGGCCCATGCCGACCTTGCCCTTCAGGATGAGCGGGTCCTTAGCCAGGATGGCCCGGGTCCGGTCCATCAGCGTCTTCGTCTGCCCGCTCAGCGTGCCCTGGTAGCACGGCGTGCCGAAGATCATCCCGTCCGCCCAGAGCATGCCGTCGTAGAACTCGGCCAGCGCGTCCTTGTGTACGCAGCCTTTTTTCTCGCGCATACAGTAGTCGCAGTGGATGCAGAAATTGATGTTCTTGGCCCTGACCGTGAAATATCTCGTCTCGCATCCCATCTCCTTGAGAAGGTCAAGCGCGTAGTTGACCGCATAGTCGGTACCGCCCGCGCGCGGGCTGCCGCAGATGCCGAACACTTTCATGAGAACTCCGCCGGATAATTGCGCCGGACTGTTAAAAAGTAGATATGGAAAGCGCGGGCAATAAATCTTGCTACATTAAGAATAATGATTCGCTCATCTTTTTGTCGGGGCCCCTGACCCTTTCAACACGAAGGCCACGAAGGCCACAACGGCCACAACGGACGTTTAAGGAAAGGGCAATGAGAGCCTCTTTTTTCATAAAAACGTTGTGGCCATTGTGGCCATTGTGGCCTTCGTGTCGAAGGGGTCAGGTGCCGATATAAAAAGTAAATATATTACTATTACAGAGCATTACCGGCGCTTCGTCTTGATATTGCCGTACGTGCGCACCTGGTTCTGTATCTCCCGTACCCAGCCCATCATGGCGCGTTCGTCTTCCCATTTGACGTTGTCCGCTTCCAGGGCCTTGCCGAAGGCTTCCATGGTCTCGGGCACCTTCAGGAACTTTCCCTTCTCGATGCACATGTCGACGTACAGCGGGTAGACGTCGTCGTTCAGCATGTACAGGTCCTTGATCGGCATGAGCTTCTGCATGAGCTCGGACCTGACGACGTCCCGGCTGCCGTTCGACAGGCCCCTGATAAGATACGAAAACACGGTGGCCGCGGTCTCTTCCTGCTCAAGCTTGTCCATGTCCATTTTTATGCACCCTATATCTATGCCTGATCTGTGGCATCGATTATATTCTTTTTGAAAAGCAAAAATGAGATGCGCGGGCAGGGCTAATATCCTTAAAGGCCCGCGATGTTTGTCCAATCGACGGCTTTTCTATTCGATGTGCTGCTTTTGCCCGCAGCAGGAAGGGCCGGTCTTTGCCTTAGGGTCCATCAGCCCCAGGCTGATGTCATCGACCTTGCCGCCTTTCCGTGCATAGTCGGTGGTCGTTTTCTGGGTGCGGATGTAATTGCCCTCGTACATCTCGAACGGGAAGGGCAGCGTCTTTTCGCCCGCTTTCTTGATCTTTTCGATGGCGGCCGTGTCGTTGACCTCGATCCACAGCCTTCCGACCTGGACGGTCAGCTCGACCATTTCGCCCTTGATGTTGAGGTATTTCTTCTCCGTGGCGTTGAACTTGCCCTCGAGCAGGTCGTCCGCGTTGTCTTTTGGCAGGCGCGGGCCGAAGACGACCATCCTGGTGATGCCACTGATCTCGTTGAGCTCGTTCAGCAGCGTCTGGGCGGTCTCGATATTGAGCACCCGCTGCGGGAATATCTCGACCTGTACCAGTTTCTTCTCATTGGTTACCTGTGATATCGGCTTGTTGAATCTCGACATTTTCCTCTTATCCTCCCTGTTTTTTCTGTGATGGCCAATATACAGGCGTTGTCCGATCACATATATTTACGGTATGAAGATGTTGTAACGGTTCATCCCTCCTCTTTTCCCATCAGTATAGCTACCCCTGTGCAGAACAGCATGAGGCAGAGGAAGCAGCATACGCCCGTATCCACGATCGCGTCGCGGGCGCTGCCGCCGAACATGGCGTTCCGCAGGCCGTCGTTCAGGTAGGTCAGCGGCGAAAAGACCGAGACGAACTGAAGAAAATCGGGCAATCGTACTACCGGGAACAGAGACCCGGACAGCAGGATGAGCGGGATGACGACGACGTAAGTGACGGCGTTGACCGAGTCCGTGTCTTCGAGGAGGTACGCAATGACCATCCCGAGGCACACGAAGGTGATCGAGCCCACGATGAGGACGAGCAGGGAAACGATGTTGACCGCCGGCATTACTCCGAAGACCAGCCAGGTCATGAGCAGAGTGATCATGGCCGAGAGCAGGACGATCAGCGTCCCGGTAGCGATCCGGGAGGCGTTCAACTCGAAGCCGGTCAGTGGCGTGGTCGCGATCTTCCGGAAGACGCCGTTAGCCCGGTATTTGACGATCGTGCCGGTCGTCCCGCTGATCGCCGAGAACATGACGGACATGCCGATGATGCCGGGGAGCAGGTAGCGGATCTGGCCGTCGTCATCCTGCCCGCTGAGCAGGAATCCCAGTGCGATCATGAACAGGACAGGGAAGAGGAACGAGAAGAACATCGCCTGCGGGTTACGGAAGAACAGCCGCAGGCTGTACCGGGCTTCGGTAAGCAGTCTGGTGGTGGCCCTGCCCATCTACAGGTCCCTCCCGGTCAGCTTTTCCCCGGTCAGGTTCAGGAACACATCGTCGAGCGTCGAGCGTTCCACGTAGACTTCGGCGCACTCGCACCGGCAAGCCCGGGCCACGGAAGTGATCTCGGATATGCGCCCCAGGCTGTCTCCCTCCGGCAGCTTCACCAGCACGTCGTTGCCCGATGCCCGGCTGCCAGGGATAGACTTGAGCATCTCGTCTCGGGCATTGGCACTGCATTCCCGGAATACGAGCGTGTTGCCGCCGCCGTACCGGGCGATCAGGTCGTCCGGCGAGCCTTCGGCGACGATGGAGCCCCGGTGGATGACACATATCCTGTCCGCCAGATGATAGGCCTCGTCCATGTAATGGGTCGTGAGAAACACGGTCTTGCCGTGGGCTTTCAGGTCCAGGATAATGTCCCATACGTCCCGTCTCGCCTCTGGGGTCCAGCCCGGCCGAGGGCTCGTCCAGGAACACGATCTCCGGGTCGTTGACCAGAGCGATGGCGATGTCCGACGCGCTGTTTCAGGCCGCCGGACAGGTTCTTGAACTTTGTGTTTCGTTTGTCTGACAGGCCCATCTCGTCAATCAGCAGGTCTATGTCCACGTGTTTCGCGTACATGCGTGCGAAATAGTCAAGGTTCTCGCGGACGGTCAGCAGGTCGAAGGTGTTGAAGGCCTGCGGCAGCACACCGATGTTCTCCTTGATACCCGCGTCATCACGATCGGCGCCCATGAAGGCGTTGCCCAATGCGATGCCGGTCATCACGTCGTTGCCCAGGATGCTGATAAAGCCCTTAGTTGGCGGTCTTGTCATCTCCAGGATCTCGACGATGGTCGTCTTGCCTGCGCCGTTGGGGCCGAGCAGGGCGAAGACCTCGCCGCCGTACACGTGGAACGAGACGGCGGCCACAGCCGTGAACCGGCCGTAGTTCTTTACCAGGTTCTTCACACTGATGACCTTCCTGCCCCGCTCCCGGTCGGTGATGACTGAGCTCAGCACAGCTATGCCTTCGTCCAGCGGGCCTTTTTCCGTCGTACTCATGCCATTTTGCTGCTTTGTATCCATAGTAACAGCTCCGTGTGCTTGTTGCCCCGCTACCGCGAGGCCTGTTACATCCCGGAGGGCCCTCCGGCAATCGCCCTATTTCATTTCAACAGGTATTGAAATGCAACCTATTAATAGTTATTCATTTCAAAACTCATTGAAACTGATTTCAACAGTTATTTAAACAAGCAGTGCAAGAAATGGCCTGATAACAGCGTAAGCGGGAGCGTATAGATAGTGGCAGATCTTGCAGGCCATGAGTTGAAATGTGCCGGGTGTCGCGAATACTTCCGGCCCGATCGGCTGAGACAGGATAAGAATGCATACTATTGCCGCAGTTGTTACGGGATACTCAAGCGCAAGGAAAAGATCTGCCCGGTCTGCCAAAAGGTGCTGACGCCCTTCGATGCGGCGACCAGGGACGGTGGGTTCAGCTATTGTCCGGATTGTTATGACCGGGTAACAGGGCCGGACCGGGCCCGGGAAGTGACCGCCGGAGGGATCGCAGACGGGAATGCCCACTGTTCGGAATGTGGTAAATTGCTGGCCCCGGAAGAAGCCAGGGCACTGTACGCGAATAATTGCTTTTGCATCGCGTGCTACGAGAAATCCGCCCCGTACCTGGATGCTAAACCGTTCTGGTTACAGCCTGGCGACGCTGTGGCCTCGATGCGCACGGGCCGGGAGGTCCGCTGCGGCAAGTGCAACCGGGACCTCGGGCCGATGGACGTCAAGGTCCGGGAAGGCAAAGCGATCTATTGCGAAAAATGTTACCGGGATGCCAGGGATGACCCCGGGAAACATCGGTCTAACCTGATGGAGCAGGCCGGCGTCACCGTGATAAAGGATCCCGCGAATCTCTTCGAATGCGGCAACTGCGGATATGTGGTCACCCGCGACCGGCTCCGGGAGGACGCACGGGGAAGATACGCCTGTCCGAAGTGCGGCAAGAAAAAGCTTGCACCCATGGTCCCTGAGCCGGAAAAAGCGAAGCCGGAGAAGATTGATTTTACAGTCACCGCGCAGCTGTTCAAGTGCCTTGGCGACCCCTGCCGGGTCAAGATCATCGAGTCGCTGAGCGAAAAGGAGCTGTGCGTCTTCGAGTTCGTCGAACTGACAGGCTCCCAGTATTCCGCCATATCCTACCACCTCAAGATGCTCAAGGAACTGGGCATCATCTGGTCGTACGAACGTGGCAACTTCGTGGTCTATTCGCTCACCGACAAGGGCCAGATAGTCCATGAGTTCATTAAAAAGTCCTTTGAGCTTAAATAAAAAAAGAAAAAGCGTTTTTGTTTTCGGGTTTTATCTGCAGCTTATAATAGGAAGTAGCAGAGGGGCAGAAGACACGGGGTTATCTTCCATGCCCTCCGCGCCCTTTGTATCCGATGTTTAGTCCTCTTTCCACTTCATTACCATCACGCCGACCGCGAACAGCAAGATTCCGAGCACGCTGACGACGGCCAGGCTGAACAGGGCCACTTCGTTGTTGCCGGTGATCATGGAGCTGCGGAGGCCGTCGTTCAGGTACGTCAGCGGCGAGACTTTCGCCAGGTACTGGAGGAACCAGGGCATCTGCTCGATCGGGAAGAACGATCCCGAGACGAACATCAGCGGGAACGTCAGGGCACTGGCCGCATTGGCAGCCGTCTCCTCGTCCTTGATGAAGCTCGCGATGATCATGCCCAGGCCCGAGAAGACGGCGCCACCCGCGATGATCGTCACGATCATCATGGGATTGATGTTCGGCACCACTCCGAAGGCCAGCCAGCCGGCAATCAGTGCGATGGCCGTCGAGACCATCAGGATGATCGTCATCTGGATGATACGGCCCGCGTTCCAGCCGATCCTCGAGATCGGCGTGGTCGCCAGCTTCCGGAACACGCCGGTCGCCCGGTTGTGTGCCATCATGCCCACGGTGCCGTTCACAGCCGACGACATGATGGACATGCCGATGATGCCGGGGAGCAGGAAGGCGAAGTAGCTGACACTCTGGGTGGCGACGTCGTGGGTCTGCGCCCCGACCACAGGGTTCACGCCGGCTATGCGCAGGCTGAGGAAGTTCAGGACTTCGCTGATGATAGAGACGAGCGCCATGCCTGCCGGCTTGGACTTATCGTAGTACACCTGGACTGAGACATTATCGCCAGACGCCTGCGCCCGCATCATGTCCTGTTCAAAGCCCTTCGGAATTTCGAGGTATATGTCGATCTTGCCGTCCTTCAGCTGCTGCTGCAGGTCCGTGCCTGCGCCATCCTTCATTTCGATGACCGTCGTATTTTGCAGCGCTTTAATGATGCCCTGGGATGTCGTCGTGTTGTCCGAGTCGTTGAAGTACAGCGTGTATGTCCCGGACCCGCCGCCCATCACGTAGCCGAGCAGCAGCAGGATGACGATGGGGAAGAGCAGCGTCCAGAAGACGGCGCCCTTGTTCCGGTAGAACGACTTCAGGCTGTATTTTACTTCGGTGAACAGCTTGACCATTTAAACCGCCTCCTTAGCCCGCTTCTTGCAGTTCCTGATGCACAACTCGATGGCCGCTGCGACGATCAGCGTGGCCGAGAGCGCCAGCAGGACTGCCGGCGACCCGAAGTTGCCGATCAGGCCTTCGTACCCGGATATACAGGATGCCCGGGATGGAACTGATTATCTCTCCGATCATCTAGTTCGCCCCCTGGACGAGTGCTTCGCCGGTCAGGTTAAGGAATACGTCCTCCAGCGTGGACTTCTTCACGTAGATCTCCTTGCAGGCGAGGCCGCCCTCGTTAATAGCCGATACCGCTTTCATAATACTGCCCATGCCATCGTTCTGGGGCAGGGATGCCAGCACGTCGCAGCCGGATGCCCGGCTGTTCGGTATCTCTTTGAGGAGCCGCTCGCGTGCGGCTTCACTGCAATCGCGAATGATGAGCGTGTTGCCGCCGCCATACTGGTTGATCAGGTCTTCGGGCGAGCCGTCGGCGATGATCTTGCCCTTATGGATGACGTCGATGCGGTCTGCAAGATAGTATGCCTCGTCCATGTAGTGCGTGGTAAGGAACACGGTCTTGCCTTTTGCCTTGAGCGAGCGGATGGCTTCCCATACGTCCCGGCGTGCCCTCGGGTCCAGTCCGGTCGTGGGTTCATCCAGGAACACGATCTCCGGGTCGTTGACCAGCGCGATGGCGATTCCGACGCGTTGTTTCAGGCCGCCGGACAGGTTCTTGAACAGCGTGTTACGCTTGTCCTTCAGGTCGAACATGTCGATCAGGCCGTCGACGTCTTCATGCTTGTGGTACATCTGGCCGAAGTAGTCGATGTTCTCCCACACGGTCAGCCACTCGAAGGCACAGAAGCTCTGCGGCATTACGCCGATCTTCTCCTTGATCTTCATCTCGTCCTTCCTGATGTCATGCCCCAGGACGCTGATCGTCCCGGAAGTGGGCGACTTCAGGCACTCGAGTATCTCCACGGTCGTCGTCTTGCCGGCGCCGTTCGGGCCCAGGAAGGCGAAGACCTCGCCCTTTTTGATGTTGAACGAAATATCGTTGACAGCGGTGAAGTTCCCGTACTTCTTTACGAGGGACTTCACCTCTATGACATTTTCTTGCATGTGCTATTTCCCCGTTGATTTTAGATAATTGATTGGAACTGCCGCCCCTTCGCTTCCCGCTACGGGCTGCTTCCTTAGCGGCCCTCTATGGCCTGTCCGAGCAGGCTCATTGAATGCTCTACGTATTGCTGGTAGCTGAAGCCCCTGCCGACCAGGTCCGCCTGGAATCCGGGGCTCAGGTTGATGATGTCCTGCGTGGCGGTCATGAGAAAGATAGCGATCTCCAGCGGGTCCATATCCTTCCGGATCGTGCCGTCTTTCATGCCCAGCTCGATGGACTCGCACATGTGGCCCGTGATCACGTGCATCAACTCATGACAGGACTGTGCTTCTGCGCAGCAGTCCCAGTCGAACCGGTCGGACGACGAGTAGATGAACATCCGGTAATGGTCAGGGTTCTTATGGCTGAACGCGATGAACGTCTCCCCGATCGCGCGCACTTTGCCAATGCCCGTCTGTTCTCTGGCCATCGCCTCCCGGAACTGGGCCTCCATCAGCCGCACGCCCCGCTGGACGACGGAGAAGAACAGGGATTCCTTGCTCTTGAAATAGAGATAGAGCGTTGCCTTGTTCATCCCCACGGCATCGGCGATGTCGTTCATGGACACGCTGTCATAGCCCTTTGAGAGGAACAGCTTATCGGCTGCTTCGACGATGTAGTCGCGCCTCTGCTCCCTTTCCCGTTCCTTCAGATCTTTGATCGACATTTTTGCCACCAGCATTGTAACTGAAATTTACTTTCTTAACCCGTCGTTACTTTTCTAACCACCGGTTACGAGCGTAACCCATAGTTATTCTTTCTATTTAAAGCCTTCGCTAAAGCATAGCAATGGCTTAAAAACTCAGGCAGTAAAGCCTGTTTATATTCTGACCGTCTACGTCCAGTCCCAATACCATCGGTGTCTGGCGTGGTGTGCCACGCTGGCGATCAGGCCGACGAAGACGCCCCCGATTAGCCCTATAGCCGCAAACAGTGCGGCGATACGGATGTCATGTACGCCCGTGAGATAGCCCAGGCCGTCCACCAATGCCCCGTCGAACCTCGGGAACAGCTCGATGAACCAGCCGAGCAGGTACCCGAACAGTGCGCCGAAGAAGGCGCTGAGCAGGATTCTTAAGACCATTATGTTTCCTCCGTAGTCTGTTTGTTCAGCGACTCTCTTAACCGCTGGAGCCGCTCCGCGATGCGAGCCAGCCGGGCTTCTCCCGGCTTGAGCCGGTCCTTCGGAAGGTCTTCCAGGTACGAGACGTAGCTGTCCAGCTCGTCCAGTGAGCCTTCCAGCGAATAGGACCCCTGGTGGGAACTGTGTTGGCGCCTGTCCAGGCCGATCTCTTCTGCACCGGCCGTTGTCAACTCGTAGCGCTGGTCATCCCGTTTCCGGATCATCCCTTCTTCCTGCATGGTGTTCAGCAGGGGATAGATCGACCCCGGCGACGGGCGCCATGCGCCCATACTCATGCGCTCGGTCTCATCCATGATCTCGGCGCCGTTTTTAGGTGACTGGCTCAGCGAGTACAGGACAACGTACCGCAGGCCGCCCCATCGCCTCATCTTGGCGAGGTTCTTGAACATGTCCTTGTTCTCTTTCATCCAGTCTTTATTCCACCACATATCGTGTCACCGATACCGGGCTTTTGAGGGCTGGCACATAGCCCGCCTCGTGTTTCTTTTTACGCGCAGGGCGTATATCGAACTTCCGATATCGAATGTTAGATATCGGTTTATCGATATAAAGCTTGCGGTTATTATCACCAGTCAGGCGGTTGTGAAAAAGGGGAAAACGGAGGAACATCATTCAAATGTTCCTCAAAGCGGACAATGCCGCAGCCACTACACATACCCCCGCTGCCACGATCATGATGGCGGGCAGTGCGATGTTCACCATGAAACCGTCCAGCACGGACATCATTACGCCAACCAGTACGATGGCTAACACGACATACTTGTTTCTGTAATCGATACCTGGCATTTCTGCCGGTTTTTGATCTAATTCCTGCATATCTGTTCCTTTGTTTTGCGATAGCCGACGCTATTGCTATAGCCGACGCTATTGCTATAGCCGACGCTATTGCTATAGCGTCCGCTAAGTGCGGATATCTTAAGCTGCGCACGAATGACAACGGCGATAAGGCGCGACAGGTTACCCCCGATACAATGGCGCAGCAGGGTGCAAAGCAGAGCTTTTAAAACCCGGCCTCCTTCACGTTGACGCCCATGGAGACTGTTCAGTAACCGTTTAGAAAAACGCACTAAGGCAGTGTAAATAGCATAATGCTATGTTTGTATTTAATTGTTTACTAAACGGCCTGGAACGCGCCGGTCGTAAAGAACGGTGGGAGTCATAAACCGCCCCGGCAACGGCTGGAGAGCGCGAATAAAAAAAGGGAGATAAGCTCAGTAGCTTATCTCGACGTCACCACTGCCGCTTTGCAGCTTCATCTCCAGGGTACCCTGGCCGCCCTGTGTGTACCCGGTCAGTCGGGAGTCGCCCGTTTCCGTCATCAGCAGCGGGATAGTGCCGTGGGTGACCTGGCCGTAACCGGTGCGCGCATCGACGTAGAACAGCGTGGCGCCAGGCAGCACGACGCGGACATTCCCGTAGTTAGAGGAGGCGTCGAGAGTGCCCGTCGTCTGCCCCGAGTCGAGGCGGACGTTGCCGCTGCCGCTGCTGAAGGTGGCCGTCGTGGCGTTGTACTTCGCCCGGATGCCGCCATAGCTAGTGGTGACGCTGAGGTCATCGGCCAGCCCGGCCGACTCGAGGTCGAGGTCGCCGCTGCCGCTGCTGAAGGTAGCGCGGGCAGCGTCGTACTTCGCCCGGATGCCGCCATAGCTGGTGGTCGCGGTGAGGCTGTCTGCCGGTCCCGTTGAGGTGAGGTCGAGGTCGCCGCTGCCGCTCTTGAACGTGGCACTGGCGGCGCTATACTTCGCCGTTATCCGGCCGTAGCTCGTGGCGATGCTGAGGCTGTCTGCCGACCCCGGCG
Organism: uncultured Methanocellaceae archaeon; assembly: GCA_963769045.1. GTDB lineage: Archaea > Halobacteriota > Methanocellia > Methanocellales > Methanocellaceae > Methanocella_A. The sequence goes on from CAVYKK010000028.1 coordinate 301,231, forward strand.
CCTCCAGATCAACGTTGCCGCTGCCGGTGCTGTAGACGGAATCATTGGCCGACGCCTTCGTGTTGATGTTGCCGTAGGAAGATGCCACGTTAAGGCTGTCGTACCTGCCGCCGGCGAGCGCCACGTCGCCGCTGCCGCTATCGAGGGACAGGCTGCCGCCGGCGAGCGCCGGCAGAGTGATGCCACCGTACGACGTCTTTACGTCAACGTCGTAATGTGAACCTTTCGGCACCTTGATCAGCAGGTCGGCTCCAGGCGACCCTCCGCCGAAGACGATGTTGCTTACCAGCGGACCGACCTGTCGGGCCTCGGACCGGACCATAAGGGTATCGCCTTCCATGTCGTACGTCGTATTGGTCACGATTTCACCCAGGTGACCCTGTCTCGCGTGGACGGCGTAAACGACTTCCAGGTCACCCGTTGTAGACTCGACGATGTCCACGTCGCCGAACGTGTCCACGTCGAGCCTTATCTGGCCGGCCCCGGCATGCGAGGTTTTGTCTTCTCTCTGATCAAGGGGCGTGAACATCCAGATCAGGCCGCAGGCGCCAGCGGCAACCAGCAGGATAGCGAAGATCACGACCATCGCCACGCCGACCACAATGACCCGGTCGGTGAGAATGCTCTTTTTTGGGGCAGGGTATTCTGCGGCGATCTCGCCGGGAGGCCCCATCCGGGCAATGACTTCTCGAATAATCGAACTGTCGACGGGCACCTTGCGCTCTGCCGCCAGTGCTTCCGAGCTATCGTATATGTGGCTCCTCAGCTCCCGCTTCACTTCTTCGCGCTGCCTCCGCCCCATGTCTCTGGTGACGGCGTTTATATATTGATCAATTTCCCTATCGTTCATCTAAGACCCCTCGTTAATGCGGGAATCCAGCTTTTCCACGATTCGCGTGATATGGTTCATCGACTCGAACAGCTTTTGCCTGACGATCTTGCCGTATTCCGTGACGACGAAGTATTTCCTGGGCCTCTGGCCGTAAAGCTCCCACCGGCTGGTGAGCATCTTTTCGTCCTCAAGGCGTTTCAGGATCGGGTAGAGCGTGCCCTCTTCGACGACCAGGCCCTCGTCTCTGAGGTTCTTGATGATGTCGTACCCGTATCGTTCCTCTTCCAGGAGGTATAAAATCACGACCTGCAGGGAACCTCTTTTCACCTCGATCTCGAACTTGTTCAGGGAAGCGCCCATATTATCACTGTTACCGGCATACCTAAGAAAATTTAATACTTAGAGTACGCAACATACTTAGAGATGCTAAGTATATAAAAATTGCTGTCCGGGCCATTGGGCCCCTACAGATAACAGTCGCCTTAGGGACGCACTGGAGGATATGTAAAACCATAGCAGACAGGTAACGTAGTGAGGATGTAATAGGGGATAGTGGCGGTACGTCGTGAAATGCCGGTGGCACGGAGGCCCGGCAGGCAATGAGGCGGCCGGGTACGGATAAAAAGCTACAGGAGGCCTGTGCGACCCGGCGGCTTCTTATCGGGCCCTGAGGGCTGGCCTTTTGATCCGACCCCGGCATTAGCGAAATAGATGAGACGGTTGTGTTTCAGGTCCCTGTTCTTACCGTGGAAGCAGGCCTTCCGGTAGCCCTCTGCGGTCACGTTTCGGATCGCCGCCGTCCCGTACCTTCCGTCGTTCACTTATGCCTGTTCATGCCTGTCGTCGTACGGCTTCGAGGCACAACATGCCGGCGTGCGCCTGTCCTTCGGGTCGAACATCCCGATGCTGATATCGTCCACATTCCCGCCCTTTCGCACGTAATCGGTGACCGTCTTCTGCGTCCGGATATACACGCCTTCGTACATCTCGAACGGGAATGGCAGCGCCTTCTCGCCGGCCGCCCTGATCTTTTCAACGACCTCCGGGCCCTCGATCTCGATCCATATCCGTCCGACCTGGACCGTCAACTCGACCTTCTCGCCCTTGATGTTCAGGTATTTCTTCTCGACGGCGCCATAATGGCCTTCCAGCAGGTCATCAGGGTTTTCCTTCGGCAGGCGGGGGCCATAGACGACCATCCTCACGATGCCCGGGATAGCGTTCAGCTCGTCCAGCAGCTTCTGGGCGGTCTCGACATTGAGGGTCCTCTGGGGAAACACCTCGACCTGCATGTGTCCTTTCTCGTCCTTCTTTCCCGTAATGGGCTTGTTAAATCTCGACATTCTTTGCCTCCTTCGATATATTGATTGTCTCGTGTGTTCCGATGTTTCTCAACAACGAGACCAGGGCGGCCAGCACGCACAGCGCTGCCGCCACCAGCATGACCGCGCCGACCGAACTGGAAAGCAGCGACGACCCGGCAAGTATTACAGGGCCGTCATAGCCGTTCCAGCCCAGGCTGACGGTGACCAGGATCGTGGAGAACGCCACGCCCAGCATGATCGCCATGTAATTCGCCGTGTATTGCACGCTCGACGCGATACCCAGCTTCTCCCTGGCGACCGCGCTCATGGTCTCGATGCCGTTAGGGCTGCTGAAGATGCCGGCGCCGATGCCCCGGATGGCGAAGGCGAAAATGATCATCCAGAAGTTCATGGCCAGGACCCCGTAACTCATCACGATCATCCCCGCTGCGTAGACGATCAGGCCCGGCGGCCGCCTGGTACTTCCAGTGGCGCTTATCGTAAATCCCTCCGCTGGCCGGCGCCGCGAACATCATGAATAACGGCACGACCATGGAGATATAGCCGACTTCCGAAGCGGTGTACCCCATGGCGCCCTGGAAATAGAACGGGGCCAGCGTGGTAGCGAGCGAAATAGCTGTGTACAGGAGGAATGCGCTCAGGATAGGCAGCGTGAACTTGCCGTTGCTGAAGATTGTGAGGTCCAGCAACGGCTTCCCGCACCTGGACTCGTAAAAGAGGAACGTGATGGTTGCCACCGCAAACACAGCTGCATAAGCACCCTTGACGTCGGTCACATTCTGGTCCTTCGCTATCTCGGTGCAGAGTAGCATCAGCGAGACGACCGAGACGAACAGCGTCACTGCGCCCATCCAGTCCATTCGAGGCGCTTAGTGGTCGCCTCCGGGACCTTCAGGTACTTCATGGCCAGAGCCAGCAGGACGACGCACAACGGTACGTTGATGAAAAATATGTATTGCCAGCCCAGGTTGTCGACGATGAAGCCGCCCAGCCCCGGCCCGACCAGCGCGGCCCCGCCGAAGACCACGCCGACCAGCCCCAGCGCCTTGCCCCGCTCCTGCGGCGGGAACACCAGGTAGATCATTGCAGCGCTGATGCAGGCGACCATCGACGCGCCGATGCCCTGGACCACGCGGAAGACGATCAGCTCGTTCAGCCCCGGCGCCAGCCCGCAGGCCAGCGAGCTCAGGCCGAAGATCGCCCAGCCGGCCATGAACAGCTTAGCTTTGCCCGTATACTCCGATACCTTGCCGAAGAAGATGAAGAGGCCTGTCATCGCCAGCAGGTAGCCCGTGATCGTCCACTGCGACTGCGTAAGGTCGACCTTGAAGTGCACGGTCATGGTGGGCAGCGCGATGCTCATCATGGTGGCGTCCAGCATGGCCATGAACGTGCCTATCAGGATGATTGCCAGAATGATGTACCGGTTCCTGTAAACGGAATCCTGTACGATTGCCTGTTGTTGGACAGAATGTTCCATGTTAAATCCTCCTTGACCTTTCGTTTGTCGTCGCCGGAGTTGTCCCGGCCGTTAATACTTGTACAGAATCTCGCCGCTCCACTCTCTCCGGCCCCAGGTTGTCCCTGCCCGGCCGTCGCACGCTGCGCCTGCCATGGCGGACAGGGGGCGGGATTTGTAATCCCGGACGACTTCCCGGCGGGCCGCCCTGGCGACCGTGATGATCTCGCTCTCCGACGCCCCTTCCTGCAGCGCGCCCCGGACGCATGTGCTCCCGGGGCCGGTGATGCATCCTGCAAGCTCCGGGAAGGTATTGTAACAGAATGCCTTCAAGGTGGGTCAGCACCGGATAGAAGTCATCGATCTCCCGGAAGCCGCAGCCCGAGACGATCACGACCTTGCGGAGGTTGACATGCTCACGGGTCGTGTGAATCGCATGCGCATACGGTTCGCCACAGAGGTCACTGCCCCGGGACAACTGGTCTTGCAGCAGCTTCATTGACTCGGTGGCTCCGGCCAGCCGGTGATGCCGTTGAAGTAGAGCGGCGACGCCAGTACCAGGACGTCGGCACGACCGATCTTTTCGCGCAGCCATATCATGTCATCGCAGGCCATGCATTTGCCCGGGGTCCTCACTGTGCAGTTGAGGTTCCCGCAGCAGGGGAAGATTAGCAGGTCCCGGGAATAATAGAGCTCTACGCGGCTCCAGATTCCATCATCCCTTCCAGCAGCGGGGCGAGAAGAATGTTAATGACGCCCCAGTCCTTTTTCGGGTCGGTGTTAATGGCCACGACATGCATGCATTATCCCTCGTTTTACCCACCCTTATGCAATCGGCTGTCAGGGATGCTCGTTCGGATTGCGTGCGCTTCGTAGGTATCACCTTTCAATGATCGATCGGAACCATCGGTTATTAATAAACTTATAGTTATTTTGTAACCGTTAGTTATCAAATAACCAATGGTTATTTTACTATTTATACGTTTGGTTTTGAGAGGAAATGGCTTGCCACAAAGGCAAAATTATCGGAAGACAGCCGGTGTTATGCCCGGTACGGACTTGTAATGGGGCTAACGTCTAAAAGAAGAAAAATCTCGCGAGCAGGCCGTGTATTGCCTTCGGTTACCGGGGCTTTTTCCTTATTCGGGGCTTTCCCGGTTCCCCAGCATCTGGACCATGAACTCCCCGATGTCCCGGGCGAATTTTTGCTGGCTGATCGATTTGCTATCCAGCACCGTGGCCAGGTCCGGGCGCATCCGGGGCACACTCTCGATGAGCAGGGTAAAGATGACCGCGGCTTCCTCGGGGTCCAGCTCCGGAATGAACCGCCCCTCCTTTATCCCCGCCTTTATGGCGTTGCGGATCAGGCTAGATTTCCTGGTTCAGCTCGATGATTTGTCCGGCTACCTCACTGCTCGCACGGTTGGCGGCCGCGTCAACGATCTTCCAGAACCGGGCGCCGCCATCCAGGATTGAGAGGCTTGAAACCGCAGGCCAGTCGATGTTCGTCACTTGCGCCAGGTCGAACCGCCCGGAGTAGAAATAGTTGCAGGCACGGTTATGATCGGGATATTGCCGGGCGAACGCGGAGTAGGCGCGCCCGATCTCCCAGAGCTTTTCGGAGCCGGACTCAGCCTTGCTCTCGCTCTCCCGGATCATTGCGTTCAGGATGATTATGCCCCGCAGGACTACGGTGAAATACAGCGACTCTTTGTCCTTGAAATACAGGTAGATCGTCGCCTTGTTGAGCTCGACCGCCTTTGCGATGTCGTCCATGGTGACGTTGTCGTAGCCCCTGGCAAAGAACAGCTTCTCGGCGGCGCTGAGGATGTCGTTCCGCCGCTGCTCCTTCTCACGTTCCTTCTCTCTGCGATGGACAAGCTTTTTCACCTGTATGGCTGCGATGGTCTCGACAGCTGGTTATCTTTTAACCAATGGTTACAAGCTCATAAATGCTTTTCTCCATCCGCACAACTGACACAGCCTATTTCATTGCATGCATACATACAGCACTGGAGAGGACCGATCGCTCGAAGGCTCCTGCAGCGCTGCAGGGGACGACCGAGTTTGCATTGCAGTGCCCGGTCTCGTCGGCCTGCATGCGCCGGCGACTATAGTCCCATATAAGGTCATCCGTTTTTTCATGCGTTAGATACTATACGCGGGTACTCCTGCACCCCGCATCGGTTACTCAGCCGAGGTACGCTTCATCGCCAGCCAGAAAAAGACGCCACCGACCGCAGATATGAGCGCAGACAGGAGCATTATGGCAATCGGGCTGGGGCTGGTGAACCAATCTACAATGGATGGCCCCATAAAGATACCACGGGCCAAATAGTCGTAGATAATTACACCGGATACAATTGCTGTGAGGCCTGCGGCGTATGAGATAAGAACACAGCTTTTAATATCCGGGATGTGCCTCCGGGACAGCTTCACGGACAGGGCGCCTGTCACAGCCAGAAACACGGGTACGAGCGCCGATATATACAACAGGTATAGCATTAATGGAAAATCAGCACCGCCGCCACCCGTCGGGGTGACCGTCGGACTGACTTCAACCGGCCTGCTTAAGATAGAGCCCAGGAAGCCTGCAAGGGCTAACATAACAGGAAATGTACAACCGATCGGCAAGCCCCCG
>CAVYKK010000029.1:0-307687 GCA_963769045.1 uncultured Methanocellaceae archaeon
TAAGTCTTTCTGATAGGTACCGGGGATGAGTGATTATTATTACTTTACCTTTAGCCCGCGATACTGCGACATTAAGAGCCTGGAGTATCTGAATTGTTGTATATTCGGGGAGGAGTCTGCCAACGTTTTCTATAGGTGGCCCATCAACGAGATTGACGATGACACATCTCTTTCTCATTTCCTTGAAACCGTGTATTGTGGATGTAAGTACAATCTTTTTGGCAAGTTGCGCCTTCCAACAGATTATCAATTGGCATAGCTTGAGAACGATAAGGAGTAATGATACCGATTGATTTGACGCCGCTATCCAGGGCGTTCATAGCCATTTTAACAGATAGCATTGCACGATATACATTAATTCTTGACTTGGAATGTGTCACAAGTACGCAAGGGATTTATTGTCTGAGGTATTCATAAATCGTAGCCTTGCTCTCGCATGGCGCTAATCGCTTATCTTTCTTTCTCGTACAATGTCCTTACACTTGTCTTTAGTCTGCCGTTATACATCTTATTGTTAATTAGAGATACAATATCCGGTGTATCTCGGAATTGTTCTTTTAATAGATTAATATGTTGATTGATCAATGCCATCTTCTATTTTAATCCCTTAGATAACGCCGGATTGATGGAAAAGGTTCTCTTCAACCATTTCGCAGCCAGCTCACTATCGCTTTTGGAAATTGCTGCCAAAACTGTCTAGTATTGCTACTTACAATATATTGGCTTGCTAAACCACCGACGAAAAAAGAACTAAAAAATATTTGCCATACTCACTTCTGTCGTGTTCATCTACATCAAAATGTTTTTCTTGAAATCTTTTGATTGATATAGCTCTTCGTTAAGGTGTATCTGAGAACAAGGGCATTTCGAAAATATTTTCTCGAAGAGTTGATATCTGGTTTTAATTTCTTCTATTTCGCTCTGATAGCCAATATATAATTTCTTAACTTTTGAAATATTTTCCGATGAATTATCGATATCATTTATGTCATCCAACTTTAAGACATCACAGAGGTCGCTTTTGAGTTTAAAAATATCATTAGTCAGCTCTTCAATTGTTATCGCTAACATCCTGTACTTTTGAGTATAAAATTTGCTGATCTCTACATTTTTTGATGTTGATCATTTAGTCTGGACAGACTAACTTGGATTGACACTGAAAAAACATAGCCAATGAGTTTACCAATGCTTTTTGATGCATTCTTTATGACTTTTTCTTGACTGCTTATCTCAATATCAATTTCACTTTTTATTCAGATTTGCAAGTTCTAACTCAACTTTATTCTTGAATTCCAACTATTTTTTCAATCTTCTGCCAACTCTTAATCTGGTAATGTTCTGACATTTGGATTAACTCTGTATGGTTTTGGAATACCTGGAGTTGTATTAATGTGTCTAATTGATCAATTCGATTGAACAAGTGAGTTTCTATTTTTTATTCATGAATATTATCGATCAAGAACTCTTGAGCAATGGATTGGGATTAGCTATTGTGCCATAATCCGAATTACAGTCACCATCTATCAATTGGCTGATTTTCAGGGTCTTCCGCAAATTTTTTTAATGCTTCATCAACGGCAAGTATCGTACTAGATGTCAGGATGACACTTCTGTCCATTTTCATTAAATTATTTAAAATTACACTAACAAGTTCTTGTTTTACCGGTACCTGGTGGCTCGCAAATAAGCAAACTACTTCAAAAGGAAGCTTTTTCCACGGCCATTCTTTGTTCATCATTTAAATTTTCAAGAAGGCAACGTCTTTGTACATTACCACTTACGGATTTACTAAAACCGAAAAGTCCCATGCACCCACTGCGGTTATAACTGTGAGTCGTTGGTAAGATTCTTGCATCTATTTTTCAGAGCTTCAAAAATAGCTAAGAAGGTTATTAACTACAGTAACCTGCTAACGGTTTTCCCAAGATCATTTTTAATAGCAATATCTATAGATTCTTCATTTGATGAGACTATATACCCTTCAATATTATTTTTGCCGATGACAATGGTCACAGGAGTGTTGTCATCGATATATACATCCGATTTTAATGGAAAACGATAAATGTAATAAGCCGCGGATTGAAGTACAAATTCACCATTGCTAAAACGGTGCTTTATGTCGCCGCCAGTCTTTTAATTTCAATGATTTCTTCATCAATTACCTTTAGAAATATTTTAATTATATCAAAATAATCTGCCGGTCCATCAGTCGCCTTCCAACCAACCGGTTCAGACATAATATAATAAGTCAGAACCATATGAGATAATATTTTGCTTATAAATTTGAATTAATCAGTTACTTACAAATAACCAACCGTCCGCATAGAGAATAATAAAAAATTTCAGCGATTGCCTATAGCATTATCGTATCAAAGCTATACGCAACATAATAGCACGTCATCGAAATAGAAGAGTTCATTTGATTATGCATAGCCCCTATCACGATCGTGTTACCATTGCCAAACTCGATCTTCAAAGACTGCTTTATGGCGGTATCCCTTTCATTATCTCGTCCACCGCCTTATCTGCCGGAATCCCCGCGTCGACATAGGGCTTTGCCAGTCGTCGCCAGAATGCCATTAATTATGTACACGACCGCCTGGTCCGAAGGAATATTGAGAAGCAGGAAAGCCTTCGCCTTACCCATGTTTTTGCCCATTCCAGGGGATATTCATACACAAAGTATACAAACACTATTTATTTAACAGCTAACAAGTATTGAAAATAAAATTAGATTTGAGGGCGGGGAAATCCTCTGTAAGTGCCGCCATCCTGACGGGTCTAATTACTATCTTTTAATCACATTTTAGGTACATGTATACTCTATAATCTTATGTCTTTTTTGTAAAAATTATTCCCTTATCTCCCCATTTGAAAGTCATATTGTCATTGAGCGTAATCACTGAATCGTAAATCGATATACCAATCAGATATTGTTTTTCATCGATTTTTTCCCAGCCGCCCTTTGCCTGATTACCGCCTTCGTTGTAAATCAATTTCCCGTCATCGAATATCTGAATGGAGTAATTAGTAGAATTATAAGACCCTTCCCAGAGGCCAACTATATTATCTACCGCCAGAGGTGTTGGTGCTGGCGAGGGAGTCGTTGTTGGCGTTAGCGTGGCGGTGGGCGTAGGCGTGGGCGTAGACGTGGGAACATTCGTATTACTCGTAATGCAACCGCTCACAGTCAAGATGAGCATCATCAAGATTGTTGATACCACTAATGATAATAGCCAACATTTCAAAAGATCACCATCCGGTATTGAACAATACATATTGAACACCTGTAATTAATCTTACCATGACAATGGGCTGAATAAAATAACTCATCAAGAAAAGACTTATTTTATAATCCCCAATAAAGAAGTAATTAAAAATTAAATAAGGCCAGGGACATCTGCCGGAAATGCTGACATCCTGACTGGCATATATCACTATGTGCTCGTGCCAATCGCGAAGGGCGACACCGGCATCGAGATTAACTGATTCCGCCATAACGCATTAATAGGGCAACCGCAAACACTTCTGCCGGAAGGTGTCGTCCCCTTGCAGGCCAGATACGTCAGAGCCATTATCACAGGTGCCGTTTCCGCGATTCCCGTCTCACTGTGCATATGGATCACCTCGATCATGATCGACCGCGCAGCTGCCCCTCTCTTTGCCAAAGGCCTGGACGCCTATGAGTCATTGTGTTGTGAGATCTGTTTGCTGCAGTATGTGGGATTAGCCATCATCTTCGCGCTGACAGGAGTGGCGGCAGTAGCGTGTTGTGGCAGACTCATCACCGGCGCGGACGATGCGATCAAAGCCGCTGCTGTTGCTGGTGCCACGGCATGCGTCATATCCGGCGTGGTCTTCCTCGTCCCCTTTTTCCAGCAACAGATACATAACAATTCCCAGATATGTGCCCTGGGCACCGGATACACCGTTTTTTCTTTCGCGATAATCATTATCGGGGCGATCGTCATCGGCATAATCTACGTGTGCATCGGCTCTTTCTGCGCCTTTCTCGGCGGCGACCTGTACTACCTGGTCCGCCGTAAAAAAGTGCGCTGAGGCGTCACTACGTGGCACACAGCCTGTGCCCTTACCACTCGGGGGGGACGACATTAGCATCGAGGGAACTTGTGCAGAAACATAATCTAAAAAACGATGGAAAATGTATTGGCAAAAATAAAGACAAGATCAATTTTACTGTGCAGTAGACCATATACGAGTGTTTACTGGTATAAATCCGGTTACACCAGCAGGGATAATCTCGTGTACCTCGGCCCAATCAGAACCTCTGCCTCTGCCGCCGGATATTCCGCGGAACAGATTATATTCGAGGATAATCTCAATGGTACTGTTATCCATTAAAGGTCTGATATTTTTATCGATGCTAACGTAGCTTGAATAGTTATTTACTGCAGAATAAGTTAAGGATCGATGGTTACCTGTCGATTCCTGATTAACTGAGTACTGAGAGTTCTCACTTGATATTGGGCGTAATGGGGCGCTTGCTGAGCTGTTTATAATCTCAATTTGCCGGCTAAAAGAACTATCCTGTAAAATCAACTCTGTATATTCAATGTTAATTTCTGACAGGTTAGATCTGTTAGTCTTTAGTGAGAGCATTTTACCATGCTCTGTATCCACGAGAGTAACAGACCAATCGCCTGATCCTGAATTCGCCTCTGTGCTATTGAATAATGGTTTGTCATCCAGTACGGGAACAGGAATTAGTATAATCGTCGTATTATCATTAGTAAAATCGGCTAAGCCGTTGATTTTTATCGAATATGAATAAGCAGGGTAGGCACTTTCTCCAAAGCAACCACTCACTAAAACTCCAGATAGAACTAATATCACAACAGAGGAAAACACCAATAGCCAATTTTTCATAAGTAACCAGTGAAATACTGTTAACGTGAGGTATATTTAGCCCTTATCTCACAATCTTTAAATCATTTTGATCATGATTATGAGGCTTTACTTCCTGACACACCCCCATTACATTGGTACGATGCTTATATCGTCCATTCTGGCTTCAACATCGTTAAATGTCCAGGCAATAGTATGTACACCATTATACCCAAGTGGCGTCTTAATATTACGCCAGTAAGCACCGTCATCGAAATAGTAGGTAAATGGTAAAAGCTGCACCCGTTGTCCATCAACAGTAATTTCAATATTTGCTGTATCCCGCGAAGTAGCGTATGACATACAAAGCCAAAAGTTTATTGCGGAGTTGGCCGGAATATTTACCTGCTGCATAATAGTGCAAGAAGTACCAGTGCTGTCCACATACAATGTATAGTAACCTGAATGAGCCCAGGCAATACCAGGTCGTTCTGTCGAATTATGCATTATTTTAAAATATTTTGATGAGCCTGTCCATCCGGTTAAATCTCCTGCTTCAAAGCCCCCATTAATTATTTGAGAAGGTATCGGCGTGGGTTGCGACGTTGACTGCCACGTTTGCTGTGGCGCAATATAAACGTAAACGATCTCCGGCGCTGGCTTTTGTGTTGGTAATAATACTGGTTGAGCACCCGGTTTAGGCGTTAATGCCGGTGTCATCGGAACTGCAATGAGAAATAAAACACAAACAATAGGTACACTGATTATTAAGATTATCACTAAGATTATCACAATTCCGATTAAGACCTGTCTGTCTGTAACCATATCCAATAAACTCTTACTCAGTAATATATATTAAGTATATTATATATATAAATATCGCGTTTAAAAATGAATTTTAAAGGGAGAAATCGCTTAGAAACCATTTGGAAATAGTCCACAAAAGTGCATGGGAAACACAAGTAGCCAAAAACAGCGGTTTTCTGGCTATCGGTAACTCAGTTGAGACAGGCAAGATAGGGATTTTTGGGACATCGCCCCGATTGACGCTTCAACGACTATCCGACATCGCCTGTAAGAGATTCAATGACGCATTACGATAAATTGAAAATCGCCAGATTGAAAAGATATAATAAAATTAATGAGGCAAGGAGCATCACCTGTAAGTGCTGCCATCCTGACTATGCTACCATATTCATGGATTCCTAAAAGTTAATCAAAAAGGTATTATTACTTCATAGGCGTTGTCCCTTTCTTTATCTCGTCCACCGCCTTCTCCGCCGGAATCCCTGTATCCACATAGGGCTTTGCCGTCGTCGACAGAATGCCGTTGTTAATGTACACGACCGCCTGGGCCGAAGGAATATCGAGGAGCAGGAAAGCCTTCGCCTTGCTCTGCTAATGCTCGCATCGACAAAGGGCATGCACCGGTCAAACGAATAAGTACTCGCAGTATTTCCCCATTATCGTATCAAGGCTATGCACATCGGTAAAGCCCGCCAAGATCGCCACGTACCGCCAAGAGCGCCAGGGATTTTAACAAAACGGCAATCATCACCACTTAGTTATTCTGATAACTCTTGGCGTTCTTGGCGGTACGTGGCGATCTTGGTGCGCTATAAAAACGGTTCCAGACGTTCCTTCACGCATAGCACAGGTAGAGCAATGACGACTTGCCGTACCATAGACAAGCCTGCTGCCTGGATAAATAAAACAATTCAATGGGCGGCTATTTCAAGTATACAGCCGTTCAAGCATCCGGATCACCCCGAAAGAAATGTCGGGACAAGGATATAGATATGCCCCTTTTGAACAAATGTCTTCTCCGAGCCAATTTTCATCACAATAAATTTAAATAGCCATTTGTCATATTATCTGATATGACAGGGCAGGTAATCGAGGCATGCTAGAAATCTCGAACAGCGACAACCGGCATATAGAGACCATGAGAAATAACTCCGGTGAAGACCCGGAACCTGTACCTAAAAAGTACAAGCCGAATAACCAGCCCAGGCTGGATACTATTAAAATGGTAGAGGATTTTATCAGAAGCCACAGCGGGGATTACAAGAGACGAGCCCTGTGGGAGCATTTACCTAAAAAGATGATGTACCAGAACTATAAAAAAATCATCGACTATCTATTGGAATCCGGTAAAATTGTCCTCGACAGGAATGGCATTGTCGTCTGGATCTGGGACCCGGAAATCGTTCGTCAATACTACCACAGGGACGACCTGTCGATTGAATGATAAAGCCCCTTACGGATGAAACCAGAACAATTTTACGCCTTTATTTACATATTGTATGAAAGCAAGGCAATTCTATGGCTTTCGAGGCAAGGTTCGGAGACATCGTTTTACGTGAACGGTATTACGCCTTACGGGATTCGCCTTCATCGGAAGACAGAGAGCTCTTCAATATTATCCGGCGGACGATTAAAGAAAAGTTGATCAATAGTCCTGCACGGGGCAGAGTGATAAAAAAGGAATTGATACCTGCAATATATCTAAACAAATATGGTAACAAGACATTTTTTATCTGGAACTTGACAGCCTCATGGAGATTGATCTATTTCCTTGCCAGGGAAGAAGACCGGCAATTGATCATTATAATCGACTGGCTATCGCATTCCGACTATGAGAGACTGTTTAAGTTTTAACTTTTCAAGGATTATACTGCAGGTGGTATCCCTTTCTTAATCTCTTCCACTGCATTCTCCACCGGAATCCCCGCGTCGACATTGGGCTTTGCCATCGTCGCCAGAATGCCGTTGCAAATGTACACAACTGCCTGGGCCGAAGGTATATTCAGGAGCAGGAAAGCCTTCGCATTGCTTATGCTATTGCCCGCATTGATTAACGGCATGCGCCGGAAAAACTAATATGCGCTCGCCTATAAGTTCGAACCGATGTAACGCTCTTGAATAAAACATCAATGAACGGCTATTTCATGTTATACTTTTTCCGGACCTCGTCATAGGATTTGGTCTTTATCTGCCCGCTCTTGATTTTTCCCATCATGTCATCGACACCCTTCGCTACAAGCGCAGACTCTTCGTTCTCGTTGATCTCCCGCTCGTAGGCCTTCAATGCATGCCGGATGACTTCGCTTTTGTTTCCCGCGTAGCCTTTTTCGATAGCGCGATCTATTATCGCCGTATATGGGCGTCCCAGCTCGATATTGAGCCGATCGTTTTTCTTTTTTTCCGGATTACTGGCCATCGTATTTACCATATCTGACGCACTCTGGTTGTATTTATTACGTATTGTATACATAAATGTTCTGTATTAGATATGTCATCTAATCAACGATGCCTTATTGTGTTGCACCACTTCTCATAGTCCTTATGTGTTGCAAAACATCTGAGTATGTACAGGACATCATCCTTCAGGTCTACCTGGTAAATGATTCGTCCCTGGTCGCCCACTTGTTCAATGTTGTGATTTTTGAAAAATCTCGTAGGTCGTTGTGTAGCAATTTTGATGATATGCTTATCGAACCTGGCGCGCGTTGAGCCATCCATATCGCCCAGATCGTTGTCCGCATTATCAGTGATTTTTATATCCACACTACCACCACGGATTCATAACAGAATTAACTATTATACAATTACATGTAAACAAGTAGTGGATAGTATTAAGATTTTGCTTTATCAGTGCCGAAAGTAAAATCTCCAAGATATCTATCCTATCAAATAATGTATCCTGTCAGTGTTTAATATTCTGGAATCAGATACAATCCGATTGCCCGTAGCACTGGCTTATGTGGGCAATACGACCCCTGTCATGCCCGCCAGGGGCCCCAAGAGCCAGGTGTGCCAGGACAAAGCTCATCCTTAAAAATTACATCCTTGGCGGTATCCATTTCTTTATCTCATCCACCGCTTTCTCCACAGGAATCCCCGCGTCGACATATGGCTTTGATTCGTAGCTATAATGCCATTGTCAATGTGCACGACCACCCATGACGAAGGTATACCGATGATCAGGAAAGCCTTCGTCTTATCATGCCTATACTCGCCCCGACAAAGGGCATGCACTGGCTACTCGAATGTAGACTGACAAGCCGATATACGTATTTTGTTTTTAACCTGAAGAATTATCCATAACGTATATGTATATTATAACATATAATAGACCATATTAGGACACATAAATTTTCAACAAGATTCATATCTCCGGTGATAAATATGCAGGTACAAAAAGAAAAAAGATCAAAAACCAACCCGGAAAAGCGTAAACGATTGAACGTCGATCTCGGGACACCGTATATATCCATTATTGACAAAGCGATTGAAAAAGGCTATGCACAGAATATGGGCGAAGTAATAAGACATGCCTTGAAAGCTTATGAGCGTGAAATCAATCTCGATGAAGACATCCTCGTGACCAGAACTGTTCGATCGATGATGGAAGATGTCAAGAGCGGCAAAACAAAAACCTATGATCTGGAAGATGTACTGAAGGAAGAAGACAAAAGACGCGACTTATGATAGAATGAAAGTCAAGCTTCTGGAACAGGCAAGAGAAGACTTACGGGACATGGATAATTCAGTCTATGCAATCTTTAAAAAACTACTAAGAAGTATTATGGAAAATCCATACCAGAGACATCTTCGACACGGGTTGTTCTACTATGTTAAAGAGGCTGGACAAGGTAGAATCATATACACGATCGAGGGAGATACCGATACTGTATATGTAGTGAGATGCTTCCAAAACCATAAAGACTACGAGAGTTGGTATAAAGGATTAAGATAATAAGACGATTATGGTAAAAGAACGCCCGATATCGACCTGAAGCAGGCAGGATTATTAAGCAAAGAAGAGGATAGCAGATGAAAGAATACACCATTATTATCGAGAAAGAGAAAGATAACTATTCGGCCTATTGCCCCGACCTGCCGGGATGTATTGCCACAGGAAAAACCGTCGAAGAAACTGTCTGGCGAATGAAGGAAGCAATCGAATTACATCTCGCAGGCCTTAAAGAAGAAAACATAGCCATCCCGGAACCGTCAACTATTGTGAAAAGCATTGAAGTGACCGGATAGATTTTCGCAGGGAAGATTCGCATAACATCATTCATATAGATGTTTAAATTTTAGGGCTCGTATAGCCAAACGAATACGCGCTCGCAGCATGTTGGATCGCAACCTCTGCCGACACTCTCGCGTCGATATAATGATTGACCTTATCCGCCTGAACATTTTAAAATTGCTTGTAGCATTGCCTTGTACGAGCTATGCGACCGCAGTATTTTCTGATAATATTGCCGAACGTCTGTTTTTGTAATAGACGTATAGTGCTATCAACAGTAAGGCGACGATAACAGCCTGGACACATTCGTCACCCCTGCCGATGTTGAGGCCGGCGATAACGATGTCAGGCGGCGTCGAGAACAGGAATAGCGGATAAGCGCCGACTTCGACGATGGGCTTTCCCGTCTGGAATATCGTCATGATCAGGAAATTCCAGGTGAAATGGAAGCCGATGCTGGCATAAAGCGAACCGGTCTTTATTACGAGATACCCCATGATCAGCCCGGCAAGGAACACTGTGGCGATCGGAGCCAGACGTAAGTCGTTCGGGAAATGGAACAACGCGAATAAGATCGCCGTGCCTGTCAATCCTGCGGCGATCGCGTACCGGTCGACGAGAAGCCGCTGGATATATCCCCGGAACAGCATCTCTTCGCCAAACGCAACAAATATATTGGCGATGAAAAAGCCGATCAGCGACGCCAGTACCGCAATCGCACCAAACTCAGTGAAGCCAGTCGATTGGTAGACGTTTAGACCGGTGATCAATAAGCAGGCAATGATCCCGATAGTGACGGCTATACTGAGCAACACGCCGATGGCAAGGTTTTTCAGAGCCCCCTTGAGAGGTCTCAGCCCCAATGCTTTTAATGGAGACTTTTTCTTCTCAATAAAAATGATAAACAGTAACACGATAATGATCGCGGATAAGTTCTGGAGGATGATCGCAGGTACGTTAAACCATATCGAAGAGGCCATGGAAGCCGCTCCATCGATCGCTTGCTGCTTGCTACCGCCCTGAGACATGGTGTAAAAGACAAATACAATGGCAGCAAAAAAGATGGCAATTATTCCAGTTATTAAAGCCCCGATCAGGTATAAGAGGATAAGAAAAGCCGGGCAGTCGGCGCCAGCCTTCCCCTGGCATTCGCGCGCTACCGGCCGAAGAGGCCCCTTTATTCCTGCCCATCCGACCGTTGCCCGTTCGATTATGTTTTCATCGGAAAGCGCAGCAGGTCCATTATAAATTCAAGTCCCAGCGTTCTTCCAAGACCGTTTCGCCCCAATCGTTATTTTCATGCGTATCCGTGATCTGAAACCCTTTGCTGGCATACAAATGTCTTGCAGCCATCAGCGTGCTAAACGTCCACAAAAACATGTGCTCATACTTCTTTTCTTTACAAAAATCGATTGCCAGGTCAAGGAGCTTACGCCCAGTACCCTGTCCTCTCATTTCGGGTTCCAAAAAGAAAAATCTTAGTTGTGCTGTTGCCTCATCCACATGTGTAATGGCTACACACCCCGACGAAACTCCGTTGTTTTCAAGAATAAACATGCAGTCTCTTTCTTTGTCGAATTGATTGACAAAATGATGTACGCCTTCAGTCAGGTACTCTTCCCATATTTCCGACGTAAAACCATATTCCTGTTTGTATAATGCCAGTTGACGGGATATAACAAAGTACACGTCTGTCTCTTTAAAAGGTCGAATAATAATATTTGAGGTCGCCCTGGCTAAACGCTGATTTATTTTATTCATGGCTGTCGGGGGATTTTAGTCGTACTTTCTATCATCGGCAAATCGTTCATGCGCTCCCGTTATCTTCGATGGGCATTATTTCGCAGAACGCAATTACTGATTATTTTAGTTATGATAATAAAACTAACTTCGAGGTTACTTAAGGTAAGTCTATAGGAGACGCCGGTAAGGCGCCACGACCATATGTTAACCATGTTATGAACATGCTAATCGAGAAGGAAATGCGCCCCCAGAAGCGGTATAACGATAAGAGATATACGCGATGAATGCCATATAAGATAAGTTCAGCAATGATCGACATTCCGGCTACACTCAAGCAGCTCACTATCGAAGAAAAAGCAGCCCTGTGTACAGGCAGCTGTCCCTGGGCCACCGTTAAGATCGATCGTCTGAAAGTCCCCGCAATGATCCTTGCCGATGGCCCGCACGGCGTCAGGAAGTGCCTGAATATTAAATCGAACTTATCTCAAAGCCTGCCCGCTACCTGCTTCCCGACGGCTTCGTGTCTGGCTGCGACCTGGGACAGGGATCTCCTTTACACCATGGGCAACGCACTTGCGGAAGAAGCCATTGCACAGCGCGTCGATCTGCTGCTCGGGCCGGGCGTGAACATGAAGCGTTCTCCGCTCGGCGGCCGCAATTTCGAGTATTTCTCCGAAGACCCGTACCTGGCAGGGGAACTGGCGACCGGCATTATCAACGGCATCCAGGAAAAGGGCGTCGGCGCGACGATTAAGCATTTTGCTGCAAACAGCCAGGAGTTCAAGCGGTATACGATGAGCGCCGAAATCGACGAGCGTACGTTACGTGAGATATACCTGCCTGCGTTCGAGACGGCGATTAAAAAGGCGAAGCCGTGGGCCGTCATGAGCGCCTACAACAAGCTCAACGGGGTACCGTGTTCGGAACATCTCGAGCTACTGACCCGTATCCTGAGATATGAATGGAAGTACGACGGGCTGGTCGTTTCGGACTGGGGCGCCGTCCAGAACCTGGTCAAGGCGATCGGCGCGGGAGTGGACCTGGAAATGCAGGGCCCTCAACCGGTGGACGTGCACAGTTTAGTGGATGCCGTCCGTTCGGGAGCCCTGGACGAAACGATCCTGGATCAGGCGGTATCCCGTATTCTTTCCGCGACCTACAAAGCCGCGGAAACGCCTAAAGTCGGAATATTAAACGTCCCGAGTCATCATGATCTCGCGGGCAGGATTGCCAGCGAAGGCATGGTATTGCTAAAGAATAACGGTATCTTGCCTTTAAAAAATCACGACCGGATTACGGTCATCGGTCTGTCTGCCAGACAGCCATATATCCAGGGTGGAGGGGCTTCATATGTCAACCCGACAAAAATAGCGATCCCGCGGGAAGAGCTACAACGACAGGCCCCTGCGGGTACACTATTAACATATGCGGATGGTTATTCCTGGGACAGAAAGTTCAGGCAGGCTTTAATCGACGAAGCCGTCGAAAAAGCAAAATCGGCCGAAGTGGCTATCATCTTTATCGCCCCTCCCCCACTGACCGAAGCCGAAGGATACGACCGTACAGATATCGACTTATCCCGCCAGCAGGTCGCCCTGATCAAAGCGGTTGCAGCCGTACAGCCGGACACAGTGGTCGTACTAAATAACGGGTCGCCGATCGCGATGAGCGAATGGATCAGGGATGTGGCGGCAGTGCTTGAAGCCTGGATGATGGGGCAGGCAGGCGGTAAAGCTATTGCCGATATACTCTACGGACAGGTCAACCCGTCGGGAAAACTGGCGGAAACGTTCCCGCTCAAGCTCTCCGACACGCCGGCGTATCTCAACTGGCCGGGCGTAAACAACATGGAAACCGACACAGCGTGTTATGGTGAGGGACTTTTCATAGGCTATCGTTATTATGACGTAAAAGAGGTGCCCGTGTTATTCCCGTTCGGGCATGGATTGAGCTATACTACGTTCTCGTATAGTAATCCACAAACGACAGCAACCCTGTTTAAAGATACCGATGGGATTGAGATATCCGTCGATGTGACGAATACGGGCAATGTCGTGGGAAAGGAAATCGTCCAGGTATATGTCCATGACCAGAAATCCGGCCTGATCCGCCCGTTCAAAGAGTTAAAAGGATTCGCCAAAGTGGAACTCCAGCCTGGCGAAACGCAGACTGTGTCCGTCCCGCTGGATTATCGCAGCTTTGCTTATTACCATCCTGCGTATAAACGATGGATCACTGAGGACGGCTATTTTGATATTCTTATCGGGGCTTCTTCTGCCGATATTCGTCATCGGATCGTTGTCAACCTGCAATCTACCCTGAGACTATGCCATATACTGGACCATTATTCAACGGTTCGTGAATGGCTTGAAGACTCCCGGGGCAGAGCTATCCTCGAGCCGATCCTGATGAAGATACTCAAGCAGAAGTGCGCCGCCACGATAAGCTGTGATTACAAGGATGAATCGATAGTCAAGAACATGATGAATAATATTCTGGATATGCCCCTGTTCATGGTGTTTAATTATTTCGAAGGGCACTTGCCCAAATTACCTGAAGAAATGGTACATTATTTGATCGCAAAAATTAATGAATGAAGAGCCCCGTCGCCACGCTAAAATAAACAAATCATAGGATCAATCCCCGGGCCTGCGTCACAATTTTCTTGCTGTCGATATGCCGGAAATGGGCCATCATCTGGCCGATAGCCGGTATGAGATTTCATAAGAAGAGAGACATCCCTGCAAGCGCCGACAACCTGATGAATTTATAAGGTATGCATTCATTTTATATGGTTAAAAAATACCTCTTTATGGATGTTTAAAAATGGGATTATTGGATAAAAAATTAAAGGAATTTACTGTAAAAGATATTGTCAAGGCATATGCTGCAGTCATGGCGATATTGTTAATTGTTTTAATAATAGTTTTCGCGGGATTATTTATCTGTATATGTGCGGTTTGTGGTGGTACGTTGTATAGTGGCTTCTAATCTGACACAGACATCGGGATAGTAAATAGATGTTAGTGTGTCGAATATCCCCTCGGAAGCCGGGTATATGAGGTATTGTATGAGAAATAAGAATAATATTAAACTGACAAAAGAGAAAAGGGACGATATGGTCTCTGCCATTAAGAGTTATTTTCTGAAGGAAAGAGAAGAAGAAATCGGTGATCTGGCAGCAGGCCTGCTTTTAGATTTTATTATAGAAGAATTAGCCCCGGAATTTTACAATCAGGGTGTTTATGATTCTCAAAAATTTATGGAAGACAAAATCGAAGATTTATTGTCAATACAAAAATAATTGCTTATACCGGGTATTTCTTATCAGGATACAATGGGTTTAATCATTAATCGCCTGATGTATAATTGATAATTAAAATCAAGAGGCACGTGGCATTCTCTATTTATGCCGACATCCTGAACGTGCTATTGTTTTTATAAAGGCGGCTATCGGGCTTTCCAGTATGTATCCATTCCGATACAGAGAATTCTGGCTCCCGGAGGCGCCTGTCTGATAACCAGGAGCAGCCCGAAAATGTCTACCGACGACCCGATGGCATTGAGCATGGCCAGAATGATCAGTCCCGGACTCAGCATGCCTGTGATCCCAAGGACTATCGGTAACAGGACTGACAGGGCAATAAACGGCGCTAAGCTGATAATGATAAATCGTAGTCTTGTCAGCACTTCCTCGGTGACTACATAGACACCGGCATACATAATTCCCATGTAAGTTTTATCAGACCGCAGGAAATCCGGGAAAAAGGCTAAATGTAGAAGCTCATGCATCAGCATTAGCAGGACAAGGCTTAGAATGCCGAGCAGGATATCGATCAGTTTTATCTCAATAGAGAACGAGCCTGTGAAGAGCGAAGAGAAAAAATCTGTTAACTGGCTCAACGGTGCTGGCGCTACTAACATCACTATGCCTGCAATGATTATGAAGTTGAGCAACATTAACGGAACTGATAACAGGATTGCCATGGCAGTATTGCCCGGCGCTTTCAACTTCTGCCAGCCGTCAGCTATTAATCCTGAAACCTTCTCGGGATTTGTTTTTAACATTCCCATGATGATATGGATAACGATTCCTCCGTCAAGCCATTTGATGATGATAAATTGATCAGCTGGATATTACCTGTTCGCTATTGTGATACGCAGGTATAACCTTATAATAACTCGGTAACCATTCACATTCGGGGAAGTGTACGAATTTTACTGCCCTTGAAGGCCATCATCCTGAACGAGCTATAAGACACGTTGTCCTATCACACCCACAATAAATGTTATGGGGCCTTAGATAATTCAAAGCTATTCTTAAAGCGTCAAAACAGTTTACCCCGGGCGTGGCAGGCTTTTCTCGACGGGATTGTAAATAATTAAGTTTTTTATCTGGATGCCTTCAAGAGTGCGCAGTTATAATTTTATGCCTCGCTGCTAAGCAGGAGTGAGACAAGTTTTTCCCGGTTTGCCGGATCTTTTAGCTGCTCGATGATATCGGACTCGTCCGACTCCACCGCCTTAACGTTCTGCTTTTCATTCACCCCGGCGGCTGTCAGGGGTGTGCCGCATTTAATACAATAGTCGAGTAAGAGTGTGTTGATCGTGTTACATTCCATGCAAACCCGGGGCTGTGACATGCCATGTCCTTCCTCCACCTGTGCAGTGCTGTCCCGGACCGTCCGCTTGTCTGCCCCGGCGGTAGTATCCTGCGGAGAAACATCGAGTACGTAAGAGTCACTCTCCAGAGTCATTTGCAGGGGCGCGCCGCGATCGAGCTGCGACATGAGCGAGCGAGCGAAGTTTTCCCTTATCCTGCACGCGACGGCGATGATCGAGAAAGCCACCATGGTGGGTACGAACAGGCTTCCAATGACAAAACGTATCGAGTCCTCCCCCGCCGAAAAAGGCGACGGAATGCCTGCGGTCAGAGGGAGCCTGCCGGTCGAATACCAGCTATACAGGCTGCATAATAGCAGAGTGGCGATGCTAGCGCTGACGATAACCAACGCAGACATAAATAGAAAGTCAAATAGATAGTCAATGTTTTTCTTCATATGCCCTTTCAACACTACCATTCGACCTGTAGATTTATTATAAATTTATAATTACAAAAGTATTTCGTTCTTATCCAGTCTGCGAAGATATTATTTCTAAATATATAGAGAACTTGATTATATATGGCCAACCTTATCATGGACCATTGACAAACTTTATTCCTTACAGTATTGCCCGCTATACTGTAATGAGATATAAGAACGTCTCAAGACAGAACAGAGAGAAAGTCAATCGATTCCGGGTACCTCAGCCCATCAATGTAAACGCCGGAGTCGAATCCGGATAAAGCCATAAGGAAAAATTGTAGTTAGAGTGTAAAAATATATTCAATATTTTATATCTCACGGCGTATGTTAGAATCAAACTTCGGCATGTTAGATTTTGCCGATTGCTTTGGCAATGCGTTCGCGGCAATCTTGCCGTTTTCCGTCAGGATATAGGTATCGCCTTGTTTTTTAACAACACCGTTCTCTTCCATATTCTTAAGGACTTTCTCCATTATGACGTTCGGCGTCCTCGTGATCTTTCTAAGATCATCGAAGGTCTTGCTTCCGTTTTTATGGAGCACGTCGACGATTTGCTTTCGTTTTACATTGCCGCTGATATAGCCGGAGATCTCTTCGACAGTTGCATCCGTCATTGTATCACTTAGCATAATGTGGCGCTGCAATGCAAAAAGGTTTTTCCTCATCTAGTTGAAGCATACTAAAATCTGCCACCCGGCGGCAGAGTACGAGATCAGGCATTATCGCTGGCCTTTAGCAGCCTCAATATCGTATCCCACGAACGCGTCGTGATTTGCCGCCCGAACGTCTTTTCTATCAGGCCCATCGCTGCGGACGTGTCGACTCCGTACCGGTCGTACGACACACTGCAGATCGTCCCGCCGGAGACGCTTAATATTCGGAAACCCTCTTGCACAGGCAGGTCGCCAACATCCGGGTCCTTCAGGCCGTCGGCGATAAACGTCACGATCGGCCGGGCCCCGGCAGCAATGTCGATTCCCGTGAACGGCTGTCGAGCCACGAGCGCCAGGAGTGCATCGACGGGCTGTACGATAACCGTGATATCACGCATTAGTGCCTGTGCCAATCCCCGTGATATTTGCAGGGAAAGCACCGTAGTATTTTCTTCCGGCGCTTCGAAGAGCACGTTGCCGCTCGCCAGCACGGTTTTCACATTCCTGAAGCCGAGCGACTGGAATGCTGTCCGTAGCTCTGCCATTTTTATGACCGAATGTCCGCCGACATTGATGCCCCGGAGGAAGGCGGCATACTTTTTTAGAGAATTTTCTTCAGGTGCCTTTTTCATCACGTAACCGTTTTCCTTTATTGCGCAAGCTTTGCCATCTCTCTGGCGAACTTCTTCGCCCCTTCCATGTCACTTTGGTTCGGATGTCCGCCATTGAAGATCGACGTCTTGCCCAGACAGTGGTAGTCCCCGAGCAGGATAGCGCCCTTCTTCTCCAGTGCCTTGTTCGACGCCTCGATTTCCCGGTCCTTGCTCAACCCCATGCGCCAGCAGGTGCTGAAATAGGCGACCTTCCGCCCTTTGAAATTGTTCGACTCGATGAACTTTACCATTTCCGGGCCAGGCTGCCCGCCATACCGCCCGCTGCCCAGGAAGACCACCTTAGCCACCGGGTCGAGTGATGCGGCGTTCACGTCCACTGCCTTGACGCCCAGCTCGTCTGCGATGGCGTCGGCGACTTTCTTTGTGTTGCCGGATTTGGAATAATAGATAACCTGATCCATAAAGTAGTACTTGTTTACCAATGACCATTAATGTTACCTCATCCGGCAATTATGATGTGATGTTCTATGAAATGCGGTCTTGTTGGTTGGGCTTAGCTAACAGGTAATGGGCGATATTATCTGATTATTACGTGCAGTGTTAGATCATGCATCAGCCGGCAAAACGGATTCCACGCAGGAAACGATTTCCCTGATGCTGACAGGTTTCCTCAGAAAAGCGACGGCCCCGGCTTTCAGGGACTCCTCTCGCGTATGCTCATCAGCGCTGATGAATATGATTTTTACTCCGGGATCGATGGCCATAATTTCCCGGGTCGCCTCAATACCGGTCATCACGGGCATGCGATGGTCCATTATTATGACCGATGGCCTCGATCGGGAGTTTTTGAACAGATCGACGGCTTCCTGGCCGTTGTATGCGATGAAACATATCGGGATGCACCGGGTTTTGAAGATGTCCTCATAGAGACGGGTAAGTTCCCTTTCATCATCGACTATTGCTATCCCGTTCGTGCAATGTTGCTTATGCATCTATGTCTCAACCCTCGGTAACATGACGATGAACCTTGAACCCTTCGTATAATCGCCAGAGACACGGTCCTCCACGATTATCATGCCTTCGAAATCTTCGATGAGCAGCTTGATGAAGTAAAAGCTGAAGCCGATCCCCTTTGCTTTTTCGCCTTCCAGGCCGAATTGTTCGAACAGGTATTTCATTTCTGCGCGGCTCATGCCCGGGCCGTTATCTTCGATAGTGACCCGGCAGTAATCTTTCCCTTCCATTCTCGTCTCATCCAGCCCCATCCAGATCTCTGTGGGCCTTGGCGAGCGCTTGATGGTTTGCCCGATCAGGCTGGAAAAAAGGTTTTTCAGTAGCCGGTTAGCCATCACCTTGCAGCCAGTGACCGGAGTATAATTGATTTTTATGTCCATGCCCGCTATATCTAAAAACTCTTTTTTTGCGTCGGACAGCGCCTGCCCGACGTCGATCATTATAGACTGCCCCACATCGGTCTTAATGTCGGAAATATCCTTAATTCGGTCAACCAGCCTCGTACAATTGTGCAGTGTCTCAATAGCCCTGCCGAGTAATGGCCGGTCTGCTTCCCCGATCTTTTCATTAATAATCTCGAGCTGGCCGAGGGCTATCTGTAGCTGGTTGTACATGTCGTGGCCAATTAGATCGGCGTATAGCTCTGATTTTGTTATCTCCTTCCTTAGCGCGGCCTCTATCTCCTTTATCGGCGATATATCCAGCAGCAGCTCGAACGAGCTAATATACCTCCCGTCCTTGTCCATTAGCGGTTTTGCCGTTGCCAGAACCCACCGGTAGGCGCCGTCCTTCGTTTTAAGCCTGAAGGCGTACTCTCCGCCTATGCCACTGTGCCGGCGTTGCAGCGCTGTTTTAACGATGACAGTATCCTCTGCATCCGTAAAGTCGTAGAGCTTATGGCCGATGATCTCTTCCCCGGGTCGTCCCAGCATCCCGGCCAGTATCTCGTTGAGAAAAACGATATCATCGTCTGCATTCAGGACAAATATGCCCTGTCCGGCCTCCTCCACGATAAGACGATAGAGTTCGTCACGACTGGGAGGATATGGATCAGGTCCGGGCATTATATCAACAATAATGAATTATGTTATTATTATAAAAATATGTAGCGTTTTACGGACAGGAGATATAACAACCTGCCGAATGCTCCTGCTGTCACCAGACTTACACATCTGCATCCGGAGAAGATTCAACCCAAATCTTCTCCCGGAACAGCAAAAAGCGTATATCTCCCCTCGACCATCTGCTATTATTGAATTCGCCTGATGCGAGGGCATGAAAAATGGTCGATTTTTACAAGTTCTACTGCGAGGGTTGCGGCTATACAGCCATGGTCTCAGGCAAGAACGGCCGGGGCGACTTCGACGAGGGCATGACGATCCTCTGTGAAGACTGCAAGGAACTGTACGAGATCGAGCCGGAGAGCGCATACACAATTAAAAAGAGCTCGCACCGCATGCTCCGCTGCCCCCAGCACTTTGCCCACAGGATAAAGGTGTGGACCTTCCCGGGCCCCTGTCCGAAGTGCGGTCAGCCCATCAAGAAAGGCGATCATGTAATCAGCTGGGATTGAGCAGGATGGCTTTTATCGGAGGAGTTCCATCTCCAGAAAATGCCAGGATTTACGCCATTCGATACGTTAGTTTGTTTTGCGTTTCGTGATGTCTCGTGTCACGCCCTGGAACCCGCAGAACTGCCCTTTTTCATCATATAATGGCGAGCCGTTCACCTCGACCGAGCGGATACTGCCGTCACAGTGGAACATCCGCATGTGTTCCAGGCTATACGGCCGGGGGTTCGCGAAGATGCGGCCAAACCCTTCCAGGAACCTGGGCACGTCTTCCTGTGGCATGAATTCCGTTATCACTTTGCCCAGGTAATACTCCGGGCCGTTTCCGAGGATGTCGCGGACCTTCGGGCTTACGTAGGTGAACTTTGCCGCCCGGTCCATCTCCCAGACGATGTCGTTGACGTTCTCGATAGTGTTGCGCAGTTTTTCCTTGGCTATGCGAAGCGCTTCCTCGACCTGTTTGCGCGCGGTGATGTCCCGGATGATGCCCCGATATCCCCTGAAGTCACCCTGCCCGCCGTATACGACGACAGCGTTGGCTTCCACGGTGACCTCGTGCCCATCCTTATGCAATACGTAGGTCTCCTGCAGGCTGTAGGGCGCAGGCTCATTGAAAAGTCGTCCGAGCTGATCGGTGATTACTTTCTCGTGGGCCGGCGACAGGAACGCCACGATGGTATTGCCGATGAACTCCGACGGTTCGTAGCCCAACATGTCCCTTATTTTGGGACTGATGTAAGTAAAACGCCCTTCTGCGTCTATCTCCCAGGCCACGTCGTTGATGTTTTCGACCAGGTTGCGATACTTCTCCTCTGCCAGCCGAAGTGCTTCCTCGGCCCGTTTGCGGACGGTGATGTCCCGTGTCACGCCGCGGTATCCCAGGAAACGGCCTGCCTCGTCGAACAGCGGCGTGCCGTTCACCTCAACTGCGACCTCATGCCCGTCCTTGTGCAAATAGTTGGCCTCTTTCATCTTCAGGGATTGCGGCTCGGCCAGAGTTTCTGTGATCTGTGCCATGGTCGCTTGTCGGGCAGAAGGCTTCAGGAATTGGTCCATGGTCTTGCCGATCATCTCACGAGGTTCGTAGCCCAGCATATGGACGACCGATGGTGAAAGATAAGTAAAGCGGCCTTCTGCGTCGACTTCCCATATCGTGTCATTAATGTTCTCGACCAGGTTGCGGTACTTCTCCTCGCTCGCTTTCAGCGCGCTCTCGTAGCTGATCCGCCGGGCTGCCTCAGCCTCAAGGTCGGCCGTGCGCTCTTTCACCCGGACCTCCAGCTCACCCCGCTCCTTCCGCAGAGCTTCTTCGGCTTCGACACGCGCCGTGATATCGCTCATGATCAGCGTGGCGCCGGTTTCCCCGTCCTCGAAGACAGTAGGCATGGATTTTAGTATGAAGTGATAGCCCTTTGTCATGCCGGGATAGAACACGTCCACAGATCCTTCGTTACCACCCAGCGCCGCTGTGACGTATGGCATGAGCGGAGGGTTCGTCTGCAGGGAAAGCGCATAATTTTGCAGATTTTTCATGAAGACGTCCTCCCGGCGCAGGCCGGTTATTTCGAGGAACGGTTCATTCACGTACCTGGCTCTCAGGTCCTTATCGAGCGTGATGATCAAGTCCGTTGAATAACTTAGCATCGCCGAGATAGGGACCCGCTGAGAAACGGAATAGATTTTTGACCGGCCGAAAGCCCTCATGTCGACCTGCCCTGCCGCAACCAGCACCTCAAGGTATTTGGCCACCGAGTGCCGGTTCATGCCGACGGCCTTCGAGATCTCCAGAATCGTCATGTCGCGGCGACTTTCGTTTAGTGCCGCCGTGATCGTCGAGAGCTCTTTACGTTTTGCGTCCAATCTGTTTCCCACCTGGCTGAATAGTATAGGTTCCCGAAGTATTTCAATGTTATACACCGATCGACAACTATAAATAATTTTAAACCTGATAAGTGATTGGTTATGCCCCACAGGACTGCATGACATGCAATAGCTGTCATGTAAGCCTTGTTTACCCCCAATCAGGAATAATATCTTTTATATAGTTAGCTTGCTTGCTTTCAAATCGGAAACTATATTTATCCCCTGCTTATTAAACCCTATGGGCATAATCGGTACGATTTATTGCCGTCGGTGTTTCCGTTAGCGGAGATGCCGTCTTTGTCAGATTGCTGATATAGCGAGAAGGGGGCATATGTATTAGCACATGGTCAGTTTCATCAAAAATATACCTTGCATCGATTTTTATTTTTTATTATTCTATCGCGCACATAACAACCGTTTATAAAAACTGTTCACGGCGGATGGGCATAAGAATGAGAAAGAAGAGCGGCCGTGAACCCTTTACCCCAGGAATTACTGGCATGATATGCCAGTCTAACCGCTATATCCTGTCCATCATTGTGATCTCCGCGTTACTAGTTTTGGCGGTTTCGACGACATCAGTTGTAACCATGGCCTTCGGCGCGGTTACTGGTGTGCACAACATCGACCAGCACACCGACTATACCACCATCGCAGCCGCGATAGCTAGCGCCAACCCGGGCGACACCATCGTGGTGGACAGTGGCACTTATGTGGAAAACATTGAGATCGATAAGTCGATCACACTGACTGGCAGCGGCGCGACGAAACCGGTAATAGACGGCCAGGATAGCGATGGTATCGTCCTGTCGGCTGACTACGTGACCATCCGCGGGTTCAACATTACCAATTGCAACAATGGGATCTACGTTAACTCTGTCGGAGATAACGAGATCCGGGACTGCAATATTACAGATTGCGGCTATGCTGGCATATTCCTCCGGTATAGCGAGGATAACTACCTAGCGAACAATAACGTGACGTCGAACAACAACGGCATCTACATCCAGGATTCGATTGAAAACTTGGTCGTCGGGAACAACGTGAGCGGTAACCAAGAGTATGGCATCAGGCTCAGGTACGAGAGCTTTGACAATGTGATTTACCAGAATATCCTGATGGATAATAATTATAGGAATGCTTATTCGATTGACGGCAACTGCTGGAACTCTACAGACATACTAAGCTACCAGTACCGCAGGGAGACCTATACTAATAATACCGGCAACTACTGGGGGAATTATGAGGGGCCGGACCTCAATCGTGACGGCATCGGCGATGCACCCGGGATCGTCAGCAGCGGTGAGTCTGGTTATATTTATGATTATTATCCGATGATCCTAGACCTTCCCGCGCCCCCGAAGGCCAGTTTCACGACAAGCGTGACCTGCGATTACGCATCGTTTAGTGTACAATTTACTGACTCAAGCACGCGTGACCCGATGTCGTGGCACTGGGAGTTCGGCGACGGGGCAACGTCCGACCTGCAGAACCCTGTCCATGTCTATTCAACCCCGGGCACATACACTGTAAGCCTCACAGTGACTAACGCCTTTGGTAGCAATACTGCCAGAATGGCGGACACCGGGAAATGCATTGTCGCCCTGCAGCCGCTGCCATCGCCGCTTACGGTCGAATGGGCAGCGGCCTATCCCCTGGCAGAGGTTACGGGCTCTAACATGTATGGCGTCGCCGGAGCGAGCGATGGCGGCTTTGCCCTGGCAGGCTATTCCATGGGAGCAAACAGTGGCCTCCGCCTGATAAAGGCAAATGCCGGTGGCAACGAGGTCTGGAACCAAATCTATACGACCTACGGCCTGGGATCCGGAAGCAGCCTTGTACCGGAAGACGACGGCGGATTCACCGTTGCCGGCGAGGGCCCGACCGGCCTGATAACTGTGACACGGACGCATGCCGACGGCTCGGTCAACTGGACCACAGCGCTTGCGGACACTAACGGCAACGATCCGGGCATCGCGCACACTGCGGATAGCGGCTATGTGGTCGTCGGCTCGCGATCGTTCTACAGGAATTCCGGGGGCTTTTCCGGCTCGTACCCGAACGTATACCTGGCGAAACTCAACCCCGATGGCACCTGGGCATGGGAGAAGACCCTGGGCTTTTTCCTCGCGCCACTATGGCAGACCTATCCCTCCCATTGTGCCGGACACGCCGTCCAACAGACCGATGACAGCGGATATGTCATTGCGGGGTGGCTCGATCTGGTAGGCATGGCCGGCGACCAGTACCTGATAAAAACGGACGACAATGGCAACTTCCAGTGGAATTCGACCTACGGCGAAGACGGCATCGATGACGGCGGACGGTCAGTCCTCCAGACGGCGGACGGCGGCTACCTGGTCATCGGTTACACATGGACAGAGAACGCCGAAGGCGACCCGATCGAGAACGCCTTGTTGACCAAATGGTCGTCCGGCGGCGTCAGGGAATGGTACAAGACCTACACAGGCTACAATTATCGGACTACAGGCGACTCGCTGATATCCGATGGCAACGGCGGCTTCATTATCGCCGGGCAGACGACTACTCCAGACGGGGTCAACCGTCCCTACCTGATCGGTGTGGATGAGAACGGCGATTCCATATGGGAGGCGGTGCTTAACTTCAGTATTCTCGATCACCTGTCCGTCGCGCCGGCCGGGGGCGACGACTTCGTCATCGGCGGCTCCAGGGCGGACGGTTCCGGCAACAACGAGGCTTTCATGATTAAGATCGGCGTGTCGACCTCTACGCCGCTGCCCATCCACAACAGCCGTTCCGGGCTCAGCTACAACACCATCACCGAAGCGATCACGGCAGCAGAGGCAGGCGACACCATCGTCGTTGACAGCGGCACCTACGTGGAGAACGTAGAAATTGATAAGGCGCTGACGCTGACGGGCCGCAACACGGGTGCGGGCCTGCCGAAGGTGGACGCCTCGGGCTATGACTACGCCATTTACGTCGGGGCGGACGGTTCCACGGTGAGCGGCTTCAATGTGACCAATGCAGACGCCGGCATCGAGGTCGGCGCAAGCCATGTCAGTGTGACAGGAAACCTGGCCATCGGCTGCACCGAGTACGGTATCACCCTCGACGATGGCACGCACTATAATTTAGTGACGGACAACACGGTCTGCTGCCCGGACGCCGACGGCATCATGCTGACGGGCACGACGAATCATAACGATGTGACGGACAACACGGTCACGGGCAATGCCTATGGGATCCGCCTGTACTACTCGGGCGGCACCATTCCCGTCTACAATAACATCACAGGCAATGATCTCAACCTCAACGAGGTCGGCATAAGGCTTCAGAATGTTTATTATAACAATATCACGGACAACGTGATCAGCGGCTGCGACTACTCGGGTATAGAGCTTACTTCGTCCAGCTACAACAACCTGACGGGTAACGCCATAACAGATAGCGCCGGCGGCATTTACACGTACTCATCCTACGAGAACACCTTTGCCGCGAATAGCATTACAGGCAACACGAACGGCATAACCCTCGAAGGCTCGAACGGGGTCCTGACCGGGAACGTGCTCGCCGGTAACAACGTCGGCATATACCTCAAGTATTGCTCGGACACCGTGGTCTGGCTGAACAGGCTGAGCAACACCCTGAACTTCAAGATCGACGGCACTGGCACCAACTTCTGGAACTCCTCGACGCTGAGAGGATACGAGTATAACGGGAACCACTTCGTAAGCTATGTCGGCAACTACTGGAGCGACTATTCGGGCCCGGACAGCGACAACGACGGCATCATCGACACGGTCCGAACGCTGGCATCCGGCAACGTCGACAGGTACCCGGTGCTCCTGGCATTCCCCGCCACCACCACGCCTGCTGTGGCCCTGCCTGTACTGGAGTTCAGCGTGGCCTCAGCTACCGCCAACGAGGGCGCCACCGCTCACATCATGCTGCACCGCACCGGCGATACGAGCGATTATTCGTATGTCAAGGTCTCGTACATCGGCGGCACCGCTATCCGGGGCGTGAACTACACGTTCGCCAACGTGACGATCACCTTCGAGCCCGGCCAGGCAGACTCCGGCTTCGACGTCGGCCTGCCCTCCAACGGCGTGATCGAGGCAGTCGACACCTACGTCAACTTCAGCCTCTCCGATCCGAGCAATGCTATTATCGGCCCTCAGGCGAAGTTCAACCTCACCATCCATGACACCACCGTACCTGCGGAAAACACGCCGCCGGTCACAGTCTGTACGCTGACCGGTACGGCAGGCATCGGCGGCTGGAACACCAGCAACGTCGCGGTGGACCTGGATGCGTCCGATGCGGGAGGCAGCGGCGTCGCGAACGTGTCCTACAAGCTGGACAGCGCTGCGTGGATCACCACCAGCGGCTCGCACGTCACGTTCACGATCACCACGAACGGCATCCACACGCTCCTGTACAACAGCACAGACGCGGCGGGCAACCGCGAGGCCGCGAAGACAAAGACCATCAAGATCAACAAGGTGTTCTACCCGGTCTCGCTCTCACCCGCTAACGGGACGAGCGACGTGTCGCTTAATGCGCAGGTCCGGGCAACCTTCAACGCTCAGATCGGGCTCGCCCCGGTCACCATCACGCTGGAGGACCAGGCAGGCCACCGGGTCCCGGGAACCGTCTCAAAATCAGGCAAGGTGCTGACCTTCACCCCGCGTGACCCGCTGGCCAGCCTGACCGAATACACGGCCACCCTCTCCAGCACGGAAGAATCGGTGCCCGTGGCCTATACGTGGATCTTCACGACCATGGCCCCCGACGAGGCCAGTATCGTCGCGATCGATGGCCCGGATCCTCTGGTGATCGACGAGGAACACCTGCAGCCGTTCACGCTGACCGTGACCGTCAGGAACATGGGCCTGGACACGTGGAAGGCCGGTAACCACCTTGTCTTCTTCAACGCGTTTCGGTCGGGCGACTACTGGAACTACGGCAACGGTACCCCGAATTTCCCGGACCAGTTCTACGGGTGGGACTTCCAGCTGACCTCGGGACCCTCGTCCTCGGTCGGGCCGGGCCAGGACGCGACGTACACCTTCGCGGTGACGCCCACGACCGAAGAGTACGGTAACCTGTCGATCGGCCTGTGGATGCGGGCATCGAACGGCCACTACTTCGGCGATATGGCCATTTACCACCCCGAGGTGCGCCGGCCGGCCTTAGGTGCTACAATCCTCAAGATCGATGGGCCGGAAGGAGATGTATTATAACCCCGACACTGAACACCTTTACAGTGACCCGGACTACCACCCGTCGTACGTCCTGAACATCACGGTCAGGAACACGGGAGAGGCGAACTGGCCGCTCGGGATACAACCTCACATTCTTCGATCCGCTGAACGACCCGTCCGAGCGTAACGCTTACCTCGACCGGCCGCAGTCGCCCGACCAGTTCATGGGCTGGAAGTTCGAGCAGACATCATCCCCGTCAGGCCTGGTCAGGCCCGGGGACACCGTCACCTACAAGTACCTCGTGTACCCGGACCGGCCGCAGCGCAGCAACTGGAAGATCGGCTTCTGGATGAACGACAGCTACGGCAAATGCTTCGGTAACAAGAGTTACTTCACGACGTGGCTCAACGCTGCCATGAACGATGCGCGAGGCCGTATCGGTGACCAGCCCGCCGCAGATGCTGGCCGGCCGGGAGTACCGGATCACGGTGCAGATGGAAAATACCGGACAGATGCCCTGGTTACCTGGCTACGACCTCATCTGCTTCGACCCGACGACGATCGACCCCATGGGAGGCGACGCACAGCGAGAGCCACTTCAGGGACTGGGTCGTCGAGCCGATCGCAGCACCTGCAGGCAAAGTCAACCCGGGAGAGACCGGCACCTACACGTTTGTCGTCGTACCGGACCGGGAGTCCATCGGAAAGGTCGAGCTGGGCTTCGTCATGAGCGACCTGCTCAACAATAACTTCGGGAATGTCGCCGGGGCATACACGATGATCAACGGCAGCGCGCAGCGCCCCGCTGATCACGGCCGTCTCGCCGGCCAACGGGTCGGAGGGCGTCGGACCCGCGGACGACTATCGAGGTGACCTTCGACCGGGTAATGGACAAGGAATCGCTTCGCTCCGCGTTCCTGGTCATGGATGATTCCAACACGCGGGTGAAAGGAGAGATATCTTACGATGGCAGCATGGCTACGTTCGCGCCTGCCGAAAAGCTGGACTACTCCCGGACCTACAGGGTGACCGTCAACGGCGCCTGCGACCGGAACGGTAACCTGGCCCCCGGGCCCTACGTCTGGCAGTTCAACACGACCGACCGGGCAGCCGTCGTCCAGTTCCACAGCCCATCGGGTACGGGCGAGTTTGGCGACACCATCAGCATCGTTGTAGACCGGACGGGAGACGTTTCCGGCACGACGTCCTGTGTGGTCAGCACCCAGTTTGCGTACACAGGCTTTACCTTCGAACCACGCCTGCCCGTCACGCTGACCTTTGCCCCCGGCGAGACCTCGAAGACCATCGAATTCCAGTACTGACGCTGAATTCCCCGCCACGGTAGCGACACAGTCCTATTTAACGCTCTCGGATGTCAAAGGAGGCACACCAGGAAAGCAGCAGCGGTTTAACCTCACGGTCCCGCGTACGCTCATCTCCCTGGTGAACGGCGACGTTTTACCCGGCCAGACCGGCTATATTAAAGTCAGGCGGAGCGGAGACGTCTCGGGGACGTCATCCTGCGAGCTCAACCTGGGCACCGGGACGACAGCGGAGTCATACCGGTACATTTCGCATATGCCCCTGACTGTGACCTTCAGCCCCGGCGAGACCGAGAAAGAGGTTGCTGTGATCGATGCGGTCGAACGCGAGACTACGAGCGGCGACTACTACATGCCGTTCATACAGGTTAACGCGAGCGATGCTGTCGGCGCCACAGTCCTCAGTGCGCCGTACAACTCCGGGCACCTGACGCTGTACGATCTCGATTTCGGGACCCACTACAGGTTCGTGGGCAGTGCGATCACCATAAACGAAGGTTCCGAACTCCTGGTGACCCTGCAGCGCCAGAACTGCAACCTGGCTTACTATGATACCTGTAACGTCTACATCATCAACCAGACCACGTACCCGAACGACTACCAGGCCAACGTGCCCGGGCAATTCCGGTTCGAGCCCGGCCAGACCGAGCTGACGATCGTCGTCCAGGTTGGCCCGGATGGCGATTCCGAGGGCATGGAATACATCGTGCTCGGGATACTGGAGGAGCCTTCGGCCCAGTACAAGATCAATATCGCGGACACGAGCGCGGGCTCATATCTGGACATCGACGGCCCGGCCGAAGGCTGGGAAGGCGAAACCATCCCGCTCCGCATCACGAAGGCAATGGGCTATAACGTCCAATCGTCGTGCGTCCTGTCCGTCGTGGGCGGCAACGCCTCCTCGCCGGAGGACTACACGATGCCTTCGCCGGCCATCGTCACCTTCCCGGCGGGCACCTCCCATGACGATCAGTCCCGGATGCAGTTCGTGAACATTGCCCTGGTCCACGATGACCTGGCCATGGGCGACAGGACGATCGTCTTCAAGCTGACGGATGTCGTGAACGGCATGGCCATTGGCGGCCCGTACACCTTCACGATCCGGGACACGGAGATTTGCCACATCGGCTTCAACGCGACGGACATAGATGCCGGTGAAGGCGACGTCATCCAGCTGAACCTCACCCGGGAAGGCGGCGACCTCTCGCAGCCCTCCGGCTGTGTACTTTCGTTCAAGGACGGCACGGCCGTCCCGGCCGATTACACGTCGTCGATGCCGCTGCCGGCCACGATCACCTTCGCTCCCGGCGAACGATCTAAGCTGGTCAACATCACCTTAAACGCGGATCATGCCACCGAGGGCGTCGAGTATGCCCGGTTCGGCCTGTCCGAGTTCAGCAACGCGCTCCCCCTCGACGACGAGATCCAGGTAATGATCCGGGACAACAGCGAATATCCCACCCACATCAACTTCTACTACGTCGAACCGCCCGTCTATGGGACCCTGCTGAGCGTCGAGAACGGCGGCAGGTACATGTGGGAAGGCGAGACGGCCCACATCAGGCTGGTCAGGACGGGAGATGTCTCCGGGACGTCGTCCTGCCTGGTCTCACGAGTCGGCGGTCTGGCCAACTCCAATCTGTACTCGGCAGCGCTGCCGGCCACTGTGACCTTTGGCCCGGGCGAGACTGTCAAGACCATAGATATTATCGTCAATAGTCTGCCTGATTACTTTACCGATCCCCCGGAGACCAGTTCCGTCATACTGGGCTTGAGCAGCCCGGTGAACACGGACTTACCGCACAGCCAGTTCACGGGAAGCTCCGTGAACGCCACGTACTTCATCGTCGATACGGGCGTCCATCCCTACATCGGGTTCAGTGGCGTCAACACCACGACGGGCGAGCGGTCGACGGTTAATCTCGAGATACAGCTGCACTACGCAGGCACCAACCCATACGTCAATGAGCTGTTCCTGAGCCGGTACGGGGGCACGGCCGATGCTGCGGACTATACGGTAAGCAATCCGTTCAAGTTCGCGGCCGGATCCCGGGAGCTGACGGCACCGGCCTACATCGTGGGCGACCACGTCGCCGAAGGCGACGAGTACCTCATCCTGAAGCTCGCGGCCGACGACTTCCGGACCACTTACGACAACGTATACCGGATAGACATCAAGGACACGAGCAGTGACGGCACCATGCCGGCAGTCAATGGAGTGACCCCGGCGGATAACTTCGCCGACGTCGACCCGTCGGCGCCGGCCATTTCGGCCACCTTCAATAAGTACATGGACCAGGCGACCGTACGGGGCGGGTTCATCCTCCGGGACAGCATGAACAGGCGGGTCGCGGGCACGGTCACCTATAGTGACAGCACCCGGACCGCGGTCTTCACGCCGGACCAGACTCTGGCCAGCGGTGCGAGTTATACCGCCTACCTGACCGGCATCCGGGACCTGGATGATAACATCCTGGCCACGTACACCTGGAAATTCACCACAGTCCATGCGCCGGTAACGCCGGTAATGCCGGCGGTCGTCTCGACCAGCCCGGCCAGCGGCGATTCGGATGCGCCGCGGGCTGCAGATGTCACCGTCACCTTTAACAAGGCAATCGTCGCTGCATCGCTCCGGCTCAGCGACAGCCAGGGGCTTTCGGTGTACGGCGCGATGACCGTCACCGACAAAGTGCTCACGTTTACGCCGGACGTAGCGCTGGCGGCCGAAGAGGAGTACCACGCCACCGTGGATGGAGTCATCGACACAGAAGGATACCATATGGAGGGTGACTATCAGTTCACGTTCACCACCGGCGGCCTCCCGGCCGTTGCCTTCACGGCGCCGGGGGCGACTGCGAACGAGGGCACTACCCCGCACGTCATGCTATA
The DNA here is from genome assembly GCA_963769045.1 of uncultured Methanocellaceae archaeon. GTDB lineage: Archaea > Halobacteriota > Methanocellia > Methanocellales > Methanocellaceae > Methanocella_A. Next base: position 31,835 of record CAVYKK010000029.1, read on the forward strand.
CCGCTCAGGGGACACGAGCATTGAGTCAAGTGTCCTTGTTACCGATATCGGCGGCACCGCCGTCCGCGGCAAGAACTACACGTTCGTACCGGTCAGGATTACCTTTGAGGCCGACCAGGCATACGCGGGCTTCGACGTAGGCCTGCCTGCCAATAGTGTCACTGAGCTGACGGATACGTACGTCAACTTCAGCCTGTCCTCTGCGGTCAATGCCACGCCGGGTGACCAGGTGAAGTTCAACCTGACGATCCACGATGCCACCGTGCCAACGATCGTCTCGACCAGCCCGACAGACGGCGCGACCGGCTGCATCGCGGGCATCGTGCCTGTGATCACATTCAGCAAGCCGGTGACCAACGTCACGTTCCAGCTAAAGGATAGCTTCAATAGTGTGATAGCCGGCACGGCGAACGTCTCCGGCACGACCTTCACCTACGTCCCCGTGGAGCCGCTCAAGTACGGCACGAGCTACACGGCAACGGTCTATGACGCGACGGATTCGGGCGGCCGACACCTGACGGCTGTGTACACATTCGCGTTCTCGACGGGCACGTCCCCGACCCTTATCATCACGTTAGACCACGACTCGGTGAATGAAGGCTCGCAGTGCCAGATCACCGTGCTAAGGGCCGGCGATCTGTCGGGCGTCTCGACGTGTTTGCTGGATAGTAACGACATGATGTACGACTATTTGTACAACGATTTCACATCGACCCCGACGATACCGGCGACCCTCACCTTCACGGCCGGCGAGGCACAGAAAGTGATCAACATTTCCATCACAGCTGACAACATGACCGAGGGCACCGAGGAGGGCGCCTTCCGGCTGCGGTCGGCGACGGGTGCGAGAATCGGCACGCCTGACCACGTGACCCTGACCATCTATGACACGAGCACCGAGCCGTCCCTCATCGGCTTTGCGAACGACGGGGCCACGGCCTTCGCGGGCAAAGGCTCCGGGATCACGCTGTCCCGCAGCGGCAGCATCGACAAGCCGGCAACGGCCGTGCTGCAGATCACCGGCGGCAACGCCGTCGAGGGACGGGATTACACCATCAACAGTCTCGTGGTCAACTTCAGCAGCTACCAGAGTAAAGCCGGGCCGTCCCTGTACGTGACGTCCAACGTAACCGGCCTGGACAAGTATGTGAACTTCACCATCGTCAACGTGACCGGGGGCGATTTCGGCCGGCAGACCCGGTTCAATTTAACGCTGGCAGGCACGTCCTACATACCCTCCGTCCAGTTCAAGGCGGCATCGGTTCAGATGGATGAGGGCAACTACACGACCGTAAACCTGGTCAGGACCGGGCTCTCCAGCGTCGACTCGGCGGTGATCGTCTACGCCTCGGGCACGGCGGATAGCAAAGATTACGCTTACCCGGCCTTCCCGCTTGACGTTACGCTATACAAAGGCCAGTATAACTCGAACTATTCGTTCCAGATCTACCTGAACCCCGACTACAGGACAGAAGGCCCGGAGACCCTGGTGCTGTTTATTGTGGCCCAGTCGAACGCCATCATTGGTCCCGTGTCGACCTTCACCATTTATATCAACGACACGACAACCAACTACACGAGGCCGATACGCAATTTACACAGCGGGATCACCTATACCAACCTGAGCCTCGCAGTCTCCGCAGCCCAGAAGGGGGACACCGTCGAGATCGACAGCGGCGTCTATCTGGTCGAATCCCTCGACATCAACGGGATCTTCCTCGTCGGCCGGGACACGGGCCGCGGTCGCCCGCTGATCATCACGTCCGAAGAGTCCAGTTTGAAGGACGGAGGCATCGACGGAGTCGACTTAGACTACCCCGACGGTTCCACGGTTTACGCGGACAGCGTCCTGCATGTCGACGGCTCCTCGGCCAGCATAAAGAACTCAAACATCAACAGCAGCACGACATGTATCTACCATTTTGTGGTGCTCGAAGAAGATGACCTGCACCTGACCATCGAGAACTGCACCCTGAACAGCGGTGGCCGCTCGAGCATTAACTACGATACTAGCGGTACGATGACCGGTTCGACCACCATCAGGAACTGCACCATCAGCGGTGCCGGTGTCCGGCTCTCGTGGGCCCATAATGTCACGATCGACCGGTGTGTGCTGTCGGGGGCAAACCTGACGTTGTCCGGGACGGACGGAAACACGATCCGGGATAGCCGCATAACCGGCGGAGAGATCCAGCTGCTGAGCACTTACACGACAGTGATCAGCAACGTCACCGTCCTGCGCAGCCCCTACAGCGGGCTCCTGGTCGATGGCGGCTGGGATTTGACGGCGACCGGCCTGGCCGTGTACGACTCGGCCACCGGCATCAGGCTTGTGGACATCTACCACAACGCCACCATCGCGGACAGCCTGATCGCCCGCGCGGACGGCGACGGCCTGCAACTGGAGAACAGCGAGCAACTGACCCTGATCAATACCAGCGTGATCGACTGCGCGACCGGCGTCCGGCTTCTGGCCGGCAGCGGTAACAACACGTTCTACCTCAACCGGTTTGCCAGCGCTGTCAATGCGCTCCAGGTGAACACGAGCAACAAATGGAACACCTACGGGCCAATGACCTACCAGTACAGCGGGCGCACGTACACCGGAAACCTGGGCAACCAGTGGAACAACTACCCGGGCAGCGACGCCAACGGCGACGGCATCGGCGATACGCCGTACCTCAGCGGCACGATCCGGGATAGCTACCCCATGGTCAGCCAGTCGGCTATCAGCTTCGAAGACAACGGCCCGGCCATAATATCCGTGTCGTGGGGCTTCGACGGGCAGAACGACTTCAGGGTCTCGGACTCGATCCGTGTAGATTTGGACAGGGACATTGTCGGATCGGCGCTCCAGGGCGTGTCTGTAAAAGACAGCGGTAACCGGCAGGTCGCCTGCGACATCAGCTACCGGAAATACTTCTATGGCGATCAGTGGGATTACTATCTCTACTTCGAACCGCAGAGCGATCTGGCCTACGGACAAACCTATACCCTGACCATTTCCGGCCTGGTCGACCTCCTCGGCAGCAGGATGGCAACGCCCTACATCGTCTCCTTCACGACCGAGACGAACGCGTTCCATGTCACAAAGGTAAGCCCGTCGGACGGTGCCAGTGATTGGCCTTCAGGCTGGGGAGAATACGTCTACAACCCGATCACGGTGACGTTCAACCGTTACCTGGAAAATATCGATAATGCCGACCTCACGGCGGGGAAAATCCGCCTGCTGGACGAGTCACTCACCCCGGTAGAGATCACCGCCTATGGCAGCGGCTCCAGTTTCCTGGACATCCGGCCCAAATGGAGCCTGAAGAACGCCACGGTCTACACAATCCGGATCAATGGCATCCAGGACGACAAGGGTAACGTAATGCCTGGAATCTTCGAATCGAAGTTCATCACCTGGGGCAACCCGGAAGTAGTGGCCACACTCCCCAAGGATAGAGCTACTGACGTCCCGGTGAACCAGCCCGTCTTCGTCTACTTCGACAAACCCCTGAACCCGGGGACCATCAATGGCATCTCGATCAAGGACAGTAACGGCAACAAGGTCTCGACGTCGGTCGGCTACATCCCTGCCGGGTCTGGCAAGGGCGATGGCTCGGTCAGCAGCGTGATCATCGGACACAATGACTTCAGCTACTCGAATGACTACACGATCGAGGTTACCGGAGTGGCCGAAATGACCGGCAACATCATGAAGTACGTGGACAGGAAGACGTTCCGGACCACGGAGCGGCCATACATAGGCTCGGTAAGCCCCGCCGGTGGCGCCATCGACATACCGCGGGCGGTAACGATCATGGCCACGTTCAGCAAAGACATGGATCCGGCATCGCTCCAGAGCGGCTTCACCCTCAGGGATTACGGCGGCAACAGCGTGACGGGCACCGTCACCTACGACAGCGCCTCGCGGACCGCAACATTCAGGCCGACGAGCCCACTGGGATACCGTGCCTCATACAGCGCCCACGTGACGGGCGCCCGGGACCTCGCCGGGAACGGCATCCCGTCCTACAGCTGGGGGTTCACGACAATCCATATGCCGGTCACTGTGGTGTCGGTCACGCCGCCGGACGGCACAACCGAACTGCCGGCGTCGACCCTGATCACGGCGACCTTCAGCGATGACATGGACGACTGGACCGTCATCGACGGGTTCTCAGTGAAAGAATTCAACGGAAAGACCGTACAGGGCACAGTGTCCTACGACGCTGCGACCCGGAAGGCGACCTTCCGCCCCTCGGGCGAGCTGAACGCGTACGGTAATCTGTACCGCGTCACCTTGAGCGGCATGGTCGGCACCCACAGCGGCGTGATGCCCGACTACACCTGGAACTTCCGCACGCTCTGGCGCAAGCCGACAGTTGTATCCACATCGCCTGCACAGGGGGCCTCCGGCGTACCGGTAAACAGTGCGATAACCGTGACGTTCAGCGAGAATATGGACCCCGGATCCGTACAGGCAGGCTTCACTCTCCGGGACAGCGCGATGAACAGTGTCACCGGTAGCGTGGTCACCAGCGGCAACACAGCGACGTTCACCCCGTCGGCCTCAATGGGCGAAGGCAAGCTCTACACAGTCTATCTCCATGGTTTGAGGGGCCTCCTGGAAAACGTAATGCCGGACTATGTCTTTGAGTTCACGGTAATCCGCAAGCTCGAGCCTATCCCGACGTCCGACCCCGATCCCACCATCCCGCCCTGGCTGCAGCCTACGCCTACCCCGTTCCAGACGACCCTGGGTGGTGTAGGCGTGACGGTTAGCGGCGATCACATCACTGCACCGGCGGGCACAGACATTTCCCGGTTCCTCACCGATGGACATGTCACGATACCGGCCGGCAGTGGCAAACTGACAGTAGACATCGACGTCGGTTCGCCGCCGAACAGGGGCACGATTACAGGCGTCCACGTCAGCGATCAGTCGGCGGGCACACTTAACAGCGGCCCGGCGACGGTAACGGCCAGTGCGGACATGAACGGGTTACCATCGGGCAGCGTGACGTTCAGCGCCACGATATCCGACCCTCCGGCTGACCTCAACGACTTCGACAGCTTCCTGTCTGGCAGCCGCAGGCACGTGCGTACGCCGCTGGCGATGATCAGCATAGAGAAGACCGGCTTCACAAACGCAGACCTGGTGAGCGGGACGGCGAAGATCACGCTGACGGTGAAGAAGCCTGCCGGCTTCAGCCGGACTAAGACCTATACGGTGATTCGCCAGAGCGACAGCGGCTACGAGGAGCTGACGGCGGCATACAAGAGCGAGACCGCCGACACCGTCACGTTCGAGATCAGTTCACCGAACGGGTTCTCGGAATTCCTGCTGGCAGAGACGGCGGCGACAGCGACAGCCACGCCCGCACCCACGACGACGAACCTGCCCGCACCGATCCCGGCACCGACATTCCTGCTGATCAGCCTGACGCTGGTCGCGGGAGCGTTATTTGCGGGGGTAAGAAAGAGGCGGAACGGGTAACTCCCCGTTCCTTTTTCTTTTTTAAAAGATCAGTATCAGATGCGAGTGTTGGTCTGGTGTTGGTGTAGGCAACTGTGTTGGTATAAGCGTTGGCATACTGTTGGTGTAGTGTTGGTGTCTGTACCAGAGCATGCCGTTCAGGTTATAGCCTGTTACCCAGTGCCAGGACTACCAGCGCGGTCTGGCTGGCATCGCTCGCTATGCCCGATTCTTTACCGAAGCCGCCGTCCGGGTTCTGCGCTGACTTTAGCCATTCCATACACTGTTGCCGCATCGGGCTTTCGCCGATGGCACCCAGCGTTCCGGCCAGGTACGCGACATCAGCGATCCGTCCGTCCTTGATAGCTTTACTGACGTGCGTTTCCGCAAATGCCATGAAACCCGTCGCCAGGTCTTCCGGTAATTGGTCTATGCGGTGCAGATTGAGTACCGGAGCATATACATGGGAGACTGGCTCGTCAAAGAAGCCAGGTACCTCGACCTTTTCCAGCACGTGCTCCACGCCCCTGCGGTACTTCGAAAGGCCGGACAAATAATAAGTATGCAGTGCCCGGAGACAGAGCGATGTGGTGTACGCGTTTTTCTTCGCGTTGCGGCCGCTCCAGGAGCCATCCGCGGCCTGGTGCTCCAGCAGCCACATCAGGCCCCGGCTGACGGGCAGACTGGCTTTGGAATAGTGGAACCGGTTCAGGACGATCAGCGTGTAAGCGGTGCATGCTGCATCAGTGTACATGCCGGACTTAGCCGGAAAACGCCCGTCCTCCGCCTGCTGCTTTTCCAGATAGCTTACGCCGGCGCTCTTCGCCTGTTCCTGGCCCTCGCATGTCTGCAGGGCAGCGCACGCGCGCGCACAGACGAACGGGTCGCCGTCAGCCCAGGAGCCGTCCTTGTGCTGCGATTTAGCGAGATAGCGGGCAGCACGCATCATAGTGTCGTTCATCGGCCGAAAACTCCCTTCAGCTCATCGTGCAGGTCCGGTGCGTATGTGCTATTGTAGACTCCGTGCACTTCGCCATTGTACTCGTGCCACGCTTTTGGCTGCGATGCGGCATCGAACAGTTGCCTGCCACTGGCCACCGGTATGATCGTGTCATTTGTAAAGTGGAACATGACCAGCTTCCGCGGCGGCAACTTCGACAGGTATCCTGCCGGCTCGATCGACTTTATGAACTTTGCCAGGGTTACATCGCTTCCCTGCACGCCATACGGACCGCCGCTGATCGTGAAAGCTGCCTTTAGCCCGGGCTCCAGCGCTGTGGCGACGATGGCGAACCGGCCGCCCATGCTCTCGCCGAGCACCGCAACGTTGCCAGTATCGAGGTCATTCCGCGATCGGATGTAATCATAGGCCAATAGCACGTCGTAGACTTGCTCATACTGTACCGGATCGCCGCCATTGGCAAAAGCCGCATATCCGCTGTTCAGGTCGTTTGCCCACGGCCCGGGCGTCTCGCCGTTGTTACCACGCTCGTCCAGCGTCAGTGTCGCGTAGCCCCAGGAAGCCAGCGCTTTGGCCATGCCGGCGTCGGCTTCCTTATTGACGGTAGCCCCGGGCAAAACGATCACTACAGGAGGCTTCGTGACGTTTGCGGGTATCCGCAGGAGCGCATACACATTGCCACCGAAGCTCTTGTAGGCGATCTTTTCCAGCGTCCAGTTCTGCGTCGTTTCTACAGACGCAGAAGTCGCTATGACTGCCGGACGGGCGTCGAACGCCAGCAAGCCGGAACTGTCCAGGTGCCAGTTACTGCCACCGCCGTTACCGCTGAAAAAAAAGAGATAGGCGATAACCAGCACGATCGCCAGCGTTCCCAGCGCGATGGCGAAGGTCAACAGCTTGTTCCGGTTCTTGCGCTTTTGCGCCTCTGCTTCACGAGCCTGCTTCTTTGACACGTCCTGTAGATTGGCGCAATGTGAAATAAGGATTATGATAGAAGGTAGAAATGAACAGCGTCTCCCGGGCTGCATGGCGCTCGCGCGCGCGAAAAATGGCGGGACAGGCTATCCCTCGACCCAGGGTATCCTGTCACTTCTCGATTATAGTCTCCTCGATCTTCATGCCGAAGTGCCGGCCGGTGTCTTCCAGCCGGGCGAGGACTTTGTCGCCGGGCTTGAGCTTTGTTACCGCGATGGAGCTGCCGTCGGCGGCGACCAGCTTGATCGTCTCCGCGTTCTGCAGGATGGCGGTGATCTTCCGGCCATCGGCCTCAGCCTCGATATATAACAAAGGCCTTCGCTCGATCTTGACCCTTCCGATGGTCGCCTTCCGGGCATCTCCGGCCTTATTGACGACCAGCGCGTTGTCGCCGCTGGCCAGCTCGGACAGGTAGCGCGTCTTCTCTCCTACGAGGACATACTCATGCACGGCCCCGGCGTTCACCCGGAACGGCCTGCTTGCGACATACGGGCTCTCCTCGGCCTCGGACTGTATCAGGAACAGCCCGCCGGACTGGTTGCCGATCAGCATACCCTCGCCAGGCGTCATGAGCGAACAGGTGTCTATGCAGACCCGGTCGCCGGTGCCCGCATCTTTTACAGCCGTAATTGTGACAGGTGTCAGAGGGACTTCCGCCTGCTTCGCGGTGATGCCCCGGGTGATCTCTCTAATCTTTATGGGATCGCCCACGTCGATCAGCACGCCATCGGCGCCCTTCTCCAGTGTCTGAAGCGCGACGGATGCCTCGTCGATGTCACGGGCCTTGGCGAAGATCTTCGCACCTTTCCCGCCAAGCTCTGCGATGAGATTTTCCAGAGGGATCACTTTCCAGTCCTTACCTTCGATGATCAGGTAATCGCAGATACTGCCCATCCTGGCGGCGAGCTTCTCGTACTCTTTACCTTCCAGCCTGACGAACCCCGCGACGACGGCGCCTTCCGCCTTGAGCTTCTTCGCACGGGCAATGTCCCCCGAATCCTCGAGCTTCTTCAGGCAGGGAGAGCGTGCCGTCGCCTTCGGAGCGGATGCCTACCACGACGATATCGGGATGCCCGCCTGCAGAGGCTACAGTAATTCTGCCCAGCTCGCGGGCCCTGTCAATGTTCTCCGGCGCCACCAGCACGGCATTCGCGCAAGACTCCAGTGCGGCGGTGACTTTTTCCTTTGCCTCGCCCCACGTGCGCTCGTCGGCGTCTACCCAGACCAGCTTGTTGCACAATCCTGGATTGTCACTCATTTCAGCTCACCGAGAGCACACGCTCTCATCTATTTCAACTCATTGAGAGCGTCGGCGGACGGCCAGCCTTCGTGGACAATCCTGGCGATGGCTCTCGTGATCTTTGTTGGGGATTCATGCTGAAAAACGTTTCTGCCTATGGCGACTCCTTTTGCCCCGGCACCCATTGCCCCCTCGACCGTCTCCAGGACGTCCAGGTCGGACTTCATCTTCGGGCCGCCGGCGATGATCACCGGTACAGGACAGCCACGGACTACGGTCTTGAACGAGTCGGGGTCCCCCGTGTAGTTAGTCTTGATCACGTCTGCGCCCAGTTCGGCCCCGGCACGGGCGGCCAGCGCCACTACTTCGGGATCATGAGGGTTCTTGATCGCTTTGCCGCGGGGGTACATCATGGCAAGCAGCGGCATACCCCACTCGGCACAGCTCCGCGCGGTCTGGCTCAGGGCCTGGAGCTGGTCGCTCTCAGTCTCGCTGCCGATATTGATGTGTACCGAAACGGCGTCCGCTCCCATCTTCAGCGCTTCTTCTACGCTGCAGACCATGACCTTGTTGTTCGGGTCCGGGCCCAGCCGGGTGGATGCGCTCATATGCACGATGAGACCGATGTCCCGGCCGTAGCCCCGGTGACCGTAGGGGACCATGCCCTTCTGCTGGAGGACTGCGTTCGCTCCGCCTTCCGAGACTTTCTCGATCGTGTCGGCCAGCCCGACGATGCCCTTGATGGGGCCTTCCGATATCCCGTGATCCAGCGGGATGATCAGGCTGTTACCGCTTTTCCGGTCCTTTATGCGTTCCATCCGGATTTGCTTGCCAATTGTCATCACAGATATCACCATGCTACTGTGTGCCATAGTAGCACACAATCCATAATAAATGTATCGGTCCGGTTCAGTTAATACATCAGGATGAGAAAAAAACAGAAATATATCGATCAATTTTCCATAAATACCGTTCTGATCGTGGTGCAACGCCCTTGCTTGCTTCGTGTGAAAAGACATACGAGCCAATAGCTAATGCTCCCAATTCTGATCGCGGTGTGACGCCCGTGCTTGCTTCTTGTTAATAATACATACGGGTCACTAGCAAATACTTCCCATAATAATCGCGGTGCGACGCCCGTGCTTGCTTCGCCGCACGTGCTACTACGGGTTTTTACGGTGTTACGGTGTCGGGCGACGGGCTCGCACCTTCGTCGGCACAACGCGCCTTCGGCGGCGTTGAGCCTCCTTTGCAAGCCCTGAAAAACGCGCCTTCGGCAACGTTTTTCACACCCGCCACCTCCACACCCCTCGCACAGCTATCGCGTGCGAAGGGGCAAGCCGAAAAAACCCTCCGCCTTCCGCGGAGAAGCTCTGGCTACCCATACCAATACTAGAATAGGCAACGATCCTATACAGTACCTGATACACGTAGCCTATGCTGCTCCGCGGTCGACGGAGGGTTTTTTCGGCCGAAGGCCCCTCGCACGCGAAGCTGTGCGAGGGGTGCGGAGGCGGCCGGGTAATGAACGCTGCCGGTAGGCGCGTTGCTTAGCGCTTGCGAAGGGACTCGACCTGGCGCAGCCGAAGGCGCAGCCGGGCCGTGTCTCCGGGGTGCGAGCGCGGCCCGGACGGCGCAGCACCGGAAAAACCCGGAGTAGCCCATGCAGCATCAGCGCGCATGGGCGTCGCACCGCGATTAATAATGGACAGACCAAATTCTGATCAATTAGTTACTGCTCTACTGGTATCAGATATTGTAAGAACGCGGCCCGGACGGCGTAGCACCGGAAAAACCCGGAGTAGCCCATGCGACGAAGTAAGCATGGGCGTCGCACCGCGATGATTTGATGCTGGCATAGAGATTGATGATCGCTGAGTATATGTTATTGCACGAACGCATGGGCGTCGCACCGCGATTGATATTAGACAGACTATATTCTGCTCAATTAATCTATGATACTGTCAGAAATAACCGGTTTTTGATTCTCAGCTTACTGAGAAAAAGTTCAGGTGAAGCACAACGTCTTATATATAAACGCTATAAATGTGGTTTTTCTCAATATTTAAAACACATAGCATTATTTTCTATATGACTTACCAAAACATGTGCTGCCAAAATATAAAACGGTGGAATATATATGTCGTATTATGTCCGTGGCAATACCAAACTTCTTTCAAAATCCCACGAAAGCTAGTTTGAATTACTTCGTGCTCATGCTGCTGAGGAGCAATCCGAAGCACGGGTATATGCTCATGCAGGACATCGAAAGGCACACCGGCGGCCACTGGAAGCCGTCCCACTCGGCCATATACAAACTACTAAACGGCCTGGAGGCCGACGGTTACATTTCGTCGTGGGAAGAAAAAGATGGAGAGAGGGCACGAAGAGTATACAAAATCTCTGAAACTGGCATAAAACTGCTCGAGGAGAGCGAACGGGACTTCGAGTCGTTCATCAACGCCTTTATTTCCTCCCTGCTGGAAGCAGAACGGGTAAATCCCGACCACCTGACCGTTCTGCTGACAAAAAAAGGCAAGGCGATGCTGAACGGACTCGACCCCGGCCAACGCATGAAGGCTTACCAGAAGCTGAAAGCCTTCCTGGATACCGAGAGCGCCAGGGTCAACAAGGAGCTGGAAGAGCTCTTAAAAGTCTTGAGCGTGTAAAAAGGGCAGAACAAGTCGTTGCTTGCATACGGACCGGGCACGCGCGCGAAGCCGCTTGCGGCAGACTATTTTCGTATTGTTATTAATTTTACTTATTATACGCTGATAAGGTATCTGACACAGAGTTCACAGGGTATAGTCATTGGTGAAATGTTTTGAACGCTGAGCCGGCACCAAACGCAACGTACGCAACGGCCGCGACGTACGCTACGTTTTATCAGGTAATGGCAAGCGTATCCGGATTATCAGACGTTGCGTACGTCGCGGCCGTAGCGTACGTCGCGTTAAATGCCGTCTCACATGTACAAAAAGTTACAGGAATGACTAAACTCTGTGAACTCTGTGTCAGATGCCTTATCAATATATACAGTAAGGCGACTATTGTCATCAATGGCAACTTTTCAGCTCGTCGGCCATCTTTTGGATGTTCCGCCAGTGGCTGCCGAGCCAGTAAATCCGGCCACATCGGTCGCAGACCCAGAACTCTTTACCATCCTCTATTAGATGCGGAGGTACCTCTTTGCGGATGCGTTTCATGTCCGCATCTGCCGCCTTCCGCAGGAGCGCATTGCAGGCGGTGCAACGTTCCATGACCGGCTCGGTCTGGAGCGGATAATGCCGCATAAGCTCGCAGATCTGCTCTTTTACATCGTCCGGCCGGATGGGAACGGCTGGCACGCATGCCTTCACGGCCCGCTCGACGAGCGCCCGGTCCCGGGTAAGCAACACTCTGCCCTCTGCACGGGCTATCTCGAGGAGCTTCGCATCCTCATCGTCGTCCGGCGCCATATCCAGCGCGCTTTTCGTATCGTAGTCGAAGATGCGCAGCCAGGCGACCAGCCGGCCCAGCATCCGGTCTACCAGGAACTTCGGGCGGTCCATCCATCATATCTACGAGCTACGGGTAGAAAAAGATGCACGGGCCTACTTTTTGCTTTCTTCCTCCTGCTTTTCCCCTTCCTCGATCAGCCGCTTGACTTTCTGGCCGCCCTTGTGCCCGATCTCGGAATAGAACCCGGGGCCCCGTTCCTCGAGCACCTTTTCGCCTCCCTTGTGGCCGCCCTTCTCGCCGATCTCGTGGTAGAATTCTTTGCCATGAGTCTCGGCCGTCTTCTCGCCGCCCTTGTGGCCGGCTTCTTTCACGGTCATTTTGCCTTTCTCTTCCTTCTCAGCCATAGCATTCACCCGGATACGATGATCCGTTTCGCAGTACGGGAAAAGGGGTGATAAACGGATGCATTTGAAAAGTGGCAATTCAAGGGTGATGAAGAAAAATATTTTACCTGCCATAGCAGGGCTGCTCCGATAAAAGTGGATTCATGCCGAACGGCTGGAGCAACGTGACGACACCATCGTATCGTCAGCCGGTCTTTACTATTTTTTCCTTTTCAACACAGTTTTCTTCGTGTATCCGAGATAGAGCAGGATAAGCCCGCACGGGATGGAAGCGATCGCAAAGCCAAGGACAGTCTCCAGGCCACTGTTCGGGGTGATAATATAATAGAGGGCACCTATCGCGCCCGCGAACACCAGAATCCATCCCAGCATCATGTAATAGTTATTAAGCTCCACCCTGATTTTCGGTATCATGTCGATTCTCCGGTATGGCTGATCGGTTGACCGTTCCCCTATTTAAAGCTTCTGCGGCCCCGGCGGAGACCGCGCCGTCCCGGATCATCTGATCGTCATATTTCCACATAGACAGGGCCCAGGCAGCGGTCAGTGCTGCAGTGATCAGCAGAAAGACCCGCAGGCCGAACTGGTCGACGGTGACCCCCAGGATATTGCCGATTGCGCTGTAGCCCCCGAAACCGGAGATGATGTATCCACTGGCCACGAACCAGGCGGCGTTGCCCACGTACATGCCGAAGGCGAAGATGGGGCGGCCGATGTACGTACGCTCCCGGAAGGTGTCCTTAATGATGTTCTGCGTGGCAAAGCTTACTGCGGCGATGCCTGCACAGCCCACTACGCCCTCCAGCAGGAACACGAGCAGCGGGCTGGATACGAAGGCCAGCAGCAGTATCTCGATACCGAAGATAACGATGCCTATCGTCGCAATGATTCGTCTCGGGGCCGGCCGGTACCGGGAGAGCGCCCAGAACATGACGATGGTGATAACGCTGACGACCAGGCTGAGCAGGCCGAGCCAGACATTGCGGATGCCGACGTTGGTGTAAAATACCCGCGAAATAGACGACCATGTGCTGAAGGTCAGCGTCATGAACAACATGGTCAGCAGGAACGTGACCATTGAGCGCTTGTTGCGCAGCACGCTACTCAGGTCCTCGCGAATCGGGTACTTGCCGTAGGTCTTCTCGTAGATCGGGTCTTTCAGGAAGGCGATGATAGCCGTCGATAAGATGAGGAATGCCAGCCCCGACAGCAGCCAGAACCCATAGCCTGTCTGCTGGACGATGATGCCCGCGATCAGCGGGGTAACGGCCGCCATGATCGTCGAGATCACGTTGTACCGGGAGAAGGCGTCAGTCGTGGACAGGCCGTGTGCGTCGATAAGCTCGCAGACCATGAGAAAAGCGAGGCTCCAGAACGTGCCGGCTGCCAGGCCGATCAGCAGGCCAGAGAGAAGCAGCGACCATGGTGTCGGGTAAAGGAAGAGCAGTATCTCGTAGGCCGCCGAAATGGCGCCTATGCCGACGAACAGCTTCTTCGGGCTGAAATGCCGGAGCAGGACGATGGCAATGATATTGGAGACCGCGCAGCCCACGCTGACCATGGCGAAGTGCAGGCTGTAATACCCCGAGGGTATGTGATAGTCGATGGCGTATTGCGGGATGAAGAGCACCACACTGAGCCTGCCGTAATACATCAGGACGAATACGGCAAGGAACAGGTCCAGCGGGCTCAGTCTCTTCAACATGGCAGAAAAGTATGGCGATATGCTCAATATACTTTCTGAAAACCGGGAGGTCTCAGAGGTTACATGAGGTCACAGAGCTCAGCACTGAGGTCACAGAGGGCACAGAGGACGGCACAGAGGATTATTAAGGAAAAGGCTGCTGGAAGCCCGGTTATTAAAACAAACCTCTGTGCATACCTCTGTGTCCGCTGTGACCTCTGTGCTGTGAAGCTCTGCGACCTCTAAAAACCTCTGCGACCTCTAAAAAGGTGAAACTCTGCGACCTCCGTACATTTATGGTATAAGGTTTAAATCCTAGAACGGTATTATGGTAATTGCCTGCAGGTTAATACGATGATGAAAAAATACGCGCTACTTTTGCTGGCGTTCGCCGTTTCGGTCAGCGTCGCCGGATGCACCGTTTCTCAGGCATCCGACAGGGATCAGTATGGCAGCTACCTGAGCGAGCTGAACAGCGGCAACGCGGACTTCAACAGCGCGAGTACACTTTACAGTGCCGCCGTGAATGCGTACAAGGGCGAGATGTACAACGATGCCGCCAACGGGATGAGTACTTCGTGCGACAGTTATAACAATGCAATGATACACTACGACCAGATGGCCGGATACGCGAATGGCCCGGACCAGAAGGCGTATGCCGATGCGCTCAGGTCATATGCGCAGAGCTGCATGTACGCGGCTTCGGCCTATACGGAGGCTTACCAGGCGTACGGGAGCGGCGACCGGTATAAGGGAGATGCCCGCATGGGCAGCGCGGACGGATTCGTGAAGCAGGCGAACGAGTTTCATGATAAGGCCGTTGAGCTCCAGCCCATGGCAATCATTTAATTGTTAAAAATTTCATAGTCCTGAGCACAGTATGTCCCACGTGGACATAGCCTCAATTTTATAACAGCTGTTCCCGGATTGGGCTTCGTTATTTCACGTTTGTAATTACTTCGAATGCCCGATCGTAACCCATATCATCCGCATAAGGCCATAAATGAATGACCATATAGCCATACGGTGATTCTAACCCGTATTAGCAGGTCATTATCATGAGTCAAAAAAAGCCATTATTGATTTTCTGTACGCTATCCGTACTCTTCATCATCCTGGCGGTATCCGGGTGTACCGGCAGCCCGACCGTAACGGCCACCCCTACGCCAGCGGCTACCCCGGTACCATTGCCGCCGGCGACACCGACGCCGGCAGTCCCGCATGACTCATCGATAGTACCGACACCTGCAGCCGCGCCGACTTCGATGCCCGCATCAATGCCGGCCCCGACGTCTTACTATTCGTGGCCTGGCTATGACTTCCGAGGGGTTTACCACGAGCCAGTACTGCTGACAATCGATGGCCATGTAAACAGCACGCTCAGCCTGACGCTGGCGGACCTGAAAGCATATCCGCAGCACTATGCCAGCATGACGCTCGATGGCACACCTGTTTCAGGCACGGGGCCTTACCTGATGGATCTACTGGACAGTGCCGGCCTCGAGAAACACGCGAATGGCGTGAGGATATATTATAATGGCACGACCAGGACGGCCCCGCTATCCGTGCTATATCTGCACCGGGATACTTACGTAGTCGCCATTAACAGCGATAATACCCTTGTACTGATATTCCAGGGCGGCGACATCGACAAGGATACCTGGATCGATAAAATTTCCCGGCTGTCGATACTGGCAAGCGACTAGTGGCGATCGGCACTGGTGCGCAGGTGGCCACGACATCGCCATCATGCCAGTATGGATTTTACTGTTATGACTATGTGCCGATAGTGCACGCAGGCTATTTCTTTCTGGGATAAGCCCCGATTGCCCGGGCATAGTCGCATAAGTCGATCAGGAAGCAGACGTCGTGTTTCGGGTTCTGCGCCTTGCATATCTCCCGGCCGAAGCGCACCAGGTCCACGTGGACGGAGCCCCGTTCCCCCTCAGGCACCATTTCCATCAGGACGCGGTGGGTCACCTCGTGGTTCGCGCCCTCCGGCACGATGCCCAGCCGCTGCGAAATGCGATACACGTGGGTGTCGACAGGTATCACGTCCCGGCCGCATGAGAACAACAGTACGCAGTCGGCCGTTTTCGGGCCGACTCCCTTGATGGACAGCAGCTCCTTCCGGGCGGCTTCCGGGTCCGCGTCGCAGACGAAATCCAGGGTGCCGCCATACTCGTCGATGACGAGTTGTGCGACCTGCTTGATCAGCTTTGCCTTCTGCTCGTACAGGCCGCCGATCCTGATTAGTTCAGCGATTTCGGACTCGGGGGCTTTCGCGAGTTTTTCCGGGGTATCAAACTTAGTGTAGAGACTGGCGAAGGCCCGGTGAGAATTCTTATCAGTGGTATTTTGCGAGAGAATCGTTGCGATCAGCACGTCGAACGGGCTCCCGTCGCGCTCTTTATAGGAGCCGTAGTGAGCGATCAGGCGTCGTGATATCTCGGCCGTCTTCGTCTTGATGTCGTTGGTTCTGACCATAGCCACATTAGTCTATTCCGGCAATGGCAGATAAAAGTATTGAAGACGATGTCGGCCAGGCGCTCGCCTGTGCGTAATCTATACCAGTTACATTACATTTATATAGATTATTAACTAGCTTTCTATATCTAGGCAAGCATATGATAGCCATGTACATGGCAAGCATGTGCTTTTTATGGAGAGGTGTATTGCTAATGAAATCTATGAAACTACCAGCTATTGTAACGTTGTTATTTGTATTGCTCGCAGCGCTGGCGCTGTCAGGCTGCGCGTCGCCGACGCCAACTGCGACGCCCACGCCGGACCTACCGCTACCCCGGTACCTGCGGCCGTGCTGTTGACGGTCAACGGTAGTGTCGCCACCCCGCTGTCCCTGACGCTCGACGACATGAAGACATACACGCAGCTGTCGGTGAACGAGACGACGACCAACAGCAAGAATGTAACGACGACCACGACAGGCAGCGGCCCGTCATTGAACGCAATTCTGACAAAGGCCGCCCCGACCACGACAGCGAAGAACATCACGTTCATAGCGTCCGATGGCTATGCAAAGACTATCGCGCTCTCGGTAGTGACCGGAAGCCCGAACGCGACGGTCGTCATCTTCAGCGATGGCAGCCTCAGGGACGTCATCCCGGGTCAGGGCGCGGGCGCATGGGTCAGTAACCTGTCGACGATAATGATATCGTAATAAAGCTACCGTAAGGGTAGCGGATAACACCCCGCTATCCTGCAAATTTTTAATTATTTTCTGGAGAAATATTTCTTCATCCGGGCCAGGCCTTCTTTGATCTGGTCCATGGACGAAGCATAAGACATGCGGATGTGGTCGTTGCAGTCCGGTCCGAACGCCGATCCCGGCGTCAGGCTGACACCGTAGCCGAGCAACTCTTCGCATATCTTTTCCGAGCTGCCTTTAACCTTCGGCCATGCGTAGAAAGCGCCCTCAGGCATCTCGCACTGCAGCCCCATATCACGCAGGTCTTTCACGACAACGTCCCTGCGGGCATGGAACTGTTTCACCATTTCAGCCACCGGCTCCTGCGAGCCAGTCAGCGCAGTAGCGGCGCCGTACTGTACGAAAGTCGTCGGGCTCGAAATGGTGTGCTGCTGCACCTTAAGCATGTTTTTATAGACCTCTTTCGGCCCGGTCACGTACCCGATGCGCCAGCCTGCCATGGCATAGGCCTTGGAGAAGCCGTTCACCGTGATTGTCCGCTCGGGGATCATCGTGCCGATGCTGTAGTGCTTGACGCCGTAAATGATCTTTTCGTAAATCTCATCGGATAAAACGTAGACGCCCCGGTCCTTCGCGATGTCGGCGATGGCCTGCAAATCCTTCTTGCCGAGGACTGCGCCGGAAGGGTTGTTGGGGCTGTTGATGATAATGAGCTTTGTTTTCTTCGTGACGTGGTCAGCGAAGTTTGCCGGTACTGAGCCGTCCTCGTCGGACTTCACCCAGACCGTTTTCCCTTCGCTCATCTTGATGCAGGCGTCGTAGGAAACCCACGACGGCTCGAAAAGAATCGCTTCGTCACCCTTGTTGATCAGGCTGAAGCACGCCGCAAAGATGGCCTGCTTCGCGCCGGGGGTGACGATGATTTCCTTGCTCTTCACGTCCAGGCCGTTGTCCTTGCGGAGCTTATCCGAGATGGCCTCGCGCAGCTCCGGGATGCCCGGGGAAGGGGCGTAATGGGTCTTGCCCGTGTCCAGCGCTTTCTTGGCGGCATCGACGATATGTTTCGGCGTGTTGAAATCCGGCTCGCCGAGGTTGAAGCCGAGGATGTCCTTCCCCTGCTTCTTCAGCTCGTTGGTCAGGTCGGCGAGCTTGAGTGTCGCCGATTCCTCGACCTGATCCAGCCTGGACATGCGGGTTAAAGCCTCGGTTTATTCCTTGTAGTCCTTGATCCGGCGTACCATCTTCACGGCGGCTTCGACGGCCCGCTTGGCGTAGTCGATGCGCTCGAGGGCTTCCAGCCTGGTCATGCCCGGCCCGGCGATGCCGAGGGTGATGGGCTTGTCGTACTCCAGCGCGAGGTCGGTGATCTTCCTCGTCGCCTGGCTCACGACCACCTGGTCGTGGTCCGTCGCGCCCTCGATGACGCTGCCGATGGTGACGATCGCGTCCACGTTCTTGTCGGCCGCCATCTTCTTCACGGCCAGCGGCATGTCGTACACGCCCGGCACGTAGAAGACCTTGGTGACCTTCGCGCCCAAGAAACTGGCATGCTCCTTACCCAGCAGCTCCATCTGCCACGTCAGGTCGCGGTTGAACTCCGCGACCACAAACCCTATCCTGATCTCCTTTTCTACTGCCATTACAATCAAACCCGTGTGAGTTACAAATGAATTAAATCCTTGCGGGGCCGACGTCCTCGTAGCCCTGCCGCTGCCCGGTGCCCGCGTCCTTCTCCAGAAGGGATGGCTTGAACAGCAGCTTGATGACGTTCAGCGCGTGCTCGCGGGCCCTTTTATCCATGAGCGCCGCCAGCGCCCGGGCATCGGGCGCCTCGTCCTCGTGGACGAAGACCTCGATAATGTGCTTGTTGGTCATCAGCTGGCACTGGATGATGCCCGTGCTGGCCTCGTGGGCGCAGACCTTGTCGGTCGGCTTGGACCCCGGCATGCCCAGCGCCATGACGATGTCGCAATCGCGCTCGTCGAACAGCTTCTTGCACGCCACGGGCAGGTCCTTGATACCCGGCACTGTGTACCGCTCGATCTTCACTGAGGCGTTGCGCTTCAGCTCGTCAATGGCGGCCTTGCCCATGTCGTACCGGGCGAAGGTCGTGTCTGCTATGCCCACTTTAGCCATCAGGAAAACCCCTGATCACTGATACTTCAATTTTTATATACCTTTCTTAGTGCTTCGACCCCGGCCCCGGCCTTCGGGATGACCTTGAACTGGACAAGAGTCTCTTCCAGCGTGGCGAACGTCTTCACGAGGTCGTCCTCGGTGAACGCGTTCATCGACGGGATGCGGAAGATCTTGCCGTCCAGCCGGTCCTGGCCGCCGGAGATAGTGATGCCCTTAGTCTTCATGGTGCCACGCAGGTCCTTATCGGTGATGCCCGCAGGGGTCTTGATGGCCGTGACGGTGTTCGAGAGGACCGTGTGTCCGTCCGTGACCGGGTACAGCTCCAGGCCCAGCGCCTTCGCCGCAGCCCGGATCGCTTCCGCGCCCTTCCTGTGGCGGGCGATGCGGTTAGCTATGCCTTCTTCCCGGATCATCTTCATGGCTTCCTGCATGCCGAAGAATAGCGTAATCGCCGGCGTGTAAGGCGTCTCTGCCCGGCCTTCCTTTTCCGCCGACTTCTTGTACTTCTTGAGGTCGAGATAGTAGGGCGGATTCTTCACCATGCTGTCGAAGGCCTTCTGGCTGACTGATACACTGGCCAGGCCCGACGGGGCACCCAGGCACTTCTGGCTGCCGGTGACGGCTATGTCGATACCCCATTTGTCGGCCTCGACGAGGTCGCCGCCGGCTGAGGTCACCGTGTCCATGACGAACAGTGCGCCGTACTTCTTAGCCAGCTTGCCTACCTCTTCCGCCGGGTTCTTGACGCCGGCCGAGGTCTCGTTGTGCACCATGGCGATGAGTTTAGTCGGCGCCTTCGCCAGCGCCGCCTCGACCTTCGCCAGGTCGACGGGCGTGCCCCATTCGAAGTCCAGGCTCTCCACCTGGCCGTACCTCGCCCCGATGTCCCTGAACCGCTCGCCGAACTTGCCGTTCACGATAGTCACGATGCGGTCGCCCTTGACGAGGTTCGAAATTGCCGCTTCCATCGCCGACGAACCGGAACCGGTAAGGATGAAGGTGTCGTTCTTAGTGTTGAGAACCTCTTTGATCGAGTTCCTGCACTCGTCGTAGATCACGGAGAACGCCTTATCCCTGTGGCTGATCATCTGCCTCGACATCGCCTGCAGCACCCGCGGGTGCAGCATGACGGGTCCCGGAATCATGAGTAACGGTTCGTTCTGGTTTGCCATTATGTAACCTCTTCAGGTATGTGACTAAACCGTGTTAATAGATATATTATTTACGGTAATCACTGAGAAAATAGCAATAAAAACTGCCGGCGGTCGAATTAACTTAAAAAAAGCAAATTTTGCCGCTAATTAAAGCGCTAATCATCCGCGCAGGTAGAATATGCTAATCTCGGCCGCATTTAAGCGATTGTTAATGTCCAGCGAGCGTCAACATCTACATCGGCATCATCCAATCGCGGTGCGACGCCCATGCGTTATAGCGATATTCAAGATTTATAGAACAGCATGATATGGTCCGTCCAATATTAATCGCGGTGCGACGCCCATGCCTGCTGATGCTGCATGGGCTACTCCGGGTTTTTCAGGTGCTCCGCCGTCCGGGCCGCGTTCTAGCAAAATCAGAGATCAATAGAGCATGATATGGTCCGTCCAATATTAATCGCGGTGCGACGCCCATGCGCGCTGATGCTGCATGGGCTACTCCGGGTTTTTCAGGTTTCATGAAAAATTTAATAAATGAAGCCGACGCATGCAGATCTAACGATAAATGTAATAAACCATATAAATGGAGTTTAGACATAGCTATTTTTCATCACCTCTACTTGAAAATACCCTTTTTCATCCGTCGAGTGCTACGCCGTCCGGGCCGCGCTCGCACCCCCGGAGACACGCCCCGGCAGCGCCTTCGGCTGCACCAGGTCGAGTCCCTTCGCAAGCGCTAAGCAACGCGCCTACCGGCAGCGTTCATTGCCCGGCCGCCTCCGCACCCCTCGCACAGCTTCGCGTGCAAGGGGCCTTCGGCCAGAAAAACCTCCGCCGACCGCGGAGCAGCAAAGGCTACTCATACAAGGACTAGTATTGGCTCGTTGCCTGTACTATTGTTGGTTTGGGTTGTAGGTGCTTCTCCGCGGAAGGCGGAGGGTTTTTTCGGCTTGCCCCTTCGCACGCATCAGCTGTGCGAGGGGTGTGTAGGTGGCGGGTGTGAAAAACGTTGCCGGTAGGCGCGTTTTTCAGGGCTTGCAAAGGAGGCTCAACGCCGCCGAAGGCGCGTTGGGCCGACGAAGGTGCGAGCCCGTCGCCCGACACCGGAACACCGGAAAAACCCGTAGTAGCACGTGCGGCGAAGCAAGCACGGGCGTCGCACCGCGATTAGAACAGGAAGTATTAGATAGTTGTCATTATTCATTTTCAAGTTGTCATTATTCCTTTTCAACAAGAAGCAAGCACGGGCGTCGCACCGCGATTGGTACGGGGAGCATTGGTATCATCTGTGAAGCTTATGCAAGAAGGAAGCAGGGAAAGCGTACCAGGGTTGATATGGTTATACTGGATGATTGCAGCGATCGATTCAACGATATGGCCAGAGATTATTTAAAGCAGGCAAAGCCTTCACGTATTTGGTAAATGATGGAAAGGAGTGACAGGTAATGGCTTTTATAGGCTCTGCAGAAATTATCCTGATACTAATGGTAATAATATTCTTAATCGTCCCTGTACTGGTGATTCTGGGTATCCTGTATGTTATTTTCCGCAACCGGAACAGGGTCAAAGAGCTCGAGGCCAGGGTTGCCGCGCTGGAAAAGGCGGAGTACCGTAGAAGCGACGGGAAGTAAGCCAGGCACAGCTTCCCGAATACCTGCAAAGTTATAAACCTCTTGACGGAACTCTAATAGCTGATGACAGAGGCCGGCATACTCATTATCCAGCACGGTGATTTTCCCTTCGACTTCATCGAGAAAGAGCACGCGATGTACGAGCGCATCGAGGGGGTCATGAAGCGGCTGAGCGAGGAGTCTAAAAACCTCGACCATTCGCCGGAGAACGACCCCCACGCGGCCGACATGCGCACGCTGGCTGACTCGGTCCGCAACGCTGGCTATGATGTAGAGCCGGGATACCTCGACTTCGCCCGGCCGACGATCGAGGAAGCTGTGAAATCGCTCGCGGGCAGAGGGCATAAAAAAATCATCATTGCCTGTGCACCCGGGCTGATGATGCGGAGTTCCCATAGCCTGATCGACATCCCTGCCGTGCTAAGAGAGATTAAGTCTGCACATCCGGAACTCGAGCTGGCTTATGCAACGCCTGGCATACCATATCAGTTGATCGCGCGGGCCATCGGCAAAAAGATCAACGCCGCGCTCGGCCAGGAGTCTCCCGGCGGGATGGCCATGCCAAAGACGCCTCACCCGGGCACCGCTGTCGTCCTGGTCGCCCATGGCGACGTGCCCCGGGATTTCATAATCAAGAACATGGGCGTCATGAAAGAAGCCGAAGAGCATTCGGCTAAATGGTCAGAGACTGTGCTGGACTGGCCCAGGACCGAGACGAACGATCCGCTCTACTACGACACACTGGTGCTGAAGACGAACCTGCTGGAAATGTTCTGGCCCATGCCGATAGAGATCGGCTACATGGAGTTCGCCCGGCCTTCGATCGGGGAATCCTTCGACAAGCTGGTGTCCGCGGGAGTGAAAAAGGTCGTTGCCCTGGGCGGCACCGGCTTCTTCGACCGCAGCTCTCATACATTGATCGACATACCGGAAGCCATAAGCAGGCTGAAAAAACGCCGTCCGGACGTCGAGATCACCTACGCGTACCCTGACATCCGCCTCGTAAAAGATGACCTGACACGCGCGGTCGTCTTCAAGGTGGAACGCGCGCTCGATGGCGAAGTCCTGCCGCTATAGCGGCGTCGCGTGACCTCATCATAGTAAGGTTAATTAAGCATCATGGCCATAAGCGAATATATTCCATTTCGCAGGGCGTTGTAGCGGAGATCGGGGTGTGTTGATGGAGGAAAGGGTCAAATCGGGAGTGCCAGGGCTGGACGACATCCTGGGCGGCGGGTTTTTCAGGGGTCAGACGTATGGCATAACGGGCGGGCCGGGTGCCGGTAAAAGCATCTTGTCCATGGAGTTCCTGGTACGTGGCGCTAAAAGCGGCGAGCGCGGCCTGTACGTGACCAGCGAGGTGTCTGCCGACAAGCTGATCCGGCAGATGCCGTTCAAAGATCTTCAGAGCCACATCGACCATGGCGACCTGGTCGTCTTCGGCACGAGGCCGCTGCCCGGCGAGGTGACGGCGAACAGCGAAAAGTTCGACCTCGCGGGCCTGACCTACATGGTCAAGCACTACGTCCGGAACAACGACATCAAGCGTGTCGTCTTCGACTCGGTCAACGCGTTTGTCGAGCAATATGATGACAGGCGCCCGCTTCGCCGGGAGCTGAACAACCTGGTCAGCATGCTGGAAAGTTACGGATGCACCACGCTGCTCATTTTCGAAGGAGACGGCACGACATCCGACCCTTCCCTGGAGTTCCTGGTGGACGGCGTAATAGAGCTGGGCCGTGTCGAGACACACCAGGACGTTGTCCGGTATGCGCAGGTGCGGAAGATGCGCGGCACCGCCCATGACCTGAACAAGCGTGCGATGGAAATAGGGGACAAGGGCGTCCTGATCACCAACCTGAAGCCGTTTTTCGGCGATTAGCCTCGTAAGCGATGATACGCTTTGGCCGACGGCAGGTTCAATGAAAAAGCAATCCTCCTTTTTGTCATCGCGTTCTTGTCAGTATTCATCGTATATGCGCTGCGCTAAATCGTGGCATACGGAGACATGCAGGTGCCCTCATTTTACCGCCTGCTGATCGTCATCCTGCTGGCCCTGCTGGCGGTCTCCGTTTACAGCTACGTTAAATCGTAGACTTACATTCCACGAAAGCCTGCCCCTGTGATTGCCGTTTTATCCGTGGCGGCCTTTTTTGCCGCGGGCGGCAGAATGACCATCAGGGAAGGGCGAAACGGTGCACGCCAGATGCCACCTGATGTAATCGCCCGTTTACGTTATGTCTAAAGCTGAAATACGGGCATGCTCACGCTGCGGGAGACCTATCGACCCGGACACGAAGTGCGATATCTGCGGCCAGCCGCTGTGCCATTACGATATCAGGGTGCTTGACGGCCACACACTGTGTCCGAGGTGCTATAAGGAGGAGACGTTCGAGTATCACTCTAAGGAATGCGACATTATCGGGCGGTGAGGTATCCATGAAATTCGACGTCGTTGCAGTTAACCTTGATGACGGCACGCTGGGCGAAATCGCTTACGGGAACACCATGCGGGCGCTCGCGGCGCTCGAGAGCGACGGCCAGCTCGATAAGATGAAACTCAGCGGCACGGTCATGATCAAGCCGAACTTCACCCAGCCGCCGAACCCGTCGCTCAAGTTCGGCCCCCGCGAGAGTGATCTGACCGTGCATAACCACGTATGCACGGACCCTTTCGCGATCAAGGCGGCCTGCGATTTCATCACAAGCCATGGCGGAAAGCCGCTGGTCGCCGAGGGCAGCAAATGGCCCGGGGGAACCCGCGGAGTCTTTCTTCAGATGGGCTGCGAGTCTCTGCTGGAGGGCACCGGGGCCGTGCTGGTAGACACGATCACCGACCGGCCCGAGCAGCGTGTGACGGTGTCGCCTTCGAAGGTATGGAACGAGGACTTCGGGGAACTGGAGGTAAACTGCATCTTCGAGGGCGTGGACGTGCTCCTGAACCTTTCCAAGCTAAAGTCGCACAGCAATGCGCTGGTCACCGGTGCGGTCAAGAACATGTACGGAGCGCTGGAGCCGGCAACCAGGCGTGCGGAAGGCCATTATTGCGCTGACCCGCTCTGGGCGCGTATCTCCCGGATGAAGATGGCCGAAGGGTACAAGCGGCTCTGCGAGACCTTCGTCCAGGTACATGATGCGGTAGTTAACGGCTTCGATATTGACGAGATCTGCGTGATAGAGGGAGTCATCTCAGGCGAAGGCGACGGGCCGCTTTACAAGCCTGCCCTCCCGCGCAGGGAAAACCTCGTCCTGGCCTCGGCGAACCGGCCGGCGACGGTGGATGCGGCGGAGAGCTTTTACATGGGCTTCTCGCCTGAGTTCCTCCGAAACTTCGCGGAGTATGTGCTCCATGAGATTCATTACGTCGCCGACGAGGAGTTCCTGGAATCGTACGGGAACCAGTACTTCCTCAAGCTGGCCGAAGAAGCAGACATGGGGAGGACACGGGGCTTCGGCGTATACACGATCACGCCACGGGCTTCCGAGATCATCCCCTGCGACATGTTAGGGCTGCTGCGCCGGGGCGACGTCTTCGCGCTGCCCACGTTCGTCCGCTACGCGGCGAACACGCCGCTGTACGATCGCATGCCGGATGCCGATTACGAGTTCAAGGTCGAGGCACCTGCATGAGCATTGGACACGGAGGGCACAAAGGGCACAAAGTCCACGGAGGATGCATAGCCAGAACAGATGTGTTTACAACTTGCCCTTTGTGGCCTTTGTGGCCTTCGTGCCCTTTGTGTCCGATGTTTTAAATAGCACCGCGCTCATACAATTACATTAAACAAAAATGCCTCGAAAACGGAAGCATGGAGAGCATCAGAATGAGAATCACATGGCACGGGCATTCGGCTTTCGAGCTGCGGGACAGCCTGATCACGTTCATCGACCCCTTTTTCGAGGGGAACCCGATGGCAGACATCACGGCGGATGAGGCGGAACCGGACGTGATCGTGGTCACCCACGGGCACGCGGATCACATGGGTGACGCGCTGACCATAGCGAAGCGTACCGGCTGTAAAGTGATCGCCGTCAACGAGATCTCCAAATACATCCAGTCACAGGGCATCGACTCCAGCGGGGCGAATATCGGCGGCACCATCGATCTTGGCGTCAGGTATACGTTCGTGCCCGCGATGCACTCCAACGGCATCGACGAGGCCGGGTTCGGCTGGGATGCCGGGAGCCCGGCCGGCATCGTCGTAAGCGACAACGTGACGATCTACCATGCGGGAGACACGGCGCTGTTCAGCGACATGTCGCTCATCCGCGAGCTGTATAAGCCTAAGGTCGCTATGCTGCCCATCGGCGGGCGGTTTACGATGGATATAAACCAGGCGCTAATCGCGACCAGGCTGGTGCAACCGCAGTTCGTGATACCCATGCACTACAACACGTTCGACGTCATCAGGGCCGATGTGGGTAAGTTCCAGCGCATGGTGGAAGACCAGACCGATACTGAGGTCGTGCTCATGGAGCCAGGGGATTCCATCGACGTCTAAACCGTCGAATGCTGACAGGGAACCATGAGCAGACGCTAAGGCGCCACTTAGCGTCTTCTCTTAGCTCCCTGGCGTCTTACATCATTTCCGTATCGCCCGCGGAGTCACTATTTTTACGAGGTCTTTAACTACAGGTGACTTTCTGATGCCGCCTGTAACCATGAGCTTCTCGAACGACTCGCCACGGATGAACGCGTTAGCGGCAAAACCGACGAATGTGATAAAGGGGATGGTGAAGATCAGGAACCCCGGCACGGCTAACAGCAGGCCCAGGATGCCGGTCGACATCATGTTGTTAAAGATGATCTCGGGGTAGGTGAGCATCCAGCCGGCCATGGAAACGGGGTTCATAGACGGCAGCATTTTGCCAGTGATCACATACCTGAGCCATGCGTTATTGAAGAACATGCTGAAGAAAAAAGCATGAAGGGCGGCGGGCAGCAATACGTTCAGGTTAGTGATCACGATCCATCCGAAGATATTGACGGTTGCCCCGTGGAATACAGGCGTGTCGAACAGCGGCGAAGACAGCCAGAAAAGGGCGTAGGTCAACGCCAGGTACTCCAGGCTGAGCACGCTGACCTTCAGGCCTTCGAGATATAATTGCGTCTTATTCTCGAAATGCGGCAGGGTCCTGCTGCCGCGTAACGTCTCTCGCAGGCAGCGGCTCAGGTACCCGAACAGCAGCGGCGTCGCGATCAATATGGGAGACAGCAGCACCACTACCCCTCCCCAGAACATGCTGTGACCGTTGGTGAAGGCATACTTGAGGGATCGCAGCGTATGGTACAGGCGGTTCAGGACATAGTAGACCGGCCATTCTACCAGCCAGCCTGGCAGTTTTATGCCTGTGGGCCATAGCCGGTAGTATTCCTTCCGCTGTTGCCATTCATCGGCCAGGGCTGACACGAAGAGCGGATGATCGGGGAGCACCCTGACCGTGAGAATCCGGCTTATCAACAGGACGAACGGGTCGCCGGCCTTCGACTCCCGGGCGTATAGCGTCGCATGGACGCGGGCACTGGTGGCCAGCCCGATGAACGTAACCCACGGGATAGTCACGATCGGTATGCAGGCAAGAAACACCAGGAAGGCGATCGTGGTACAATAGTAAAAATTTTTCAGGGTCATCGTGGGGTACCGGAGCATCCACTCGATGACGGACAACGGGTTCAGCGATGCGAGGTAGTCGCCCTTAACGATATAGCGCAGCCAGGCGTTCGTCGAGAACAGGACGAACAACGTCAGCAACGCCGTCAGCATCACGTTGCCGAACTCGACGCTCACCCAGACGTCGTACTGGATGCGCTCCCCGAAGGTGAGCCCGGCCGGCCGCACTATCTCAAAAAAGAAATAGGTGACGGCGATTACCGTGACGACGAAGTAGAATAGCCACAGGAAGCCGACCTTCAGGCCTGCGATGTAGTCGTCTGCAGGCCTGTCAATGGAAGGAAGCGCATCGCGGCCTGTGAGGCTTTCCCGCACGCACCGGTCTAAGTAGCCGATCAGGAGCGGCAGACCGATGACTGTCAGCGAAGCCAGGAAGAGCAGCCCGCCATAGAGTAAACGAGGCCGTCTTGCGACGGCATAATCTATTGATACGTCGATCGTATCGGTGGCACCCTCGATCAGCCTGCGGAACGGGCTAACGACATCCATCGGAGGCACAATGAACGGCATGGGTAAAAATGTTTGTGTCTTCATGGGCCGGAGACACCTGATAGCGTTAAATACGTAGTGCAGAATATTGAAGAGCGGTTACTATGAAAGACAGCACCAAATATATTGCCTTTAGTATTCTCATGGCCCTCGCAAGTCTGAGCATGCTCGCAAGCGTCCTGCGGGATCTTACCACGGGGCAGGACACTATTCTTCTTATCGGGCATATGCTGGGGGCGATTATTTGCATTGCGGGAGCTGTACTGGGCTATATTTACATGAAGAAGGAAAAGAAAAGCGGGGATTGACAGCCCGGTCAGGCCTGGGAGGGCGCCCAGTCGTCCATAGTCTTGTAGAAATTCAGCACCACGTGACTTTTGCTGTCCTTGAGAGCCGGGCCCATCTGCTGGCGGAGCTGGCTGATATAGGACTCGTACTCTCGCACGTCGCGGAAAGCCAGCAGCAATACCACATCCCACTCGCCGGTGATCGAGGCGTCCATGAGCACGTGCGAATCGGCCTTCAGGGTGCTGATGAACGCTTCGCTGGAAGCCTGGTCGGCGGTGTCCAGCTTCAGGAACAGCACGAAGAAGGATTTCAGGCCGATCTGCTCATAATCGATCGCCGCCCGGTACTTCCGGATGACACCCTCATCCTCCAGTCGACGCACGCGCGCGGAGACGGTCTGCCGGGTAATGCCAAGCTCGTCTGCTATCTCGACGTGTGATCTTTTCCCGTCTGTGGCGAGCATAGCCAGGATTTTCCTATCGATATTGTCGATGCCGTCCGACTTCATGTGACACTGCTCCCGCAATTTTGATTTAACGTAAAGTTAAGTCTGTATACGCCGGACATGTCCAGACATCGTAGCGCATCAGACTTAGAGTGGACATATGGCAGCCATTCTATATTAAATATTTGCATAATGTTAATTATATTACTAGTTTTTCTTGCATCAGAAAACTCTAAATAGTTTATTTTCTGTTCATATGTTAAACGAATTACTATAACATTTTACTTTATGGTGAGGAATCACATGGCAAAGAATACTGATTATGTGGTAAAAGATATCGGCCTGGCAAAGCAGGGCGCAGAGCGTATCGAGTGGGCGAGGCGGCACATGCCCGTCCTGGGACTGATCAAGGAAGAGTTCGCGAAGACGAAGCCCCTGAAGGGCGTCAACGTGATCGCATGCCTCCACGTCACTGTCGAGACGGCCAACCTGATCGATACGATGCTGGCCGGCGGCGCGAACATAGCGCTGACAGCGTCTAACCCGCTTTCCACACAGGATGACGTGGCGGCGGCGCTGGCGAAGAAAGGCGTCAGGGTCTACGCCATCCGTGGCGAGGACTCGAAAATGTACCATGAGAACATCGAGAAGGCGCTCAAGATCAAGCCGAACGTGACGCTGGACGATGGCGCCGACGTGATCGCCACGGTACATTCGAAGCACAAGGAGTACCTGAAAGGCATCTACGGCGGCTGCGAGGAGACCACCACGGGTGTCATCCGGCTCAGGGCCATGGCGAAGGACAAGGCGTTGAAGTACCCGGTGGTCGCAGTCAATGACGCCGAGACCAAGATGATGTTCGACAACCGGTACGGCACCGGGCAGAGCACACTTCATGGTATCATCAACTGCACCAACGTGCTGCTTGCAGGCAAGAACCTCGTCGTCGTCGGCTACGGCTGGTGCGGCAGGGGAGTTGCTTCCCGGGCGATGGGCATGGGCTCGAACGTGATCGTCGTCGAGGTCAACCCCCGCAAGGCGCTCGAAGCGGCAATGGACGGATACCGGGTCATGAACATGAGCCAGGCGGCAGAAGTCGGCGACATCTTCGTGACCGTTACGGGCGACAAGTCTGTCATCCGCAAAGAGCATTTCGCGAAGATGAAGGACCAGGCCATCGTCTGCAACTCGGGTCACTTCAACGTCGAGCTCGACCTGGAGGATCTGAAAAAGATGGCAAAGAGCATCACCACGATCAAGAACGACGTGGACGAGTACGTGCTCAAGAACGGCAACAGGATCTACGTGCTTGCAGAGGGCCGGTTAGTCAATCTCGCCTGCGCCTTCGGACACCCGCCCGAGGTCATGGATATGAGCTTCGCCAACCAGGCACTGTCGGTAAAGCTCATCGTCGAGAACCATAAGAAGATGAAGAACGAGGTCTACAAGGTGCCCGAGGAAATCGATAACCGTGTCGCTAGCATGAAGCTCAAGGCCATGGGCATCAGCCTGGAAAAGCTGACGAAGGAGCAGGAGAAGTACCTCAGCTCCTGGAGCGAGGGCACGTAAGCAGAAAAAGGGGTGTGTGGACATGGTGGACGTAATAATGGTGGGCACCGTGGCGCTGGACAGCGTGAAGACGCCGTTCGGCGAGGTCGATGAGACGCTGGGCGGCTCGGCGGTCTACGCCTCGGTCGCAGCGAACGCATTTGCGAAAGTCGGGCTGGTCGGCATCGTCGGGAAAGACTTCCCGAAGAAGCACCTTGAGTTCCTGAAGAAAAAAGGCATCGACCTCGATGGCCTGGAGATCGCCGACGGCGACTCGTTCCGGTGGAAAGGCTACTACGAGTACGACATGAACCAGGCCCACACGGTGGACACCCGCCTGAACGTCCTGTCTCAGTTCAACCCCAAACTGCCGAAAACATACCGCGATGCGCGGTATGTCTTTTTGGCCAACACCGACCCCGAAATCCAGCTAAACGTGTTCGAGCAGATCCGCAAGCCGAAGCTGGTCATGCTGGACACCATGAACTTCTGGATCGACAATAAGAAAGAGGCACTTAAAAAGATCATCGGCAAGGTCGACGTCATGCTGACCAACGACGCCGAAGCCAGGCAGTTCTTCGACACGCCGAACCTTGTGAAAGCAGGCAAAGCGTTCCTCGCAATGGGCCCGAAAGCGGTGATCATCAAGAAAGGCGAGCACGGTGCCCTCCTGTTCACCGAGGGCCAGTGCTTCTCGGCCCCCGCCTACCCGCTGGAAAGCCTGGTAGATCCGACCGGGGCCGGCGACTCGTTCGCAGGCGGCTTCATCGGATGGCTGGCGAAGACCGACGACATATCGCCGCGCAACATGCGAAAGGCGGTCATCTTCGGCAGCGCCATCGCGTCCTACAACGCGGAGGACTTCAGCCTCGGCAAGCTGAAGACCATTACGAGGGATGACATTTTCAACCGGTACATGAGGTTCCAGGACATCGCCTCTTTTTAATTTTTTACTCTTCTGTTTTTAGATGCCCGGCGTTGATTGCGCTGGCTCGCACCACGCTGCGCTTACGGCCACAAAGACACAGTCATTCCAAAGGTTTCATACAACGGGATGTTTATGGCCGGGCATTCCCGGGTGAGCCGGGCAGGCATGAAGTCGTGAGGGCCTGGCCTGTTCCGCGTGCGCGCGCGAGGCCGCCTACGCTGTCACGACGATAGATTACAATCATTCAGGAATGACTATCTCTTTGTGGCAGCAAGGGCAGCGTGGTACGTGCATATGATATCGAAGAATTTAAAATCTCACATTTTCTTTTCCGCTTTGTGTATCAGCAAAAAATCCCCAAAGCCCTGCACGACATGCTTTGATACGTAGCAGGCACAGGCGAGTGACAAACATCATTTTATTTTTTATGAAAGCGCTAACAACAGTTTTTTATTGCTCTACGGCACCAATTGCACGGTAATTTAAGCACTAATATATAAATAGCGCTAATCGGAATCCGACTATGTTGAGGAGGGTAATGTTATGAAGAAAATGATTGCACTGAGTATTCTGTTCGTGCTGGCCTTTGCACTGGTTGCCCCGGCTGGCGCGAGCCTGGTCGGGACCGCGTTCGGTTTCCCGACGATCACACAGACTGGTACGACGACTGCGTTCAACAGGGACACGGCTGCCGCAACGGACACTGAGGCATTTGCCCTGTCGTTCCCGACGACCGGCGAATCGGACTTTGTCGCTCTGCCCGGACTTCCGACCGGTGGCGCGTTCAATCTCGCTTTCCCGTCGATCGCCCAGACTGTAGCCCAGACGCAGGTGCTCACGCACTGTGACTTCGCCACGACCACTGAGGAGGCAGCGTTCTCCTATCCGTTCGTCGGTGTCGGCGGCGTCGCAATCCCGGGCTTCGGCTTCGGGTTCTGAGCAGGATTCCGTAAGACAAATAACCCTAAAATTGTGGCGGGGATTTATTTTTCCCCCACCCTCTTTATTTTATTTTTGCACATGGGAGCTATTGATCGGCAGCAGGCAGCATGACGACGAAGCCTGCGGGCTTCGTATAGGTCATGTTACAGGCAACATGACCACGAACCTCGCCCCTCCCCGGTGGTTCCCGGGCGTCCTGTCCTCGACCCAGGTCTTGCCTTTGAAGCTCTCGGCGAGCGATTTTACCAGGTATAAGCCCAGGCCTATGCCCTTCGCCCGGGCAGACCCTTTCGACATCCGGTTGAAAATGGCATTCTTCAGGTCGTCGGAAATGCCAGGGCCGTTGTCCTCGACTGACACGCGGCAACAGGTGCGGTCATTCACCTCCACCCGGTCGAGGTTAATAGAAATGTCGGCACGATCCCCGGTGTGTTTGATCGCATTGCTAACGAGGTTGGCGAAAATGTCATGCAGCAGCTCGTTGGCCCGGACATAACAATGCTTGTTGCCGTTTAAGTTCAGTGTGACCGCCTTGTCGGGCACCGCACCGAACTCCCGGTGCACGCTATCGAGCACCTTTACCACGTCCACTTTATCCGTTCGGAACACGCCCTCCCTGAGCTTCTGCAGCTTCCGCAGGTTCTGGATGAGCCGGGCGCTTCGCTGCAGCACTTCGATGGACTTATCGAGGAACTCGATCTGTCCGCTGTCGGCCGGCACGTCTCGCGCCATCTCGAGATAGCCCAGCGCGATCTGGTGCATGTTATTAATATCGTGGCCCATCAGGTCCAGGTAGAGCTCTACCTGGTCTTTCGCGTTCTTGAGCTCCACCTCGGCCCGCTTGCGCTCGGTGATGTCCCGCACGGCGGCGCAATTGTACTCCTGGCCCCTGTAAAAGAGGTAGTTTACGGACAATTCCACCGGGATCTCGCGGCCGTCCTTCGTGATGAACGTATTTTCGAAGATCAGCGATCCGCGCCGCTTGAGCTCATCCCGGTGTTCAGCCCAGTTACGCTTGTTGTGCAGGGTGTTGACGTCGAACACTCTCTTTCCCAGGAGCTCTTCCCTGGTGTAGCCCAGTGTACGGCATGCCGCATTATTCACGTAGGTGAAATGCCCGTCGGGCGCGACCCAGAAGATCATGTCGTTCGCCCGGTCGATGGAAAATTGCGCCAGGCGCAGCTTTTCTTCCCGGTCTTTCTGCGCCGTGATGTCCCGGCTGACCCAGCGGTACCCACAGAAAACGTCCCGGTCATCGAAGACTGGTGTGCCGTTCGTCTCAAGTACGATTATGCGGCCATCCTTTCTCCGGACCCGGTGCTCCGTATGCTCTACCGGCTGGTGCGTATTATAAATTTGTAAAAATCCTGTGAAAATATCTCCGGTTTCATCGGGTAACAGGAAGTCAGAGGGTTTCTTGCCAGTTATCTCATCCGTCCTGTAGCCAAGTATATCCATGGTTTTTGGGCTTGCATATATGCAGATGAAACGATCGTCAGTCTCCCAGATCATCTCGTTAATGATCCCGACGATACTGCGGAATCGCTCTTCGCTGCGCTGTAAAGCATCTTCAGTCTGTTGTGGCCGGATGCCGGTCTCCTCGCCCCCCGGCACAGGTGCCTGACCCGGGTAGTTTTGCTCCCTGCAAATAGGATTAAGACCTTCGATGTGATCCCGGAGCGACAGGATTTCGTCGATCAGCCGTTCCCGGGTATAGCCATCATATCGGGTACCGTCTACACCTGGTTCTTCTTTCATAATGACACCTGCGGACATCGATAACGGAGTAAGCAATGCCCGGCTCTCGATTCGGGAGCCGTATTTTGCAGTTAACAAAACAATTACTATTATAAATATTTTTATTATATTTTTTTCAAGAGAAGGCGGAAAAGCATACGGGGCGACCGCATTATCATCGCTTCGGGGCCTGGTAGTCACGTAATGTACCCGGTTGAACCAGCCCGGTCCGGCGCTCGTATAATCCCGGATCGACTATTTGCAGGCTGCATATGGTATGTGTTCCGTGACATAGTTTAATTTTAATCGTGTGCAATATAGCCATGGGAGGAATATCTGTGGATAGCCGCAGGGAACAGGTCAGGGAATATCTAAGCGACGTATACGGCAAGCCCGTCGAAGTCATACGCATCGCAGAGCTGGGCGCCGAGCCCGGCGAGTCCGCGCTGAAAGGGTTCGGCTACGGCAAGCCGTACATCATCGATTTTATTTTAGAAGGCCAGGCAGCATCGGCCGTACTTTCGTCCATGCGCGTCCAGAAGGGATTCGGCCACGACACGTTCGCCGATCGCGCCTCACTGATGCTCTGGTCTAACATGTCGTTCAATGTGCTGCCGCGCCACGTGCGGTCGATCGACGTCGGTTACTTCACCGAGTATGGCGGCTTGAAAAGCGCCGGCGACGCTGATGAGTTTTTCATCCTGATGGACCGGGTGAGCGGCATCGAGTACTATCGCGACCTGGACAGGATTACGGAGTCGGGCTTCTTCACCGATCTGGACAGGGACCGGGCCATCGCGCTGTCGGATTATCTCGTCTACATCCACCAGCAAAAACACGACGACCGCGTGCTCTGGGACCGCCGGATCCGCGAACTCATTGGCTCCGGCGAGTGCATCATGGGGCTGGACGACAGCTATCCCGACGGCTTCAGGTTTTATTCGGCTGCGGACTTCGAGCGCATGGAGCAGGAATGCGTAAGCTGGCGATGGAAGCTCAAGCCGCGGTTCGAGCGGCTATGCGTGGTGCATGGCGACTTCCACCCATGGAACCTGATGTTTCGCAACGGGACCGATTTCACCGCGCTCGACCGAAGCCGGGGGGAGTATGGCGAGGCGGCGGACGACGTGTCCTGCATGAGCCTGAACTACCTGTTCTACTCGCTCCGGAAATACGGGCGTCTCGATAAAGAGTTCGAAGTCCTGTGGGACCTCTTCATGGAAAACTACCTGGTGAAATCAGGCGACTTCGAGATGCTACAGATTATCCAGCCATTCTACGCATTCAGGGCGCTGGTGGTGGCCAGCCCGGTCTGGTATCCTACCCTTGACGCAAGCGTACGTATCAAGCTGTTCAACTTCATCGATAACGTGCTGGCGGCAGACGAGTTTGACTATAAGGATGTCAACAAATACCTGAAACCCGGTAAGAGGCAATAGCATGGCCTGGACGGTATGGTTCACCGGCCTCCCGGGCAGCGGAAAGACGACGATCGCCCATGCCACGCAAAAGTACCTGGAAGACAGAGGCGTCAGGGCGAAAGTCTTAGAGCTGGATGAGATAAGGAAAGTGCTGACGCCACACCCGAAGTACTCGGAGCAGGAACGGTCGGTCGTGTATGCGGCGCTCACCTATATGGCAAAGCTGCTGGTCGACGAAGGGATCAACGTGATCATCGATGCGACGGGCAACCTCCGCAGGTACCGTGACGGCGCCCACGTACTGATCAGCGACTTCGGGGAGGTATACATCAAATGCCCGCTGGAAGTCTGCATGGCGAGGGAGTCGGGCAGGAAGGCGCAGTTTGCGCCTGCCGGTATTTACAAAAAGGGAAAAACCGGCAGGAGCGCCACCGTGCCTGGCCTGAACGTGCCCTACGAGGAGCCGCTCAGGCCCATCGCCACTGTCGACTGCCAGATGACGCCGGATGAGGCGGGTAAACAGGCGGCGGATGCGATTCTGGAGCACTTCGGAGGCACGCATGGATGACATGTACCTGGTGAAACGCCTGGCCGAAAAGGTCCGGGACAGCACGAAGGCATATGTGGCGGACAACAAGGACTTCGCGGAAGTGATCAGGCACAGGCCGAAGGATGTGACTCGTAAGCTCGACATGTATGCGGAGCAGGCGCTCGACGCGGCCATTGCCAACGAAGGCATAACGGCGCACGTCATATCCGAGGAGATCGGGGAACGCATCGTGCCTGCCGGCAGCCGCCCGGAATGCACGCTGTTGCTGGATCCCGTGGACGGCTCGAATAACGTTGCGGCCGGCATACCGTATTATTGCACCTCACTGGCCCTTTCCAGGAAGAGCGAAGGTGCAACTTTTGCGGATATCGATGCTGCAGCTGTAGCCAGCAACTGCTGCGGGACTTTTTATGCGTCAAAAGGACGCGGCGCGTTCATGGATGGAAAGAAGATCAGCCCCGTGCGACGGGAAGGAAAACCTGCTTATGCGATATACTCATACGGCGCCGGCGCTATGCCGGGCGGCCTGATCGCCTTACAGGAGGACGAGGACTGTATCGTACGTACCATGGGCAGCATCGCGCTGGATATATGCATGGTCGCCCGCGGCTCCTTCGACGCGGTCGTAGACACTCGGAACAAAGTCAGCGGCTACGACATTATGGGAGCGGCGCTCATTCTTCTTGAGGCCGGCGGCCATATCTGCCGCACCGACGGCCTTGGCATCAACGAGTTGCCGCTCGATGCCAGTGGCGTCTCAATCATTGCTGCGTCAAACCAGGGACTCACAGACAGGCTGCTGACAGTCGTAAGCATAAGAAAGCATGAATAGGCTGGCTTGCCTTGCGTGCATACGATGACGCCCGAAACATGTTTAGCGGCTTTTCAGCGGGAAACCCCACTTTCCCTGTACCCTGGCCCGTTCTTTCTCGAACTCCTCAGGATGTTCTTCGAGATACTTGATCTTGCGGTAACATGCGGCCACCGCCTCGCGTGACCTTTCAGAGGTCAAAGACCAGAACCGGTCGGCGTAGACGCTGGAAAACTCTTCGGAAAAGATTTCACAGATGATGTCAAGCGTGCCATACGTGCAGCTTACCTGGCAGAACTTGTTGGCCACTGCATCTCCGAAGGCTGCCGCGAACAGGCCGCTATTGAAGCCGAACTTCCGGGATGCCAGCTCGCATAGTTTTGTCAGCGTGTCGAAAATGCTTTTCCGGATGTCGATCCGGTCCCAGTCCAGCGGACGGCTGTGGTAGATACGGTGGTGCTCCAATACCTCGGCTGCAGCGATGGGCGCTTTACCACCATATACTCTTTCATCAGGGGCCGTCACTTCCACGCCCCATACGATATCGATGTCCTGCCATGGCGGCGCCGGGCCGATGTCGGCGAGGTCTGCGAACAGCAGCCGCAGGTCGCGCCATAGCTCGCTGATCGTGTCTCTCACTGGCCGGTCGAGGTCCGGGCGTATCATGAGTACCAGCCGGCCGTCGTCGATCGCACTCTCAAACCGGGCAGGGAACCCCTCCAGCCCTTCGTACTCAATAGGCAGAAAGAAGCCTACCCTGTCGCCGATCTTCTCTATCATTGCATCCGTGTGGTCCAGGATTTTCATGGCCGTTAGAAAAATAGGCTACCATGTTTATTAATTAGCAGCTTCGTTGAAAGCGGGTGCCCGATTTCGTCACAATCGGGTGCCCGATTTCGTCACAATCGGGTGCCGGATTTCGTTGTAATCGGGAGTGCAGTCGCCCGCCGTGACAATAAATCTATAAGGCATAAGGCAAAATCATATTCGATTCAGTGATTATGACAGACAAGCTGCACATAGCCTGGGGCGTGACAGGCGCGGGCCACTACCTGAAGGAGTCCTACGCAGTGATGGCCGGACTCAGGAAAGACGGCCATGACGTCACCTCATTCGTCTCCAGGGCAGGTGAAGAAGTGTCTAGAATGTATGGGATGTTCGACGACCTGAAGACCGTATCGGATGGCTCTTACCTCAACGAGATTTACCTGGACTCCGCCCAGGGCTCCAGCTTCCCGAAGATCGGCCGGTTCAACCTGAAGCGCTACGACCTGTTCGTGCTCACCCCGGCCACATCGAATACCGTAGCCAAAATCGTCTATGGCATCGCGGACACGCTAGTGACTAACTGTGCGGCCCAGGCCATGAAAAGTGGCGTGCCATGCTACATTGTCCCGGTCGACCAGGAGAACGACGTGGTCTCGGAAATGCCGTATACCATCGATCGGACAAAGTGTGGTATCTGCGAGAGTTGTCCGCCGGAGGAAGCCTGTCCCAACGAAGCCATTGACCGGCAGATCGACCTGCTGAAGTGCCAGGGATGCGGTACGTGCGTGCCACTGTGCCCCGAGAGTGCAATTTCGGGCGGTGGCCCGGTGCCGGTGTCCATCCGCAAAGTGGACGCCAGGAACACGAGGATGCTGGCAGAAATGGAAGGCGTGAGGATCTTCATGAGCCCGCGGCAGGTGCTCGAAGCTGTCCGCAAGAGTTAAGTGCTTATAACAAATACGAGGTTGTGTGACACCCCCTCAGTAAAATGAATGAGTTTGGTGAAGCCATCATTTTGTTGAAATCGGGGGTGTCATTATGGTATGACAGAGCGCCGCCATGAACGCCGCTATCACCGGAAGTAGGATACAACTTTCCGACATATAATCTTTTCCCATGAAATGCTATTTTAGCTATCCTTAGATATGCTTGCATGCCTGCATGGCCTCATGGCATGCACCCGCAGGAACGGGGGATGAAGGATTTATTATCGAAGCGCAGATGATGAATGATGCTGGATATTGATCAGGCTGTACAAGCGGCGTTTAACGCTCATGCGATGCCGGGCTATGGCCTGTTCTTCTACGCCATTACGCTGTTGGGCAGCGCGTACCTGTGGATTGCCGTGCTGACAATCGCTCTGTTGTCCGGCCAATGGAAGAAGATAGCTGCCATACTGATCATAGTGATCGTTTCCGGGATGGTCGTGAATGAAGACTTAAAGGATATCGTGCAGCGCATGAGGCCGGGAGACGTATGGGGAGGGAGCTATTTTTCTCTGCATAATTATTCGTTCCCCAGCGGCCATACGGAAACCGCCTTTATCATCGCCACGGTGCTGTCCGCCTTCATCGCCTGGCGCTACAGCCTGGTCACTTACCTGCTGGCCCTCGCAGTGGGGGTAAGCCGGATGTACCTGGGCGTCCACTATTTTACCGACGTAATCGGCGGTGCTATTACCGGCATCGCCATCGGATGGCTGACAATAATAGCCTTATACAAAATCGGACTTGTAAAGAACAATGTGTTGGCATCAAAAATTTGCTATGCCATGAACATTCATGTGATCGACACGTCACAAGAAACAGACACGACCCGGGCATTTGTTTCGCTCTTTTTCGGACTGGCGGCAGCCATGGTACTTTTACTGACGGGAGAATACATCCTGTCTATGGCGGCATTGTCGTTTACCTACATCCGACTACTGACTGGCACGGGCCAGCCTGGAAAGGCGGTGACTCATGGGCCGCAGTAGAATGCCTGTAACACGCTCGCTGGCGATGGTTGATCGCGGACTGTCAGTACTGGTACTGATCCTGGGCATTATTATGGTATACCTGGCGATAACGACAGGAAACCTGACGATTGCGCTCGCATCGCTCATCTTCATCTTCGTTGGCCTGGCCAAGCTGCGGAGTGTCATCCCGGGTATGTTCAGGAAGATAAGAAAAGCGGGCGCCGTCGAACAGACAGCTTATAAGAACGTCCTGCTCCCGGTCTCCAGGCCGGAAGCCGTAGAGAGCATGGTGAAGATGGCCGCGGACGTTTTGAGCCCCGGAGGAAAGCTGATCATTGCCAATGTGATCGTGCTGCCCCCACAGCTCCCGACGGGAGCCGCGGTGAAAAAGGACAGCGCAAGGGCGCTGATCCGGGAAGCTACCGGCTATGCCAGCCGGATGGGCGTGGATGCGAAAGCGGAGATAGTCACGGCAAGGACCGCGTCCGAAGCGATCCTGGACCGCGCGAGGGAGCACAAGTGCGACCTGATCATCATGGGGTCCAGCCAGCGCACGGCCACGGAAAAAATGCTCTTTGGCAACGTGGCGGATGTCGTGCTGCGGCATGCGTCCTGCGACGTGATGGTGTTGAGTTACACAAATGTGCCTCATCCGGTCAATTACAGTAAAATCCTGGTACCCACGGCAGGATACCGGCATTCTGCCCGGGCGCTGGATGTTGCCGTCGACATCGTGAAGAAGAACGGCGGAAAAATTACTTCACTGTACGTCGGTTCTGAAACCGATGCCGTAAAGGGAAACCGCATTCTTGCGGACGCCAGGCAGCGAGCAGAACAGGAGGGCGTCAGGATTGAGACGAAGTTTACGACAGGCAATGTCGGGGACGCCATCCTCGGCATCGCAAGGGACGGCGGCTATTCGCTGATCATTATTGGAGCTACCGAGCACCCGAAATACTACACGGCACTGGCAGGCAACATCGCGGACAACGTAGTCAGGCGGGCGCCCTGCGATGTCCTCGTGGTGAGGACTAAAGCGTAACTTTTTCACCGGGCAGCCTGCGGGCAAGCTCGTCCAGCTCGTCGATGACTCTCTGCGGCGTATATGTCCGGAGATCGGCGACCTCGTCCCTGCTTAGCATATCCGGGGCCAGCGGCACCGAAACGCCCTCTATGACAGATGCGCTTTCCATGTGCAGGCTTCCGAGCGGCACACGGCATAAATGTCCCGATGGCGTCTGCGAGGGGTCGACAGTGATGAGGCCGGGGCGCCTGACGTGCCCTCCCGCTATCGGCACTTTCGACGTGTCAGTCACCCGGTCGATGAGCCGGTCTGTCAGAGTATGGCCTTTCCCGGAATATTCGATCTGCTCCCTGTAAAACGAGGCGGGCTGCATCTCTTTCATGGACAGCGTGACGTGAAAGGAGCTGCCGGTCCACGAGACCAACGGGCGGCCGTAAAGCATATCTGCGGCTGGCTCGTCTTCCTGTACAGCCTTTACAAGATGTGCCGCTACCTCGATGGCATCTTCCGCCGACATGCTTTTGCCCCGGTCGATGTCATACACGATACGGTTGATCTCCCGGCCTCCGCCTTCCCGGTTGGTCGCATAATGAAAGCCCATGTACTTGCGTGGCACGAAGTAGAACCACGTGAGTGCCTGGTCTGGCGACAGTACGTGCCTTGCGGCGTCCAGGTGCTCGAACTTTCTTCTTGCCCCCATCATAGCAGGCGTGACAGCCCGGGCCATCGGACCGATCAATAACGGCGGATTCCAGGAGCCCCGTTTTACGACCACGGGTACCCTGCCTTTCGGCAGCCATGTCCTGGTGGCGAGCTCTCGCCCGTGCAGGTACGGCTGCAGCTTTTCTGCGACCAGCCCGTAATACAGGAGGAGGTCAAGATCTCCGTAAGGGCGCAGGATATCTTCGACGCCGGCCGCATATTCCCGCAGAGTTGCCATAATTGACTGTATGAGGCTGAAAGATAAATGCGTTCGTTCGAAAAAAGAGGGAAGGGCCGGTCGGCCGGCCCTGCATTTCTATTTCTTAGGCGTAGCCTGGGGCGCTTTTTGCTTTGCTGCGGGCGCCGCAGTCTTCTGGGGCTGCGACTGGACCTTAGGCTGGCTCTGGGTGGTCTTCGGAGCCTGCACCTTCGGTGCCTGCGTCTTTTGAACGGCTGGCGCCTGGGTCTTCGGCTGGCTGGCCTGCTGGACGGTCTTCGCCGGCTGGACGGCGGACGCAGGCTGCTTTTTCACCGCAGTCGTCTGCTGGGGCGCCGACTGTTTCGCGCTTGTCGCGGGCGCTTTTGTCACCGGCTTCGCGGTTGCTGCCTGCTTGCTTACCTTCGTAGCCTGTTGCTGCGGCTGGGATTTCACGTTCGTAGCCGGAGCTTTAGTCACCGGCTTCACCGTGGCCGCCGGCTTGCCTGCCGGCTGCATCTGGGACCGGCCGGTCGATACTGGTGGTTTGGCTGTGGCCTTCGGGGCGACCGGCGTAGACGCTTTTTTATCGGAGACAGGCTTCGGCGTAGATGTCTTGACCGTATTTAACGGAGCTGCCGTCTTTACGGGCGTTTTCGTCGCCGGAGAGGTCAAAGCACTCTGCCCTTTTGGCGGCGCAATGGTGGTCTTCGGGCCCGTGTCCTTCGGTATGGGCGACGATGCGCCCTTCTTGTTCCCCGTGGTCAGCGGGGCGGTAGTCGGTGCCGCAGGAGTCTTTCCTTTAGCCGTCGGGAGGGACCGTTGATGTCATGGTCTTACCGTCCGGGCCTGTGCCGGATTTCTTCGAGGCGGCAGGCGGCAACAGCGATGCGCTGCCTGTCTTAGCTGCCGGCACCGTAGTGCTCTTTGGCGGTGAAGGGGACGTCACGACTTTGTTGCCTGGCGTCTTAGCAGGCATGCCAGTCGGTGCCAGTTCTTTGCCACCTGACACAGGCATAGCCGATGGTGTCCCTTTCTTTGAGGCAGGCGTTATGGATGGCGCGAGCGAAGCCGGGCCTTTCTTACCGGGCTCTGGCACGACTGAAGCCGCACCTTTCTTCACGCCCGGCACCTGTGTCGGCGTGAGCGACGCCGCACCTTTCTTTCCGGGCCCCGGCGTAGCGGACATCTGACCTTTCTTTGCGCCAGGCATTACAGATGGCGAGGACACAGTCTCGCCTTTCTTACCGGGTCCGGGTGTTACAGACGCCTGTCCTTTCATGGTCCCGGGCGTTATAGAGGGCGATTGCGTGGCCGTACCCTTATTTTTACCGGGCCCGGGCGAAGCTTCGACGGCCCCGGCCTTCTTAGTTCCGGGCACTGCGGCGGGCTTCCCTTTACCCGTGGAAGCCAGCGGCTTCTCTTTCGGCACAGGCGTAGCTACCTTACCCTGTCCCTTCTCTTTAATGGCGGCGTCCTGCACGCTCTTCGATATGGTGGGCGGGTCGACGGCGCCGGACTGCAGGGCCGTGTCTGCGGCGTTCAAGGCCGCATTGACACCCGGCGTGGCAATATCGGACGATGCCAGCTGCTGTACGGCCAGCACAGGATTACCGTTCGACGCGGCCGAGGCCGCAGCAGCAGCCGAGGCGGCGACACCGCCGAAATCGGCGCCACCCGACGCAGCGGCGGCGGCAGCCGAAGCCGCGGCCGACGCTCCCGCGGTTCCGACAGATGTTGCGACCGCGTTAGCGACCGCCGAGACGCTGCCGCCTGAGGCTGCGGCAGCCGCCGAAGCGGCAGCAGTTGCAGCACCGCCGAAATCAGCGCCACCGGCAGAAGCCGCAGCCGCAGCCGCAGCCGCGGCGGATGCGCTGCCCCATCCGCCCGTAGCAGCCGCGGCCGACGCCGTAGCCGATGCGACATTGTA
The DNA here is from genome assembly GCA_963769045.1 of uncultured Methanocellaceae archaeon. Classification (GTDB taxonomy): domain Archaea; phylum Halobacteriota; class Methanocellia; order Methanocellales; family Methanocellaceae; genus Methanocella_A. The sequence goes on from CAVYKK010000029.1 coordinate 75,505, forward strand.
GCCGGACGATGCGGCAGCAGCAGCTGCGGCAGCAGCAGCGATGCCGCCGCCGTCGACGCCAGCCGAAGCTGCGGCCGATGCTGCGGCAGCAGCGGCCCCGCCGCCGCCATAGACGTAGGGCGAGATGCCATTAATGGCACCGTAAGCGTCTCCGCCATATGCCACGGCCGACGCTGCGGCAGCAGCAATAGCGAACTGGTTTACGTAGATGCTTGGGGCAAAGGTGTCCAGATAATATGACGAAGGAATGTCATACGGGCAACCATATCCACCATATCCACCGTAGCCACCGTAGCCACCATACCCGTAATCCCCGTAGCCGCCATACCCCCCATAGCCCCCGTATATCGGACAGAACGGAGCGACAAGTATGGGAATCGGTACAAATACAGGCACGGCTACCGGCACGGCGACAGGCACGGGCACCGGGTATACTATGGGTTCCACTGCCGTGTAATATCCCGATGCGTAATTGTCATAGCCCGTGTACAGGTCATTCGCCAGCTCCGGGAACGCCGGGAAGCTCATGCGGTACGTCACCGTATCGATAACGAGCTGCATTGGCTGCTCGAGCGTAAAGATCTGCTGGTTGCCGTCCGGCGATATGACGGACACGCTGTCCACCTCGAAGAGCGTCCGGTCATCGCTGGAGCCCTGGTACGCAGTGTCGAGGTTGATGACAAACACGTTCTCATTCGACCGGAGCGCATCGTATAGATCAGTCTTCTGCACGGTCCCGGCATTGCCAATCGATGCCGCGAGGCCGGACATGTCGATCTGTATGGTGTTGGCCGCACGGTCCAGTACGCCCATCAGCGGCTGGCTCATGGTATATACGGTACATTGCGGTGAGTACGGGCTGGAGATAGCCATCCCTACCACTTCGAAATACAGCCGGTCTCCGTCCTGGGAGACCATGTACGTGGCCAGGCTGAGCTGGTTCTCGCCCGATGTAAACCCGGTCAATCCATCCAGACCAGGGATTGTCACCTGTTGAGCGCCTCCAGCACTCATGCCCCCGTAAGGAGCAGTGGAGAACTGTTGCGCGAGGACAGGCGCAGTAAATATAAATGAGCACACGACCGACAGTGCGACCAGTATGCTTAACACACCCTTCGGTGTCATATAACTGTCAAGATTCAATTCCATCCCCACGGCAAAACATGTTTTATGAAAATATAAATTATTAGAACAGTTTTTCGCATGATTTTGGCTAGAAAGCAGTAATAAGTGAAACAGAGGATAATTTGAGCTTATTTACCCTTTGAAACACCACTACAGGCGGTATATGAAATACCATGTAGAATAATACATTTGAAAAAATGATGCCGGTGACATTTGCCACCGGCTTATCTGTGGTTTATTTCTTGCGAAGGTTGGCACCGCCACTGGAGGGCATTTGTGCTCCGCCTGTGGCAGGCGCCTTGCCGACATTGCTCGGCGCGCTGAACTGCTGCTGTCCTCCGCCCGTGCCGGTCGGTGTCTTGAACCCGGTCGTAGGCGTCTGGATGTTGCGTGGCGAGGTGCCACCGATACCCTGGCCACTCTGGAACTTAGTCGGCGTGGTCGGCGTCGTTATTTTGCTTGGGGTGCCTCCTGTGGCACCCTGGCCGCCGAACTGTGTCCCGGCGCCACCGATCTTGGCCGGTCCGCCCGTAGGTCCGCCGATCCTGGTCGTGGGTGCGGCGAAGCCGGCTCCACCCGTAGGCCCGCCGATCTTAGTCGTGGGTGCGGCGAAGCCGGCTCCACCCGTAGGCCCGCCGATCTTAGTCGTGGTCGGGGCGCCGATCTTCGTCGTTGGCCCGCCAAATCCTCCGGTCTTGCCGATTGGTGCTCCGGTCGGTCCGCCGATCCTGGTCGTGGGTGCGGCGAAGCCGGCTCCACCCGTAGGCCCGCCGATCTTCGTAGTCGGTCCGCCTGTCGCGCCACCAATCCTGGTGGTCGGGGCGCCGATTCCGGCTCCACCCGTAGGCCCGCCGATCTTGGCCGGTCCGCCCGTCGGTCCGCCGATCTGCGTTGGTCCGCCAGTCGCGCCACCAATCCTGGTGGTAGGTGCTTTGAATCCGGCCCCACCCGTGGGTGCGCCCGTGGGTCCGCCAGTCGCGCCACCAATCTTAGTGGTAGGCATTCCAATCTTGCCAGGCCCGCCCGTCGGTCCGCCCGTCGGGCCGCCCGTCGCACCGCCTATCCGTGTGGTAGGCGCACCAATCTTTCCTGCCGGTCCTCCGGTCGGTCCGCCAGTGGGCCCACCGGTCGCGCCACCTATCTTAGTGGTGGGCGCACCAATCTGGCCCGGAGCACCGGTAGGTCCGCCCGGTGTCACAGCTCCGCCCTTGCCTATCTTTCCTGCCGCATCATTAATGCGCGAGGTGAAGTCGGCCGGGCTGCCGCCGCCCTGCTTCAGGTTCTGTATCTGGTTCTGGAAGTTCTTCGCGCCCGGTGTATTGAACTCCTTGGTCTGCGTCAGCTGCTGCGTCGTCTTAGCCGGGTCGCCGCCGCTGGCTGCCGCTGCTGCCGCCGCTGTGGCTGCTGCGATGCCGCCTGAATCGGCGCCTCCCTTGGATGCTGCTGCCGCCGCTGCCGCTGCCGCGGATGCGCCTCCGCCTCCGCCGACTGCGGACGATGCCGCTGCTGCCGCCGCTGCCGCGTTACCGCCGCCGGCTGCCGCCGCTGCCGCCGCTGCTGCAGTAGCTGCGCCACCTGCGCCCGCTCCGCCTGCGGCTGCCGCACTGGCTGCTGCCGCTGCGGCCGAACCACCGGCTGCATTGCCACCGGCTGCCGCCGCTGCTGCCGCCGCTGCGGACGATGATCCGCCACCGGCTGCAACTGCCGCTGCTGCCGCCGACGCCGCTGCGCCACCTACTCCGGCGCCACCTGTAGCTGCTGCACTTGCTGCGGCTGCCGCCGCGGACCCACCGGCTGCATTACCTCCGGCTGCCGCTGCCGCCGCTGCTGCCGCGGATGCTGAACCGCCGCCTGACGCAACTGCTGCTGCCGCTGCCGCTGCCGCTGCGCCACCTACTCCGGCGCCACCTGTAGCCGCTGCACTCGCTGCTGCCGCCGCCGCTGCGCCTCCTGCTGCATTGCCACCGGCTGCCGCCGCTGCCGCCGCCGCCGCGGACGAAGAACCTCCGCCCGATGCAACTGCTGCTGCCGCCGCTGCCGCTGCTGCGCCACCTACTCCGGCGCCACCTGTAGCCGCTGCACTTGCTGCGGCTGCCGCCGCGGACCCACCGGCCGCATTACCTCCGGCCGCTGCCGCCGCTGCCGCCGCCGCGGATGCTGAACCGCCGCCGGCCGAGACTGCTGCCGCCGCTGCCGCCGCTGCCGCACCTCCGACACCGGCACCACCTGTGGCCGCTGCCGAAGCTGCTGCCGCCGCTGCCGCACCGCCTGGTGCGTTGCCTCCGGCCGCTGCCGCCGCTGCCGCCGCCGCGGACGATGATCCGCCACCGGCTGCAACTGCTGCTGCCGCCGCCGCTGCCGCTGAGCCTCCTAATCCTGCTCCGCCGCTTGAAGCTGCAGCTGCAGCTGCCGCCGCTGCCGAAGCGCCACCTGCGCCTCCGGATGCTGCCGCCGCTGCGCTGGCCGCTGCCGCCGCATCGCCTCCGCTGGCTGCTGCCGCCGCAGCCGCCGACGCCGCTGCTATTCCTCCGGGTCCTGCCCCGCCTGCCGCCGCTGCAGCCGCTGCCGCCGCCGCCGCGCCGCCGCCGCCGGATACCGCTGCCGCCGCAGACGCTGCCGCCGCTGCCGCGTTACCGCCAAAGGCGGCTGCCGATGCTGCTGCGGATGCTACCGCGAACTGGTTCGTGAAGATGTTAGGCGTGAAGAAGTTGCTCACGAATGCCCCCGCGAATGCGAACGGGAACGGTACCGGCGCGAAGATGATCGGGAACGGCACCAGGAAAGGCACGAAGATCGGCGGCGTGATCAGGATGGGCCCGCCAAGAATTACCGGCCCGATGATACCCGGTGGCGGCCCATAGAAGCCGCTGAACGTATCGATCATCTGCGGGAATGTCACCATGCTGATGCGGTAAGCCTGCGCGTCGATGATCAGCTGCGTGGGCTGCTGCATCTGGAACGTCTGTGCCTTTCCGTCAGGCGGGATCATGGTGATCGCGTTGACGTTGAACAGGGTCTGCAAGCCCTGCGTACCCGCATAGGTCATGTCGATGTCGATGACCATGATGCTCGGGTCCACCCTCAGCGCATCGTAGACGTTAGACGCGCTTACAGATCCGGCCTGCCCGACTGCGACACCGATGTTCGAGATGTCGATCTGCATCGTGTTTTCCGAGGGGTTAGCTATGCCCGGGAGAGGCGTCTTTAACGCATACGCCATCGCCTGCCCGGACTGCGGGCTCGAGATCGCGAACCCGACCACCTGGAACCCCATCTGGTTATTCTGTTGCTGTAATGGCTGGACCGCCAGGCTCAACCGGTTCTGGCCGGACGAGAAACCCTGCAGCCCTTCAAGGCCCTGAATAGTCAATCCTCCCGCGGAGCCCGACGGGCCATAGCCCGCCCCTGCCCCGGCGTATGTAGCCTGCCCGCCATATTGCTGGCCTGTGACTACACCAGTGAACTGCGTCGAGCATATTATCAAGAATGAGATAATGATACTGAGCGCAGCTAACAAGCTAGTGCCGGTATTTTTCTTCAGAATTCCACCCCCGAGTGGTTCTCATAGATTCACGTTCGATAAAAAGGTACATATTGATAATAGACTTGAGGCTGCATTGAACGATTTTAAGTGAAATTAATTACATTTGATAATTTTTTAACATATGAACGAAATTAAATGGTTATTTTACGATTATAAATGAAATATCAGCGTTATATTCGATATGCGCCTGTATATACGGCATAAATTATGTCATACCGGTACCTATGCTTCCCGGTTTACAGGAAAAAGTATTGGCCCGGCAAAATATATCGCCGGGCCATATCTGTTTTTACCGTCGGCCCATGGGCATTCTACCCATGCCGGTTCCCATGCCGGTTCCCATGCCGGTTCCCATGCCGGTACCCATGCCGGTACCCATGCCGGTACCGCCGAACTGTCCGGGCTGTGTGAACTTAGTCGGGGTCATCGGCGTGCCAATTCCCCTGCCCTGGAGATTTGTCGGCTGATTGAAGCCCGTAGGCTGCTGGAACTGCTGTTGCTGGAACTGCCTGGGCATACCAGTCTGACCGCCAGTCGGTCCGCCAACCTTAGCCGTAGGCATACCGGTCTTACCGGCCAGTCCGCCCTGGGCCATACCGGTCGGGCCACCTGTCGGCCCACCGATCCTCGTAGTAGGCATGCCAGCGCCAGCTTTACCAGCCGCTCCACCCGCAGTAATGCCAGTCGGCATTCCTGCGCCGCCCGTTCCAAGGTTCTTCGCCGCGTTCTGGATGTTGGATATCGTGTTCTGCGAAGTGGCACCTGTCTGCGTACCCTGTTGGGTCGCCTTTAATATTTGTTGCGCACCGGGCGTGTTGAACTGTTTGGACTGCGTCAGCTGCTGTGCTGCCTTAGTGGGATTTCCACCGCTGGCCGCCGCAGCCGCAGCCGCAGAAGCTGCTGCAACTCCGCCAGCATCCTTTGATCCGGATGCTGCCGCCGCAGCCGCAGCTGCTGCTGATGCTCCTCCGCTGCCACCGACTGCTGTCGATGCAGCAGCCGCAGCCGCACCTGCATTTCCGCCTCCTGATGCAGCAGCCGCAGCAGCCGCAGCCGCAGCCGCACCACCTGCTCCGGCACCACCACTGGCCGCCGCGGATGCAGCCGCAGCCGCAGCCGCACCACCGGCACCACTGCCTGCTGCAGCCGCAGCAGCAGCCGCAGCCGCGCTACCTGAGCCGCCACCGGCTGATACCGCAGCAGCAGCCGCAGCCGCAGCCGCACCACCGGCACCGCCGCCATTGGTTGCTGTTGCTGCTGCCGCAGCAGCCGCTGCTGAACCACCGGCAGCACTGCCACCGGCAGCAGCCGCCGCTGCCGCCGCCGCGGATGCTGAGCCTCCACCGGCTGATACCGCAGCAGCAGCCGCAGCAGCAGCCGCACCACCTACACCGGCACCACCTGTGGCCGCCGCCGCAGCAGCAGCCGCCGCTGCTGAACCACCGGCACCTGTGCCACCTGCTGCCGCCGCAGCCGCAGCAGCCGCGGATGCACTACCTCCGCCCGCTGCAACTGCCGATGCGGCTGCCGCAGCCGCCGCACCACCGGCACCACCGCTGGACGCTGCCGCAGCCGCAGCCGCAGCCGCAGCACCACCGGCACCACCGGCTCCCGCAGCAGCCGCAGCAGCAGCTGCCGCGCTACCTGAGCCTCCACCGGCCGATACCGCAGCAGCAGCCGCAGCCGCAGCCGCACCACCGACACCGGCACCACCATCAGCAGCCGCCGCAGCCGCAGCAGCAGCCGCAGCGCCACCGGGGAAATTACCTCCGGCCGCCGCAGCAGCCGCAGCAGCCGCAGCCGCTGAACCGCCACCGGCAGACACTGCTGACGCAGCCGCAGCCGCAGCCGCACCACCGACACCGGCACCACCATCAGCAGCCGCCGCCGCAGCCGCAGCCGCAGCCGCACCGCCAAGACCGCTGCCGCCTGCCGCAGCCGCAGCCGCAGCCGCAGCCGCCGATGTGCCGCCGCCTGCTGCAACCGCTGCCGCCGCCGCAGCCGCAGCCGCACCACCGACACCGGCACCACCATCAGCAGCCGCAGCAGCCGCAGCAGCAGCCGCAGAGCCGCCGGGGAAATTACCTCCGGCCGCCGCAGCCGCAGCCGCAGCCGCCGCGCTGGACCCGCCGCCTGCAGATACTGCCGCTGCAGCCGCAGCTGCTGCCGCACCACCCGCACCACTGCTGCCAGATGCCGCCGCCGCAGCCGCAGCCGCAGCCGCGCTGCCTGGCGCTGCCGCCGCCGCAGCCGCAGCCGCAGCCGCCGCGTCTCCACCGGACGCCGCAGCCGCTGCAGCCGCAGCTACAGCTGCAGCATCATCAGGGCTTGCACCGCCGGCCGTCGCAGCTGCTGCTGCGGCACTGGCGAAACTATTCTGATCTGTTCCCATACCGATTCCATCGGCCGCGTCACCATTCGTGGCATATACTATGCCGGAAAACTGTGTCGAGCATAATATTATGACTGACATTAAAATGCTTAACGCAGCTAACAGGCTTGTGTTAGTCTTTTTTGTCGTAACTCCACCCCCATCTCTGATATGCTATTTTCGTGTACAGGGTGAATATGTATCGATAATAGATTTGATGCAATAATTAACGATTTTTTTACTAAATTGCTTAAAAATGCAGTTATTTGTATAAAATAGTCAGCATTTTGCCTTAATTTCGGTTAAAAATGCATAATTAACGTTAATTAATACAATGTGATTGCGGACAAGCGAGTTGTGCCGGGAATGCTGATAATAAAAAAGGGCCGGCGGATTAGCCGCCGGTTTACGTTAGTATTTACCTGCGACCGCCGCCCATGCGCATGCCGCTACCAATGCCGGCGCCCATTGCGCCGACGGGCTTAATGTTGCCCATGCCAGTGCCGATGCCGGTGCCTAAGCTGGCCGGCCGGAAACCGGCAGCATTGCCCATCCCTGTGCCGATGTTGCCGACGGCCGGCTTCTGGAAGGACTGCACGTTAGGTGTGCCGATCCGGTTTCCTGCCCCGATGCCGGCACCGATGTTGCCCTGCCTCTCTAAGGAAGGCACATTAGGAGTACCGATCTTACCGCCGGCGCCTATGCCTGCACCGATGTTGCCCGCCCGCTCTAAGGAAGGCACGTTAGGAGCGCCGATCTTGCCACCTGCTCCGATCCCGGTCACGCCCCTGCGGAATTCGTTGAACTCGTTGCGCCCGAAGTCGCGGTCGTGAATCGGGAAGCGCCCGTTGAACCGGTCGAAGTCGAAGAACGAGACGAAACCGCTGCCGAAGAAGAACGGGTTGAACCCGATGAAGCTCGAGAAGAAGATCGGGAACGGTGTCAGGAACGGCACGAAGACCGGTGCCAGGATCGGTATGGGCTGTGCGTAGACGATCGGCAGCACCTGCGGGTAGGACGCGCCGTAATAGCTGCTGAGCGTACTGACCATCTGCGGGAACGCGACCATGTACAGGCGCATGCTCTGCGCATCGATGATCAGCTGCGTCGGCTGCTGCATCGTGAACGCCTGCATTTTGCCGTCCGGCGGAATGATGCTGACCGCGTTGACGTTGAAGGTCGCCTGCGAGCCCTGGGCGCCCTGGTAGGCCATGTCTACGTCGATGACGACGACCTTCGGATCGGTCCGGATCGTATCGTAGACCTGGTTACTGTTGATGTAGCCAGCCTGCTGGATCGCGCTGTCGAGGTTCGTGAGATCGACCTGCAGCGTGTTCTGCGACGGGTCAATCACGCCGGCCAGCGGCGTCTTCAGCGCGTACACTGCGGCAGTCCCCGAGTCCGGACTGGAGATGGCAAACCCGATTACCTGGAACCCCAGCTGGTTGCCCTGCTGCGATACAGGGATGACCGCCAGGCTCATGCGGTTGGTGCCTGCCGTGAAGCCCTTGAGCCCTTCGAGACCGGGGATCGACAGTAACCCGGTGTCGCTGGCAGCCGGTGCCGCATTGCCGCCAGTGTAAGGCGTCTGCTGAGTGATGGGCATCTGCTGACCGTAGGGCATCTGCTGGTCATTGTATGCCGGCATACCATAGGCCGCCGGCATCCCGTATCCGCCATACGCCGGCATGTCATAGCCGCTGTATGCGGGTATGCCATAGCCACCGTACGCGGGTATGCCGTAGCCGTCGTACCCGAAAGGCACGGACATCGGGAGCAGCTGTGCGCCGGCCACTCCAGAGAAAAGTGTCGAGCAAAGCATCGCGATGATGACAGCGATGCTTAACGCTGCTAAAATGTTAAGTTTGTTCTGCTTCTTCATGATCCACCCCTTTTTCAATTTGCCATATACGCTATCAATCAAGGGGAATTGGAGATATTACATTTAAGGCAATAATAAACGATATTCGAATTAATTCGCCGAAACAAACAATAGTTTAATGTTATATGGCAATATCTTTCCGGAAATACGATAGCAATGGTTATTAAGCCTTAAAAATAGAAAAGGTGTCGCATGGCAGGCTTACGCACAGCGGCGACAGATGTACTCGATATCGTACTCGCCGACGCCGTCCTCGATACGACCTTTGAGCATCTTCTTGCCGATCATCAGGTGCATCTTGCCGCAGCGGGAGCACTTCTTGAGCTTGAACTCGTCGTACCAGGCAGGTATGACGTCGAACTCGAACGAAGCCTCGTCGAGGTCCACGACCTGCCGGGCCACATTCCTGGCCTGCTTGATCTCCAGCCCGGTATTCTGTGAAATGTCATAGGCCATGTAGCTGATGAGCAGAGTGCGCTCTACTCCGCTGAAGATGTCCTCGAAGATGTCCTCGATAATGTCCCGGACCGGTGCGCCGGCCAGATCGATCGGCGTCTCGTCGTAGTCCGAGATGCATTTGATGAAGGGCTCGGATGCCGATGATGCCGGAGGCTCGGTCGAATCCATGATCTTCGTGCCACACAGCGGGCACTTACCCGCGATGAGCTCCTCCTCGAAGGTCTCTTCTTTACAACCTGGGCAGCGCATATGTCGCATCACCATTTTATAATATGAACACGGCAGCAGATATAACTGTTGTCCAGTTACCCTCGTCGTCTACTTCCGCAGTCTTCGAAATGTTCATTGTCTTCTCGGGCTTCTCCTTTGTCCACGTAAAGAGCATGTTTTCCGCCAGCCTTTCCGCATATTTGCCCGCACAGTCCTCGGTCTCGCCGTAGGAGTGGTGCTCGGACAGGTACCCGAAGCTCTTGTTGCGGTCTTTGGGGATCGCACACCCGATGGACGCGGCAATCCGCCTGCTGGGCTCGTTGGACGAGTTACGGGACATGACGGTGAAGACGATCTCGCCGGGGTACAGCTCTTTAAGGCCGTCGGTGCTGTTGATGATATCGCACTTCGGCGGCAGGATAGAGCTGACCGTCACCAGGTTGAACTTCTCGATGCCCGCGTCTCGCAGGGCCATCTCGAACGATTCCAGCATCTCCCTGTGCCGGCCGACGCCGCTGGTGAAAAACACCTTCTTTGGTACAAGCCCTTGTCTCATTTGTTTATCTCCCGTCAATGTCAATCGTAAAGCATATGTCCAATCAGGCCCCAGTATGTCCTGGTGTATAATATTTGGCCAGTCTGAAGATCAATCTTATCGAGTGTGGCGTTTCGATTGCCATCCTTGCGGGCTTCATTGCCCTGTTCGCTATTGCGGGGGACATAGCAGGAGAATGGTCGAATTTCGCCTACCTTGCGATTCTCCTTGCGTTCACGATTGCCATGTGCCTTTTCGGATGGAAGCTCGCTCCCTACTTATACGATCATTACAGCTGAAGCCGTAAAACGATCAAGTGCTTATATACGCACTGCATTTTTAAACTTTTCGCGTGAAATGAGATAAGGATGGTTTTACGATATATTTTGCGGAGCTTTTCCTGTTTTGCTTGTTAATTTGTCGTAATATCTCGCAACAACGCATCCCCGCGTGCATTTTCCGCAGTGGTCGCATCTCGTCTCGTCGACTTTGATTCCGCCCGTACGGTCCACCCTGATCGCCCGGCGGGGGCAGGCTTTCACGCAGATCATGCATCGGGCGCAGAGCGACGCGCGCAGTACCTGCTTCACCGTGTCCTCAAAGAGCCTCAGTGCGGTTTCACGGTCGTCGGAGGACGCGTACACCTGGCCGCCGGCGAACAGCTTGGCCGTGCCCTGCTTCGCCCGGACAAGGGTCATGTCGAGGTCTTCGGAGTATGTCGGATTCCCGATAATCTTCAGCGTCTCGTTTACCGCTTCGTTCGACGCACGGCCATCGATGCTGAGCACTCCTTCGATGCTATAGCCGCCCGCGGTACACGGGCTGACGCCCCGTATTACGTCGAGTGCCATTTTCCTGCGGGCTTTAGGCTTCAGCGATATATTGCGCTCTTTCGCGATGTTCAGCATCTTGTTGGGGTGTGCCTTCCAGCGCCAGAAGCCTAAGTCCACGTACTCCGGCGGCAGCCCCGACTCCCGCGCCCATGCATGGAGCTTCTCCTGCCACCCGCGGAACTTTTCCGGGTGCAGCTCACGCATGCGCACGTATTCAGCCTGCAGCGCAGAGGGGCACAGCCAGCACCCGATGCGCTCAAAGCCCTGGTCGTACAACGGGTTGTACGGCAGATGCTCCATGCGGATGTACAGCCAGACCTCCAGCGCCCGCCAGTCCCGGATCGGATACACGCTGGTCTGACCCGGCACGAACGGGTTGTGTTCTACGGCACTGATGCCCCCGCGCTGGAACGATTCATATTTACGCTTGCCATCGATGGTGATCGTTTCGCCGGCAGAGAGGAAGCTTGTTATGGGCCCGAGCTTGCAGACCTTGCAGCACCAGCGGAAGTCTTTGGCAGGGGGGCCAAAAGAGGGAAAGTGTTCCTCAAACGTTTTTCCCGCCCGCTCGATAGTCAGCTCGATCCCGCTGTCGCGGGTGAACTGCTCCACATATGCCACAGTTTCCGGGAACTCGAGCCCGGTATCCACAAAGAAGGCTTTCAGCTCCTTCACTGCCTTACGCGCGATCCACATGATGACAAGGCTGTCCTTGCCGCCGCTGAACGAGACGGTGACCGGCAAGTCCCGGCGCTGGCCGGTGACGCCCCGGATGGTGTTGATGGCGTCTTTCTCCATGTCCCGGAGCCTGGCCTCATTCGCGGCCGCGGCGTCGCCGAGCGTGCTGATCCGTTCGTTCAGCTGCCTGTTGCCGCTGCCGATCTTCCTGATCTTCAGCGTGTTCTCCTCCGGGTCGGAGAGGCCTTTGCTATCCGTCCTGGCCACCCCGAAACCGCCGAACGTCTCGCTCGCCCTGACGAGCACTATATCGCCCGCCAGGATATCCGGCGTACATGCGGTGACCGAACGGCCGCTGAGGCCCTTGCCGTTGAGATGCTTCTCCCGGGGGACTTCAACGGTCACGATCCTCTTTGTCGCATGAGGGAGCAGTACCCTGGCACCCTCGTACCGGAGGTCAAGCCTGTAGGCTGCGTCCGCCAGGTCGTACGAAATAACCGCGATGGCCATCCCGTCGACGATGACTTCGTCGACCTTGTCGTCGCCCGGGATTTTGTTAAGCAATATGATACGATCGCCCAGCGGGTCGACACCGTAGTTGTCTATGAGCAGCTCGTGCAGTATGCCCCGTTCGAAGGGCGAACACGGCCTCACGTCACCCGGGGGCGAAAGCGGCACAGTGCGCCCTTCGCTGCCGCAAGCTCCGCAAGTGCCAGCTATCAGGGGCACGTTACACTGATCGCACCAGAATATGTGATCGAGGGCCTGCTCGAAGGGCTTCCTTCCACTCATCGCGATATACAGAGCGCGGGATAGCTAAATACCTTATGTGAGGCCGGCAGAGCATGGAAAAGTACGGGACAGGACAGCTATCGCATCGGGGCGGGAAGTCACCATGGGCTTGCTGCTTTCCAGATTCAATGATCGCGCGATTAAGCTTAAGAAGACCTGCCAGATTATTCAATATATTTACCGGCGGAATACCATGGCAGCATTTACGACGACACTGGCCTTCGGCTCGAAGGGCAGAGGCGACATGAGGGACATCACGGCCGACGTGCAGCAGGCCGTATCTTCGGGGAACATTGACGAGGGCATCGTCACGGTCTTCGTGCCAGGCAGTACAGCCTCGATTACCACTATCGAGTACGAGCCCGGCCTGCAAAAGGACTTCCCGCTTGCCATGGAGCGCATCGCACCGTCCGATGCCCACTATGATCACGATGCCCGGTGGGGAGACGGCAACGGCATGTCCCACGTCCGGGCTTCCGTCGTCGGGCCGGGCATCGTGGTGCCATTCAAAGACAGGCAGCTGTTGCTCGGCACGTGGCAACAGATCGTCTTTGTGGACTTCGACACGCGGCCGCGGCAACGAAAAGTGATCCTGCAGGTGCTTGGCTAATAAAATGAGATGCCAGAGTACGGTTATTCCACTGCGATGAATCCACTCACGTCAGTACCACACACGGGGCACGCTTCCTCGGGAAGGTTTTCGATAACCATGCCGCAGGTCTTGCAGACATACGTGACCCTGATCAATGGCTCCCCGGCCGCATGATGAGTCTCTATGAAAACGCTGTCCAGGATGGCCGCCCGCTGATGGCAGAGGACCGCCGATCGCTTCAGGCTTTTGGCCGCACCTTCTTCGCCCTGGATTTCGGCCACTGCGGCATAAGCAGACAGGACTTCGTCCGCCTCATGGGACTCCGCGTTCCGGGCCCTTTTCAGGTTGTCCATCGTACGGCTAAAGGTAAAGTATGTGTCCGAGCAGACCGTATGCGTGCCGATCAGCTCGCCGGTCAGACGGTAGAGCTCTGCGGCCCTTGTGTGCCGGGAATACGCCAGCGCCCGGAACAGGCGGGCGATCGACGGAAAGCTCTCTTCATTCGCTTTCTGTGCGTAAAGTATGTAGCGGGTATGGGCCATACTATCGGAGCAGAAGCCGTCGCGCAGGCATTTTGCGGTAGCTTCCTTCATAAGCCGTCCCCCAGCTCAAGCTGCCGGCCGCCCCGGCCGGAACCGATCATCATGAACGTATTGAACAGGTCGTTGGCCTCCTTCAGGTACTTCCTCGCGGGCGCCGCCTGCTTTTCCTTGCCCTGGCTTTCATAGATGCGCAGGGCTTCGTTGTAGCAGGCGATGGCGCGGTCGCAGGCGGAGATCGCCTCATCGTACCGCTTCTCCTTGAAGCATATCTCGGCGAGATCGACCTGCGCGATGCCGATGCTGACCTTCAGTGACGCATAGTTCTCGGGCGATTTCGTTTTGTCGGCCGCTCCCAGCGCCGACGTGTAACAGTCGATGGCCAGCGTTGCCTGCTTGAGCGCACCGTCGAACTCCCGTGAGTGGGTATATATCTCGCCGATAAGCGTATGGGCCAGGCCGGCCCCGGACATAATCAGGCTGTGCTCTCCCGGGGAACGCCCGGGCGTGAAATACCTGACCGCAGACGCATAGCGCTCGATGGCAGAGCGGGCGCTGTTCAGTGCGTCATCATAGCGGCGCGCCTTGCTGTACTCGTCTGCCAGCATGGCGTGTGCGTACCCCTGCAGGGAGTCCAGCATGGCCGTGTCGTACCGGGATACCTCGGGGCCCATGGCCTTGCCTGCTTCCTCGTACTGGGACAGCGCTTTCTTATAGCTCTTGATCGGGTTCTTCATCGTGGCCAGCACGGCGTAGGCCCGGCCGATCTCGATGTCGAGGAACGTGGCCTCCAGCACGCCGACCGTACTCATGGCCCGGGCTTCGGTCAGCTGTGAAATTGCCAGCAAAGCTTTATCCTCCGAGTGGTCTGACTCGGCGACCCTCCGGAGCACCTGACCGGACGCAAATAACGCCCTGGCCTGCTCTTCAGGGGAGAGCGAACTGCGGTCTGCCAGCCCCCGTTCTGCCGCGGCCACCGCCCGGTCAAGCGATTCACGTTTGCCCGTGACATCGTGTATCGAGGCATATAAGCCGGCCACCCATGGGTCGAACGCGCAGGTCCGGAAGCGGCCGGCCTGTCGCATGCATTCGTTGCACGTGTAGCCGATGCCGCGGAAAGCGGCCGATGAGGCAGTCTCGACGTCAGCCGTAGTGGAGATATCCTTCAGCCGCTCGACTGCCCGGCACACGATAGCCATGTTGCCGATCTCAGCGCCGATAGCGCCGACCTCGACGATATGAGAAATCAATCCGCCTGCGGCGGCCAGCGCTTTGGTATCCTGCTTTTTGCCGGCCTCCTCCAGCGCTACATACGACAGACGATCGATGGCCTGTAGCACCGGTCCCGGGTCGCCCGTTGCGGAGAGCTTCTTCAGGTAGACCATCAGGCTCAACGACGTCCCGGCCATCTGCGGCATTAAGGCAATTGTGTCTGCCGAAGAATTAGCCCCGGCATTATGGTAATCCTCCCGTATGCGGTCGATAAGCGCCTGTATCCGTTCCCCCGGCCGGAGACGTATGATGGTCAGCGCGATAAACAGCACACCCGATACGATCGACACCACCGAGAGGCCGAGGGCGATGTTGACCCCGTAGTCGGCCAGCGGCTTCGGCTGCAACAGGATGTCCGCTCCGATAAAGAGGAGCGGCGCGAGCATCAATATGAAAAAGATCGCGAAGGTCTCCAGTCGGACCTGGTTCCGCAGGTCCCCGAAACGGAGTGACGAGAGGTACAGGCACAGGGCGACGGCGGCAGACGCCACCACGAAGGCGATGGTATCGGAGACAAAGAGCGCGCTCATCAGCGCGTTTTGCTCCGCCGCGGTGGCGAGGCCGCGATTGTCATACATCAACCACAGGAAAATCGTCATCGATATGATGGATAAAACGATGATAAGGGCAGCGTATACGTATTCGCTGGCGTCTTCGAGCCCGTCCCTGAAGCCCGCTGGCAAGTCCATGTTCCCATAATTATATTTTTAACATATAATACTTATCGCACGATAAATAGCGGAATATGCGCTTTTAACCGAGGCGCTTGCTCATGTACGGCCCGTCCCTCGCATATCCGAGCTTGCGATAGTACTCCCGTGCGCCGACCCCGCTGATGACCGCGATCTTCCCGTAGCCGGCGTCCGCCGTGATCGCTTCCGCCCGCTTTAACAGCTCTTTTCCATAGCCACGGTGCTGCCAGGCGTCGTCGTGGCCGCCGATAGGGACCATTTTACCATAGACGTGCAGCTCCCGGATGACCGCGGCGCCATCCAGCTCCGGCCGGTGCTGCTTTCCCGGGAACCGCAGGCGCAGGAAGCCGATGAGCGCGTCGATGCCTGCATCATCATAGGAGAGGAAATACTCCTTGCCGCCACAGACCTCCATCCGGTGCTCGTTGAGGCCGATCGCCGCCGGGTCCGGGACGGCCCCTTCCAGCAGCTTATGCCCGATCTCCCGGCACCTGATGCAGCGGCATTTCTTCTGCGACGCCCTCATGATATCACCCGATAGCTGCCGGACGTTGCTCTTCGTCACCCCGCCCGATATGTGCTTTATCGGGATATCGCGCTGGATTCGCTGCAGCCGCACCCATGGCGGCAGGGACTCCTTGATGCAGGCGATGAGCTGTGCGGCGTCTTCGCTTGTCAGCGGCTTATACTCGCCCCGCTTCCACATATCGTACAGCTTCGTGTTCTCCACGACCAGCGTGGGGTAGATCTTCAGGTAGTCCGGGCAGAAACGCGGGTCCGCGAACAGTTCTCTGAACATCTGCAGGTCACGGTCGAAACCGGATCCGGGCAGGCCGGGCATCATGTGGAAACCGACCTTGAAGCCCGAGTCTCGCAAAGCCCTGTTGGCTTCCACGCTGTCCGCGACCGTATGACCACGCTCGATGCCGGTCAGGACGTCGTCATAGACGCTTTGCACGCCGAGCTCGACCTTGGTGCCGCCGAACGACAGCATCCGGTCGATATGGACTTCCCGGCACCAGTCGGGGCGGGTCTCGAATGTCATGGCCACGTTGCGGATGGCTGCTGTCTCGTTAACCGACTGTGCGTCCTCGATGTACCTTGTCGGCTTTGGCTCCCCGCCGAAGTCGTTCATCGCCTCCAGGCACCGGCGTACGAACCACTCCTGGTAGTCGATCGACCGCGCGGTCATGGTGCCGCCCATGATGATCAGCTCGCACTTGTCCAGCTGGTGGCCGATCTGCTGAAGTTGCTGCAGCCGGACCGTCACCTGTCGGTAAGGGTCATAGTTCTGCTGCACGGCCCGCAGCGCGGCCGGCTCAGTGCCGGTATAGCTCTGGGGCGAGTTGAAGATCGAGTCCACGCCTCCGGGACAGGGCACGCATTTGCCGTGCGGACACTTTTCCGGGGAAGTCATTACTGCGACCACGGCCACGCCGGATGCCGTCCGCATCGGCCGCTTCCGGAGCAGCGTGACCACGGCGTCGTGCTCGTCGCCCTGCGCAGCCGCCAGGATGTCCGAGTTCCGCGGAAGTTTTGACAGGCCATGGGCGATGCTAACCGTTTTCTTGGCCTTGTTCAGCTGGTCCTGGGTGACCACGTCGCCTGACAGGACCATTTCTACCAGTTCACGGGCTGCGATCTGCATTTTTTCCATGAGTTGAACAAAATAGCTTCCTGGCGGGTAATGTACTTTTCTATGGCGTGAGCAGACACGAATTTCAACGATGGGGGAGAGTCCTGCAAACAATATTTATCAATAAATATTATTATAAACTATAAGCGTTTATTAATAAAGCAATTCTTGAAACATAGGATAATGTCGGGGGTTACATCACGAAAAAGATGGTTGTCGCCGGATTCATTATTGCCATTCTGCTATCACTGGGAGGTCTTGTCACGTGGTATCTCATGAGTTTCCCGACAACACATCCGGGAGCGCCCGAGCCAATCGACGTCGGAAATTTGCTCTACGAGTATTCCGGACTGGTATTTATCGCCCATGACCAGGGCTTTTTTTCCAGGAATGGCCTGAATGTGACCCTGCACGATTATGTATCAACCGTTGCCTCGATCGAAGAGATGGAGAATAATGAGACGGACATAACGCTGGCACCCGAGTATTCCATCGTAAGGGAGGCGTTTAATAATGAAAATATCAGTATAATCGGGAACATCGACAAGTATCAGTCAGTATTTCTCATCTGCCGGAATGACCGTGGAATCGAAGACGTTTCTGATCTCAAAGGTAAAAAGATAGGTGCCAGCAGGGGCACGATCGGGGAATTCTATCTCGGCAGGTTCCTCAACCTGCGCGGCTTGCACGTCGAGGATGTGACTCTTGTTGATATGCCGACCTCGCAATATGTGGATGCCATCACGAATGGCAGCGTTGACGGGGTTGTTGCCGTATTCAAATATCTTGATCAAAGCAAAGAGCGATTAGGCAATAATGTGATTGCATGGCCAATACAAAACAGCCAGAAAGGTTACGTCGTCCTGGCCTGCAGGAACGACTGGGCTGCCAGCCATCCGGCGACGATTAGTAAGTTCCTGGAATCACTCAAACAGGCCGAGGAATATTCAATTACACATCCGGCCGAGACAAAAAGTATCATACAAAAACGGATGAATTATTCTGATGCGACAATGGTTGCGGTCTGGCCGGATCATCAATATTCTCTTACACTGGACCATTCGTTAGTCCTCGCCATGGAAGACGAAGGGCGATGGATGATCAATAATAATCTGACTGATAAGATAGTGATACCTGATTTCCGGAAGTACATTAACATAACAGGTCTTGAGAAAGTAAATCCCGAAGCTGTAAATATCATCGGTTGAAGGAAGTGTCATGAAGATCGGTGTTGATAACGGAGTGAGATCATGAACATCCGGACCCAGTTGATCGTCAGTATTGCATTCTTCACCATTGCCCTGCTGGTCATTTCCGCTTCGGTGATCACCACGAACCAGAATGTCGCGCTTCTGAACGCGCAGGAAGAGCTGGCGAAGAGTATAGAGCTGAAAGCTAACGAGCTGGGCTATTTGACCAACGATTATCTCCTGTACCAGGAAAGCCAGCAGGTCAGCCGATGGGAGTCCAAATATGCTTCGATAAACGACGATCTGGGGAACCTGACCGTGGACGCATCAGATCAGCAGGTACTGGTCAACAACATTAAATCGAGCCAGCAGCGGCTGCGAGAAGTGTTCGCGGACATCGTCGCTCACGCCGACGCCGCATCCGGGACACAGAATAGCTCGATCGACCCGGCATTCATCCAGGTCTCTTCCAGCAGGATAGGCGTCCAGACCCAGGGCATGGTCTTCGATGCGTCCCGGCTGTCACAAAAAATCCGCGAAGAGCAGGACCAGCAGAAGATGGTCAACTATTTGCTCATTATCGCCCTGCTGGGGACCTTTGGCGCTTTCATCCTCACGAGCTATTTCCTGATCTATCGGCGTACGCTGAAGTCGATAGCTGACCTGCAGGCAGGGACACAAATCATCGGCTCCGGCAACCTTGATCATGCGATCGAGGAGAAAAAAGGCGACGAATTCGGCGAGCTCGCGGGCGCATTCAACCGGATGACGGCACAATTGAAGATGGCCACGGCCTCCAAGGCAGACCTGGAGAAGGAGATCACCGAGCGCAAGAGGGCTGAGGATGCGCTGCGGGCAAGCGAGGTGAAATATCGTTCCATCGTCGAGACGGCCACCGAAGGCATATGGATGGCCGATCCGGATGGCTGGACAACTTATGTTAATAAGATAATGGCCGAAATGATCGGTTACAGCCCGGAAGAAATGATCGGAAAATCGGCTTACGATTTCATGGATGAAGAGGCCAGGGCTATCGCGAGTCAGAACCTTAAACGGCGGCGGCAGGGCCTTAGAGGTAGCTATGAGCAAAAGTACATTCGCAAGGACGGTACGACCCTCTGGGCGATAGTTAGCGCTACGCCAGGATGGGATAAAAATGGCCAGTTAATTTCTATTATGGGCATGCTTACCGACATCACCGAGCGCAAGAGGGCCGAAGAAGAGCTTCGCAAGAGCGAGGCACAGCTCCTGATTGCCAACGAAAGCCTGCAGACGAAGCAGGGCGAGCTCCAGGCGCAAACGGAGGAAATGGAAGTCCAGCTTGAGGAACTTCGCGCCACCAACGACGAGCTGGAAAAGGTGACCAACGCGCTGCGGGCAAGCGAGGAGACCGCCCGCCAGCACACGGAAGAGCTGGAGAAGCTGATGGACGTGGTCCCGGCCGCGATCTGGGTATCGCACGACCCGCAATGTCATGAGATCAGCGGCAACAAGGCGGCAAACCGGTTCTATGAGGCGAAGGAAGGTGATAATGTCTCTGCCGGCCCGGCACATACCGGGCAGGATACGACCAGGCGTTTCTTCCGGGACGGCCGGGAGCTCCAGCCGGACGAGCTCACGATGCAGGAAGCGGCATCTAGAGGCGTGGACGTACTCAACTTCAGAGCTTGAGGTCCTTTTACCCAGCGGCAGACAGATGACGATACTGGGCAACGCCAGCCCGCTGCGAGATGCGGGCGGAAATGTCCGCGGCTGTGTCGGGGCATTCGTCGATATCACCGAGCGCAAGCAGGTCGAGAAAGAGCTGCTGGAAGCCAAGACGCAGGCTGAGCTTTATCTGGACCTGATGGGCCACGACATCAACAACATGCACCAGATCGCCATCGGCTACCTTGAATTGGCCCTTGATGCCCTGGACCTGGATGATAGCGAAAGGGAATTGATCACCAGGCCTCTGGAGACGATGCAGCGGAGCGCAAAGCTGATCGACAACGTCCGGAAGCTGCAGCGGGTCCAGGCGCGGGAGATCAAAGAGGACGTCGTCGACCTGGACGAAGTCCTCAACCGGGTGGTCCGCGAATACGGGGAGATCGCCGGACGAGAAGATTATCTGTAACAACGGCAGCGGATCACACAAAGTCATGGCGAACGAGCTGCTTTATGACGTGTTCGCCAACCTGGTCGGCAACGCCGTCAAGCATTCCAGTGGCAACGGCGCGAACATCGAGATCAGCGTGGGCATAGCCCGGGATGGCACTAACAGGTATTACCAGGTTGAGGTCGAGGATAACGGTCCGGGCATCCCGGACGAGCTGAAGGATAAGATCTTTAACCGGCTGCAGCGGGGCGAGACCAAAGCGAGAGGCATCGGGCTGGGCCTGTACCTGGTCAAATCGCTCGTGGAAAGCTACCACGGGCGCGTGTGGGTCGAAGACCGGGTCAGTGGAGATTATTCGAAGGGCAGCCGGTTCGTGGTAATGCTGCCGGCCATCGATAATTAGCTGTCACGGCATAGCCGGCTTCTCCCTGTTAAAAACTATTTATATATTTGCGTCAAGATCGCGAAATTGCAATAATCTATTGGCATTCATATTACGGTATTTAGTACGGGGAGAGAACGGCTTGATCACAAAGAAATTGAAGCAGAACTGCCAGGGAAACCGACGCGTGGCAGGAAAAAATCCAGTTCTTATGCGATGCCATGGAGGCCACCTCCCAGCCGTTCGTCGCCGGCTATCCCGATGGCAGGATGTTCACGTGCAACGACGCCTTTTGCGAGCTGACCGGCTATGACCCGGGAAGAGCTTTTGAGGAGCCTGAGCTGGTCGATCGACCTGACACCACCGGAATGGAGGGACCCGGAGGCCGGGGCGCTGACAACGCTCCACAGGACGGGAAAGACGCAACGGTATGAAAAAGAGTTTGTCCGGAAAGACGGCACGAGGATACCGGTCGAGCTGCTCGTGAACGAGGCGGTCGACGCGAAAGGAAACCTGCTCTTTTACTTCGCGTTCGTCAACAACATCGCGGACCGCAAGCGGGTTGAGAACGAGCTCCAGCGGGCGAACCGGGCCCTGAAAGCGCTGTCCAAATGCAAGGAGGCGATGATACGTGCAGAGGACGAGCCCACACTCCTTAACGACATCTGTCAGATCGTCGTCAACGAGGGCGGCTATCGCCTGGCCTGGATCGGCTACATCGAGGAGGATGAAGCCCGGACCGTCAGGCCCGTTGCCCGTGCCGGCTACGACGAGGGCTATGTCGACAAACTGAAGATCGCCCTCAACGACCCGGTCCGCGGCAGCGGCCCGACCGGCATCAGCCTGAGGACTGGCAAGCCATACGGGTCGCGAAACGTCAACGAGGACGCTGCGATGCAGCCCTGGCGGCAGGAGGCGATCAGGAGAGGGTACCTGTCCACCCTGAACCTCCCGGTCATCTGCGAAAACCAGATACTCGGGACACTGGTGATCTATTCCGGCAGGCAGGGAGCGTTCGAGGACGAGGAGCTCGGGCTGCTGGCGGACCTGGCGGAAAACCTGGCTTACGGGGTAAAAGCGATCAGGGACCGGGAGAGGCGGGACCGTGCTGAAAAAGAGCTGCAGCAGTCCAGGGATGAGCTGGAGATCCGGGTGCGGGAACGCACAGAGGAGCTGCGGCAGGCCAAGGCCCGGGCGGAACTGTACGTTGACCTGCTGAGCCACGACATTAACAACCTGAACCAGATCGCCATGGGCTACCTGGAGATCGCGCAGGAGACGCTGGACTTGAAAGACAGAGGACAGGGACTTCATCGAGAAGCCATACGAGTCACTGCGCCGGAGCAGCGTGCTCATCGGTAACGTGAGGAAGCTCCAGAAGATCACTGATGGCGACATGAAGGACGAGATCATCGAGCTGGGACAGCTGCTTTCGGAGATCGCGAACGAATATGAGACGCCTGGTACGGGTGTAAATAATAAACCGGGAATGCACAGGCCCCTGCTATGTTAAAGCGAACCAGCTCATCCACGACGTCTTCTCAAACCTGCTTAGCAATGCTATTAAGCATGCGGGCCTGGACAATGGCCGGATTTCCATCAGCCTTGAAGCGGCCATCCAGGACGACCGGCCGTCATATAAGGTATCTGTCGAAGATAATGGCCCTGGCATTCCTGATGACATGAAGGAGAAGGTCTTCAACCGGCTACAGCGCGGCGAGACCAGGGCAAAAGGAATGGGCCTCGGCCTGTACCTCGTCAAATCGCTGGTGGACAGCTACCACGGCCGCGTATGGGTCGAAGACCGGGTGCCAGGCGACTACTCGAAAGGAAGCCGGTTCATCGTTATGTTGCCAGCTATATAAAATGACGCATATTTAACGCATTTTATATATAGTCCGTTCACTTTTTTACCGCTTAAACCCCAACTAAGTGTTATGGGAATAACTGTTGAGATTCCAGTGCATTCGTACCGGCAGGACTTCTGTTGGACGCATAATGAGAGGACTGACGATGAACGAGCGTGAAGCCACCAGGTGCCCGGTGTGTACGGCGATTGTCGAGGACGAGCACGACCTGATCTCGCTGTACCGGCAGATATTTACGGGTATGGGCATGCAGGTGTGTTTTGCCGCCGATAACGGCATCGACGCCCTGGCGCAGTTCAACGAATGTGCCATAAAGCCCCGGGTCGTGCTGATGGATAACCGCCTTCCGGGTATGAGCGGAATCGAGGTGACAAAGGAGATGCTCCGCATCGAGCCCGCTACCCGGGTCATCTTTTTAAGTGCCGACGTGAGCGCACAGGAAGAGGCTATGAACGCCGGAGCGTTCCATTTTCTTCTCAAGCCTGCTGGCATCGGTGAAATTACCGGCGTGGTCAGGAAAGCCCTGGTCATAGCGCCAGTGACGCGATTGCTGCCCGAGTCCCATGTACAGGGTGAAATCGGCGGCCTGTAATACCACGTTTAAGTATAATGGTGGATACCTTCAACACGGTCACGCGCACGCGCGCGGGCACCTGCCCGGCCAGCGTCGAAATGCCCGGCACGTGAGCTCGTCGCCTTCATGCCCATGGCGGCCGTCATGCAAAATTATATCTCTGTTATGCGGCTTTGTATCTATAAAACAAGCCAGCTTTGCTGCAATCAGGTTGATCACCATGGCAAAAGACAAGTGCGACGCGCCGGTCATCATGGTCGGCATCAGCGATCACGACGCCGACCTTTACTATGTGACGAAGTTCCTGGCCCCTGACGCGTTCGCCTACGTGTGCGCGGGTGGCGAGGAGTACGTCCTCGTCTCGACCATGGAGAAGGGCCGGGCGGAAAAGGAGTCCCGGGTAAAAAACGTCATTTCGCTGGAGGACTACGACTACAGCGGCCGCCTCAAAAAGGCGAAGAACCCGGAGGCGGCTTACGCGGACACGCTGGCTGCGCTCCTGGAAGACCTGTCGGTCAAAGGCGCCGATGTCCCGGAGGGCTTCCCTCTCGGCCTGGCTGACCGCCTGCGGTCCAGGGGCATCAAGATCAGTGCGGCAGCCATGAAGGCCGACGAGGCGCGGATGATCAAGACGCCGGAGGAGATCGAGTTCGTCCGGCAGGCCCAGCTGGTGAACGAGAAAGCGCAGGCCAAGGCCATCGGCATGATCAGGAACTCTACCGTCCGCGGCGGCATCCTGCACTACCAGGATAAGCCTTTGACTGCGGAACGCCTGCAGCGGGAGATCGAGCTGGTGTTCCTGCGGCACGGCTACGACACTACCGAGACCATCGTGGCAGCGGGGCCCGGTGCCGCCGACCCGCACTATGCGGGTTCGGGACCCGTCCCGGCGAACCAGATGATCGTCATCGATACCTTCCCGCATGGCAAGAAGAGCAGATACTGGGCTGATATGACCAGGACGGTCCTCAAGGGCAGGCCCACGAAGGAAATGAAAGAAATGTACAAACTGGTGTACGAGGCGCAGGATAAAGCCCTGAAGGCCATAAAGCCGGGCAACCCTTGCAGGATGATCGACGACATCGTCTGTGACCTCTTCGAAAAGCATGGCTTCGGCACCACGCGAACGAAATCGAAGACCGGCTACATCCATTCGGTCGGTCACGGAGTCGGGCTGGACATCCATGAGCTGCCGAGGCTGAGCCAGACGAGCACATTCACGTTGCAGCCCGGCATGGTGGTGACCGTCGAGCCTGGCCTGTATGACCCGGCCGTCGGCGGCTGCCGGCTGGAAGACATCGTCGTCGTCACGAAAAACGGCTGCGAAGATCTGACAAAGTTCCCGAGGGAGCTGGTTGTATGACCGTTGAAACACAAGAAAACCTGGATAAGTATCGACAGGCAGGCCGCATTCTCAAGGAAGTCCGCGAGAGTGCCGCGACACGCGTACAGAAAGGCAAAAAAATGCTCGACGTGGCCGAGGCCATCGAGGCAGATATCGTGGCGAGAGGCGGAAAGCCTGCGTTCCCCGTGAACATTTCGACTGATGCCGAGGCGGCTCATGACACGCCCGAGCCGGAGGACCTGCGCGTCTTCGAGGACAACATCGTCAAGCTGGACATCGGCGTCCACATCGACGGCTTCATTGCGGATACCGCCGTCACCGTCGACCTGTCCGGCAACCCGGACCTGGTCAAAGCGTCCGAAAAGGCGCTGGAAGAAGCCATTAAGACGGTCAAAGCAGGTGTCTCGACTGCTGCCATCGGCGAGGTCATCGAGGCGACCATCGACGGCATGGGCTTTAAGCCGATCTACAACCTGACCGGCCATGGCCTCGAGCGGTTCGTCCAGCATGCGCCGCCGTCTATCCCGAACCGGCGCATGGGGCAGGGCATTATACTGCAGGCAAACCAGGTGATCGCCATCGAGCCGTTCGCCACAGACGGCGTCGGCATCGTCGTCGAAGGCACGGCGGCGGAAATCTTCGGTCTCTCCGCCGTCCGGCCGGTAAGGCTGCCGTGGGAACGGGACATGCTGAAGGCCATCCAGTCCTTCGACGGGCTGCCGTTCGCACGGCGCTGGCTGAAGGGGCTGAAGCGGTCGGAAAAGACGCTCGACAGCCTGATGCGGGCCGGCATTGTGCACGCGTATCCGGTCCTGGTCGAGCAGGAGGGCGGCATGGTCTCCCAGGCGGAGCATACGCTCATTGTCACAGAGGACGGGTGCGAGGTCACTACCCGGTAGGCCATGGTAGCGATCAGCTGGCGGTTGCGGTTCGGCGTAGCCCTGTGCCTCGTCTCGGCGGCCCTGTTCGTAATCCACTATACCATCTTTCACGATCAGGTCATCCTGACCCGCGACCTGTTTTTCCTGCTGTCCCTGACGCCGATCACCGTCGTCTTCACCACGCTCATCCTCGATGAGCTGCTCCAGCGGCGGGAGCGACAGGAGCGCCTCGAGAAGATGAACATGGTCATCGGCATCTTCTACAGCGAAATAGGGGTCCGGCTGCTGCGGACGATAGCCAGGGAGGACCCGGCGCTGGACGAAATCAGGAAAGATTTGATCGTTAACAGCCAGTGGTCAGTCGACGATTACGATAAGGTCCGGGAGCGGCTGAAGGCACACCACTTCACCGTATGTCCCCCGGTTTCCGACATGGCCGCAATCAAACAAATGCTGTCGTCGCATCGTGAGCTGCTGGTCCAGCTGCTGGAAAACCCGATCCTGCTGGAGCACGAGAGCTTTACCGACGTCCTGCGCTCGGTGTTTCACCTGACCGAAGAGCTGGACTACAGGCAGTCGCTGGAGGGCCTCCCGGAACACGACTATCAGCACCTGTGCAACGACGTGAGCCGGGCCTACGGGGAACTGGCCGGCCAGTGGCTTAGCTACACGGGTTACCTGCAGGCGAACTACCCGTACCTGTTTTCGCTGTCCATGCGCACCAACCCGTTCGACCTGAACGCGTCCCCGGTCGTCCGCGAATAAACAGCACGTATTTTTTTAATATTGCCGCTGACATTGCGATGGAGGTATCACGATTAATCCAGAGCTGAGCAAGCGGGCGTTCAAGATCACCCATACGGATGCCTACGTCAATTTAAGCCCGGAGGGCAGACTGCGATTCATACGCGAAGTCGAGCGCGTGAACAGGTTCGAGGAACTGCCCGATAAGTGTAAGGATGTCCTCAAGGCCGGGGAGCGAGAGATGGAAGGCTATTGACCGCATCAGGCGACAGAAATGGGTGGCCATGCGCACGTGCGCGCGAGCGGCCGCTCGCACGCTTCATTATTCCAGCCATGCTTTTTTAACGACGATTTTTCCGGAATGGATATGCCATTCCTTCTCGTATTCGACCCGGATACGCCGCCGCATATGGGGCCCTGACAGCACCATCGACTCATACTCCCCGCCCTCGCCTGCGACATGGATGCCATAGCGATCGTGCAGCCTGTCCAGCTCTGCCAGCGCCTTTTTATCCAGCACCCGGCCCAGCCAGCTCTCGTCCAGCCCTTCGGCCGAACAACCGACAATCATGATCTCGAAGCCCTCGTCCACCATTTCGCCGATCAGCTCCCGTGGGTTCTTATGCCAGAGCGGCGCGAAAGACTTGATGTTAATGTCCTGACAGATCTGGTCCAGCCGGCGACGCTGGTACTCGGAGGCCAGCGCCCCTGAGACGATGCCGTCCACGCCCAGCGAGGCCAGTGTGTCACGCAGGGGTATTAGCTCGACTTCCGGCTCCGGCGGCGTGGCCACCTCTACCAGCGGGATGCCGATGGACTCAGCCGCCAGCCGGGTCAGCTCTATGGCCGGCACGTGGTACATATAGGACTCGGGCGATGCGGAAAAGACGGTCACCAGGTGCGTGACGTCCCAGGCGAAAAGACGGGCGCAGAATAAGGCATAGCTCGAGTCTTTGCCCCCGGAGAAGAGCGCCGCGATCTTCATCGGAGTAGCTCCGATCGTCATCCCAATAGCTCCGTGGCAGCCTCGATGAACTCTCGCTTGACCGCAGCCTCGTCGAAGGTCGTGATCACGCCATCCCGCAGGACAAAGCGATCGTCGACGAGCAGGTCGGTCACCGCGCCGCCGGAGTAGACTACGTTGGCGATCAGGTCGTGGTGCGGAAGCATCCTGACATCGTTTAAATCGACGAACGCCAGGTCTTTGCTTCCCGTAGTGGCCATTCTCATCATTACAGGAGCAGGTGCGACGGTCGCATCCCAGCGGTGGGACTTCTGCAGGAGCGAGCCGATCTTCATTTCCCGCATCATGTCGAGCGAGTTATTGCTGGACGCACCGTCGGTGCCCAGGGCGACCTTTACGCCGGCGGCAAGCAGCTCAGGCAGCGGCATGACGCCCCCGGAGGCGAGCTTCATGTTCGATGCCGGGCAATGGACGACAGTGCAGCCGCGATCGCCGAGAATTTTTACCTCCATCTTGGTAAGCCATGCGGCGTGCGAAAGAACGGTGTCCTCGTCGAGCAGCCCTATACTGTCCAGGTATTCCACCGGCCACAGCCCGGTCTGCTTATGGCAGTCTACGCATTCCTTGCGCGTCTCGGAGATATGAGTGGTGAGTTTCGCGCCATATTTCCGGGCCAGCGCCTTTGCCTGGATAAGCACCTCTTCGGAACACAGATAGATCGAGTGCGGTGCCACGCAATAGTCCACCCGTGATGACCGCCTGCTTTTCAGCTGCCCTTCCGCGAGCCGCAGCGCGTCATATGCGTCTTTATAGTACGGCGTGCCGAAGCTCGTGATCGGCGTGCCCAGCAGGCCCCTGATGCCCGACTTTTCGACCGCCCGGGCGACTGACTCCACGAAGTAGTACATGTCGGTAAATGACGACGAGCCGGTGCGGATCAGCTCGACGCATCCCAGCATCGAGCCTTTGTAGACGAGATCAGGCGTAAGTTTCTGCTCCATCGGGAAGATAACCTTGTCCAGCCAGTCCTGCAGCTTCAGGCCGTCGCCCGCGCCACGCATCAGGGTCATAGCCAGGTGTGTATGGGCGTTGTTGAAAGCGGGTATGACAAGCTTGCCCGACGCATCGAATTCCTCGTCGGAGGGGCCGTTACGCAGCTGGCCTTTGACGATTTTACTGCCGTCCCAGAAGGTGGCGTTATTGATGATCATGAAACTTCTCCGGCTGATGATTTTCTTACTATAGGCCGGGGATGGTTAAAAAAATTACCGGTGTATAGTCATTGGGAAAATGTTGTTTACACTGATAAGGTATTCAACACAGAGTTCACAGGGTTCACATGGTACGGTTAAAGAAATGGCTACGGCAGCCTCTTCCGATCAAGACTTTGTGTACTCTGTGTATAGTCATTCGAAAAAAATTATGTACTCTTGTGACCCTTCCGACACGAAGGCCACGAAGGCCACAAGGTACACGACGTATACTTTTAAAAGAGGCTGCTATTGCCTCTTTTCCATCGAAGACTTCGTGTACATTGTGGCCATTGTGGCCTTCGTGTCGGAAGGGTCATGAGCCTGAGCAAAAAGATACAGGAACGACTATACTTTGTGTTTGGTGCCTTATCTGAATACACAAAAAGTAACCCCAATGACATATATTCAGGAAAAAAGTTCTGGCCGATCTGGTGACCGGCCGCTCACATCTTTACCGATAATACGGAGGATGCAGGAGCCCCCGCCGGTCGGAGGCTGACGGCCAGCACTATTGCATAGACGACCATGCAGGCCCCGGCAATAGCAAGCCCGACGCCGATCCCCATGGACCCGGCCAGTATGCCGCCGGCGAGCGGGCCGATCATCATGCCTACGGACATGGCGACGTTGTACAGCGCATAGACTGCGCCATAGCCGCCACGACCCAGGCGATCGGCGATTTCGGTCATTTCCTGCGGTACCGAGGCCAGCCCGATGGCCAGCACGGCGCCCAGCAGCAACATGAGGACGGCTTCTATCAGGAAGGAGCCGGCGAAGGCCGTGGCAGGAAGCAGCAGCCCGGTAGCGATAAGCCCGGCGACGACGGTCTTCCGGCGGCCGAAGCGCCGGGCGACGACGTATGACAGTGGCGAGGCGATAATGCTGCCTACCACGATGATGCCAAAGAGCAGCCCGATCAGTGTCGGCGATACGCCAAGGTTCTGCGCCAGGTGCAGCGGCAGCGTCGGCTCCAGCAGTGCAATCGTCGACGAGGTGATTACGATGACGCCAGCCAGGATAACCATGGCAGGGCTCTTTATCAGCGTCCGCAGTGTCGGTTTCTCGCTATCGCTCTGCCTGGGCGGGTCCTTGAGCAAGAACATACGGGCGGCCCCGTCGACGAGCACGATTCCGGCAGCCACTATGAAGGGGAGCGTATAGCCGCCGGCCTCGTATAGCATGCCGCCGAACGCCGGACCCAGCAGCGTCCCGGCAAAGCTGCCGACCAGTGCGAACCCGGTCGCCTGCTGGCGCGTCTCTGCAGGGAACATATCAGCAAGCAACGCCAGTCCTGCCGTCCAGGTTGCGCCCGCGGATACGCCCTGTAATGCGCGGGCGACGATGAGCGTGGCGGTATCATTCGAGAACGCGAACAGCAGCGTGGAGCCGAACAGTCCGACGAGACCTGCTATCATCGGGAGCTTACGGCCCATGCGGTCAGAAATGATGCCGACGATCGGCGTGGTGATCAGGAAGGCGATCGCGTAGCTGGCGAACATCAGCCCGATGATCTCCTGCGATGCGCCGAGTTCCGCGGCATATTGCGGCAGTATCGGTACGATCATGCTATAGATCATGATGTCTGTGAATATGGCCACGGATACGACGAGAAGCGCAAGCTTCTGGTTCTTATCCATTTTCAGGCTTTCTTTCTTCATTTCCATCGTTGATACCTCAATATACATTCATGTTTGTATGTAAATTGACCATACTATATTCAACTTGAGTGAACCCGGGGCTAAGCCCTTAAAAGTTTACATACATACATGTATGTTAGTAATATTTATAGCTTGCTATTGCCAGCTATCGGGCGGTAATGCTCCGCAGATAAAGCTTAACGAACGAGCGGCGCATCTTTCTTCAGGGAGAACTGCGGCTTCTCGGTAGCCGCCCGCTCCACCATCCAGAGGAATACGATGCCGTTCAGCATGCCATAGGCCGCGACGGCTGCGGTCATCGCATCGGTATCGGGCCGCACCTCGCCCGCTGCCTTCGCCTGCTCGATCAAGCCAGCGATATAGTTAACGGATTCCTCCTGCGCATGTCTTTTATCCTCCAGCCTCAACGCAAGATCAGGATCGTCGGTCATCTTGAAAATTAGGATCTCCTGCACCGCCCGATAATCATCGTCTTCTTCTACGAACTGTAGCAGGCGGGTCATCATTCTCTCCATGATTTCCAGGGGTGTGCCCCCCTCGGACATCAGCCGCTCAAGGAGATCGCTGACCCGACCGAAGCCCTTGTTCAGTATCTCCGTGAAGATTTCTGCCTTCCCGCCCTTGAAGTGCCAGTATAGCGCGCCACGGGTGACTCCGGCCTCTTTCGCGATGTCGTCCAGCGTGGTCATGGCGTAGCCCTTTTTGCTGAACACTTTCAGCGCGGCATCCAGGAGCTTTTCCCTGGTGACTCCGGCTTCCTCTTTGGTCTTTCTCATAAAACCAATCTGATATACATGATGGTATGTATATAAATCTTTTAAGGCAGGGCGCGTCGCATTACGGGCGGCCGCTCGCGCGCATGAACACTATCAAGGCGAGAAAATGTACGTTTTCAACATACCCGGAACATTTTCTTATTCAGGCATAGCCGGTATGGAAGCTCAAAAAGAGAAAAAAATTATTTCTGGTATTGTACCGTGTGCCCTGCTTTCTGCAGGACTTCCACGGCCTTTTCCAGCTCGTACTGCTTGACCATGATGTGGTCGGTATCATAGGACGAGAACACGAAGATGCTCACGCCCTCGCTGGCCAGCGGCATGGACAGCGACGCCAGGATGCCGGTGATCGAGAACCCCAGCGGGCCCTGCACCTTGAGACAGCGCCAGTTCTTGTTAATATCGACGCCCGCCGGCACCTTATCCTGCGGGCATACGATGGAAAGCTCGTCATACGTGCGGGTGATCGAGAAGAAATCGCTCGACGTGGCCCAGTCCGGAAGGGGGCTGTCCCGCTTCAGGCTGCATATTGCCAGCGTCTCGCCCAGAACTAACAATGATAACTTCATTTTATACCTCAGAATATAGCTCAGAAGGCCATTTAAATGTCAACGCCATCAGTCATAAAACTAATTGTCTCCGCCCATCGGACAGGATAGGTCGCCGGGCAGGACGATGTCCTGTGGACGGCATCCGGACCCGAAGCGCAGCGCCCGGATCAGGCCCGAGTCAGGCTTCGGAAATACAAGGGGAAATGCATGCTCTCCGGCGGACTCATCGACAGGATACGCTAACATGTCTTCTTTTAGGTTAAACTCGACCCGGACTCGATCGTTGTTACCCCGCGCGTCGACGCGGACCCAGCTGTCGCCGACACAGACAGCGTTAAAGCCATGCAGGATAAAGCCGCCACGCTCGCTGTTCATCCGCTGGTAGCAGAACCCGGCGGGGATGCCGTTGTACCGCAGGAGCGCCGCCAGCAAATGCGATTTTGCATAGCAAAGGCCGTGCCCCAGCCGCACGACGTCCGATGCGCTGCATGCGATGCCTGCTTCCCTGCCGGCATCGAACGAATGGGGAAACCGGTCCCGGACCAGCTCAAAGGCCCTGCGGAGCACAGCCACGTCTTCGCCGCCGGCGACGGCATCGCCCAGCACCGCTACGGCCGGGTCATCGAAGTCCACGATGTCGGAGCAGCGGAGGTAATCACTGACCGCGCCCAGCAGGATAAGCCGTTTATCGGACGACATAGGCTTTCTCCGCCATTAGTAGCCTGATGGCATTCCCGAGACGCTCGATACCGACGTCGATTGCGCCTGCGGTCGAGTTCGTGTAGTTCAGCCGCAGCGTGTTGTCGCCGCTGCCGTCTGCGTAAAATGCCTTGCCAGGCACAAAGGCCACCTTTTCCTTGATCGCGAGATCGAACAGCTCCACGGACGACACGCCTTCGGGCAGCGTCACCCAGAGGAACATGCCGCCTTCCGGCTTCGTGCACTGCACCCCTTCGGGGAAGTGTGCCTCGACGGCTTTGACCATGTGGTCGCGCTGCTCACGGTACAGCGCCTTGATCTTCCCGATATGTGAGTCGACGTCGTTATCGGCCATGTACCGGTGCACGACCCGCTGGATGAAGTAGTTGGTATGCAGGTCCGTAGCCTGCTTGGCGACGATGACCTTGTCCATGATGTCGTCGGGCGCCACCAGCCAGCCCAGCCGCATGCCGGGGGACACGATCTTGGAGAATGAGCCCAGCAGGACCGAATTCTCCATCATCGACTTCACCGGGGGCAGGTCTTCGCCCATGAACCGGATCTCGCCGTAGGGGTCGTCCTCGATGAAGACGACGCCATAGTCGTTGAGGAGACGGGCGACCTCCTGCCGCTTCTTCAGGGAGTATGTGATGCCTGTCGGGTTCTGGAAGTTCGGGACCGCATAGTACATCTTGATGCCCTCGTCCAGCTCCCGCTCCAGCGCCTCGAGGTCGGGCCCGTCATCCAGCAGCGGTATGGACCGGAACTGCGGCTCGTAGAGGCCGTAAGCCTGCAACGTCGCGAGATACGTCGGCCGCTCGACCAGCACCCGGTCGCCTTTGTTGATGAACACCTTCCCGGTCAGGTCGATGCCCTGCTGCGAGCCGCTGGTGATCAGGATATCGTCCGGACTCACGTCCAGGCCACGTCTCGGCATACCGCTCCGCGATGATCTCCCGGAGCGGCAGGTATCCTTCCGTGGTGCTGTACTGCAGTGCGTCCTTGCCGCTCTCCCGCAGCACCGCCTCGGCCGCCTGGGAAATTTCCAGGATCGGAAACGATGCCGGGTTGGGCAGTCCGCCGCCGAAGGAAATAATGGACGGGTCCTGCGTTACTTTCAATATCTCCCTTATGAAGGACTTGTGCACGCTGCCCATCCGGTCGGCGAAATTCGATTCCATCCTGTCGTAACCTCCTATAGATTTGTAACTGGGATAATGCGTTGTCGAATAAAAATGTTTACCCGTACCTGTAGGGCAAGCACTATAAAAATGCATTGGACACGAAGGGCACGGAGGCCACTAAGGGCACGAAGGATGCAAGCCTGTGGCAATACGTCACTTGCGCAACTTAGTGCCCTCCGTGGCCTTAGTGCCCTTTGTGTCCAATGCTCATGCCATCCAGCAAGGTACAGAGCATCTGGTAATTCTCTTTCAGCTCTGCATCTTTGTGAAGTAAGTCTTCTTTCTTCTGCACGAACTTGCCCGGGGCCAGGTCGTCACTGTTGTTTTTCGCCAGCTTGTTGATGCCGTCGTCGGTCAGCTCAAGGTGGTACTGGAGCCCAACGACACGGCCGTTGTCGTACTCGAAGGCCTGGTTCTCGTACGCCTCGCTGGAAGCCATCCGCTTTGCACCGGCAGGAATTGTGAACGTGTCGCCGTGCCAGTGGAAAGCAGTGAACTCATGGGGCAGCTTGCCGAATACGGGCGACTTCTTTGCCTCCGGGGCCAGGGAGACCTTGTACCAGCCGATCTCCTTCTGCGGGCCTTTTGTCACCTTGCCGCCCAGCACGTCGCTGATCAGCTGTGCGCCGAGGCAGACGCCCAGGACGCGCTTTTTATTTGCTATGGCATCGGTGATGAACTGCTTCTCCCGGGCGAGGAACGGGTACTCTTTCTCCTCGTAGACGTTCATCGGGCCGCCCATGACGATCAGCCAGTCGAACCCGCCCATATCGGGGAATGCCTCGTCGTAGTAAAGCACGGTCTTGGTGAGCGTGTGCCCGTTCTTCTTCGCCCAGGCCTCGATGTTGCCTGCGTTCTCGTAGGGCACGTGCTGGATGTAATGCAACCTCATAGTAACCCCTTGGTAAGACGATTAATAACCTACCAGCGTATATGTCGATACATAAAATAAGTACTTTTAGCCTGACAGAAAGCTACCAAAAAAACCAGGAAGAGATCGCCAGGACAAAAGATGCCAGGGATTTCATGATATTCAAGAAGCCCAGGGTCTAAACAAATGTCATTTTCCATGTTACTGGTTTTTGGTACCTGGCGACTCTTCCTGACGGCTTGGCCTGCCTGGCAACTTAAAAATTAAAAAAATCTTGGCGCCCCTGGCGTTCCCTGGCGACCCTGGCGTTTAAAAACGGTTCCGAGTGTTCCGGTTCACATGCCTATACAAGCTCGCCGCGAGCGACAAGCACGGCTCTGCCCCCGACATGCACCTCGATCGTCTCGCCCGCCTGTTTTGCCCGCAGGCGTAGCAGTGACGGCCGTCCTATCTCGTAGCCTTGCTCGGCTTTCACGTCAAGGGTGCTGTCGCCGAAATAATTGTATTTGGAGAGGTATCCGGCGAGACACCCGTTGGCGCTGCCGGTGGCCGGGTCTTCGGGAACGCTGGGGTAATAGGTGAAAACACGGACGCTCAGGTCGTTGCCCTTGTTCCGCGGCTCAGTCGTGAAGAACAATAGCGTGATGATGCCGTACTTCTCGTAAAGGCGGTCCATCGCCTCCTGGCTCCGCCTGGCATTGCGCAGCGCACCCGTGGCTTTCAACGGCACGATGGTGGCCGGGAGGCCGGTCGATACTTCCTGTACAGGGAAGCGATCGTCAATGTCGCTGGTGCTTATCCCGATCGCTTCCACAAACTCTTCGGGCTTAAAAGTCCTGCCGAAGACGGGCGGGTTTTGTTTCATCCAGAGCACGCCGTCGCTGTCGACGCTCACGGGTATCGGCCCGACCTTCAGGTTCAGCGTCATGGCCTTTACGGGTTTCCGGATGATCTCATGAATGATGGCATATGCGGTGCCGATGGTCGGGTGCCCGGCAAAGGGGAGCTCCTCCTCGGGCGTGAATATCCGGACATCATAGCCACCGTCACGCGGCTTGTCCGAGAGGATGAAGGTCGTCTCAGAGAAGTGCATGTCGTTGGCTATCTTTTGCATCGTGTCTGTGTCGATATCTGCGGCATTGCGTATGACGGCAAGCTGGTTGCCCGCGTATTTCTCCTCGGCGAACACGTCAAGCATATAGTACGGATGTGCGGCCATGCTGTAACCCTTCAGTGAGAAGAAGCCGCAAACCGTTAATGCTTTCGCACGGAGGCCAGGACTGCCTCGAACACTTCGAGCGCATCGAAGAGGCGCATGTCCGAAGGGATGCAGTCCCTGCAATACAGACCGCAATACGCGGTGAATCTCTCGTCCCCGGGCATAGATAGAAGTAATGATTAAAGGCCTTCAAGTATTTTACCTGCGCTACAATCTATCGAATTAGAATTAAAGCCTTAGACATTCCGGAAATGTTGTATGCAATGAGAAGGCATCATACACGAAGGCCACAAAGGCCACAAAGGCCACGAGGTCCTTTTTATCAATGGGCTTCCATGAACCTTTTTAAACGTACGTTGTGGCCATTGTGGCCTTCGTGTCAGGTGCCTTTTCAGCCTGTACAAAAAGATATGCAAATAACTATATCACGACTCACGCGCTTTCCGGGGTCGAATCCGTGTGAGGCGTGAGCTACTATCGCCATCCTGATTGGTGTGAAATGATCCGGAGGTTACCCGCAGTTGCGCTGGAGCAATACTGCATCCCGCAGCTTCCCCGATGCGACGCCCGCCTTCTGGAGCATGCCTATGGCTCGGAAGCCACAGCTCTTATGCAATAGCAATGCAGGCACGTTCTGCGGCACGATGCCGGTAAGCAAAGCGGTGATACCGCTGCGGGCCGACTGGCCTGCAGCCGCGTCGAGCAGCGCCCGGCCCACGCCGATGCGCCGGTAGTCCGGCTTTACGAATACGCTGACACTGGCCGCGGTCGCCCGGGACGGATCGTCCGCCGGCTGCACGACAGCCCAGCCGACCACTTTGCCACCTGCCCTCGCCACCAGATTGCGGCCCGACGCGAGATTCATACCGGCCGGGTCATCCGACTCCATTACAAGATCGCCGGCGTCCACACCTTCCCGGAAAATGGAAAGGACTTCGCCGTAGTCCTCCAGCGACATGTTGTCAATGGACATTTCCATGCACGATTCCCCGGGCGATCAATGTGATACGGTCGCATTTCGTTTATCCTTATTTTCCACGACGAAGGCTGGCCTGTTTCCCCCGCCACAGTGACCACGCATGTTGGTATTTATTTGTACAGGCTGGCCGGCACCTGACAC
Source organism: uncultured Methanocellaceae archaeon (assembly GCA_963769045.1). GTDB lineage: Archaea > Halobacteriota > Methanocellia > Methanocellales > Methanocellaceae > Methanocella_A. The sequence goes on from CAVYKK010000029.1 coordinate 112,042, forward strand.
AACGTACACTACGTACACAACGTACACGACGTTAAATAACAAGGCTACGCGGGCCATTACCGGTAAAACGTTGTGTACGTCGTGTACGTCGTGTATGTAGTGCTAAGTGCCGGCTGAGCGTACAAAACATTTCACGAATAACTTTGCTCTGTGTTGAATACCGTGAGCATATGCAAGATTCCACGGGTGGCAATACACGAAGGCCGAGAAATAATACGTTAAAGGCCTTTCAGGGCTTCAGTGTCTCGATGGTCACTTTCACTCGTTTGCCCTCGAATTTTCCGAACGCTCCGGGGAGAACGTCCATGAGGCTCTCCTCGTCCCCCGACTCGTCTGGCACCATGAGCCTGGGCCTGGTATTGAAACCGCACTTCTTGATCTCCACGATCCCTGTAACTGATGACTTCATGACAATCCCGGCAATCAGAGGTATGATCGGTGGAATCATTAAGCTATTCTGCATTTCAGCCCGGTATCCGATATGCACCCAGCCCGTATCGGGACTTCCCGGCGGCCGGCCATCGCCACCTTTTTAAATCATCACGTCAAGATAGGTATCATCAGACGGAGTGTAAAACATGACACAGGCATTCGAGCTACTCATCATAATAGCGGTTACGGGAGTCGTTGCGACCATCGTCGCCTTCGGGGCGCTTGAGCTCCTCTCGATCCATAAAAAGTAAGGCAGGCTGTCAACAGACGACATTATGATGTCGTCAAACGTCAGCAAACTGTCGTCGAACGACAGCATTTGATCTATCAGTCATTTTTTGCCCTCTTTTATCATTCTAATCCCGATTAGGGGTTTACAATTTGTTTAGCAGTGAATTTTGCCGTATTTCATTTTAACGGTCGCAAATGTTCAACGCAGCAGTTGTCTCACAGTACTGTGAAGGAGGAATTCCAGAGTGTTTAGGAAACTGTTAGCAGGAGCGGGGATCGCCGCGGCAGCCGTGGCTGCGCTGCCGGCAAGCGCATGCGCCGAGACGGCCATCGGCGGCCTGGGCTGCGGGGTCGGGAGCGTTGGCGGTGGCATCGGCTGTGGTCTGGGCACGGGCATTATCGGGGGCCTGGGCTGCGGCATCGGATACGGTCTCGGCTGCGTTGGCTTCGGCCTGGGGATAAGCCTGCCGTACTGGGGGATGCCCTGGAGCTGGTGGTAAACGGGTCGGGGCAGTGCTCCGACACTTTTTTAATAAGCATTAGTTAAATACGTCATCCGGATTGAACGGGCGTAAGGTTCTGGGAAGTCTGAGGGTATTCAGGCGTTCCTGAACAAGCCGTGAAAAGTCGGAAATTGAATATGACAATTAGGAGCAGATTGTGACGACTAAGCGGTATAAAGATTTAGAAGTTTGCGCTCAGCAGTGGGGGGGTATATGATTAGTTTTAGCTTCATTGCGCATGTCCAACAATCATTGCAGGATATTTAAAGGTTGTATAACAATCCGTCAACAGTTCTGTAAAGTTGGCGGGTACTAAGAGAGGCTGTCAAATGTCGGGTGTTAAGCTGTATCAAGTAACTGCTATTACCTCAATTGCTGAAGACTTGACAGGAACATAAACACTAAATATTATTGTGTAACTGCTATAGGTATGCCGGCGGAAGTTGAGGTTAATAAGACAGGTGCTGAGGTCAGGGCTCTGTCGAAAACGGCCTCGACGTCACGGATTTATTTTTTGGATAACCTCAAAGTGTTGCTTACCGCCCTGGTCGTGTTCCATCATGCAGCCCAGCCCTATGGCCCGGGCGGAGGCTGGCCCATAGTTTCGGATTCCAATAGTACACTCGACATGATCGTCCTCGGCATCTTCATGGCCGTGAACATGTCTTTCTTCATGGGCCTCTTCTTCATGATTTCCGCCTACTTCGTGCCGTCATCCTTAGAGAGAAAAGGCGCAGCCATATTCATGAAAGACCGGCTGGTAAAGCTGGGCGTGCCGATACTGGTATGCATGTTCGCGGTCTTCCCTGCGATGGGCTATCTGCTGACAGGCCGGCTGGAAATCGGCCTTGGACACCTGTGGTTCCTCGAGGTGTTGCTGGTCTTCTCGGCAGTCTACGCAGCCTGCTGGCTGATAAAAAGGCCTGCTTCAAAGGCAAAGAAGGCCTTCCCGGGTACCGGGGCCATCGTGGCCTTTGCCGTGACCATGGCGCTCATATCTTTCGTCGTGAGGATCGTAGCGCCCATCAACTACTGGGTGCCACCGGGCCTGTTCGAGCCGTTCCACCTTACCGAGTATGTTATGCTCTTTGCCGCAGGTATCATCGCTTACAGGGAAGGATGGATTAACGCAATTCCCAAAGCCGCAGCAAAGCTATGGTCGAGAGTCACAATTCTAATGGTAATATTGCTACTGGTCATCGGTGCAGCGACTGACAGTTCGCAATTCGACGGGGGCTTGACGATAGCGTCCCTTCTCGGCTCGCTCTGGGAAGCTTTCATGTGCGTAAGCATGTGCATCGCTTTGCTGGCATTATTCAAGAACCGGTTCAATTCGCAGAGCCCTGTTACGAAGGCGCTGGCGGATAATGCATTCACTGTCTATCTGATACACATTCCGATTGTCATCTTCCTGCAGTATCTGCTGATCGGGGTATCGATAGACCCGCTCATCAAGTTCGTCATCGCCGGGGCCCTGGGCGTCATACTGTCGTTCGCCGTCAGCCACTATATGATAAGGCAGCTGCCATATGTAAGATATGTACTGGGATAATAACAAAACTATTTAGGCAATAATTGCACGATGAATTCTAGTTATGCCGTTAGTTCTTACAAGCTTTGAAACAATCCTGCTAGAGTCATTAGTTTTGCTCTGGCTTTTGCTTGAGATCGTAGGCGGCGGCATTATCCCGATGCTACGACGTAGTGGCGGGGCTATAAAGAGTAAGGATAGCGGTTCAAAACTGTTAATATCTGCGTCGTTATTCGTCTCAGTCTACATTGCGATCATGCTCATCAATAATAATATCGCCATGCTGCCAAACTGGTTCTTCTATCACGGGGCCTCTCTAATGGTTATTGGCCTACTCGTGCGGCAATGGGCTATTTTTACTCTCGGGCGTTTCTTCACGACAACCGTAAGTGTGCAAAAGAACCAGAAGGTAGTGGATTACGGCCCATATCGATACATTCGCCATCCAGCATATTCGGGATTGCTCATATTCGGCATCGGAATGGTTATCGCGCTACAATCATGGGGCGGAATTCTCGTAATGTTAGTAATATTCGGTATAGCTATCGGATACCGTATACATGTCGAAGAAAAGGTCCTGGTCTCGGAACTCGGTGACGATTATATCCGGTACATGAAGAGGACGAAACGATTAATACCCTTGGTATTTTAATTCTTTTTTGTCAGTCTCCCGTTTTTTACCGCCTTTTCAAGAATGGTAAGGCCCCCGACTTTTCACAACTTTGTCAGGCATCCCTTAACCCCCTTAGGCGTCACAAAACCGCACGTCAGGCACTGGTGAAACAACGGTTGGTGAAAACAGTTGGTAAAAAGGTTGACAGAACCTTAATAATAAAATAGGTCTTGTGTTCAAGGAGGTAAAAACATGGATTACATTTCACCGAAAGAAGCGGCGTTAAACGTGAAACGGTGGCCTAAAGATACCATAGCGGCGGGTCGTCGTCATACCGTTGCTCTTAAATCTGACGGAACGGTGGTGGCCGTGGGTGATAATAGAAAGGGCCAATGCAATGTAGAAGATTGGCGTAATATAGTAGCGGTCGCGGCTGGTAATGTTCATATGGCGACGAACACGGGGAATTCTCATACCGTCGGGCTTAAACCTGACGGCACGGTGGCGGCTGTGGGTTGGAATAAGCATGGCCAGTGCAATGTAAGCGACTGGCGTGATATTGTGGTGGTTGCGGTGGGGTGGCGTTGTACCTTCGGGCTCAAATCGGACGGTACAGTGGTTGCCGTGGGCCGAAATAATGAAGGCCAATGTGACGTAAGCGACTGGCGGGATGTTGTGGCAGTCACGGCGGGTGACTGGCATACTGTCGGGCTTAAATCGGACGGCGGGGTGATGGCTGTGGGTAATAATATGAACGGCCAATGCAATGTAAGCGACTGGCGCGATATAGTGGCAGTTGCGGCAGGTTACATTCATACCGTCGGCCTTAAATCGGACGGCACGGTGACAGCGGTTGGTTTGAAAAATGGTGACCAATACAACGTAAGCGACTGGCACGACATAGAGGCGATAGCGACGGGTAGTTATCATACCGTCGGCCTTAAATCGGATGGTACTGTATTGGCTGTGGGTTGGAATGAGCAAGGCCAATGCGACGTAAGCGATTGGCAGGATGTAGTGGAGATTGCGGCGGGTTGCGCTCATACCGTCGGGCTTAAATGGGACGGCACGGTGGTTGCTGTTGGCGATAATGAATATGGCCAATGCGATGTAAGCGACTGGCGCGACATCCAACTGCCCGGATTCTGTCAAGTTGGCGGGGGCAACCCTTGACAGAACCTTTTTTATCAACCGTTTTCACCAAACGCAATTTCACCGTCTCATAGTTGAGATACCAACCGTTGTTTCACCAGTGCCGCGCGTCAGAAGAATTATATATCAACACATTTAAGAAGGAATAAAGTTACCTGTATCTACTCTTAAAGGTGCCGCATTATGTCCGAGAACGCTATGTCAAAGCCCGCAGTCCTGCCGTATAAGGAACTGGAGGAGGCGGTCTGGAGCAAGGACCTCTGTGCCGGATGCCGCGCGTGCATTACCGTCTGTCCCGGCAATACGCTGGCATACGACGACACGCAGGGCAAGCCATACCAGTATACGCCCTGCGTCGACTGCAAGGCATGCCTCGACGCCTGCCCCCGGTACGGGAAGAACTATTCGGCATTCAGGTCCGGCGACATTCTCGGCCCGTACCTTGACGTCAAGAGCGTCAGGTCGCTCCTCGACACCCCGAGAGCCCAGAACGGCGGCGCGGTCACCGCGCTCCTGACGGCGGCACTGGAGGAAGAGGTCGTCGACTGCGCGCTGGTGATGAGTTCCGACCGCTGGATACAGAAAGCGTTCCCGCTCGTGGCCTACTACCCGGAGGATCTCCGGAAGGCGGCAGGCAGCAAGTATGACAGCAACGGCGTGCTGGAAGCCCTGAAAGACGTCGCGAAGGACAAATCGGTCCGCAGCATTGCTATCGTGGGCACGCCGTGCACCGTCGAGTCGGCCGCGCTCCTGCGGGCGTCGACCAACGAGTACGCGGTAAAGCTGACCGAAAAGCTGAGGTTCGTGCTGGGCCTGTTCTGCTTCGAGGTGTTCGACAGCGCCATGGTGCAGGACGTCGCAAAGCGTCTTGAAGTCCCCTCGTGGAAGATCACTAAAATGAACGCGGGCGAAGGTAAAATGAGCGTACACCTCCGTGGCGGCGAAGTGAAGCACCTTCCGCTGCAGAGCCTGAGCAGCCACGTCAGAAAAGGCTGTAAAGCATGCCCGGACTTTACCTCGCGTAATTCTGATATTTCCATCGGCAGCGTCGGCAGCCAGCCCGGCCTGAGCACCGTCGTAATCAGATCCGCGGAAGGCGAAGGGCTGTACCATATTGCTGAAGACCTGCAATACATCGAAGCCGTCCCCGGCGTGGATATCGGCGCCATCGAAAAGATCGGGAAGCTCAAGCTCAAGAAAAACGGCCTGCTTTAATTCACTATGGGGCAGGGAGCCAGTTGATGACCGGAGCCCTGGTCATGCATAAGAGAATAAAAAAGCCATACAATTCGTCGCAGGCCGGGCGGACGCTCGCGCGTGCGCGCATGAGCTGGCGAGCTTTACGTCACTTTATCCAAAAATTTTTTCTGAGTGGCGACTCGCCCTTGCCGCTCGGCGTCTTCATTAGAAAAGGCCCATGATGAGTTCGGTGACCACCCATACGACGCCGCCAAGGATGAACGCCAGCCCGACGAGAAGGAACGTCGCCGAGGACGGGTTGATCTTTTTCTTCAGCACCTTGAACAGGGGGTCGCTGATGAAGAAGACACCCACCATGAGCACGCCCAGCATCAGCAGGGCCATGGCCGGGACCTGCATGCCGTTGATCGGGTTTGTAATCGAGGCAGTCGAGGTGATCGTGGAATTGTACGCATACCATCCTGTCACACTGCTTGCCATGTCAATGACGAACGCGAAGACGACGCCGACCATGAAGTAGATGAGCCACTTGTAGTAAGGGATAGGGCTTTCCGCTGCGACGATCTTGTCCACGAGCCACAGGGTAAGTATCGCGGGGATCGGCCACAGTAGCGCGAAGTAGTAGGGCTCGATCTTCGCTTCGAGGATGTTCCCGCTGGCGAGCAGGTAATAGACCACGTATGCGCAGACCGATACGAACCACAACCGCGACGCGGCGGCCGTACGACCCTTGTCCGCGTACCTGGTCAGGTAGACGAGCAAAGGCCCGATAAAGGCGATAATGATAATGGCAATGACACTGGTATCCACGTTCCCTTCTCCGCCTGTATCATATACGCTGAACCTATATTAGCCTAATCAGAGGTTCGGGAGGTTTGCAAGAGGTCACAGAGCTCAGCACAGAGGTCACAGAGGGCACAGAGGACGACACAGAGGTACTTTTAAGAAAAGGCTGCGTGAAGCTCTGTTGTTAAAACAGACCTCTGTGCATACCTCTGTGACCTCTGTGACCTCTGTGGTGAAACTCTGTGACCTCTCGCAAACCTCTGCGCCCTCCTCAGCAGGCACAGATTTATCTAATATTCGCAAGCATGAAAGTTGTCGCGGCACCCTTGGCCGCGGTTAAATTTATTAAATCGCGTTATATATTTAGCAGGTGTGGCAATGCCAAAGATAGCGACGATCGGCGATGTAAACGTAGACCTTATTGCACGGATAGACCGGATGCCCGATCTGGGAAAGCAGGTGATCACCAAAGACTTCCAGACCCATGGCGGCGGTTGCTCGGCGAACTTCGCCATGCAGTGCGCGCGGCTGGGCATGGACATCCAGCTGTTCGGCAAGGTGGGCGACGACGTGTTCGGGACGTTCGTCCTCGTCGAGCTGGAGGACAACAAGGTCGACACGAAGAACGTGCTGCTGACCGAACGCAAGACCGGCGTCACCGTCGCCATGGTCCAGGGCATCGAGCGGTCGTTCGTCACCTTCCGGGGCGAGAACGCTACCTACAATATCAACGATATCGACCTGTCGAAGATCGAGGCGGACCTCGTGCATCTGCCCTCATACTTCCTGCTGGACGGCCTGCGCTACGACTACGCACACCTGATCGACCTGCTGCACGGCGCCGGGATCAAGGTCTCGTTCGACACCGGCTGGGACCCCCGCGGGTTTAAAAAGGAGGAAGTGGAACCGCTCTTTAACATCATCCCTAAAGTCGACATCTTTTTGCCCAATATCGACGAAGCCAGGAAAATCCTGGGCGACGACAGCCTGACTCCCGAAAGCGCCGCCCGCATCCTGCTGGACATGGGGGTCAAGGTGGTCGTGATCAAGATGGGCAAGGACGGTTGCTACGTGACTGACGGGAAGACCGCCGAACAGGTCCCCGCGTTCAAGGTAAAGGTCGTGGATACAACGGGCGCCGGTGACACGTTCATGGCCGGATTCATTTCCGCATACGTCAATGGCAGGGGCCTGCGCGAGTGCGCCGTCATCGGCGCGGCTACCGCGGGGCTCAAGGTCGGCGGCGTCGGATGGTCGACGTACCCGACCAGAGAGAGTGTCAATAAGTTTTTAAAAGAAAATCATCTAGAATTACAAATATAGCTATATAAAGCGTTTAAGTAGTGTCCGCATTTTTATGCTCCTAAACCAATCGCGGTGCGACGCCCGTGCTTGCTTCTTGTTGAAAAGGAATAATGACAACTTGAAAATGAATAATGACAACTTGAAAAGTCATACCGGCCGATATCTAATACTACCCTTTCTAATCGCGGTGCGACGCCCGTGCTTGCTTCGCCGCACGTGCTACTACGGGTTTTTCCGGTGTTCCGGTGTCGTGCGACGGGCTCGCACCTTCGTCGGCCCAACGCGCCTTCGGCGGCGTTGAGCCTCCTTTGCAAGCCCTGAAAAACGCGCCCTTTGGGCAGCGTTTTTCACACCCGACACCTCCACACCCCTCGCACAGCTGATGCGTGCGAGCGGGCAAGCCGAAAAAACCCTCCGCCTTCCGCGGAGAAGCACCGGCTACCCATACCAACACTAGTATTGGCATCGATCCAACACTAGTCCAGATGCGTGAGCCTTTGCTGCTCTCGCGGTCCGCGGAGGGTTTTTCTGGCCGAAGGCCCCTCGCACGCGATAGCTGTGCGAGGGGTGCGGAGGCGGCCGGGCAATGGACGCTACCTGAAGGTAGCGTAATGCTTAGCGCTTGCGAAGCGGTCGAGTCCGGCGCAGCGAAGCACAGCCGGGCACGTCCGGCGAGGGTGCGAGCGCGGCCCGGACGGCGCAGCACCGGAAAAACCCGTAGTAGCACGTGCGACGAAGTAAGCACGGGCGTCGCACCGCGATTAATATTGGATTGACCATATCATGCTGTTTAAAAAATCTTTAGTATTGCAAGAACGCATGGGCGTCGCACCGCGATTGATATTGGACAGACTTAGTTCTGCCCTATTGATCTTGGAAATTGCCAGAACGTGGCCCGGACGGCGCAGTACCTGAAAAACCCGGAGTCGCCCATGCAACGACAATATACATTAGCGTTATACAGCAACTGGTTTTAAGACAAACCAGTTTATTGATATCTTCCTTTTATGAAAGACGAACGCGCTAAAATCATTTCGTCAAATTCTTTATCATGAAAGCATATAGTAATGACAATGAAAATTTACGACATCTCGGTGGACCTTTTTAACGGCATGCCAGCGTTCCCCGGCGACCCCGCACCGGTCGTCAAGCGCGTTTTAGAGATGCCCCGGGACGCGGCCAACGTCTCGACCATCGATATGGGCACCCATACTGGTACCCATGTAGACCCGCCGCTGCACTTTATCGAGAACGGGCTGCCGCTGGACAAAATCCCGCTGGAGCACCTGTACGGCGACGCCGAGGTGCTTGATCTCACCCACGTGAAAAAGGCGATCACCGCCGGCGACCTGCAAAGCGCCACGGAAAATATCCTGCTGCTCAAGACGAGGAACTCGAAGCTCTGGCAGTCTACCGAGTTCCACCGGGACTACGTGTACCTGGACAAAAGCGCCGCACAGTGGCTGGTAGACAACCATGTCTGGACCGTGGCCATCGACTACCTTTCCATCGGCAGCTTCGAAGGCGGCGAGGCTGTCCACAGGCTGCTGCTCGGTAACGGAATCACCGTCGTAGAAGGCGTCGACCTGTCCGCGGTCGGGCCGGGGCGGTATACCTTTGCCTGCCTGCCCATAAAGATCAAGGACGGCGACGGCGGGCCCGCGCGTGCGATCCTGATTAAGGATTAATGAGCCCCGGAAGCAGATGTGAAAATCCGGCATCTCAACCTGACGGCCTGACAGCAGGCGCTTATTACTTAATTGTACTTATAATAATAGTAGAATAACTTGATTTGCGATCGCATCGATATCTTCTGCCATTGGTGGACACATGGAATCGAACAAAGGCACACTTTTCATGATTGTCACGGGCGTCATCGGCGTCATCCTTCTGGCGGCGCTGGCGGCGGCCGTCGTTACCGATAACGGCGTAAAGCCTGGCGGCGCTGGCGGCAATGGCGGCACTATGGCACTCGTAGGCGGCGCTGGCGGCAATGGCGGCGCTATGGCACCCGGGGGCAGCATTGGTAACTCTCTGCCGGGGGAAGATGGGGACGGGGTAGGTACGTCTCTGCAGGCGAGCATGCCGTTCTATGCCACTGAGACAGGCAGTTTCATCATGCGTTGCACTGACCATGGTTCCTGTGCGGACCAGGACCTGACGGTATTCACTACGATCTGGGATTTCGATCTTACGGATAAAACGAAGACCTGGTACTGGGTGGGAGATATTCCGGACACTACCCCCGGACACGTCTGGGCACCTTCCCAGGACCAGCCGCTCATCGTCGTCCATTCGACCGACCCCGACGCGCTGGCCCGGCCGGTAGACTGGAAACAGGTCTGGAACAGCAAAGGATGCAAGAGGAACGAGGTCCCGGGCGGCGATGTCGCCCTATGGGTCCCTATAGCTCCCAGAGGATATGTCGCGCTGGGCTGCGTCCTGACGAACTCGTTTAATAAGCCGTCCGGAGGCTTGTTTGATACGTTCCGCTGCGTCAAAGAAGAATATTGCGTCGAAGGAAAGCTGGCCGATACAGCCCTGCTGGACCGACGTGGGCAGCCATGCATCACTGGACGGCGCGATCTGGCGTATCCTCCCGGTCGACGATGGCGGGGTCGACATGGGCACGTACTGGGCCGGCAGCGGCTACTATCAGCCCCTGGACAAGGTCTACTGCCTGAAAAGCCAGTACCTGATATAACAGACCTGCCTGCGCGAGGGATGCGGCCCAGGCCTCCGGAGGCGACACCCCTCGCGCATCGGGTTTGCGCACCAGCCCGTTTCAATCCCCATTTCCGTTGTATGCTTATAAAAATGGCAGGATAAATTAATTACCTATCGCCTAAATATCAGCCGCTTTATGTTGTACTCAGGCCAGCTTGCGCCCGAGCAGATAGACGGCTTTTACTTTTCCGCCGATCAGCCGCAGGTCTTCGACCTTGAAACCCGCCTTTTCAGCCATCGCCCGGATCTCATCCAGGGACATCATGTGCCGGTAAGGTACCCCGTGGAAACGACTCATAAACCGTATCATCATCCTGAACCGGTCAAACACAGGTAGTTCCTTGAATGTATAGTAGAGCAGGATCAGCCGCCCGCCCGGCTTCAATATCCGGTATGCCTCTTTCAGCGCCCGATCGGGATGCTCCAGTATCTGCACCACATTGGCGGTGAACACGGTGTCGAAGGTATCGTCAGGAAACGGCGTATGCTCGCAGTTAACCTTTTCGAATCCCACATTATCCACGCCCGTCAGGTTGACATCGGCCCGGACAAGCATCTCCTGAGAAATATCTGTGGCTAATACGTAGGCCGCATTCTTCGCGATAGCCCTGGTAAAAAAGCCCGGACCGCATCCAAACTCCACCACCTGGCCCAGGTCATGTAATCCCAGTAAAAAACTATAGATGGCTTCCCTCGATTCCCGGCCGATCACCGTGTCGATCTGCGTGTCGTAGACCTCCGCGTGATCGCCCCAGTACTGCTCGTTCTTGTCCTCAATCATAGCCCCGCCATCCCCGGAGTAACATTTTGGGGACGCAGGTAAGTATCTTGGCGATAAAAAGAGCGTTGTTTGAGCCTATCGCTTGAAAAGCACGACTGTGTTGCCCTTGACTTCGATGAGCTCGGCACCCGTCTTCGCCGCCAGCTTGCTGGCAATCTCTTCACGCGGCATCTCGTCCAGGGCGCTCTTTAGCACTTTGACCTTGACCAGCTTGTTGTCCTTCAGCTGCCGGTTGATCTCCTCGACGAGCGAGTCGGTCACGCCGTTCTTGCCCACGTGCGTGGCAGACTCCATGCGGGCGGCCATGCCCCTGAGCTCCATGATCCGTTTCTTGTCCATTCTATCATGCTATAATCGGGCGGCTAAGCTTTATCGTTTACGGTACGCACGGAGGCCAGGGAGGGCATGGAGGGCATGTGGGACACAAAAAAATTTTTGAATGCAACCATGAAAAGCACTATATAATTTATGAATTTATAATTCGAAGTGAAACAAGCATTGCTCATTGTGGCCTTTGTACCCAATGCCCCTCTGTGACCTCCATGGCCATAGTGTCCTCCGTGGCCAATGCTCAATAAGATTATCTGTCATTAGAAACAATATGTTGCTGGTAATTCATGACTGACAAGCTCAGAGTAGGCGACTATATGACCGGCAAGGTCATCACCGTCTCCCCCGAGGACACCGTGATGGACGTCATCAAGCTCACCCGTGAGACGGGCCATGATGGCTTTCCGGTGACCCGGGACGGGAAGGTCGACGGCTACATCTCTTCTCTCGACATGCTGTTGTGCGACTCCGACGAACTCGTTAAGAACGTGATGAGCAGGAACATCATCGTCGCGCATCCCAGCATGGAGATCAATGAGGTAGCCCGCGTCATTTTCCGGCTGGGCGTGAGCAAGCTGCCGGTGGTCGACGATACCGGACGCCTGGTAGGCATCATTACCAACTCTGACGTGATACGGTCACAGATCGAGCGTGCCGACCCGGCGAAGGTCTGGAAGCTCAAGAAGACGCTGGAGACCGTGCACAACGTAGATATCACCGTCACCAGGGGCGAGGTGGACATCAACGACCTCGTGCCCACGCAGTCCAAGATTTTCGCCGACGAGCTGGAAGGGCGCATCTACGAACTGAGGAAAGGCCTCGCCGAACCGATCATCGTCATCCACAAGCCGAACACCTGGCTGCTCGCCGACGGGCACCACAGGGTAGTCGCCGCCAAGCGACTGGGCATCCAGAAGATCGACGCTTACATCTTGCAGGTGCCGAAGGATATCAAGCTGGGCATGGAGAAGACGGCCGCTCAGTCCGGGCTTCACAAGCTGGAAGACATCGAGGTGCTGGACTTCGAGAAGCACCCGCTCATCGAGATCACCGAACGGCTCATGATGCGGGATCGCAAGCCCCTGGACGAAGTCGAGCGGAATCAACTCGATAGCGAGCGCCGGAGCGCGGAGAGCGAGTAAAATGACAGACGTGCTTGACGAGGTCTACGCGGTCATCGCGGACCGTAAGGCCCACCCGAAGGAAGGATCGTATACTACTTCTCTGTACAACCACCGCAAAGGCCTGGACAAAGTGCTGGAGAAGATCGGCGAAGAGTCGACGGAACTGATTATCGCCGCCAAGAATGGCGGGGAAAAGGAGATCGTGGGGGAGTGCGCAGACCTGTTCTTCCATGCGATGGTGCTGCTCGCCTCTAAGGATATCCCGCTTGAGAAAGTGAAGGAAGAGTTCGAGCGGCGGCGGAAATGACAATACCTGCAGGTTTAATATGCAGGCGATGAGGCTGCCCGTTTACTTTTTTGATTCCAGTAAGCACAGTATCCGCCGGGCGAAGAATCGGACGGCGACGGCGGGCCCGCGCGTGCGATTTTGATCAATGAGTGACACGATCGTCCGGAAGCATCCGGGTAAAGTCCTGCGCCAGTATACAACGCCCGGACAGCAGGCGCTTCTTATTACTTTAATATACTTATAAAAACAGTAGAATAGATTGATTACAAATCGCCTTGATACCAACCGATATTGGTGGATATATGGGTTCTAATAAAGGCACAATTTTCATGATCGCCATGTGCGTCATCGGGGTCATCCTCCTGGTGGCACTGACGGCCGCAGTGGTGACGGACGACAACAAAACCACGCCGGCAACCTACGTAAGCGCCAGTGACGGCGGTAACGGGTTATCTCTGCCGACGCCGGCGGATAATTCAATCGTCGCTGTCAGGACAACATCCTTTACCGAGCGTTTTGACGATACCGGCTCCTGCGCGGACGCGGACCTGACGATTTTTATGCCGACCGTGCCAGGGGCGGATTTGACGAACTGGTACTGGGTGGGCGATATACCCAACATCGGACACGTCGCAACCCCGAACCAGGGGCAGACATCTATCCTGATCAAAGCCAGCGACCCGGAAGCGCTGTCAAAACCGGTTGAATGGAAATTGGCGTGGAATAGTGACGGGAACAACCATGGCGGGTTCTTGCGTAAGCGTGGCGACCCCTTTGCCCTGTGGACTCCGGTAGCCCCTGAAGGATACGTCGCGCTGGGATGCGTTATGACGAACAGTTTCGACAAGCCGTCGGGTAACATCGCAGAGTCCTTCCGCTGCGTCAACAAGAAGTACTGCAGGGAGGGCAAGTTAGAAGACAATCTGTACTGGTGTGACGCGGGCAGCCATGCGAGAATGGATGGCTCCATCTGGCGCATCCACTCCATTGACGACCGTGGCACTGATGCCGGGACCTATTGGGCCCAGGGCAGCCACGGGAAACCGGACGTTAAAGTATATTGCCTGGAAAGCAAATACGTGGTCTCAATTTAAACGTAAACGGGCCGTAGCCTCTGCATCGGCGGAGGCTACACCTCATTTTTACCGCTGATCTCCGGTGTGCCTGCTACTCGGACGTATTTGTGCCCGACTGGCTCGAGCGCTGGAGAATGTGACGTCTGCCAGCCGCCGCCCGCGCGCGCACGTGCCGGCGAGACCCCGTTTTTGTGGTAGCCCGGCAGGCACAATGCGATGCATGCCATTTTCCAGGTACGTCCGCATCCGTACATCCACGTCACAATCTTTATATTAAATCCTGCCCAAGATACTGTTCAGATGTTACAGGAGACCAAGAGCAACAGGCTGAACAACAGTTCTTTCTCGTTTAGCTTTAGCTTTGGTTTCTGGTTTTATTGAAGGACGATGCAGCAGACGCTTCTGTCGCATGCATCGTTCGCGTGTTTTGTGATAGTAAGCGTCTGCCATTGGGGTGTCACGATGAATGGCAAGACAATCAGGATGAACAGGATATTAGAATCGGGCAGAGCGGTCATTGTACCGATGGACCACGGCGTAAGCGAAGGGGCCATCGACGGGCTCATTGACATGGAACGGACTATATCACTAGTCGAGAAGGGCGGGGCCAGTGCGGTGCTGTTGCACAAAGGGCTGATCAAGTCCCTGCATTCGCCGCCCGGCTGTGGCGTCATCATGCATGCGTCCGCGGGCACGAAGTACGCCGAGGACAAGAACAAAAAGGTGCTCGTCTCGACGGTCGATAACGCGATCAGGCTGGGCGCCGATGCGATCAGCGTGCACGTGAACATCGGCGGAAGCGCGACCGAGCACGACATGCTGGAAAGCCTGGGCGAAGTCGCGGACAGGTGCGACGAGACAGGCATGCCGCTGCTGGCGATGACCTACCCCCGCGGCAAAGGCGTGACAGGCTCGGCAGCGGAAGTGGCGCACGCAGCGCGCATCGGCGGCGAGCTGGGCGCCGACCTGGTCAAGTGCCCGTACACGGGCGACGTGGGCTCGATGAGGCTTGTCGTAGCTGCCTGTCCGGTTCCTGTGGTTATCGCAGGTGGCCCGAAATGCGAGACAGACGCGGCCGTGCTGCAGATGGTCGAGGACGCGATGACCGCAGGGTGCGCAGGTATATCGCTGGGCAGGAACATCTTCCAGCACCGGCGTCCGGACCTGATGACCGCTGCGCTCCGGGCCATTATCATCGACGGTGCACCCGTCCGGGAAGCCAGGGAAATCCTTGGCGACCGTGCAGAAAAAGCCCTCGGCATGATCACTGCTGCCTGAATCACAGACATTCATTTACGCCGCATCAGGCTGAGCCCCACGGCTATGCCCGCAGCCGAAACCACCGCGGCTGCGGCATATGGCACCCACGATACGGCCGACGTTCCCCCCTGCAAGGAATCGGCCAGCCGTATCGTGACATCGTGGTCCAGATCCACCGTCCTGACACCCCATGGTAAAGTAAGCCGGTAAGAGCCGGCATCCATCGGCCCGATGCGGCAAGTATTATTGACTGTGACCTGCCTGTAGAAGCCGGGACTCTCGATAGTGGCGATGACCGGCTCGTCGGTGATCAGGTACAGCGAAGGCCGTTCGTTAACGGGCACCGGTACCCCGTCCGTGACGCTAAGCGTGTCCGGACATTCCATCAGCGACAGGAGCGTCGGCGCAAGGCATTGCTGGCCGAATACGCCTGACGCATTCCCTTTTTCCCCGTTAAATACCAGGAATGGCGCAAGACGGGTCTCGTTTTGCATCGAAGTCGTGCCCGACGCATGCGAACCTTTGGCGCCAGGCGTTTTGAAGCCCATGCCATGATCCGCCGTGATGACCATTACGGTGCCCGTGCTCCGGCAAGTATCTGCAAGCAACGACAGGCCTGCTCCGAGGTCTTCGATCGCCTTGCGATAAGCGTCGTAACCTCTTTCCTGCGCGGCCATGTCGGTGCCGGCCACGTTTACTACCAGCAGATATGACTGCTCCGGGCAAGCCGTTCTCAAATAGTTGACAATGCTGATCGCCTTATACAGCGACCAGTCGTTGTACTGACGGTATGCGGTACCGGGATCGAAGCCGGCCTTCAGGTGTGCGGGGGGATCGCTCCTTAAGATTTCCACGATGCCGGACGGGACTGACGGGCTGTTCACTGCGATGTCCACATCCGGATTGTATACCGAATTGTTGCGCTCGTATGCGATGATATCCGGCTCTGCGACCATTTCTACCGTGTCCCCCGTCTCCATGATGGCTATGCTCAGGTAGCCCCTGGCACGTAGCGCGTCGTAAATCGTCGCGTCGTAATAAGTGGCGGTTTCACCGGTGGCTTCCGAAAAGCCGGTCGCAATCACGGCGTTGCCCGACTCAGTCTCAGGCGTGGGCACCCATAGCTCAAAGCGCGCAGTCGCATTGCCGACGATATCGAGATTCGCCCCTGCCAGGGTTGACCCGTCGACGCTGAACGGTATACGGTCAGGGTAGACGTACGTCGACCCGAGTCCGTCGACGATGACCAGCACGCCGCTCTTTTCTGCCGTGCAATTGCCCGGCAGTAGCATCAGAGAGAAGATTAGCAGGAGCATGATCTGCTTAAGCATGCTACTTGTTTTCAATCTTATGATACTTAGTCTTTACGATGCTAATTCCCGTTATTAACTCCGGAAGGATAGTCTTAATACCTGCCGCCTTTCTGGTTATTGCTATTCGACCCCCGCAATAGCGATGCATCATAAGGCTGTTGAGCAGGCTGAAGTGGTTGTGAGGACTGCCCCCCTCCGGTCACCGCCGGCTGATCCTGGCTGACCCGGCGGATGTTCTCCGAACCCGCTTCCACTTTCTCCGGCGTCAGAGCCCCTTGCGAGGTGCCCGTCACTGATCTCCCTTCCATCACAGGCTGGTAAGAGGTCCCCTTTGGACAAAAGGCGGGAAATAATAAGCAATTAGGATCAGTCGTAGCTCGCGGCTGGAGGCGTTCTCCGGGATTTGCGAGCTGACCCCCTGGAGCGTTTGCGGGCGAACCCTGGTGTCCGGCAATGCCCGTATTGCCACCGGCGGGTACGGTCCCGGTCTGCACCGGCTGCACTGGATTATACCCTGTCCCGATGGGCTTGACTGGCTTTCCCATGCCCCCGACAGGTAACCCTTGCCGGGCTAATCCGCTCGCGTCGGCGATCATGGCTGACGCGATCAACGTCGTGCTTACAATCAGTAAAATGACGGTAATTTTCATTGGATTTTCTATGCCCACGTCCATCCCTGGAGGATAGGTCTCTAATTGAAAAAGATAAAGCTATTCAAATTAATCGTCCGCAAAAACGCGAAACCTATGAGGAACAACTGCATCGATCCGGCTGTTTCCAGGCGGACGTAAAGTTAAACATAACGTACTCTTTCCGATGCAAAAATTATTTTTGTCGCAGATCATTCCAGTTTTCATGAAGATAAGGGACAGGGAGGCACTGGTCCGGGGAAACGAGCAGCGTTCCCACGCACTGGCGATCGTCGAGGCCGGCATCGATGCGGTCCTGCCGGAGAACGTGGTCCGGAATGCGTTGAAGCTTGACGGCGATATGCTGACGGTCACAGGCCACAAGTTCGACCTGTCCGGGTATAAACGCATTTTCATTGCAGGTGGCGGTAAGGCATCCAGCACCATGGCCACTGAAATGGAGCGCCTGCTGGACGGGCGAATAACCGGCGGCATCGTCATTGACCGCTATGGAGTTGAAGCACAGACAAAGACAGTAAAGGTCGTCCATGCCGGCCATCCGCTGCCCGACGAGAATGGCGTCAGGGGCATGAGGGAAATGCACGACATACTCAAGGCTGCAGGAAAAGGTGATCTCGTCATCTTTCTCATTTCGGGCGGCGGCTCTGCACTGATGCCCTGTCCTGCCCCGGGTGTGACGCTGGAGGACATTAACCGCCTGACAGACATGCTACTGAAGAGCGGGTCCACTATCGCCGAGATCAATTGCGTGCGCAAGCACCTTTCTCAGTCTAAAGGCGGGCGCATCCTGGGCTGGACGGATGGCGCAGAAGTACTGAGCCTGATCGTCTCGGACGTGGTGGGCGACGACCCGGGCTCCATAGCATCCGGGCCTACGGCGCCCGACAGCACGACTTATGCAGACGCCCTTTCGATCCTTGAAAAGTTCCGGCTGACCGACCGTGCTCCTTCGCGAGTCGTCAGCCATATCAAAGCAGGTGTCAATGGCAACGTGCCGGAAACGCTAAAGCCCGGAGACCCGGCCTTCGGCCGAGTGACCAACATTGTGATCGCCAGTGGCATCGTGGCACTGGAGGCGGCTGCAAAGAAGGCGGAAACACTGGGTTACCGGCCGATCATCCTCGGTTCTCGCATCAAGGGCGAGAGCAGGGACGTGGGGCTCGTACATGCCGGCATCGCTGCCGAGTGCCTGGCGACCGGCCACCCGCTGGAGCCCCCTGCGGCTATCCTGTCCGGCGGTGAGACAACCGTGACGGTTCACGGCCAGGGAAAAGGCGGCCGCAACCAGGAGTTCGTCCTCGGTTACCTGCGCAACTACCCGCCCGGGACGATCGTCATATCGGTCGACACCGACGGCATCGACGGCTCCACCGATGCCTGCGGTGCGATAGCGGACGAGACCACATTGAGGCGGGCGGCAGAAAAATCGCTTTCTATCGACATG
Organism: uncultured Methanocellaceae archaeon; assembly: GCA_963769045.1. Taxonomy (GTDB): domain Archaea; phylum Halobacteriota; class Methanocellia; order Methanocellales; family Methanocellaceae; genus Methanocella_A. The sequence continues at coordinate 130,789 of CAVYKK010000029.1, forward strand.
ATGCTGGATTCAAACGACGCGTTCAACTTTTTTAACAAGCTCGGCGACCTGATCTACACAGGCCCCACCGGCACAAACGTAAGTGACCTGCGCTGCGTGCTCGTGGGGAGGTCGCAGAGGTAACAAGAGGTCACAGAGCTCAGCAAAGAGGCCACAGAGGTATGCACAGAGGTTTGTTTTAACAACAGGGCTGCCTCACATCACCCTCTTTATAAAAGTCCTCTGTGCCGTCCTCTGTGGCCTCTGTGGCCTCTGTGGTGAAACTCTGCGACCTCTTGAAACCTCCGTGGCCTCCCCGGGTCGGAAACGTATTTATCGTCCGGCGTATTTTGATCGTAACAGGGGAGGCCCCCGTATGGATAATACAAAATTCGCGTCTTTGCTGGCGGATGTCCGGTCGAAGCGACCGCTGGTCCACCACATTACCAACTATGTGACCGTCAATGACTGCGCAAACGTGACCATCTGCATCGGTGCAGCGCCGGTTATGGCACACTCGCGGGACGAGGTAGCGGAGATGGTATCCATGGCCGGGGCGCTTGTATTGAATATCGGCACGCTCGACCATACCCAGGTCGAGTCCATGCTGCTGGCTGGAATGAGGGCTAACGACCGGAACATACCGGTCATCCTTGACCCGGTGGGCGCGGGAGCCACCAGGCTCCGCACGGATAGCGCGCGGAGGCTGCTTCATGAGCTGCACATTTCTGTTATCAAAGGCAATGCGGGGGAAATTGCGGTGCTTGCCGGCGCGGAAGGCAGGGTCAGGGGCGTGGATTCGGACGGCGTCAGCGGCGACCCGACCGCTATTGCCCGGAAGCTGGCCGACAGCCTGGGCGTCGTGGTGGCCATGAGCGGCCCCACGGACGTGGTCACGGACGGCATGAGGACGCTGCTCGTCGACAACGGGCATCCCATGATGGGCAAAGTCTCGGGGACGGGCTGCATGGCGTCATCGCTTACAGGTGCCTTCGCTTCAGTCACGCATGACCATGTGACATCTACGGCTGCGGCGCTGGCCGCGCTGGGGCTTGCCGGCGAGCGCGCCATCTCCATGTGCAACGGGCCGTCGTCGTACAGGATAGCGCTGCTGGACGAAGTCTATCGGCTGGCACCCGAAGACCTGCACAAAGGAGCGAAGGTACGGGAGGCCTAGATGCGTTACGGCCTCTACGTGATCACCGATGAAAAATTATCTAAAGGGCTGACCCACCCGCAGATCGCCCGCCTCGCCATCGCCGGCGGCGCGGACGTCATCCAGTTGAGGGACAAGACCTGCGACTGCACCTATTTCGGGCGCTGTGCAGCCGAGATCAAAGACATCGCGAAAGAAGCAGGCGTGCCGTTCATCGTGAACGACAGACTGGACATCGCGCTACAGACCGGAGCGGACGGCGTGCACCTCGGCCAGGGGGACATGCCGCTGAAGTTCGCCCGGAGAGTAGCACCAAAGGGATTCGTCATCGGCATTTCCGCCGGCACGCTCCGGGAGGCGCTGGAGGCGGAGCATGACGGGGCCGATTACATAGGCCTGGGACCGGTGTTCTCCACGACGTCGAAAGACGATGCGGGGGCTGTATGTGGCCTGGAGCTGTTGAAAGAAGCGCTGTCCCGCGTGTCAATACCCATCGTGGCTATCGGCGGCATCGGCACACATAACGCAGCAGACGTCATCGCTGCCGGGGCCGATGGCATAGCCGTGATCTCTGCCGTCGTCAGCCAGGACGATGTCGCCGGGGCCGCCCGCGCGCTAAAAATTATCATCAATGGCTAAAGCATACGACCATTCGCCAGTTATTCTTTTGTAAATATTTTTTTCTATTACATCAAAACCTAATTTACTATTTGTTTCAAAAAATATAAGTTAATTTGTTTTAATAATATTGATTGTCCGGGGCAACAGCCGGACAGGAATAGTTTGGGGTATTTATGGGAAATAATTCGAAGATGCGTGAGAGGGAGTTCCCTTTCACAGGGAGAGAGGCGGCAGTAATCCTCGCGCTCTACACTTTGCTGATCATCTCGATCACAATTACTTTACTGTAGCCTGGCAGACGGGCCTCTGGTATAAACTTTTTAATATGCAATATCATAATTGCCGTGTTACCGGATATTCTGGCGCATCGAAAAGAATATGAACAGCCGCCGCCTTATGCTTACCTGCCAGGGATAGGAGAACATGGACGTCAGCAGCATTTTGACACAGGCGTTTAACGCAATGTTATGGGTATCACTGCTTGCCCTCGTCGTCGCATCAGTCCTGCCGAAACGATGGGGCAGGTACGTGGCGGCCTCCGGCTGGGTCGTTTTCGGACTCTACTGGGGCCTGTCGACGCCGAACTTTTACTTCCACGAGAACAACATCATGTACACGGTCGCCTGCCTCATCGCAATTCCGGCGACGTGCTATGCAGCATACATTCTCATCCGCTACGGGCGGGAATCCCTGATGGTCCTGACCCGGGCCGCGGCCATCGCCAGTATCTTCTACTTCCCGTTCGATATTATCTCAAGCCTGAACCAGTGGCTGATCGAAGCGACGACGACCATCGTATTCGCCATCGTCACCGGGCTCGGGGAGCCGGCGTTCCGCATGTTCTCAGAGGGGGGCATGAACGACGTGATCAATCTCCACGGCAATCAGGTGCAAATCATCCTGGCCTGTACGGCCATCCAGAGCATCGCGATCTTCGTGGGCGTCGTAGGTTCGGTACGCGTCGAGTGGAAGCGATGGCTGGCCGCCTTAGTCATCTCAGTGCCCGTCATATATGTGCTTAACCTGATACGGGACGTGTTCGTCATCCTGGCCTTCGGCAACCAGTGGTTCCAGATCATGCCGGACACGATCATGGGCTGGACCGGGAAGACAGTGGACTACACCAGCTTCTTCTGGGCGCACAATGTACTGGCGGAGACCGGATCGCTGATCGCCCTCGTAGTCATCTCCTACGCAGTGATGACACTGATGCCTGAGCTGCTCACGTACCTGATGGATATCATCAACCTGATCAAGCTGCAGAACATCAAGAAAATGCTGAAAGGCCAGGAAGTGCCTGTGGCGCCTCTGCAGCGGACGAAGTAATCGGTTTAATGGCACGGCAGGCGCATGCGCGCGCGAGCGGACAGGCGGATCCACGATGTCGCTATTGTGATACCCGGCTCTTCACTCGCCCGAGGGCAAACTCGATATGTTCTCTTTGTTGCTCGTTAATAGAATACGCAGGGCTGCCGTCCGGTTTCGCATTTTTATCTACAATGCCCCTCTGTACCAACTCCCGTAAATTCCGGCTGACAGCGCTCTCCTGTGCGTCCAGTGCCAGCGAGAGTTCCCGGCTCGTGACGCCGGGCTTTGCCAGCAATAGACCAAGCACTTTTCCCATACCCTCGCGCCTGACGAGGGATACTGCCTGCTGTTGCGCCTCGCTGTAGGTCTTCGAGTTGGTGAAATAGCGGATGTATTTCCCGTCGGCCTTGTAGGTGATGATCTTGTGGTTCAGGCCAAGGATAAGCAGGTGATACCGGATGGTGCCGAGGTTTACGTCCAGTCCCCTGACCATGTCGCGGACCGTCAGGCCGGGGTTGTCGGCAATGTATTTCATTACACTGTTGCGGTTCTCGTTCTTGTCCAGGCGGCCCCTGGCCCGGGCGACTGATCCGATGAGCAGGAATCTCGCGACCAGGTACACAATGGCCAGTAGTGCCAGGCCTCCACCGATCTTCGCGGCATTTTCGACATAGAACCCGCCATTCCGGGTGCTGTAGTACAGCGTGCTGTTGTTCACGGCCATCGAGGTCACGAGCGAACTCAACGGCTTTTCCCAGAGCAGAGTGCCGTTATCGGCAATTGCGTAGAGGCCGTTGGCATAATAGTATTTGCTGTCCTGGATCGGGTACTGCCAGTTGAACGCATAATAGTTCAGGTAGAGCGCATCGTTTCCCGGCGCCAGACGGATGCCCCAGTTACAGACGATGCCCTTTGGAGAGATCGCGATCGTCTGCTGGTCGGATATCTGATCGCGCTGGTGATCGACCCCGACCGCTCTCGTCTTCGTTTCCGAGCTGTTGAAGAAGGGATAATACAGCGACAGTCCGCCCAGCAGGAAAGAGTTGACGTCGTCCCCGGTGACAGTCATCTCGGATGCCCCGGGGGCAATGGTGCGGTTCCAGAGGTACCGATCCTCGAGCAGGTTGTACGCCGATATGCGGACGGTCATCAGGTCTTGCTTTTTCACCTGGTCGATCGGCCGGTCGAAATCGTAATCGATGAAATATACGACACCATCCTCGTATCCTCTGAGCGTGGCGTTGTGGTCTGTCACGTCCCGGTGGATTTCTTTCCCGTCGGGCGTGATGATATTGACATACCGGGGGTACGTGTGGAACAGGAAGTACAGATTGCCCTGCGAGTCGACCGGCATGGCCTCGAGCGGCGAGAAGCCGCTGTACGGGAACGTCTTCGACCATATGATGCTGCCGTTCGTGCTCAGCCGGATGACCCCGCCGTCGACCCAGGCGTACAATGAGCCGTCCTGGTAGGGCAGGACGGAGTTAAACGACTCCGACTGCAGGTAGTTGAACTGGTAACCGGTCATGTCATAGATCGTCTGGCCCAGGTCCTTCTGCCAGTACAACGTGCCGTTAGGGTAATACCCTTCGATGACCCCGTAGTACGCCGACCCGTCAAAGTCGTTGACTGAGCGCTTGACAGCGTAGATATTACCTTGTTCGTCGACCGTAGGGGGACCGGAAATGTCTGTGATATTGAACAGGGCACGCCCTTCGGCATCAAATACGGTGACGACCTGATCCGGGATGTTATATATGGCACGTCCTTCGGCGTCGAATACGGTGGTAAACTGGCCCAGGTAGTAGTATACCCGGCCGCCGCTTGAGTAAAGGGATTCCGCGAAGACCATACCAGTCGTTACTGGCATGTCCTTGATCCAGAGTAACCTGCCGCCCGCCGACACGGCCATTATAGCCCGTTTGCCATTCGCAACGTTACCACCGTCGACGGCTACCCGGTACTCTGCCGGACCGTCGTACTTCGAGGTCGTCTGGTTATCTGCCGCGTAGAGGTACATGTATATCGCGTGATCGTCGGCGGCGTAGATTTGTTTCGAGACCATCCACGGCCCGGGCACCTCGAACTCCCACTTTAGGTTTCCGCCCATGTCAACCGCGTAGACGGTATTGCCGTTCTCGCCCCCGAACAGGTAAAGAGTGCCATCATCCGTCATGAACATTTTTAACGCCTGGCCGCCGGAGACGCTCCAGTTGCCATGGCCGGATATCTGATCAGGCCCCTGCATGACAATGATAAACAGGACTGCACACAGTAAGACGAGTATCATCAGGATGACTGCTTCAAAGGCTCCGGCTCTCGACATGTTTTACACCGATCATTACACCCCCTGAAGCTTAAATATAGCTTCTCTCCCCATTTGTTAATGATCAGGGAATATATCGGAGAGCAGGTATCCTGCGCTTAAGGGCCGATGCGTTTCAGCGCCAGCTCGATCGGGCCGATGCGATCTTCCCTGATCGAATAGGCGATATTGCCCCCTCCCGCGGGTTCCCGGGTCACGATGCCATCTGCAACTAACTCCTTCATATACCGGGAAACGGCGCTCTCGCGCATGCCCAGGTCCCGGGAGAGGTCCTGGTTCGACAGTCGGCGTTTATCCGCAAGAAGTTTCAGTACCTTTCTCATGCCATCCCGCCGGATCAGCGACAGCACGAGCTGCTCGTCCTGGCTGTACGAGCCCGAGTTTTTAAAATACCTGACGTGTTTACGGCCTTCATTATAAGTGATAATCTTGTGGTTCAGGCCCAGGATAAGCAAGTGATATCGGATGGTGCCGAGGTTTACACCTAAGCCACGGGCAATGTCCCGGGCCGTCAGGCCGGGGTTGTCGGCGATATACTGCATCAGGCTGTTGCGGTTCTCGTTCTTATCGAGCCGGCTCCTCGCTCGCGCGATCGAGCCGATAACGAAGAACCGGGCTATCAGGTAAACGATGGCGAGCAGCGCCAGGCCCCCGCCGATCTTCGCCGCGTTCTCGACGTAGAACCCGCCGTTCACGGTGCCATAGTAAAGCGTGCTGTTGTTCACGGCCATCGAGGTGACGAGCGAGCCCAACGGCTTCACCCACAACAGCGTACCGTTATCGGCAATCGCATAAAGGCTGTTGGCATAGATACAGGCAGTCTGATTGTTGATGATCGGCTTCTGCCAGTTGAACGAATAATAGTCCAGGTAGAGGGTATCAGTCCCCTGTGCCATGTGAATACCCCAGTTGCAGACGAGCCCTTTAGACTGCATGATCATCACCTGCTCGTCCGAGTCGGCATCATGGCGGCCCCTGAGGATAATCGACTGCTTTATCGTATCCCAGTTACCCAGGGACGTCCCTAATTCTGACTGTAATACTTCCGCTCCGTCCCCTGCAATTGTGATCTCTGAAGCACCCGGAGCAAAAGTGAGGTTCCAGAGATAGCGATCTTCGAGCACGTTATATGCCGAGATGCTGGCGGACATGAGGTCGCCTTTTTCCACCCGGTCGACCGTCGTACCGTTGAAAGAGTAATCGACGAAATAGATGGACCCGTCGGCCAGCCCGGGGAACGTCGCGTTGTGTGCCGTGACTTCGCGCAGAATTTCCCTGCCGTCCGGGGTGACAATGTCGATGTAAGGGGGGTACGCGTGGAACAGGTAGTAAAGATTGCCCTGCGAGTCGATCGGCATGGCCTCCAGGGGCTCACAGCCGTTATAGGGGAACGTTTTCGACCGGATGATGCTCCCGTTGGTGCTCAGCTTTACGGTACCATTATTCACCCAGGCGTATAACAGATCATCCTGGTATAGCAGGACGCTGTTAAACGGTGTAATTTTACCGTAATTTATCATGCTATAGATCGTGCTGTCCAGATCCTGACGCCAGTACAGTGAGCCGTCAGGATAATAGGCTTCTATGATACTACCCGACCCGTGCCCGCCATGTGAATCGAATGACTCCTTCACTACATAGATATTGCCGTGCTCGTCGACGGTCGGAGGGCCGTGGATATCGGTGATATTGAACTGTGCCCTGCCATACCTGTCGAGGACCATGACGGAATTGTTAAAGTAATAATAAGCGTGCCCGCCGCATGCATAAACGGACCAGCTGCCGTAACCGCCCGTCGAATCGGGCACTTCGGTGCACCACAGGATTTTTCCTTTGTCGGAAACGGCCATGATGCCCCTTCTGCCTTCGATAACCTGGCTACCTTCCAGAGCAGCCTCAAAGAAAGCCACATCGTCATACTGGGACGCGCGCATAATATCAAATGCGTAAAGGTACAGATAGATAACCCCGCGGTCGGCGGCAAAGACCTTTTTAGATACCCGCCATTGATCGGGTACCTCCAGCTCCCATTTCTTATTGCCACCGCTGTCCATGGCATAGATCGTATTGCCGCACTCGCCTCCGAACAGGTATATCGTGCCATCGTCCGCTACGAATATCTTAGCGACGGGGCCGCTGTTGGTCAGGTTCCAGCCATCGTTGCCCGACGGGTAGCCTGTTCCCGTGGTGACCATGACAAGTACGATGGCGAACAAAAATACAAGAATGACGACCATAACGGCTTCGAAAGTCCCTGCTCTTGGCATGTTACGCACCGATCAATACTCCCCGGTAGCTTAAATATAGCTTCTCTCCCAATGTGTGAAATCGTCGCCTGCAGATACGGCAGGCCCCGTTCTCACATAGCTAGATATATGCCCGCAGACACCGTATTTTCCTTCGTGAAGGACTGCCCGCTGATCGTCAGACCGCTGGAAGACATCGATGTCGTGTTGCTGGGAAGCGTTCATTCGCTGCCCCGCAACGTGCCGCTCATCCTGCGCGAGATCGAGCGGTTCTCACCTGACTTCATCGGCATCGAGCTCACCGTACCCGACCGCCTGACCGGGTCGAAGGACGTCGATGCCGTAAGCGCCCGTTATGGCGACAGGCTGATCTGTCTCGACCGACCGCCGGAAGTCACTACGCTCAGGTACCTGTCGGATACGCCGCCGCCGGAGTACCTGAAGGAAGCCCTGTCCAAATACGCCTGGCTTCCCCTCAACCAGGCATCTATTTTCGCCTATAACTACCTGCACTGGCTGTACAGGGCATTGTTCGGCGACGCGTTCTATACATTCGGCTGGTCCATGGAAGACGAGAGACGCTTCATTTTCGAGCGGGACGAATACATGGCGGGGAAGCTCATCGAGCATATCAGGGGGCGAAGGGAACAGGGGTACCGTGACAGGTACGTTGTCCTTGTCGGCCGCCGCCACGTGGCCGGGATGGCCGTTATCCTCGACTTGTTCGCAGTGACAGGTGACATGGGCAGCTACTATGCGGGCGGTAAAGTCTATGATGTGTTCAGCCTGCAGGAGCTGGAAGAGCCGTATACCGTCGATCGCGCGACGGCGGAGAATAACAATCTCAGGAACAGGCTCATCGAATCGCTGACATCAACGATCTTCCTGCCATTGTACATGCTTTCAATATTTCTGGCACTGGCATTTGTCATGGCAGTGATAGCGGTCGCTGTCGTGCGACTGACGATTGGATAAAGAGAAAGAGTTGCACAGCCTCTGTGGCCGTGCATCTGTTATGTTTTTAAGGTCTGTGATTATTGTCCGATGAGGACCGCGTTGACGTCGCCGTCCTGCCCGGGCCTGCTGGTGATCTTCGCCTTGCCAGCCTCGGTGGCGACGACTGCGCCCTTGGTGAGGATGTTACGCCTGACGAAGTTCTTGTTGGCGGGGTTGTCGGTGACCGTGGTCATCTTCATCCGCTGCGTCTTGCCCGTCTTGGGGTCAGTGACGTTGGCGAACTCTTCCTTGAGGATCTTGACCTTGGTACCATTGCCCATGATGTTGACGACTTTATTCTTCGTGGGCCCGATGACCGGCTGCGTGATGTCCCTGCCGAGCTCGAACTTCCGCTTGCCGCGGTTGCTCTTGAGCCGGCCGCCGGTGGCCTTCCTGATCGATTTTCCCTGATATCTCATAATCTTAACCTTCTAATGATATTGAGTGATACCACCTGAAAGATGCGCTCATGGCATATATAATTTGGTACGTCCAGGCTGTACCCGTTTCCGGGTAAGCCCGGCTGCATCCCTCTAATGTATGAAACATATATAAATAGATATTGGACGCGTTTACACGCCGGGAAATGTGATAAAAAATATTGGCGAGAGGACTGGACAGCCCGGGAATTATTGTATTTCATTATTCATATTGCTATCCCGGAAGGGGTTACTTGCATTTGGGCGCTAAACCCAGCACACGCATCATTTTCATTATCAGACACATTGGCGTCATATTAGTTTCACCGATCACAGGTCTGGCTACGGTCTATATAAGACTTATATTGCAATCATTGAACCGTTTAAAATGAACGGGAGATGATATGATAATGCAAAACGGCATACGTGGCAAGATGGCTGACGAGAGTAAGCGCCTGGAAAGGTTTTATAATAAATGAGGCTATAATTACTTAATAATTAGGCGGTTTATATGGGAATAATATCCGAGTTTAAGCTGTTTCTGGAAGAATATAAGGTAGTCGGCCTCGCAGTCGCTTTCATCATGGGTGCCGCGGTCACTGCACTGGTTACGTCGCTTGTCAGTGACATTATCATGCCGTTGATTAACCCGATTCTGTCTGCAGGGGGCTCGGACTGGAAGAACGCATCGCTTGATATCGGCAGCAAGGTTTCAGTCAAGTACGGCTCGTTCCTGGGCCAGCTGATCAACTTCATCATCATCGCGTTCATCGTGTTCATGATCGCGAAGCTTGCGCTGGGCGAGAAGAAAGTCGCGAAAAAATAGGCATTGGACACGGAGGGCACAAAGGGCACGGAGGCCACAAAGGTATACCATTATCGGTTATTATAAATGGTGGTGACCTCTGCGCATCCATGTTCAATGATCAACAATTTGAGAACGGGCACCAGCTTCGGAACCAGCAGTCACAGCAGGAATAAGCCGGATTCCCCTGTGGCTTCATTCTCATACAGGAATACACCGGTAGTGACTTAATATCAATCCCTCCTGAATATCATTTAGAATACAGGCTTATAACGGTTATATGGCTATTATCGAACTATGAAAAAAACAATTAAAGAGGATGCCATAGCACAAGTATGTGCCGTGATAGGCCGTAGCTATTCTTTCTTCTGCTCTTTCGTCTCGCCGTGCTCCTTGCGGGTCTTGTTCACAGTAGCCGCTGCGATACGTTTCGACGTCTTCTCAGACTTGCCGCGTTCCTCTTCCGATTCTTTCACGTGCTCGTACTGTCGCTCCCGTTTAGGGCTCCACTCTTTTTCCGGCGTCAAGTTTCTCACCGGATAACCTGTACCCATGTCCGGAATTTAACCTCAATGCGAGTTTGGGGCGGCTGCCGCATGAGGATGCGACTGCTGCCGCATGAGGATGCGACTGCTGCCGCATGAGGATGCGACTGCTGCCGCATGAGGAAATTTAATAGCCTGTCGCCCCAATGTAGGATCATATGCTCAGGGACTACAGGAAGGACGGCCCCGACAGCCCCGCAGGGCTGACAGAACAGGGCAAAAGCATGGCGCTGGCCGGCATGTACGAGGACGCGATCGAGAGCTTCCGCAAGGCGATCAAGTCGCAGCCGGACTACGACGAGGCCCACTACGGGCTGGCGTGTGCCAATCTGGCATTGGGTAAAGCAGACGAGGCAGAGGCTGCGTTCAAAAAGGCGCTGGAGATCAACGGCAGCCACGCCGGAGCCCACAGCGATCTCGGGAACTGCTACCTCATCTATGGCCGGCTGGACGAAGCGATTGCCGAGCTACAGAAGGCGGTCGAGTATGACCCGGGCCTGGCCCTGGCACACTTCAGGCTCGGACTGGCATACCTGCGCAAAGACCAGGACGAGGACGCCGTAAGAGAGTTCCTGCACGCGCTAAAAGTCAGGCCGGGATATGTGGAAGCACAGGTCGCGCTCGGGCGGACCTACGGCCTCATGGGCCAGTACGATAACGCCATCGACGCGTTCCGTAAGGCGATCGAGCAGACCCCCGACGCGCCGGACTTCCACTATGACCTGGGCATGGCGCTTAGTCTCAAAGCCGACCCGGAAGCGGCCAACAGGGAGTTCACCGAGGCCATCCGGCTGGACCCGGATTACCCCGACCCCCACACGGCCATGGGCAATAACCTCATGGCAGACGGGAAGTGGGATGAGGCATCATTCCACTATCGCGAGGCCATCCGTATCAACAAATATCTCGAGGAGCCACACTTCCGGCTCGCAGAGGTCTACGAGCAGAAAGGCGTCCCTGGGCGAAGCCATCAAAGAGTATCTCGAAGCTATACTCATCAAGCCAGACTGGTTCGAGGCCCATTTCAACCTCGCGCTGGTCTACCGCAATCTGAACCGGAACGAGGCGGCGATACGGGAGCTGGTCGAAGCGCTGCGGATCAGGCCGGATAGCGCCCGGGCATACTTCGAGATGGGTAACACCTTCCGCAAGATGGGTTTCGCGGAGGATGCGTTGAAGAACTACGAGAAGGCTGCACAGCTTGACACTTCGCTGGGCGATGCGGTCAGGGAAGCGAAGAAAGAGCTGGAGAAGAAAAAATAAGATTGTTTATTGCCCACGTACCAGCCTTGCTAAGGCTATGCGCCTCCTGTCGTGCCCGCCAAGGGCGCCAGGGGATACTAATTTTTACGCTAAATTTTTGAGGCCAGGGAGGTCAAGGAGACAAAGGTCCCTGAGCCGAAAGAGGAATAAGGAGCCCAGGGAGGCGAACGGAACAAGCGGAGTTTAAGGACGCTAAGGAGTCCAAGGAGAACGAATATTATAGTCATTCTTGAAAGGTTTAAACTGTGTCGCATGGGTGCCCGGGCGGCCTCGTGCACGCGCGATGCGAGGCCCCGGCCTGCCACGATTTGCCTGCCTGGCATTCCCGAGAGAAAATGCCATCGTTTGAAACCTTTCAAGAATGACTATAATAATGCTCCTTAGAACTCCTTAGCTCCTTAGGCTCCGTTTTTTTAAACCGGTCTCTTTTGGCTCCTTCCTGCTCCTTCAGCTCTGACCTTAGTCTCCTTGACCTCCCTGATATCCAGAGCAGTCTTGGCGCCCTTGGCTCTTGGCGCCCTTGGCGGGCATGACCGGAGTCACATAGCCATAGAAACGGCAAGCTACGTGTGCCTAAAACATAAAAAAGAGAAAAGTCTTTTAACTGCCGCCTTTCTTGCTCTTCGCGATAGCCATGCTGTTCTGTGCTTCCAGGTAGTCCGGATCGATCTCGATCGCCTTCTCGAACTCCCCTATCGCGTCGCCGTACTTGTTCTGGCCGAAGTACAGCATGCCAAGGTTATAATGCGCCTGCGCAAAGCTCGGGTTGAGTCTCGATGGCTTTTTTCAGCTCCGTAATGGCGAGGTCGGTTTTGCCCGTGCGGCAGTAGTCTACGCCCAGCCGGTTATACGCATCCGGGAACTCCGGGTCGAGCTTCTTGACCGTATTGTACTCGGCGACGGCTTCGTCGACCTGGCCTTTACGGTCGAGGAGCAGCCCGAGGTTGTAGTGGGCCTCGAAGAAGTCCGGGTCGTTGGCGATAGCGTGCCGATACTGTTCGATAGCCTCGGTGTACATCCCCTTATCAGAGTAAGTAACGCCTAAGTTATAGTACGCCTCAGGGTTCTTCGGGTCTGAGTTGATAGCGGCCTTGTACTCTTTCAAGGCACCGTTCAGGTCCATCTGATCGGCATAGGTGCCGGCCAGCAGCATATGTGCCTCGTAGAACTTCGGGTTCAGTTTGATCGCCTGCTGCAGTTCCTCCACGGCATCGTCCAGGTAGCCTGCTTCATACAATGACGCGGCAAAGCCGAGATAGACCTCGGGTATGTTCGGGTTGATCTTGATCAGCTCGTCGAAAACGGGCAGCGCATCGTCGACATTGCCCTGTTCCACGTAGGCGTTAGCCAGGCTCAGCCGGGCCTCGATGAAGTCGGGCTTAAGCCTCATCGCCTCTTTATACTGCACGATCGCTTCGTCCAGCCGGCCCATCATGTCCAGCGCCATCCCGAACGCATAGTGCGAATCGGCACCGGAAGGGTCGAGCCGGACAGCCGTTTCCAGCTCCTTCACGGCCTTTTCATACTCGCCTTTCAGGCTATACGCCAGCCCCAGCTCCCGGTGCGCCCCGGCATTATCCGCCTCGTCTTTCACGAGCCGCTCATACTTGCTGATGATATTTTCAATGTCACTGGTAATTTCCATAACAACGTCCCCGCTCACGGTTTTGTCATCTGCTTTTTCTCCATGGCGATCTTCATGCCGAGCCTTGCCCCGGGATAGTAAAGTCACCGGCCATAAGTCAAGCTCCTTGATCATATGATTGATCTGCGATGATGATATACCTTTACCGCCATATGGTTCCTTACAGGGCGTAAAATGCCCGATCGTCACGGAAGCATGCGCATGTTATGGCGAATTAAAAAAGCTACCATAGCTTCTTCACCTGGGCTACCTTCGATATCTCGTCGACGACAGAACTCGCCCACTTCCGGTCATAGGCAAAAGTGAACTCGGCGTCCGGCTGGGACCGGATAAAGTCGAGCACATGCTCAAGCGTCAGGTCCCGCGCCATCGGCCCGAACTCGCTGATCGTCTCCGAGTGCCCGACCGGATACGTCTCGTTCAGAGCCTCAGGGAATACACCGAAGGGCATCTTGACGCCGAAGACGTGGTCGAATCCGGCCGTGTCGGCGTCCTTGCGCGTGGTGATGAGCACTTTTCCGGTAACCGTGAGGTTCTTTATCAGGCGGTTATGGCGCAGCACTTCCGGGCGGCGGGCGGACTCCGGCCCGAGGTAAAAGAAAGTGGACTTGCTTGCACGGTCGAATTTTTCGATGTACGGCGCATAGTCCATCATGCGTTTCAGGCCGGACAGCATACGCGGGTGGGAGCGGCAGCGACGCTCGACCAGTTCCATCAGGTCGCCGTCGAGGATGCTCTGCTTGATCAGCCTTATTTCGGCAAACGTGGCGTACAGGTTGTGCTGGGCCAGCAGCCGTGTGCGCGTCGCTTCGTCCGCCTCTGCGATCTCTTTTGCGCTGTGCGAAGAACAGATCGGACATGAGCACGGCAGGTGCTGCAGCTGGCCGATGTGGTACGTGCCGTCGATGGTCATATAACGGCCGTCCTTGGCGTACAGTGCATAGGCGGCGCTGTCGAACAGGTCGCAGCCCAGCGCGACCGCCAGCGCCAGCATCATGGGGTGTCCCGCGCCGAACAGGTGTACCACCGCGTCCGCGCCCAGGCCCATCTTAGAGTGAACGATCACGTCTACCAGATCGGCATACCGGTACGATTCCATCAGCGGCACCACCGCACCGAGCGGATAGATGTCAAACCCGGTCTCGTACGCCCTCCTGCCCGCCTCTTCGCGCAAATCCAGGAACGTCGAGCCCTGCACCGGGCCGGCCAGGAGCATTTTCCCGGCATAATTCTTTGCCTCCGCCATACGCGTCAGCGTAACTTCCAGCTCCCCTCGCGCCCGCTCGTATGACACGTCGGGAGGCGTGGGAATGTCCAGCGGCACCCCGATGTCCGTACCTATGTCCCGCTCGAAGGTGACGATGCCCGGGTTGTCCACCTCGACCGAGCCATAGACCGAAAGCTGGAATGACCCCGAGTCCGTCATGATCGGGCCGTCGAACCCCAGCAACGAGTGCAGCCCGCCCGAGAGCGCTGCCTGCTTCAGCCGTTCCGTCCGGTAGATGATGTATGAGTTTGTGATCAGCATCTGCGCGCCGTACTTCCGCAGCTCCGACGGCTCGATCAGCCGCAGGTTGGGATTGATCACCGGCATCACCGTCGGCGTCTCCACTACGCCGTGAGGCGTATAGAGGCGGCCGATCCGGCCCATAAGGTCTTTATCGACGATCTCGAACACGTCTGACATCAGGCACCACGCACGCTGGTAAATGGGCCTGCGGATATATAAAAGATCGTTCCTGTGGCCGGGATGAAATCAATTAAGAACACATTAAACCAGTCCTTATTCAGGCTATACGCCCCCTGTCAGGCCCGCCAGGGGCGCCAAGAGCCAGGTACGCCAGGGCTTTTTGTTAATGACTAACCTCATCGGGTTAACGTGCTCAGTAGTAATAAGTCGATGGCATGGTCGGCCATACTACGGATACCAGGCCAGGCTGATGCATGTTGATTGGTGCTTTACATGCAAGCCTGCGGAGCTGGCCGTTTTTCATCGAAAACTGCTAATAATAATACCGTCTTGGCGTCCTTGGCGCCCCTGGCGAGCGTGACAGGGGTCGCAAAGCATTAACAACGGCCGCTACGAGTGATAATTAAAAAGAATTAAGCTTTCTTGCCAGCCGTTTTCTTGACCTTATCCGCCGGGGCCGCGGCGTTGCGGTCGGCGATCCATTTTGCCGTGATGGCGGCGTCGCGATCGTCCTTCCAGGAGGGATCGAGCTTCCGCTCCCGGACCATCGCGTCCGCCCATCGCTCCAGCCGGCGTCCGTTCTCGCTCTTCTGGCGGTCCTCTTTCATGAGCCGGTCTGCCGTCATGAACGGCGAGGGTATGACCTTCGACTGCGAAGGTATGTCCCTCGACATCGAAGGTATGACCTTCGAATACGAAGGCAGGTCTTTCGGGGCGGGCTTCTTTACTGGCATCGGTAAATGCCTTTACGCCCGCAGGCTAAAAAGCTTTCGGCCGGCTATGTTCAGGCATGCTTCTTCCGATTAGTATGCGAAGCTCGCTCCTGCCTGCATGCAGCCACGACAGACGCCGTCGGGCTTGCAGGGCACAGGTCGACGTTGCCCTTATTTACCCTCTTCTTCCTTGCCCTTTTCGATGAGCTCTTTTACCTTCTGTCCGCCCTTGTGGCCGATCTTGGAGTAGAACTCGGGGCCGTATTTTTCCTTTACCTTCTCTCCGCCCTTATGGCCGCCTTTGCGGCCCGCCTCTTCTACGGTCATCTCGCCCTTTTCCTCTGCCATGTAATCACCTCTTGTCGGACACCACGGCTCATGGGGCCGGGATCGCCCGTCATGTGAAAAAAATACGGGCCATCATAAAACGTTGTCCCGTATAAATCACGAGACGCAAAGGCCATCAAGAGATCAATAAAAGGAGGGGGGCGACCGGTATGCAGCCGGTTCTCGTTTATCACTGCGTTGAAGTCAGCGCGATCGATCGGAAACCGCGATTAGAACGTCGGCCTGCATAACACAAGATACAAAAGGGAAAAACTTCTCGTGAACCAGCCTGGATATTTGATCTCGATCAACCTCCGTCCGGGCGGGGACTGTCGTTGTCAAAGCGGGAACTATCCCGAAACCTGCCCGACAAGAATTTATTGTAAGAGCGTTTAGGTTTGAGGGAGACATTATGGCCAGGCTAATGGTATATTCGCAGCCGACCTGTCCGGCTTGCAACGAGCTGAAAGAGTACCTGAAAAAGAAGGGTGTCGACTTCGAGGACCGGGACGTCACGACGGACCCGGAGGCACTCCGGGAAATGATCAAGGTCCATAAGGTTCGGGTCACGCCGCTGGTCATCGCCGGCGATAAGAAAATCATAGGCTTCGATCCCGTCGAGATCGACAAGCTGCTGGCTGAGCTGTCGTAAGGCCGCTAAGACATTCGGGAACGTTTACCATTTTTGCCGGCCATTGATGTCACTTTTGTATGCTGAGCCGGCACTTAACACAACGTATACGTTGTGTCCGATGCCTGCCTGTCGGTACAGAATGGGTCTGGAATGATCTATCTCATGGCATCGGGCAAAGGTTATATGACATGGGGCGATATAGCCTCCTTACTCCGGGGTATTGTTCGTGGGCGATGAAGTGACGTTCGAATGTGCGCGATGCGGGCGGTGCTGTACGCAGCGGCTGATCCTGCTGAACACCGAGGACGTCTTCAGGATGGCGGAGCACCTGAAAATGCCCGTGCCGCAGCTCATGGACAAATATGGCGTCGTCTTCGCGAAGGCCGGCGGCAACAAGTCCCCGCGGCTCTACCTGCAGATCAATGGCGACGTATGCCCGTTCTTTTCTGACGGCTGTACGATCCACGCGTTCAAGCCGCTGATGTGCCGGCTGTTCCCGGTGCTGAAGCCGGGCCAGACAGCCGGGGAGATCAAGGCGCTGATAAACAAGCATGCGGTCAGCGAGGGCGTGAAGTCCTGCAAGATATTTTCGCAGCCCGATGACACGATCATGGGCGTAGACCGGGAAGCGATGATCACGTCGGTGATCTTCGACTCGGTGGAGACCATTTACTACTCGAACCTGCAGCGCACGGACATGAAGTTCATCTACAGCCTGCTCCGTGCGGTGAACAAAGACCAGCTACGCACGATCGTGAGCGACTACCTGTTCAACGGCAGCGTCGAAAGCGGCCTGATCTTCGAGCAGGCGATGTTCGAAATCCAGGCTCTCTGCCAGGTGGTGGACTGGAAGAAGACGCCGTATATCGTGGTCAACGACGGCGCGTCCTTCGAGCCGGGCCGCATCATGCTCTACGTGAGCCCGCAGGACGCGAGGGACGTCTTCGAGGCGAGCGATGCAGGCCAGATCGAGGCGGTGTTCAGCCAGGCCAACCCCAGCGTGGCGGACCCGTCCTGCGCATTCGTCTCCGTCGCGATCAGGCTGAAGGGCGACCGCGGGATGATGCTGGCATTCATGGGCCGCAAGGAGGAACTGCGGGAAGTCGCGGAGGATGGGCGGGCGACGCTCGGATTCTGCCCTACTGACAGCAGCATGGAAGAGGTCGGCGCGCTGAACGTGTTCATCGACCCGGCCGTGACCAGGTGAACCGATCGGCTACACGGCAATAAATGCCTGTACAGTAACCGTTTATGCCCCGGGGTAATCTAATTAAAAACCGTATACCGTTTTTATTTCGCCTTTTTGTCGAAATTCCGGTGATATTTTATGGCCACAATTAAATAATACGTTTTGTATAGAAGGTTTTACGTTTTAAAAATAAACGGTGAGTACCATGGAACAGACACAGACGGTTAAAACCATTCCCGAGGAAAAGGACGTGATCGTGTCGGTGAACTATTGCGTGAACACCAACAGGACCTACATTTATGAGCTCAAGAATGGAGACATTATCAGCGAGAAGACGATTCACGGCGTCTGAATGCCCTGTCCCGGGGCTCGTCTCTTTTTTTATTTAATAACAATTATATAATTGTCGATCCATATTGCTATTGCTTGCCGATCACAGGCAGAGCGAAGTGATGACATGGCTACCAAAGACCTTCTTGACAAGGGAGCAATCCTGCAGCGTGACAAAGTGACATATGCAATCGCCCCGCATATCGCAGGAGGCATCTGCGACCCGAACACATTGCGAAAGCTTGCAGACGTTGCGGAGAAATATCATGCGGCAGCGCTGAAGATCACCGGCGCCCAGCGCATTGCTATCGTCGGTCTCAAGGAAGAGGACATCGACAAAGCATGGGCCGATCTCGGCATCAAGCCGGGCGCGGCCGTGGGCATGTGTGTGCGCAGCATCAAGGTCTGCCCCGGGACGACGTTCTGCAAACGCGGGGTACAGGACAGCGTCGGGCTCGGCCTGGCCCTGGACGCTGCGTATCACGGTATGACCACCCCATCGAAGTTCAAGATCGGAGTCTCAGGCTGCCCTAACAGCTGCGGCGAGTCCTGGCTGAAGGACCTGGGCTTCCTTGGGACAGCCAAAGGGTTCAAATGTATCGTCGGCGGCGACGCTGGCCGGGCACCGCGTATCGGCCGGGAACTGGCAGGCGACCTCGATATCGACCATGCGAAGGCGCTGGCAGAGAAGGTCATCCAGTACTACCGGACCAACGCCAAAGAACGAGAACGGATTGGCGTGTTCATCGACCGCATCGGCTGGGACAAATTCAGGGCCGACATCCTGGGCGAGGCCGCGGGAGCAGGAGAGGCGTTGGCTTGATTCAGGCTTAATATCTGACCACACGATAGAAAATCGTCTTAGCCAGCTCGGCCAGCGCGACGTACATGCCCACGATCAGCGCCAGCGCGACGAGGAAGACGGGCGGCAGCGGGGTGAAGCCAAGCAGACCGGCTAATGGCGTATAAGGCAGCAGGACGACCAGCAGCCCGACAAAAGCCGTCGCTGCGACGAGATATTTTCCCGGACGGCTCTTGTAGAAGGGCCGGCGGGTCCTGATAACCAGCACGATGAAGCTGGCCGAAATGACCGACTCCATGAACCATCCCGTGCGGAATTGCATTTCGTTCGCATGCAGGAACAGGAGCAAAATCCCGAACGTGATGAAGTCGAACACGGAGCTGACCAGGCCGAAAGTGATCATGAACTTGCGTATGAAGTCGATGTCCCAGCGACGGGGCTTCTCTACCAGTTCCCGGTCGACAGAGTCGGTAGCAATGGTCATCTCGGGCAGGTCAGTGAGCAGGTTTGTAAGCAGGATTTGCTTGGGCAGCAGCGGCAGGAACCAGAGGATCAGCGATGCGCCGGCCATGCTGAACATGTTGCCGAAGTTGGCGCTGGTCGCCATGAACACGTACTTCAGGGTGTTCGCGAAAGTGACCCGGCCCTCTTCCACGCCGCTGATCAGCACGTTCAGGTCCTTTTCCATGAGGACGATGGCCGCCGCTTCCTTCGCCACGTCGACTGCACTGTCCACCGATATGCCCACATCGGCCGTATGTAGTGCGGGGGCATCATTGATGCCGTCGCCCATGTAACCGACCACGTTGCCCGCCCGTTTCAAAACGTGAATGATACGCTCCTTCTGATTGGGCTCGACCTCGGCGAAGACGTCGACGTCGTTCACTCTCGCCCAGAGCGCTTCGTCACCCATGTGGTACATGTCCGGGCCGGTGATGATATCGGGCCGGAGTCCCAGCTGGGCACTGATGCTGGCCGCTACCAGCCGGTTATCGCCTGTGAAAATCTTCAGGGAGACGCCGTGCTCTTTCAGCTTTTTCACGGTCTCTGAGATGCCGGGCTTCGGAGGATCGAACAGGGTGACGATGCCAAGAAACGTCATGGCCGCTTCCTCGTCTCTGTCGATGGTCTCCTTCCTGTCGATATCCTTATAGGACACGCCCAGCGTCCGCAACCCTTTGCTGCTCAGGTCGTGGTAAAGATTCTCGATGCGTTCAAGCGCTTCGGCGATCGGCACCACCCTGCCATCTGGCAGCTCGGCGCTAACGCATATCTCCAGGACTTTATCCAGCGCACCTTTGGTGATCAGCATGTTCGACTCCGGACCGGAAATGAACACGCTCAGGCGTTTCCTCCTGAAATCGTACGGGATTTCGTCCAGCGGCCGGTATTTCGACTTGTCCATCTCACAGGCGGTCCGAAGCGCCTCATCGATAGGGCTGGTGTAGCCCTTCTCGAAACAAGCGTTCATATGGGCGTACTGCAGCGTCTTCTCGCTCCGGGCGCCGTCGATGCCCACAGCCGAGTTGACCTTGACGATGCCTTCGGTGATCGTACCGGTCTTGTCCGAGCAAAGCACGTTCATACTGCCGAAGTTCTCGATGGAGGACAGCTGCTTGACAATGACCTTTTTCTTAGCCATGCGCTTCGCACCCTGAGCGAGGTTAATACTTATGATAGCCGGCAGCAACTGCGGTGTCAGCCCGACCGCGAGCGCCAGCGAGAAAATGAACGACTCCAGCACTGACCGATGCAGGAAGACGTTGATCGCAAAGATGGCGAAGATCAGGATCATCGTGACCTCCAGCAACAGGTAGCCGAACTGACGCACGCCGCGCTCGAACTCTGTCTCAGGCTGCCGGAAAGTCAACCGCTGCGACACCTTGCCGAATTCTGTCGCCTTGCCGGTGCGCATGACCAGCGCCTTTGCCGAGCCGCTCATGATGTGGGTGCCCATGAACAGCGAATTGGTGCGCTTCGCCAGCGGAGTTTCGGCCGGCAGGTCGGCAGACACCTTTTCCGCCGGGTAAGATTCGCCGGTGAGCGCAGCCTCGTCCACGAACAGGCCCTTAGAGTCGATGATCCGACAATCGCCAGGCACGCCATCGCCAGCGTTCAGTATGACGATATCGCCGGGAACCACATCTTCGAAGGGTATCTCGGTTTCCTTTCCTTCCCGGAGGACCGTCGCTTTCAGCTGCACCAGCGCCATCAGGTCTTCCACGGCGGCCGATGCCTCGTATTCCTGCCAGAACCCCAGCACACCGCTGAAGAGCACGATGACCATGATAATGATCGAGTCGGTCGGATCGCCGAGGAAGAACGAGAGCGTGGCGGCGAACAGGAGAATGAGGATGATCGGGCTGGCGAACTGCTTCATGAACAGCGCAGCCGTGTTGATCTGGCGTTTGGGGCGTAGCTGGTTAGGGCCATACTTCCGGAGCCGGACATGGGCCTCAGCCTCAGACAACCCTTCCGGGCTGGTATTTAGCCGCCGGTACAGGTCTGGCACTGGCATGCTCCAGAAAGGCGGTTCCTTGGCGGGCTGGCCGGGGCTCTGCATATATTAGCAATGTTACATACGGATGCACATAAGCGTTTGTAGCGGATTAGAGGGCTCGGAGGTTTCACGAGGCCACAGAGACGTTCACCACAGAGGGCACAGAGGCCACAGAGGTATGCACAGAGGCCTTTTTAAAAGATGGCTTCCGTCAACCTCAATTCAATGGCACACCCAGTATGAGGAAGAATATGAAAAGAACAATGATAATCGGTATTGATACCAGGTATGGCAGTACGATACTGACCGGGTATTTCCAGAGGCTCTCTTTCATCCCTGTAAAGCTAATCAATTGCATGGGCAAGAGGAAAATCGCCGCGTAGACCAGGAAGAGGAAGGGCGCGATCACCAGGATGGGCAGGATGGCTATAGGACTTGCCAGAACAGGGCCTGTCCCCTCATAGAGCAGGCCTGCCATGCCTGCAAGCAATAATGCCTCAGTGTCGGTATAGCGATATTTCTTCGACAGGAAGAAGTACCATGTCCCGAACCAGCCGAGCCATGCGATGCAACAGAAAATGACATCGGCCCACAGCACCGGAATGGCGATACGATTTCCTGTGAGATAGCAGAAAATTTCTTCGGCCGCAGTAACAAGGAAGGCCAGGCCTATGAACTTGACAGCGACAGGGACAGGTATGCCGGTTAGCAGGGACTTGATGCGGTCACGGTATCGATAGCAGATGCCGCCATAGACGATCGTGTACAAGAAGGCAAAGACTGCAGCGTTCCGATTACCGGCCACGAAAAAGATGACGACGATAGCCAGGAACCACAGCAACAATAGCGGGAGCAGGATACGCTTGCGGTCCATCGGGCTCATATACGTCTCCGAACCCAATTATTTTGCCGATAGCCGGAGGATATTGAAAGCCTCCTCTTCCACGTCTGCAGCACCGGTCAGCATTTCGCCCGCCGCTGCTATCCGCTCGGCCAGCCTGCTTTTATCCGTATAGTCTTTGAACGTGAGACCCATCCGGGTGAATGCCCTGCCTGAGCGGTCGATCAGCGCTGCTGCTTCCTCGAGACGTCGGTTGCCCGTGATCCCTGCCGATTCTTTCAGGAAACGCGCGTACATGTAACGGAAACAGCCTCCGCCTGTGCCGCCGATTTCAGTGAAGATATAGAGGTTGAACAGGTTCATCATCAGCCCGGTCTCATCGAACCGGTCCGGCCATTTTCCGATCTCTTTTGCCGCGTGCCTGATTCCTTTGATCCCGAGATTCTTGATCGGAGCGTTCAACATGGCATCGGCGGTCTGCTTTATAGACGCGTAAATGCCCTCGGGCTCCGGAGCATGGAAGCCGCGGAAGTCAAAGTCGATATGTGTGTTTTTAGGCGGGAACGGCTTGAACTTCGAGTTCCTGACTGCCCGGATCTGATCAAGCGTTACCGCATAATAGAAGCCCTTTTTCAGGCTGTCGGCCGCCTGGTCCATGTCAGATACCAGCAGCATCTCACCGCCATCATAGCCACAGACGACGAAGGTGTGTCCGCCGAAATGATACTCCACGGGAAAATGGAACCACGGCATGTGGCCCATGTCGCCGAAGAGCATGACCGGCTCCTGCCGCTTCAGCCGCTCGATCAGGGCGGATTCCGCCTTTTTATCGCTGGCCGTGGCAACTTCGGTGATCCGGACGCCCGTCCGTGCCCCGAGATCTGCGAAAAATCCTTTCGGGTTCGCCCTCCCGCCCACGAAGGGATAGCCGCCCTTAGGGGCCCAGTAGATGAAGCCCATGCCGGCGCCGAGGCCGAGCAACATGTCTTCGGAAAGAGGATGACCGTTGTGATAAAAGATCTTGGCAAGCGAGTTCGTCACACAATGATAGCCGTCCAGGGCTGGACATCGTTCGAAGGGGGCGATTTCACTTTGAGCGTCCACGTTCATCACCATTTGCGAGGCTATGTTCGCGAACGCTTAATAAATAGCTGATGTAAGCATGCGGTGAAAGTATAAACTGTCCGCATGGGCGAAATTATTTATAATCCGGTACCAGACACTTAATTGTAGCATTTTTGCCCGGCTTTTGCGGAAAAACAAGCGTAAGCCATGGCCGGGTTGTGGAGCGGACAGTATGAAAAAGGCAATCATCGTAGGTGCCGGCCCGGGGGGCATCATGGCGGCACACAAGCTCGCCGGCGCGCTCGACGTGACCATTATCGAGCAGGGCAGAGACATCGGCAGTCGCACCTGCCAGGTCATCAAGGGCAAGGAGTGCATCTACTGCAACGTATGCAGCGTCACTGCAGGCGTGGGCGGCGCGGGGGGCATGTCGGACGGCAAGCTCAACTTCAGCCCGCTAATCGGCGGCGACTGGGCGGAGTTCGTCAGCCCGCAGAAGGCAGACGAGCTGATCGGGGAGGTGGACGGCTATTTCGTAGAGCACGGCGCCCCGCCGGAGGAGCCGAAGGTCGAGGGCTCTGACCTGGCCACAAGGGCAGCGGCAAACGGCATCGAGTTCATCCCCATTCGCCAGAAGCACATCGGCAGCGACATGCTGCCGCAGGTGATAGGCTCCATGGAGCGCAGCCTCAAGGCACGGGGCGTGAAGGTCCTGCTTAACACGCGGGTGGAGAGCGTGACCGTGGAAAACGACCGCGTCACAGGCGTCATAGCCGGAGGGAAGCGCCTGAAGGCCGACTTCGTGCTGCTGGCGCCGGGCCGGTCCGGGAGCACCTGGCTGGGAGAGCAGATGCAGCATTTTGGGGTCCCCATCAAGTACATGCCCATCGACGTAGGCGTGCGTGTCGAAGTGCCTGCTCTCGTCTACGAGGAGGCAGTCAAGACTAACTGGGACCCTAAGTTCCGCATGTACACGCCCACGTACGACGACTTCGTCCGCACGTTCTGCACCTGTCCCTATGGCTTCGTGGTGCAGGACACGTACGAGTCCGGCGTAGGCGCGAACGGCCATTCCCAGAGAAACTGTCGCTCGCACAATACCAACTTCGCCTTCCTGGCAAAAATAGGGCTTACCGAGCCGCTGGAGAACACCAACGAGTACGGCTCGACCATCGCCCACCAGGCCCGCACTATCGGCGGCGGACGGCCGATATTGCAGCGGCTGGGCGACCTGACCAGGGGCCGGCGGTCGACGTGGGAACGCCTGCAGCGCAGCTACGTAGAGCCCACGCTGAAGGCAGTGACGCCCGGTGACATTTCCATGGCCATGCCCCACCGGATCGTTACTGACATCATCGAAGGCCTGGACATGCTGGACCGGGTCGTGCCCGGCGTCGCCTCGGACGCCACGCTGCTCTATGCGCCCGAGATCAAGTTTGCTGCCATCAGGCCTGAAACAAGAGAAAACTTCGAGACGGCTAAGGTGGACAACCTGTTCGTTGCAGGCGATGGCGCCGGCCTGACACGTGGCATCGTACCGGCAGCGGCAACCGGCATAATTGCCGCCGAAGGCATTCTGAAGAAAATCGGAAAGTAACGTTGCTGCCCGGCGGCCGCTCGC
The DNA here is from genome assembly GCA_963769045.1 of uncultured Methanocellaceae archaeon. Lineage (GTDB taxonomy): Archaea > Halobacteriota > Methanocellia > Methanocellales > Methanocellaceae > Methanocella_A. Next base: position 155,810 of record CAVYKK010000029.1, read on the forward strand.
GCGTGTACACTTGCCCGACATCGGCAATGGCGCAATTTTTCATCATGACAATTGTTCGCCTGCCCCTTCGCCGGGTTCGCCGGTATCGCCCCTGGCGGGCAGGAGTTCGAGGCGGCTAAGTATTTCCAGCTCTTTCAGTGAGGTCAGGGCTTTCTCGCGGTTGCCGCTGACGCGTCGGGCGACCAGGCTGTCGTATTCCTCCCTGAGCTGGCTCACCGCTCGCAGCAGCCGGGGCCGGTCGAACTGGCCGATGTATTTCCGGACGACGTAAGCCTTGAACGCTATGTCCTCATACGGGTCGGCTTTCACAGTCCCCCGCCCCGACAGCCAGATAGGTACGATTGCCAGCAGGAGCAACAGAGCAATGGCCGCCAGTATTGTGCCGATCCCGGGCATGACCAGCTGCACGCCGCCCTGCGTGACGTCCACGGGCTTTCCCAGCAGTATCTCGTCGCCCAGTAGCGCGATCACGCCCCAGAGGCCTGTCCGGTCGAAGGTGAAATTATCTCCGGTGACCGGGTAGAAAACGCCTTCCGGAGAGATAGCCATCAACTCGATGCCCCGGCTGCTCAGGCTCTGGAAGACGGTCAGTGAGATATTCACGGGCTGGTTTACCGGAACGCCGGACGGCACGTCAATCTTTACCGCCCGGTCGATCGGGACGACGGAACGGCCGTTGCCCGTCGGTTGCGAATACTGTATGAGGTTGAGCAGGCCAGTTTCCTCGGCGAAGACAATTGGCCTCTGTCCGGTAGATGACAACGACGTCATCGTCATATCGGCCGGTATCTCGACGGTGAAGTTGTAGCTGTCCACTTCCGAGACGTAATTGTAGAAGGTATCAGGGTAGGGCGCTACTTCTGCCGGCAGACGCGCAGGCATAAAAATGAAGTGGTATGTGCCTGCCACAGCCTGGTCTGCGCTTATATTCAGGCTGAATGCCACGAGACGCGTCTCTCCAGGCGCAAGCGTGAACCCGGATGGCGAGACGTTTACCCAGGTGATGGCTGCAGGATCATCGACGGCTATGCGGACGACATAGACGGCTTCCAGCCACCCGTCGTTCATCACGATGAAAGAGCCGTTATAGGAGAAAGGCAAACTGTCGACCCTGACTGATGATACCGAAGGCGCGTAAACCTTGATGCCTGTGCCAGCGGATGATGCGGATACGCTGAACAGTAAAACGACCAGGAAGGAAAGGGCAATAAAGCTGTACTGAGGGCGCATCGGACAATCCACAATATATTATTTGATTAATATATATTAATACGTTTACATAAAAAAGAGGTCACGGAGGTTTGCGAGAGGGCCCGGAGGTTTGCGAGAGGTCACAGAGTTTCACCACAGAGGTCACAGAGGTCACAGAGGTATTCACAGAGGTTTGTTTTAATAGCGGGCTTCCGGCAGCATTTTCTTTAATATCCTCTGTGTCGTTCTCTGTGGCCTCTGTGACCTCTGTGCTGAGCTCTGTGACCTCTTGTTACCTCTGAGACCTCTCCGCAAACCTCTGAGACCTCTCACCCGCCGGCGACGCGCACGCCTTCGAACTTGATGCTCGGGATGTATCCGGACGCTGGAGAGAACCCGGACTCGACCAGCCGATAATTGTCTGCAAGCGACGCCTTCATGAGCAGGGCAGGCATATTGCCGCCGATCATGCCGCCCTTTAGCGGATAAGCGATCTCGCCGTCGCGGATAGCATGCCCGGCGTAGATGGCGACAGAGAAGTCGCCGCTGACACGGTTCGCCGTATGCGCCCCTAGCACGTTGTCCACGATGATGCCGTTCTTTACGCCTCGTATCATCTCTTCCTCGCTCATGGTCTCGCCTTCAAGGACGAAGTTACGGGCGCATGTCGAAGGCGCTACCTTGTACGTGGTGCCTGACTCAAGCCGGTCCCCGTGCATGGCGTTGCCGGTCGGCTTCGCTTTAGACTCGATCGCGTCGTATGCGTCGTACAGCAGTCCGGTCATGATGCCTTTATCGGCCAGCATCGTGCGCTGGCTCGGGTATCCTTCCTCGTCAGTGGCGAATGTATTCAGCCCTTTCGGGTGCCGGGCGTCGTCTACTATAGTGATGCCCTTTGCCGCTACGGGCTTGCCGATCTTATCTACGTACACCGACTCGCCTTTCCTGACGGCGTCGCCGTTCAGTGACGGCAGGACTGTGTTTGAGAGGATGTCAAAGGCTGCATCGGGCCGCAGGATGACGTCCATGGTCGCCGTCTCTATCGCCTTTTGCCCTAACTGCGCAATTGCTTTCTCAGTGGCCTTTCGGCCGATCTCTTCGAAGTTGAAGTCGCGTGAACGCGATACCTGCGAGTCGTCGCCGTTCACCATGACCCCGTCTTCCTTGAGCACCGTCATGACGGACCCGCTGAGGAACGTGCCCTCGTCGTAGACGGAAACGCCGTTGCTGTTGGCCACGGCGTAGGCGAGCGTGCCGAAGGAGAGGCCGCCACGGGTCGGCAGGGCACGGGGATCGAAGCGTGCGCCCTCGATGATGTCGCGGGCCAGGTCGATGCCGTCCTCGGTGACCAGCGTGGCCACCTTGTTGTCGTAGATCGACCGGGTTCCGCTGTAGTCCCGGTCGTCCTGGAACCCGTAGCAGCCGGCAGCACTGAACCGTGCTACGGAGAGCGCCTGTTTCAGCCCGAACTCGATAGAGCGTTCGTCGCAGTAGGCATAGCCGGTATTGGGGCCGTTGACTACGCGGATCCCGATGCCATAGTCGCCGTCCTGCGAGCCGAAAGTGACCTTGCCCGACTCGATGATGATCGAAGTATGACGTTTCTTCTGTACGAAGGCCTCGCAGCAAATGTCCATAGATGCGGCCGTGTTCACGACATGGTTGGCGACTCGCAATAGCTCTTCTTTCATGTTACCTGCCCCCTACGACGCATCTGGCGATACGTATGTGCGGGCCCCCGTCACCGACGGGCACCATCTGGCCTTTTCCGCAGATGCCCACTCCGGTGAGGTCCTCGTCCTTGCCCACGCCGTCGATGAGCTTCAATATGTCCAGCGTCCGCCCGGAGAGGGAGACGTCGCGGAGCGGCTTCGTGATCTCGCCGTTCTCGATCAGGTAGGACTCCTGCGCGTTGAACTGGAAGAATCCCTGCGCAGTGTTTACCTGTCCGCCGCGTGTGCCCTTCGCATACACGCCGAGCTTGACGCCCTCGAGCAGCTCCTTGAAGTCCCGGTCGCCCTTCTCGAAGAACGTATTGCTCATACGCACCAGCGGGCGCCCGTGGTACGACTCGGCCCTCGCTCCGCCGTTGGGAGTCATGCCGAGCTTCGCCGCGGTCTCCCGGCTCTGGATAAAATCGTTCAGTACTCCCTTCCGGATCAGCACCTTATTCCCCGCTTTCACGCCCTCGTTGTCGTAGACCATGCTGCCGTTCATCTCCGGCACAGTGGCATCGTCCCGGATAGTCACCATATCGCTGCCGATCTGCTCGCCGATCCGGCCGGCGAAGAGGGAGTCCCCCGTAGAGACCAGATCGGCCTCTGATGCATGTCCGACCGCCTCATGGGCGAAGACGCCGGCAAGGTCCGGGTCCGCGATCACCGGCATGGGCCCGGAAGGAGGCGATTTGCCGCTCAGGAGCGCGATGAGCGAGGCGACCGCACTGTCGGCCATCTTTTCCTGGGCGTCGCCGTCCAGCGCCTCCAGGCCGCTGGTCTTGCCGATCCTGCGGCGGACCGACTGTGCCTGATCGTCCTTGCGCCCGGCCAGCTCGAGCTGCCAGAACACCCTCGGCGTACGGGCCACGACAGCGGCGCCCTCGGAAGAGTAGAACTCTTCGACCGTATACGTGTCTTTATAGGTGACCATATCGTTCGTGACGAACTCGTACTTTTTGACAGCGTCATGCGTGGCAGTGATCATGTCAATCTTCTGGCCGATGGGCACGTCCATGAAATTGTCCTTCATGGGCACAGTCACATCGTCTACCGCAGGCTTTACCGGTGCAAGGCTCGACTTCTCCGTGACGTTTTCGCTGATGCCCCGGGCGATCCTGGCCGCCTTATCTGCCGTTTCAACCAGCGGCGCCTTCCTCGGTTCGGGCGTGCTGGCAAACCCCCAGGCACCGTTGAACAGCACCCGGACGCACGCTCCCGATTCGGTCCCGGCGACGGCCCTCGAGACCTCGCCATTCTTCAATTCGATGCTGGTCGTAGTGACGTGCAGGATGCGCACGTCGTAATAGTCGGCCCGGCCGCCCAGTGCGTCGCTGACAGCGCGTAACAAAAAATCACCGCATAGATATTATTGTGACAACTGCTTATAGCTATGCCACGAAGAAATGCGGCCAGTGCAGGCCGTTCAAGCCCGGCACCGGATTCAAGCCTTAGAAGGTCAGATGCGTTTCATGACCGAGTTGAGCCCTTTGTACATGGAGGCCTCGATCTTCTCCTTGGTCCTCACGCTCGCGTAGACGCAGCCGAGGCGCTCGACCTCTTCGCCGAACTCGACCATCGTGTAGCCGCCGATCTTACGGTACTTACGCGACTCGTCCGTGGTCAGTTGAAGGTAAAGCACATGTGCCTTGTGATGCACGAGCTGCTTGAGCATGTCCAGCGTGTTGACCGTGGCGATGACGTCCTCCGCATACACGCTGCGCCCGATCTCGGGGATGCCGTCGGTGATGATCACGACGATCTTCGCGCCGTTGCGCTTGTCCCACCCGCTGTCGAGCATCTCCTTCAGCGCGAGGTCCAGTCGCGAGCCGCCGGAGCCGTTACTCGCGATCAGCTCCCGGTACATGTTAGTGGTCAGGTTGTACGGGCCCTTCGCCTCAGAGCCGAACTTCCACATCGTGATCTCCGTATCCCTGCCCAGCCCTTCCATAAGCGAGATGCAGGCGACCTTGGCGTAGGTCTGGGGCGAGTCGGCCTCGGCGATCGTTTCCGACATGGTCTGGTTGCGCCACCAGGAGGTCATCGAGTTGGAATCGTCGTACAGGACGGCGAACCGGACCTTCTTGACGTCACGCCTCCGCTCCCTTGCTATCATCCCATCGAGGCTCTTGCCCTTGTTGCAGAACTCCGCGATCGACTTGTTGAAGTTGATGATGCCGGTGCCCTGGTACGAGTGGTAGACCATACGCGACATCGTCGGGGGTACGATGTTATAGAGCCTTAAAAAGTTGCGGCCGATGGACCGACATCCCGTAAGCAGGTCGTCGTAGGCGCGCACGTTGCACGGATCGTCCATACACGTGGCGCACGCTTTCCGTACACGGTTCTCGTCCGCGAATATCGCCATGCCTCACGCCCCCCTTTGAGGCCACAGAGGTATCAAGAGGTCAGAGAGCATCACCTTTTGAGGTCAGGTAACAAGAGGTCACAGAGTTTCACCTTTTGAGGTCTAGAGGTAACAAGAGGTCACAGAGTTTCACCACGGAGGTCACAGAGGTCACAGAGGACGCACAGAGGATTTTAAAGAGAAAGGCTATGTGACGAACCCTGTTATTAAAAAGTCCTCTGTGCATACCTCTGTGACCTCTGTGACCTCTGTGGTGAAACTCTGCGACCTCTAGAAACCTCTGTAACCTCAAAATCGGTGCCCTCGTGAAACCTCTGCGACCTCTAGAAACCTTGGTGACCTCTAAAGCCGGCTGCCGATCTTGAGCGCCAGCTCATTGACGGTCTGTAACGAGACGTAGTCGGTCTCGTCGGCGATGATCACGCCCTGGTGCATTGCCGCATCTGTGAAGGCAGTCTTGCCGTCCAGGCCTTCGTCGATAGAGATGTCACAGTACCTGGCCATCTTGATTACGCCGTCAGTGGACAGTCCCTGGGGCAGCGACTTTTCCTCCTGCCACAGGCGCCGGGTCTCTTCGGCGAAGTCCAGGATGGCGTTCGCGATCTCGGGCTTCAGCCTCGGCGTGTACTCCTTAATGACCTTCTCCTCTGTGTACCGGCTGGTGTAGCCGATGAAGATGGGGATGAACCGCCGCTTGAGGGCCGCGCTCATCTTGAATGTGCCCTCGTCGCCGAGGTTCGCCGTCACCAGGAGCACCCAGTTGTTCGGCCGCTTGAGCACGATCTCGCGGTGCTCGAGGGGCAGCTCGCCCGTCGACAGGAGCATGAACAGGCCCGAGTAAGCCGTCGTCGGGGCGCGGGTGAACTCGTCGATGAGCAGGTTCTTGTTCTCCTGCAGGGCCCGGGTGATGACGCCGTCCTTGTAGATGAACTGCTTCGAGAGTTCGGGGTTGCCTGACATGGACAGCGGGTGGAAGCCGCCGATGGTGTGGTACTCCGTCATGCCTTCCGTCGCCTCGATGCGGTAGTAGTTGTCGCCTTTCGAGACGTACCGCAGGATGTGCTCGGCGATAGTGGTCTTGCCGTTGCCTGGCGGCCCGTAGAGCATGATCGGGTAGCCGAGGTTGATGTACATTAGCGCCCGGATGATCGCCTCATCCTGGCCCTTAATCTGGCACGTTTCGATAACCTTTATGATATCGTCGCGCTTGAGCAGTACCATATTACCTTCCTCAATACCTGTTCTTGAATTCCTGATCGATGACCTTGATGAGGCGTTCCGCCTCTGCTTTGGAGCCTTCTGTGTGCCGGGCCGCCAGCGTCAGGTACTCCTGCTTGAACCTCGCGATAGTCGAGGCCGCCCGCAGCCGGTCTACCTTGTCCATGTACTGGTGGAAGACCTGCATCTCCTCGACCAGGCCCTTGTACGCGTCGATGCGGGGCTCGATCTCCTTCACGATCGCCTCTACGGGATGGGAAGAAATGTAGTCGATCTCCTTGTGGTTTTTCACGATGCGCCGGATGTTGAACGTATGCAGCGCCAGGTCGTGGACAACGAACATGAGAGATACGACGATCACGGTCAGCAGGATGAAGAACCAGAGCGAGATGACCACGAACCCGAGAATGTCGCCGCTGTTTGCAGTGATGCTGGTCATCACGTCGGAGCCGATCGCCTGCTTGCCCTCGCCGAACACCGCGACCGCGGCCGTGCAGACGTAGATGAGGTACGAGATGAGCGACGCGCTGACCGCCGCCCAGATGCGCTCCCTCATGGTCGTATCCTCGTAGATGATGCGCCGGAACAGCAACACCCAGATAATCGGGATCAGCGCCCAGACCACACAGCCGAGCAGGAACATGTCGAAACGCCCGCTGCTCATGTATTTCAGGATATCAGGCGCCATGACCACGAAGCCGGTCCCCGCCATTATGAGGCCATACTTCTCCCCGTCCATGTATGTGACCAGCATGGCCCCTGCCAGCGCTATTGAGAGTATCAGCAGCGGGAAAAACTGCGTGTACGGGTACAGGATAGCGATACTGGGATCCTGGCCGGACGCTGAGCTGGCCGGACGTGTTCATGTCCTGGATAACGTTGTATCCCATACCCACCAGTATGAAAAGGACGACGCCCAGGAAAATGTACAGAGACGTTTTCACGCCGTTGTTCTTTATCTCCCTGACTTTAGGGATGACAAGTACAATGATTACCGATAATAATAATACGAGAATAACCTCGATTACCCGCAATATCGTTATTCCGTTATCCACTTGCATACGCTCACCGATACTGTCTGTATGCCCTAATATGTAAACGTCATATATTCAGTCACTAACCTTAAATAAACTTTCGTATAGATCGGGAGAAAATTTGGCGATTGTAATTACATTTTTGTCACAATCTTGCCGATGCTATTGGAAAAATTCTTTCCATAATGGTCACAATATTTTCGATTAATAGCGGTGTTTGAGAAAATAATGTTCCCGGAGGCCAAAAGCACGGAACACAACTACATTTTTGGTCATTTAGGAGGGGACAGGCGTAAAATCGTGGATTTGATCTCGTTCACGGGTGCGTCCGTCTTGAAGCCAGTGCCTGAGTAGTGGGTCCGTGACGCACGGAAACCCTGTGCCCGCAGCGCGTCGATCAGCACGCCGATGGTCGTCGGCGTCGCCTTCAGGTCCCGGCAGAGAATGTGATGATCATAGTACATCGGCACGTCGATCTCGTCGCGGATGATCCGCAACATCCGCAGCGCCCGCTCCTTTTTCCCGAAGGGGCCTGTCTCGATCGTTTCGATCACGCTGTCCACGAAACCGTCGTCCTTCGTATCGCCCAGCCACATGGGGCCGCCGATCTGGGCTTTACCGCCGCAGACGGGACATCTTTCCGGGGCGTTGACGGTGAGGCCGTTCAGGAAGCTGTGGCTGTGGCATTTGAAGCAGTGGACCAGAAAGCCCATCTGATCTACCATCCGGTCAGCAAAGATCACTCCGTGCTGCACCTCGAGGTACAGGCGCACATAGTGCTCGGTGGCATGGCATAACAGCGGCCGTACGGCCTTATCGTACTTCGCCTGCTCTCTCACCACCTTCCCCAGCAGGATTCTCAGCCCGACCTCGTGATAGTATTCGGTTTTGACAGGCCGGGCGGCATAACGCCTCATGCCCGCGTGCAGGTGGGCGCCGCAAAGCGGGGCCGTATCCGTTGCAGTAACGGCCATGGCCACTTTTGCCGCCCGGCACGTGGAGTCGATATAAGGCGCCGGCGTCCCGAACGGGTCGAGGTCGACGTAATCGAACTGCGTGCAGGACAACAGCGTATTCGCCCCGCGATTCGACACGTTCACAGCTACGTCATTCAAAACCGCGTTCTGTTGAAGTAACTGGAAAGCGCCCGCGTCCCAGTCATTCACCGTGACATCCAGTTCCCGGGGCACCTCTTTCTTCACCCGGATGCCCCTGATACCCGACGCGGCCATAGCATCCACGTACGTTTTCACCGCCGGCATGCTGGCGACACAGGCCACGCTGATATCGCGGTTCATCTCCATGCGGGGGTTGTAGAACACGCCCTCGCCCATCTCGATAGTGACCTGGCCTTCCTTAATCTGCGGCATCAGAGGCTAAGATGCTTATTTTTCATAATAAGGTTTTGCAATCGACCGAAATAGTCCTCCGAGAAATATTGTATACGTTGAGCCAGCACCAGACGCCAGGCTCTGGCACGGATTTCGGTTGTCCGTTACCTGTCATGCGCGCCCGCGCGAGCGCCCGCCCGGCTGGCGACGATGGACGCCGGTTTCCTTGTTCATCGCAATGATCTGGCCGGGCAACATCTTCCTGCCGAACATATTCTTCGTAACGATACCGACCTGGTCGTCTTTCACAAGCCTGAACCCAAACATATGCATACCTTCTTTTTGCGGACCGTACGTACCGCCGATCGATGCCGCAGCATGGTGTCAGATCCCTTTCGTCACCTGACAATAACAATAACATATGCTGACTACAACTGTGTATAAATTATTAATGTCTGAATCTTATAATCGATGGACAGGGTACAGAGAAACCTGTATCGAAAGAAAAAGAAAGAGAGTGCCCGGAAGGGCACTGTTATACTTATACGAGTAACATGACCGCGTCGATTGCGGGCGGTGTGGTCACCGAGACTGCCATGATTGCGCCGGTTGCCGGCTTAATCTCAAAGGTGATCCTCTCGTTAGGCCCGATCTGGAGCGAGCTGTTCACCGGGATGTTCAACTGGACCTTCTCGAACTTCTCCAGCAGGTCGTTCTGGTTAATCCTCTGGACCCACAGGACCTGGTCTGCCTGGAGACCGTCGAACATCGATGCGTTGTATGCGCTCGACGTCCTGGCGGACACAATCAGCTTCTGAATGTCGACCGGGTTGTTGCCCGCAGTCAGCGACAGGGTTATGTTAACGCCCGTGAGCTGCTGGCCGGTCGTGTCACCGGCGCCGACGAGGTCGCCAGCGAGCTGGATAGACGAGGTCGCCTGGTCTACGCCAGTGTGCACGACTTCCTTGCTCTTCTGCGAGGTGAAGAACCCCGCGCCAAGCATGACGTATGAGAATACTGCTGCAACTACCACGAAAGCGATGAGCACTATCGCAGCCTCAAGACCTGTGAATGCTGCATCATTCTCAATAAATTTGGCATTTTTTGATTTCATTCCAATTACCTTGCCATATAATTGTACCGCCTACACGTTATAGGTTACCCTCGTAATCGCTCATGCTGCCGTGCCGTTGTCTACACATTCATGGCGCCTTCGCGACTGACGACCTTACGCATGGGACCCCGGGGGTGGACGACAAATCCGGTTAGCGGAAAACAAAAAGATAAATTGATAAAAAAAGTGCAGGTCAGGTACCTGAAATGGTGCCAGGCCATCGTTGGTCAGGATAAAATGGTGGCGTAAGGACCAAAAGGGTCACATAGCCACGCCTTTTTCACCGGAAACTTCCGCCAGCACGTGCTTCAGGTCTATCAGGATAAGCAGGTGGTCCTTAAGCTTACACACGCCCAGGATGTAGTTCTGCTCCTGGCCTGCCGCCAGCAGGCCCGAGAACGACTCGATCTGGCTGCCGTTGATATACTTGACCTCGGTGACGCTGTCTACCATCATGCCCACCGTGCTGCGATCGACTTCAACGATCACAATACGCGAGTTGCCATCCTTATCCCTGTCCGGCATGTTCAGCCGCCGGCGCAGATTGACTACCGTGGTCACCTGGCCCCGAAGATTGATCACGCCGTGCACGTAGTCCGGTGCCTGGGGAATGCTCGTGATATCGCCGGCCCGAATAATCTCCCGGATCTGGGCGATATCGGCGCCATACTCCTCGTTCCCCAGCCGGAACACCACGAGCTGCATGTCCCTTGTTACGTTGTCTGCCATTCTAATCACCCAAAAAGGGAAGGCGGAGGATTACTCCACCTTCAGCTTGCCTACCTCTGTCTTGAGCTCTGCAGCGATCTTCGCCAGCTCGCCGGCCATGCCGGACACCTGCTCGGCAGTCGCGGTCGCCTCTTCCGACGACGCGCTCACCTCTTCGGCGCCCGCGGCACTTTCCTCGATGACCGAGGCCATGTCCTCCACGTCCTTGACGACGCGCTGTGTGGCCGTCGCCTGCTTCTCGGTCATGGTCGCGATCTCCTGAGCCTTGGCTGCCGTGGTGTTGATCAGGTGGCCGATATCTTCCAGGCTCTTCAGGGACTCGGCGACGATCTTGTTGCTCTCGTCGACTTCCTTCGTGCCCCGGTTCATGGACTCGACCGCTTTGGCGGTCTGTTCCCTGACCTCGCCGATCAGCGAGTTGATCTCATCGGCCGCCTTAGCCGACTCTTCGGCCAGCTTCCGGACCTCTTCCGCAACTACTGCGAACCCACGGCCTGCATCGCCTGCCCTTGCAGCCTCGATGGCCGCGTTGAGCGCCAGCAGGTTGGTCTGGCTTGCGATGGTCGTGATCATGTCCACGATCTGGCCGATCTTCTTGCTCTTCTCGCCCAGGTCGGCAATGATCTTTGCGCTGTCGTTGACAGCGACATGGAGCTCGTCCATCTTCTTGATGGCGATCTTCGCGTTCTCGCCGCTCTTCCGGGCCTCGATATTGGCCTTGATGGCGTCTTCGCTGGTCTGCCGGGCGCCCACGTTCACGTCGGAGATACTCTTGCTCATGTCATGCATCAGGGTGTTGATGCTCTCGATGTTCTTCGCCTGGTTCTGGCTGCCCGAAGCGATCTGCTGGATGCTCTCGCTGATCTGCTTCGACGCCGACATCACCTGCTGTACGCTATCGAGGACATTGCCGCTGGCCCCGGTCACGCGTTCCGCGATCTTGTTGGCGGAAGCGGTAATCTCGGCTAGCTGCTTCTTTGCCTCTTTCTCCTTCGTGATGTCCTTGAACATCGCATTGACGCCGGTGACCTTGCCCTGGGCATCCTTCAGCATGGTGGTGTTCACCAGTATGGGGATGTCCCGGCCGTTGCGCGTGACAAAGTGGCCTTCCGTGTTGTGGGCGTCCTGCTGCTCAGTCAGCGCCCTCCGGGCATTGCTGTTCTTGACACCGATCACATCGTCGATAGACCGGCCGATAGCTTCTTTTTCGCCCCAGCCGAGCATGTTCAGCGCCACTCCGTTGATATAGACGACATTACCGTTGACGTCCGTGACGATGTGGGCATCGGTGATCGATTTCAGGACGCTGTCACTGAACAGCGCTTTCTCCCGCGCCTCTTTCTCGGCCATCGCGATCTTTTCGCCGGCCTGTCTGGCCGCGGTGATGTCCTGGAGCAGCTCTAAAGCTCCGATCACTTTGCCGTTCACGTCTTTAATGGGTGCCGTGTTGCCCCGGACCCAGACATTCTTGCCGTCCTTCAGCTGGATATCAGTCTCGAAGTTGCTCGTGGCGTCGCCCGACCTGAGGCACTTCGACAGATTGGATTCATTCGACGAGGCGCCCCGGTTACCGAAGGACTCGCCGAACTTCTTGCCCATGATTTCGCCGACGGTGGTGCCATAGAACTTTGCTCCAGGCTCGTTGGCGTAGGTAATTTTTGCATCCGTGTCCACGACGAACATGGGGTCAGGAATGCCCTTCAGGATGGACTCGCTGTATACGATACGGTCCTTGATGTTGGTGACCATTTTCCGGATCGCATCGGTCAGCTGTCCGACTTCGCCGCCGGTCGCGCCGGTCTCGATAGCCGTGTCGAGGTTGCCTGCCGCGACGCTGTCTGCGGCCTGGACCAGCTTCTTCATCGGCTTCGTAATGCGGAAGGTGATGAACAGCGAGGCCCCGATGGCCAGGACTGCGATGATGACGCCGATGACGATGGACTGCATGATGATGCCGTTCATCTGTGCCGTTTCAGCCGAGATGTCGACACCCGTGAAGAGCATGCCCAGGTTCTTGCCGTCGGCAGATACCAGCGGCTCGTAGTGTACGTAATAAGGCTTCTCGAAGAGCGTCAGCTTGCCCTTATAGTTGCCGCTGCCACCGACGACCGTTGCGACTACGGCTGCACTGCCCTTAGTCCCCACGTTGCGGTTGCCGCTGGCATCCTTCAGGGTCGTGGTAATGCGTGTGTCATTCATGAAAATAGTGACGTCCGTGTTGGTGCTCTTCGCGATCTCATCTACAATCGCGCTGTCGCTGTTCAGCAGCTTCGCACCGACGACCGCACCAATGATCTTGCCACTCTCGTCCTTGATCGGGCGGGCGCATGAGATCATCATGCCTTCCTTCGTCCCTGAGGCCTTGACCTGCTCCTGCAGGTTGTTGGCCGCTACTAAAGATTCAGGCAACGTCTCGAGGCCAAGGTAGTTTGTCCCGGCAATTGCCGACTGTACGGCTGCCGCCATGGATACGTCGCCGTTCTTGTCGGACGCACCGCTGGCCATCACTACGCCGCTGCCATCGCATATTGTGATCGCATCGAAGTTGCTGTCCTTTAATTTGTATTCGTCCGCGACCTTTTTGAGCGCCGCGGCATCGTGATTCTTTAAGCCCTGGAGTACCCGGGGATCGCTGACTACAGTCATTACCGAGCTGTCTTGCTTGAGGAGCTCGGTGTTGAACTGGTTCCTGGCCGCAGCGGCGGCGCCAGTACTTATCTTCTCTGTCATGGTATCGTACGACTGCGAGGTCGTCGATACGCTCATATACGTGAGAATTACGATCGGCACAATTGATAATAAAAGGCCTAGTATAATCAGTTGTACTGTTATGCTTTGCGTGTTCAATTTTTTACCCATGACTTTCCCTCCGATTGCGAAAGTGCCCAAATGATAGTCGCACCTTGAAGCCTGCATCGATACATCCGGTTTTCAACGAGATCAGACGGTTCTGGCGCGTGGCACGGGAGAATAAATACTATCCCGGATAGTCGAGACCAGCATTACCCCATGCAACCACCTCACGGACGAGTCTTTATCCGTTTTAGGCTGCATCCCCCTAACCGTTTTGAATAATTTTTGTTATTCAAGGCTTTTTACTACTTTAGAAGCAATTACAATCTTGTAATTGCAATTCAAGCCTTAATTATGGTTACAATTACTGGTCAACGTATTAAAAGTATATAAAATTGTATGTTTATGGCTTCCAATTATGTATAGCCAATTATACAATTGAAATTGTATTCGGGAAACGTGATCGTTTAAGGCATAATCGGTAATCAAATGCAAAATAATAAAAAGGATTTAACGAATGGTACAATCAGGCTGGCTATCCAGATATCGTCAGACCCGGGTAACTCGCAGGCGTTCTCATTGTAGACAGGCCGGAGAAGCTTAACGCTGTCAGGACAATGGTAAGCGGTCAAGTGAACCGGACTTTTTACGTCGCCGGGATCAAATGATCATCCGGGCCAGCAGGGCCATCAGCCGCCAGATACCTTTGTTTTTCGTGACCTTCAGCAGCTCTACGGCCAGCGCCGAGGGCCGGTCAATATCGCCATAGCGGGTCATGACCTCGGCGATGTCCGGGTCGTCCAGCAGCCGGACGGCCTCGTTCATGTCCGAATCGCTCATTTTGCCGTAAAGCCTGCGGAACTGCATGCCGAAAGCGAACTCCCGGCCGATATCCGCGCGCCAGCGTTTCTCGTACTCGTCGAGCCTGCGTACGGAAATGTCGCCCTCCTGTGCCGCCTTCGCGGCCACTTCTCCGGCGATCTTCGCACATCGCGCCCCGGCATAGATGCCACCGTATGAGATGGGCTTGACATGGCCAGCCGCGTCCCCGACGATGAGCACGCCGTCTGCGACCGTCCGCTTAAGCGTGCCCACCGGGATGCCGCCTGCGATCAGGTCGACAGCCGAGTGCGCTTTCTTCGACACGACCGGATGCTCTTTCAGCATGCGGTCAAGATAGACAAGGGCGTTCTCGTCGGCGATGAGCCCGACCCGGCAGCAGTCACCGGCAGTGGGCACCACCCATGCGAAGTATCCGGGCGCATAGCTGTGACCGGCAAACATCTCTACGAACTTAGGGTCCCGGGGCTCATAGCCCGCCTCTACCTGTATGGCAGAGCACACGTGCGGCAGACTGCCCAGCCCGGCCGCCCGGGCAACCTTACTCTTAACACCGTCCGCCCCGATGACCACCTTTGCAGAAATCGTCGCCGGGCCGTCAGGTCCTTCCGTATCCAGCAGAACGCCGCCCGCCACCTGCCGCAATCCTTTGGCCCTGGTATTGATAGCAATGTCGGCACCCGTGGCGACCGCCTGCTTGGCAATCTCACGATCAAAAATCTTGCGCTCCACGACATAGGTCATCGTCCGCCGGCCGTCAAGCACGATGGACCTGCAGTCGGGCGCATAGACAAAAGCGCCCCGTATCTTTTTGTTGACGTAGCTGCCGTCCTCCGGCATCTCGCACTCGAGGAGGGCTTTCCTGCTGATATGGCCCGTGCATGAGACCGGCGAGCCGACCTGCCCGTGCTCCTCGATCAGCAGTGTCCTGGCACCGTTCTTCGCGGCATATTTCGCCGCCATCGAGCCGGACGGGCCTGCACCCACCACAACGACGTCATAGTCCATTTTTATCACAATGACCGACTCCCCGCTGATCCGCTTCGATACAAAGGGAACAAAGACATAAAGCTATTTATTACTATGCTCTGGCTATCTGTCAAATCCTTTGTGTCAGTCATTCCTCGATTACTTCAGGCATCGCCATACAGGCATGCGAAGAGTGATACGAATAGCTTTGTCTCGGGCCCGGTTTTACATCGACAAAGCGTGACATGCGGCTGATCACTCACGCAGGCACGTAATAGCCCATAAATACAATGAGTGCCACATGACGTTATAACCGGTAATGACGATGACAGAGTATAAACAGTGCATTCTGGTCCGGGAGGACCTCAAGCTGCCGAAAGGCAAGATGTGCGTCCAGGTGGCTCATGCGTCGCTCTCAGCATACGAGTGGGCGAGGCCCGCCGTGCAGGAGGCGTGGAAACGGGAAGGACAGAAGAAGATCGTCCTCAAGGTGAACTCGCTCCAGGACCTGTTCAAGTTCAAGGAGGAAGCACGGCGCATGGACATACCCACCGCGCTCATCCAGGACGCCGGTCTCACCTGCGTGCCGCCGGGAACTTTTACCGCGCTGGGCATGGGCCCGGATGATTCGATAACGCTGGATAAGATCGTCGGCCAGCTAAAACTCATGTAGGTATCATTATGTTTGTCGGTTTTAGCATCAGCAAGATTGAGTCGGCCAGACAGGTGCCGCTCGAAGAGCTCGCGAAATACAGGAATATCAACGTCAACTATGACATCAACCTGCGTAACCCGTCGGTCATCCGCGGCCCGTCAGGCGATCTGTTGAGAGTGGAGTACACGGTCGCGATCAATTACCTGAACCCGTCCATCGGTTTCATCCGCTTCGAGGGCTTCTGCGACCACGCCGGGGGCGACACGGGGAAGGCCAAATCGGAATGGGACGCGGGGCATGCGGACACGGCCATTCAGAATGAGATCGCGAACAACATGGTGGCGCGAATCGTGCCGCTGGCAATGCTGCTGGCCCAGAACCTGAGCCTTCCGCCTGCCGTTCCGCTGCCGGCGATCAACTTCCAGAAGCCCGGCGAGGCCAGGCCGCACGAGGACAAGTTCGACCAGCCTTACGTGTGATCTCATGAGAGAGAGCCCCTTCGAGCTCGAGCGGCTCATGGGCATCAGGACGTACCTGACGGATGCCGACGGCGTCGGCGGCAGGCTGCGCGACCAGGTCTCCGATTTTATCGTGGACGAAGTCTCAGAGGTGAAGGCCGGCGAATCGGGAGATTACCTGATCGTCCGCGTCGATAAGGAGAACTGGGAGACACACCATCTGCTAAGGGACATGGCGCGACAGTTCGGCATCAGTGACGACCGTATTGGCATCGCGGGCATCAAGGACAAGCGGGCGATGACTTCCCAGCTAATGAGTATCCGCGGTATCTCCGCGGAGGACCTGAAAAGGATCAGCCTCCCCCGGGTCGCAGTCACGCCGCTGGGCCGCTCAAACAAGGACATCGCGCCGGGCGACCTGAAAGGGAACAACTTTGACATCCGGATCAACGGCATCGGCCTGGACAGCCGGGAGATGGAAAAACGCTTAACGGAAGTCTCGGCCGGCATCGCGTCTGCGGGGGGCGTCCCCAATTTCTTCGGCTACCAGCGGTTCGGCATCCGGAGGCCGGTCACGCACCTGGTCGGCGAGCAGATCGTCAGAGGCGACATCGAGGGCGCCGCCATGACATACATCGCCCGCTCATTCCCGTGGGAGTCCCCGGAGAGCAGAGGGGTCAGGGACGCCGTATGGAAAACGCGCGATTTCAAGTCCGGGCTGGAAACGTATCCCCTGAACCTGCGATACGAGCGGGCCATGATGCATCGCCTTATCGAGCGCCCGGGCGATTACACGGGCGCATTCAGGGCGCTTCCGGGCAACCTGATCACAATGTTCGTGCATGCCTTCCAGTCTTACCTGTTCAACAAAATACTGAGCCTGCGCATGGAAAAGGGCCTGTCGCTGACTGTGCCCGGGGAAGGAGACGTGGTTTGCTTCACGGGCTCCGACGGAGAGCCGGACCCGTCGAAGATCGAGCTGGTGACCGCAAAGAACAGGCCAGACGTGCTTTACCTGCTGAAGAGGCGGCGTGCGTTCCTTGTCCTGCCCCTGATAGGCCGGGACACGAAGCCATCGATGATCGACGAGACGGCCCGTGCGGTCCTCGAAGAGGACGGCATTCGCCAGGAAAGCTTTAGCATACCGCAGATACCGGAGCTCACGTCGGCAGGCCGATGGCGCGAGGCGCTGACCCCGGTAAGCCCCGTGGTCACGCCGGACATATCATCGGCCAGGGCACAATTCTTCCTGCGCAAGGGGTGCTACGCCACCACGGTGTTGCGGGAGTATATGAAGGCAGACCCGGTCCAGATGGACTAGGCATCGACATTCCGGGCGCTGCCGCACCGCAACCATGCTTTTTCTTAATATAATCTCAATATCCTCCGGTAAATCTTATAATTATATAATAATAAGAACATATATACTGGTGATATTCATGAGCGAGAGAGAAAGCACTACATTACTGGGCGCGCCGAGCGGTACCCCGGAGGGCATAGAGGCGATCGATGAGATGAAGGCTACGATCGTGGAGAAGCTTACATCCTGCGGAGTCTCATTCCCGATCAAGAACAAGAGCGACTTTGCCGACATATTCCCGTTCGGCACGCCGATCAAGTGCCAGTACAAGGGCAAGGCGACGTCCATTCACGACATTATCAAGGACATGAACGACAGAGACTTCCCGATAAACAGCCCCGGGGACGCGGCAACACTGCTGACCAGCCGGTGCGAAGTTTCTCAAAAATAAAAGGGCGGGCATTGATGTGATGATGACCAACAGGTCGTCATCAACAGGTCGTCGACCTTAGAGGTTGACGACATTATAGGTCGACGACCTCATAGGTCGTCGTCATCGTCCGCACCGGACTCCGTGAATATTTCTTCGGTTGAGGAAGAAGAGCTGCTGAACTCTTCTTCGCCCTCTGTCACGATCGGCATGCCGTCTGCGTCATAGTCGACCTGGACATCGGGGACCGTGGGTCTCATCCTCTGTTTTACGCTGGAGCAAAAATAAAGGGCGAACGTGTCCATGTTGTCGATGAGTACGACGTTATTTTTATAAATGGCAATAGGGATATACATAGCGACCCTTCGAGCTTTTTACTCCTACTATCAGCTTTCCCTTTTTATACCTTACGCTACCGGTCTGCCAGATGGTTGCCGGCCGTGGGGATACCTGCAGGTATACAGTTTTAAAATGCCAGAAGAGAGCGATAGCGACGCAATGAAAAGGTGGTAATGGCCGTTACGGCCCCGCAGCAGTATCGGTTCAGGGTAGTTATGGGTGCGGGGCCGCCAGCCGGCCGTTCGTTTTAATTATTCGCTGTACCTGGCTTAATATGCGCCGAGCCCGGTTCCGGTACCTGCGGCCGGAAGGTTCGTCGATGCGGCCATGCTGCCGGCTCCTGCGGCAGGTGCGGCGCTCGCTGCACCGTATGCCGGTGCAGCCGTACTCGCGCCCGCTGGCATGGCAGTGCCACATGTTGCTCCGCCCATCATGCCGGCGGTTTCAGCGCTGCCGAGGGCCATTGTCTTGGTCTGCGGTACCATAGTGGTGCATGGCTGATATGCAACGGCTGGCACCTCGACCGGCACCTGCTCCTCGACACAGGTCGTGGCGTAGGTGGTCACGGGCACCTCTTCAGGCACGCAGACACTCTTGGGCACCGTCACCTGCTCCTCCACGATGACCTCCTTCGGCACCGTCACCGACGACTGCTGCGGGACAACGACAGGCCTTTCGACCGTCACAGCTTCCTGGGTGCAGACGGCCTTTGGGACTGTAATTGTCACCTGTTCAGGCACGATCACCGTCTTCGGTACCATTACCTGCTCAGGCACGGTGGTCGTGGCGTAGGTGGTCACGGGCACCTCTTCAGGCACGCAGACACTCTTGGGCACCGTCACCTGCTCCTCCACGATGACCTCCTTCGGCACCGTCACCGACGACTGCTGCGGGACAACGACAGGCTTCTGTACTGTGGTCATCTGGGTCTGAGTGGTCATGTACGGAACCATCTCCGTCACCGGGACGTTGCATGACACAGTGGCCATGCAGTCCTGGGGCGAGCCGACCATTGCGTTGCTGCCGCCACAGACGTTACAGACGTTTGCTCCTATATAGCCGGTACCGCCACAGGCGCTACAGGCACCTGCGCCATAGCCCGCACCTGCGCCATAGCCCATGCCATAGCCGCCAAGGCCGCCATAGCCGTATTCGGCTAATGCAGGCGCTGCGAACATAGCCGCGGTAACCGCGACTATCGCTACTATTAAGATCTTCTTCATCATGCTCAACTATGCCTCCTTTGTGGTTCGAGAAGAAAGTCGGAAAGCCTTGTTAAATATATTAGGATATTAAATGGCGAAATTCGATATTATTAGGCTCGTTTCTAAAAATAAACGATAAATCAGAGTTAATACATGAAAAAGGATATAAAACGGTCATAAAAACTTGCGCACAGTCTGTTAACAGGTCGGTACGAGCTGTCGCCAGGAGAAATTAGGTTATAGTACGGCATTCACGAGATATACATGCACATTCACAATACATTCACATCCGGACTGTGTTCACACGTTCGCATCGGGGAAAACAGGCAGCCGTAGGCGGCCGCTAATGGCGATGCGAGAAAAAACGTTTAATATGAGTATGATTACATCTATCATAGTGAAGGTACGGGATGAAATCGATTTTCATTAGCTCGATCAATGCGCGCAGCGGCAAGACAGTGATTACGCTGGGCATCGCGCTCAACTCCAGAGTCTATACCGGGTTCTTCAAGCCCTTCCAGGAAAAGATGATCACGGTGAACGGCCAGCGCGTCGAGGAAGACGCCTACCTCATGCAGTCACTCCTCGACTTCGAGGCGAACCCGGGCGAGCTGTGCCCGTTCTCGAAGGAAAAATTGCCCGCGCTTACCATGGGACAGGTAATGGACGCCTATAAGAAAGTCAGCAAAGGCAAGGAACTGATGATCATCGAGGGGCTCGAGAACAGCACGACTGGCTTTCTCTACGGCCTGTCGACCTACGACATGGTCGAAAAGCTCGGCTCCGAACTGATACTGCTATCGGACGCCCGGCCGGACTCGCTCGACAGGGTCGCCATGATTAAGAATTACCTCGACTACCGGGGCATCCCGCTCAAGGGCGTCATCCTGAACCTTTGTAATGACGTGGGCATCGGGAATTACCTGCTCAGCAAGGGCATCCCGATCGTCGGCATGATGCCATATACACCTTCACTGCGCACCCTGCATGTCTTCGAGATCGTCGAGGAGCTGAACGGGATCGTGCTCACCGGCAACGAGAACCTGAACAACCTGGTCGAAAAAACGCTCATCGGCGCCATGTCGCAGGAGTCGGCGCTCAAGTACTTCGAGCGGGTGCCGAACAAGGCAGTGATCACCGGCGGCGACCGCAACGAGATCATACTGTCGGCGCTGAACACGTCCACGTCATGCATCATCCTGACCGGCGGGCTGCTCCCTGCGCAGGAGGCGATCAACCGCGCACGGTTCCTCAGTGTGCCCATGATATCAGTCAAAGAAGACACGCTCTCAGCCTCCGAAATCGTCGAGAAGATGATCGCGCGCATCGACCCTACTGACGAGAAGAAGATCAAGACCATCAAGGAAGAAGTAGCCCGCAACGTGGACCTGTCGAAGATCCTCACGAGATAAGCCCCGGACGGGAATAAAACTGTAACATGGCTGGCATTGAGTCGCTCGCTGGCCGGGCATTTGCGCACGCGCGCGAGCGGACCGAAGGTGTCCATTAATAGCTATTCCGAATTTGCCTTGCCAGACCTGTTCACTAATCCGACGGGAGTTGTGAACGTGTGGCGAGCCTGCCGGCATATATGTATGAATCAGTACATTTTCAGGCGCTTAACCGATATTCCATGATATTCACAGGTACATTCAGAAAAATCATTTTTATTTGTCGTGTATATTATTTTTAACTTCGATTTACAGGCTAAACGGTAAATAGCTGCGATATCTGTGAATGTGTAAACGCTTAAATATTAAAAAATCATTCAGTTCAATGGCATATAATTGTGCTAATGTGTGCTTAAGCCTTTAACACTGATAGAAAGAGCCCTTTTTCACGAAAGGCTTATATAATAAGAGATACTACTATTCACTCGTGGTATGCTGCGGTGAATCACCGCTTACTATCCGAATGGATGGGTGCCCATCTGAAATGGATGGGTCACATGATATCTATCAAGGCGATCTGAAGGGGATGGATGGGATCGTTGCGATAAGCGGCAACTACAAAAGGGATGGATTGGACAGTGCTGCCAGGCGGCAGCTTATTATCATCTAAGAAAACGGCATGAAAAAGGGGATGGATTGAAAAACGTAAAAACGGCAAAACGTTAAAAACGGCATTAAAATGGGATGGATTGGAAAAACGCTCTGAACGGCGGCCCCGGTGGGGGGCCGCCGCTCACGCGCTTAAAATCATGAGAGGTTCAGGGGATGAATGCCGATGGAAATCAAAATCAATATGGACGAGAAGAGCGGCAAGATCACCGCGTTCTCAGTCATCGGAGAGGACCTGAACGCTCACTCGATGGAGCAGGCTTTACTCTTCGTGAAGAGTAAATTCGGCGAGAACGACCCGAGCGCCCAGAAGCCGGCTTCCGTCATGACAAAGGATATCGCGGACCTGTCAGCCGAAAGGCTCACGATCAAGGACCGTTTGAAATTATTCCTCAAGTTCGAATACCGCACTACATGGTTTGGCACCATTGAAGTAAAAGACCGATACGAGAGACAGTATGGCGAAGAAATCAAGATCAGCACAGTATCTACGTACCTCTCCCGTTTGCACAACGAAGGCTTCCTCGAAAGGCGGGGAAACAAGGTCGAACGAGAATACCGCATCACCTCGATCGAGCCCGCTTTAGAAAATACTATCGGGGGAGCCCCCGTGCAACAGCCGCAGCCGCAGTCGCGCTAATAGGTGACCGCACTAATAAGTATGGAGCGACGACTGCAGGCTCGCGCGCCCTTTTTTTATCTCGCAGTCATATCCTGCAAGGCTGTCCAGGTTAATCGCGTACAGTGTACCCAGCTTTTCCAGCACCAGCGCCTGCCCTTTCACACCCAGCGTCCGGCCACCGATGGCCATGCCTTCCTGTGGCTTCAGGACAATCGGCTTCATCCAGAGGTCGCGGCTGAA
The DNA here is from genome assembly GCA_963769045.1 of uncultured Methanocellaceae archaeon. Taxonomy (GTDB): domain Archaea; phylum Halobacteriota; class Methanocellia; order Methanocellales; family Methanocellaceae; genus Methanocella_A. The sequence continues at coordinate 178,421 of CAVYKK010000029.1, forward strand.
ATGATTGAACTGCATGGCCCTGATAGCCTGATAATTGTCAGTTACTTTCCTTAAAGCGTCCTCCTGCAAACCTGATGCCAGCTTATCCTGGAAAGACATGCGGTCCGGGAACCGGGAGCTCAGGCTCGTCTCCATCCGCCGTGCCGCCTCGCCGTCTGGCAGCCGCGCGATCTCGAATCCCTTGTCGGCCCCCTGCTCGGCCAGCCTTCGCTCGAGCCGGAACGTCTTCGAGACGCCCACCTTGATCGCGGCGGGAGCGAAGACGGCCAGGTAGACAGAATGCTCCTGCAGGCACGTCTTTTCTGGCTTACGGCATACTCCCCGGCACATGACGCAGGGGTCGGTCACTCCTGCACCACAGCGCTCGCAGGCCGGCGCCTGATCGCTATCGCAGGGCACGTGGACGTCGCCGTTCCACCGGCCTACACATCCCCTTTTGCCGAACACCAGCGCTACTTCGCCCGATATGTCAACAGCCTGTGGCCCGGGGGAGACGATGAGCGTTTTGTCCAGCGAAGAATAGCCGATGATCCTCACGTGAGGCACTATGTACAATTTTTACAAATACTCTCCGCCAGCAACCTTTATGGCGAGCCCTGACCATGTTTCTATCATGATACACCGGGACATCGTCTACTTCGAGAAGGCAGGCAGCCAGAACACGGATGATACCATCAGGCTCGCCCTCGTGCGCGCTAAAGAGCTTGGTATCCGGTACGTCGTCGTGGCGAGCAGTAGCGGAGCGACCGGCCTCAAAGCTGCAGAGACCTTCGGTGGCACTGGTATCAAGGTTATCGTGGTCAGCCATCACGTGGGCTTCTCCGGGCCCGGCCGGCGGGATATCGACGAGCAATACCAGAAGCAGCTGAAAGAGCTGGACGTCCCGGTCATCGAAGCGTCCCATGCGCTCTCCGGCGTGGAGCGGTCCATTACGAAGCGCCTCGGGGGCGCGTCCCGGGTGGAATCGATTGCAGAGGCGCTGCGGACGTTGATCAGCGTGGGCACCAAGGTGTGCGTAGAGATTAGCATTATGGCGGCAGATGCGGGTCTGGTGCCGGTGGACGGGAAGACAGAGATCATCGCTATAGGCGGCACATGGAGCGGTGCGGATACAGCCTGCGTGATCAAGCCTGCACATGCTAATAACTTCTTCGACATGCAGGTCAGGGAATTCGTGTGCCTGCCGCGGGAGAAGTCGCGAGAGTAACATTTTCATACTCGTTGCATGCCGTTTCTTTGCAATGCGACTCCTGTCACGCCCGCCAAGGGCGCCAAGGGCCAAGGGCGCCAAGAAAATGTATTTAATGGCAAAATGTTGGTTCGTCCGTCGGTCAAGCGCATGCGCGCGCGAGGCGCAGACGGGCATTATTTCTTGGCAACGACCTGCTGGATCTGCTCTTCTTCGACTTTCTCTTCGTCGTCAATCCAGCGTATTGTGGCTACTGCAAAGAGTATAATGGCACCCGCGGCGATGTACTCGCCCAGGGGCAGGCCATCCAGCCACATGATGATGCCTGCGATGGCTACGAGGCCCGTCGCAGCCTGTACCCTGCGCTGCCTGACCATGTCCTTGAAGATAATGCGGACGTCGACCATATAGTCGATCGATTATTCTGTTGATAGATAAACTCTCTGCTCTTCCCAAACCGTCAAAATCGGTATATGCGAGCCAGAGGAAAACAATTATAATATTTATATTTATCAATGTTCAGTTCAACGATATGACCATATCCTATTTATTTACTTAGTTGTTAAACTTTTTGTAAACATTTGGTTGCCAGGTAATGCTTTGGCGTTATTCTGCTGTCGGTGGTAGGTATGTCGAGAGAGGCTAATCGCAGACTATTGTCCGTTGTCAGTGTGCTGGCTATTGTAATGCTTGTTGCGCAGATCTTTTATCCTGTGGCGTTTGCGTCCGTGGTATACGGTCCGGAAACGTTTGAAGGCGGCGTGTCCGGCCAGTCCACGTTCGGACGGAATTTTAACGTTGATAACGCGAGTGATTTTTACCGGTTGTACGTCAGGAGTATGGGCAATGCGAGCGATAACCTGTCAGTTTTTCTTAACGGCCTGGAAGTGTTAACTGGCGAGGATTTCTCCGGTAGTATTGCCAGTCTGGATGTGAATCTTAGTTCTTCGAATCTCTTACAGGTATTACTCAACGGTTCTAGGTCCTCGTATACCGCGTGGATAGAGAACGGGACCCCGGGCATCAAGATTCTTACCCCGACGACTGACACGGTATCGAACGGTCCTGTCATGCTATCCGGCCTTGTGCAAGACCTGAACAACACCTACCCGATATCAATAGAAAATACGAGTGGCACGGAGTATTCAGTTCCCGGTCCCCGGGAAGTCACTATTAGCCTGAATGGCGTGGACAGTACGGTTGATGCAGAGGGAGGGTATTTCTCTACAATGCTGAACCTCTCTGCGGTCAATAGTATTGTCGTAAGCTTTACTGACGTTACCGGCACGTTACGAATGGCAGACCTGCAGCTCGATGGCGATTACCTCAACCAGTCGGAAGAGTCCGCGTTAGGCTTTGATCCGCTGAGCCCGGATAGTGATTCCAGTCTTACTGTTGTGGATGAGAGTGATAACGGTGTCCTGGATGGTCTGGAGACGTTCGGCGGTGACGTTAACAGTACGCTGCCTGTGTTCGTCAAGTCCCGTGTCGGCGCCGACCCGTTCAAGAATGACACGGATGACGATGGATTACCCGACTTTTACGAGGTCATGAAACTCATACCGTTCACCAGTCCCGCTTCCAGTGATACTGATAACGACGGCATCCCGGACGGCCTGGAGGATGTGGATAATGATACGCTCACTAACCTGCAAGAGCTACAGTACGGTACCAGTCCGTTGAACGAGGATAGCGACGGGGACGGGCTCGACGACTGTATCGAAATACAATTTGGCAGTAACCCGTTGGCTAAGGATTCTGACGGGGACGGGTTGCAGGATGATAGCGAGTACAGGCTGGGCACGCTTCCAGACAACCAGGACACGGACAACGACAGTGTTCCGGATGGCCGGGAGGTCTACACGTCGACTAAGACCGACGACGAGTCCGGTGTCACGGTAACAGTTACTGGCGTGGGCGATGCGGCGAGGAACATATCATTGTTCAACGAGACTTCCCAATTTTTCCTGTCGCACCCGGCATTGATCTCTCGCGTGGTCAATGTGAGTGTGTCGGCAAATGATGAGGCCACGATAGGTTTCAACCTTGACGAGGAAAATGTCTCTCTGTACGGGTATCCGGTTGATCCGTCTGTGATGATGGTTTGTCATTTCAACGAGACACTGGGCATGTACCTGCCCTTGGATACCAGTGTGGAAGTGTTCGACGAGGTACCGGAGCGCTATACGGTAAGCACGTCTGTGGTCGAGTCCGGGTTGTATGGTTGTTTTAACGCCTCTAATTACTCGGAGACTTTCCTGAGTATTGTCGAATCAAACTACGGTACGTGTAATGTTAATAACACAGTCAACGTCTCGTTGAATGGAAATGTGAATATTACTGTGGTGCAGGGCGAGCAGGAGGGCATGATGCTCATGTCCTCGCTGGCGGGCGGCGATCTGGGCCTTGATAGTATGTACGAGGGCGGGAGCACCTCTAATTTCAACGTGCTGCAGGCGCCGCGGCAGTTGTCGCAGCCGGAGGTTCCGGGCTATCAGTATGTTAAAACTCATATTATTAATGGTAGCAGTGATGGTGCGTTGTCTGACTATCAGGTCAAGTTGGTTATCCATCGAGGGAGTGGGGTTGACAGCGGGGCAGACGTCTATCTCAATGGCCATTCACAGAGCTGGCCCTATGATACCCGATTTGCCGATAGTTCCAACAATATGCTCAGTTACTGGTTACAGTCTTACGATGCGAACGTGTCCACTGTATGGGTGAAAGTGCCGAGCATACCGGCGAGGCCTGGTAACGCAACGATCAAACTTTATTATGGTAAGTCAGGTGACCCGGGCGCCAGTAACGGTATCGACACATTTCCTATCCTTTTTGACGACTTCAACTCGGTAAACACTGGTTTATGGAGTGGCAATTATAGCTGCAATAATGGCATAGCAACCATCTCCCAGGCAAACCTGATCTCGCAATCATCGTATGGTTGTAATGTGTTGATGGCAAGGATGGCGAGCGATGGCAGTGGTACCAGCTCATCAAAGCGCCTGTTTCACTGGCCGCCGGGATGGTATGATAATGATGCCAGCATCGTGATATCCTTCAATATTAACGGTTACTCTCCAAGGCTGCATTCTGCCAATGGCAGAGAGTATTGGGGGTCAAGCATAACCTGGAGTCCGCAAACCTACTATAATGTTGAGATTGGCAGGCTTACCGGGTCTACTTACATAGCGATAGACGGTGTTGGCAAATGGGGAATTACCTCCCCACCAACCACGCCAGGAAAAATATTGTTCGAAGCAGGCTATAGCGGCAGCACATTATACAGTGACTGGATTTGCATCAGGAAAGGCACAGCAAACTCGCCCACCGATAGTGCATGGAGTAATGAGACAACCACACTGCTCCTGCCCAACCCCGCGCCCTCCGAGTTCGAACAAGACACAGACAACGACGGACTACCCGACCACGTTGAACAAGAAGGATTCCTCGACGACCGCGGCGTACTACACCGCACGAACGTGAGCAGCCAGGACACAGACAACGACGGACTGCTCGACAACGAGGAAGTCCAGTACGTCGCAATCAGCGGCTACAACTCGGGCAGCTACAAGATGATCAGCTACCCTGACGAAGAGGACTCAGATGGCGACACGCTCTGGGATGAAGAAGAGTATTATCTTGGCACTAAGCCTTTATTGGTTGACTCGGATGGGGATGGGCTTAACGATGATATTGATCCGAACCCCCTGACCTTTGATGCGCCATTAGCAGGACCTGATGTCTTACAGGTGGTTGGTATAATCCTCAAGGGCGCCGTTCTAGGCGATGTTGGCGATGAGAGCGGCTGGCTGCATTTCCTTGTTGGCGAAGACGCAGACTCCCCATTCTATGTGTTAGGTGTAATCCTTGGCGGCTTCATACCTATATCCGATTTGCGGGACTTACTGCAATCAATCGTTAACTTAGACGCATTAGGTTCGTTGCTCAATGCGATAGGATTCATACCCCTTGTGGGGGATGGTGCAAAGATCGTAAGCACGATAGGCATTTACTTAGCAAAACACATTGGAGACCTCAAATATATACTCGATTTAACCCACGTAATCTCGGAAAATCTCCTGAAGGATATGCCGGATTTTATCAGTGTACCAGTCTTTGCTAAGCTAACGAATGAAGGTTCTACAAGGCTGATAACAAATCTTGACTTAGATGATACAGCTTTACTGAAAAAACTTGCAGTAAAGAAGGTTAACATTGAAGAGCTGTCTGTATATGTTGAAAATATGGCTGAAGCGGGATCAGATCCACAAGCTATTAAAGAACTCGTGGAGAGTGTTGCCGATGGTACTCGCAAGGCAAGTCTGAATAAAGCATTTTGGACAATTAAAAGTGATACCGGTAATGTAAGACTTATTTGGCTTGAAGAAGGGGGTCTTGACCAAGTGACCAAAGAATCAACTACTTGGACTTATGATTTACATGGAAGAGGATGGACCCATATTGAGCATAACCATTTTGATAATCCAGATGGAAATCAATTTTTACAATATGGCCCTCAATATGCTAACAAAGAGAATGTGAAAAAGTTACTTCTCGACGCATCTAAATATGGGGAAGAAAAGATAGTTGATAATGATTATTGGAGGGTATATTCTGTTCCGAATACTGATAATAGAAAAATATCGGTGTTAGTGGGAGACAATGGATTTATTGTAACGACTGAACCAAGAGAAGTAATTTGATGGGAAGGTACTAATGGCAATTAATAGTAAAGTTATAAAAATAATCCCAGGAAGTATGTATGAGGGTAAAGTATTCACACAGTATGTTATTGTTGAGATGAAGAATAGATCAAAAGTAGCCCTCTATGACACATCGAAACGAGTCAAAGAAAACAATTTAGGGACAAATGTAAAAATAAATATCAGTGTACCAGTTTCCGGTTCAATCGATTTATTACAGTATTGTCGGTATGAAATTGTTCCAGTAAGATACGATGAAGAACATTTTTTAGGACCTGCTGCTGATATTTATGGTAAAATTGATCGTATTATTGAAAAAGATCAAGGTCCACCGCAAGCTATAATCGATGTTGGCGATGGAACCATTAATTTACTTTTAGATAAAGTTGGTAATAATTATGTTTATAATGAAAAAGATCGATTGTCAATTTTTCAAATCGGTGTTTGTATAGCAATAAAAGGTGCCCAACTATACTTGGAATCGGTCAATAATGATAAGCTTATTAGTTAAGGTAAAAATACTTGACACCAAAGGTCATGGCGGGGATCAAGATGGTAAAAGAATTGAGCAAATTGTAGCAATTGAGCTACCGGATGGAACTATAATGGGAGTCTACGATGGCGTTGAAATGCGTATATCTCCAGACATGATCGGTAAAGAAATAGATGTTGCTTTGATGGTTCTTGCTGGTATAAATGGTACAAAAATTGTCCCGTTTACAAATCCAAGGATAGAGCCATCCTTAAAGAAAAATGACCAGTTCCCTTATGATTGTCAAGGCAATAAATATTATGGAAAGGTAGAAGAAGTCGGTTTAAAAGATATATGGCATCCTAAACACGGGTATCTGCAATTAATATGCATAAATGTGGGCGTCTGCAATATTATCACTGATATAGATAATAAGATTTTTAACACTATTAAAGTAGGCGATTATGTGGAACTAAATAAAACGCTAACAGAATTTTTATGTGTCGGCTAATCAATGCTTGAGAACACTTTATTGATATTACCTATAGGTGCTCGGCATCATGCCATGTGAACCGAAATTATTTCTAGATGTGGCACCACTATAGGTTTCGTGATATGATGCCCGATAAGAAAATCGAAGCAGAGCTGGAGAAGATGGCGAAAGAAAGCGGTGCGTCGGCGTTCGTGCCGGTGAAGCCCTCGCAGGTCGTCACCGCCCACTGGGTCCGGCTGCGATGCCAGTTCGGGTGCAAGAACTACGGCACGAGGCTGACCTGCCCGCCGTACAGCCCTACGCCGGAGGAGACCAGGCAGGTGCTGGACGAGTATAAGACTGCATACCTGATCCGGTACGATGGCTTCGCAGGCCTGGACAGCTATCCTCCGAAAAGCCTGACCAAAGCGATGGACAAGCTTACCATGCATGTCTGCGATGCCATTTTCAACATGGAGCGGCATGCGTTCCTGGCCGGGTACTACAAGGCCTTCTCCTACGGCGCCCACCGCTGCCGGCGGTGTGAGATATGCGCGCTGGACGAGGGTAAGAAGAAGTGCAAGTTCCCTGTTGAAGCCCGGCCGTCGCTCGAATCCGCGGGCATAGACGTGTTCGCTACTGCGAAGAATGCTGGCATACCGACTGAAGTGATTAAGGACAAGAACGTCCTGAAGCCCGAGACGCTGCCAACCTACACGCTATTGTTGCTCGAATGATACTAATCGCAGGCTTGAAGCTGATTTAAATAAGCCAAGAAGGCAAAATTTTTTTGAAAATGCTGGCGTGTCATTGCTGTCAATGCATCGCCTACTGTCAAGCTCGCCAAGGGCGCCAGGTAGCCAAGAGCGCCAAGTCTTTTAAAGGGAATAAGCATTCGTTGCCCTATTAATGATCGTCTTGGCGCTCTTGGCTACCTGGCGCCCTTGGCGAGCGTGACCGGGGTCGCATAGCCGAAACAAAGCCATTCGTTGTGCATATTAAAGTAGTAAAATTGTATTGATTTACTAACGAATACCTCGCGCGCTTTATGCGTTCATACGATCGTCATGCCCGCATGAAGCGGCGTGACCTCGATGCCTGCTGCTTTAGCCGCATCAGCAATCTTTTTCCCCGAGCAATGCCCCGGGATGAGCTTTTTCACGCCGGCCGATTTGAAGGCTTCGACGGTAGCCTTAATTCTCGCATCATCGGCTTTCTCCATGTGCAATCCCCCGACGATTATCTCCGGATATCGCCCGAACTGTGCTTTGACATGCTCCATGGTATTGACGATGCCCGAATGGCAGCAGCCGCATATTAGCATCAGGCGATCGCCGGTGAGAACGACCAGCGACTGATCGTCCCGCAGCTGGTCGACGTCATAGCACCTTTGTGCTCTTCAAGAAAGCCGCTGTATGGCTTTTCAAAGGCAGTAACCCTCGGTATCTCCCCGGTCGTCCAGATGCAATCGCAGATCATAACGGGCTCCCGCTTCAACATGATATCGCAGTGGTGCCAGAGGTCTTTCACGTTGAACGGTATGCCGATCTCCTTTGTCTTGCCATCCTTCAGGGAAAATTTCTGGTTAAAGGCGTCCTCGTGGGCCAGCAGCTTGACGATACCGGACTTGCCCAGCGCCTTCATCAGGCCGCCGGTGTGGTCGTAATGGCCGTGGCTCAGCACGATCATGCCCAGCCAGCCGAAGTCGATGCCGGCGGTCTTCGCGTTCTCCAGCAGGACGTCGCCGGTCTGGCCGGTGTCGAATAGCATCCGTAAGCAATGGGACTCTATGAAGAACGAGATGCCATGCTCGGCGCGGTATCCGGGCGACGGCGTGTTGTCCACGAGGCAGACGACTTTAAGGGGCGGGATGTTGAGCCATCTCCTCGAGGTTCCTGACAACCGATATCAGCTGATCGCCCGGGAAGCTGATGATCATTTCGCCGTCGTCGAGCTTCATGTACTCTCTCGCACCGCTGTCGGCCACGCAGAAGGTGGGCTTGCCTGAGAGGTACGGGCCGGCGACGGCGACAGAGCACGTCGCGGGGCCGGTCTTGCCGCCGAGGTAGCCGCCGGTATCGTATGATACGGCGTCGGCAAACTTCATTGCAGCCGCGGGTGTGCAGACAATCAGGATCACGTCGACGTCAAAATCGGCCTTCTCCAGTGGCGCGCATACGGTGGCCACCCCTCTCCCGAACGGGATGGTCGGGCTGGCCTGCATCGTGCGCAATGCAGCCATCGGCGTCCGGTGCAGGTGCAGGGTTCGGGATAGCAGCACGCCGTTTTTCAGCTCGGGAGAGCCTTCCGCGAGGCCCATGAAATAGGCTCCGCCTCCGCAGGACTCCTCTTTCGCAGTGGCGTATACCACTTCGCCGTCCATGGCCTTTGTCCACATAGCGCAGAAGCTTATGGGCACGGTCAGGGTTGCCGATGGGGGCAGCTCATGGAGCAATGAGATGGCGGCAGGAGCGCGGGTGAGGCCGAGCCGCCTCATCAGCACGCCGGATAGCGCGGCATAGTCGTTCATGGCGTTCACGATTTATTATGCGCCCCGGTCGTATTTAGCTCTTTCAGACGCCCGGATAGTAGATGGGCTGTGCGGAGGTCCCCAGGTCTATGGCTTTGATCTTCGCAAGCGTGTCCAGGTCGTTTGACTGCAACCGGGTGCTCGACAACGTGTAGAGCACGTTACCGATGTACAGGCTTCGGGAGATGGAACGGTCGCCGTAGAAGTAGGATCCGCTCTTCTTGAAAATTTCGTCGCTGTCGTACTGGGTGACCTTGCCCCGCAGCATGAAGCCGCTGTTCAGGTCGACCTTGTAGACGTATGCACCCTGGAACACGTAGTCGCCGTACTGGTACGGGCTGGTCCGGGGGCCGGTGACCTCGGCGAGGGTGATCGGCAGTACCAGCAGGCCTTTCGCCCTGTCGAAGAGGAATGCCCGGTGATCGGAGAGCACTGGAGACTCCGTGCCCCTGTCGCCGATTAGTTCCTTGTACATTTCCTTCGGGTGCTCCACATCGCTGACATCGAAGATGGCCATCTTTACGCCCTGGTACCAGGCAAAGTCCAGGCCTCTCGACGAGACATCCCCTTCGCTGGCGTCGACGGCATCCTTGCCGATGCCGATGACATGCGTTTCATCGTATGGGTGCAAGTAGTCGCTGAAGCCGGGTATCTTCAGCTTGCCGAGGACCTTTGGTTTCTGCGGGACCGACAGGTCGATGACGAAGAGCGGGTCGACTTTCTTGAACGTCACCAGGTAGCAGCGGTCGCCCATGAACCGCGACGAGTAGATCTTCTCGCCCGGCGCCAGGTCTTCCAGCGCGCCGACGGTGTGCAGGCTGCTGTCGAGCACGTATATGTTGTTCTTCGCTGGCTGCACCGTGTTCGTGACCTCACCGACGGTTGTTGCGATACGGAAGTAGCCGTCGTGCTCGTCCATGGAGAACTGGTTCAGGATATGGCCTCTGACGCTGCCGGTGCCGGCGCTGGTGATGCGGCCGTCCTTGAGGTCGTACTTCAGGATGGTCGTGTTCTCTGCCGCACCGCTGCCCGTATTGCGGTAGAACGAATACGGGTAGTACGACTCGGCGATGTAAAGGCTGTTCAATGAGGCGTAGACGCTCTGGCCAGAGCCGGCAATGGTCTCTTTGCTGATGGGGCGGCTCTCGTCGGTCATCGAGATGCCTGCCACGGTGATAAAGCTCGACGGCAGGACGCCGGGGATGAAACCGATGTCGGTCGGCCTGGCAATCGGCTCGATGTTGCCTGAGGGGTCTTTGCTCAGCGGGATGATGTCCGTGGCGTTGGTGCCAATAGGGTATGCGTATATCCTCGGGTAGGAGTTGACCACAAAGTAGGCGTCATGGCCGATCTGCCGGGACGTCAGGTAGTCGCCTTCGATCTCGAAGGTCTTTAGCCGCTTCGGGTTCGCCCGGTCCCTGATGTCGTACAGTTCCACAATAGTAGTCGTAGTGGAACGCAGCGGCCCGTACTGCTCCTCGTAGGTGATGCCGCCGGCCGGAAGCGGCCTGATGCCACTGTGTGACGTGCCGAAGACCAGCAGGCGATCGCCATCCAGGAACAGCTCCTTCGCAGTCATGCCGGAAAAGGCGGTCGTCGAGAGGATGCTGGCGGCATCGGCGGGACTGGCTTTCACGATGATCAGCTTGCCGCTGGCAACTGTGTAGATGTACGTGCCGTCGGTCTTGATGATATCGCCCTCGTCCACGCCGGCGACCTGTACGTTCGTCGTCGAATAGCCATCCGATTCAGACTTCGCCGGGGCCGGGACTGGCATGGGCGTGCCGATATTGGCGATGCCGGAGACGAAAGACCAGGAGTCTGCCACGATGCCGCCATGGTAGCCGGCTTTTGCCGCGTCCGCGAAGGCCTCCACGAGATCGCCGCCGGAAGCGTAACGTTGCAGATCGCCGCTGACCGGCGGCACATAATGGCTGTCTGAGTCGAGCAGGTCGCCTGCCGTGAGACCAATAATCAACAGGAGAGTAGCTGCCAGGAATAACAGCGGAATGGCAGAGAGCGTAAATCGCATGATAATCAACCTTATTCACCCATATATATTTCCTAATAAGATTTAAGCCTTTATTATACTGCGAATTGAATTGTAGTTACTGAAATTATCTTCTAAAACGATTTTAGAGATGGATATAGGCCATAAATTACAAATAAAACGATTTATTTCGATATTTGCTATATGCTATATAGAGGTAAAATATTCCGAAGAGCAGGGAATTTACAGGGCTTTGACCGACGACGATCGCGGTAGAGAGGCATACTGTGGACACAAGGGATATAAGGAAGCGGCATAATACGGGCTGTGAGTGATGTCGATTGATACCGAAGCCAGTCCTGTCTCATATTAACGGCAGCCAGGCGCAATACCTGGCCGATTTCGCCGAGTTCCTGCGTATACCCAGCATCAGCATGTACTCCGGCTACGCGGACGACGTCAGGAAGGCCGCACAGTGGGCCCTCGACCACGCAAAGCGGCTGGGCTTCACGGGCACCCTGTACGAGACGCCCGGCCACCCGGTGATGTACGCCGAGCTCTGCCCGTACCAGGACGCGCCGACACTGCTCATTTACGGGCATTACGACGTCCAGCCGGCCGAGCCGCTGGACAAATGGGTCACCCCGCCTTTCGATCCGTCCGTGAGAAACGGCGCCGTCTTCGCCCGCGGCGCGACGGACGACAAAGGGCAGCTGTTCACCTATTTCATGGCCATCGAGTCGATCCTGTCTTCCGAAGGGGCGCTGCCGCTGAACGTCAAGCTGTTCCTGGAAGGCGAAGAAGAGATCGGCAGCCCGAACATGGAAGCGTTCTGCCGCGACCACAAGCAACTACTAAGCGCGGATTACGTCGCCATCTCCGACGGCTCCAAGTTCGCAAAGCACATGCCTGCCATCGAGTACGGCCTCCGCGGGCTGGTTTATATGCAGATCGACGTACAGGGGCCGGCGGTCGACGTTCACTCCGGCGTCTACGGCGGCGCGGTCGTGAACCCGGCACAGGCGCTGGTCGATATTCTTCACACCATGAGAGATGACAAAGGCCACGTGCTCATCCCGGGATTTTACGGCCGCGTCCGGGATATCGAGCCATGGGAGCGCAAGCAGCTCGCCGAACTGCCGCTGAACGAGGAGTCCATCAAATCGCTGTTGGGCGTAGACCGGTTCGTCCCGGAAGAAGGATACACCTTCCTCGAAAGCACATGGGCCCGGCCGACCTTCGAGATCAACGGCATCTGGGGCGGGTTCCAGGGTGAGGGCTCCAAGACCATCATACCGGCCAGCGCCAGTGCCAAAGTAAGCATGCGTCTTGTGCCGGACCAGGACCCGGTAGAGATCATGCGCCTGTTCGAGCAGCACGTGCGGGCTGTCACCCCGCCGGGCGTCACTGTGACTATAACACCGCACGCCCATTCCGGGCCGGTCATCGTGTCCCGGCAGAGCGACGCCATCGTCGCAGCCGAAAAGTCGATCACTTATGCGTACGGCCGCAAGCCTGTTTTCGTACGCTCCGGTGGCAGCATCGGCGTGGTCGTTACTATGAAAGAGCAGCTAGGCATCGAAGAAATCCTGCTGCTTGGCTGGGGCAATCCGGAAGACGGCGAACATTCGCCCAATGAACATTTCAACCTGGACGATTTCTATCGAGGGACGTTAGCCGTAGCAGCGCTCATGTATGAGCTAGGGGAGAGCAAAAAGCCTGCGGCAAAGACGCCGGCTACTCAGAAACAACAGAAGTAAATGGCGATCACCTCGCCATCATCTTTTTTCCTTAAAATATTTTTACTACCGACATTGCAGCGACCATTGACGTCGCGAACCAGACGACAAACGCCAGGACGATCATGCTGATGATGATCGCGATCATACCGGTAAAAGACTTGAGCTTTGCATACATGTAATCACATTTTTGTAATTACATTATTATAATCAAAGTCTTACTATATATACGCTCGTTATAAAATTAAAATTCAATATTGTATATAATACTATTTAGTTGGATAAAAATCGAAAATCTATTTCTTCACCTGTAATTCGACCTCCCGCAAACGCAGTTCCATTTCGATCAGGGCGTTCATCAGGGCGGCCTCGCTCGGGTCGGCGTGGTTCACCAGCGTCTCCTCCCGGCGGCCGGCCAGCTCGTAGAGGATGTAGTCGAAGACATCGCGGCGTCGCTTGTCCAGTGTCATGCGGTAGCCGTCCCACCGCTTTGCCACCCGCATCAGGCTCAGGCCGGGCATCGCGTTACCTCCGTGGAGGCATTCTCCGTGGAGGCAACCTCCCCGCAGGCAGGCGCCTTCTGGTAGGCGTCCAGCTTAGTCTGCCGCGGCCCGGGCAGCAGGTCCTCGTACTTCACCCCGAACTCGCGCAGCAGCGCGTAGATCGGGCGGACGGTGTTGTCGACGTAAGAGGCGACGTCATACTCCGGGGCTTCGCCGGAGAGTTGCCGGGGCACCGCGCGGCGGGTCCCGGTGACGATGTACTCGATTTTGCCGCCGATCCGCACCGGGTGACCGCTCGCCGCCAGCGCCTCCGCAGCGATGGTGTGATGCCCGCCGTTCTTGTATTCCTCGGGGCGGTGGGACAGCTTGCGGACGATGACCAGTTCGTCTGCCGTGGCACGGCCTTCGGCGATGCGGGCGGCCTCGCCGCGGACGTATGCCGCGATCTCCGGGAGCACGGCCCGGAAGCCTGCCGCGTCCGGCGCGGCGGCGAGCATGTGCAGTACGTGGTCCTGCACCCGCTTCGCGACGGCCGGCCGGTCCTGGCGGCGCACTTCAAGGCCGCGGACGAGCACCTCGCCGTCCTCGCTGGCGAAATACTTCTTCTTCAGCCCTTTCTTTCCCCCGGGGCGCTCCGGGACGAAGAGCACCCAGCGGCAGACGTGCTCCAGCTTGAGCTCCATGTCGAACGCTTTGCTGACCGAGTCGCAAAATGCCTGATACGATTCACGATCGCCGCCCTGGATGAACAGAGAATCCGTGTCCGCGTAGACTACACCGAAGCCTGCAGCTTCGGCCATGTCACGGGCCTGCAGCAGGTACCAGCGGCCGAAGGCCGGGATGGAGCGGTTGCCGTCTACGCTCCGGAAATTGTTCAGCGCGAACTGCATGTACCCGTACGGGCTGACCAGTTGCATCTTCAGGGACCGGTACAGCACGTCCAGCCTGCGGTATTCGTCGCTCTCCGGGCCCAGCGCTTTCAGCCGTTTCTTCACCGTGTCCCGTTCCGCCAGGACGCGCCCGAACACCTCAGGATAGACGCCCCGGCGCTTCGTGCAGATGTGGAAGCCGAGGAACGGCACTTTTTCGCCGTGCTCTGCGCATTCGGGGTGCCTGCAGTTGATCGTCTCCGGGCTGATGTTGTGCTTGACGAAGATGCGCGGGAACAGGGAGGAAAAGTCTACGATGGCCACGTTCTCGTGCAGCCCGGCCTCCGGGGTGATCACCAGGCCGCCGTTCTCTTTCAATTGCTCGACGACGGGCGTCTTGAAGCCCTCCGGGAACTCCTGCTCGTCCGGTATCACGGTCGACCCGATGAGGAAGGAGTTCACCGCCGACGCGTTCATGAAGCCGTGCTTCTCCCGGCAGACCGAGTCCAGCGGCATCAGGCACCGCTGACACCACGAAAGCAGCATCGGCAGCCGCTCCTGCGCAAGGCGGTGCACCATGGCTGCGGGCGTAGCCTCGACGTTGCTGAACTCCGCGCCGAAAACAGAGTTCAGCGTGAGTCCGGTCCGCTTGAGATCGGCGTCCGTCCGCGCATCTTTCCACAGGTCCATAATGACACGCCCCGGCGCCCGCACCTGCTTCGCCTGCCAGTGCCTGATCGTGCCGCGGGGCAGGTACAGCCGGGTATGCTCTGGCAGCCGCCCCAGCCGCAGGCGAACTCCGTTGTCCCGGGCTCGCAGCCCCAGCAGCGGCAGCGTCTCCCAGTCGGCGTCGAACACCGCGATCGCATCAGGGTCGGTGGCATCGATAGCCTCTTGCAATGCGCGGAGCAGGTCCCCCTCGGCTCCGGAGAATTTACGCTCGGAGAGCGCACTCTCTCCGAGCGTCCGCTGCTCGCTGCCCGTGCAAAGCGATATCGATTCGAGGCGGCACTCGGCCGGCACCCGGGAGGTGAACGAGGGATAGACAGACATCAGCCGAAAATCTTTTGCGTCGCCCGGGCCCTCGTAAACGATCGCCTTGAGCACGCCGTCCCCGTATTCGGCCGTCACCCTGGAATGGGGCGGTATCCGGCGGATGAAATGCCATTGTAGCTCTGGCTGCAGTTTCCGCTCGGCGAACCGTACTGCAGCGGGCACACGGGCGGCGATCTCGCGCATGGTCTCCTCCGCCCGGCGCTCGTCGATGAGAAAGGCCCGGATGACCGGCACTTTCTCGCTGGCGTAGATGGACGGGTAGCGCAGGCTGGTCTCCGTGCGGCTGACGTTCTCGTGCTGGGCGACGGCTTGCTCCACGAGCGGGACGTTGCCCGATGGTACGATCGAGAACGAAGGCCGGAACTCCGCGTCCTCGATGCAGGTCACGCCGTCCGGGCCGCGAATCCAGAGCAGGTAGGCGCCGGGCAGCCTGTCGGTCGATGCCCTGTGCCATACGTCGATGAGAGTACCGGTTATCCGCATGTGCTTCCTCCGCATTAACAATCGGCGGGGGAGTAGATAAGTCCGAAGAATAAGCGACGTGAAAATAATAGAGGCCTGATAATTCGATCACTATTCGCTGTATGACGCTTGTGTTATCAGAATTACCGGGCATCAATAGGAAAGTTCATACCGATATTAATCGCGGTGCGACGCCCGTGCTTGCTTCTTGCATAAACGACATTACTGATATCTAATGCTCCCATTATTAATCGCGGTGCGACCTGAGTGCTTGCTTCTTGTTGAAAAGAACAATTACCGGACAACCTATACTTCCCATAATAATCGCGGTGCGACGCCCGTGCTTGCTATCGCCGCACGTGCTACTCCGGGTTTTTACGGTGTTACGGTGTCGTGAGACGGGCTCGCACCTTCGTCGACCCTTCTTGCTTCGCTCGAAGAGTCTCCTTTGCAAGCCCTGAAAAACGCGCCTCTGGCAGCGTTTTTCACACCCGCCACCTCCACACCCCTCGCACCGCTACGCGTGCGAGCGGGCAAGCCGAAAAAACCCTCCGCCTTCCGCGGAGAAGCACACGCTACCCTTACCTTCGACTAGTATGGACATCGAAGCATAGGCTAGTCCTGGTACGCGAGCATATACTGCGTCGCGGTCCGCGGAGGGTTTTTTCGGCCGAAGGCCCCTCGCACGCGGAGCTGTGCGAGGGGTGCGGAGGCGACCGGGCAATGAACGCTGCCGAAGGCGCGTTGCTTAGCGCTTGCGAAGCGGTCGGGTCCGGCGCAGCGAAGCGCAGCCGGGCACGTCCGGCGAGGGTGCGAGCGCGGCCCGGACGGCGCAGCACCGGAAAAACCCGGAGTAGCCCATGCAGCGCAGCCGGCATGGGCGTCGCACCGCGATTAGATGATGCCGATACAGGATTATAGGTTGTATGAATATTGTTACGCGCGTAAAATGAACATGTGGCGAGGATTATTGCATGTCAGGCTTGCTTTCCTCTACCGTTTCCCCGAACTTCACGTACGTACGATAGACCGCCACCAGCAGCCCGACCACCAACGGAGCGGCAAAGAAACCGGATATGCCCCCTGCGAGCCCGCCGCCGACGAAGGACATTATGATCAGGAGCGGGTGGATGTTGGACGCCCGGTTGATCAGGTACGGCCGCAGTATGAAGTCGGGCGGGACGTAGACCAGTATCGTCGACGACACGAAGAAGACCACCGCGATCAGGGGCGATCGGTCGATGTACAGGTACACCGTCAGCGGGACTAACACCATCATGCCCGACAGGATGGGCACCATGGCGGCGATGAACACAAACGCGCTCAACAGTATCACCTGGGGGATGCCGAAGGCGAAGAATATGACCGCAGCCAGCAGGGCGCTGGACAATGCCGTATAGAACGTGCCAATGTATATGCCGGAGAGGATGCGGTCTGCCTCCGTGACGAAAAAGTCTGTTGCGGGCTTGAACCGGGCCGGGGTAAGCTGGCCGGCCATCCGGGTGACCACATCTCCGTCCTTGAGCAGGTAGTAGCAGACGAAGATGGACACCAGCGCGTTAGTGGCAAGGAGCAGGAAGCTCGTTAGGGTCGCCCCGACAGGTATGGCCGATATGATTGCTACAGCGTAGTCCGTGATGTTGGCAAGCACATCGTTTACTTGCGAGGTGACCCCGGCGGGAAGGTTGAGCGATGCCAGCGTCGAGTTGAACTGGGCAATGACCTCGTCCTTGTGGTCAGACAGCCAGACGGCCTGGTTTTTTACCTCGATGGCCGTCAGGAGGAATACAGCCAGGAACGGCAGTACGATAAAGGACGTCGCAATGAGCGACGCAAAGCGCGTGTATTTGCTGAGAAAGTTTTTGACAGGCCGGGTCACGTAGGCGAAGAAGATGCCGAAGATGATGCCGTCCAGCAAGGGCATCGCAAAGTAGACGACCGTAGCTATGGTCAGGATTATCAGTGCGGCTACGGCGATCGGCCATTTGTGCTTGTACAGGTACGGTATTGCTCCATTGTCTTCAGCCATCGTCATAAGACCTACCGGTTTCTAATATACCTGATTATATAATTAGTTAATGTCTTCCCGGGCCGTATGTACCCTATAGCCTGACCTCCGAAGCTACGTTCATATTCGGAATAAAGAAAAATGAAAAAAGTCCAGGGCCCGGACCATTTGTCAGCTATGGATAGGCATAGGCATGCGGGCCCGGTACCGTTTACAGGTACTTTACTTTGATTATAATGCCCGGCATCTGGTACTGGATTTTCTGGATCAGTGCCTGAGTATAGGCTTTCTGCTGCTCGGTAAGGTCGCCCTTGATCTTGATATCGATCTGGCGCTGCCCCTCGTCGTTCAGGTGGATATTTACATCGACTTCCAGCTTCTTGTCCAGGTAGTCCGACCGGATCATTACTTTAGCGCCGGCGCTCTGCTCGATGAGGTCGACATGCGCCATTGCCTTCACGTCGTTTTTATCCGTCGCGCCTATGGCCTGGAGCAACAGTTGCTCTTGCGCCAGCATGTAGTCGTCAAGCCCGTCGTAGTTGTGCGTAGCGTAAGCCAGCGCCAGGTGGTCCGTGACATCGCTTACGATGTACATGACACTGTCCGGAAGGGTGCCGGAGTCAGCCGGTTCTGCAGTCGTTACTTCGGTACTTTGTGCCAGCGCTGTGGTCGGGACCAACAGCATTAGCATTGCCAGTATACAAAATA
This sequence comes from uncultured Methanocellaceae archaeon, assembly GCA_963769045.1. Classification (GTDB taxonomy): domain Archaea; phylum Halobacteriota; class Methanocellia; order Methanocellales; family Methanocellaceae; genus Methanocella_A. Next base: position 197,122 of record CAVYKK010000029.1, read on the forward strand.
TTTTTCTCATAGAGATACCTCCCCCCGGTTCCCCAGTCACTTATTAAACGGGCTATTGTTATACTTTTTGGTTAAAAACGATGTTTTTAACGAGCAAAGGAAAGATAATGCCTACATATCGATGTATTCAGAATACATTTAGTAAATATGGTTTATGCGATTTTTACTGTGAGTATGATATTTACCGCCGGCAAAGTCCCGGCACATATCGTTGGCAAACTGCAAAGGCCCGGTTGCCGTTGGCCCGGTCTGCTCCGGGGTCTGGAACCCCTCTTTGCTGTGCCCGGCGGCACCTCGGTTGCATATACTCCCTCGAAAACCCGGAAAATCCCTTTCTCACTACGGGGCAAAGATGGGTTAGTACAGGCGCAATGGCGGCGCAGGAGACATAGTGGAACCAGTTGATAAAGCTATATCGGCAGAGGAGAGAACTAAAGTCGTACGAGGCCTCCGTGCCGATGAGGTACGGCAACAGATAACCCGGTACGGGCTCAATGAGGTACCCGCGAAGAAACGTAACCCTTTCGCCCGGTTCGCACGCAAATTCTGGGGGTTGACGCCATGGATGCTTGAGTTTACGGCGCTGCTGACATGGCTGATAGGCAAGCCGCAGGATACGGCGATCGTGCTCTGCCTGCTCGCCTTCAACGCCGCAATCGGCTGGCTCCAGGAGGAGAAGGCCAATGCCGCGCTGGAAGCGCTGCAACAGAAGCTCATGGTGAGCGTAAAGGTAAAGCGCGATGGCACCTGGACCACGGTGCCCGCAAAGGAGCTGGTCCCGGGAGACGTTATCCGCCTCCGGGCGGGTGACCTGGTGCCGGCAGACGTGAAAGTGATCGAAGGATCGACAGACGTGGACCAGTCGGCGCTAACCGGCGAATCGCTGCCAGTGACCGGAGGGCCGGGTGACGGCCTGTTCAGCGGGTCGACGGTCAGCCGGGGAGAGGTCACCGGCGTCGTCACGGCTACGGGGACCCGGACCTATTTCGGGAAGACCATCCAGCTCCTCAAGGTGGCCCGGCCGAAGACACACACCGAGGAGATCACGGCAAAGGTGGCCCGCCTGCTGTTCGTCCTCGTGGCCGTCTTCGTCGCCGCCGGCATCGGCGTGGCGCTCATCAGGCACGTCAGCCTGCTGGAGATACTGCCCCTCGCGGCCATGCTCCTGATATCTGCGGTGCCGGTCGCCCTGCCCACCATGTTCGCCATCAGCATGGCCGTCGGCGCGCAAAAGCTCTCGAAGGAAGGCGTGCTGGTCACCCGGCTGAACGCCAGCGAGGACGCGGCGACCATGGACGTGCTCTGCGTGGACAAGACCGGCACGCTGACGTATAACCGGCTATCCATCGCCGAGATCGTGCCCCTCGGCAGGGCGAGCAAAGAGGAAGTCATACTCTACGGAGCCCTGGCGTCTCGGGAGGAAAACCAGGACCCCATCGACCTCGCGTTCCTGGCGGAATCCCGGGAGATGAAATTGCCGGTGGACAGCTTTGTGCAGAAATGCTTCACGCCCTTCGACCCTGCCACGCGGATGACGAAGGCCGAGGTGGAAAACAGCGAAGGCCGAATATCGGTCGCCAAAGGCGCGGTCAATGCGATTCTGGGGACGTGCATCAGGATCGAGGAGCGGTCTGAGAACGCGCAAAAGGAGGTCGAAAGCCTGTCGGAGCGGGGCTACCGGGCCATTGCCGTTGCCCGGGGGCCCGACGATTGTCACATGAGGATCGTCGGTGTTGTGGGGCTGCACGATGCGCCAAGGCCAGGCTCCGCTCCGCTTGTTGCAGACCTGAAGAAGATGGGCGTCAGCGTGAAGATGCTTACAGGGGACGCGCTGCCCATCGCCAGGGAGGTCGCTAAGCGCGTGGGCATCGAAGGCTGCATCGTCCGGGCGGGAGACCTGAAGGCCCGCCACGCAGAAGCGGAGAGCTGTGCAGGCTTTGCCGGGATCTTTCCAGAAGATAAGTACCTGATTGTCCGGGATCTGCAAGGCGCGGGCCACGTTGTGGGGATGACCGGCGACGGCGTGAACGATGTGCCCGCCCTGCGGCAGGCTGAGGTGGGCATCGCGGTGAGCAATGCCACGGACGTCGCCAAGAAAGCCGCCAGCGTCGTCCTCACGGCCCCCGGGCTGGAGGGCATCGTGGACCTGATCGAGGCCGGGAGGATGATCTTCCGGCGGACCGCCACCTGGGTATCCAACAAGATCGTGAAGACGGTGCAGGTGGTGGCGTTCGTCATCCTCGCGTTCCTGATGACTGGCCAGTTCGTGGTCACCGTCTCCAGCATGGTGCTGCTCCTGTTCCTGACCGACTTCGTCACGCTATCGCTGTCGACCGATAACGTGAGGATATCGCCGATCCCGGAGCGGTGGGACATCGCCCGCATCGCCACGGCCGCCGCCCTGCTGGGGACGCTCACGGTCGCGGAATCGCTGGCCGCGCTGTACGCCGGCATCGCCTGGCTCGGCCTGGACACGGGCCAGCTCCAGACATATGTCCTTGCCTTTCTTGTCCTGACCGGCATCTTCAACGTGCTTGTCCTCCGCGAGAGGGGGCACTTCTGGCAGTCGATGCCGGGCCGGTTGCTGATTGTAGCCATCGGGGGCGATGTCGTGGTTGTTTCGGCACTGTCCCTTGCCGGCGTGCTCGGCCTCTTGCCGATCGGCCCTGCGGCAGTCCTCGTCGCGCTGGCAGTTTCGGCCATTGCCTGCTTCATCGTCAACGACCAGGCGAAAGTCCTGATAGCGAAATATCTCAGGTAATCTAAGCAATGGAAAGAGGCAGACGGCTGCCTGTGCATACAAAAATAAAAAAGATGCCGGGTGAACCAGGGTTCACCTGACGCGGAGCCACAGGATTAAGACCAGGACACCTATCCCGGCGATGGCCCCGACCACGAACGCGCCAATCACCACGAGGTAGCCGGTCAGCCCTCCGCCGAGGCCAGAAGACGCAGGCGCAGGCGATGGCGTCGAAGTCGATGCAGGCACCGGCGTGCTTACGGGCCCGGACGCGACCCCTTTGACTACGGAGAACGTAGACAGACCTCTTGGCGATACGACTTCGAAGACCAGCGGATCGGCGTCAGCGCTGCTGATTAGCGTCGCGTTCAGGATATCGTAAGCGCCGTCGTTCTCCCTGACCACATAATACGTGGCCGAGGGGTCGAAACCGGCGGGCCGGGGCACGGTAAACGTGAACGTTGCACCCAGGATGTCCTTGCCGTTCTCGAGGCCGTTCTTCGTGGCTTTAAAGGCCAAGCAACGGTGCCGGGCTGAACTTTCGGTCACTGTATGAGGATAATTGTTCGTTAACCTTGTTGATGTCTACGGCGTCAAGGCCAAGCAGGTCGAAGCTTATGCCACTGCCCACAGGTAGATCGGCCAGCGATATGTCCACCTTTACGCTGATCGTCTGGCCACTGTTGTTCAGCGTCTTCTCCGCAATAAGGTGCATGGACTTGATCGTCCCGGTCTGGCTATCTGAAGGCTCGACGGTGATAACCAGCTTGCCAGTGGCGCCATCGATCATTGTGATGGGGACCTCGAACGTGCTGTTCTTGATGACATCCGTGAACAGGTAGCCCGATCGGCACAGATACCTGGGTGCCCTCGATCCTCACGGGCACGCTATTGATGGTGACCTTAGACGGGAGCAGTGTGTCCAGCCTGTATGGAGGTACTGGCGTTGGCACAGGCGTCGGCGTTACTTCCGGCGGCGTATAATAGCTCGCCTCCGCCGCCTCCGCCACCACGAAGACGGAGTCGGCGTTGAGTCCGGATCAGTTGGGGACGCGGCGGATCCTCAAGATCATCAGCCATTGCTATACCCGAGACAAAGATGATTAAAAGCAGCTATAAGCAATACGATAATTATTTCTAAAATGCGTTTCCTGCCCATGTTTTTTCACTTCACGATGTACCCAATATCCCTGTCCGGGCTTGATTTCATTCAGTGTGTTTACAGTTCTGCTCGGCTTATAGTAGTACCATTGTGCCGATTCTTATAGCCCCATGTCAGATAATATGCACCATATTGCTCTGCAGGAGTACTGCGTGAGACATTCCTTCTGGGACCTACCATAGTTCCAGCCGTGTATTTAACCTGACATGGCTCTCAATCGGCGTAATGCCAGTCATCATTTAGGTCAAAGCTGCTGTTGGCAAGAATCCAGAAGCCTATGCCATCGGTAATGTTTGCAACAGCGTATTCACTAGCCCGACTAGGCTTGTAAAACTTCCACTCCGGCGCATCAGGATTCGAGTTATCGTAATCCCAGATGATCCATGACGTTAGCCAATACACCTCCGGCGATATCACGCTCGATAATGCTATCATTCACAGGGGTTAGCTGGATGGATACCAGGTTCCAGCCTCTGCATCGAGATGTAGGTCTGATTGTGCGGGAATGCTCGATACGATTTCACGGTAGCGGTATTGCTCGAATTAAACATGGCGTTAACCGGATTGCTCAAGTAAAGCGTTGAACGTTTCGTCATCCTCGTATTCGGCGTCCGGAAGGAGTGGGTATCGTTAATGGTCTTCTTCGTCTCGCCCGGCGCAAATGTCAGCGTTCCGCTGGCGTTGGTGAAGTCCAGTCCAGATTTCGCCGTGCCGTTGAGCGTGAGGTAGTCCGCGCTCGCGTCGAACTCAGTGTTGCCAGCTTTTGAGACGTTTATCGTGACAGTGCCGGCGTTATCATATACCGGCTGCGGACACAGACTCGATGTACAGAACAGGCGAGCTGTCGACGTTATTGATGTAGATCGGCATACTGGCCGTAGCGATATTGGCGTTCACCGGGCCGGAAAGACTAACATAGAGCACTTTCTGGCTGACCATACACCCATCGTCGAGTATGGGACCGTGAATGTCTTCACTGTGTCAGCCGGACTGGAAGACGATCGTGCCGCTTGCGGCCTGATAATTCGTGCCGGCGGTCGCATTGCCGCCGCCGGTCGAGTACGATACGGAAGCATCGGCACTGGCATATCCGCTCTTCTGCAACGTGACAGTGGCGGTGCCCGCGTTTTCGTTGACGGTCAGAGAGGCCGCACCGAACCGGATGGTCGGCGGCGGGCTCTGCAGGATAGTCTCGATGCTATTCCCGTAGACGCTGGCATCCTCCGCCCAGGCAGCCTTGATGTTGATAGCACCGTTGCGCGTCGCCCATCCGAAGCGGACTCTGGCATAACCGTTGACTGTGGTGGCAGTAATGGTGTTGCCGACAGGAGCCGTGCCTGCCTCTGTGCCGAACAGCCCGCTGCCTGCCGTCGTATCATTTATGCTGAATGTAACGACGAACCCGTCTGCGACCGGCTCGTTCAGCAATTCTGTAACATAGGCGGAAAGTGTCACGTTATCGCTGGCATTCGCCACGATAGAACTGTTGTCAGGGACAAGGGTGACGTGAGCAGGCATCATATTGATGATTATGTTCGATGTAGCAGTCGCGTTCTCCTGGACAAAAAAGGTGTCCGAGAAGCCTTCGCCGAACATGCTATGGTTGACATACACTTTATACAGGTATTGGTATCCGGATGCTGAATAGGAATTGTTAATGTCGGTGAACTGGAAGTATCCATCGGAGTCGGTCTGACCATCATATTCGTAATAAGCCTGGCTGGTATTGAATGCATTGACAATCGCGACATATGCGCCAGCTATACCAGTGGTCTCACTGGGATTGGTGACTCGCCCGGATACACCGCCCTTGCTCGTATGCCCTGGCAGCATCTCCGGAGCTGGCACAGTCTGGATCGGCCATGTGTGAGCTGTGAATCGTAACCGTAGCGCGGTCGCCGGAACCCATCAAAGCGTTGGTCGGTGCGCTCAGGTCAACAAAGAATTGCCTGTCTGTGAAGCTCTGTATATCAAGAATATCGATCGTGATGGTTTTCGTCATCTCCGAAGGCAGGAACGTGACCTGCCCTGAAGTCGGCGGTATATAGTCCCTTCCGGCAAGCGCCGTGCCGTCCGTGGTCGCATAATTGATCGAGACAGGCTACTGACTGTCAAGCCGGATTTAGTTATCGTCAACGTAGCCTTGCCCACATTCCTGTTCACACCATAGGCGACCGGGCTCATCTCCATGGTTACCAGGTCTGACGTATACGCTTTCAGACAGATACTGGTGCCCGGGAACTGTCCGTTGACATCGATCCAGCTTACCCCGTCGGCTGCCCACGAAGCCTTCGTTATCATTGGCGATCGCTCTGCTGCTGTAGTCTGTAAATGGCATTTCAGCGCATACATATGTATAATCTGATCTCGGGCCGTCTACCCTGACCTCGATACTAAAATCATGGCCCGCATGTAAAGCAGCCGGCGTATCGAGCCGGAAGGTATGATAGCCCATCGGCGGATTGACAATACCGGTCTTCATGGCGATCACCTGGCCATACTCGTCGCAAACGTAAATGTCGAAGTTGTCGTTTTCCTCCGGCACGTAAAAGCCCACTGCTTCTATCATCTCGTCTGACCGGGCCGTAAAGGCGTTAGCGAACCAGGCGACGTTCTTCGTAAACCGGAATATTTACGGTCCAGCCGAGCGGATCGTACTGATAAATGTAATTGTAATTGTCAGCCGACTCGGCGGTGAAGACAGCATTGTACCCTCCAATTCTGCTATCATAATAGGATACATAGAAGTACCCGTTCTCGCCCCAGTCAGTGTTCCAGCTGTTTTTCACGATGAAGGCGCCATTACCCGGGGGAGGAGTATTGAATTTATTCCGATCGAAGTTATCGTCCCAGCCCACGATGGCTACGGCGTGTCCGCCCCGGTCGGTTTCCGTGGTGCGATAATAGGTATAATACGTCGGGTTGTAGCATGCGTCGGCCCATATCATTGATGTATACACGGCGCCGTAATTCATGACTGCTGATTTGATATTGCCATTGTCGGAAGGCCCGGAATATGCGGGCAAATACAGGACGTCCTGTACATGCTTCTGGACAGTCAGTCCCGTCGGAGAGGTTACCGAAACAGGATTAAACGGGTCATCTGTCTCATTGACCGGACCCTCCCATCGGGTAAGATAGGCCGTCGACATATCATAATTGCCACCATCGTTCGGGTCCCAGTCGAACCCCGCGTTATTCTTCATGTTATTTTCGGAAAAATTCCGGTTTTCGGACGGCATTAGATACGACTCCAGGGAAGCGTACGTGGCGAATGCCCAGCAGGAGCCGCTGGTGCCCTGATCTTTTATCGAGGTGACCTTGTCGGAAGAACGAAGGTCGAAGGTAGCGGGATAGCTTAACTGCGGCGAGAAAGCCAACATGGTCTTGCCGCTTCTTTCAGTTGATACCTTGGCCGGGCTAGGGATGAATCCCAGCTTATATGCACCGTTGTCCAACGATATATTACCCGATAACAGCTGATCCTGGTACTCAATATACTCCGGATTCAATGGCATCACCGCCAGCAGATCGTTACCTGATGACGATATGACATTGTCGGGATTTGCGAGAAGATTGACCGGCGGGCTGAGGCTGTCTGCGTTGCCATCGATCGGCTGCTGCCCGACGACTGGCGGCGCCAGGATAAAAAATGTCACAAGGACTATAGCCAGAATCGTATGAAAAGATCGCCGGCATGTATGCCCTACAATGTTGCATGGATACAATGCTGTCCACGAATCGCCCCAATACCCCTCTCGATGTCATGTTACTCTCGCTGGATGAATATGTAATCGCCTGATATTTTCAGAAAGGCAATTAATATACAACCAATTATCTTATCAACCCTTTATATCGAGCAGCTATGTAATACGGTGTCTTAAAGCTATTCTTACAATCATTGAATTAGCAGGTGTATACAGGCCAGGCAAAAGCAGGCGGCACACCGGTAAATCCGCCGGGTGGAAGCCGTCTATGTACCTTATTTACACAAAGATTATTACTTCAGGAAAATCTAACAATTATCCGGTACGAATGAACGAACTCGAACTTGAGGCCCTGGTCTCCGCCGGCGAGACAAGCAATATCGAGTTCAAGGAGTTTCTCAACGAGCACACGCACCTGAATTCCCGGCGGATGGAGAACCTGGCCTGCCAGATGAAGCACCGCGTCATTGCGGGCAACGGCAAGGCCATCTACGTGATCGGGGTGACGGACGCGGGGAGCATGAAGGGCATCGCCCGCGCGGAGTTCGACGAGACCGTGTTCGTGCTGGGTAATATCGCCATGGAAATCGACGCCAAAGTCACCGGGGTGGAGGAGTATCAGGTCAACGGCGGCCTGGTCGGCCTCGTCTCGGTGGAAAGCAACCCGAAGACCGCAGAGCACATCCTGATCGGCACCGCGGGCCACGTGGACCACGGGAAGAGCACGCTGGTCGGGGCTCTCGTTACGGGGACGACTGATGACGGCGCGGGCAGGACACGCATATTCCTGGACGTGCTGCCGCACGAGATAGCCCGCGGGCTGTCCGCCGACCTGTCCTACGCGGTGTACGGCATCAAGGGCAAGGACGTCATCCACCTGAAGAACCCGCTCAATAAGAAAGAGAGCGCAAATGTCGTAGCCCGGGCAGACAAGCTCATCTCTTTTGTCGATACGGTCGGCCATGAGCCCTGGCTGCGCACGACGATCCGCGGCATCGTGGGCCAGAAGCTGGATTACGGGCTGCTGGTGGTAGCGGCAGACGACGGCGTCACCCACATCACCCGCGAGCACCTGGGCATTCTGCTGGCCATGGAGCTGCCGGTGATCATCGCGCTGACCAAGGTAGACATAGCGACTCCGGAGCAGATCAGGAAAGTAGAATCCAGCATTCACAGCGTTCTCAAGCTCGTCGGCCGGGTGCCCTACCGCGTAAAGAATACGGAAGACGTGGGCACTGTCGCTGCAAAGACACCGGAGGGCATCGTGGTCCCGCTCATCCACACTTCGTCCGTTACGAGAGAAGGATACGACCTGCTGGAGCGGCTCATCTTCAGCCTGCCCAAGCGGAACCTGGCCGTGAAAGAGCCGTTCGAGCTGTATATCGACCGTATCTACCAGGTAGAGGGCGTGGGCGTAGTCGTCAGCGGCACGATTAAACAGGGAGAAGTGACCCCCAACGAGACGCTGTTCCTCGGGCCGACGAAGGAAGGCGCCTTCGTGAAGGTCAAGGTCCAGTCCATCGAGATGCACCACTATCGCGTCAACCGGGCCACCGCAGGAGATATCGTCGGCGTCGCCATCAAGGGCATCCGGCCTTCAGAGATCGTCCGGGGCATGGTCCTGGCGCGGGAAGAGCCGAACTCCACCTGGGAGTTCGATGCGGAAATCCTCATCCTTAACCACCCGACGCGCATCGGCCTGGGCTACGAGCCGGTCATTCACCTTGAAACCATTTGCGAGGCCGTCGAGGTCGTCGGCCTGGACGCAGACTACATGATGGCGGGCCAGCAAGGCCGCGCACGGATACGGTTCAAGTTCCGGCCCTACGTGGTCGAGCCTGGGCAGAAGTTCATCTTCCGCGAGGGCAAAAGCAAGGGCGTCGGCCGGGTGCTTTAAGACAACAGTCTGCTTTTGGATTCGCGCGCGAGCGCGGCCGACCGGCGATGTCAGATAGACTATTTTATTCCGATACCCTTGAAGAACGTATAGCAAAATACGCCGTCGGAGGCAGTGGTCCGGTACAGGCCTGCTATGCCCCGGTCCCAGGTCTGCTCGTCGATCATCCCGGACGTCAGCGCGTGCCCGCGGACGCCTTCGACCATGGCGGTGAACGTGTTCATCGTGAAGCCTTCGACCAGCTCAGGCCGGCTGGCGTCGACGTAGACCATGCGCGGGGACACCCTGACGTCCCGGAAGCCTGCTGAGGCTATGACAGGGTACAGCTCTCGCCCGATCAGCGCATTGCCGCCGGCAGATCGCTGGAGATCGATGAGGCACTGTATTGAGCGCTTTGCATCCGTGCTCTCCGGGTGGAAGTAGCACGAGCCGTGATCGCCTTCGATGACTGTGATGGTCCCGCCTTTCTTTAGCACACGCTTTAGCGCAGCCAGCGCTTCGGCCGGCCTGGCCAGGTGCTCGAGGACGAAGCAGACGAAGATGTGATCGAACGATTCGTCCTCGAAAGGCAGGCCGAATATGTCGGCCACCTTGAAGTCCACGTCATTTATACCGTTTCGCCGGGCCAGCGCCCGGGCCTTTTCGACGGATGCCGGGGAGATGTCGATCGAAGTGATCGACGCCCCGGGGCTGTTCTCCGCCAGGATGATCGTCTGCGCGCCCACTCCGCACCCGGCTTCCAGCACCCTGCTGCCGGCAGGGTAAATGGTATCATAGTGCAGGATTCCGGCGAGCGTGTTCGCCTGGTCGTGGAGCCTGGAGCGCTCCCGGTCCGAATAGCCGTGGACGTAGTCGTTTGTTACCATAAGCCCGCCTCTAGCATACAATGGCTGGATAGCAGCATATAGACATTCAAGTTCATTAATGTTTCTACTAATACGTTAATGTACAATGTTATACACGTAAGCCGAAAAGCGCCTACAGCAGAAAAACAGAGGTCTGTCATAATATGCTTGCATCACAGCATGCCGTTTTTTACCGCGGCAACTGATATGCATTCCCGTATTCTCACAGGTAACGGGCAGTTATGAAAACACTGATTTTGACACACGCAGACTGCGACGGCCTGTGCAGCGGCGCGCTTGCCCTATCCATATATAGAGACGCCAGAGTGACTTTTTCGAACCCCATCTCGCTGCTGTCTGATCTCAAGCATGCGAGCGAGTACGACAGGATCATCGTTACTGACATCGCCGTCGATATAGGCATGTCGACGGCGGTGAAGAAGGCACTGGAAAGCCTGTCAGACGGCAGAGAGCTGGTATACATCGATCACCACCCGTTGTCCCCCGGGTTTTCCGGGCCGTGGCTGGTGCATGATACTAATGCCTGTGGCTCGTTGCTGGCCTTCTACCACTTCCGCAGGACTATGGACATCGACTTGAGCAGGGTAGCGATGTACGGCGCCATAGGCGATTACCGCGATAACACGCCGATGGCCGGGGAGCTCGTGAGGCGGTGGGACAAAAGGAGCCTGTACTACCAGGCCGGGACCCTGTCACAGGGCATCGAGGTGGCGCGCAGAAACTATGACTATAAGCGATTAATAATTGAGCGTCTCTCGAAAAACGTGTTGCCGTCGGAGATCGATGATCTTTCCCGGAAGGCCATTGCCGCATCTCGTCTCGAGGAAGGGCTGCGGGAACGGGTGGAAAAAACAGTAGAGCAGCTGAGGAACATCGCCTACGTGATCAACCCTGACGGGTTCATCTCCAAGGCCGCCATCTATGCCCGCATCTACGGCGATCGTCCCGTCGGCATTTGTGCAGAGTACCGGGAAAACAAGCATGTCTTCGACCTCAGCGTGAGATCGACGTCGGACATCGACATGAACGTATTGCTGAACGATTCGGCGATCAAGTTCGGGGGACATGGCGGCGGACACCCGATGGCCGGCGGCGGCCGGATACCGGCGGGCAGCCTGAAAAAGTTCCTCGCAGATTTCGACCTGCAGATCGGCCGGGCACTGGCGAGAAAAGGTTCGACGGCTATAGCTCCGGTAACAGGTTAGGCTGAGCCGGCACTTAACGCAAAGGCCACGATGGCCACAAAGTACACGAAGTCCTTTTTTGGAAGAGGCTTCACCTGCAACTTTCTAATTATAGTCATTCGTAAAAGGTTATGTATGCTTGTGACCCTTCCGACACAAAGGCCACGAAGGCCACGAGGTACACGACGTACACTTTTAAAAGAAGCTGCTATTGCCCCATTCCATCGAAAACTTCGTGTACATTGTGGCCATTGTGGCCTTCGTGTCGGAAGGGTCACAAGCCTGAACAAAAAGATTCAGGAACGACTATAAACGTTGTGTACATTGTGGCCATCGTGGCCTTTGTGTTAGATGCCTTCTCAGCCAGTACAAAAAGATACAATGATATCTATACCAATATTTTATGCTTTCAGACCGAACGCGGCAAGCAGCATGGCCGGGTCGAGCCTGCCATAGGCTTTTAGCGTGCCGTCATGGCCGTTGACCATCAGGCGTGCCGGGGCCTGGATGGCCGGGTCCACCTTCGACAGATCGCCCTGGGCATCCTTGAGCAGCGCCTTGAAGCTCTTGCCGAAGGACCTCGAGCAGTCAGATGTGGCGCTGCCGAACAGGTCGTTTGTCGCCTTAGCGTATAGCGAGACCATGCCGTAGTACGCAATGCTGTCCATGACCACGTTCGTGTTATCCTGCTCGTCCGCCCGGATCGGCGCTACCGGTACGGCGCTGGACGCGGAAGTGATCTCCCGCACATCGTAGCCGAGCTGGAGCAGCCGGACCATGGCCCATTCGACCGCCCGGGTGCTGTTCACGATCGAGCCCGTGATTGAGTTCGGCCTCGCGGCCAGCGCCACCACGCACTCGGGCTCGGTCGAGCACTGCTTCGCGATGAAGTCGAGCTCCTTTGCCGTGGGAAGCTTCGGGGTCATCAGCAGGACGACGGCGGTCTCCGAGTCGTCCTCGTAGTCTATCGCGCTAAAGACCTGTTTGGGCTTCTGGACGATGGCCCTTGCCGGACCGGAAGCCGAGGCGCTGAAGTCGTCGACCTTGATCTTCCAGCCGGGCATCTGGGAACACAGGCATGCGACCGCAGGCATGTCTACCCATACCTGGGTAAACTGCAGGTAATAGCTGTCGATGATGCCGGGCACGATAGAGACTTTGCCCAGCCCGCCCATACCGATCGTCGCGGACAGGATACCCGCGCCGATACTGCCGGGCGCCTCGACGCCGCAGTCGATCACGGTCGACTGATTCTCGAGGTAATAAGACCGGATATTAAGCTCTTCTTCCCTGTTCAACAGCTCATCGACATAGCGAGTAACGTTTTCATTAATGGAGAACATCCGTAAACCCTGCCATGCAGTCGCCCGTACCCTGGCGCTTTTCACTGCTGGCGCATTATCTCTATGGGGCAACCGACATAAATATTTCGAAGCATCTGGTTTTTGCGGGGCTGTCGCCGGCAGTTTTAGAAAGGGTGACGGGAAAACCTTTTCCAAAAAGGTTGTTCCGTCCCGAGACATCCGACGCCTATGCCGGAGGCACAAATTGCGATAGTTTTTGAGGGGCGAACGGGGAACTACTGGACAAAAAGTAAAGTGTTCCTTTACTACTTTTTCTCAATTAACTGAGAATCAAAAATCGATTATACGGGCTGTTAATTGAAGGGTAATCTTTTACTTCTTGCGGCCAGGCCCGGACGCAATGACGGGCATCCTTTAAAGCCGGATTCAACCCTGTCAGGTATCATAACGCTAATCGTTTAGCTTATTTAATAAATTCCATTCTCGATAACATAATCATTCAGGTCATGGACTTCTTTGACCAACCTCTCGGACGTTTCGACAAAATTTTTTAATTGATTTTTGGCACTCTTTGCGCTGATCCTGCAAGATGCCAAATCTTTTTTCTTTTCAAATGTCACACATTGATCAACCGCTTGCTCAACCATACCGTATTGCAGTTGTAAGGTTTGCAGCGTCTCACGGAGTTTATGCCTTATCGCTTTTAGCTCTCCGGTAACGTCAATTTCGGAATATCCTTCCATCGATATTTTATAATTTGGATAACAGGATAACCTTATCCCCTTTTTGAAATTGGAAATACAAAAAACAAAAAGTAAGTCATTTGTCAAGGCCAAGGCTTGTAGGGGAACTTTTGGTAAAAAGTTCCCTGACAGTTGCTAAAATGACACAAAGGACACAAAGTAACGAGACAGAGGAAAATATATCTTGAAAGCAGCCACTTTCTTCCTGTTAACAAAAAAGCACTTCGTGTCCTTTGTGACCTTTGTGTCATCATGGAATGAATTAAATATAATAAGATATAATAAAAATAGTTGTGGTAACCCTTGGTCCTCTTTGAATTTCTTAGCGACTACATCACGAACCTCATCAGCACGTTCGGCTACCCCGGCATCATCTTTCTCATGACGCTGGAAAGCGCATGCATGCCGGTGCCCAGCGAGATCGTCATGCCGTTCGCAGGATTCGCCGTGCAGCGAGGCACAATGGGCTTTTTCGAGGTGGGCCTGGCCGGCAGCATTGGCTGCCTTGTCGGCTCAATACTGTCATACGCCGTGGGTTACTACGGCGGTCGGCCGCTACTGGAAAAGTACGGCCGGTACATCCTGATCACTCCACATGAGATCGACATGGCCCAGGGATGGTTTGACCGCTATGGCGTCTGGACGGTATTTGTCGCCCGGCTATTGCCGATCGTCCGTACGTTCGTCTCTCTGCCCGCGGGTATTGCCCGGATGGACTTCAAGCGGTTTGCAGTCTTTTCGTTTGTCGGCTCGGTCCCATGGTGCTTTGCATTGGCATATGCAGGTGTTGTGCTGGGCGAAAACTGGGACGCGCTGGAGGACTACTGGATTTATTTTGATATCCTGACGGTCATCGGCGTCCTCGCCTTCATCGTCTATGTGTGGTATAAAGTCACCCGCGGTCATGCACATGCGGGTCAAAAAAGACACGAAGGGAACACTGCTATTAAGAAGCTGTAAAATTCCCTGATATCTTATTTTACTTTTGGCTTGTGTGGCTCACCGAACGCGAAGGATGGTTTTACGTCCTTGATCTTGACCTTGAGCCTCTGCCCGGGCTTACCGCCCTTGACGAAGACCACGAAGTCATTGACGTAGGCGATGCCGTCACCATCCTTGCCCAGGGAATCGATGGTTACGTCGACCACATCCCCCTTCCGCAGCGCCGTTGTAAGGAAACCCTTCCCTACCACGTATATTTCGGCGCTCTGCTGACGCGAAGCCTGGGACTTGTATGCCGTCGCATAGGAAAAGCGTCCCCTGACCTCTTTTAAGAATTCGTCGAACATGTCGCCCTGGAAGACCTTGACTACGAAGTTGCCGCCGGGCTTGAGCAGGTGACCGGCCACATCCAGCGCGACACGGCTTAGCTCGATGGAGCGGGCGTGATCCAGCACCCAGTTGCCCGACAGGTTCGGAGCCGCATCACAAATGACTACGTCGACTTCGGTCACGAGCTCGAAGATCTTCGCCTGTACCCTCGAAGTGGTCATGTCGCCCTTGATGGTCGTTACGCCCTCGAGCGGCTCGATCCTCTGCAGGTCGACACCGATGACGGTACCTTCCGACAGCTCTTTTGCGACCTGCAGCCAGCCGCCCGGCGCGGCGCCCAGGTCAACTACGACGTTACCTTTCTCAATCAAATGGTATTTCTCATTGATGTACTGCAGCTTGAACGAGGCCCGGGACCGGTATCCCATCTGCTTGGCCTTGTTATAGTACATATCACGTTTCTTTCTTGGCATGGTTCATCCTTCGTATCGGCGTGCAACTATAAAGTACCTTTCGAACATCGGACACAAAGGGCACCATGGGCACAAAGGGCACAAAGGATACACGGTTGTATAGCAATTTATTAAAGCCCCCTCCGTGCCCTTGGTGCCCCTGGTGCCCTTTGTGTCCGATGTTTATATATAGACTATATAGTAGTATATAACATCTATAGGTTGAATATAGATATATGGTGGGTTCTGTAGTCCTATGAGAGAGAACATGGAAACGCGCAAAGTCCAGGTGACCGGCGGCACGACGCTTATTGTTTCGCTTCCCAAGTCGTGGGCCAATAAGGTCAACCTCAAGGGCGGAGAGGAAGTCAGCCTCATCCCGCAGTCTGATGGCTCGCTGGCCGTCAGGGCCAGGAACGTGCCAGAAGTGCATTATACCAAGACTATCTTCATCGAGGGCAAGGACGGGGACAACCTCGTGCGGGAGATCATCGGCGCTTACATCGCCGGGTACAACTCCATCGAGCTGAAGGCCAATAAGATCCTGGCCCGACAGCGCGACACGGTGAGGAAGACGGTGAACATGCTCATCGGACCGGAGATCATCGAGGAGACCTCGGACAAGATCGTGTTGCAGGACGTGCTGAACCCTGCCCAACTGCCGGTAAAGAAGAGCATCAAGCGCATGTTCATGATCGCCAGCCATATGCAGGAAAACGCGATTACGGCGTTAAAGGACAAAGACTTCGATCTGGCCAAGGACGTCGAGGAACGCGACAGCGAGGTGGACAAACTGTTCCTTCTGGTCTCCAAGCAGTTCCGCATGGTCATGCGGGACATCTCCATCGCCGACAAGTTCGACATGTCCATGGAAGAACACCTTGACATGCGCCTTTCCTCCTATCCGCTCGAGAGGATCGGCGACCACGCGAGCAAGATTTGCCACATGGTCATTCAGATTGGCTATAAGCCGATCCCGGAAGAGATTGTCAGGGATATCGAGGATGTCAACCGGCTCTCCATGAAGACCGTAGAGGACGCAGTAGACGCGCTTTTCAAGAAGAACATCAACCAGGCAAACACGGCCCTTGCCCTGCGTGTCGATGTCACGGAGCGGATTCGGAAGATCGAGGAGTCGCTGCCCCGGCTGAATTCAGACGTCTCCGTGCCGCTGGGCATCATCCTGGACAGCATCGACAGGGTGTGCGATTATGGCTGCAACATCGCGGAAACGGCGATCAATTCCGCTGTGTCTTCCAAGCCATAGGATCATAACCGCTTAAAAAGCGGTACAATCTATATATGTCTATATAAATTATGGTCTAAAACTATATACCATGCGGGCTTTATAGTATGAATCATGGTAAAAACTGAAAAGAATAACGGAACAATGAAGGATATCCAGTCGATATCGCAGGTCAGCCCCTGCGGAGACTGCTTATTCTGGTACAGGTGTCGGGGCGGCAAGCTTGACTGCCTCTTCAGGGCACCGTTGAGCATGGCAGAAAGCGTCAGGGCATAAGCCCGGACAAATTTTTCTAGCGCAACTTTTCCACGGCCCGTTCGAAACGGCAGCACGTTTGACGACCGCCGACATCGATTAAAGTCATGATTACAGTCAGGCGATCTGGCTTTCTATATATTCTAAATAGTACTATAGTCCGTAAGGAGGTTACGTTTAACACCCCGTACCGGCACTGATACTTTCAAGGTGAACAAGCATATGTCAAGTAAGAAGTTACCGATTGCCATACTGGCTTTAGCAATCATGGGCATGGCGGCGATTGTGCTGGGATGTACCGGCGCGACACCGTCACCAACGGTCACTCCGGATGGCTCTGCAACTCCGGCCGCTTTGACCGGGTCGATTGACGTCGCCGGCTCCTCGTCGGTCGGGCCGAGCATCGAAGGATACATCAAGCCCGCGTTCGAGGCACTGCACAGCGGCGTCAAGGTCAATGTCCTGATCAGCGACTCCGGCACCGGCATCAAGTCGACCGAGGCCGGGACCTGCGACATCGGCATGTCCTCGCGTGCGCTGACCGCCGCAGACGGCGCGGACCTGAAGGGCACGATCATCGCCTACGACGGCATCGCCGTTATCGTGAACAACGCCAACGGCGTCACGAACCTGTCCAAACAGCAGATCATCGACATCTTCTCTGGAAAAATCATGAACTGGAACCAGGTCGGCGGCAGCGATTCCGCAATCGACGTATACCAGCGTGAAGCGTCATCGGGCACAAGATCGGCCTTCAACGACCTCGTCATGAAACCGACCAATGTCACGGATAAGGCGCTGCAGGCGACGAATACGTTGAACATGATCCAGTCCGTCAAGGGCAACCCGAAGGCTATCGGCTACTGCTCATTCGGCGAACTCAGCTCTGACGTGAAGGCGCTCCAGATCAACGGCGTAGCCCCGTCCGTAGCGACCATCAAGGACAAGACTTACGCGATACAGAGGCCCTTCCTGCTGGTCACCAGGGGCGAACCGACCAATCCGGTTGTCATCGAGTTCATCAAGTACGTCACCGGCGCGGACGGCCAGGCAGAGATGACCAAGAATAACCTGGTCAGCATACTATAGGTTGAGACATCATTGACGGGGCCATGCCCCGTCATATTTTATTCAATCACTAACACGTAAAAAGGTGCAACGAATGAGGACAGGAGAAAAGACGATCGAGACCATTCTTTTAGCTTGCGCTCTGTCGTCCGTGCTGGTCATACTGCTGATCTTCATCTTCATCATTTCGAACGGCCTGCCCATACTGACTGGCCAGGGACCGATATCCTTCATCTTCGGACCCTCGTGGAAACCGGACTTCAACATCTATGGGATTTTTCCCCTGATCGCCGGCAGCGTCGCTATCACGATCATGTCGCTGGTGCTTGCCCTTCCGCTGGGACTGGGCTGTGCCATACTGATCGCCGAAGTGGCGCCGTTGTGGGTGAGAGATATTCTGCGGCCGGCGATCGATACGCTGGCCGGGATACCCTCCATCCTGTACGGCCTGTTCGGGCTGGTCATCATCGTGCCGCTGATCATGAATAATCTCGGGGGCCCGGGCCAGAGCGTGCTCGCATGTGGCATCGTGCTGGCGGTGATGGTGCTGCCGACGATCGTCAGCATCTCGGAAGACTCGATGCGGGCGGTGCCCCGGGAGCTGCGGGAAGGGTCGCTGGCCATGGGCGCGACGAAATGGCAGATGATCTCGGGCATCGTCGTCCCGTCGGCTATGTCGGGCATCGTGGCCAGCATCGTGCTGGCCATGGGGCGCGCCATCGGTGAGACAATGGCGGTCATCATGGTCTGTGGCGGCGTAGGGCTGGTCCCGACCTCACTCCTGGACCCCGTCTATCCGTTGACCGCGGTCATCGCAAGCGAATGGGGGTACTCGTCGGGACTCCACCAGACTGCATTGTTCGCCATCGGCATCGTGTTGCTGATCATCATCATGATCTTTAACGTCGTGATACTGTTCGCGAAGCGATATGGCATAAGCGCAAACAAGGTGTGAACATGGCGACGAACACACGATACCTGACCAATGCAATCGGCATATCGCTGCTATGGCTTTGCGGGATTCTTACGATCATCATCCTGCTGCTCATCACTATGTACATACTGATCAATGGCATCGGCGAGCTGAGCCCGGGCTTCCTGACCGGCTCCCCGGTGCACGCCGGCAGGGAAGGCGGCATATTCCCGACCATAGTAGCCACCGTGTATATTACTGTAATCGCGCTGCTGGTGGCCACGCCCCTGGGCGTTGGCGGAGCTGTCTACATGGCTGAGTATGCCGGCGAAAACCGCATCACACAGTTAGTACGGTTCGGGGCAGACAGCCTGGCGGGAATCCCCTCGATCATGATCGGGCTCTTCGGGTACCTGCTGTTCGTCATATACCTTGGCTTCGGGTTCTCGCTGCTGGCGGGCAGCCTCGCTGTGGCGTTCATGGCGTTGCCCATTATCCTGCGGGTATCCGAGGAAGCGATCAAGGTCGTCCCCCGGTCATTCAGGGAAGGCAGCCTGGCGCTGGGCAGCACGAAGTGGCAGACCATAAAAAAAATCGTGCTCCCGACCGCATTCCCCGGCGTCGTTACCGGCGTGATGCTCGGCATGGGCAGGGTCATTGGCGAGACAGCAGTCTTCCTGCTTACGGTGGGCGGGGTGGCACAGATACCGACGTCGCTGTCCGATCCCGTCCGGCCGATGACACTGCACGCGTTCATCGTAGCGACGCAGAACATATCCCTCCCGAAGGCCTTCGGGACGGCAGCTGCACTGCTGATCATGATACTGGCCATAACCCTGGCCAGCAATTACCTGACAAAGAGATACGTAAAAAAAATGGGCGGCAGGAGATAAATGACTGACACAGGCATCATCGAATCGGAGGACCTGTCCCTGTACTATGGAAAGGCCCCCGCCATCAGGCAAATCACCATGAGCATCAAGGCGAACAGCATCACCGCGATCATCGGGCCGTCGGGCTGCGGAAAGTCCACGTTCCTGCGCTGCCTGAACCGCATGAACGACCTCATCCCCGGCGCAAGAGTGACCGGCAGCCTGAAATTCCAGGGAAAGGACATCTACGGCCCGGACATCGACGTGGTAGCGCTCCGGAAGCAGATCGGCATGGTCTTCCAGAAGCCGAACCCTTTCCCGATGTCGATCTACGACAACGTAGCCTACGGCCCGCGTATCCATGGCATAAAGGACCGAAAGACGCTGGACGGCATCGTTGAAAAAAGCCTCAGGCAGGCGGCCCTGTGGGACGAGCTGAAGGGCCGGATGCGCGAATCGGCACTGAGCATCTCCGGGGGCCAGCAGCAGCGGCTCTGCATTGCCCGATGCCTGGCGGTCGGGCCGGAGGTCATCCTTATGGACGAGCCCTGCTCTGCACTGGACCCCATCGCGACATCAAAGATCGAGGACCTGATGCGACAGCTCAAGGGGAGATATACGATCATCATCGTCACGCACAACATGCAGCAGGCGGCACGGGTTTCTGATCGCACGGCCTTCTTCCTGATGGGCGACCTCGTCGAGTACGACGCCACCAAAAAGCTGTTCGAGACGCCGTCAGATAAACGGACGGAAGATTACATCACCGGCAGGTTCGGATAAAGACAACGGCAGGCAAAATATGACGAGAGAATATTATATTGAGCAAATCACGAAGCTGGAACAGGACTTTTACCAGATGGGCGAGGACTCGCTGGACATCCTGTCCCGGTCACTGAAAGCCCTGGTGAACAAGGACACCGGGCTCGCACAAGAACTCATAAAGAAAAGCGAGGAGATGGCCGATAAGGAAATCGAGCTGGAGAACAAGTGCATCGAATTGCTTGCCCTCCAGCAGCCGATGGCCGGCGACCTGCGCATGATCGGTACCATCCTGAAGGTGCTCACCGACTGCCGCCGGTTCTCGCGGCTGGCCTTTGATATCAGCGTGATTACGATCAGGATCGGCAAGGAGCCGCTGCTTCCGGAGATCAACGACATCTGCGAGATGTACAAAAACGTGCATGCAATGGTCGCGGATAGCTTCAAAGCGTTCCACACGAGAGATATAGCCCTCGCCAAGTCGTTAGCTGCCAGGGACGATGTGGTGGATGCCCAATATGACCGTGTCCGCCGCGATCTGATCAAAGAGATGATCAGGGATCCCTCGACCATCGACATGGCCTCGCATTTGTCGTTCGTCGCCAGATATCTCGAGCGGGCTGCCGACCACTCCTGCTCCATTGCGTCCCGCACCGTGTACATGGTCACCGGGGAAAGGGTACTGATCAGGTGACCAGCCCCCTTTTCCACCTTTTTAACCGCTATTTCAGGATTTATTTGTAATCGATATTGTAAAACGACCCTGACAACTATTTAAATCAGGCCGGCCTTACTATCACCGGGAGCGAATCGTGAAAATGAGAATCGGTCTCATTGCAGACGTACACTCGAACGCAGTCGCGCTCGAAGCGGTGCTCAAGGACATGGGCCCCGTCGACGCCATCCTGTGCGCGGGTGACATTGTCGGGTACAACCCGTACCCGAACGAGACTGTGGAGCTGCTTAAGAAATATCGTGTCAAGTGTGTCAGGGGTAACTATGACAACGCGGTGGTCACAGGGGATACCCAGTGGTTCAACCCCATGGCTACGAAGACGATCAGGTGGACCGTCGAAAACCTGACCCGGGACAACCTGCGATTCATTGAAACACTGCCAGAGCACATCGACCTGAACGGCCTCGTCACAGTATACCACGGCGGCCCGAACAGGCTGGAGGAGTTCATATACGAGAACGACCACGAGCGGTTCTGTCGCATCTTCGACCCGTTCGAGGTCAGCGTGGTCGTATTCGGTCACACCCACGTCCCGATGGTCGAGATCTGTGGCGACAAGACGATCCTGAACCCGGGCAGCGTAGGCCAGCCCCGGGATGGCGACCCCCGGGCCAGCTACGGCATCTGGGACTCGGAGACAGGGAAGTTCGAGATTAAACGCGTTGGCTACGATGTCAAGAAAGTCCAGGACGGCATCATCGAAGCGGGACTGCCCCGGTTCATGGCTGACCGGCTGTCGTATGGTAAATAGAGGCCTCTGAGGCCTCTACATCAGGAAGATTTTTAACATAGATCGCCCAACTTAGCCTTAGCAGGCGGTATTTTTTCATGCCGGAGCAGATGTTCGTACCCGACCCTTTCACGCAGATTACAGATGGCGATGTCGCCGTGTACCGCTATTTTCCCAAACAGATAAAAGTCGTGGGCATCGGTGGCGGGGGCTGTAACATTATCAACTACCTCTACAGCCTCGGTGCTTTTGGCTCACATATGATCGCGGTCGACACGGAAGAGAAGCGCCTCAGCGTCATCCGGGCTGATGAAAAGTTCCTCATCGGCCAGTCCATTGTCAGGGAATCGGGCACTCACGGGGACGTGGAGATGGGACGCCTGGCGGCGGAAAAGTCGGGATGGAAGCTGGACGAGGCGTTCAAGGGCACGAAACTCATGTTCATCGCCGGCGGCATGGGCGGCGGTACTGCCACGGGCGCATTACCCGTGATTGCACAGCAGGCACGGGAACGTGGTGCCGTCGTGGTAGCCATCGTCACCTTGCCATTCCTTGATGAAGTCTATGCACGGCAGAAGGCGAAAGCAGGCGTTGAGCGGCTGCTGGAAGTGGCGAACACTACCATCGTGATCGATTTCGAGAAGCTACGGGGATACGATCGGAGCGAGCCCCGGGCCGAGGCACTGGGCATGATGGATGAGCTAATCGCAGAGAAGCTGAAAACGATCATCGAGGCCATGACACAAAGACCCCTGGTGCATGTCAATATCCTCGACCTGGACCGGCTCTTCAAAGACGGCGGGCTCAGCACTATGCTGGTCGGCCGGGACCGGAGCGACGACAACCTGCTGAACGTCCTGGACAATACGCTGAAATACCCGCTGCTCGGTATCGACTACCATGGCGCGAAGGCTGCGTTCATTCACGTGGCCAGCGGCCGGGACATGTCCATCGAGGGTGTGAAAATGATCGTCGAGCACCTCTACCGCCAGATTAACTCATCTGTGAACGTGCTTTATGGCGCACGGCTTGAGCATACCGGGGACTGCCGGGTGCGTATCATGGTCATACTGACCGGATTGAAAAAAGAGGCGTTTGTCGAAGCGTTCAGTTAAACACGATAAGTAAACATGACTGACATTACACCGCTGGCCGGGCTGGCGCTCGCGCGCGTACGCGTTCTCGATGGTGGCCCCTGTGGTGCGCTCCGATTGTCTTGCGTCAGGTACTTTTGCGGATATTGTGGAACATGTCGCCGTGGCCGGGTATGATATAGTCCGCTTTCTCGACGAGCTTTTTCACGCTTTCCTTCGCGGCATCCACGCCAGAGAAATCACGGTTCTTTGCCCATATCTGATCGCCCATATAGAACGACGGCGTCAAAATCGCATCCCCGGCAGCCGCGACTGTAACCTCGCCTATGCCCACGATGCGGCCTGCGGCGCCGGACTGGATTGAATGCCGCAGCCGGTCTGTATGGAAGACGAGCGACGCGTGATCGGGCGTGTGCCCCGGCGTGTGAACAACAGTGACACCGTCGGCGATCTGCTCTCCATCCTTCACTCCTGCCACCTCGATCTTCACCCTGTCGACCGCAGCCTTCGAAGTCATGATGGTGCTGTCTTTAAACAGCTTGTAGTTGCCGAAATGGTCGATGTGCCAGTGGGTGATGAAAAGGATGTCGATGTCGGAAGGCTTCAGGCCGATGGCCTTGAGGTCCCTTACAAGGAGCTTTCTGTTCAGCTTAACGTTCTCATCGGTCATCTCGCTGTCGAACTCGAAGCCGGTATCTACCAGGATGCGAGCGTCGGATTCGATGTACGTCACCGTCGAGCCACATCCGATGCCTGCCAGGTTCTTTACCGCCATCGCCCGGGAGTCCACCGGCTCGAACGCGTCGAACGGGATGCTTCCCCGCCTGACGATCTTGAACGATCTTACCGCCATCGCTCCGTGATACGGGCTTATGATAGAAAAATATTGCCGTGAACGTACTATGCAATTCATCGCTATCTGCTCCGGCGCTCGCGCGCGCACGCGTGGGCGTACGGGCAATCATTAATTACAGCGATGTAAGCTTCATTGTCCCGGACAGCCCGGGGCCGGCTTCCAGCACGAAGGTCCGGTCGGAGATGCGCTCCAGGCCTCCGGCGCTGTCGTTGCCGATGAGGACCGTGAATATCTGCGCATCGAGATCCGCCTTGAGACAGCCCCATTCCCCGAGGAGTCGCTCGTCTGTGATCTTCGAGAGCCCGTCAGTGATGAACAGCAGGTCGGCGCTGCCGAATCGCTCTTCTCTCAAAGCTTCAAGGCCGGAGCCCAGAGCTGTGTTGAAATCGGTGCCGCCGCCGAACGTATGGCGCAGGAAATCGAGGAACTCTGCGGCCATCTTCTGTCGCCCGGAGAGATCGATTGTCCTGGTCTCCCCGGCCGAGGAGAACATCACTACTCGCATGTCTCTGCCTGCGCCCAGCGCCCGTTTTGCCGCCGCCAGCACTATGGCTTTGGCCAGAACGGAAGGTGAGCCGCTCATGGAGCCGGACGTATCCACAAGTACCACGATCGGGCCACGCATGCGATCAATGCCTTTGCGGGAGCGCGACTTTCCGGTCAGCTGATACGTGAGCAGCTTTCCCTCAGTCCATCGGGCCAGGAACAGGTACTTCATGGTCCTGTCCTGCAGCTTGACCAGTTCCGAGGGAAGGATGTACTGCAGGTCCTTCGAGTTGACAACGCTATGAAGCTCCGATCGACTGCGAGGGGTGACCGCACATTTTCCCGGCGCTTCGTCCGCGGAGGAACGCCCTATGGCGTCCAGTATTTGCTGCAGCTCGCGGGAGCGGGAGGCAATGTCAGAGTATAGCCTGATGTTCCCGATGTGTTCCCGGTGGAGTTCGGCCATCCCCCGGTCCCACATACGGCCGGGGTACAGCAGGGCGAGGAACTCGATCGCGTCTGCGCTTTCGGCCATCTCGTCCAGGAACGGCCTGATGCGGGGCACATAGGTCTTTTGGACGAGGTCACTAATATGCTCTGCGCCGCCGGATGATTCCAAGTGATGGGCGGGTATGTTGCCTTCGCCCAATGTCCGCCCCCATAGCGCCAGCGTGTCCTTAATGAGCCATACGAAGGCGGCCCGGTCCCGCGAGATTTCGGGCCCCGTGTCCCTCATGGCTGCTTCCTCGAATGCGTCGAACAGCGCGTTCAGCGCATTACGTGCACAGATTAGTGCAATGGCAGGGCTGGCGGAGGCGATTTGCCTTAGCGCCGCCCATTCTTCCGTAAACCGTGTCGCGAGGAAAATCTGGAACAGGGGCCCGAGCCTCCCGGCAGCCCGTGCCGGGTCTCGCGACACGTAGTCCTCGCCCAGCACGATATCACGCAGGACAATTTCCGCCATATACTCCCGGACAGCCCTCGGCACCTGCCTGGGTTCGGCCAGGGCTTCACGCATCTCGGCGCTTGATAGTAAATCAGCCACCATGCCTATTCCCGTCATACCATCATCCTCAGTGCCCTTTGTACCCTCTGTGCCCCCCGTGTCCAATGTTTAATCGCTAACCCGTTCGAGCATTACCTCGATGGAGCGCATGACATCGCCGATCTGGCCCACCCTGCGTATCTGCGCCTCGTACCGGTGCATGATGTCTGCCGCGTCCCGGTCGCTTACCCAGACGTTACCGGTCAGCTGTTGCATCAGCCGACCCATCTCTGTCTTCATTTTCCCTGCGGTCATCTCGTATCGTTCTTTCAGCGCACGGCACTCCATCTGGTATTCCCGCTTTTTCCCGGTAGGATTGTAGACGAAGTCCCACCGGTATTCATCTTTCAGTGTAGCCAGCAGGCTGTCGTAGCCCATGTATCGGGGGCTCAGGCTGGTGCGGTGGGGGTCGAAGAACCTGTGACCGGGATTATCGCTTTCGTGAGACGCGAGTTTCCGGGACGAGCCGAGCATCTCATTGCATTCGTAGCACCTCACCGGATACGGGAATGGCCGGTCTGTCGTCCGGAGGAGCAAACCGTACAGGTCCGAGACGTCCCGGGCCAGTTTCTCAAGGCTTTCACCCCCTGAAATAATGAGATCGATTAGCAGGCCCCTGACGTCTTCGCGCTGCTCCGGACGGTCCCATGCCATGTGCTTGAGCAGTATGGCCATCGAGCGGTCCACGTTGCTCCGGCCTGCCGCCGCCGCGGCTACCCGGAGGACGTTCACGATCTTCTTCCACCGGCGGTCGGAAACACTGATGCCCATCCGGGCCAGCTCTTTCCGGACACGCAGGATAATTCGCTGGACGCTGTCATCGATCCCGACCGACCGTGCAGTCTCTTGAACATTCATGATCTGATCGACAGTCAGCAGGATGCCGCTATGGACCGATCGGTCGTCATCGAAGAGCATCTCCCGGAAATTTTCCTCTTCCTGTATCGGGGAGACTACACAGCGCAGCAGGAACCGGTCATAAAGCGCCTCGAGGTTGTCCTCGTCGTCGGGCAGCTCATTAGAGGCACCGAAAGCGGCGATCAGCGGCACATCGACAGCCTCCCGGCCATTGTGGAACTTACGCTCGTTAAGGATGGTGAGGAAGCTGTTCAGGATAGAGCTGCTTGACTTGAATATCTCGTCGAGGAACGCAACGTGAGCCGTCGGGAGGTAACCATCGGTCTTCCTGCGGAAATCGTCCTCCTGAAGGGCCTTCAGCGACAGCGGCCCGAAGACTTCCTCGGGCGTGGTGAACCTAGTCATGAGGTAATAGAAGAAGCTGCCGTCAATGGCCTCGCAGACACTGCGGGCGAGCTGCGATTTAGCCGTGCCGGGCGGCCCGAGAAGCAGTACGTGCTCCCCCGCACAGGCGGCAAGTAGCGAACAGATGATCTCGTCTGAGCGCTCCTTGAAGGTGCGTTCCAGCTCTGACCGTGCGCGTGCGATCTCGTCCTGCATCAGATGCCCCCTATGCTTGCCGTTTTATGCCGGAGCCGGCATGAGAGAGTCGGCGTACGCGTACTTAAAAAAAATTCATGCATTGTACGGAGCGACCGTTTGCCATTGCGCCCGGCAGGACGATCTGGCCATCCGGATAGTTATTTACGTGTTTACTGCATAATGGTTGTCGGGTATTGGCATGCGTGCACTACTGGTATACTATTCGAGGACCGGCCATACGAGAAAGATAGCTGAAGAGATTGCGAGAGAGCTTCAGTGTGATACGGAAGAGATCATCGATACGGTGAACAGGTCCGGGCCCGCGGGCTATTTATTATGCGGGCGCCAGGCGACGAAAAAAGAGCTGACGAAGATCGAGCCCGCGAAGAAAGACCCGTCGCAATACGATATCGTGATTATCGGCACGCCAGTCTGGGCGCTGACCGTGTCTGCGCCGGTCAGGACATATATCGCTGAAAACAAGGATAAGCTAAAGAACGTCGCATTTTTCTGTACCCTGGGCGGCATAGGTGTCGAATCGACTTTCCACGAACTGGAAGACCTGAGCGGCAAAAAGGCAGCAGGGACGCTGGCCGTCAATACCCCTGGTATCAAGCAGGGTGTCTATGCGGACAGTGTAAAGCAGTTTACCGATATAATAAAGGGCCTGCAATAAAAGGGGACAGCCGCATGATGCTCATGCGGCACTATTTTGCCGGTATTGCGCGTGGATGAAGAGCCGGTAGGTCTGCCAGAGCTTTTTCCCGGCATCGAACAGGCATAGCGCAATGACAATAGCCAGGAAGATTTTTACCCCGGTGAAGAATTCGCCGGGCAACGCCTGGTTGAAAGGCATTGCCACCATGATCGCCGCGAATAGCACCGCCATGCACACGCCCATGATCGCCTCCAGGAGCGACGGCACCCACTTCTCCCGCATCACGAGAAAGAGCATCTGCACGCCGATGCCCAGGACGCCGAGGACGTTGAACCAGAGCACGAAGCCGGCGAAGGCCGACGATAGCACGGGTATCAGCACCGCGTCCCCCTCGAAGCTGGAGACGAACGGCAGCTTCGCCCAGTAGAGGTTCAGGATGACCAGCCAGAAGACGGTAAAGAAGATCGTAATGCCGACCTTCAGGGGCGACTCGGCGTCCTGCAGGCTTTTTTCAAGCCGTTTCAGCCGCGCTTCGTAGGTCGACTTTAGCTGTGTCTCGTACAGGTACATACAGAGGAAGATGACGCCGATGACAAATGCGGCTATGCCCAGGGCGAACACGACCTGGAAGATGACCAGCACCGGGGCCGAGTTAAGCGTTTCCGGCGAAAAGATCATCAGGATGACGCCGGCAATGGCGACAAGGACAGCGATTCCCGCCAGCGCCTTCATGGCGTCCCACATGCCTTTCATCTCCTTCATCTCGAGGAAAGTTTTCTTCGTCGGGTACAGGGCAGCCACCTGCGCGGCAGGCCCCATTTTGGCGATTACGTCGCGGATGATGGTCTCGTCCACCTTCGTCTTTCGCTCAGCGGCCAGCGCGTCTGCGCTGTCCAGGATATGTGTACGCAGTTCCCTGGCGACCTCGTCGCGCTGCTTTGCACCCATGTCTTCTGTCACTGCGCCAATATAATCATCAATCGGTTTATCGTACATTTACTGCACCCCTCCGGCAGCCTGTTCCATTCGCTCGATCGCCGCGCCGAAGGCTTTCAGCGATGCGAGCAGCTTTACCCTCACGTCCTTTCCGTAGGCCGTGATCACATAGTACTTCCTGGGCCTCGGTCCGGTCGTCTCCCACCGGCTGGTGAGAAGACGCTCGTCCTCAAGACGCCTGAGAATCGGGTATAGCGTACCTTCTTCTACGCCCAGCCCGTTATCCTTCAGGCTTTTGATGATGTCGTAGCCGTAGCGCTCCTGCTCCAGCAGGCACATGATCGCCACCTGCATCATCCCTCTTTTGACTTCGGTCTCGAAGCGTTCAAGGATCTCGTCCATCGGTATCACTTGTGGCACCATAATGTATCATGTTATGGATTGTACCACGCACTATACTGTATCACTCTAAGTATATATAACTTGTCAGGGGCTTGACGTTGCCATTCATTGCCACCCGGAATTCTAAAAGATAGGTTGACGCACCGGTTTTATACTTGTTTACATGTATTTGAAAAATACATACCTTTTTATACTAGACTCGCCCTTTAGTATCTTGCAGAATATTTTTATTAATATTTTGTAAGGAAAATTAAAATGTATAACGACAGATTTAGCGGCCGGAGCAATTTCGGTCCCAGAGAAATGACCAAAGCGACGTGTTCCGACTGCGGCAAAGAGTGCGAAGTACCTTTCAAGCCCACAGAAGGCAGGCCGGTATATTGCCAGGACTGCTTCCCGAAGCACAGGAAACCCAGGTATTAGGCCGGATATAATCCGGTAAGCCGGGCAATCAGGGCATAATTGGAAAATACGAAGAGTAATCTCTTCGTATGGAATATTTAAAGAGGAAATTAAATTTTTGACACAAATTCCAATCGTAGCGTATCATAACGGGCTGGTCGTCATCCGAAACATGGACGATTTTGCCAGTTATTTCTGCTATGCGAAAAAGCAGAAAAGCGTACCCATAAGAAAATAACGGGACTGCATCGCACCATTAGCCGGAGATAAACCCGCGCTGGAAGAGAAGATAAAAAAACACAGGAGAAATAGAAACATGAATTATAGAAGTGCAAAGAGACAGGGAAAGAAGCCGGGCGATACAGGCAGCGGCGAAGTAGTCCGTGTGAGAACTCCCCGGAAGATGGACAGAGAAGTATTAGGCACAGTCACAGACATGCTCGGCGGAAGCCGCGTTACCGTCCAGTGTATGGACAGCGTGACCAGGATGTGCAGGATCCGGGGCAAGATGAAGAAGAGGACCTGGGTCAGGGAAGGCGACACCGTCATCGTCGTGCCATGGGACATCCAGGACGCGAAAGGCGACGTCGTGTGGCGATACACGGGCCCGCAGGTCAGCTGGCTGGGCAAGAAAGGGTTCCTTAACAACAACGAATAAGTCCAGGGGGACTATTCATATGCTGGCGTTTTTGCCGGCAAATTCACTCATTTTATTCTCATTATCTACAAACTTTTATACTTAGCCTGCCCCAAACACAACGTACACGACGTACACGACGTTTTATCGGTAATGGCCAGCGTAGCCTTATTATTAAACGTCGTGTACGTCGTGTACGTCGTGTACGTTGTGTTAAGTGCCGGCCAGCAATTATTAATCATTCTATGAATTGTTATTATCATACCTTTCCGTCGATCAGCTTCAGGATGGCTTCGATATCGATGGATGCCGAAATCGCGTCCGCGAGCTCGTCGTAGGGGTCTGCGGCTGCCACAGGAGGCTCGTACTCGATGCCTTTTCGCCCGCAGGCGTAGGACATCAGTGCATCGCGGAAAGTGTCGTTTTCGAAAAGCCCGTGCATATAGGTCCCGATGACAGTCCCGTTCTCGTCCACGCAGCCGTCGTCCCAGAAGGCCGGTGACGGGGAATCGGTCTTCCCCATGTGGATTTCGTACCCGAGCAGCTTGCTCCCCCAGATTGGCTCCAGGATAGGGCCGTCTCCGGTGACGGGTTTTACCACCTGGCAGGTATGCTTCTTGTAGGCACCGAACAGCGTCGTCACCGGCAGCAGCCCGAGGCCTTTCACGTCTTCCGCGATGCCGTTTTCCACGCCGCTGTCACGCACGAGCTTGCCGAGCATCTGGTACCCGCCGCAGATGCCGAGCACCGGCACGCCCGCTTTCGCTAGGCGCCTTATCTCCCGGAACATCGGAGATGCCCGCAACGCTTTCAGGTCGCTCATTGTGTTCTTCGACCCGGGCAGGATGACGACATCCGGTTTGCCCAGCGGCTCATCGAGCGGCACGTAGCGGACCCGTGCGACGCGCTCCAGCGGCTCGAAGTCGGTGAAGTTCGAGATGAGCGGGAACCGGATGACGGCCACGTCTATGCTCTTCTCGTTTGGCTTTTTGTCGGCGATAGAGACAGAATCCTCAGAGGGAATGTGCAGCTCTGAATAGGGAACGACGCCCAGGACCGGCACGCCGGTCAGACGCTCGAGCTCCTGTAAACCGTTGCCCAGCAACGCCTTATCGCCGTAGAACTTGTTGATGATCATGCCTTTGACCAGCGGCCGGTCCTCTTCGGGCAACAGCATAATGGTCCCGTACAGGCTGGCGAACACGCCGCCCCGCTCGATGTCCCCGACGAGCAGGATGGGCGACTTTACCGCCCGAGCCATACGGCTGTTGGCAATGTCCCGGTCGTACAGGTTGATCTCCGCCGCGCCTCCGGCGCCCTCGATGACGATGACGTCATAGCTCTTCGACAGCTTGGCCAGGGCTTTGGTAGCGATCTTCATCATGGCGTCGATGCTCTCGTAATAGTCCCCGGCCTTCCGGTCGCCCACCGGCTTCCCCAACACCACGACCTGCGACATCGACCCGCCCTTGGGCTTCAGGAGCACCGGGTTCATCTCGGCACACGGCTCTACACCTGCGGCGAACGCCTGGATGGCCTGCGCGATGCCGATCTCCTTACCGTCCTTCGTGATCCAGGAGTTGTTGCTCATGTTCTGGGACTTGAACGGCGCCACGCGATAGCCCCGGCGCTTCAATATCCGGCATAAGGCGGCAACTATCGTGCTCTTTCCTGCGTGAGACTGAGTACCGAGGACAGTGATGTATCGGGTCATGGAAGCTCCTGCACTGACTTTCACTAGTTATGGCACGACTCTATAAAAGGATTGCCGGCTACAGCATAACCATTTATCCCTTGAAGCTGTATGCATAAGCATATGTCGCGGTTATCGGTGAGCGAGGTCGGGGAGCGGCTGGCGAAGGCCGGCAGGATGGAGCTGCAGCCATTATGCATCTACTGGTCGGACACGGTTCCGGATGGCGTCGTGAAGGTATCGGAAGTCGTCAAAGCGGGGCACCGCTGCATGGCGAAGGCGCTGTTGCTGGTCGCGGCGGGCAAGGCAGACGGCATCTACGTCGGCAGTGACACCATGAAAGGCACCTGCCAGGCATCTCATGGCTTCCTGGGGCTGGCAGAATTCCCGGAAGAGGTGTGCAATGACATCTCGACGGGCGAGGACGCGTTGTTCCTGAAGGAATCGCCTGTGTGTGCGGCATGGACGTTGAAGAAGATAGGCAAAATATCGTTCTCTGGCAAGTACCTCGTCATGCAACGCGCTGATAAGGCAGGCGATGTCACCCCGCTCTCCTACCTGTGCATTGGCAAGGCTGAAGAGATACGTGACCTCTGCGGCCTTCTCCATTTCGGCAGCGACTCGCCCTTCGGGCAGATCGATGCAGCCTGGGGCTCGTTCTGCGCCGCGTTCGTCGCCTACCCGTCAGGCATGGCGAAGGGTGCCCCGAAGGACACGGCTTTTATCGGCCCTACGGCACCCGATGGCAACCCCTGGTTCCCGCCCGAGATGATGGCCATCGGGATACCGGCGAAGGTGGCGGCCCGGATGGCGAGCGATGTCGAGAAGTCGTTCGTCGTGAAATGCGCCGAGACTACCTATCCTGCGAAGCGGGACGCTGAAGTGGCCCGAGTATTAAGGAATATATAGTATCATTTTTTACTGGCGAGACTGTCGCGGCTGGCCGGGCGGGCGCTCGCGCGTATGCACGGTCAGATGGCAGGATGTGATTCGTTTTTACTGGCATGGCAGACATTCAGTCTCAAGGTCATCTATTTTTTTATTATGCTATTTATATCGCATTATTCGCATTTAGTGTGAAAAATTGATAAATTATTAATACTATTAATGGAAAAACCCCTTGTATCGTGTGCGCTTGCACAGAATTTGGGAGGTTTTAAAATTAGGAACAGGTTTGCAATCATACTCACATCGTGCGTCGTTTTAACGCTCGCGCTATGCCTGGCGGGGTGCTCGTCGCCCACGCCTGCGCCGGCCGTGACGCCGACGCCGACACCAGGTAACTATACTGTGAGCACGGGGATATCGTTCACCGACACGAACGGCAAGACGGTCACGCTGCCAAAGACGGCGGAAAGGATCGTCGTCCTCAACTCGGACGCCGCGGAAGTGCTGGTGGCTATCGGCGCGAAAGATAAAATCGTCGGCGTATCCGACACCGTCAAAACAAACCCATCAGTCAGTACAATCTTCGCTAATGTAACGAGCGTCGGCAACTGGCAGACGCCCAACGCCGAGAATGTCACGATGTTGCAGCCGGACGTCATCATCAGCTACGCCAGCTCGCCGCCCAAAAATGCGGACCAGCTGGCCCAGACTAATGCAACCATCGTACAACTCGACTGCGGCAACCTGAAGACCATCGGGTCCGACATTACGGCTATGGGCATAATCACTGGCAAGCGAGAGCAGGCTTCTACTTACAGCCAGTATATCCTGTCGGTTGTCGACCTTGTCGCGAACAGGACACTGCCTATCAGCGCACGGCCTTCGGTCTACTGGGAATACAACAAGGCCTGGAGCACCGCAGGCAACTCGTCGGGCGGCGACACGATCATTAACATGGCGGGCGCATCTAACGTAGCCGGCGACCTTGGCAACAAGACGAGCCAGCAGCCGACCGTGAACCAGGAGTTCGTGCTTACCAAGAACCCCCAGATCATCATGAAGTACTCGGGCTTCAGCTGGACCAACACGACGATAGCCGGCTTCAGCGCGCTCCGTAATGACACGATGGCCCGCGAGGGCATCGCAGGCGTGGACGCGGCTAAGAACGGCAAGGTCTACGTGATCTCGTCGACCATAGCCTACGGTCCCAAGGCTTTCATCGGCTTGCTGTATATGGCCAAGGTGGCTCACCCGGGACAGTTCAGTGACGTGGACCCGGCGGCGAAGCTCGATGAGTACGCAGGCAGGTTCGTGTCGGGCACAAACAAGACAATCGTATTTTACCCGTCCCCCGCATGAGGAAATAAAATACTGGAGGAGTGGGCCCATCCCGCCAGAGGATGTGTCCCCTTCTTCCATATCTTTATTAGGGTGGAAAAAGAAGTACAATAATCGCACAGGTGCAATCTGCGGTTTTTAAAAAAAATAGGTGTGTTTTTCGATGCAGGAGACGGGCGCTGGCCATGTGGAACGTAAGCAGGTGAACGAGCTCTACCGGAAAAGCTACAAAAAGCGCATCCTGCTACTCATGATCATCTCGACCCTGCTGGTGCTGGCCGTCCTGTATTCGGCATCAGTGGGCACCGCTCAGCTAAGTCTTGGCGACGTCTTCCTGGCCATCATGCACAACCTGGCGGTAAAAACGGCAGGTATTCCCGTCGTCGGCCAGCTTTTCGCCGCGTTCGGCGAGCCACAGAGCGGCATCGCCGAGATCATCGTCGTTAACATGCGGCTTCCCCGTATCCTGCTCGCGATGCTCACCGGCGTTTGCCTTGCCGTTGCGGGCGCAGTCATGCAGGGCGTACTGCGTAATCCCCTTGTAAGCCCGTTCACGCTGGGCCTGGCCTCGGCTGCGTCCTTCGGCGCCGCAATCACCATCGTGCTTGGTACGGGCATCGTGGGCATGTTCATTGCCGGCGGCAGCAATTACGATATCATTATCAACGCGTTCCTCTTCGGGCTGTTGAGCATGTTGCTGATCTATGCTATTTCCCGGGCAAGGGGCACCAGCCAGGCGACACTGATCCTGGCGGGCGTCGTGCTCGGATACATCTTCCAGGCCGGCGTCATCATCCTGAAATACTGGTCCAACAACGACAAGCTGAAGGACCTCGAGCTGTGGCTTATGGGAGGTATGTGGGGCGCAAACTGGAACGCCGTCCTGATCCTGCTGCCGATCGCGGTTATCTGTATCATACTGCTCGCGCTGAAAGCGTGGGACCTGAACGCACTGTCGGCCGGCGACGAGATAGCGAAAAACCTCGGCATCCGCGTCGAGCGGCTGCGGCTGTACTGCCTGATACTGGCGACGGTCGCGGCTTCGAGCTGCCTGGCGTTCACGGGCGTCATCGGGTTCATCGGGCTGATGGCCCCGCACATCTGTCGCATGCTCATCGGTAACGATCACCGGTACCTCATCCCGTGCTCAGCGCTCATGGGCGGCCTCATCCTGCTATTGTCGGACACGTTCGCCCGCACGGTATTCAGCCCGCTGGAAATACCGGTCGGCATCATCATGTACATCATCGGCGGCATCTTCTTCCTGTATCTCATACTGAAAGGCAAGGAGAGTCACATTTACTGATATTTACTGAGGGGATAAGATGAAGATCAAGATCGAGGGCCTGGGCGTGGATTATGGCGCACATAAAGCGCTGGACGACGTCTCGTTCGAAGGGAGCTCCGGCGAGGTGATCAGCGTCATCGGGCCGAACGGCTCGGGCAAGAGCACGCTGATCAAGTGCATCGCACAGGTGCATAAGCCCACGAGAGGGAAGGTCAGCCTCAACGATAAGGATGCCCTCAAGATGGATCCCCTCGAAATCGCGAAGCTGATCGGCTACGTTCCCCAGAATTTCCACTACCTGTTCTTCTCTACGGTCATGGAGACGGTCCTGCTTGGCAGGAAGCCCCACATTAAATGGAAGATATCTCCGCATGACCTCGAAATAGTACAGCAGGCGCTGGACAGCATGAACATCCGGGAATTTGCCGGCAAGTTCATGGACCAGCTCAGCGGCGGGGAGAAACAGAAAGTCTACATTGCCCGCGCCCTCGCCCAGGAGCCGGAGCTGTTTTTATTCGACGAGCCCACGAGCAACCTGGACCTGAAGCACCAGATCGAGGTGCTGGAGATCACCCGCCGGCTCACCAAGAGCAGGGGTACGTCCATGATCGTGGCGCTCCACGACCTCAACCTGGCATACACGTACTCCGACACGGTGATCGTGCTGAACAAAGGACGGATTTATGCCTGCGGCAAGCCCGTTGACGTCCTGACACCGGAGACTATACAAGCAGTCTACGACGTGGAGGCTACAATCGTCGAGAGCGAATTCGGGCGGCACATCGTGCCCCTGAAAGTGAAAATTTGACTTTTAGGTCTCAGAGGTAACAAGAGGTCACAGAGCTCAGCACAGAGGCCACAGAGGCCACAGAGGTACTCACAGAGGACGATTTTAAAAGATGGCTTCCGGCAATGATATTATTATATAAACCTCTGTGTCGTCCTCTGTGGCCTCTGTGCCCTCTGTGCTGAGCTCTGTGACCTCTCGGAACCTCATTGACCTCTAAAGATGGATGAAGACCAGGTACGCGTCCGTCAGTAGTATAAACAGCAGGTAACACCCGACGTTGATTTGCACGAGCTTTTCAGCAGTCTCCCGCGCGCGCGGCCGCGTGAAAAGCCCGTACAACGCAGGCAGCAGTGGCACGAAAGAGAATAACAGCAAGGGCAGGAAGTCGATCGCATATTGCCCGAGGGAGAGTATCGCGGTGCAGATGGTAGCCAGAATACAGAACAGGCCGGCAGTGGCGAAGCCTGTTGCCCGGCCTTTGCGGGCGATGAAATTATTCTTGCCGCTGGCGATGTCACCCTCCATGTCGGGCACTTCCACGTTGACGATGAACGAAAGCGAGTACAACAGCAACGGCACGAGGAAGGCCAGGAACAGCGGCGAAAACGACCCGTATTGTGAGAAGTCGCCGATGGCCGGCATGAGAAAACCTACGGCGATCATTGTCGCGATCTCGCCCAGGCCCCGGTACGCCAGACGGACCGGCGGGGCGGTGTAATACCAGCTGAGCAGGTTACCGAAGATGGCGAAGCCCAGGTACGCGACCGGGAAAGCGTAAACGACGGTGAATACGGCCCCCAGCGCGACCGAGAGGACGGCCAGCGACAGGCCGAACCACTTCGAAAAGGCGAGCAGCTCCGGGTGCTTCGGCAGGATGCCGCTGCCACCTGACAGCGCGCCCGCGGTCGTCTTTGCATCGACCTCGTAGTCATAATAATCGTTACTGTAATGTACGGACAAATGGCCTATCATGAGCACGACATAGCCGAAGACGAAGCGATCGATGCTGAATGCGGTCCCTGCCGCGACTGCCAGCAGGGCGCCCATCAGGTACAGGGAATAGCCGAGCCAGAGAAAACGCAGCCTGCCGAGCTTGACGATATTTAGAAACGTGCGGTATCGGGAAGCCATCGGTCTCAATAATATAAATGACATTATATTATTAAACCGTTGCTGATGTCCGCACCGATCGATGTCGTGGCGATCGCCAGGTCCACGGGCACGGTCAGGCCCCTGACAGGTATGGCAAAAGCTATTAAAATACATGACTGACTATGATACCACGGGACAGTGAGCAAGATGGCAGACAGGGAAAAGATCAAGGCGTTCGTACAGGGCGTGTTATGCTGCGGGTGTGCGGAAGAGGTATTCAAGATCATCGAGTCCCGTCATGCGAAGAAAGGCAACGTCAGGTACGACCGAATCAATATCGGCAACCGGCTGCTTATATACGTCTTTCGTGCAGACGACCCGGAGTTCGTCGGGGAAGAGTTGCCTGGTATACTCCTTGCCGGCAGGAAAGAGCGGGATGACCGGGGCTTCAACCGTTTCAGGCTGGTGCTGGCCACAGATGCGCCGGCGGCAGGCGTTGCGGCGATGACCGCATACAAAAAGACGGGCCTGGCAGACGATCGCCTGTTCATTCACGTGGTGCACCCGGCGCAGATCGAGTTCTAATGCCGTCCAAATGTGCTGACGTGGTTCGATAATCACGGCCATACCCCTGCCAATATATAAACTAACCAAAGATATGTTTTTATAGTAGATTGTACCTATTCGTATTGCGGATTTCGATCTGCAAGAGTAAAATCAATGATAGATAATAGAAGCAGGGGTCCGAGAGAAGATTTCGGTCCCAGAGAAATGCACAAGGCGACTTGTTCTGATTGTGGTAAAGAATGCGAAGTACCTTTTAAGCCCGCCGAGGACAGACCGGTCTATTGCCGTGACTGCCTTCCCGCGCACAGAAAACCAAGGTTCTAAGGGGAGTAATTACAATGCGTGACAGTGGATTCAGAAGGCCCAGGGACATGGGCCCAAGGGATATGCACAAGGCAACCTGCGCCGACTGCGGTAAAGAATGCGAAGTACCTTTCCAGCCGACAGAAGGCAGGCCAGTTTACTGCCGTGACTGCCTTCCCAAGCACAGAAAGCCGAGATTCTAAACTTACATAAGGAGATAATAAACAATGAGAGACAGTGGATTCAGAAGGCCCAGGGACATCGGCCCAAGAGACATGCACAAGGCAACCTGCGCCGACTGCGGTAAAGAATGCGAAGT
Source organism: uncultured Methanocellaceae archaeon (assembly GCA_963769045.1). GTDB lineage: Archaea > Halobacteriota > Methanocellia > Methanocellales > Methanocellaceae > Methanocella_A. Next base: position 235,265 of record CAVYKK010000029.1, read on the forward strand.
ACCTTTCCAGCCGACAGAAGGCAGGCCGGTTTATTGCCGCGATTGCCTCCCCAAGCACAGGAAACCAAGGTTCTAAATAAAAAACGCGAGGGGGAAACCCTTCGCTTCACATTTTCTTCTTTTGCATTATATACGTCGCTATAATAGCGACTGCTATCATGTAAGTAGCAAGTCCTGGCGCCGGACTCGGCAGCGGGACCGGAGTCGTGCCCGGCAGGGTATATGGCGTCGCTTCAGGGGTTGGAATCGGCTTAGCCGATGGTGTCGATACTGGCGGGACGGTGGGCGATACGGGCGTTACCGTACCCGTTTCGTACAGGATCACCGAGACGCTGACCGGGTCGCCGGCATTGGCGTTCTTAATGTTACCAAGGGTAAGCGTCGCCGTCTCGTTGCCCTCGTCATTCGAATCGTTCAGCGGCGTCAGGTATATCGAATAGACCGATTGCCCCGGGGGCAGATGGATGGTGCCGGGTATGCCGACAGGCCTGCCGCTGGCGTCTGCCAGGGAAAAATCCATTCCGTTGGTGGCTGTGCCGCTGACGAATATGTCCGCGTATGAGTCGACGAGGACGTCGCCGTCCCTGGTGACGTTGAGTATTATAGCCTGCCCCTGTCCTTCGACGCCCCGGTATCCGCCATCGGGAGGGCTGGCGAATTCCAGCGCCGGCGCGGCGGGGTAATCGACATAGAATGTCCTGGTCTCCTGGTCTGACTCTATGTCCGCATCGCTGTCACTCAGCCGGAACGTAATATGTTGTGTGCCGAAGGTGTCGTGATTGGCCGTGTGATAACGGACCCGTATCAGCGCATAGGTACTGCCGGGGCTAAAGACGACGGGGTTCGCGCCCAGCAGCTCGTATTGTCCGGCCTCGTTACCGGCCTCGATGGTCTGATCGGCGATACTGAAGGTCACGCGGGAAGAGCCGCTGGTATCTCCGGAGCGCAGGAGCGGGTATTCGACCCAGTCATCGTCGTTGGGTACCACGTGTGTCTCGTCATAGTACGTCTGTGGCTGTACCCAGACAATCGAGGATGCGGCGGCCCGGGCCGCAGGCGTACAGGACAGAAGGCAGATGCTGATGGCGCACACGATCAATAACAGGAAGAGCGGGCGGTTTATCATGGTCATAGAACTGCAACCGGTCTATGATCGTTTGTACAGTCCTATGATAAGAGATTATCCGTCGATCAATCATTCATGTAACTTCTTGTACATGTTGGCCTGCAACAAACACAACGTACACGACGTCTAATAATACGGCTACGCATGCCCTTTTCCGACAAATCGTCGTGTACGTCGTGTACGTCGTGTACGTTGTGTTAAGTGCCGGCTCAGCGAATACAATATTCCACCAATGACTATTATGTCAGGCCTCACTCCAAAAAATTTAATATAACGAAAGTAAAATTGAGTAACCTCGGAGTGCGACCCATTGTTTATCAGGAAAGAGCTTTTGCAACTGGCACCATGCGCACATGGGGGACGGCTGCACGAGATCGCAGAGCGCAGGGGACTTAAGGAAGCTGACCTGCTCGACTTCAGCGTCAACCTCAACCCGTATCTGCCCATGGACAGCCGTGACGCAATAGCAAAAGCATGCGATGGCATCGCCTCGTACCCGGACAACAGGTACGAGGAATTCCGCGCCAGTGCCGCCAGGTTCTGCGGTGCCCGGCCGGATCAGATTGTGCCGGGCAATGGCTCAAGCGAGATCATACGGCTTTTTGCCGAGGTCGCGCTGACCCGCGGCGACGTCGTTGCCATCCCCGGACCGACGTTCGGCGAGTACGAGCAGCAGTGCCGCCTGTTCGGCGCAGGCGTGCGGTACGTGAAGATGTCGGATATCGTCAAGGGCGAGTTCTGGCACCTTAACGGCTGCAAAGCTACGTTTTTCTGCAACCCCAACAACCCGGACGGCCGTCTCATGCCCGCCAGTTTCGTGCTGAAGCTGGCCGATTATTGCAAGGAGCATGGAATTGCACTTGCCGTGGACGAGGCGTTCATCGACCTGGCGGACCCTTCGCAGAGCGTGGCCCGGCACGTGGAGGACTATGACAACATGCTCGTACTACGGTCGCTGACCAAGTGCTTTGCCATCCCCGGCTTCCGGCTGGGCTTCGGTGTCGCCTGCGGGGATGCCACGGCATCGCTCAACGTGATAAGGCTGACTTGGAACGTGGATAGTGTCGCGGCCGAAGCCGGGGCTTATTACATGGACCATGCGACCGCATACCTGGGCCTGTCCCGTGAGTACATCAGGAGGGAGCTGGAGTGGCTGGCCAGCCAGATCGCCGCTATCAAAGGCCTGAAGATGCTCCCCTCGAGCGTCAACTACTTCCTGGTCGACGTGAGCGGGGCCGGCTTGACGTCGGCCGAGTTCGCCGTCCGCATGCTGGAGCGTGGTATCGTCGTCCGTGACTGCTCGTCGTTCCGGATGCTGGGCGACTCGTATATACGGCTGGCTGTACGGGTAAGAGAAGAGAACGAGCGGCTGGTCAAAGCCCTGAAGGCTGCCGCCGGGTCGCCATGATCGCGTTTATGCTGGAGGCTTTCCTCCTCGCCATAGTCATTGATCTGTTCTTCGGAGAGCCTGCGCCCGCTTTCCATCCGGTCGTCTGGATCGGGAAATTCATCGCCATTCTGGATAAGCTGGCGCCCCGCCGGCTCAAGTATGCCTATGGCTTTTTCATGGCCTTCACGACGATTGCCGTCACCGTCGTTATCGGCTGTGGGCTAAGCTGGCTTTCATACCGGGTCTCGCCGCTGCTCGGGCTGGCTGTGACCGCGTACCTGATCAAGTCGACCTTTTCGCTCTCGTTCCTGTGGCGCATTTCACGAGAGATATATGACGACCTGAAGGCAGGCCGCTTTGAAACTGCCCGTGCTAAGCTGCCGGCGCTGGTCGGCCGGGACGTGAGCAAGCTCGACGCCGGCCAGATGTCCTCCTGTGTGACCGAGTCGCTGGGAGAAAGCTACGTGGACGGCATCGTGTCGCCACTCATCTATTTTACGCTGCTCGGCCTGCCCGGCACGCTTGCATACCGTGCGATCAACACGCTGGACTCCATGGTGGGATACAAGGATGTGAAGCACCTGCAGACAGGATTCGCCTCTGCGAAGATCGACGACCTGGCCAACTATGTGCCCGCCCGGCTTGCCATTATCATCATTGCCATCGTCTCGCCGATCGTGGGCAGCCCGATGCTGACCGTCAGGACGGCATTGAGAGACGGCAGAAAGCCGCCCAGCATCAACTCGGGATACCCGATGGCGGCCTTCGCCGGTGCGCTCGGCATCAGGATGGAGAAGCTTAAGTATTACGTGCTGGGCGCCGGGCTCAGGCCGTGCGTGCCGGACGATATCCCTCGCGCTATACGCCTGAACCGGGCTGCTTCCGCTTTGTTGCTCCTGATTGCTATAGCGGTCATATACCTCTTCGGACTGCCGCTGACGTGGGGGGTGTTCACCTGGCCGGCAATATGGTAAAAGGCTTCAGGGCGGCCATCGGCTTCCTGACCACCATACCGGTGCGCGTGAGAGACGACGATTATGACAGCTTTGTCTCCCGGCTGTACCTGTTCATCCCGGCCGGTCTGCTGGCCGGCCTGCTGATCGGTATGGCGGGCCTGGCATTTCAATGGCTCTTGCCTGTGCCGTTCGCGGCGGCACTGGCCGTGGCGTGCGTCATCCTGCTGACCGGCATCAACCACATCGACGGGCTGTCGGACATGGCGGACGGCCTGGTCACTTCCGGCCCGCCGGAGAAGAAGATCAGGTCGATGAAGGATGTCCATGCGGGCGCAGGAGGCATACTGGCCATCGGCCTGGACCTGCTCTTCCTGTATGCATTGCTCTCGACCTTCGCCGGGTCGGATATTCCTGTACTTCTCCCGATCTTTGTTGCCGAGGTCTGCGCGAAGGTGGCTATGATTACTGTAATTGCCTTCGGTAAGAGCCTGGGCCCCGGAATGGGAGCAGTAGTCATAGCGGCGGCTAAAAAGAGCCATTACATGACGGGCATCATCATAGCCTGGGCGGCCATTACGATCGCGGTAGTCGTTACCGGGATGTTTTATAACGGCCTCCCATTATGGCGCATCTGGCTCGCGGGACTCCTTGCTATGCTGTCCCCGCTGGTTGTGGCAGCGGTTGTGCTGGCGACAGCGGACCGTAACTTCGGAGGCGTGAACGGCGATATTATGGGTGCGGCCAATGAATCGGCGAGGATAGCGGCGCTCGCCGTCATGGGAGCGGTACTGTGGATGCACTGGTGATGGCCGGCGGCGCGGCCACCAGGATGGGCGGCGTTGAAAAGCCGATTGTGCCGCTGGGAGGACGCCCGATGATTGCCTATGTGATCGACGCGCTCCTCGCCAGCCGGAATGTCGGCCATATTTTCGTAGCGGTCTCAAGCAGGGTGCCGGTGACGGCCGAATACGTCAGGACGGCCTTCGCCGGCGATGACAGGGTGTCGCCGGTTATGACCCCGGGGGCAGGTTATGTCGAGGACACGGCCTATGCGGCTGAAGCCCTTGGGCTCTTCAGGCCGTTCCTTGTCATCTCGTCTGACCTGCCGCTGGCCACTGTGGCGGTCATCGATGAAGCGATCGCTGTATACGATGCCTCGGGATGCGAGGCACTTTCAGTCAGGGTCGACGCTTCCTGTGTCCCGCCGGAGCTGGAACCCGACACGGTCCTGGTAGACGAAGGGAAGAGGAACGTGCCTGCGGGCATCAACATCATCGACGGCCGTCACATGGGGAGGTACCAGGAAGAACGAATCCTCATCGTCTCTGACAGCAGGCTGGCTGCCAATGTCAACTACAGGAAAGACCTGGCCTATTGTGAGAAGATCATACACGGGGAACGCCCTCGTTGACAGGCTCACCAATAGGTATAATATGGTTGATATACATTGGTTATTGACGATTTTGCCCGGTTGAGACCGGGGCGGATTGGCACATGAAGGACGACTCTTTCGCCCGTAAAAAATGGGTGGTACCCTACAAAAATATCGTGGCCCTCAGCAACGGTAACGGCCTGGTGGACATCGTCGAGCAGTCGAACTGCTTCGGGGGCTCCTGCTGGGCGGAGTACCATTATAAGAAGAGCAGCCCGCTCATTTTAAATTCAAAGCATTACGGCAACTCGATGCGTTACTCCGTTAAGGAAGGCAAAGCCGATATCAGCCTGGTCTCATCGGTCTCCGCGGCAGGCATCGAAGCCGTCGTCGTCGGGGACGAGACGATCGAGGTCACATACGCAGGCCTGGGCGGTGGCGGGGTGGGCGCTTCCATGAGCCGTGCGCTCGCCGAGGACGTGATCGACTACGAGCTGACGGAAGCCGGTGGCAGCCGCAAGAGCAAGGGCACGATCATTCTCCCGCGCCGGAAGAGAGTCTTGATCGGTGTCGACGATACGGATACAAAGGAAGAAGGAGCTACGTGGTCGCTCGTCCACAACATCGCCACTGAAGTAGATAACCGGAATGCCCGGTATCTTTCCCATGCTCTGGTACAGCTCTACCCGGTACCTCACAAGACCCAGAACTGTGTATCCACGGTCGTGGAGTTCGGGTGTATCGACGAGACGAAGCTGGTAAGGGACTTCGGCAGGCTGCTCGCGAAATATACGTTATCCGAGAACACCGGCATGGTGGTGCTGCAGGACTTCGACGCCAGCGCCATGGTTGATTATGGCAAGCTAGTGAAGAGCAAGCACGTCTCCATCGAGACGACCCTGAAGACCGTCAAGAAGGCCAACGCAGACATACTCATAGATGGCCGGGGCATCATCGGCGCCGCGGCGGCGCTGCCTTATTTTGCCAGGCCTTGCGATTCGGTCGTGCTTGACCAGAATTAATCAAATCACGGGAATGAACCTGCCGGACAACGGGTAGCTGACCGGCGGGGCGCTTGCGCGCGCACGCGTGGCCGGGCGAATGTTTCCCGTTTTAAGCGAATCTCTTAGCCCTCTGATGGTCAGATGTGGCAAGTTTATTATCACTTCAGCGCGTTTTTTCTCATATGGCCGATATTATGACCGGGATCGAAGCTGCACGCTCAGCTATCGAGGATGCCGCCGTACGTCTGGCGACCGGAGTGCCGGGATACCCGATCAACGGCCTGTTCACCGCGCTGCAGCAATCCGATCTCCGGGCGCGCTGGCAGCTCAACGAGAAGATCGCTTTTGAGATGGCCCTGGGAGCATCGGCGTGCGGGGACCGGTCGGTAGTCGTATCGAAGCACGTGGGCCTCAACGTCATGTCCGACCCGCTGATCATTTCGGCCACGCACGGGATCGGCGCGGGCATCATTGTCATTGCAGGGGACGACGTCGGCGCTATCATGTCGCAGGACGAGCAGGACTCCCGGTGGTATGGCAGGCTGGCCGACATCCCGGTCTATGATCCATCCGCGCCCGGCGAGCTTTATGATTCGATCATGGACGGCATCATGCTCTCCGAACAGATCAGCGCGCCCGCCATCGTCAGGGTGACAGACCAGGTACTGGCCGCTTCCGGCTCCATCAATCGCAGGAAATCGCCGGCCCCAGAGAAAAAGCTAAGCCGGGACATATGGCAGTATACCATGATCGGTAAACGCCAGAAGTACCTGAAGGACGGCTGGACACTGGCCGTACGCAGGGCTGCCGGCACCCCGATGAACCGCATCGTCCGGAAAAGCAGGTTCGGCATTATCTCATCCGGGCACGCAACGGAGCCTGCGGCAGCCATCGCCGCCGCAAACCGGATGTCGCACCTGTCGCTCGTCATGGTCAACCCGTTCCCCCGTAAGAAGGTAGACGACTTCGTATCGGAGATGGATGCCGTCCTCGTCTGCGAGGAAACCTCCACGTTCATCGAGTCACAGGCCGCTTCGCCGAAGATCAGAGGCCGGCTGACCGGGCACTTGCCTATGTGGGGCGGGCTGGACGAGCAGTTGATCCAGGACGCTGTCTCGCACATCCTGGAAACCCGCCCGCAGATGCCCATCGAGCCTGAGACTATGCAGTCGCGAGGCTTCGCAAAAGGCCTGTGCCCCGGGTGTCCGTTCGCCCCGGTCTATGAGGCCGTCAAGGCGCTGGACGTTAAAGTCGCCAGCGACGTCGGCTGTCCCATCCTGACGACCAGTCCGCCCTACAGCATGGTCGATGTGGCCTGCTCGCTGGGCTCTCCGGCCAGCGTGGCGAGCGGCTTCAGGGAGAAGGGCGTCGCTATGCTGGGCGACTACGGCCTGCTGCACACGGGCCTGCCCGCGCTGCTCAATGCGAAATATAATGGTTACGGAGTGCTTGCCGTCGTTTTTGTGAACGGGAAAGCAGCTATGACCGGCGGCCAGGCCGTGCCTGACGTGGTCCCGCTGCTGACCGCGGTGTTCGGGGACGACTGCACGGTTGCCGACATCGGCGACCTGACCGTGGACCTGGTCAGTAAAGACCTGCAGAAACTGTTGCAGGCGCCGGGACTGAAGGTCTATGTCGTCAGAGGCACATGCCCGCCCCGCGCAAAGTAGAGGTCACGGAGGTAACAAGAGGTCACAGAGCTCAGCACAGAGGTCACAGAGGCCACAGAGGTATCCACAGAGGCTTATTTAACAACAATGCTTATGACAGCCTATTTCTAAAAAGTCCTCTGTGTCATCCTTTGTGACCTCTGTGACCTCTGTGCTGAGCTCTGTGACCTCTCGCAAACCTCCGAGGCCTCCCCGCGGATAGCGGGAGAACAGGATTTTTTCCCGGCCCCCGATGATCGATCGTGGACCGGAAACTTGACAGCAGCTTTACGACTTTTCCATGGTGCTGGCGCAATAAGTACGTGGGGCACTGGATCATCGAGGTGCCGCTGGACAGGGAACAGTACGGCGTGTTCGGGCACGGGTGTTTGCTGGATATTATCGAGGAAGCCCTGAATGCCTCGGGGGACGTCTTTTTCCCGACACAGGTGGAATGCGGGGAGCGGCATACGCTGTTCGATCAGCCGATGCCGCTGCCGGCCGCCGCCATAAGGGAGGCTCTCGACCGCCGGTGGTCGATCATGTCTGCCGATGAAGGCTTCGAGCCAGCCTGCGACATCCACGGCGTTTCCTGCATATATGTCCGCAATGCCAGCGGCGTTACACGGTCGCTGGTACCCCATGCCATGAGCCTGCGGCTGGAATGCGACCCGGGAAAAAGTCCCGTAGCACGACTATCGGTCTATACGAAGTGCGACGCCTGGCTGGAGCGGACCCTGGAAGGCCATGACAACGCGAGCATAGGCACCCTGAACGGGCCGATACTGTCCGACAAGCTGATCGAGATGGAAACGAGACTTGGCGGCACTATCTCAATGATGCGAACCGATTATGACGCGGTCAGCATAGACAGGTACAGCCTGAAAAATAAGTGAGCATCAGGGAGTGGCAGCGTCTTTGCTGACACTCTGCGCGAGCGTGCTGGCGATGAGTTCCCTCAGCTCGTCGCGGCGCAGCGACTGTTTCATTTCGCTCAGCCGCTTGATCTCGCATAGCACCTGGTTCGTCTCTGCTTTGCTCAGCGTAAAGCCCATCTGTCGTGCCATGTAGCACAGGGCTGCTCCTCCGCTGTGCTTGCCGAGGATGAACTCGCGCTTTCCGCCTACCAGCTCCGGGCTGAATAACTCGTAGGTCCGGTCGTGCTCCAGCAGCGCGGCGATGTGGATACCCGACTCGTGGGCAAAGGCGTGATCGCCGACCACGGCCTTGTTCTTCGCGAGGGCGATGCCAGAGTACCGCTCCACAGTCTTTGACAGCTCGACGATCCGCGACAGGTCGTATTTCTCGACGCCATGCTGGATGCGTAAGTTCATTAATACTTCTTCCAGCGACGCGTTGCCCGCCCGCTCGCCGATGCCGTTCGCGGTCGTATGCAGCTGCTTTGCACCCGCCTCCGCGGCGGCGATCGTGTTGGCCACTGCGTTGCCGAGGTCATCGTGGCAGTGGACGCAGATCGGCGTCTTAACCGTCTTCCTGATCTCGCCCACCATGAACTTCATCGTGGCAGGGGTCATGATGCCGACGGTGTCCGCGATGCTCACGTAGTCCGCGCCTGCCTCTTCCCCGGCCTTATAGAACCGCTTCAGGAACTCGAGGCTCGTCCGGGTCGAGTCTTCCGCGGCGTACCGCACGATGAGCCCGTGCCTCTTCGCGTACTCCAGCGCTTCGACCGCACAGTTGACGACCTCGTCCTGAGTCTTGTGATGCTTGTATTGTAAGTGCAGGTCTGAAGTGCCCACGAAAATGCCAGCCATGTCGGCGCCACTGTCTATAACGGCGTCGATATCACTCTTGACTGCCCGGGACAGGCAGCAGATCTTCGCGTTCAGGCCCAGGTCGGAAATGGCCTTGATAGATTCTTTTTCTCCCTGCGACACGGCAGGGAAGCCGGCCTCAATGATCTCGATGCCCATCTCGTCCAGCATGCGGGCAATATCGATCTTTTCTTCTTTCGTGAAAGCCACACCGGGCGTCTGCTCCCCATCCCGCAGGGTAACGTCACAGATCTCTATGTCACCAAGTTTCGAAGAAACGTACTTCGTCCACTCGTTTTTAGAGTACAACGACGTTACTCTGGAAGCGTCAGGCATAGCATCACCATTACTAACGGAAATTTCGCTACCGAAATTTTCGCTCACAAGAACTCTTATATATCCTGCGTACTAATAATTTTCCATTAAAATTTTCGAAGGTGTGATTGCGCTTGGGGACCATTAGCGAAGAGATACTGGGCAAGGCTTCGGGAAAATCGGTCAATGCAGGCGACTTTGTCGTGGCAAATGTGGATTTTGCGATGAGTCACGACGGTACATCAGTGCTTGCGGTCAAGGCGTTCCGGGAGATGGGCCTGGACAAGGTCTGGGACCCCGACAGAATCATCGTACCATTTGACCATCTGGCCCCGGCCAACAATGAGAATACTGCCCAGTTACAAAAGGAAATCAGGCAATGGGCTGCCGCCCAGAAGATTTCTCACTTATACGACGTCGGCGAGGGCATCTGCCACCAGCTCATGGCCGAGTATGGCTTTGCGCTACCGGGCAAGGTCATCGTGGGTGCCGACTCGCACTCCTGTACCTATGGCGCTTTTGGCGCGTTCGCTACCGGCGTCGGGGCTACGGACATGGCAGAGATCTATGCCTCCGGGCGCCTGTGGTTCCGGGTGCCGGAGACGATCAAGATCACCGCAGACGGCGAGCTGCCGCCCGGCGTGACGCCGAAGGACGTCATTCTCCACATAATCAGGGCCGTCAGGGCCGACGGCGCGACCTATAAAGCGCTGGAGTTCTACGGCGAGACGATCAGGGAGATGTCCATGGCCGGCAGGATGACACTATGCAACATGGCCATCGAAATGGGAGGCAAGGCAGGGATCGTGCCCCCGGACGCCCGGACGTTCGAATATATCAACGGCAAAGCGGCAGAGGGATACATGCCAGCCTATGCCTCGAAGGATGCAGCTTACTGTGACATCATCGACTTCAACCTGTCGAACCTCTCGCCGCAGGTCGCCTGCCCCCCGGACGTCGACAATGTCCGGGACGTGGGCGAGGTGGAGAATGTCGCCATAGACCAGGTGCTCATCGGCTCATGCACCAACGGCCGGCTGGAGGACCTCGCGGCAGCCGCGTCCATCCTGAAAAACCGCAAGGTGAAATGCCGCACGCTGGTGATACCGGCGTCCAGGGGCGTCATGCTTGAAGTCGTCGAGACCGGCGTCGCCGCCATACTGCTCGACGCCGGCGCGACTATCTGCAACCCGGGCTGCGGGCCCTGCCTGGGCGGCCATATGGGCGTAATGGCAGAAGGCGAAGCGTGCCTGTCCACGACAAACAGGAACTTCCGGGGACGCATGGGCAAGGGTGCCGATGTATACCTTGGCTCGCCGTTGACTGCGGCCGCTACCGCGCTAAATGGCCGGATCACGGACCCGAGGCGGTACATATGAAGTTTAGCGGCAGTACCTGGAAATATGGGGATAACGTCGATACGGACGTGATCATCCCGGGCAAATACCTGCGATCGGCCGACTTCAAGGTCTTCGCAGAGCATGCCATGGAGGGCATCGACCCTGCTTTCCGGCCGTCGCCCGGTGATGTCATAGTTGCAGGAAAGAACTTCGGCTGCGGCTCCTCGAGAGAGCAGGCGCCGCTGGCGATCAAGTATTCAGGCATCAGCTGTGTCGTGGCGAAGTCATTCGCCCGCATCTTCTTCCGGAATGCCATCAATATCGGGCTTCCCATCGTGGAAGCAGACGTGATCGATGCGGTGCAGAAAGGCGACGTAGTCGAGGTCGACCTCGACAGCGGCTATGTGACGGCTAACGGCGTCAGGTATTCGAGCACACGGCTTCCGGGCTTCCTGCAGGACATCCTAAATGCCGGCGGCCTGGTGGCCTACAGGAGGCGGCAGCATTGAAGATCGCGGTGCTTCCCGGTGACGGCGTGGGCAAGGAAGTCGTGCCCGTCGCCCGTGACGTGTTGAAGATGGCACTGCCGGGGGCAGAATACGTCGACGTCGATGTCGGGAATGAGCGGTGGCTCCGGGAAGGAAAAGCCATCACCGACGAAGACATGGACGTCATTAGCGAGTGCGACTGTGTCCTGTTCGGTGCGATTACCTCGCCGCCAGGCAAGCCGTATCGGAGCATCATCCTCGGGCTGCGGAATGACCTGGAGCTCTATGCCAATATCCGCCCGTTCCAGTCCAATCCTGTCTCCCCCATGAAGGTAAATTTCACCATCTACCGGGAGAACAGCGAAGACCTGTATACCGGGCTCGAGACAGTGACACCGGACGAGGTAAGGAGCATCCGGCTGATCACGAGAAAGGCGAGCGAACGGATCGCTCGGGCTGCCTGCCAGAGGCCGGGCATCAGGCGGCTGACGATCGTCCACAAGGCAAACGTGATGAAGTCCTGTGAGCTGTTCCGTGACGCCTGTATCTCGGTCGCGACTGCCATGGGCGTGAAGTATGACGAAATGCTGGTGGACACTGCCGCATACAATCTCGTCAGGGACCCGTCCCGGTTCGATACTATCGTGACCACCAACCTGTTCGGCGACATACTTTCGGACGAGGCCTCCGCCCTTATCGGGAGCATGGGGCTGTCACCAAGCGCCAACATCGGCGACCGCTACGCGCTCTTTGAGCCCGTACATGGCAGCGCGCCGGACATTGCCGGGAAAGGTATCGCCAACCCCATCGCGGCAGTGCTCAGCGGGAAAATGCTGCTGGAATGGGCCGGCAAGGAGGAGACGGCGAAAGCAGTACAGCGCGCCGTCGATGGCGCGATCTCTGACGGAAAGCTCACGCCGGACCTCGGCGGCCGCTGCTCGACTCGGGAAGTCGGGTCCGCCATTATGAAACACCTGGAGCACGAGCTATGATTTTCCCCGCACACTGTCGGTTCATCGGCGTCGTCAGCAAGCATCACCGGCCGGATTACCGGCAGAACGATGCCATCTACTTCTCGTCGCAGTACCTGCTCATCTTCGATGCCCCGGACCGCTGTGGAGTCTATGAGGTCGTCAGCGGAGGAGAGGGGTTCATCAGACGATCGAAAGAGGTAAAAAAGATCGCCGATGCTGACCGGACGATCATTTATGACGGCCAGGTGGACATTACCAACCGCGCCGACCTGATCAGGAAAGCGGCGGCATTGTGTAAGGACAAGATCAACACAGTGGTCTTCCAGGGCGTCGACCGACACTACACCTTCGTGCACGAGCCGTCGCTGGACGAGCTGCGGGTCGTCGAAGTGTACGACGTGGCGCCGCCCTGGCCCGCGTGGCTGGAGTACAACGTCCGGCGGCTGGACGAATCGGGACTGTTCGGCGACCTGATGTTGACGTTCGACTATCACACCCTCGACCTGAAGGGCTTCGAGGACCCGGCGAAGACCACGATCTTCCCCTGCCACGCCTCCGGCCTGAATGGCCTGTTCCTCGACTCGCTGGACGAAGAGCCGCGTGGAGATATAAAGCTGGTCGGCTGTAACACGTCGAAGCTGGTCTTCGACGCCCGCTACCCGCTGAAACGGTATGAGCACGTGAACATCTGTCCGCTGTCGACCCGGAAGCCGAAGCGCCCGTTCATCCTGCGGTGCTGCCAGTCGGATAAGCTCGGGCCGAAAGTGATCGATGGCGTTCCCGGCATGGTCGTCCACTGGGGCGCCAGCTCGCGAGATATTTATGAAGCGGTCAGGCAGCTTGCCTTGACGATCAGCGAAAAATAGCTTACACCCTGTTTTTGCTGTGTAAAACCGGCCTTAGATATTTTGGATAAATTTTTCATCATTGAGATGAAACTATAGTGAGTGTTTATGCCAGAGAACGGTGCGAAGCTGTCAGGCTATCTCAAGTCTGTCCTTAAGATCATTTTGCTGCTGGTCGTCGCAATTATCGTGGCCAGTATCATCGACATGGTGCTGTTAGCCGTAGTCGGGGCGTATTTTTTTGTAACGACGGGTTCGGCTACACAGGCTTCTGACATGCTGATCGAGCACCTGCGCAACATCTGGCTCATGCTGGGCCTCACGTCGATACAGGACATAACGTGGGTACTGCTTGCCATTGTATTCGTCATTTTCATCGACCGGAGTAAGTCGCCCTTGAAAGACCTGGGACTGACACTGGACTCAAAGGCCGTGAAGATGTTCCTGGCCGGCATAGTGATCAATATCCTTTTCGGGGCAGTCACCGTCGCCAGCCTGTTACTGACCGGGTGGTCATCCATCGAGGAAAACGGGCTACAGGCATATGGACTGGCAGCGATTGCCGGTTCGCTGGCCATTACCGTGGTGATGATGTTTTTTGTAGGCCTGGGGGAAGAGACCCTTTTCCGGGGCTATTTCCAGACAGACCTTGCGAAAAAACACGGCAATCTCGCTGCGTTAATCATTACATCCCTCGCGTTCGCCGGCCTGCACATAGGTTTCCTGATCCCCGGGCAGGAGATATCGCCGCTATCCATCGCAGGCATCTTCTGCGCATCGCTGGTGATGGGGTACCTGTACATAATCACCGGCACCATATGGGCCAGCATCGGGTTCCACTTCTGCCAGGACGTCCTTGGCGCAGGCATATTTCTCACTGGCGAGCTGCCCTATGACAGCGCGCCGGTGTTCCTGATGGCTAAAGCAAGCAACCTCAACCTGTTCGGCATCAGCCTCGGCGGGGCAGACAATATAGTCAACATCGTACTGCTGCTGTTACTGCTGGCGGTCCTGTACTTCTACCATAAGAGGACCCGGAACCTGCCAGGAGCATCAAGTTAGGTGCATCCAGAACGGGAGCGCTCGCGCGCGGGTACGAATGCAAAGGACGGGCTGGCGTTTCAAAGCCCGATATTTTTATTGTCGTTTACCCGATCATGGCATCCGGTATGGAAGCCCTGGCTAAGAAAAAATAAAAAGGAGGATACCCCGCAGGTCTACTGCGGGATGTATACATAGGTCATCGATACGGTCGCAGACACCTGCTGCTGGCCTGGCGAGACGGGTGTCGGGGCGACAGCGCCGGTGGCCATAGCCGACCGTTCCATCCCGTCATAGGCGACCGGATAGTACTGGCCGGACTCCGAGAGCGACTTGAGCTTGATGCCGTCGACGCCTGCCGCGGATGCGATCACCTTCGCCTTATCGCTGGCCTCAGTCACGGCCTTCTGCAGCGCCTGCTTGTAGACACTGGCAGCCTTCTCATCGGATAGCGTGAAGGTCACGCCGTGGATCTGGTTGGCGCCGCCGTTATAGCCCGCGTCGATGACCGCGCCGACCTTCGAAAGGTCCCGGACCGTGACGGTCACCGTGTTGGTGGCGGTGTAGCCGACGATCCTGGTAGAGAGCGACGTAGGTGGCACAGCCTTATCCGGAGACGATGAGGTGGCCGTCGGGTACTGGTACTCGTACTTCGGCTGCAGCGAGACCGTCGACGTCCTGATGTCGATGGCGGGTATGCCCTGTGCCTTGATGGCATTGACGACCGCGTTCATTGCGTTGGCATTATCGCCCATCGCCTGCGTGGAGGTGGTGGCCTCGGTAGTCACGCCGATGGTGACCTTCGCCAGGTCAGGCTCGGCATAGACGTATCCGGTACCGGAGACGCTGAGCGACCCGGTGTAGATAGACATATTGACCGCAGGAGCGGTGTTTTGTGCAGTAGTGTTGCCTATGATAAGGAAAATGACGGCGAGCACGGCAAGCGCGCCGCACATGAAGAGAAAACCCTGTTTGAATCCCATGGTATCACCATGTAAAAGATGCGCCACTATCTATTTATTCCTTGTTTAAGCTACGAAACGGCTCGTATCTATCAAAAGACCGTAAATATGGCCCCGGTAGAAACGGCGGCGGGAAAAGATGCCCCGTTCAGGCAAGCCACTGGATAAAATCGCATGCCGCCTGCTCGATCTCCTCGTCGCTCATCCCGCGTTCCATGCATTTTCTCACGAAGACGGCGCGCGGGACTTTTCCCTGGTACGCATCCCGGAGGTAATCGATGACGCGCCTTGCGACGTCACTTCCCCGTCCGTCATGCTGCCCGTAGATTCGCCGCTGCGCTTCGATCATTTCAATGAACTGCAGTCCGTCGGGCATCACGGAGCCTTCGCCGCTCAGGTCGGCGATGTTTTCGATCAGCATGCTGACATAGTCGTCATGAAGCCGGTCGCCGCGTCTCGATTCCACGAAATTCCAGGCCTTTTCGGATAGTCTGACAGGGTGCATATCATAGCAATGTCAATGGCCAAATTGAAAATCGTTGTGTTCCGGGCTATTCAGTCATGCCGGATAAGCTTCATGTCCAGCACCCGGCTTTCCGGGCTGTAAAAGATGACCGCGCCATCTTTCGTTCGGACGATGTCGATCATGTAGAACAGGTTATCGAGATTGATCATCATACCCTCGAACCGCAGCGCGAACTGGATGAGGCAGCCGCTGACGCCGAGGTTGACCAGGCTGTCCGCGAACTCTTCGCGGGTGCCGGGGTATGTGAATATGTTCAGGCCTGCCGCTTCGGTGATGTATGGCTTCAGCTTGAACATCGCCGTCTCCTGCTTTATGTCCATCAATCGTGATACGCCGGGGCTGCCGATAAATCTTATCGATAACAGTCCGGGCGGGCATTCACGCGTGCGAGCGGAATGACAGGTATTCAGCCTTCGTATCCCCCGTGCCCTTTGTGGCCCCTGTGTCCAATGCGCAAAGATTATAGCATGAGGCCGGGTTATGATGGGATAATGCCATTGAAAGTGCTCTTTATGGTCAAGCTGAAGGACAGGAACGACCTCCCGGGCTCCATGGAGTTCGAGGAACACGTTACCGCCATCAAAAAGGATATGGTCTCCCGGCTGGGCGTCAGCCCCGGCTCCGTCGAGACCGGTTTCGACCAGGCATCGGTTTTGTACCCCAAGCGGTTCATGTTCGACTACGCGGTGCAGGACCATACGAGCCGCGGGCCTAAAGAAGTCATCGACGCGTTCTTCGACGCAATCGAGGCTACTGGCATCTGCCTTTCCAAGTACGACGTCCACATCACCGTCGAATGGATGTAAACGGAAAGATATTGCCATTCGTAATTCTTTTCATACGCTTAGCCGGCACTCAACACATAGTCTACAGGGTATAGTCATTCCTGAATCTTTTTGTACAGGCGGATAAGGTATAAAACACAGAGTACACAGAGTTCACAGAGTACACGAAATCTTGATCGGAAGAGGCTGCGGTTGCCGGTTCTTTAAACGAACTCTGTGTATGGTCATTGGTGAAATGTTTTGAACGCTGAGCCGGCATTTAACGCAACGTACGCTACGGCCGCGACGTACGCTACGTTTTATCAGGTAATGGCAAGCGTAGCCAGATTATCAGACGTTGCGTACGTCACGGCCGTCGCGTACGTTGCGTTTGGTGCCGGCCAGCCTGTACTAAAAATTACTCGAATGGCTATTCCTGTGAATACTATAAAAGAATAAGTCAACCCGTTACAGGCTGAACTCGTAGCCCGAGAACTCGGTGGTCTTGGTCGTGCCGTCGATGAAGTACATCGTTATGTGGCTGTTGTCGTAGACGATGCGGGTCACGTTCGGGTAGCTGGGGTCCACGTTGACCTGGTGGACGACGTCCAGCGTCCGGTTCGACAGGATGAACGACTGGTACCGCTCGTTCTGGGCCTGCAGCGACTGTATCTGGCCCTGGAGCGTGAGAATCTGCCCCTGCTGGGTGTTGAACGTCGTGTTGTTCACCAGCACCAGCGAGTCCATGGCCTTCTTCTGGCTCTCGTTCTGGACGATCAGCGCCGCAATGACGATCACGCAGACGATGCACACGCCGATCAGCAAAATGATCAGCTTGGAGACGACGTCGTTGTATTTCCTGATCTTCTCGTCCTTCTTGCGGTCCTGGCTCTCCTTGAGCTTCTTCAGCCAGCTTTGCACGTGCTCGGTGCCCGGGTTCGATGTACCGTCCATGGGGGACCCACCGATAGTATCTGCACGCTTATGCCGTATATATTTTCTTGGTGACAGGCCGCCCGGAAGTAGCCAGTTCATTAACGGCCGTTTTTACTATGTACTGCCATCAGGGCTAAATCAGCGAGCGCAGGTAGCCGATATACGGGACGCTGAACTTCGCCACGCCATGGACCCATTCCGGCTTCACCGGCTGGTTACGGCATATGTCGGTGTCCTGGTCCAGCCTGCCGCCATTGTTGTCGCCCATGGTCATGTATCCTGACCACGGAGCAGGCGGGCCGAGGGGCCACAGGGGCTCCGATTCGTTCACCCAGTACATGGCACGATGAATGACCATGTCGTAGGAGGTGTTGCCGTACGGGTTATACACGATCACGTCGCCGTAGTCCCCGTAGGCCTGATAGCCCGTCTCTGTCGACGCCCGGTAGGTATTGACTGTCGTGCGGTCCAGCCCCTGCACGAGCACCAGATCGCCCTGGTGCATGTGATCCAGCATGCTTGTGCCGTCGACCGATACGATGGGCGGCCATTCGCCCGCGTACAGGAAGAGCACCGTCGCTACGACCGCGACTATGGCCAGTGCTAAGGCGATGTCCTTCAAGAGCTCATACGCATCGGGATGAGCGTCGACGAGCTTTTTGATATTGTCTGGCAGACGGATAGTCATAGGATTGCCGGAAATCTAATGGCATATGCCTATATAATGTTTGCCTCATGATCGGTTAACAATCGGCGATAGTGCGATCGATGTCACGAAAGAAAGACCGCCCCGGCACGCGAGCGATAAATGACATAATCAAGTTGCTGCTAATATTCCTGAAAAAGTGATTAGACTAAACAGATCGAGAAAATGAAGAAAAACCTGAAATTGCCGACCGGTAAAACAGCCGATGTGCGGTTATATAATGCGCACGTTTGATATGCGCACGCATATTAGATATGCGTAAAAATTATTCCGCGTTAAGGAATCCTTTCCGGCCAAGCCAGTCGACCTGCGTTCCCGTGTATCGCCAGATTACATCGCCTTTCGAGTCCTGGAAATCCCAGGGCGCCACGATGACGGTATCGCCTTCGCGGACCCACGTCCTCTTCCGCATCTTGCCCCGTATCCGGCACATTCTCGTTTTACTGTCCGTACACTGGACGGTAAGACGGCTTCCGCCGAGCATGTCCGTTACGGTACCCAATACTTCCCCGTTCATCTTTTTCGGGGTCCTGACCCTGACCGCTTCGCCGCCAACTTTCGCCGGCTGCTTCTTTGCCTGTCTTTTAAAGCTTCTATAGTTCATATGTTCAATTTCTCCTTAGATTTTGATTCATTAATCCGGCGAGATCCGTTGATCCTCCGGCGGGCGGCACGAGCATATACGTTATTTTCTTGCCGGCGCCCGTTTTTGTTTAATTGCGTAGCAAAAATAACTGGCAAATTCATTCATATCCCTGATGCTGACCAGCCCGTTATGATACGCTACGATAGGTATATATTTCAAAATTTCAACTCCTAAAATATTGTATACGAAGAAAGACTCTTCTTCGAAGAGTACGCCCTTCGCATTATTCACTGATGGACGAACGCGTCCGATTTAAAACCTGGGCTTCCGGTGCTTCTGGAAGCAGTCCTGGCAATAAACCGGCCTGCCTTCCGTAGGCTTGAAAGGTACTTCACATTCTTGCTTACATTCGGAACAGGTTGCTTTTGTCATTTCTCTGGGACCGAAGTTCCTCCGGCCGCTAAATCTCTCGTTATACATTCTAATTTCTCGCGCAGAATATTATATTATACCTGCAATACTATATAGGCGCGGGAAGTATATATAGGTATGTTATTTTTCAAGTATTTGAAAAAAATTACTGACTTCGCAGCCAGGCGAAAACAAGAGTGAGTTATCGCCTGCCCGGAAAATATGTCCCGGCAAACCATGCCAGGTTATCGGCCGGGGTTTTCCGGGATTCATTTCGTTTACGGCGCTCGTTCACGTATTGCACGGGGAAAAACCAGGAGTGGGTCAAATGTTTATACAAACATATTTGTATCAGTCTGACTATCACAATAATCAGAGAATGGATTCAGTAATATCATAATAGATAAAAATCGAGTCGACTTTTTTATCGAATATCTCATTTTGCTATAACCTCGCAAAAGCCAGAGGGTTCAAGAAGAAAAGTATTACTCAGAGTCAGTAAACCTCTCATTCGTCAAATTAACAGGTGTAATCATATGAAAGACGTAGGAATCATAGCGGTCGGCGGCTACGAGGAAGTAGGCCGGAACATGACCGCAATACGAGTAGGAAAAGAGATAGTCATCCTGGACATGGGCGTGCGGCTTGACCGTATCCAGCTCCACGAGGATACCGAGATCGAGAAGATGCATTCGCTGGACCTTATCAGGATGGGAGCGATCCCCGACGATACGGTCCTGAACAATGTCGGCGGTAAAGTGGTCGGCATCGTGTGCTCGCATGGCCACCTGGACCACATCGGCGCCGTCCCCAAGCTGGCACACCGGTACAAGTGCCCGATCATCGGGACGCCGTTCACGATCGAATTAATCAAGCAGGAGATAGAGTCCGAGCGAAAGTTCGACATTGTCAACAAGCTGAACCCGCTGGGGTACGGCCAGATCTTCGACCTGTCGAAGAACCTCTCCGTGGAGCTTATCAGGGCGCAGCACAGCATCATCGACGCTGCCTTCATCGCACTGCACACGCCGCATGGCATCATCCTGTACGCCTGTGACTTCAAGCTCGACCGTACGCCGGTCATCGGCGAGGCGCCGGACTTCAGGCGGCTCAAGCAGATCGGCAAAGAGGGAGTGTTAGCGATGGTCACGGAGAGCCTGGACGCCAACGTCTCGGGCAAGACTCCGTCGGAGCAGATCGCCAGGGATCTGGTGTTTGACGCGCTACTGGGGACGGAAGAGAGCGAAAGCGGCGTGCTCGTAACTACCTTCGCGTCGCACATTGCCCGGCTCAAATCCGTTATCGAGGCCGCGGACAAGATGGACCGTACCCCTGTGCTGTTGGGCAGAAGCATGGAACGGTACTTCGGCACCGCCCTCAAGATGGGCTACGTGGAAAAGCCGAAAAACCTGAGGATCTTCGGCAACCGCCGCTCCATCGAGACAGGCGTCAGGCAGATCATGAAAGACGGCAAGCATAAGTACCTGCCCATTGTCACCGGCCACCAGGGAGAGCCGGGCGCCGTCCTCGGCCGCATCGCCACCGGCGAGCTCGACTACAGGATAGAGGCCGGCGACAAGGTGATCTTTTCGGCCAACGTCATACCGAACCTGCTCAACCAGGCCAACCGGTACTCCTGCGAAACCAAATTAAAAATGAAAGGTGCAAGAGTCTACGACAAGCTTCATGTCTCCGGCCATGCCTGCCGGGAGGACCACTGGGAGCTCTTGAGAATGGTCAGGCCCGAGCATGTCATACCCGCCCACGGTACCATGGAAATGCACACGGCATACGTGGAGATGGCCGAGGAGACCGGATACCTTTTCGGCGAGACTGCGCATGTCCTAAGAAACGGGCAGGAGCTGACCCTTTAAGGGACCGGGCTTCCCTGACGATTTCAGTGACCAGGCCTTCAACCGGCAATAGCGAGGCTTCACCGGGGCGAAGGGCCCGGGCCGGTGTTATACCTGGTCAAATCGCTCGTCGATAGTTACCCCGGCCTGGTGGGAATTCAGGATCGGTTGCCCGGCGATCACACGAAGGGCGCCAGGTTTGTGGTCATGCTGCCCACTGCTAATTCATGAAATCTTTTTGATGGGAGATCTGGCAGGTCAGTAACGTAATCTGTCTATCGATATATCGGGTGATATGCCCCATCCACGCATCAAATAATAATTTTTATCGTTATAATAAATATATTTATATAACATTGACGAGCACATTTAATAGTACATTTCATGTGATTTTGCGGATGTCGATTGACCATTGATCATCTACCTGCCGCCGGTGATCGAATGCCTGAACGTGGTAAAAGTTGTAAGGAACAATATACTCTTGATAAGCGGGACGTAAGCCGTCTTGCGGCCATCGTCGAGTTTTCCGGGGATGCCATTCTGGGCATGACGCTGGATGGCATCATCACCGAATGGAACCAGGGCGCAAGTGAGCTTTACAACTATTCGGCCGATGAAGCGATAGGGCGGTCGGTATCATTCTTATTACCTTCTTCGCACCAGGACGAGCTGGACCAAATACTGGTGTTCATAAAAAAAGGTGGACACATAGGGTATTTCGATACCGTGCGTGTCCGGAAGGATGGTTCACACGTAGATATCGCGCTGACCGCTTCGCCTATCAAGGATTGTGCCGGGCAGCTCACAGGGGTGTCCTGGATCGCCCGGGACATCACGAGCCGCAAAGCAATGGAGATGACGTTGCGGGAGAGCGAGGAGAAGTTCCGGGTGCTAATGGAGACTGCCTCGACGGTCATTCTTTTGCACCAGGGTGACAATTATGTATATGCCAACCCGGCAACAGAGCTTGCGACGGGGTACTCGAAAGACGAGCTTTTTCAGATGAAATTCTGGGAGTTTTTGGCGCCGGAGTACAGGGATATTGTCAGGGCCCGGGGCATTACCAGGCTGCGCGGGGAACATCCGGAACAGCGCTACGAGGTAAAAATCGTAACAAAACAGGGGGAACTGCGCTGGTGGGACCTGGCGTCATCTAAACTGGACTATCGGGGAAAGCCGTCAATACTTGTCACCGGCCTGGACATTACGTATCGTAAACAGGCTGAAAATGCTTTAGATGAAGCCCGATCCCAGGCGGAATTATACGTCGATATCCTCGGCCATGATATTGGAAATATGAACCAGGCGATGATGGGCTACCTGGAGATGGCTCTCGAATTGAACGGAGGGAACGAGGGGGTACGAGAGATGATTGAAAGGCCGATGGAGATCCTCCAGAACAGCGCTTCGCTCATAAACAACGTCCGGAAGCTGAAACGCCTGCAGGCAGACAGAACCCCCCTCAGCGCCACCGACCTGGATAAAGTGCTACATGCCGTATGCTCGAAGCAAATCCTCGATTCTCCCCGGCCTGTCGAAGTCCATTATAGCCCGTCCGGCCCGGGCCTGATCATTGCGAACGACCAGCTGGAGGACTTATTCTCCAGTTTAGTGGAGAATGCCATCAAGCACTCTTCCGGTCCCCTCGTAATCGATATCAGGCTGAGCGAAGCATGGCAGGCCGATAAGAAATATTACCGGGTGGATGTAGAAGATAATGGCCCGGGAATACCGGACGAAGAGAAGGCGATACTGTTGGCCGATATCCGGGATGATCAGGCGAGAAAACGCGGCATCGGCATACAGATCATAAAATCCCTGGTAAAAAAGTATGGTGGCCAGATCACTCTCGAGGACCGGGTGACGGGCGACCCCTCGAAAGGCGTGAAATTTATAGTCGTGCTCCCGGCGTATGAAAAGTAACGAGTTTTTTTAGACAGACTGCTAAATAAACCGGACAGGCAGGGCTTGCATGTCCCCGCCATACCGTCCCGCCATCCCGCGTCCGGGGTCTC
Source organism: uncultured Methanocellaceae archaeon (assembly GCA_963769045.1). Lineage (GTDB taxonomy): Archaea > Halobacteriota > Methanocellia > Methanocellales > Methanocellaceae > Methanocella_A. The sequence goes on from CAVYKK010000029.1 coordinate 258,299, forward strand.
CCGTTCTATACTATTTTTTCTCCGTCCTCGAGTGTCGGTTTACTGCCTTTCACCAGTGTGTCTTTGACTCTGTCCAGCACTTTCAGCAGCACCAGGAACGCGCCGAGGGCGCCGAGGGCGATCGCGACGATGTCGACGGCCTGAAGCGACAGCGACAGGTAATTTTCCGGGATCCTGCTATATACTGACATGTACATGCCGTTCCAGAGGGCTCCGCTGGCAATTTTATCGAGCTGCCAGGCGATCACGATACCGATAATCACCAGCACGGACAGCCCGGTCATGTTACGGACGCTGTTCATGTTGATTTTATCAATGCCCAGCAACAGCAGGAAAAAAGCCGCTGTCAAAATGTACACTTTATTCACCAGCAGGAAATACAGGATACCCGCGGGCATCATATACTTCGCAACCTCGCCAGCAAAGGCTATAATGATAATTGCGACAACGATCATCCCCAGCAGTGCCAAGAGCTTTCTTGTACTATCGTCCATTTCTGTTTTCTTTATATCAACACTTTTCATTTAGATCAACTCCTTGGTCTTCTCAATATCTGCCGGGTCATTCTGGTCTAACTTTTCACAGGCGTCGATCACGTCTTTCAGGGGTCTGCAGAGGTAATTGGCCGCTTCGCTGGCCCTGACACCCTCAAACCGTTTGTGACTCAATGAAGACTTGAGATACGTTTACACTTCTTTTTCTATGAGATTTATCGCTGTCATTATATTTCTCCGATTTAGAAATGTAAAAATTATAGTTTTGTAAAATTATATTAAGTATATAAAGGAAGCCCTGACTATATATACGTATGTTTAACAATATATAAAATTACCATTTGAATATAACTGAATGTAATAATATTACCTTTAGTTATATTTCTATAATCTTTTTATATAATATTAAACATACGTATATATAGTCAGGGCTCTCATTATATACTAAATATAATTTATAAAAAAATAATTTATAGATTATATTTTTATGAAAAGGAGTGATATTCATGACTGGAGTTAAAAAAGAAGTCGAAGGAACTTTCAAGGAAGTCGGAGGCATGCTGAAGGAAGGAGCTGGCAAAGCCCTGAACAAGCCCGAGATGGAAGCCCGAGGCAAGGCTGAACAGTCTGCCGGCAAGGCAGACAGAAAGCAGGGTCAGGCCGAGAGAGACGTCGGTGGAATGAAGAAAGAGGTCAAAGGAACTTTCAAGGAAGTCGCCGGCATAATTAAGGAAGGAGCTGGCAAAGCCCTGAACAAGCCCGAGATGGAAGCCCGAGGCAAGGCTGAAGCTTTTGTCGGCAAGGCCGAAAAACAGCTGGGCCATGTCGAGAGGGCACACAAGCACTGAATTTACCGGCAGGGAAACGAGAAAAATCGGGGGGAAGAGCCCGTCTTCGCAGATGCCTGCCATTGTACCTGGACAGCATTTCATTAATATTTACTGGTATGCCTTTGTCGGGATAATAGTTCCAATGAGTTAAAAATAGAAAGTTGTAAACTAGAGGTTGATAAAATGGATTTGATTTATTTAGCAGTTGTCTTTATAGTACTGGCGTTTGTAGCCTTTGTACTCGGAGCGCGGGGCGTGGCAGGGTTCAGCATGCAAATTGCCAAATGGTTGATCATAATCTTCGTGGTCCTGGCCGTAGTAGTATTCTTGTTCGGCGGCAGGATGTTTTAATGCGGGCAGTTCAGTGAAAAGATGATGGCCCTTATTACTACAATGGCAATCCATGGATTAAAGCCGTGAACAAGACCATGGCGGTGCCATGTTCGACAGCATTGAGCATCAAACGGGGTGAGATCTCTTGAAGATGCTCACAGTGGCCTGTTCGGCAATATTGATCATCTCGACCTGTTAGTAATTTGTCCAGGCCTTATCCGTTTTTTAGGTACTGTAGTCTGCACAGGATTGCCTATGCCGTGAAAACCAGGATATATTGTCCGCGGTCGTTATTGTAGCGTGCCATTGAAAACACGCAACACATCAGTAGTAGCGATGATATCATGTAAAGGGGCTTGTTTTTTTCTCAAATGGTATTTCTGGTTAATACTTCAGCAATTTTAATAAAATAGGTTACCATACAATTTATTTGTTTGTTTTTCACAATTTATTTGGCAAATATCCTTATGGTCAGCAATTAATTAATAATTAGTGATTTTATGGTTACAAAAGAATCTAAAGGCGATATAAGTGTCAAGGAAGCGGGCCGCCGTGGTGGCAATATGACGAAAAAACGGCATGGCCATGAGTTCTATGAGAAAATCGGACATAAGGGCGGCCAGAAAGTAAAAGATCTGATCGCAAAGGGAAAGTCGGCCGGGAAATAAAAATTTAAGGCTATCACGCCCTTGCCTTTTTAATTTATCGACTTCATGTCAGGATGACTCAAATTCGAACCAGAGCATAATCGATGATAGTCGTAACGTTCCTGGTAACCCATGCTGGCCCCCCGTCGACCTGGTGAAGCTTTCGGCGCCCGGTGAGGGTCGACAACCGGTGATCTCGTCCGGATATCCCTGAATTGGATTTTGATGACTGCGCACCAGCCACACCAGGCACGTGTCGAAGACAGGGTAAAGGACGACCATTCGAAGTGCGAGAGGTTCATGGTTATGCTGCCCGTAGTTAATCATCTATCAGAGCTGTGAACCAGTCTGCGCTACTCTTTTCTTATTTATGCAAGCTACTAGGTTATATTTTAGATAAATTATTAAATTTGACAGTACTGTTTTTGTTTGAGCGTGTTGTCATTGGTCAGGACTACTGAAGAGAAGCTCTTTGGTACAACGGATATTTATCGGGTTATTGTGGATGCTGCGGAAGAAGGCATCTGGATAGCGGACATAGATGACCGGGTCACTTTTGTGAATAAGAAGCTTGTTGACATCCTGGGCTATCCCCGGGATGAGATTATCGGCAAGAAAATATTCGAATTTGCCGACGAGAAGAACCGTGCCATAATGGAAGAATCGATCATTCGCAGCCGCAAGGGCGAGAGAGACACTTACGCGTTCAGCATCCGCAGTAAAAGCGGGAGATTCATACCCCTCAATGTAGCCACTACGCACATGCAGGATGAAAAGGGGCGCTATATCGGCACGGTCCAATTATGCTCGGACAGGACCAGTGCAAAAGAAAATCGAGGACGAGCTGCGCGAAGCAAAGACAAGAGCAGACATGTACCTGGACTTGTTGAGCCACGACATCAGGAACATGGACCAGATATCCATCGGATACCTGGAGGTGGCCATGAATAAGCTGGACACCGGCGAAAACCTGACAAAGGCGGACAGAGGCTTCATTAGAGAAACCGTTAAACGCGTTACACAGCTCGGCAGAACTCATCAATACCGTAACGAATCTGAAAAATCTAAAATCGGCCAGGCTGCCCATGGAAAAAATCGACCTGGGTGACGTCGTGGCTGGCGTCGTAAATGGTTTTTCCGGCGTGCAAGACAGGGCCGTAAATATCCATTTTAGCCCGGCTAAAGATTGTTGGGTAGAGGCTAACTACCTGCTCAAAGAAGTTTTTATTAACCTGATCGGGAACGCCCTGAAACACTCGAACGGCCCGCTGGATGTTTACATTAGTATTAATGAGGTTACGGGTGACGAAATAAGGTATTACGCGGTCACTGTGGAAGATAACGGGCCGGGCATACCTGACGATCAGAAAAAAGAATTATTCGGCCAGCTCGACTGCGAGGGTACGAAGACTCGAGGCAAAGGCCTCGGATTGTGCCTGGTTAAAGCGCTGGTCGACAGATTCCACGGTAAGGTTAGGGTTGAAGACCGGGTGCCGGGCGACCACACGAAGGGTGCAAAGTTCGTAGTCGTGCTGCCAGGGGCAAATAATCTGGAATATTTTTTATAATAATAACAATTAATTATTCTGGATGATAATAAATGGTTCCTGAAAAGCCAGCTAATGCTGATCTCGTTTATCTTTTGGCAGCCATTGTCGAGTCATCCGATGATGCGATCATCGGCAAAACTTTAGAAGGGATAATCACCAGCTGGAATAAGGGTGCTGAGGAGATTTACAGGTATAAGGCCGACGAGGTAATCGGAAAACCGGTTTCTATCCTGGTACCGGCAGGCTATCCTGACGATATTCCGCAAATCATGGACAAGATTCGCCGCGGGGAGCATGTAGTCCACTATGAGACCAAACGTGCCAGGAAGGACGGATCGGTGATCGATGTTTCTCTGTCCGTGTCACCTATTAAAAACAGAGAAGGTCACATTCTGGGGGCATCGACGATAGCAAGGGATATTACAGAGCGCAAGAAGGCAGAAAAGCAGCGCTATGAATTGGCAGCAATCGTAGAAAATTCCGACGATGCCGTTATTGGAAAAACATTGGAAGGGATCATTACCAGCTGGAATAAGGGTGCTGAACGAATTTACGGTTACAGGCCAGAAGAAGTGGTTGGTCTGCCCATGGCAATAATTATTCCTGAGGATCGCCGTGATGAACTGCCGCGAATCCTTGGCCAGATCCGGAGAGGAGAACGCATTGTCCATTATGAAACAATACGCGTTAGAAAGGATGGGAAACAAATCCATGTTTCAGTCACCGTATCTCCCATTAAGGATGAAAAAGGGAAAATCATTGGCGCTTCCACCATTGCGAGGGACATCAGTTTACGTAAGAGCCTGGAGGTAGCGCTCAGGAGTAGCGAAGAAAAGTACCGGCGTATCGTTGACCTTGCGGAAGAGGGCATCCTGGTCGTGGACGAAAATGGTACGGCCACTTTTGCCAATAGAAAACTGTCCGAATTACTGGGTTATGCCATTGTGGAAATCATCGGTAAAAATATAACCGCATTCATGGATGAAGAGGATAGCGGGTGTATTCAATGGGTAAAAAGAAAACAGCTCGAAGGGGATATTGTCCAATTTGATTTCCGGTTTCGCAGGAAGGACGGCTCTTACGTATGGACTATCGTGCCCACCGCCCCTATTTTCGACGAAAAGCAACGCTATGCCGGCGCCCTGTACCTGATTTCCGACATCACGCAGCATAAAAAGCTGGAGCAGGCATTACGCATCAGCGAGAGAAGATATCGTGCCATAGTGGATAGCCAGACCGAGCTGATATGCCGCTCCAGGCCGGACTTTACGCTGACTTTTGCCAACGAAGCTTTCTGCAGATATTACGGGGTAAAATGTGAAAAAATTACAAGACACAATTACCTGGAGTTCATACCAAAAAAGGATCATAGAAAATTAAAAGAGCGTATAGCTCTTCTCAGCAGGGAAGCGCCAACGGTCACAGTACAAAATCAATTTTATATGCCAGGTGGTGAGAGCAGGTGGCAACAGTGGGTGCACAAAGCTGTTTATGACGAAGAGGGCCGCTTGATCGAGCTGCAATCGGTAGGACGGGATATGACCGAAATCAAACAGACCGAGAAAGCGTTAGAGAATGCAAAATCCCGGGCAGAGCTATATGTCGATCTGATGGGCCATGACATAAATAATATGAACCAGGCTGCCCTCGGATTTCTTGAGCTGGCACTTGATAGAATAGAGAAGACCGGAAGACTTGAAGAAAATGAAAAAATGCTATTATTGAAGCCTGTGGACGCATTGCTTAACAGCGCTCATCTTATCGATAATGTCAGAAAGCTACAGCGGGCCACGTCCGGCAAAATGAAGCTAAAGACTATCGACATTAGAGAAATGCTGTGCAAAATTGCGAGAGAATATTCCAGCGTCCCGGGAAGGGATATCACAATCAATTATAAACCAGCCCTCGAATATCGGGTAAAAGCCAACGAGTTATTGGAAGATGTCTTCGCAAATATTGTCAGCAACTCAATCAGGCATTCGGAAGGACCGCTAACGATCGATATCCGGATTACTCATGAACACGAAACGGGGTATTATAGAATTAGTTTTGAGGATAACGGTCCCGGCATCCCCGATAACCTTAAGGAAAAGATATTTCTCCGTTTTATAAAGGGCAATACAGAGACCGAAGGCAAGGGTCTGGGACTGTACCTGGTTAAAACACTGGTCGATGACTTTCATGGTAAGGTATGGGTAGAAGACCGAGTGCAGGGCGATTATACTAAAGGGAGCAGATTTGTTGTGATGCTTCCGGTTGCCGGATAACTTTGTCCGGCAATTTAATAAGAAAAGTGCCCAAAACGGAGATCTGACATTATACCTGACAGGCTTCAATCGCCCAGGCAGACGCAATATTTACACAAGGACCCTGGTTCCGTTATATACGCTTTCTTACCGGGACAGTGCCATTGACCGTCGCGGACTTCGATTGCCCTGTCCCCTGAAGATCACCATGCCCGGAGGGTGTAATGGCCGGCGGACAACGAATGCCAGGTATGTGGAAACGATCCTCACGTAGGCTTTAAATTCCTGATCACCGGGCCCGTGGTCATCCATGTACCGGTCGATCCTCTCCCGAAAATCGGCCAGCCGGGACTCGTCGACAGGGATGCCGGGGCCGATGTCCCCTGCGGACAACAGTTCCATGAAAACGGCGTTATCATATAGAGCTATGGATAGAGCGGGGCCATTGGCCGTACCTGCGGATAGCTCATATTTATTTTCGATCGCGTCAGGGCGGGATCTGGCAATCTGCTTTGCTTCGCGTCGGAGTGTTTCCAATAGCCCGGCTGTATACATTGGAATGACATACACACGCAGAAGGTATAAATCTTCCAGAGATGTAACCGGGTGACCCCCTGTTAAGGAGCTTCCTGAATGAGTTCAGGTACATCGCTATCTGCGGGAGTAAACAGCAGAAACCGTTGCTGAGCCATCTCGACGGAGCTTTCTTTCCCGGAGGTCAAAACCTGCCGATATGGTCCGATTGCCTGCGCAACCTGTGTCCTGTCAGGATATGTTGGCCGCGTCGGTCTATACTGCGGCCTGTCGGTGTCGCATTAACTCGATCTCTTGCTGCTGCGTAACAATGATATCCCGGGCCATCCGCCGGAGAACGGGATCTTTGCCGTGTAAGAGGTAAGCTTTCGCCATATCAATAGCGCCCTGGTGATGTATGGTCATCACGACTGAAAAGTCAGTATCGGGATCCCCGGTCATGGGCGCGGCCAGCATAGCGCTGTCCATGTTTTTCATGCTTTCCGTCAACTCTTGTTCAAAGGCGGTACTATCGTTCATTTGTCCCATGTGCTCGCGTTGCGCAGCAGCTTGCGCCGATAAACAGATCCCGCACATCACGATGATGAGAACACAGAACCATCTCGATATGGTTGTCATCCGGTTACCCCCTTTCCCGTGGCCAATAAGCCGTTTCGCTTAACTATTGCTCCGCGTGCCGTCATTAGTCGTGATGGCAGGATCGGATCTCCCTTCCTCGTGAACACATCTGTAACTTGACTATTTTTTCTTTCCTCCCGTTCTCCCCCCGGCGTATATGAGGTCGTTACGGGCCTGACGCGCTCGCTCGACCTGGTGCATGCGCTCAGTTGACGTAAGGCTGTCCATGTCGGCCACAGCGTCGAGGCGTAAGAGATAGCTGAATAGTTCATCGTCGGTGAGGTTATCCCGTGACTTGATGCGCTCCATCTCGATGATATCTTCATCCCGTATGGTTAATTTGATCATCTTTGCCATCACAATCAGCTCTTATTGATTTCCCTGCCTCACTATCCTAAAATGATCACCGGACAGCGTTAATATTAACTGAAATTTTTCATGAAAATCGCATCTACGTGTGCGGGGATGCAAGACCGGCATCTACTCAGGACACCCGATCAGCTGGAAGATCAGCCAATAAAAGGCCTCACGGCGATCATTATCAAGCGAATATTGATAGTTCTTAAACTTTTTTGACCCCCATAATTTTGATTACATGAAATATTATACTGTTTAAAAATATTTATAATAAGCCGCAGAGGTTGCATTTCGCGACAATTTCGTCTTTATCGATAATGGATAACACCCCTCCCGTTAAGTTATTTATAGGTCTGAGTATGGCAGCGAAATCAGGAAAGATGAAAAAAGCAAAAGGCACACGCACCTTAGATACCCATGAGAAAGACGGGCTTATCGAAGAGTTGAAAGCCAGGAATCTTGTTTTAGAGAAAGAACTGGAGTCGAGGCAGGAAGATTTTCGCGCCCAAATAGATGAGCTTCACAAGGAAAAAGATGAGCGGGAGAACCAGATACGAGGGCGTAAGCAAGCCGAGGAGGCGCTGCGGGAGAGCCAGAAGCGGCTGAGTCTGGCACAGCAGGTAGCACGCATCGGTACTTTTGAGTGGAATATCCAGACTGGAGTAAATAAGTGGACACCTGAGCTGGAAGCGATGTATGGCCTGCCCCGGGGCGGGTTCCCGGGGACAGAGGAGGCATGGGAGCAGCTCGTCTATACCGAGGACAGGCCTGAAACGCTTCGGCGTGTAAATGAGGCGATAGAGAAGGGTGGCTTCGAGGGCGAATGGCGTGTCATATGGCCCGATGGAACGGTGCATTGGCTCTACGGACGGGCTTTTGTATTCAAGGATGAGACCGGCAAGCCCCTGAAGCTGATTGGCATCAACATCGACATTACCGGGCGCAAACAAATGGAAGAAGAACTCCGCAGATCCCGGTACGAAATTGAACAAAGGGTGCAAGAACGGACCAGGGAGCTGCAGGAGAGCGAGGCCATGCTCGCGAAGTCTCAGGAGATGACCCATATCGGCAGCTGGGTATGGGACGTTAAAACTGGTGAGATCAGCAGGACAGCAGAGTCGTACCGTATCTTCGGGCTGGTCCCGGGCGAGTACATGATCACATACGAAAAGTTCCTTGGCTTCATTGTACCAGAGGACAGGGGACGTGTCGCAAACGAAATAAAATCGTCTCTGGAGTATGGCACGCCTTACGATATCACGTATCGCATCCGGCGTAAAGATGGCGCCATAAGGATTTTACAAAGCTGGGGAGAAACAGTCAAAGACGAGGACGGCCGGGTCGTCACAGTGTACGGCACCAACCAGGACATCACCGAGCGCAAGCGGGCCGAGAAGAGGATCGCCAATCTCGCTTCATTCCCTGAGCTGAACCCCAATCCGATTTTTGAGGTCGGCATCGATGGGCTGGTAGGATATGCAAACCATGCTGCCAAACAGTTATTTCCCGATCTCGCTGTGCTAAGGACCGATCACCCGGTTCTTTCAGGGTTCGACGCGATCGTCGGCGATCTTAGAGGGGGCAAATCCTACCTGGTGAGAGATATAAAGTTCAAGGACACTTACCTTCAACAGACGATCAACCTGGTGCCCGATAGCGGGACCGTCCGCTTCTACATTTTAGATATCACGGAGCGCAAGCGGGCCGAGGAGGCGTTGCGGGATAGTCAGACGCATCTGAGTAGCATTTTCCGGGCTGCACCGACGGGAATCGGCGTCGTCGTGGACCGGGTCATTAAAGAGGTGAACGATCAGCTCTGTGAGATGACCGGCTATAACAGTGAGGAATTGCTGGGAAAAAGTGCTCGCATATTTTACCCGAGTGATGAAGACTACCAGTACGTGGGCCAGGAGAAGTACAGTCAGATCAGCCTGCGAGGTACGGGCAGCGTGGAGACGCGGTGGCTTCGCAAAGACGGCCGAATCATCGACGTACTGCTCAGCTCGACGCCACTGGAACCTGGCAACCTGGGTGCGGGTGTTACTTTCACAGCGCTGGATATCACCAAGCGTAAGCGAGCCGAAGAGGCTTTGATCGCAGCCAAGACCGATGCCGAGCTGTACCTGGACCTGATGGGCCATGATATCTCTAACATGCACCAGATCATCCTGGGCAACCTGGAGCTCGCCCAGGGCATCCTGGAGTTCGAAGGCCGGCTGGAAAGCGGCAATAAAGAACTGATAGATACCTCGATAGCAACATTGCAGAGGAGCGCGAAACTGATCGAGAACATCCGCAATATACAGAAATTGCGGCAAGGCGAACTTGAGTCCGAGGCGACGGACCTGGGAGAAGTGCTCGACCGGACGGTCAAAGGATATTCGGACTTGCCCGACAGGGATGTTTCGGTCAGCTATGAACCGGTCCGCGGCTGCTATGTCATGGCGAACGTCCTGCTCAAGGAGATATTCGATAACCTTATTGATAACTCGGTGAAGCATTGTGACGACCCGGTCCGGATAGGGGTGAGCGTGACCCCTGCCGAACTGGACGGACGTCGCTATTACCGGGTGGTCGTGGAGGACAACGGCCGCGGCATACCCGACAAAATGAAATCATCCGTATTCACTCGCCTGGAGCGAGGCGAGACGAAGACGAGGGGCACAGGCCTGGGACTGTACATCGTGAAAATGCTGGTGGAGGGTTTCGGTGGCACCGTGTCTGTGGAGGACCGGGTGCCCGGCGACCGCACGAAGGGCGCCAGGTTCGTGGTCCTGCTGCCTGCCGCGGATTAATAACCCCGTTGTTATTCTTACCCCACTCTCTTAAAGTCAATATACCCGCGCCTCACGTCCGTGCTGATCAGCTGTACGCGTAGCTTCTGGCCGACGTCCACGCCTTCGAAACCGCGCTCCAGCTTTCCTTCGACGGGCGGATTGAAAATGCGGACCCATGTCCCGTGATCCGTGACGCCGGTGACGATGGCATCGAAACGCTCCCCGATCCTTGATTCAAGCAGCAGAGCAGCCGCCGATTTTCCCACCTGTCGCTCGATCTTCCTGGCGTCGTCCTCCTGTTCGGTGCAATGCTCCGCGAGCCACCCCAGTTCATCGTCAGCGTAAGGCGAAGAACCTCCCGCCAGAGCTGCTTTCAGCAACCGCTGCGTGATCAAATCGGGGTACCGGCGGTTCGGGGCGGTGGAGTGATTATAGTCCTTGACCGCGAGACCGAAGTGCCCGAGTGCGCTGTCTCCCGGAAGCTGGACGACGTATTCGCCCGAGCCCAGCAACTTGATGACGCTGAGAGAAAGATCGGGGAAGCGAAGCGGATCGGCGGCTTTAGCCGATGCCAGGAATTTTTCCAGGGCTCTTGAGTCTGGCGACTCGGGCAACCCCAGGCCCCTCTCGGCCGCAAGCCCGACGACCCGGTCCCAGCGTTTGGGCTTGCGGACAACACGCTGCAGCAACGGAAACTTTCTGGACCCGAGATATCGCGCTGTCACGCCATTGGAAGCGATCATGAATTCCGCAATCAGATCTTTAGCCCTGTTCGGCTGGTCTTTTTCCAGCCCCTTGAGCTCCTCGCCTGTAAATACCGGGCGCACTTCGATCGTTTCGAGATCAAGCGCACCGTGAGCGTACCGGTTAGCTTTTAAAGTTTGAGCCACCCGGTCCTGGAGCCGGATGTTCTCGTCGAGGCTCCCGACAGCCTTGATCCCTTGCGGCATCGGCCCGGTCCCATCCAGCCAGGCGGCTACGCTGTTGTAGGTAAGCTTAGCATGATTATGTACCGTCGCCCGATAGATGTCCGAACCCTGAAGGGATCCGTCCGCGGCAAAAATCATTTCGATGACGACGGCCAGGCGGTCTGAATCATAGTTGAGCGAAGTCAGATCGTTGGACAATTTCTCCGGTAGCATCGGAAAAGTCTCGGCAACGGTGTAGACCGAGGTGGTGTTTTGTCGCGCATGATCGTCAATTGCCGACCCCTTCCTGACCAGGGCGTCTACATCGGCGATGGCGACAAGGATTTTCACAGCCCCTGCGGGCATGGCTTCGGCAACGGTGAGCTGATCCAGGTCGAGCGAATCATCGTTGTCGATGGAGCACCAGAGAAGGTCCCTGAGATCGCGCGTCGATGATTCAGTCTGTGTTGCCGGCCCGTGGATTCTGGCCAGCTCGGCAAGTGCCTGTTTCGGGAAATCCGGAACCAGCCCTCTTTCCAGCATCGCCCGATGGGCAATTGCCTGCAGAATGGAGTGGTGTTGTCTGTCGTCGGTATTCGTCATCATTCCACCTAAATAGGATAACTCAGCTTCGTCCTATGAAATAATAGTGAGTATTCATATAAAGGGCCTACATTATACAAATATCTGGCCGCTATGGCAGAAACATGGAACCGAAAATTCATATCCCGGCCGATTAACTTTCGGTACAATAAAGGGAATATTAAAACCATAAACAGGCGCCAACCCCGGCGAATGGAATCCGCCGGCCATTTGTCTGGATTAACTATTTTGATATCGGCATATACTGTGCACACGGTCGCCGTAGATCGCCGGGATGAGCCGGGCATACAAACGCCTTAGGTCGTAGCTATAGAAGCGGCAGGGGCCATCCTGGATGCATCCTATTACAGATCGGAAAACGAAAGCGGCATGCTACAATAATTTTTTCACTGGAGTACACCGGTTGGCTTAAATGTATAGAAGGGAATATTAAGTTTGGGATTTGGATTGGATCAATTGATAGGTAATCAATTTGATCGGCATCGCTAGATTAATGAGCACTGCCTTTACATAAGGCGGAATTGTTGTAAAGTTTAGCTTGTCTTTCCTGTCAGGGCTGCGACTTCAGCCCATGAACATCGTCCAGTATCTAACCAGGACGGCCCGGAAAAATAGCGTCCGAAAGTGAAAAATGCGGTTTCTGTAACAGGCATGCGCGAACGCCGCGCATTCCGAGGCTTCGTACTGCCTGCCTTGATCCGATAATAAACCTAAAACAGGGGATGGAATATTTATGGAATCAATCGTGCAAGAAGCACTGAAATATACCGAAATGGAACGTGAGTACCGGAACGATAAGGGCGAGAACACATCGGGGGCTGACTTCGAGGACTTTGGACTCCCCCGGATCAAGATCGTAGGGTGCGGCGGCGCTGGTAACAATACAATCAACCGCATGTACAACATCGGCATCGACGGCGTTGAGACCATCGCAGTCAACACCGATAAGCAGCACCTCGACGTGATCAAAGCCGACAAGAAGATCCTGGTCGGAAAATCGCTGACCCGCGGCCTGGGCGCCGGCGGGTTCCCAGAGATCGGCAAGCGCGCGGCAGAACTTGCGCGCAGCACGCTGCAGGAAGTCCTGCAGGACACTGACCTGCTATTTATCACGGCCGGCATGGGCGGCGGAACGGGCACCGGCACAGCGCCCATCGTCGCACAGGTAGCCAAGGAGAATGGCGCCATCGTCGTAGGCATGGTCTCCACGCCGTTCAAGGTTGAACGCGCGAGGATGCTCAAGGCCGAAGAGGGTATCGCGGACTTAAGGGCTGCTGCCGACACGGTCATCGTGCTGGACAACAACAGGCTGCTCGAAATGGTCCCGAACCTCCCGCTGGAGCAGGCGTTCTCGGTCATGGACCAGCTGATTTCCGAAACCATCAAGGGCATATCCGAGACGATTACCCGGCCATCGCTCATTAACCTCGATTTCGCCGATGTTAAAGCGATCATGAATGCCGGCGGCGTTGCAGTCATGCTTGTGGGCGAGACCAAGAGCCAGGACAAGTTGAGCGTAGTCAAGGCCGCGCTGGACCACCCGCTGCTCGACGTGGACTACCGCGGCGCGACCGGAGCGCTGGTGCACATCACCGGCGGCCCGGACCTGACGCTGAGTGAGGCCGAAAACATCGCAGAATCGCTGACCTACGAGATGGACTCCCACGCCAACGTCATCTGGGGCGCACGCATCCAGAAGGACTACGAGGGCAAAGTGAGGGTTCTCGCTATCATGACAGGAGTACAGTCGCCACAGGTAGCCGGCAAGAGCGGCCAGAAGTCGGCCGCAACGGAAGATGTCGACTATACCGGCGGCAGGTCCCAGGCCAGGAAAGGCAAGGCTGCCTCGTCCATTATCGACGTGATCAAGTGAGGGGCGTGCCGGTCGACGGCCGCCCTTAACTTTATTTTTTCTTCCATTTTCCTTTTCTACGATTTTTCTATAGCTTTTCACTTCGGCATAAGCTTCACACCCGGTCGCCGCAGGGCCGCCAGGATGAAACGGGCATGCAAACGCCTTAGGTTGCTGCTCCTGATTCGGTGGCGACCATTCTGGATGCGTTCTTGAGCTGGTAGTATGCAAAGTGCCCGGCGACCACACGAAGGGCGCCAGGTTCGTGGTCATGTTGTCTGTGACACGACTATACGAAGCGTGCGCGCTTCGTCGTCATGCTGCCCGCTGTTGAATAGATCTTTATTCATCAATAAGGCATCTAGGTGCATCTCCGGGGACCTGGAAGTCTTCAAAAAGTAGCTTTATATTATATATTCGAGTTGTTTATAATAATAAAAATATGTAAGATTTGGGTTCACGTTCGGCTAACACAGAACAAAGGAGAAAGAAGATGAAAATATTGATGGTACTGACATCCCACGATCAATTGGGCAACACGGGTCGCAAGACCGGTTTCTGGCTTGAAGAATTCGCGGCCCCGTACTTTGTTTTCAGGGACGCCGGCGTAGAATTAACGCTCGCCTCACCGAAAGGCGGGCAGCCGCCGATCGACCCGAAGAGCGATCTGTCCGAAAATCAGACCCCGGCCATGGCGCGGTTCAAGAAGGATGAGGCAGCCAAAAAAGCCCTTGCCCATACCATCAAGCTTGCAGACGCGAAAGCGGAGGATTTCGACACAGTTTTCTATGTGGGCGGGCATGGCCCCATGTGGGACCTGGCCGAGAGCCCGGTTTCGATCGCGTTAATCGAGTCTTTCTATAACTCCGGCAAGCCGGTGGCGTTAGTGTGCCACTCCCCCGGTGTGCTCCGTCACGTCACATACAAAGGCGAACCTCTTGTGAAGGGGAAGCGGGTAACTGGCTTTACGAATGGCGAAGAGGAAGAGGTTCAGCTCACCAACGTTGTGCCGTTCCTTGTCGAGGATGAACTGATGCGCCTCGGAGCCATCTTCGAAAAAGTCCGCAACTGGCAGCCCTTTTCCATCGTGGACGGCCGCCTGGTTACCGGGCAGAATCCCGCCTCATCGACTATGGCGGCAAAAAATCTGCTGAAAGTGGTCGCCGCGGAGATGGAGATGACAGCTTAGGCTCTTCTTCTGTTGGCTGCCTCACATGTTAGAAAGGGTTTCTATGAAAGAAAGAGCCACATATCGAGCGTCGTCTCGAGCCTCATCCCATCAGCCAGGGCAAGACGTTTTCATGGCAGTCTTGCCCGAGGATATCGACTGGAAGCCTTTCCCGGCGTTCCCGCCTTCGGTGCGCCTCGCCGTTGTTGTAGGCCAGCCTTCGGAGAAAGGCCCTTACGTGATCAGGGTCAAGGTGCCCCGCGGCGTGAAGTTGATGCCACACAAGCACATGGAAGACCGGATCTACACAGTCATCTCCGGTATCTTCTACATCGGCCTGGGTGATCAGTTCGACGCCGAGAAGTTGGTGGCCTATCCGCCCGGCGCCGTGATCGTTCTGCCTGGCAACACTTCCCACTTTCACTGGGCAAAGTCCGGCGACTACATTACGCAGGTGACGGCGATTGGGCCGCTTGGCATCGAATATGTCGACTCGAACGACGATCCGCGAACCGAAAAGGTGCATGGGCCTCGGCCTATACCTAGTTAAGACATTCATGGACAGCTACGGCGGCCACGTATGGATCGAGGACCGGGTGCCGAGCGACCACACGAAGGGAGTCAGGTTCGTGGTCGTGCTGCCCGTGGCCGAACAGTAATGTTATTGGTCTCCCTGCTACCTATGCGGGCCCCAAATTCGACCGTGGCGGAGCTTTTGGCGCCCGGCGAGGGCCAACAGCAGGGGGCCACGCCCGGTACCCCAAAATGGGTTTATGGAGACCGCCCCCTATTCACGCTTGTGGACATTTGTCATTTTCATCGGCACGGAGCTTTTTCACGGTTTTCACAACAACCTGTCGCTGCTCTTTAGATTGGCCATCATGGTTATCATTATTTCGAAACAAGTGCACATTTTTCCTGTTTTTACCTGCAAATGCAAAAAGAGAGAGCGCCAGAACTAGTTAGTTATTTTCCGCAACATTGAAATACTTTCCGACATATGCCGATTCCGAAATGATTATCACCATCGGGAGACATACATATCTCATGGAGTCTCTTATCAGGCTCCAGGGGTAAGAAACATGAACGTCTCAGACATTACAACCGACAGGTTCGAGAAGATCGATGCCAAAGCGACGCTGCAGGATGTCCTGCCGCTGCTGAGGAAGTCTCACAAGCCCGCCGTGCTCGTCTTCAACGAGAAGGAGTACGCAGGGATGGTAACCGAGAAGTCGATCGTAGGCTCTTTACGGAACCTGAAGACAGGCATCAACGGGATGATTCGCAAGACACCGAAGATTACCCCGGAAACTACCATTTACGAGGCGGCCCGGCTGATGGTCGAGAGCCAGACCCGGCAGCTGCCGGTCTTCGATAAAGTCAAAGTCAATGGCGTGGTCACCACCGAGAGCCTGATGCAGCGCGCCGCAGAGACGGAGTTCGGCGACAAGTCGGTCTCGTGTATGATGAGCGAGGGCGTCATATCGCTGGACGCAGAAGACCACGTGGGCAAGCTGATCAACGTCCTGCGGGAGGAAGGCATCTCGCGGGTACCGGTGCTCTCGAAAGGGAAGCTGGTGGGTATCGCGACGATGCACGACCTGCTCCAGCTAATCGCGCCGAACAGCACCGACCATGTCGAAAAGGTAGTCGGCAAGAACTCACCAGTACGCGAAATCAGGGTCCGGGACATCATGACGGACAGCGTGGTCACGGTAAAACCCGATTCGACCATCAGGGAGGCCATCGAGCTGATGATCAAGAGGGACATCCAGGGCCTGGTCGTCTATGACAACAAAAAGGTCATGGGCATCATGACCGCAACGGACGTGCTGCTGGCCCTGGCCGCGCTGAAGCGGAACGAGATCAAGACGCCCTTCACGCTGCAGATGTCGCACGGCAACCTGGTGGACTACGACCAGGAGTACGTCTACACCACGATGACGAGCTTCATCAAGAAGTTCGAGAAGTTCCTGGTCGGCGGCTACGTGAACATCTATTTCAAGCAGCACAAGGAGACCTTCCGCGGCACGCCGCTCATCCTCTGCCGCGTACGGCTGAAGTCGGACCACCGCTTCTACAACGCGAAGGGCGAAGGCTGGGGCGCGGACGGCGCATTCCACATCGCCATGAGCACGCTGGAGCGCCAGGTGATGAACGACAAGGATATCTTCGAGGAAAGGCGCTACGCTAACGGCAACATAGTAGAGAAACTTGATATCCTATAAAGGCCGATCTTAGCCGCAATGGAAAGCGATCGCGCTCTCAAGCACGACCTTGACGACCTGACGTGGCAGGAGTTCGAAGAGCTGTTGCGCGACATCCTCGACCAGCACAACTTCGAGGTCAAGTTCCGCAAGGTCTTCAAGTTCAATGGTCGTGGCTATCAGATCGACGTGGTTGGATATCGCAAGGACCTGTGCCTGTGCATCGACGGTAAGAAGTACGGTCGGGGCAGGTACAGGGCATCTTCCATTAAAGCAGAAGCTCTAAAGCATTACAAAAGATGCCTTGTTCACGAAGAAGCGTTTAGCATACGTTCTATACCAGTAATCGTCTCGTGGATAGATGATAATTTAATTACCGAGAATGGCTGTATCATACTACCGGTTCATATGCTTAACGACTTTTTGTTAAATCTGGATTACATATTGGACGATTTAGGCTATAATCCGTCCTGATTAGTTTTTTATATACTAATCGCGGTGGGACGCCCATACTTGCTTCTTGTAAAAAGCCATACCGGTCAATAGCTAATACTTCCCATTCCAATCGCGGTGCGACGCCCATACTTGCTTCTTGTAAAAAGCCATACCGGTCAATAGCTAATACTTCCCATTCCAATCGCGGTGCGACGCCCATACTTGCTTCTTGTAAAAAGCCATACCGGTCAATAGCTAATACTTCCCATTCTAATCGCGGTGCGACGCCCATACTTGCTTCTTGCATAAGCATCATAGCAGATAACCTATACTTCCAATATTCATCGCGGTGCGACGCCCGTGCTTGCTTTGCCGCACGTGCTACTACGGGTTTTTCCGGTGTTCCGGTGTCGGGCGACGGGCTCGCACCTTCGTCGGCCCAACGCGCCTTCGGCGGCGTTGAGCCTCCTTTGCAAGCCCTGAAAAACGCGCCTATCGGCAGCGTTTTTCACACCCGCCACCTCCACACCCCTCGCACAGCTACGCGTGCGAGAGGGCAAGCCGAAAAAACCCTCCGCCTTCCGCGGAGAAGCATAGGCTACCCATACCAACACCAGTACAGGCAACGACCCAACACTAGTCATTGTACGAATAGCCTTTGCTGCTCTCGCGGTCCGCAGAGGGTTTTTCTGGCCGAAGGCCCCTCGCACGCGAAGCTGTGCGAGGGGTGCGGAGGCGGCCGGGCAATGAACGCTGCCGACAGGCGCGTTGCTTAGCGCTTGCGAAGCGCTCCGGTCAGCGCTGCCGAAGGCGCAGCTGTCCGGTGACGCGAGGGTGCGAGCGCGGCCCGGACGGCGGAGCACTCGACGGATGAAAAAGGGTATTTTCAAGTAGAGGTGATGAAAAATAGCTATGTCTAAACTCCATTTATATGGTTTATTACGTTTATCGTTAGATCGGCATGCGTCGGCTTCATTTATTAAATTTTTCATGAGACCGGAAAAACCCGGAGTAGCCCATGCAGCGCAGCCGGCATGGGCGTCGCACCGCGATTATTATTGGATTGACCAAATTATGCTGTTCTATAAGTCTTTAGTATTGCAAGAACGCATGGGCGTCGCACCGCGATTGATATTGGACATACCATATCATGCGCTATTGATCTATGATATTGTAAGAACGCGGCCCGGACGGCGCAGCACCGGAAAAACCCGGAGTAGCCCATGCAGCATCAGCCGGCATGAGCGTCGCACCGCGATCGATATTGGGACGTTTTACAGGGAACTTCCAGAGTTATATTAGATTAGGCGCCGCACCGTGACGTGTATGGGGAATAATGGATATTTGTCATAATTTGTTTTTACAAAAAGCAAGAGTAGACATCGGCCTGTGAAGATATTTATCTGATATTGTTACTGCTATTGTGCCAATAAAGCTAATATCTTGAACGGCTCCAGCCCTTTCGCCCGGATCATGTTCAGCTCGGCCCCGGGCAGCGTCCGCCCGATGCCCAGGAAGATGCGCCGTGCCGGGACGTCCTCTATCGCGTCGTCGAGGAAGACGATGCCCGATTTAATCGCAGCCCGGTTAATCTTGCTAAAGGTCAGCGAGTATATAGCGATCGGATCGGACACATGCGATGCGGCAAAATTCGTAATACGCCCGCTGGCAGCAGATTTTAAGGCAGATACGCTCAAGTCGCCCGCATCGATGGCGTCTGCCAGGAAGGTCAGCGTGTGGGCGGTGAAGTTGAACGCGATATGGAGCGCCATGGCAGGGTCTTTGCCGCCGCGCTTTTCCCGCACATAGTCTGCGTCGATAACGCCTATGCCCCCGAAAGGCCTGCGCAATGCGGCTAAGTCCGGCGATGCCTGACCGGGCGGCCGGATAATCAGGCCGTACGTAAATGCGCCATCAGCCGTAGCCCGGGAAGCGACTTCGCCTGCCCAGCCTGCTGAGCCAGGCTCCGTCGGGTCAAAAACGACGAAGACAATCTCAAATGTCCCGATATCCCCGGCGACCTTTTCTCCAGGCCGGGCCTTTAACATGACTTCCGCCCCGCTCTCGCCCAGGGATTCGCCGCTCTCGTCCACGGCGATCAGCCGGGACTTCGCCGAAGACTGCTTCAGGAGGCTCACGATCATGCAGCCGCTGGGGCCGCAGCCGATGATGGCCGAATAGCGGGCCGAATACCCGGGTGCTTCTGCGTTCATAATATCACTAGTTTGCTCATATTGGATGACACTGGCGATTGATATACGTAACGGCTACTGCGCGTGGCTTAAGCGGCCTGTGGCCGATGCCAATCACTTTTTATATTAATTTGTACATAAATATAACCGATGATCGCCACGGGCACGTTTTACGAGGCAGTCGACATACAGCAGAGATTCATCAAGCAGCTGGGCGAGATAGGGCGGGATCGGATCGGCGAGCTGGTCAGCCTTCTTACCGGCTTCATCCTGGAGAACCGGGAACGTACCAAGTTCATCTACGGCATCGCCGAAGGCCGGAGCGCGCTGGCGCTCTACGATTTTCTCCAGCAGTCGTCCCGCTACGAGAACATCATGCCGCTCACGCTCGACGACCCGATAAGGCGCTATATCGACCCGGAGCGGCGTAATCTGATCATCGCGGCCACCGGCTCAGGGGAGACCAAGAGCATCATCCGTTACCTGGAGGACGCGTTCCGCCTCGACGTCCCCGTCCTGCTGCTCACGGCAAACGTGGGTTCGAAGGCGTACTCGATGGTCAGCGAATACGACAACGGCTACGTGTTCGAGATCCCGACGCTGACCGGGCTCGGCCGTAAGAGCCTGACCGCGCTCGGCTCCGAGTTCGAGCTGAAGCTGATCGTCCTGCTCAACGCGCTGATACCGGAGCTGTACCACCACGACCGCGCCGATATCGAGCGATACTACGCCCAGATAGACCACTTCTCCATGAACGCGAGCCTCCTGAAGAACATCGACCCCGGCCACCTCAGCGACTGGGTCGACAAAGTGCTCAACCGCCGGGGCAACTACATCGTGGACGGCGTGGGCCGGTCCGGCTTCGTGGCCCGGGCTTTCGGCATGCGTCTGACGCACCTGGGCCGTAACGTGTTCATACGCGACGGCCCCACCACTCCCGCGTTCCTGCGAGGCGACGCGTACATCCCGTTAAGCGGCAGCGGCAACACCCGGGAGATCATCGAGGGCGTGGTCAAGGCCAAACTCCGCGGGGCCGACGTCTTCCCCATCATGATCAACATCGACTCCCGGCTGTCCAGCCTCATGGACTCGTGGGGCTACGCGAAGAACATCATGTACATCCCTGTATCGCTGGAGGACATCGGCCTGTACTGGGAACGGGAGATGAGCAAGATCGTGGCGACCAAGTCCGTCCAGTCCCGGCCGTCGGTCTCCGAGATCAACACCTACGTCTTTACAAATGCGGTCATCTCGCTGTCCATGGACATGCTCGGCGTCAGCGAACAATACCTCAAACGCATACACGTCTAAGCTATCAAGCCGCCAAGGCGCAACTTAGAGTCGAAAGACGCAAAGGCGCCAGGTCTATTTTTAATAAAATGCTAAGTGTTAGTCATTCGCATTTCTTTTTGTACAGGCTAGAAGGCATCAGACACAAAGGCCACGAAGGCCACGAAGGCCACAACGTACGTTTAAAAAGAGATTCATGGAAGCCCCTTTATAAAAAGGACTTTGTGGCCATAGTGGCCATTGTGGCCTTTGTGTCTGATGCCTTCTCATTGTATACAACATTTCAGGAATAGCTATGTCTAAGTCATTGTATATGACAATATTTCAATGCTCTTGGTACTCTGGCGCCTTAAATTTATAAATATAGCTTGGCGTCTTGAAACCTTTCGGTGCTAAGTGGCGCCATGGCGTCTCTTCTTGGCCCTTTGGCGGCTTGGTTATTCGCAGCTAGGTTTGATTTCCATCTTCTTGTCGATGTCAAGCTTCGCGAACTCGATCACGTTGTGCGCCATGTTCCGGACATAAGTCCTCATCAACTCTTCGCTTCGGAAGTAGTCGTTGTCCGTTTCGGCCTTGTGCTGCCTGCCGTGGGTCGAGTATGCCAGACCGTAGGGGGCAAGTACGTAGCCGAGATTCTGGAAGACCATGAAGATGTCAAAGGCCGTCTTGTACGCGCCGTCCTCGTGGCCGTTGACGATGATGCCGACCGTGCGGCCGGCCAGCGGGGTGGTTTCGTTGATCAGGTACATGTTCTCGATGCAGGTCAGCCGGTCCAGGAAGTCCTTGAGCTGTGCGGGCATGTTGTTCCAGTTAATAGGGCTGACGACGACGATGGCCTTCGCGCCCATGACTAGTCGTTGGAGCCTGTGCACGTCGTCGAACGCGTTCCGGCACGGGTACTGGCAGTGGTCCTCGATCATGCTATAGCAGCACCAGCAGTGCTCGATCTTGTAGTCGGCGAGGTGCAGCACCTTACAGGAGACGCCCTTCTCCTTCGCGACCTCTTCGACAAGCGAGGCGAAGTACGCCGAGTTGTGCGCCCGGTGCTTCGACCCGTTGATGACAAGCAGGTCAGCGCCCGCCTCCAGCTTATCCTTCGGGTGATGGCCCTTCACGTAATACTCGCCCTTCGACGACCCGCACGACGGACACTGGTCAGGGGCGTCTGTCGAATCGATCTCGTACCCGCAGACGTTGCATTTCCATACCGGCATAATAACCAGAAAGTGAGTTAGAAGCTATGGTATAATTAGGTTATGGAATGATGCATGATGCCATGTCGATGGTATTACCGGTTTGCCGTAAAAAAGCCGTGTCATGACTTAAAAGCATAAATGATATGACGTTTCAGTACGAATATGAATTATCTCTTACGACAGACACGGATGTGACAAAAACGGACGTTTTACTGGAGATCGGGCTGATAAGTTCACTTATCATGCTCCTGCTGGCCGTCGACTTCCTGATCTGGCTGATGGGCGCCACTGTGCTTATCGGCCTGCTCGGCTGGCACCCGCCCGGATGGCTGGCCAGCCCGCTGGCCCACGGCATCAATACCGGGTTTGCCATCGCAGGCGGAGCTGTGGCCGTTATGTTGCCGGTAGTGCTTGACCTGGTGGTCAGACGTGTAATTTGACAGGCATTTTCAAAATTATATCAAATAATTTATAATCCGTCACAGCTATACATCGGTTATAGGCCAATCTCTGGCCTGACTGTGTGAGGTGTTTCAAATTGGTTAATGGTGGAAATAGTAAGAATCCGATCATTGCGGCTATCCTGTCATTTTTTATCCCGGGCCTGGGGCAGGTCTATAGCGGCGAAAGCTTCCTGAAGGGGTTAATGTTCCTGGCAGGGACAATCATAGGCTATCTGTTGCTGATCATCCCGGGCCTGGCCATCTGGCTCTATGGCATCTACAACGCCTACTCGACGGCGAAAAAGGTCAACGAGGGCATACTGCCGTATAAAGATGTTAGCGCCGGGACACTGATAATCTATGCGGTCCTGGGTTTCGTGATCATCTTCGTGGGCGTCTTCATCATCACGATGGTATTGGTTACCATCATTGCCGCGTTCTTCTTCTCGACAAGCAGCGTTGTCAGCGGCCCATACTGATCTATTTTTTTAATAATTTTTGATGAATAACAATAACGATAAATGCCATTAAGGGTATTTTGTCTCGTTCATGCCCCAGTCCACGCGCACAGTCATGTTCGCCTTGCCGCTCGCGCGTGCATGCGTGCTCCGGTACCGGCATAGATATCCTGCCATCCCTGTGCTTGCGGCCTGGGACTTACGGAACGGTTTATTGCCACAGAGAACTAGTGATGATAAATCGGTTTTTCGTGTAATGGCTATCGAAAATCTGGCCTTATTCATGCAATGCGCCTACTGTCACGCCCGCCAGGGGCGCCAAGGGCCAGGTTCGCCAGGACTATTAAGAGTATAGGGACCGAGTTCATCCCTGACACGTTCCTGGCGCCCCTGGCTCTTGGCGCCCTTGGCGGGCGTGACAGTAGGCGCATTGCATGGACAAGGCAAAATTTTCAATAGCCTTTACATGATAACATACATTTATCATTAACGAGTCCTATGAAATTCCCCTTTGTTTCGGCAAGCGTAGTACTGGTTTCTCGCAAAGAGCGCAGAGACGCTCATAAATAATTGCTATCTGAAAAAAACCTCTGCGCTCTCTGCGCCGTCTCCGCGCTCTCTGCGAGAATAACATTCGACGAATCCGTTTTGTATTACATATACTACAGCATCGTCTTGGCGATCGCGAACTCGCTGCTGACCACGTTCTGCATCTCCTTCACGATGCGAAGGGCCTCTTTCAGCCCGTCGCGGTCCTTCTTCGAGAGGGTGAACGGCTGCACGAACTCGTTGCTGACCACGCCGCGCTTGATGTTCTGGACGTAGCCCAGCATCATCACACGAGTCAGCTGGTCGTAGGCGAACATGAACCGCTTGAACTGATGTGCGTCGATCACCTGCAGGTCCCGGAGCTTCCACAGGCGGTCGGCAATGTTGGTGCGGCTGATGGCGTGTTTGGCGGCGAGGGCTTTGATGGACGCGCTGAATATCCGGAAACCATATTTCTTGATATTGAAAGCGTCCTCGGCGTCGCCGTAGTACTCGATCTTCAGCGAGTCGCCCTCGAGTCCGACTTCGGCGTTGATGGCCGATATCGCCAGCTCGATCGCGTAATACGGGTCGGTGTGCAGCCGGTGGTGCAGGGTCCGCAGGAACCGGTGGGCCAGCGGCCGGTCGCCGAATACGTAGCGCGTGTCCATGATCACCGAGCGCTCGTACTTGTCGTCCAGGTGCGAGATCAGCTCGGCAGTGGTGCCCCGCCACTTGGGGTTGCTCGCCATCATGTTGCCCTTGCACCGGTCGAAGCCGGCCGACGCGAGGCCGTCGACCAGCATCCCGGCGAAGGCCGTGAAGTACTGGCGTCCTGCGTCGTCGACACCATCGTCGATGACCAGGATCGTGTCCTGGTCGGACTCGACAGACATCTCGGCCCGGCCGAAGCTGCCGGTCGCCAGCAGCGCGTACTTGAAGCGGGGGGCGCCCTGCTTTGTCTCCATATCGTCGAGGACGATGCGGGCCATCTCGCAGGCCATGGCATCGCGGCAGGAGGAGACGATGTGGTTGATCATGCTGCCGGTGCCGCCCATCTTCAGGGCGCTCTCGGACAGCTCGATCATGTCGTTGTTGATGTGGAGCAGCTCGCGGGGGGTCTTCGAAGCTTTGATATTTTTGATCAGGATGTTCAGGCGAAAGTAGGTGCCCGACTCGGATGACAGCCCCTGGATGTACTTGAGGCTCTTCAGGCCTTCTCCGACGGTCAGGTTCTCGATCACCATCGGGCACTCCCAGTCCTTAATGCGGTCGTAGATGGCCCCCCAGTTGATCTTGCCCTCGCCGAAGGCCAGATGCTCGTCCGAGTAACCGAAGTTGTCGTGGGCGTGTACCTCGATGATATACTCTTTTTTGTCCAGGTAGTCCTCGATGTTGCCGGTGATGTTCGCGTGGCCGATGTCGAAGGTGATCCCCAGGTTGCCCCGGTCCACGCCGCGCATCAGCGCTTCCATCTCCCGGAACGTCTTGCCTACCAGGTGGCGCTCATTCATGGCGTTCTCGGCACCCACAAGGATATCATA
This sequence comes from uncultured Methanocellaceae archaeon, assembly GCA_963769045.1. Lineage (GTDB taxonomy): Archaea > Halobacteriota > Methanocellia > Methanocellales > Methanocellaceae > Methanocella_A. The sequence continues at coordinate 283,509 of CAVYKK010000029.1, forward strand.
CTGCCCGGCGTGGTCGCATATACGCGCCAGGCTGAGGATGTTATTCTCGATAGCCTGGTCCACTGTGCCGCTGCCGAAGGAGGCGTATCCGGTGTGCAGCGTGACCATGTCCACGTAGTCCGAGACGTCGTCGATGATTTTCAGCAGCAGGTCGGTGCTGCTCTCGCGGACATACTGGTAGACGCTGGCGATGTTCACGTTCTTGTAGGGCAGATGTGAGGTCAGGTACAGGTTTGTGGTGCTTGAGACCTCGTCGATCATGTTCAGCGTCTGCTCGTCCAGCGGCTCCCGCTCGGGGAACATAAGCTCGCAGCAGCCGAACCCGCTGTCCTCCAGCGACTGGATGGAGCGGACGTCGCTCTCTGACTGCAGCTTGTGGGAAAAAGACAGCCTCACGGTCGAAAGTCACCTGCCAGATGCCTATAATATCACGGCACTTTGATTTAATCTTTCTGTAGCCGGGAAGGTAAAAAGGGAGCGCGATAATGCTGACAACGGGCTTTTATCGCATGCCAGGCCCCGGCAAACGCACGCGCGCAAATGCCTGCATGCATGCCACCGCAGGTTAATAGACAGGGCTGTGCCCATCGCCAGCCAGCGGCAGCGCAGCACGCCCGAGACAGGAGGGATAGCAACTTGTACCCTCCGACCGGGCGGCATGCGGCACCTAAGATTATTTCCTGTTCAACAATGACCATCCTGTAACGATCATCAGTATGCCGATGACCAGTGCAAGAGCGAACGGAGCCGTCTTTATGTCGCCCCACGAGGACGAGGGCTTCTGATCGGCGATCAGGACGATCGGCGCCGACTCGAGCAGGATATTCGAAGGTTGCACCGTTATCGTTGTCCGGTTAGAGAATAGCCCGTTATGATCGGCTTCCTGTACGGCATAAATCTTGTACTCGCCCGGCGGGACCTCGATCTGGAAGGTACCGCTACTGCCGGTCTGCACGGAACGGTGTACGTCGTTCCCGTCCAGATATACCGTGGCACTTAGTGCCCGGCTGTTCGCCAGGCTTTCAATGACCGTGCCCCAGACGTACCCGTGATCGCTCAAAGGATAATTGTATAGGCGAGTGTCATTTACAGGAATAGTCACCAGGCCCTGAGACACATCTATCCAGATGACATTCTCCGATCTCGTGCTGAAACTCTGTCCGTTATGGACATAGGTTACCAGGGCTTTCACGATGGTCGATCCATTCATGGATACATTATAGAAACCGAAGTTGCCGTTCGCATCCGTCCTGACGACGCCCAGTGTGTCTAAGGAGTCGTCCACCAGCGTCACGTCAGCGCCTGACACCGGATCGCCGTTTACGTCGGTCACAGTACCCGTCACGGTGACATTCGTCGCAAAGGACAACGCCGGCAGGACAGTCAGCGCCAGCGCAATCATAGCAATGATCTTGATTATCGTCGTAAGCTTCATGATATCACTTTTCTATAAAAAGGAGGATATTTATAAAGGGCTTCTCTCACAAACCGTTAACCAGTAAGCCATGCCACGGCAGGAGATTGTCGAGGCCCGGGTGTAATGAAGCAGGAAAAGAGATCTGTCGGGAAAACGGTCAACGGGGTGGGGGAAGCAGGCCGGGTATGCCCGCTTCATCCATGCCCGTTCAGCGATTGATTACAGCCACCTGTTTTTAGGCGCCGTCAGAAACCATGGGGGATTTCGTGATTATGACAGGAGTAAATTCGCCCTTTGATAATAGGACGATTTCTGGCACTCCAAAACAATTTACGACACCACTTTATAAAGCGTTTCTCTAACCAACCGTAAACCGTCGTATTCCGGCGTCGTCCCGGAAGAAACGCGGCCGGTCAATGAGAAGGTATATATTTGCCCACCCCTTGAATTATTATAGCCGCCCGCCTGGCGGTCAGGATGAAAAATGGCCGTAACGGACGTACAGCCCGATGAAGATACGCTACATAAGATCGACTTGATCAACAGGAAGATCGACGAGATCAATCAGCGAAAGATGGGCATCCGCACTACCTCGGTAGAGGACGAGCTTGACCGGCAGGAGCTGGAAGCGTACATCGGGAGCCTTAAGCTGACAGAGGAGCAGCGCAGGCTCGTGAACAGGTGCAACCGCAACAAACAGCCCCCGGTTCGCGTCGGCAACGAGTGGATTGTCTTCATCATCATGACGGCCGGCATCTTTCTCCAGTTCTATATCGGGTTCGAGATCTACAGGCTGGCCTCCAAAGGCTCACTGGTCGCCTTCGAGGCGGCATACCTCGGGCTGCTCGTGTTGTTCTTCGCGTTCAACGCGTTCCAGATGCTCCGATACCTCCGCATCGTGCGGTAAATACGAAGACTGAAGTCGCCATCGATTCTTCGTGTCTTCGTTACCTTTGTGTCTTTGTGGCTCCACGATAAGATATTTAAGAATTGCCCCACTACTCTTTATAAAATCCTTCATTATAACGGTGGACAGATGGAAGACATTATTGCGCCCATCGCGGACGAGCTAAACCGGGCGCTTGGCATTGACAGGGACACCCTTGAACGTGAGCTGACGCTACTTATCGTAGAGTACAAAGTGCCCCCCGAGGAGGCCAGACGGTCGCTGCTGAAGAAGCACCGGCAGTCCGCCCCGGTCGGGCGCGTGAAAGAAGAGAGGGAGCAAAACCTGGAGCGACAGGAGGACACCGCGCCGCTCGAAGACCGGGTCATGCTGCTGAAGGACGTGCGTACAGGCGACGCAGGCATCACTGTGATTGCCAATGTTATCGAGCCCCAGTACCGGGAGATCGTCACTCCCCGGGGCAATGTCGCGGTAATCAGCGGCATGCTCGAGGACGCGACCGCACGGCTGCATTTTACCGCCTGGGTGGACGTGCCTGACATTTTCAACGTGAAGACCATCGTGGCCCGGGACGTGTACGTGAAGAGCTTCCATGGCATGCCGGGCATCAATATCAACGAGAAGACCGTCCTGGAGGAATACCAGGGAACGGTCAGCGCTTACCAGAGGAAGCCGCGTCCCCTGGGGGATCTGGTCCGTACGGACGGCGCCTGCGACGTGGAGACTGAGGGCGATGTACTCTCGCTACGGCCGGGGTCAGGGATCATCGAGCGATGCCCTGCCTGCAGCAGAGTCATGCAGAAAGGCCAGTGCCGTGCCCATGGAAAGCTCGAGGGTGTGCAGGACCTGCGCATCAAGGCCGTGCTCGACGATGGCACCGGCTCGATCATCTGCGTGCTCGACAGGCCGCTGACGGAAAAGATCGTCGGTGTCACGCTGGACGAACTGGTGTCCGTGCCTGAGAAGGCCTATGAGACAATCCGTGCCGCCATGGTCGGGACGCCGCTGACGGTCACCGGCAACCTGACCAAAGGCGATTATGGTATGATCCTGGTGGCCACGGGCGTCGACAGGCCGACCGATGACGCAGCCATAAGGGCAAGAGCGCTGCTGGGAGCACTGAAATGACCGACAGGGAGACAGCACGGAGGGTCTTTGCCCGCGAGTTCAACGACGCCACGCTGACCTATGGCGAGCACACGGACCGCACGCCCAACTTCGTCATTACGCCCACGGGTGCGATGTGCAACCGCATTTTCGCGGTCGGCGTCCTTACAGAGGTGGAAAACATCGGGACCGGAGGCCAGACGCTCTACCGGGCCCGGCTGGCCGACCCCACCGGCGCTTTCACGGTATATGCGGGACAGTACCAGCAGGAGGCGGTATCGTTCCTTTCGGGCGCGAAGACGCCCACGTATGTGGCGGTGTCCGGCAAGGTGAGGATGTACAGCCCCGAACCCGGCGCCTCGTATACGTCTATCCGGCCCGAAGAGATCAACGTGGTCGACAGCCATGTGCGGGACCGGTGGATATCTCATACGGCTGCACTGACGCTTGACCGCATCAAAGTCGCTGAGAAGGCGCTGGCAAGTGGCTTCCGGGGCGAAGAGCTGACCTGGCACCTGATCCACCAGACCGAGGACGCGCCCGGGCTGTCGAGGGCCATCGACCATTACATGCTCTCGCACGGCTCGCTACAAGCATACAGGCAGATGGTGATCAACGCGCTGTCTACCATCGTGGAGCAGATCGTCCTGGAGCCAGAGATCGATCTTAACGAGGTAATACTGGAGGCCGTCGCCCGGCTGGATGACGGCGAAGGCGCGAAGTATGACGATGTCACTGGCGAACTGCAGGCCAGCGGCTACGACCCCGCCGCGATCGAGAGTGCGATCAACGCGCTCATGGGTGAAGGCCGGTGCTACGAGCCGAAGATCGGCGTGCTAAAGCTCATATAAAAAAGGATCAGTTCTTCAGGGCCTGCTCCCCGACTTTTTTGCCCAGCGCTTTTAGTTTTTTCAGGGCCTCGGCATCCGGGCTGTTCAGCGCATTGACGCCTTCCGCGACGATCTTCACCTTTTTTTCGGTGAGAGCGCTCTCCAGTTTGGGTAGCTGTTTGCCGGTCTTCTTGTAGCTGCCGAATACCGCGCCCACCTTGCCGTCCATGGTAGCCGCCGACATCTGTTTCTCGACGAACTTCCTCATGGCGGGCGGGGCTTTGTCCAGCATGCAGTAGGCGCCCAGGATGACGCCCCTCGGCCCCGTCAGGTCGCCGGCGACTGCTTCTTCCGCCTTTTTCACGATAGCCACTGCGCCGGACTCCTTCACACCTTCGCTTACGGCTTCGGCCGCTTTTGCCGTATTTCCCGACTTGGAATCGTAGATTATGATAACGTCGACCATTTCTGAACCTCGCAATGCCTTTGAGTTTTTGCATTGATATATTGATTGCTCGATCGATTAAAAATGAAAAACACAGGGGAAATTTCTGCATTCCCCCGGTACGATTATTTATTAGCAGCCGCCTGCGCTGCTGCCTTGAGCGCCAGTTCCGGCAGGTTAGGCTTCGGCGCGGTCAGCATGTGACGAGCCAGATGCCTGAACTGCTCTGCCTCTTCCGCCGAGGTGCCGTGCGTCCCTTCGACGAACTCGACGCCGGGGAACTCCTTGCGCAGCATGTCCAGGTACTTGTTCTTGAACGGACAGATGGCAATGACACAGGACGACAGGTGTACAGCGTCCACACCGAGGACCGTGAGTGCCTTCATGCGGTTCAGCAGCTTTTCGGGCGCGACGGCCGTGGGACATCCCGCACAGTTGATGATCCCGACCAGCTGGACACCGCCGTCTTTCTGGTACCGGGCGAACCCGCCCGCTGCCTTGTTGATGTTCTCAAGGCACATGCAGGCCGAGCATCCCATCTCCTGGGTCGTGTTGCTGCAGTTTAAGATTGCCACTCTTTTCATGATACAAACCTCATCATTGCGCTGGCCGGCTGTGTTCATTTTTTAACATACCGACCGGTTGGTATCTATATATGATGGGCTTGCATCATAAAGGTTTGCATACGGCCCCCAGGTAAGTGACAAGGCTGTTACCGCAGGCGATCATCGGCTCGCGGCTCTTCGAGTTCTTCGCCAGGCTCCGTGCCCCGGCCAGCGCCGCCACGATAAAGTTTGCCACCTGGTCCGGGTTGATCGTTGTCGAGACAGTCCCGTTGTTCTGGCCCTTGCGCAGGGCATCGGCAAATGCCTGTTCCCAGGACTTGTATATCCGGTCGATGTGAGCGCGCAGCTCCTCGTCGGTCCCGGACGTCTCATTCGCCAGGTTGTTCAACAGGCAGCCGTAGAAGACTTCGTCATCGGGCATTCCGGCGATGTTCCGGGTGATAAGGTCCTGGAGGCATGTGACCGGGTCAGTGCAATCGGCGAGTGGCTTGATCCAGAACTGGTCGACAAGCATGCGGAGGTACTCCTCGATGATCGCATGGGCGAGCTCCCGCTTGTCGGAAAAGTGATGGTACAGGGCGCCCTTCGTCAGGTCAGTCGAGGACAGGATGTTGTCCAGGCTCGCCGCTTTGTAGCCATTGTGGTGGATCTCCCGGATGGCTGCCTGCAGGATCTTCAGCCGGGTCTGTTCGGATTGCTCTTTCTTTTTCATACCGATCAGTATCTATCCTGATCAATTCCATAATACCTACATAAACCTGTTGCCGTGCCTGAGTCTCGGAGGTAACGAGAGGTCACAGAGCTCAGCACAGAGGGCACAGAGGCCACAGAGGACGACACAGAGGATGTTTTAAGAAAGCGGCTGCCTGATGCCCCATTGTTAAAACAAACCTCTGTGCATACCTCTGTGGCCTCTGTGACCTCCGTGGTGAAACTCTGTGGCCTCTCGCAACCTTAGCGACCTCCCGGTACGGCAAAGCACTTAAACCCATACGGTTTTCTATACACCGGGAGGAATGGATGTGCACGGCAGGAAAGGGCCGAGCAAGATTGCTAAAAAGCCTTGCAGACAATCGACACTGCAGGAGCCGAAACAGGAACCCCGCCGGGTGGCGGAGCCGCCTGTGAACGAGCAGATTGCGCCCCGGGAGATGAAGCTGGACCCGATAGAGGACCGGCAGTCATACGACCGGTTCATCAAGACCATATCGCTGCGTATCTATCATGAGTTCGAGACATCGCTCCGGAACGATGGCATTGAACGGCCGGAGATCAGCCTGGTCGGCCTCGACGTCCGGAAGTCGGAAACGCAATCGGAAGTGCGCATGTCAGATTATTTAGTGCTCAACGCCCGGCTCATCGTCGAGAAGGCTTTCGTCGACATGCAGGAGTACGCGGTAAAGCATATGCCCCGGGTGATGCGGGAGATCCATGCGACCGGCGGCGATAATCTGGCAGGGTATGTCGAGGGAAAAGTCCAGAGAGACCTGGTCATGGAAATCAGGGCCATCGCCATGCAGCACATTCCCGAGGGAGAGCGGTACCGATATATCAGCAAGCTCAGAGAGTTCTAGATAACGTCGATACTCAGGACATACGATTTTTCACCGGCGCTTGAGCTTTCCCACGGCCGCTTATAGACGCCTGTCACTTTCTGTGGTTCCGAATTCATTACTCTGAAGACCCATTCATGCGTTCCCGGGGCGCCGACCAGCGGATGCCCGGCAGTGCCTGTATTGCCCTGCAGGTAGTTGTCGCTGACCTTCTCCAGGCCATCGCTCCAGGTCATCTGCCACGAATACCCTGTCGACGGGTTCTCAGGCAGCGTGAGCTGGATCGTATCGCCAACGAGAGCGTCGATCGCATCGGTGGCCGGGGTGTCCGTATAGCTCAATCGTTGGACCTGCGGTGCTCGCTGGCCGCGGATCTAGGGACAGGCGGTATGGACCCGATCGGTATTATCTGAAATTCCGGTATATCCATCACAGGTGGCTTTGTAGGCATAATGCTTTTATTATCGCCTGGCCGGACGAGCTTCTTAATCAGGCCCGTATGGGGTAAGGGCACGGTCTTGTCGGTAATACCGGGATCAAGCATCGCCGGCATGCGGAAAAGCCCGGACAGAAAGCCGCCCTGTTCAACGTTTACAATCAGGGAATAGGTCTCCATTGCACCGGCCGACTCGTTCCCGGGCCGGGTATAGCTGCCCGTTATCATCTGGGTGCCGTTCTTCGTCGCTTTGATCTCATAGGAGTGCGTCCCGCCCACGCCAACCTTCATGCCGCTCCGGTCTGCCGGCTCGTACGTGTCACTCAGCTTGGTCAGCCCGTCGCTCAGCTTCAGGTCCCAGGCATAGCCGGTCGTCGGGTTCTCGGGTAGCTTCACCCAGAAGGTTTCGCCCGGGCCCACGGTCACGTTCTTTCCGTTATCCTCAGCGCCATAGGTCGTCGGGGACAGCATCCCCATGCCTGCGATGCCCACCAGCAGGAGCGACGATGCTGAAAGCAATAGCATCAGGCCCATCGTCGATCTTTTCATGTTCACATTTATCCAAAAACGGGGGTATAGGCCTTCGTGCCGTTTTTGCCAGGTTTTGCCATCGCCGACCGGCAGACATATACAGCCCTACTCCCGGTATAATTACACTTTTATCAGAAAAAGCATAAGCCCGGGGACAATGAACACGCTATAGTAATTATTTGCGGGGATACCCGATGAACCGAAAGACCACACTACTCGTCATCCCGGCCATATTACTGATAACCACACTAATCGGCGGCTGTACTTCTCCCCCGCCTGTCGCGATCTCACCTACACCGGCCCTGAATATCTCACAGCCGGCTGCGGACGATATCCAGTCCACGCCCGAAGCCATGAACTCGACGCTGGCTAAACTAAGCCGTATACAGACAGAGCTGGACGAGATTATAAACACGCTGAGCCTTGCTAAGCCGGGGTCAATAAACCAGACAACCATGGACGCATACGAGGCGAAAACCAAAGCTTACATGGCGGAGATCAATAACATTAGCGAGGCCAGCCAGCAATACCTGAACGAGAGCGGCCCGGCAACTGAACCCGGCGTATCTGCGCCCCCGGTACTTTCGCCATCTCCAGGTATATCATCGGGAAATAATAACCTGTACGATATTGAAAACAGGCTGACTGCGCTGGAAAATGAAATCAAGTATTCAAATCTGAGCTCAATGAACCAGACGGTCAAAAACGGGTACATGTCGAGAATCGCCTTAATAAAAGCGGATATCAGGGAATTAAATAATGACCTCAGGCGTGATATTACCCCCCAAGATATAAAGCCGCCATTATCACCTATCCAATATAAAGAACTTATAGGTGCTCCCCTTTCGGCGTGCCTGCTATCTCAATATCAATTGAGATGCGTCAGTCTTGAGTGGACCCTGGTGGGCTTCGACTTCTAGCTGTAGCTGGTCCCCGAATCAAAGGTCTATCTATAGAAGCGCGATAGTCGTGCCACAGAACCTGAACAGAGCCTTGACGGAACCCGTACCCGCATCACAAAAAGGTCCCGGAAAATAAAAATAGTTACAATGTAATTAGTCACAGCGTACGTCCATGAGGAAACGCAAGCTGGAGATGCTTTTAGAGAAGGTGAAAGGGTTCGAGCGGCCGGACGTGAGCCGGGAGCAGTACGCAACACCTGCGACTATAGCCGCCGAGCTGCTGTATTTTGCGTTCATGAACAGGGACCTGGACGGCAGTGTCATTGATCTCGGCTGCGGCACAGGTGTGCTGGCTATCGGCGCCAGCCTGCTGAAGCAGGATGCCGGCCTTCTCCAGGCCGACGCAGGCGTCACGCAAAAGATTATAGGCATTGACAGTGATATAAGCGCGTTGGAAACTGCGAAAGACAACGCTCAGTCGCTGGGCGCAAGCGTGGAATGGATTTGCTGCGATGTCAGGGATGCCTGCGGGCATTTCGACACCGTGGTCATGAATCCCCCCTTTGGAGCGCAGGAAAAAGGGAACGACAGACCCTTTTTAGACAAGGCCCTACAATTAGGGTGCGTGATATACTCGATACACAACGCTGGTTCTCAGAGTTTTATCGAGAGCTATATCAGGGGCAGAGGCACTGTCACCGACGTGGTCCCGCTGAAGTTTCCGATACGGCACACGTTTAAGTTCCATACGAAAGAGATTGCGTACATAGACGTTGAGCTTTATAGAATCAGGCGATCACAGGCGATCGAAAAACGATCGCCAGACGATCGCAGAAAGTTGACAGAGGAATGATAATATGGCAGAAGAGAAAATTGTCATTCCCGGAGACATGGTTGGCACGTCCGAAGAGTTCCTGCCTGGCAGGGGGACGTACGAGGAGAACGGCAACATCTACGCCAACACGACCGGGAAAGTCGCGATCGACAAGAAGGAAAGAGCTGTTTATATAGAGCCATTGACCAAGACCCCGCCGACGCCGAAAGAGGGCGACATCGTGGTGGGCCGGATCACGGATATCAAGGGCTCCGTGGCGCTGGTCGAATTATCGAGGATCAAGGGCTCGCTGGACCGGGAGATCGCCGGGAACACGTCCGCGGCCATCCACATATCGAACGTCAAGGACTCCTATGTGCAGGACCTGCAGCAGGAGTTCGGGTACCAGGATATCGTGAAGGCCCGCATCATCGACACCAAGAACATGAGGCTGACGACAGTCGACAAGAACCTCGGCGTCATCACGTCCCACTGCTCGCGGTGCCGGTCCCCGCTCGTCTACGAGAACGGCAAGCTCAAGTGCCCGCAGTGCGAGCGCCGGGAGAACCGCAAGGTCTCTACGGACTACGGCAAGGGCGTCATTTAAGGTGGTTTGCATGGAAGTCAAGATCATCCGCAAGACAGACGACGAAATCGAGATGGAGATCAGGGGCGAGACCCACACGCTCATGAACGCGCTGAAGGCAGCGCTGCTCGAGGACAAGGCCGTCGAGACGGCGACATATACCATCGAGTTCCCGGGCGTAAGCGAGCCGGTGCTCTACGTCAAGACGAAGAAGAACCACGACCCCATCGACGCGGTCAAAAAGGCTTCGAGCCGCCTGGCGGACCAGTGCGAAGATTTCCTCAAGCTCTTTTCTAAGAAGGCGAAGGCTTAAGCCTTGAGGGCATAAGGCCTGCCTTCCTTTCTTTTTTACGGTGCTGCCATGGGCGACATTGTCATTTTACGGCTCGGCCACAGGCCAGAGCGGGATGCGAGAATTACTACACACGTCGGGCTGACGGCGAGAGCGCTGGGCGCGAAGGGCATGCTGCTGGCCACGGAGGACAAGACCGAGGCGGAGAGCATCAACCGGGTCGTCAAGGCATGGGGCGGCGACTTCTTCGTCCGCACGGGCGTCAGCTACCGGTCGACGATGAAGCAATGGAAGGAGAGCGGCGGCATTATTGCGCACCTGACCATGTACGGCATCAACCTGCCCGATTGCATCGACGCCATCAGGAGCGAGTGGCGCTCGTCCCGGGACCTCATGATCGTCGTGGGCGCTGAAAAGGTGCCCGGCGACGTGTACCAGATGGCCGACTATAACGTGGCCGTCGGCAACCAGCCCCACTCCGAGGTGGCGGCGCTGGCGCTATTCCTCGATCGCCTGCAGGAGGGCCAGACCCTCAGGCAAGAGTTTAAGGGCGGCGAGTTAAAGATAGTACCCAGTGAGCACGGCAAGGACGTGCGCAAGGGACAATAAGTATCCGGTGATCACATATGGCCGAGTCCGTGCTGGTTGTGGGGTATAACTCGCGCGTCGGGGCATGCTCTGCGCGCCGTGCAGGCTGGGAAGCTTACTCGCTGGGCCATCACCCGGACATCGACCTGTTGAAGTGCGTGAAGAAGCACGTCACGTTCGACGAGGAGCCGAAGAGCCTGAAGCCGTACCTGAAGCAGTTCGACGTCGACTGGGTGGTGCTCGGCTCGGGCTTCGAGGACGCCGACGTCCCGGCGTCGAAGGTGCTGGGCAACGACCCGAAGATCGCTCATGACGTCGTCGATAAGGTCTGGCTGGCGAAGAAGCTCGACCAGCTCGGAGTCCCGCAGCCCGAGCTGTTCGACTGCGACAACGTCCGCTACCCGTGCATTGCCAAGCCAATCGTCGGCGGGGGAGGCCATAAGAACTTCGTGGTGCATGACGAGTCCATGCTGCCGCCGGAGGACGAATATTTCCTGCAGGACCTGGTCACGGGCACGCCGTTGAGCACCTGCACATTTTCGACAGGCAGCGAGGCCATCGCCGCCACGGTGAACGAGATTCTGGTCGGAAAGAAATGGCTGGGCACGGACCTGCCTTACAACTATTGCGGCAATGTGACGCCCTACATCACAAAGTTCCGGAAGGAGATGTGCGCCATTTCCGAGAAGCTCATCCCGGAGCTGGGCCTGGTCGGCACTAACGGCATCGATTTCGTGGTCAACAAGGATGGCCCGAAGGTGCTGGAGGTCAACCCCCGCTTCCAGGGGAGCGTGGACGCCGTCGAGCTGGCCACGGGCATGAACGTGTTCCAGGCGCACGTCGACTCGATCAACGGAAAGCTCTACCCGTTCAGGATCAAACAATACGGGTACCGGGGCATCATGTTTGCGACGCGCAGGACGCCCGTCAACGTAGACATATCCGGCCCCGGAAGGGCAGACATCCCGCCGACAGGCACCGTCTACAACAAGGGCGACGCCATCTGTACGCTGCTGGGCAAAGGGCGTACCAGAGGCGAGGCGGCCGCCAGCGTCAGGGATAACCTGCGCCGGGTCAGACATGAGCTGAACGCCCCGCGCACAGGACAGCACAATGGCCGGAACAGCAGGTAATGTTTATATCTGTTCATCGTGGTATATTAGTGTGAAGATCGACGTCGTCCTTATTGTATAAATTATGTGCGTTTATCATATTGCAGGTGAACATCGTGTCGGCTCTGAATAACAAGGCTGTCTGTGGATATATTCATAAGCTGGTAGGCGACGAGGGTATGATCGTCGTCGAGAAGGTGCTCGAAGAGGTACCGGACAAGGAGGTCACCGACGAGAAGGTGGCCGAGATCAGCGGCATCAACCTGAACCTCGTGCGCAAGACGCTGTACATCTTATACGAAAACCACCTGGCCATCTACCGCCGGGAGCGGGACAAGGACAGCGGCTGGCTGACGTACCTGTGGAAGCTTGACCTCGACAACGCCGAGCACATGCTCCGCAACGAGACGAGGAAGCTGATCAGGAAGCTCGAACGGCGCCTGGAGTTCGAGAACCAGGAGTTTTACATCTGCGGCGAAGAGCCCGCCGCATCGGATACTCTTCGACTACGCCATGGAGGCTAACTTCGTGTGTCCGGTGGACGAGTCTCCCCTGATGTACTACGATAACAACGAGGAAAAGCAGGCACTGAAGAACCGGATCGATGCGCTCAAGCAGACCATGGCCCAGTAGCGATGAAAAGTAAAGAAGCCTTTTCCCTTTTAAAAAAGTATGGCGTCAGTGAAAGCGTCATTGACCATGTGAAAAAAGTCCGCGACTACGCAATGGAAATAGCGGCTTGCTGTGAATGCGATCGTCAGCTGGTGGAAGCCGGCGCTATTTTACACGATATCGGCCGTTCCAGGACCCATGGCATCGATCACGCGGTCGTCGGGGCGGAAATCTTACGCAAAGAGGGCGTGGACGAACGCATTGTCCGAATCGTGGAACGGCATGTCGGCGCAGGGCTGACCAGTGATGAAGCCACTTATCTTGGCCTGCCGCCGAAGGACTACATCCCGGAGACTATCGAGGAAAAGATCGTCTGCCACGCGGACAACCTGATCGGCAACAAGGAACGCATTTCCATCCACGAAGCTATCCGGACGGCAAAAGAGAAATGGTCCCCTGATGCGTTACAGCGACTCATCGAGATGCATTTCGAGGTCTTCTGCCCCGAGACGATTGAGGTCGACCGGCGCTTTTGTGATGCGGAGACACTTGACCAGGCCATAGGCCGGATGGACGTGCTTTTTAAAGCCCGCCCCGAAGGGAAACGCTGTGTCGTATCCGTGTACGGCCACGATGCCAGAAAAGCGGTGGCAAGGCTGAAGAAAATGGAAAGCAAGCAGCATTAGCATTATGACCTGCCGGCCCATTCAAGCCGCTATGCCGCCTAGCAGATCTTGGGATATTTTCTCAGGGTAGCTACCCACCCTTCCGTCAGCGAGTTGTTATAGCGGACGGTCGCCGTGTAGGACACGTCCCCGATGTCGAAATGGATATCCTGCTCCTGGTGATCGCCCTGGGGCTGTATCGGCTGGACACGCGTGATGCTGTCCTTTCCGGCAATATGCCTGATGCGATCCACTATCCGGTCGCGAACTTCGAAGTCCCTTTCGCCCGATGGCTGGTCAGCAGACGGCTTCTGGCCCTTTACCTGGACGGATATGTGCTCGATGTCCTCTAATGTTCCCTGCATGTCTATCCAGACTCAGATTGGCACGGCTGGCCATAAATTTTGACAGCAGAAACAACGCCGGAACGACAGGTTTCCTGGCAAGCATCATCGACGCCTGCCGCACGAGCGCCCGCGCGCGTGCAAGACCGACATGGCATTTACACTACTGGATAGTGACGCTGCGGACCGACTTGAGCTTCTTGAGATCGCTTACCAGCTCGCCCGGGATAGGGTCATTGGTGATCAGCGTCATCTTCGGGTCGTCGGAGAAATAGGGGTCGTCGGTGACGCATTGCCTGATGCTTAGCCTGTACTGCCCGACCATACCGGTCACGTCATGGATAATGCCGACATTCTGCGCATTGTCCGGGGTGATAATGATCACGCCGAGGCCTAAAAGAGGGGCCACGTCGCGGAGCGAAGCGATGGAACGTATGTTCTGGAAAACCCGCTTCAGGACCTCGTCGTTGAGGATCATCTCGGTCGTAGCGTCCACCACGCGACGGTCGACGCCTGCCTCCCGGGCAATCTGCGTGTGAGGGATGACGATCTTGCCGGAACACACGTGCCCGTCCGGGCTGACCTGAAAACCCCGCTCCAGCAGCAGCCGGATGACCTTCTCCTGAGACGGCATGCCCTTGAACTTGCCGATAATTTCGCTCCACATAGCTAATGTACAATATTGTCCATTAAAGCATATAAGTATAGTGTTAGCCGTTGTGGAATTCCTGTTTATACTCGTGACCCCCTCAACACGAAGGCCACAATGGCCACAATGGCCACGAAGTTTTAACAGGAGAAGGCTGCCCATGCCCTTTCCTTAAACGTACGTCGCGTACCTCGTGGCCTTTGTGGCCTTTGTGTCGAAAGGGTCACCTGCTTGACAAGGTATAGGTAAGATCATATACAGAGAGTATGTTATTTCTCCGGAGGATTCAGCGGCATGCCGTACCGGTTACGGAAGGCAATCTCGCCCATCGGCTTCCGGTTTGAGGCGCCGACAGCAGCTCTCATCGCGCCGCCAACTATGTTCCCGAGCCCGCCTTCGGCCGGATACCCCAGCGGCGTGATTGCCACGACGCGCAGGTTATCGGGGACTCCCAATGCCTGTCGTATCACGGCTTCTTCCAGCCGGCCTGCGACCCAGCAAGTGCCCAGGCCTTCCGCGGCGGCTGCCAGCACCAGGTGCTCCATCGAGATGGCGGCGTCGACGAGGTAATAGTCCTTGCCTTCGCGCTGGCCCGACTGTGCCGGATCGGCGCATAGCACGATCATCAACGGCGCACCGAACGATTTGACCATGCCGGGGGCGATCCTGGAAATCAGCCCCGGGTCATCGACAATGACGTAGCGCCAGCACTGTTTGTTCGCCCACGACGGGGCCAGCCGGGCCGCCTCCATGATCCGGAGCAGCACGTCCTCCGGCACCCTGTCCGGCTTATAGCTTCTCACGCTCTTTCGGTTTTTCACGACGTCGTAAAAGTCCATGAACGATCACCTTCAGTAGATTAACGGCGAGCCGAACGTCCATTGCTCGGACTCAAGCACCTTCTCCCACAGGCCTTTGCAGTCGCAGTGCAGGCTGTCGAAGACTGAGATGTCCTGTGTCAGCGAATATTTCCTGATCGCGTCAGCGAAAGCCGAATCGCACTTGTAGCAGTTGTGCGGCCCTCTCGGCTGTCCGGCGGCCAGCGGATCGGATGTAATAACTGAGCCAGTCTTCCCATGAACCCTCTTGAGCACTTCTACAACGCTCCACAGCCATGGCGGCCGGTACGCCTTACGGTAGAACAGCTCGTCGACAAGGGTCCCCCGCTGCACATTGCACAGGTTCATCGAGATCGTACTGGCATATGGAGCGGCATCTATTGCCGACTTTACCATATCCTCCAGCGCGTCCTTCTCCGTGAGGAAGGGCGGCTTCATCATCAGGTAGGCCTTCGTGCTCACGCCGTGGGCTTTCGCCGTCTCGCTGGCCCGGACGAAATCCTTGAACAGGAAATTTTTATTGATGCTGTTTATTCGTATCGCGTCGTTCGAGGTCTCGAGGCCGATGGCGACCTCCAGCTTATCCGACTGTATCGTGGCGCCGGCGAGGACTTTATCGGTCACGAACTCCGGCCGCGTCTCGACGATGATCTTGTCCGCGTAGAGGTTTAACTGTGACAGGATCTTATCCCTGACAGGCTCAGGCACCTCACCCGGGTCGAAAAAGCTGCCCGATGTGAAGATTTTGACAATGCCATGGTCTATCCGCTTCGATACAGACTCGAACTGCGCCAGAAGGTCTTCTGGCGTCGGCGGGCTCGATGCGGCGTCGCCGATGTATCCGCACATCGTGCATCCGCCCCGGCGGCCCCAGTAGCAGCCCTTTGTCCGGAATATGATCGTGCTGGACTTCATCGGCATGCCATTTAACAGGTCCTCTCCGGTCCAGAATGCCGCAACCTCATTGGGTGGCCGTTCCTTCGGCATCTGCCGCTTCCGGATGCCCTGCATTACGTCGCTCAGCGTCATTTGAACCTCCTATGAGATTCTCGATGAGAATCTCTCTACGTGTCTTAGCTCTACGGCCATTCCACGGCTCGACTCGATCATTTCCCGTCCGCTCATCTTTGCCTTGCCGACGGCGATGGCTTTCTTTCCTTTAACGAAAACGTCGTCCCCCGGCCGTATCTGCAGATCGGCATTGTCGACGCCGGGCGCGAGGATGCTGCCCTTCGGGACAAAGTCCCCGATCTCTACGAAGTAAGCATCATTGAGATTCATACGTTTGGCGCCCTCCAGCGTCAGCGTCAGCGAGCCATACTGAGGCGAGATCGCGCAGAGCTGCTCTTTGCCGTCCAGGAGGACGAAACTCGGGAACCTGCCCCGGACCGTGCCCTTCTGAGGCACAAGCATATCGCCCCGGCCCATGCCGAACTCGTAGTCGGCCATCCCCCGGAACATATCGAGCATCGCCTGCTCATTGTTTCGAGGGGCGGGGTTGATTTCTTTGACAGCCAGCGCCACCTGGTCGACAAGACTTTGCAGCGACTCGTCGCTGGTAATGTGGCCGGTGCTGGTAAAGATCATCTCCCGATCCGCCTGGGCACAGACTTCCACATATGGCCCCTCGACGTGCGCAATGACCCTGGAGAAATGATTGTTGTCTATGAAGGCCTGGAGGCAGCCAGACACCCAGCCTCGCTCCTCGAGGTCCCAGTAGCCCGTGACGGCCACGTCATAGTGTGCGGCCGGGTAGACCAGCTCCAGTTCCCGCGGGACGACACCCATCGGCGAGGTCAGGATCACCTCACGGACATAGCGGCGATACTTGCCAAGCGCACGCATGATGGCCATGTGCGATTGGGATGTGGAGTACGGTTTCCGTGCAGAACAGGGAATAATGAGCAGTATCTGGCCGTCCGAGCGGAACCTCGTCCTTACCCGGTCGGCAAACCGCCTGACTTCCACCCGGTTCTGCGACTCGGCCGAGCAGGCGAGCATTTCTGCGGACCGGTAGGTCGGCGTGCGCTGTTCCATGTAGGCATATTCGGCGTCTGCGAGCCGCATGAGCGCCGTCAGCCACGGGCGTGAGCGGCACTGCTTCTCCACGTACTCGCGCAGCATGCCGTTGCGAATGTGCTGCCGCACTCTGCGCATCTCCATGTCAAGACGGGCCCGGTTATGCTCAGCAATCAACTCGTTACGATGCGGCCCGGACTTCATCTCGTCCGCATGCTTTGAACAGGCCTCGCAGTTACAGGGCAACTCTTCCATTTCTTCTATCTTTGACTCGCCGTCTTCGGTCAGGTAGAGTCCCTGGTACGCTTTCGCCACGGCAAGCACGTCATCGACAATGTCGGCGCCGAGCCAGACGAGCAGAGCGACGTTCTCCGGCGTGGCCAGCGCCGGCAGATATAGCGCGGTATCCGGCTTCGTGCCGTTGCGTATCCTGATGATGCTGTCCAGCACGGCACGCGCATCGCCCTCGACAGAGCGCGCACCTGCCAGGATGTATATGTCAGCGCCGCCTGCCAGTTTCGACGGGTTGACCGCAATGCCCGAAGGCGTTTCGCTCTTCGCTTCCTGCAGAGAGAACAGTTCCGCGATCTCCCGGTGTACCCGGGGAGGAATGCCAATGTAAGGCTGTACGGTATAAGCATCGGGCTTACCCTCCGGCGGTTTGTTAATCCAGGCGTTGCCACCGTTAATGATCAGGCTGTCGCCCTTCCCGGGGCAGTACAGATAAGGCGTCTGAATTCCGCCACGGACGAGCAGCCTGCCGATACGGGCAGCCCCGTCGCGTGTGGTAGCCTCGAAGAATCGCGTCAATCTAAGCCTCCAGCATAACATACAAGGACATCGGATATATGTTTTTGTTCAGCACCTGTACAGTTAACTGCTAATTAAGCGTATTTTCGTTATTTCCATGGACAATATACATTTATATATTAATTAGATTTATAATTAGTGATAGTCCTATGGCACACAAAGGAAGCAAAGGCGAGATGACCGTCAGAGAAGCCGGAAAGAAAGGCGGAGAGACCACCAAGCAGCGCTATGGTGAAGGCTACTATGAGAGCATAGGAAAGAAGGGCGGACAGAAGGTCCGTGAGCTGATCAAGAGGGGCAAAGAAGCCTCGAAATAAAAACCTATTTAGTACAACGGAAACCGTTCGCGTATACAGGTATAGAACATTTTCTTTTTTCTGTGAACGTACTTGGAGAAAGCAGGCTTTCAGCCTTGATTAGTGTGGTTTACGATAAATAGCATTAGCTATTGGTTAATAATAAATAAAAGTTGTTTGGTTTTGGTTGGGTTTGGCGGCTTGGCGTGGTTCCCGAGGACTCGCGTACCTTAGTACAGCATGCTACGTGCCTGGGCTTAACTTCCGGGTTCGGAAAGGGACCGGGTGTCTCCCCAGGGCTGTGGCCGCCAAAACCAACACATGATAATGAGATTGGTTTTGGCCAGTCAAACATGTGATAAGCATTTTGACTAGCAATTTTGCCATTGTTCGTGTTGTGTGTACACTTTGTTGTCTTTGGATTTCGCTTTGGAAGGTAACACCATAGTGTGTTGATCCTTGTGTTTTGTCTTTTGGCGGGTTGGGTTGTTAGTGGTTGCGGGCTGAGCACCTCGTTGCCTTGGTGCGTACACCCCAACTCTATCGAACCAGTCTTTTACTGGTACCCGTTTGTGGTCTCTTTTCACGGTGTTTTTCGGGCTTAGATGCTTTCAGCCCTTACAACGTGGCGCGTGGCTGCCCAGCGCGCCCGGTCGGACGACTGGTTGACTAGTGGCGCCGTTGCCTTGTTCCTCTCGTACTAAAAGCAACTTCCGCTCAGACCACTTTGCACCCCTAACAGATAGTAACCGACCTGTCTCACGACGGTCTAAACCCAGCTCACGATCTCCTTTAATAGGCGAACAACCTCACCCTTGGCAGCTGCTGCACTGCCAGGATGGAAAGAACCGACATCGAGGTAGCAAGCCGCCGGGTCGATATGTACTCTTGCCGGCGACGACTCTGTTATCCCCGGGGTAGCTTTTCTGACATCAATAGCCCCCACTTCGGAGGCTTAGTGGTTCGTTAGACCCGATTTTCATCTCTGTCACTCTCGTTGTGCGAGTGGCAGTCAAGCCAACTTATGCTCTTACACTCTCGGTCGAGTTTCTGACTCGATTGAGTTGACCTTAGGGCTCCCTCGATATCTTTTCGAGGGAGTGCCGCCCCAGCCAAACTGCCCGCCTATCGGGGTCCTCATCTCTGAGTTAGGGTCGTAGTCTAAGAAGGGTAGTGTCTCATTGTTCCCTCCCCCAAGTCTAGCGGCTTGGGATCGACGGGTCCTACCTACGCTGCACATCCAAGGCCACAACCCAGCGACAGGTTGCAGTAAAGCTCCACGGGGTCTTCACTTCCCATTAGGGGTCCCTAGACTCTGCACTAGGATGTAATGTTCACCGGCGCGCGGCCAGGGACAGTAGAGCACTCATTGATCCATTCATGCAAGCCGCCAATTAAGCGGCAAGGTACTACGCTACCTTAAGAGGGTTATAGTTACCCCCGCCGTTGACAGGCCCTTCTTCCCCTTGTACGAGGTTTTCAGGTACCTGCACTGGGCAGGATTCACTGATCGTACTAGACCTTACGGTTTGGCGATCAGCTATGTTGTTATTAGACAGTTAGTGCTCCCTCGTCACTGCGACCTGCTCTCTTCAGAGCAGGCACTCCTTATCCCGAAGTTACGGAGCTAATTTGCCGAATTCCCTTGGCCACGGTATGCCGACACGCCTTAGTCTTCTTAACTAGGGGCACCTGTGTCGGATCTTGGTACGGATCGCATGTTCCCTTTTCATGGGCTCAAAGTGTGACACTGCTTTCGTCATCACATATTACACGGTTTCTCAACGTTACGTTTCTCCGCCGTGCTATTAGCTTGAACAAGACGATGGTCTTGCCAGTGCTGGCTCTAAGCGTCGGTTTTAGCACATGCAAGTACAGGAATATTAACCTGTTTCCCTTTTGACACACTCCGGTTAAGGTGTATCTTAGGACCGACTAACCCTCGGCTGACGATCATTGCCGAGGAAACCTAGCCCTTTCGGCGGCAGGGATTCTCACCCTGCTAAGCTGCTACTAATGCCAAGATTTTCGTCCCTGCACGGTCCACCAGACTTTACAGCCTGGCTTCTATCCATGCACGGCGCCTTCCTACGAAATCACCTTGCGGTGTTCCAGGGTCTCGGTTGTCGGCTTTAGCCCCGTCAATTTTCGGGGCCCCAAACCTCGACCGGTAAGCTGTTACGCTATTCTTAGAGGGTAGCTGCTTCTAAGCTCACCTCCCGGTTGTCTAGGGCTTGGGACGCCCTTCAGTGTTGACACTTAGCCGACAATTAAGGACCTTAACCCTGGTCTGGGTTGTCTCCCTTACGGACTAGTAGCTTACCCACCAGCCCGGACTGCCCACAGTCTACAGCGAAGGCGGCTTTGGAGTTTGACAAGAGGACGAGCAGTTTCCCGCCCGGCTCCCCTAATCAGTGCTCTACTCCGCCCACGGCCTCGTGTGAGGTCATACTTCGATATGTTTCGGAAGGAACCAGCTGTTTCCAAGTTCGATTGGACTTTCACCCCTAGGCGCAGGTCACGCGAACGATTTGCATATCAATACCGCTAACGATCCTCCACGTAACTTTCGTTACGCTTCAATCTGCCCACGTCTAGATCACCTGGTTTCGGGTCGCAATCCAGTGACTCCACGCACTTGTATACGTCGCTCCTCATTGCTTGCGAGCATGTTGCTTTCGCTTCGACTCCCCAGATAATGGTTAGTCTCGCCACTTTATTGCACTCCTTGGCCCGTTCTTCAAAACGTACGACAAGACACTGGCAGTACGATTCGTACCACACCCTCGCGAGTGTTTCCTTCATCGTAAAGATCCTTTCATGCCTTGTCCCTCCATCACCGTCTGATTTCAGGCTCTTTTCGCCTCCCTTCACGGGGTGCTTTTCAGCTTTCGATCACTCTACTATTGCGCTATCGGTCTCGAGATATGTTTAGCCTTGGAGGTAAGTGTCCCCCGGATTCCCGCGAGATATCCGACCCACGGTACTCAAAACACCATCACGTCCAACAAGCAGTAGCAACGGGACTATCACCCTCTACGGTCCCTCGTTCCAGAGGAGTTAGCCTTATGCTTGTCCGGACTAAAAGACGGGTTTACAACACCACATCTCCCCTCCACTTTCATGGGGGGATTCGGTTTGGGCTTTGCTGTGTTCACTCGCCGTTACTAACAGCATCTCAATTGATTTCTTCTCCTGCCCCTACGCAGATGTTTCAACTCAGGGCGTTCCCAACCCTTACGGGTCGTGTCAAAAAGACACAGGAGTTCCCATTAGGAAATCCACGGATCAAAGGTTCCATGCGCCTCCCCGTGGCTTATCGCAGCTTGGCACGTCCATCATCGGTTCTCGAGCCCAGCCATTCACCAGACGGCATAGCAACGCCAAAAGACATTACTACACAATTAAATTTTACTTCTCAATTGTCTGTACATTTTCAAAGATCCCGACTCCTCAATGCTTTACAGCACGTTGGATTCGGCATACTCTGGCATTACATTCCAATTCAGCGTCCAAAGACAATCATGTACACAGCTTCAACCCCCAACCTGGGCAAACAAGCGGGGTCAGCTCTTCCCCATCAACATTACTCGATGGGTGCATCAAACATCATGATTATATGATGAAAGTTAACCTTTGTGAATATTCGCGTCCCCTCTTGCGGGCGCGAGCATCTTACAGGCACGCAAACCATTTAAAGGTTTCGGCGTGCGTTGTATCGCTTTTTTTCTGTTAGCGATAGTGGACTTGTTGGGATTTGAACCCAAGGCCTCCGCCTTGCAAAGGCGGCGCTCTTCCAACTGAGCTACAAGCCCAATGGAGCCCTGCGGTTTTTTCCCACAAGCATCCTTTTTCACTTTTATCGTTTGACTGGTTGTTTTTCGACTCCTGGCCGACTACTCCCTTGTCCCTCGTGAAGGGTATGAACCCTAAGGGTTCAAAATGTTAGGAGGTGATCCAGCCGCAGATTCCCCTACGGCTACCTTGTTACGACTTAACCCCCCTTACAGAGCATGAATTCGAGCCTCTCAAAAAAGAGGCCCTCATTCAAACCCCACTCGGGTGGTTTGACGGGCGGTGTGTGCAAGGAGCAGGGACGTATTCACCGCACTGTTTTGAAATGCGATTACTACGGATTCCATCTTCATGAGGGCGAGTTACAGCCCTCAATCCGAACTAAGGACAGGTTTAAGAGATTGACGCCACCTTTCGGTGTAGTTACCCATTGTCCTGTCCATTGTAGCCCGCGTGTAGCCCGGGATATTCGGGGCATACTGACCTACCGTCGACCACCCCTTCCTCTGACTTAGCGCCAGCGGTCTCCACCGTGTACTCACCAACCCTCACGGGTCGTGTTAGCAACAGTGGATATGGGTCTCGCTCGTTGCCTGACTTAACAGGACGCCTCACGGTACGAACTGACGGCGGCCATGCACCTCCTCTCAGATAGTCCGGCAAGGTCTTCAGCCTGGCCTTCATACAACTGTCGATCCCGGTAAGCTTCCCGGCGTTGAGTCCAATTAAACCGCAGGCTCCACCCGTTGTGGTGCTCCCCCGCCAATTCCTTTAAGTTTCAACCTTGCGGTCGTACTTCCCAAGTGGCTCGCTTCACGGCTTCCCTACGGCACCACAACAGTTCACGACTGTTGTGACACCTAGCGAGCATCGTTTACGGCTAGGACTACCCGGGTATCTAATCCGGTTCGTGCCCCTAGCTTTCGTCCCTCACCGTCGGACCTGTTCTGGTAGGACGCCTTCGCCACCGGTGGTCCCCAGAGGATTACAGGATTTCACTCCTACCCCCTGAGTACCTCCTACCTCTCCCAGTCCCCAAGCAATGTAGTACCCCCCGGACGACCAACGGTTAAGCCGCTGGATTTCCCGAGAGACTTGCAAAGCCGGCTACGGACCCTTTAGACTCAATAATATCGGCCACCACTCGAGCCGCCGGTATTACCGCGGCGGCTGGCACCGGTCTTGCCCGGCCCTTGCTAACACCCGTTTTTTAGACGGGTGGACAGACCCCCAATATGAGGATCACTCGATGTTCCCCTATCGCAGTTGCCTGCATTGTAGAGTTTTCGCGCCTGCTGCGCCCCGTAGGGCCTGGATTCGTGTCTCAGAATCCATCTCCGGGCTCTTGCTCCCACAACCCGTACTGATTACAGGCTTGACGGTACGTTACACCGGCAACAACCTAATCAGCCGCAGACCCATCCAAAAGCCCCGGAAGTTTCAACCAAACAGCCTTCCAGCAAGTTTGATCTATCCGGTATTATCCCCAGTTTCCCGGGGTTATCCCGGACTTTTGGGTAGGTTGTCCACGTGTTACTGAGCAGTCCGCCGAGGCCATAACGCCTCTCGACTCGCATGGCTTAATCGAACACCGATAGCAGTGACCTCTGGCAGGATCAACCAGAATTACGCACACTAAAATTGATACGTAGACGCATAAGTGAGTTACACGTCAGATTAAATCCTACCTGAGAATATCTTAATCTTTAGGGATTATACTACTAAAGGAATACACGGTACACCACACACTTACCATAATATTACATTATGCAATGGCTCGTATGTTTACATACACACATATTCATTCGAACTTCTAAGCAGATAATTCAATTTTTCAGAGAATTACCGGCCAGGAAATATCGAACAACCAACCAAACATCAGATCCACGACCACACCCCACAGGAGAGCGCCCCTCAGATCCTCATTAACGTGATTTTCCCGCGACGCGCGCGGGATTCCCACATATGTCATTTGACTATATATAGATTTTCGTTCAATCATCGGATGAGCGAAGTCGAAAGACATACAGGGGTCATGATATGTCATTATACCATGACAAGAAG
>CAVYKK010000030.1:0-76181 GCA_963769045.1 uncultured Methanocellaceae archaeon
GGTCTTCGACTCGCCGTGCAGCCGGAACCGGGCGATGGTGGCATTGATGTGCCGGATGTTGAATTTCATGGCTACCCGGATCCAGAAATCATAATCCATGATGTAGTGACGGGCTTCGTCCAGGTATCCGACTTCGTCGAAAATCTTTCTCTTCCAGAATGTCGTCGGCTGAGATACGCGGTTCGTCACCAGCAATTCCGGCAATGTGAAGTCGCGCGACCTGATGTTAAAAAGGACCTTGCCACTCTCATTGATAAAATCGATATTCCCATGGACCAGATCCGCTTCCGGGTGATCCGTGAAAAATTTCACGACACGTGATATTGCGCCGTCCACGTATAGATCGTCCGAGTTGATCCAGGCGACATATTCTCCGGTGCATCTCTTGAACCCTTTGTTGATTGCATCGGACTGGCCGTTGTCTTTTTCGCTGACCCAGTACGCGATTTTATCTTCGTATTTTTTTATGATTTCCTGGCTGCCGTCCGTCGACCCGCCGTCTATGATGATGTACTCGATGTCGGGATAGTCCTGGTTGATCACCGAGAGAATGGTCTTTTCAATAAACTGAGCCTGATTGAATGAAGGCGTTACGATCGATACCCTGGGCACGCTCATTATATCGTACCTACATTAACATGGCACCATTTAAAAGCATTTCCTCAACCCTTTTAGGCCCGGCGGTCCGATCGACGATTGTTCCGGGCGTCCCGGAGGCCCGGGCAGCCGGGGCCCGGGAGCAAACTATATATGAATACGTGGCAAGCATAAAACTCAATTATTATAACGTTACTCTGTTACGGGCGGGGTGGTCTTCCTGGAGAACCCTTTCATATCCATGGTCTTGCCGACCTTTAACCGGCCGGTCATATTAAGAGAGTGCCTGCGATCGGTCATCGCCCAGTCGTACAAAAGCTGGGAACTGATCATCGTCGACGATTGCTCTCCGCTGCCCGTAGAGTCTAATATCAAAGACCTGCTGGACACCGATCCCCGGATAAGGTTCGTCCGCAACCCGTTCCGCCGCACGACACCGGCTTCAAAGAACGTCGGCATTTCCCTGGCCCGGCACGACCTGGTGCTCTTCCTGGAAGACGACATGGTCCTGGACCCCGATGCCATAGGCATTTTGATCGATACGTACCGGTCGTTGAGCGCGAAGGACCCGAAGCTGGGCGCCGTGGCCCCGAGTATCCCCCGGGTCGAGTACGCTGACCTGAAGAAGCTCGGGGAAATCAAAAGCCGGCTGCTGGACGAAAAGCCCGTCCCCGGCGATGCGCCGATGAAGATGAGCCCCTGGACGGGCGAGATTACCGTCGACTTCACGCCGAAGTACCGCGATTTGCAGGAAGTCCCGGACGTCCACGCGTGCGTGCTTTACCCGAAGAGGGTGCTCAAGGAGGCCGGCGGATTCCGGGAGAACATGTACAAAGGCAACTTTAGCCGCGAGGAGAGCGACCTGTCCTACCGGGTCCACAAGCACGGGTACCGCTTCTATTTCGAGCCCCGGGCCATCTTTTACCACGTCTACGTGAGCGAGGGCGGCAGCCGGGTAAGCTACCGGCAGTTCATCTATTACACGGTAACGAATCACACAAAATTTCTGTACTACAACCTGGGGCTGGTAAAAACCATGTACATGGCACCCCTGTTCGTGCTGTGGTCCCTGAAGGGCGGGGTAATACGACTTACGAAAGCAATAACGCGGCCGTTCTCTGGGCCGGCAAGTAGCTAGTATCACTATTTCAGTTCTGTTCGCCGGGCAGAATCAGGCTGATGTAGCTGTCCATCACGGCATTGATATCGTAAGACCGAAGCCCTCTGCAGCTCTCGCAGGACAGCGACTGATACAGCTCGTTTTTCGGAGAGGGACATCACTGACCGGGCCAGGTCCGCGACGTCGCCCGGCGATAGATCAAGCCCTGCCGTACCGGCCGTCTCCGGCATGGCGGTGACATCGGGGACGATGACGGGCTTTCCCGCCGCCATCGCCTCGACGACCGGCACGCAGAAGCCCTCGTGCTCGCTCGCGGTCACCCACGCGTCGCAAGCCCTGTAGTAGTCGGGCAGCTCCTCGTCGGCGACCCGCCCGGCGAACTTCACCGCGTCCTTCACGTCCAGCTCGCCTGCGAGCGCCTCGAGCCGCTCCCGTTCCGGGCCGCCGCCGACGATGACAAGTACAAGGGGCCGGTCTTTCATCATGGCCATCGCCCGTATCAGGTTGTCGACCCGCTTGCCGCTGGCCAGCCTGCCGACGTACAACAGTAAAAACCGGTCGCCGACGTCGAAAGACGCCCGCACTTTATCGCCAGGCCCGGGCGAGAACCTGGTGAGATCGATGCCGATGGGTATCACAGTGACCTTCGAGGGATCGACCCCCCATCCGGCCAGCTCGTCCTTCGAGTACTGGCTGTCCGTCTTGATCCGGTCGCTGCGCTTCATGGAACCGGCGTAAGCCAGTCTCCTGATCCTTGTCAGCAGCCGGTCCCTTGCGCTGGCCAGCTGTTCAGGCGGCGTCAGCCCGTGGTAGACCCAGATGAGCTTCATCTTCGGGTTTCGCCTTTTCGCGAGGCGGATAGCGGGCAGGGCCCCGATATCAGGCCCGGCGAGCACGAGCCGATCGTAGCCGGCCAGTTCCTTTGCGGTCTTCAGCGTCCGGAGGAATGCGCGGACGTTTGTCCCGATGCCATGCCGGTTCGCGCCGCCAAGGAAACGGATCTCGACGCCGTCGATCGGCGGCCGCTCGTAAGCGAAGGTATAAAGCGCCACCCGGCCGCTGGCCTTTGCCTTAAGCTCCGTACAGCGAGGCTGCCGTGAAGTTGCCCTGCGCATCGCGGTCGACGAGACGGGTGGTGACGATGGCGACGTCCACGGTATCACCGCTCCCTGTGCGTGGTAGCGGCCATGATAATATCCATGTACTGCTGCGCAATGACCGGCCAGTCGAACTGCCTTTCGACCCGCGTTCGCGCTGCGGCCCCCATGGCTGCCCGTAGCCCGCTGTCGGCCGCGAGCATCAGGAGTTTCTCCGCCAGCGCCTCCGGGTCCCCGGGCGGCACGAGGAAGCCGGTAACGCCGTCGTCCACCGTGTCCATCATGCCACCGACCCGGGCACAGACGACAGGTCTCCCGCAGGCCATGGCCTCGAGCACTGCAATCCCGTAAGGCTCGACGACACTGGGCTGGACGTAGACGTCACAGCTGGTATAGACGGGCGGCATCTGCGTGTTGGGCACCGGAGTCTCGACAAAACGAACGGCGTTGCCCAGGTCCAGCTCGCCAGCCAGTTTCTTAAGGTCCGTCCCCGAAGGCCCCCTGCCCATGATATACAGGACGACCCCGGGGTGCTGCCTGTGGACGATCGCCATCGCCCGGATGAGATGGTCCAGGCCTTTGTACGGGTGCAGCCGGGCCACGGTCAGCAGCTTGATTTCGCCATCGGCCAGCGGCGTCGGGCCTTCGGAGGGCCTGAAGAGCTGCGCATCGACGCCGACGTGCAGGACTTTGACCCGTCCCTCCGGCACTCCGAGCTTGCGCTGGACAAAGTCGCGCGCGGCCGTGCAGTGCGCCGTATAAACCGTGGCGCCGCGCCGTAGCATGGCGTTCAGCGTGACGTCGAAGGCCATCAGTGCCCAGCGCTTATAGCCTTGCGGAAAATGCGTGCGCTCGGTCGACAGTACGGTCGGGACGCCGCCGCGCTTCGCCGCCAGCCAGGCCATGTGGCAGATCGGCTGGTAGTCCTCCTGCAGGAGCAGCACGTCGTAGCCGCCGCGCCGGACTTCGCCGTAGACAGAAGGAGTGACAGGCAGCTCGCCCGCGTCGAGCGGCGTATCCAGGTACGTGACCTTATACCCGGCTTCGCCGCCGGCCTGGCTGTCGGAAGTGATCATCTTCTCGCGCAACGCCCGGCCTTTCGAAGCGATAACGGTGACATCGGCGCCCAGCTTTGCCAGGCCGTCGGCCAGCCCGAACTCGTTGCCCCGGACGTATCGTGCGAAATACGGGACGACGATACCGATCTTCATAATCAGACGCCCTCCATGTAGACGGCCAGCATCCGCACGGCGACGTCATCCCAGTCGGGTATCTCCTTTCCGTAGGGCACTCTTGACAGGCCGGCGATTTCGTCGGCAAGCCGCTCCGGGCTGACAGGCAGGTCGACACCCCGGCAGAGGCCGCTGTCCACAAACTCCCCGAGCGACGATGCCTTCGCCACTACACAGGGCGTCCCGGCCATCAGCGCCTCGGCCACCGTAATCCCGTATGACTCGAAGCTCGACAGCATGACGAACGCGTCGGCGGTGGAATACCATCGCAACAGATCGCCCCGTGCCAGCCCTTCCATGAAGGTTACCCGCCGGGTAAGTCCTGCGTCCTCGACCAGACGTACGAGCCCGGCCTTATAGGGCCCCCGGCCGATCACGACCAGACGGTAGCCCGGCAGGTACGGCAGCGCCGCTACGGCATGCTGTATACCCTTGTACTCCTCGAGCCTGCCCGCGTACAGCAGGACTTTTTCGTCCTTCGGGTAAGGCGTCAGCCCGGCGAACTCTCTTTTGTCTATACCGGGAGAGATGACCCGGACCTTCCCGCAGTATGCGGGGAAGTCCCGGCACACCAGGCCCTTCTCAAACTCGGAATTACAGACGACCGCTCCCGCTTTCTTGAATATTTTAATGCCTGCCGTCCGGTAAGTCTTCAGCAGCAGGTTCCGGAAAGTCGTATGGCCCTTGCCGTGGTAATAGGGGTTGAACACGAGCCTGCGGGAATTACACGAAGCGGCGAACAGCGCAGGGAACGCGTGGTATCCATGCGCGTGGACGACGTCATACGATCCCTTCTTCAGGCTGTCCCGCAGCTTTAGCGAAAGGTAATAGGCGTCGCCCGGGGCATAAGAAGGAAAACGGAATACCCTGACACCATCGATCGTCTCCTGCCCCGGCAGCATGCCCGAAGGGTCCGTAGTGATCACCGATATGTCATGCCCTTTTGCCGCGAGCCTCCGGCTGATCTCCTCGACAACCGTCTCGACGCCGCCAATGTGCGGCCTATAGCGAGGGCATACCTGTGCGATCTTCATGACGCCGACCAATCCTCAATACACGCTTCGTTCGCTGGTGCTCGATACCCATCTATCAAGTTGACATAAATATATTTCGCACACAGGAGGGCTCGGAGGTTTGCAAGAGGTCACAGAGCTCAGCACAGAGGTCACAGAGGTCACAGAGGTATTCACAGAGGAAATTTTTTGGAGATGGCTATGGGAAGCCTTTTCCTTAAACAAACCTCTGTGTCGTCCTCTGTGACCTCTGTGACCTCTGTGGTGAAACTCGGTGACCTCTCGCAAACCTCTGCGACCTCCAGAAATCAGTTGTACGTTCATATCACAAACATTATAGCAAAGGAACTATGTTAAGTGATTAAAAAGCAGCGGTCAGGCATGGGATGACAGAGAAGAAAGTGTGTGTGGTGGGGCCGTCGAAGAAGTTTTTGAGCGGCATCAGCTATTATAACATCAGGCTCGCGAACAGTCTTACCACCCGATATGATGTCGCTGTCCTCTGTTTCCGGAACCTGCTGCCGAAGCGCTTGTTCCCCGGGTACAAGCACGTGGGTAAAGACCTTGCCGATGTCGATTATGACGCGAAAATCAAGCAGTTCGACGGCATGGACTACAACAACCCGCTGACATGGTACCGGGCGTTCAGGTTCCTGCGACAGGAAAAGCCTGAGGTCATCATCCTGCAGTGGTGGACATCGTCGGTCGCCCACATGCACATGCTTATCAGCCTGATGAACACGTTCCGGAAGGCAAAGGTGATCATCGAGTTCCATGAGGTCGTCGACCCGCTGGAAGAGTCCATTCTCCCCATCCGCCTGTACTCGCGCGTCATGGGCCGGTGGCTGATCCGCCGCTCGGATGCGTATGTCACCCATTCCGAGTCGGACCGGAAGCTGCTCGCCGAGAAGTACGGGATGGACATCGGCCGCATCCACGTGCTGCCAATGGGATTGTATGACCACCACAGGCGCATGGACCCGGCGGAGGCGCGGCAGGCGCTGGGCGCCGGCATCGACGCGGAGAACATTATATTATCCTTCGGGCTCATCAGGCCGTACAAGGGTATCCCATACCTGATCAAGGCGTTTGGCGATATGCCCGCAGAGGAAGCGCAAAAGTCCAGGCTGCTGCTGGTCGGCGAAATCTGGGAGGACCGGGCGTCCGTCGAGGATGCCATCGCATCGTCGCCGTACCGCGACCGCATCACGCTTGTCGACCGCTATGTCTCCGATGATGAGGTAGGAAAGTATTTCTCGGCCGCTGACATTGTGGTGCTTCCATATCTCCGGGCATCGCAGAGCGCCGTAGCCCACGTGGCTATGGCGTTCGGGAAGCCCATCGTCGTCTCCCGGGTAGGAGGGCTGCAGGAGTCCATGGCCGACTATAAGGGCACGTATTTCGTCCCCCCGGCCGATACGGCGGCCATCCGGGACGCTATCGTGCGTATACGCAGCGAGCGCCCGGGCCCGTTCGAGCCGCCAAAGCGCGGATGGGAAGAGATTGCAGCCGGCTACGAGGCAATCATATCTGGAGAATGCCGGTAGCAGGTACACAGGCGGACGCCCGTAGCACCATGAATTACAGGTGCACGGCCGAGCACAAAAGATATATGTAAAATAGCGTTCATTCACGCATAGTCCATTGAAAAGGTGAGCGAATGGCAAAGAAAGGAAAGAACGTAAGACAGGTCAGGAGAAATATTGACAATTCCGGACCTGAGGCTGCCGACGAAATGGCGAAGCCACAGACTGCAAAGGTACAGGAAACATCCGGGCAGCAGCTCGAAGCCGTCAGCGATAGCGGGGCGCGGGATAAGCAGGCGGCTGTGGTCGTCGAGGTAGCCCCGGCGAAGCCGTCGTTCAACCTGACAACGTATATCAAGTCTTTCACATGGATATATCCGGTCATCCTGATAACGCTCATGCTGCTGATGGCCTGGATACGCATCGTACCCTCGTATGACAGCGTGTTCACTTCGTGGGGCAATGGCTATGTGAACGTGGCCCAGGACGACGCCGTCATGCAGATGCGCCTGGTGGAAAACACGCTCGCTCACTTCCCGACGCGTATAATGTTCGATCCGTTCACCCACTTCCCCTATGGCAGCACCATCCACTTCGGCCCGCTGTTCACGCTCACCATCGCAGCGGCCGCGATGATCGTCGGCCTGGGTAACCCGAGCACGGCGCTCGTCGAAACGGTAGGCGCGTACTTCCCGGTATTGCTGGGAGCCCTCTGTATATTACCCACTTATTTCATCGGCAAGAAGCTGTTCGGCCGGAACGCGGGCATAGTCGCGGCGGCCACGCTGGCGCTGCTGCCCGGGGCATTCCTGGGCAGGTCCATGCTGGGCTTCACCGATCACCACATCGCAGAAGTACTGTTCTCGGCCGCCACGGTGGCGTTCCTCGTATATGCGCTGGACGCTGCCAAGAAGTCCGGCCTGAGCCTGGAAAAGATCAAGAACAAAGACAGTGCCTCATGGAAGGCGCTCACGTACTCTGCGCTGGCAGGCATCGCTTTCGGATGCTACATGCTCATCTGGCCCGGTGCGTTGCTCATCGGCTTCATGCTCTTCGTCTACTTCGCCGCACAGTCCATTGTCAACCACATGAAGGACGAAAAGCTCGACTACATACTGATCGTGGCGGCATTACTGTATGTCATACCGGCGGTCATGGTACTGCCGTACTCGCTGCAGGACTTCAGCCTCCAGCTCATGTACTATTCCATGACCCAGCCGCTGTTCCTCTCCATAGCGCTGGGCGGCATTGGCGTCATCTACACAGTGTCGACACTGCTGAGGCAGAATAAGGCGGAGGCATGGACGTTCCCGGTAACGCTGGGCGGCATGGCCGTCGTGGGCCTGCTGGTGGCTTACATCATATTCCCGCAGATATACGGGCTGACCATGGCAGGCTTCAACGTCTTCATGCCCCAGGGCGGCATGCTCACCGTCGCAGAGGCTTCGCCTACGATCTTCGAGCGTGGCACGAGCGGCAACTTCGACGCGCTGACCTTTGACAACCTCTGGTACGGGTTCTACTTCTCGATCGCCATCTCGTTCGTCGCCATAATCATGCTGGCGTTCCGGGTGCTTAAGAACAACCGTCCGGCAGAGATGCTGTTCCTCGTGTGGAACCTGATAATGCTCCTGGCCACCATCAGCCAGGTCCGTTTCACATACTACTTCGCCATTAATGCGGCACTGCTTACCGGATATTTCGCTTTCGCTATGTTCCGGGCCTTCGACTCCGAAAAGTTCATGCAAGACTTCCGGGCCAGAGTCAAACGCACGGAAGATGTCGGAGGATATCTGGGCAAGCACATCGGGCAGACGGCGATCTTCGCGATCCTGTCCATCGTATGCCTCCTGGTGATCATCTTTCCGGCCACATCGATGTCGCTGCAGCCGGGAATGGACCCGAGGTACAGCGCCTCGTTCATCGGCGGGATGGTGATGGCGCAGTCGGAAGCAGGCCCGGGCATGCCCTATGAGTGGTTCAGCGCGCTTACATGGCTGCACGACAACACGCCCGACCCGCAAGGCACTGTGGTACAGCCGGGCTTCAGCTACAACGGCACGTATTCCAAAACGCTCAACGCTGATGGCACCTACCAGTATCCGGCGAGTGCTTATGGCGTA
Source organism: uncultured Methanocellaceae archaeon (assembly GCA_963769045.1). Classification (GTDB taxonomy): domain Archaea; phylum Halobacteriota; class Methanocellia; order Methanocellales; family Methanocellaceae; genus Methanocella_A. The sequence goes on from CAVYKK010000030.1 coordinate 8,709, forward strand.
ATGAGCTGGTGGGACTACGGGCACATCATCGAATACGTGTCGCACCGCATCCCCAACGCCAATCCGTTCCAGGCCGGCATCATCGAGAACAACGGCACGGACGGGAGTGCGAAGTTCTTCCTGGCCACTGACGAGAGCGATGGGTACAGGAACCTGCAGGACATGGGTAGCAAATACGTGATGATCGACGAGCAGATGGCCACGGGCAAGTTCGCCGCAATCCAGCAATGGGTCGATGATACCGCGGGCTGGTATTCGCCGGTCGCCCTGAACATGACCTCCACGTATCAGGTCCCCCTGATTATTGACAGCAACAAGTACAAGAGCTCCATGATGAGCCGCCTGTACTACGACGACTGTAATGGCATGAGCCACTTCCGGCTGGTCTACGAGAGCCCGGGCAGCTACTACGTGTACACGAAACTGGCAGACTTGAACCAGTATCAGCAGGGCTACTCGGGAGTGCCCTTCAATCAGGTATATTTAACATCTTCAGACAATTATACTGAACAATACGACAAGTACGTGAACACAATTGGTCCGGCGATGATAAGCAGTACGGACTACTCGCAGTTCGTATACGACAGCCGTCCGCCGGTGAAGTTCGTGAAGACCTACGAAGTGGTGAAAGGCGCCACGATAACCGGCAGCGCGACTCCGAACAGCACCGTTAAGGCGTCGGTGACACTGGGCATCGCCAACCGCACATTCAACTACACGCATAGCGCAATGGCAGATGCAAACGGCATATACTCGATGACCGTGCCCTACGCGACGGACGCGATGAAAGGCGCCGGCTACTCATCCGACGTGACGCCGATAACGCAGTACATCCTGACCTGCGGCAATTCCACGGCCACGGTCGCGGTGCCGGAACGCGCGGTCGCGAACGGCGAGACCATACAGGTAAGCGAAAATCTGCAGGGGTAACTGGCAAAGGTAAGCTATGAGAGACAACGTCTGCATCCTGATACCCACCCTCAACGAGGGCAGGACCATCGGCCGCCTCGTCAAAGCATACAAAGAGCTGGGCTTTGACGACGTGCTCGTCATCGACGGGCACAGCACCGACAATACGGTAGCCGAAGCCACGGCGGCGGGCGCGCGCGTGGTGGTGCAGACGGGGTCAGGCAAGGGGACGGCCGTCCAGCAGGCCTTCGGCCTGATCGATAAGGAAATTACCGTCATGGTGGACGGAGATGGCACCTATATCCCTGAGGAAGTTGACTTGCTGATTGATCCCATCGCCGGCGGTATGGCTGACCAGGCAATGGGCAACCGGTTCGCAAATTACGACAAGGGTGCATTCACCCGGCTTAACCACCTGGGCAACAAGCTGCTCAACTGGGCGTTCAACTTCACTTACCACGTCCGCTATAGCGATCTACTGACAGGCTACCGGGCTTTCAACAAGAAAGCCCTGAAGATGATGAATCTCAACCAGAGCGGCTTCGGCATCGAAACGGAGCTGACCGTCGAGTGCATCAAGAAGGACCTGCGCCTCTGCGAGGTGCCGATCACCTACCAGGCCCGCCTGCTGGACTCGCCGACGAAGCTGAGCCCGCTGAACGACGGGGTCAAGATCGGCTACACGATCTACAGCCTGGGCAAGACGTATAACCCGATGCTATACTGCACGATCTTCTCGTTCCTGTCGATGGGGCTGGGCTTCATCCTGGGCCTTTACATCGTCTATGATCGGTTTTTCTTGAAGCCGCCAATCGACCACCTGCCGCTGACGATGCTGGCGATGCTGCTTATCATCATGGGCCTCCAGGTTTTCATCTTCGGCTACCTGATCGACATGATCTTCCTGTCACAGCGCGAGATGCTGCGGGAAATCAGACGGCGATAATACCAGGCGCCTGCACCATCCCCGCCCGAAGCGCGGGCAATTTTTATCTAAACGGCAGATGTGACGGTCATCAAAAAGTATATCTCTACACAGGTATTATTCAGCGAGAGAATGCGCCGGGAGCGCCCCGTCATCGGCATCCGGCGAGGACGTCCGCTGGTACCGTTGTCGATCGGCGTCTCACAGAAGGGATTTCAAGTGGCTGGATTTAGATTCAAAATGACGGCTGCAGCGTTTATCTGCGGCCTGATCATCGTCTGCTCGCTATTAGCGCTAACCGCCTGCGACGCAAAAGCGGCAGGCAATGCGACCGCTACGCCGGTAAACAACTCTACGACGATCACGCCGACGCCGGTCGCGACGCCCGCACCTACGCCAGCGCCGCGCCAGGTCTTTTCTGATCCCCGCTGGGATACGGATCACGTATCTATCATGGTAACCAACGGCGGTGCGCCGATTACAGTCGAGGCGTACATCGACACCCCCTCGAACAAGAACATCGTGCCCGTCGATTCGGGCATCTCCAAGCGGGTATCGACGCTGGCCGTAACGCCGGAGAACGGGCGGATCGTCAGCTACGGTTTCAAGGCCTACGAGAATGGCACGCTCATCCAGTCTTACGAGAACAGCATCGTGGTATCGGCATCACCCACGCCGCTGCCCGAGACGGCAATTGTAACCGGCAAGGTCAGTGACACTGCCTCGAACGCGCCCATCGCGGGCGCAGAAGTTACCTTCGTGCCGCGCGACTTTGACCGGAACTATCCGTCGGTGAACACGGACAGCTCGGGCTCGTTCACCACCACAGGCAAAATGTCGCCGGGCATCTATTATCTTACAGTCAAGGCCAGCGGCTACAGCCAGAAGACCCTGACCGTAGAGGTCGGCAACGGGCCGCAACAGATGTCGGACCCGATCAAGCTGGATTCCACGGCCGTCGCTTCGCCGACAGCCACGCCCGGCCCGACACCCGGCCCGACGCCCGGTTCCCCCGTCGATGCGTGGGTAAACCTGCTGTATAACCCGACGGTCTGCATAAGCACGCTAGCTCTGACATTAGGTGCAATTGTCAGTGCCACAGCCATCTATGAGTGGATGCTGCGGCAGAGGGAGCGGCGGAAGAGAGAAGGCGAAAAGAAATAAGCATTGGACACAAAGGGCACTAAGGGCACATGGACATTGTGTCCGAGCGATACAAGGTTTATTTGCCCCTATTTATCTATTTTTTAGTAGCCATTAGGCTTGCACAACGGTTGTTTTCATATAATGTAAAATAGGCGTAATTACGTACGTCAAAAATGGTTTTTATATTAAAAGTTATGAAAATATGGCCGATTGACAAGTCTTTCAAATCTCTTTTTATTTGGGAATGATTAAGCATTATACTTAATTTATTAGGCGTGCGATTAATATAAGATATTCAGTGATAATAGTGATATATTTGGCCCTATTTTTGTAAAAGGTCTTTTCGACAATAATAATTACTTACATTCACAGGTTTTACGCCTTTATTTACAGCACCATCGACCTGGAACATACATCCATCATATATGTGCCCTATCCATCTAACTTTATAATCCTTAGGATTCTCACCTATATGCAAATATTCGTTTTTAAAATGGTTTTCAATTAAAGCAAATGGTATAACGTAATAATCCCTTTCTGAATAATTTTCTTTATAGATGACCAGATAAAAACTATTGTTATGATACTCTCCCTTTAATTCTGCTATTCTATTTGGGCTGGCATTATACCAATAGGTTGAGCTATTAGCCTTTAATGTATAAAATCTCTTATAACATGATTTAAAGTCCATCTTATTCCCTTCATTAGTATGTCAAAATAATCATTGCTTATTATACGCTTTTTTATTAAGCTCAATATTATTAAAGCTATTCGGTTTTTTCTTATATGGAACATTTTACGATATATGAAAAGAAAAAGCAGCATAACGGTTAATCTTTTCCGGCTTACTAATTACACGTTTAAATCGACTTGTACAGATATCTTAATGGTTTAATATCCCATGTGACTTTGCACAATATTCGATGATAGAACGCTGGTTCAATCTTTGTCTTCTTTGTTTTTACTATGGTCTAATGTAACTTTTAATAATTCGTACATTCTATCCATATGGTATTGTGTCCTAAAAATTTCAAATTGTTGTGAATCCGCAAAATCTTTTTACACTTTTATTATAACGCGTTAAATTGCACCATCGATAAATTTTGCTGGTTTTAAGATTATTGGTCTGAGCAGTATCGCTATGCCCGTAGGTATCGTGGTAATCATGCTTGTCAGGACAAGACACCGGATCAGGTGTCCTTGGCGGCCATGTGGTTAAAACGTTTGAGGACTGTTACGGGAGACTTGTCCGGCATTTGGACCTATCGGGTTTCGAGTGTAACCTATATTTCGAAGAGTACAAGTTGCATTGCCGATGTGGGTATCGTGGTTATGAGGACGTCGGGTTTGTCGGCAGTCATCGTCATTGCACCAAGGCCTATGAGGAATACGTAGCTAAGCTATGCGATTTTATGAGTGTAAAGGAAGCGGCCAGCATTGTGGGTTTGGACTGGAAACGGTCAAGGATATCGACAAGGCACATATCCGGTCAACATTGAAAGGCTTGTCAGAAGAACAGCCAGTCAGGATCGGTGTGGATGAGGTGGCGTATCAAAAAGGCCAAAAGTACCTCACCATTGTAAGGGATGTGGATGAAGGACGAGTATTGTGGGTCGATTTAAACCGTAAGAAGGAGACACTGGACGCTTTCTTCAAGGAGCTGGGCCCCGAGAAGTGTGACTTGGTAGAGGTGGCGGTCATGGACATGTGGGACGCGTACATTGCCAGCGTAAGACAATATACTGGCGCCGACATTGTCTTCGACAAGTTCCACGTGGCCAAAAAGGTGAGCGAGGCCCTAGTACAGTGTAAGGAGACACGAGTTCAAGGACGCGGATAAAGACGTAAAGGCGGAGTTCAAAAACAAACGGTATCTAGTTCTTAAAAGAAACGAGAACTTGCCCCTGACAAGAGAGAAAACCTGGCCAATTTACTGGAGAAAAACCTGACTTTGCAGAACGCGTATCTGTTGCTGCGTTGAATTTGAATGACTTCTTAATCGATGAGCGATAAGGGACACATCTATCAAAGTATAATCTGATTCATATACAGTAACGTATTTTAATTTTCATTATGATGAAATTATTCTTACAATACAACCCATTACTGAATTAAATTATTATACTTATTCAACGCAGCACGTACCTGTTAAAAGAACAGTCGCTTGACATCCTGGACGAGAAATCCGAGACGATCGCTATACAACGATTGGAGACCTGGAAGAAAAACGTTGTTGAATCAGGAATCCGATAGTATGAAAAAGTGATGAAGACTATCGAGAATTACCTGTACGGCATACACAATTATTTCAAACACAAGATCACGAACGCTGCCAGAGAAGGTTTCAACAGCAAGATCGGTCTCATCAAACGAAGAGCCTACGGTTATAGAGACATCGAATATTTCATGCTCAAAATTATTAAATTATGTGGCCACTAAACCCGATCCGAAAACCGGTGAAGAATCCACTGTTATTAGCATCCCGAACGCCGCTCCTTCGTGCCCTTTGTGCCCTTCAGATGCCCCGTGCTAGGTGTGGTTGTGGTTGTGTTGACAGGGATTGATTGGCGGGGTTTTCTCTTCTTTTTTTGAGGCGGTTTTTTGGATATTCTTCGATAATTGGCTTTGGATTCTGTTTTTGTTGATAGCCAGGGCTATCCGTTGGTTGGCTAGTAGGAGACTATGAGGCGTTTTGTTAATCGTTCTATGCCGTGTTCACCGATGATTAGCAGTAACAATATTTGTCTCATCTGATCGAGGGTGACCTCTATCTTGTTGTTCTTCCTCGTCAGGCCATGCAAACCAACCATGAGGTGGCTGATCATGTAGGCGAGTACGCGGTAGCCGTGATTCCTGGTCCTGGTCTTAACCCGGTAGTCTTTACAGTCCTTGTAGCCGATCTCTAGCGTTCCATCGATACCGGTAGGCTTTGATCAGGGTGAAAAAGTCTCTGCCTGCCATGTCCAGGCTGCTGGCGAACCCGATGTATGAGTCCACGCCCTGTTCTTCGAGGTACACGTTGACCGTGTAACAATCGGGTTTACCCTTGTTGATCGTATAGGGGAACCTCCAAACATCTGTCAGTTCTGCCACATGGTAGCAGAGGTTCATCTCCTTGTATTGTTTTACGGGGACCACGTACGATAGACCGTGCTCGTCGAGGATTTTCAGTACCATCGACTGGTAGAAGCCCTTGTCCATCAATACCGCGCGGACCCGGAGGTCTCGTGGTATCTCTCTGACCAGTCGTTCCACGATGGCCTCCAACTTCTCTTTCTTGCGCACGGGAGTCAAGGCCAGGGTGAGCCTGAAACCGTCCGCCACAACGCTGAGAGTGGCAAACCGTATCACTTTGATCTTGCTAAATTTGAGGCCTCGTTTCTTGATCGTGTAATGCACGTACGAGGTGCTCCACGTCCATCGTTCGGCAAGTCACTGGTATCGATGGCAAGGAAGACGCGACGATGATCCTCCGTGTCCAATGCTCTAGCAAAAAGGTTAAAATATGATTAATTGCATTGAATCAGTCAGGTAATCATCCATGGAAAGAAGGAATCGTTTTATTCTCTGATGTCAGGTTTTTTGACACCACGTTGAGAGACGGCGAACAGACCCCGGGCGTCAGCCTGACGCCGGAGGAAAAGGTCTGGATCGCCCGGAACCTGGATGCCCTTGGCGTTGACGTCATCGAGGCCGGCTCTGCGATCACATCGAAGGGCGAGCGCGATGGTATCAAGGCCGTGGCGAAAGAAGGCCTTCGGGCCGAAATCTGCAGTTTTGCGCGAGCGCTGAAGCCTGACATAGACTTCGCCATCGAGTGCGGGGTGGATTCCGTCCACCTGGTCACTTCCGTTTCAGACCTGCACATCCGGGAGAAGCTGAAGAAGGACCGGGCTACCGTCACGCAGATGACCGTCGACATGGTCGAGTACGCGAAGAAGCACGGCCTGATCGTCGAGCTGTCAGGCGAGGACGCATCACGGGCCGATCTGGACTACCTCGAATCGCTGTACAAGGCAGGCATCGACGCCGGCGCGGACCGGCTCTGCTTCTGCGACACGGTCGGCGTGCTGAACCCCGAGCATACGTACGACATCTTCTCGCGACTGACGACGAGTCTGAAAGTGCCGATAAGCATTCACTGCCACGACGACTTTGGATTAGCGACGGCCAACACCGTCGCCGCCCTCAGGGCAGGGGCCGCGCAGGCGCACGTCACGATCAACGGCGTCGGCGAGCGCGCGGGCAACACGGCGCTGGAAGAGGTCGCGGTCGTGCTGAAGTCGCTGTACGGGGTCAATACGCGTATAGTGATGGCGAACATCTATCCGACCTCGAAGCTGGTCAGCCGCCTGATGGGCGTGCCGGTCGGCCTCAACAAGTCGCTGGTCGGCGATAACGCGTTCATGCACGAGTCGGGCATCCATACCCACGGCCTGCTGGCGAATACGGCTACCTACGAGCCGATCACCCCGGAGACCATCGGGCGCAAGCGACAGATCGTGCTGGGCAAGCACGCCGGGCGCACGTCCGTGGTCATGGCGCTGCGGGAGATCGGCCTGGAGGCGACCGAACCGCAAGTCGACGAGATCACCCGGCAGATCAAGGAACTCGGCGACAAAGGCAAGCACGTCACCGATGCCGACCTCATGTCCATCGCGGACAGCGTGCTGGGCATCAAGAACGAGGCGCGCATCAAGCTGATCGACTGCACTGTGCTCTCGGGCAACCGGGCGACTCCTACCGCGTCAGTCAAGATCATCATCGACGGGCAGGAAGTAATCGAGTCCGGCGTGGGCCTGGGCCCGGTCGATGCGGCGCTCAACGCGTTGCGGAGATCGCTGTCGGGCGTGGCCGACGTCAAGCTCGACGAGTACCGCGTCGAGGCGATTACGGGTGGCACTGATGCGATCGTCGAAGTCTGGGTCAAGATGTCACGCGATGGCCGCGTGATCAGCGCCCGTGGCGCGGGCCCCGACATCATCATGGCCTCGGTGCTGGCGTTCATCGAAGGCATCAACCGCCTGATACAGGAGAAAAACGGCATCAAGGCCAGAGGCCAGCCATGACAGGGATCGATATGCGGGAGTCTAGTATGAACAATAATGATAAAATATTAATAAGGGCAGTTGATTACCTGTCATGCACATTTAACGGATCAAACTTAAAGGAGGTAAGCAGGTGAGTGCAAACGAGTCCACGAGGCTTTCCGGCGCAAGCGCGCTGATCAAGTCTCTAGAGCACGAGGGCGTCGATACTATTTTCGGCTACCCTGGTGGCCAGATACTCCCCGTGTATGACGAGCTGTACGACGCAAGCGTCCGTCATATACTGGTGAGGCACGAACAGGCCGCGGCCCATGCCGCCGACGGCTATGCAAGGGCGACGGGGCGCACGGGCGTATGCCTGGCGACCAGCGGCCCGGGGGCCACCAATTTAGTAACCGGCATCGCGACGGCCTACATGGACTCGGTCCCTATCGTGGCGATCACGGGACAGGTCCCGACCGCCATGATCGGCAACGACGCCTTCCAGGAGGCTGACATCACCGGCATTACCATCCCGATCACCAAGCATAACTACCTGATCAAGAACGTCAACGACCTGCCACACATCGTGAAGGAGGCGTTCTTTATCGCGTCCACGGGACGGCCCGGCCCGGTGCTGATCGACTTCCCGAAGGACATGCAGAACGCGACCTTCGACTTCTCGTACCCGGAGAAGGTCCAGCTCGTGAGCTACAAGCCTACGTTCTCCGGCCACCCGCTGCAGATCAAGAAAGCCTGCACGCTCATCGAGAGCGCCGAGCGCCCGGTGCTGTACGTCGGCGGCGGCGCGATTTCGGCCAACGCCAGCGACGAGGTCAGGGCTCTCGCCGAATTGATCATGGCGCCGGTGACCACGACACTGATGGGTAAAGGCGCGTTCCCGGACGACCACCCGCTGGCACTCGGCATGCTCGGGATGCACGGGACACGGTTCGCTAACTACTCGATCATCGACTGCGACCTGCTGATCGCGATCGGCGCGAGGTTCGACGACCGTGTGACGGGCAAGCTGGAGAGCTTCGCCCCGAACGCGAAGGTCATCCACATCGACATCGATCCGGCCGAGCTGGGCAAGAACGTCAAGGTCGACGTGCCCATCGTCGGCGACGCGAAGGTCATCCTGAAGAAGATCATTGCCACGCTCAAGCTCAAAATGCCGAAATCCGCCGAATGGCTGCGTAAGATCGAGGTCTGGAAGAAAGAGTACCCGCTGGACTACGAGCAGAGCGGCAGCGAGCTGAAGCCCCAGTATGTTATCCAGTGCATCAGCCAGCTCGTGAAGGACGGCATCTTTGTCACCGAGGTCGGCCAGGCACAGATGTGGTCGGCGCATTACCTCCAGTGCAAGAAGCCCCGCACGTTCCTCTCGTCCGGCGGCCTGGGCACCATGGGCTACGGGTTCCCCGCGGCCATCGGCGCCAAGGTGGGCTGTCCCGACAAAGACGTCTGGGACGTCGCCGGCGACGGCAGCATCCAGATGAACATCCAGGAGCTGGCGACGGCGATGGAGAACGACATCAAGGTCAACGTCGCCATCGTCAACAACATGTACCTGGGCATGGTCCGGCAGTGGCAGGAACTGTTCTTCAACCGGCGCTACTCGTATACCAACATGAAAGGCCAGCCCGACTTCGTCAAGGTGGCGGAGGCGTACGGCGCTGTCGGCATCGAGGTCACCAAGAAGTCGGAGGTCAAGGATGCGATCAGGCAGGCGCAGAAAGAGCGACCGCGTGACGTTCATCGACTTCAAGGTCACCCGCGAGGAGAACGTGTTCCCGATGGTGCCGGCGGGCGCAAGCATCAGCGAGTTCGTCGAGCAAGACAGGAGGGCGTAACATGGCTAACGGCAACGGTGCCCCCCAGACGCACACCCTTTCGGTGCTGGTGGCGAACAAGCCGGGCGTGCTGACGCACGTATCGGGCCTGTTCAGCCGCCGGGGCTATAACATCGACTCATTGACAGTCGGCGTGACCGAGAACCCCGAGATCTCCCGCATGACTATCGTGGCGCACGGCGACGAGCAGGTGATCGAGCAGGTCACCAAGCAGCTGAACAAGCTGATCGACATCATCAAGGTCGTCGAGGTCACCCCGAACGAGTCGGTGGACCGGGAGCTGGCGTTGATAAAGGTCGCCGCGAAGGCGCAGAACCGCTCCGAGGTCATCCAGATCGTCGACATCTTCCGCGCGAAGATCATCGACGTCTCTTCCGAGAGCGTGGTCATCGAGATCACCGGCGGCGGCGACAAGATCGACGCGCTGGAAGAGATGATGCGGCCTTTCGGCATCAAAGAGATGGTGCGGACGGGCAAGGTAGCCCTCGTTCGCGGCTCAAGGCTCACGCAACATGGAAAGTGAGCCCTTCTTTCTTTTTCTCTTAAAACATTCAACTGGTAGCCTGCCATACCAGCACAATCGTATGGTATAGTCATTTGTGTAACTTTTTGTACATGCTGAGCCGGCACCAAACGCAACGTACGCTACGGCCGCGACATACGCAACGTCTGATAATCCGGCTACGCTTCCCATTACCTGATAAAACGTAGCGTACGTCGCGGCCGTCGTGTACGTCGTGTTAAGTGCCTGCTGAGCGTATACAACATTTCACGAATGGCTATGTCTTAGCCATTTATTTTAACAGCCCTTTGTGTCTTCGTCTCTTTGTGTCTTTGTGGCCGCAAGCGCAGCGTGGTGCGAGCCAGCACATCCAATATCTGACGCCCAAAAACGCAGTAGGTTCTACTTTTTTAGCTATTGCATAGCTTAATAAACCCTTGAGGCCTAATTCTTCGAGGGTTTTATGCGCAGGACCGTCTCGCCCGAGATCGACTCAGTGATCAAAAGCCTGAACCGTGCCAGCGACCGCTCGTTGTCGGTATACGCATGCAAGAATGTCGATGCCATGCGACGCAAGCCGGACTACGAGGATATAAGACCGCCCTTTTTCCATGACGGCGACCGCATCGTGCACTCGCGGGCCTACGCACGGTACATTGATAAGACGCAGGTCTTCTACCTGGTCAAGAACGATCACATCACCCACCGGGTGCTCCACGTGCAGCTCGTCTCCAAGATCGCAAGGCTGATCGGCCGGGCATTACTGCTCAACGAGGACCTGATCGAGGCGATCGCGCTGGGCCACGACATCGGTCATGTGCCCTACGGCCACGACGGGGAAAAGTACCTTTCGGACATCTGTGCCAGCAAAGGGATCGGCGGGTTCCACCATAATATCCAGAGCGTGCGGGCGCTGGATAAGATCGAGGAGCTGAACCTGACGCTGCAGGTGCTCGATGGCATCGTCGCCCACAACGGGGAGGCCCATGATTTCAAGGTAGAGCCGCAGACCGATAAGACCTGGGCATTGCTGGACGCCGAGTTAATGCGGTGCCAGCGTCAGCATGATGGCTACTCGGGCATCATGCCTATGACCATGGAAGGCTGCGTGGTGCGGGTGTCGGACACGATCAGCTACGTCGGCCGGGACATCGAGGACGCCATTACCCTCGGGCTTATCAAGCGTGAGGACATCCCCCGGAGCTGCGCCGAAGTCCTGGGCAGCACCAACCGGGACATCGTGAACAACCTCGTGGTGGATGTGATCGAGAACAGCTATAACCAGCCTTACATCGCGCTTAGCCCGGATACGGCGAAGGTACTGCGTGATCTCAAGGAGTTCAACCACGAGCGCATCTACTCGAACAGGGATATCAAAGCACAGTCTGCGAAGGTGCAGCGGATGTTCGGCCTGATGTTCGACACTTTCCTCGAGGACCTGAGTGTCTGCCGGAAGGAGTCCAGGATATTCACGAACTATGTCGCCGGATTCTCGCAGGAGAGGTGGAAGCGGTACTCGGACGGCACGGGTAATCCTGAGATCGTCCGCGACTTCATCGCCGGGATGACCGACGAGTTCTTCAACGATACGTTCCGCGAGCTGTACCTGCCCCAGAAGAAGTCGATGTACTGACTGCATCTGTCGGCTATCCTGTCGATTAAACACTTACTCTGAAAGGATAAGTTGATTAAGCCCCTGATAGATACATTTGTTTTAGGTGACCCTTATGAGCCCGCTGCCTAAGACTTATGTATGCCTCTTCGTTCTTGCCAGTATCGCTCTTGTCACGCTGGCTGTTTTTACCCTGGCCGGCGATGCAAGAGAAGCACAATCGCCCGTAAATCCTAACTTGAGAATCTTGACGACACCGACGCCCACCCCTGTGCCGCAGGCTATCACGTTGAGCCCTGCCGTGAGAAATCTCACGGTGGCCGGCAATAACACGACACTATCGCTAAGCAGATCGCGGCTCATACTGCCGTCGCAGAATGTGGCTAAGGCGTTGCCCGACATGATCAGCGCTTACGCCGGGTATTACGCCTATGTTACTAATCCCATTGCGGATGATGTCTCGGTGATCAGCCTTATGACGGATACTGTGGTCGATACCATCACGCTCGGCGACGGGCCCGGCAGCATAGCGTTCGATCCCCAGGATAATACGAGACTATACAAGGTCAACGGGAACACAAGCTCCCTTTCGATCCTGTATGTCCCGGCGGACAAGCAGGAGTTCAACTGGGACCCGGTCGAGAAAGCGCGCCTGTCCGTTGGCAAGCAGCCCTTCGGCCTGGCTGTCAGCCCGGACGGCCTCCGCATTTACGTAGCCAACATGGGTGACGGGACAGTGACGGTCATCAGGAAGTATCCTGCGACCCCGCCGATGAACATCATCGGGTTCCAGGTGATCGCCACGGTCTCTGTCGGTAAACAGCCACACGCTATTGCGGTCAGTCCGGATGGCAAGCAAGTGTACGTCTCCTGCTTCGGCACGGACCGGGTGGCCGTCATCGATACGGCGACGAACAAAGTCGTGCAGTCGATTCCGGTTGGCCACGGCCCCCTCGGGCTGACGGTCAACCGGTATGGCAAGGTGTTCGTAGCGAACTCCGGCGATAACACCGTATCAGAGATTGACCCGGCCAGCGGCACGGTTACCCGTATCTTCGCAGTGGGGTCGTACCCGTGTGCCGTCGCCATGGCACCGGACAAGCCCGCCGGCGGCCTGATTGTCAACCCGGCGATCACAGGAAAGGACCCGGCTACATGGGTCTATGTAGCCAACTACAAAAGTGACAATGTCTCTGTCATCAACACCGCATCGGGGAACGTCGGCTCCATTGGTGACGTACAGGCGCCCCTGGCCATCGCCGTGATGCCCGCGAAGAACGAAGCCTGTGTCCTCAGCCCCGTCGGCAACAACGTGTACGTGCTTAACACCAGCGACGACACATTGAAATTTGCCTTCGTATCGACCGTGGACAAGCAGCAGGACTACACGAATGACGACCCGCTGGGCGGCCAGCAAAGCGCCGCGGGCTCGTACGACGGAAAATTGCTCATGATCGACTACGGGACCGGCGACCTGCGGGCGACGACCACGTACAGCGGCAAGAATCACATCTACGGCGAGGTCATGAACCGCAAGGCTCCCCAGAGCATCATCCTCAGCCCGGACGTGACAAAAGCTTATGTGTCCTGCTACTTCGATAATTCGGTGCTGGTCATCGATACGGCCACGAACCAGGTGACGGCGCGGATTGCGGTTGACCCGTATCCCCGCTACCTTGCCATCAGCAAGGATGGCTCCCGGCTGTACGTGGCATGTTCTGACGACATGTACAACGGCGGGGACGGCTCCGTTGTCAAGATTGATGCAACCACGAACCAGGTGATGAGCCACATCAAGTGGAAGCCCGTTTACCCCCAGCAATCTCTCAATCCTTACCGGATGGCTATTTCAGACGACGGCAACACGGTTTACGTTCTCTGCGGCCAGAATATGCTGGGGCAGCTCTATGCCATCGACACGAAAACCGATACCGTTAAAATGATCTATTCCAGCTATGATCAACCTAAGGGCCTGTTATTACAGGGCAGCCGGTTCCTGTATGTGACCGACTATTCGCCAAAGCAGGGCAATGCCAGCCTGTACGAACTGGATACTGCGGCGAACGTGGGCTATGAGATCGAACTGGACGTCAGCGATAATGATTACAGCTGGCCTGCGACCCGGGTCAAGACTAAAACAAACAGCTCAGACCTCTACATGACATATGGCTCAGACATATCGGTGCTGGACACCGGGACCGTCGAGATCATCGCGAAGTATAAGGTCGACGACGATAGCTGGTACCGCAGCCTTGGCGACTTCGACTTCACGCCGGACGGCCGGTACGCCTACTTCGTCGGCCCCGAGGTCTCGGTATATGGCGGCGGGTATTCCGAACTTGCAGTGATAGTTGACACATCCACCGGCGCCTGCGTCGGCACCATCTCGTATGGCACTTCTGACCATTTCATGGACGATTACCTGGGGCCGGGCATCGCCATCGGCAAGGTGCCGCCGGCACCGGCAAAGCCCACAGCGCCGCCGGCAGCGCAGCTACAGGGCGGAGCGATTTACAGCAAGGTCGGGATTAGCGACCTGTTCCCCGGCCTCAGCTTCACGCCGTCCCCACGGCCGTTGCCAAAACTCAACCGGACCATCATCCTGCCGGCACCTGTGGACGAGATGAGCGATGTGACGCCAACTCCGGCGCCGGCCACACCAACGCCTTCTGCGGATGTCGGGCCTGAAGTAGCAATCATTACACCGATCCCGGGCGACGGTACAGCAAGCCAGCCGACGGACATACAGCCGTCCTCCCGGGCAGCGGCGACAGCACAGCCAGCCCCGGGCTTCGAGATGGCGGCCGTATGTGCGAGCGCTGCGGTAGCCCTGTGGCTGGTGGCCCGCAGGCGGAACTAAATTCTTAGAACAGATTGTGGGGCCGACTCGCCCCATTTTTTTATAATATCTTTTTACCCAGCGCGGACGTGATCAGACCGATGGCCAGCTTGCCGGTGTTATTATACCGGTCTAAAATTGGATTGAGCTCGACTACTTCAAGCGATTTCAGCTTGCCGCACTCCGAGATCATTTCCATGGCCAGGTGAGCTTCCCGGTATGTTATGCCGCCCTGTACAGGCGTACCGACGCCCGGCGCGTCCAGCGGGTCCATTGAATCGAGATCGAAAGACACATGCAATGCGTCTGTGCCGTCACATGCGATCTTCATCGCCTTCTTCATGACCTTGAACATGCCCAGCTCGTCGATCTCCCTCATGGTGAACACGGTCACCTTCGACTGCCTCAACAGCTCGCGCTCTAACGGGTCAATGTCCCGTGCGCCGATCAGTACGCAATTTGGCTCGCAGACACGGGTCCTGCCCATCTGGCCGACCAGTCGCTTCGTGCCGCGGCCCACAGAGGTGGCGAAGCTCATCCCGTGGATGTTCCCGGAAATCGTCGTGTCCTCGGTGTTAAAGTCGCCGTGGGCGTCGATCCAGATCATCCCAATCTTGCTATAGTGCTGGCTCAGCGCCGCCGTGGTGCCCATGGCGATGCTGTGGTCGCCGCCGATCACCAGCGGGAAGACGCCGTCTGTGATGGCCTGGCTCACGAAGTCCCGGACCTTGCGGCAGGCGCACAGCACGTCCTCATAGTGCTTGAGCTTCGGGTTGTCCGGCGGAGCAATCGACCACCGGGGCACGTAGATGTTACCCGAGTCTTCCACTTCTACGCCCAGTTCCGCGATACGCTGTACGAGGCCGTCGTTACGCAATGCGTCCGGGCCCATGTCGATGCCGCGCCGGTCGGCGCCGAGGTCGAGAGGGACACCTACGATGCGCACTTTGCTGATGGACGGGTGGCCGTTGTCGCGGGACGTAGATCGAGAAGTCATAGATCGTGTGTGTTGTGTCTCTGCACTAATATAGCCTTTTTCTCATTGTGGCAGAACCGGCCGGCCTCCTACAATATGTAAGCGAACGGATTGAACATGCCGGTCGAGATGCGCAGACTGACGTTGGCATCGACGCTGCCGAGATTGCTAATCCTATAGCTGATCGGGACGATCGAGCCCATCCCCTCCGACCCGGACATCGCGCCAATGGACATCGTGCCATTGGACATACTGTGGCTGGTCAGGCTTTCCGATCGCACTTCGATCGGGGCATCGGCGTCGATGTGTATCCACGTCATCCCGGGGGGCAGGGTGTAAGACCGGGCATCGCCCGGTGCCAGCCGGATGGTATCGTCGACCATGGCGTGATCGCCGACGGAAGTAAAGAGTATGAAAACGAAGCCAAGCATGCAAAGTACCATCAGGAAGAAATAAACTTTCGCGATGATTACGACGCAGTTCCACAGGGCTTGAAGCATGATCACCTGTCGATGTCCGGCGATATAACCCTTCTGTCGCAATTGTTATACCGGGTGCAGGTAATTTTCCAGCACCTTTTTCTCGGCCTTCCGCAGGTGCTCGACCGCCGTCGACGGCGAAACGCCCAGCTTTGCCGCAAGGTCTTCCGCAGAGGCACGGCGGGGCGTGTCGAAGTATCCCAGCTCGACGGCGGCCGCCAGTGCCGCTGCCTGCCGATCCGTGAGCTCGCTGTCCGGGCCCCGGGCGTCGGAGCCCCGGATGTAGGCGATCTCCGCGTAAGCCTCCAGGCTGGCGATGGCCTGCTGCAGGTCTTCACGGGACGGTGCCATCAGGTGCCAGTTCTCCACGCCATCCCGGATGATCGTAGGGCCGACGAACACGCAGTTGGTCTTCAGGATGTGCTCGAGGATGGAGCTCTGCTCGGCCCAGGTCACGACGTCGGCCCGTCCTGCGCCTGTGGAGAGAACGGAAAATTTCTTGATCTCCGGCAGCCGGGACAGGTAGGATTCGAGCTTCCCTGCGGCAGGAGTGACGATGGTCTGGTAGCCGTACAACTGACGATTCGGCAACACGTAGGTGTATCGCACCAGGATGGTGGCGCGAAGCCCTTTCGACAGCTTGTAATGCCAGCAGTCCTTGTGCTTGAGGCCTATGGTCACGGCGAGGGTCGACATAAATATCAAGTACCGCATATGTTCGGTATACAAATTAAAGTTACCGGGCTACGATCATGTAGTGTGGTCTTATGGTAACCATTTACTATGATAAGGACGCTGACTTGAAGTACCTCAAGGGTAAGAAAATCGCGATCATCGGCTACGGCAGCCAGGGCATGGCCCAGTCCCATAACCTCAAGGACTCGGGACTGGACGTCGTGGTGGGCCTCCGCAAAGGCGGGGAGTCATGGAACCTGGCGAAGAAGGAGGGCATGAAGGTCGCCACTGTCGAGGAAGCCGCACAGCAGGGTGACGTCATCCAGATGCTCATCCCCGACGAGCTGCAGGGCAAGGTCTACAAGGAGCAGATCGAGCCATACATGAAGAAGGGTAAGACCCTCATGTTCTCCCACGGCTTCAACATCCGCTACGGCATGATCAAGCCCGGCAAGGACATCGACGTCATCATGATCGCCCCCAAGAGCCCGGGTCACCTCGTCAGGAGGATGTACCAGGAAGGCGTGGGCGTACCGTCACTCATCGCCATCGAGCAGGATGCTTCCGGGAAGGCAAGGCAGATCGGCCTGGCCTACGCCATGGGTATCGGCTCGACGAAGGCCGGCGTGATCGAGACGACCTTCACCGAAGAGACCGAGACGGACCTGTTCGGCGAGCAGGTAGACCTCTGCGGCGGTGTCACCGAGATGGTCAAGGCTTCGTTCGAGACTCTTGTCGAGGCGGGCTACCAGCCGGAGATCGCCTACTTCGAGACGCTCCACGAGCTGAAGCTGATCGTCGACCTCATGTACGAGGGCGGCATGACCAACATGTGGGACAGCGTGTCCGACACGGCGCAATACGGCGGCCTCACCCGGGGCAAGCGAGTCATCAATGACGAGAGCCGCATGGCCATGTGGGAAACACTGCTGGAGATCCAGGACGGCCGCTTCGCCAAAGAATGGGTGCTGGAGAACGTGGCCGGCAGGCCCGTGTTCAACTCGCTGACGAAGATGGACGCCGAGCACCAGATCGAGACGGTCGGGAAAGAGCTGCGGTCTATGATGCCGTGGCTTAAGAAGAAGAAGTAATCATTGGACATGGAGGGCACTAAGGGCGCGGAGGTCTCGTGCCCTCAGTATATGTTCCTCATGCCAATTCTTTTTTTAAGGTGTAACTGCCGTTCAACGTCTATAATATATTGATCATTATAGCTCCGTAACCTTCGCGGCCTCCGTGGCCTCTGTGCCCTTTGTGTCCAATGCTCGCCCATTACATTGATTAGCTTTTTCAAAGCCTGCTCCGATTATCTGTTGAATCAGCATAAAACACGATAAGGGGTGGATTCATGATAAAGAGAATAATTTGTGCAGCTTTGATAGCCTCGATGCTCCTGCTTTGCTTCGCGCAGGCAGCCGGGGCGCAGACGGCCGGCTACGGCCAGCAGCAGTTCCAGCAGCCACAGTCCGGTCAGCAGCCGATGTACGGTCAGCAGCCGGGCTACGGACAACAGCCGGGCTACGGGCAGGCTCCCGCAGTCCAGCCTGGCCAGCTCAACATACCGCCTGCGCCAGGCCAAGCCAGTGCCGAACATGCAGTATGGTAACACTAACAGAGCAGCCATTATCGGCGAACAGTTCTCGCAGGCGTCGCAGGGCAACGCGAACGTCTACGTCTCCGAGAATAACAATGGCACCATATCGGTTGACGTATACCTCTTGAAGAACGCCGACCCATACGCGATGGCGCCCACGATGGCCAACCTCACCTATATGGTGGACGGCATTTACGGCCTGACGGACCGGGCAGGCAACGACATCCTGATGACGGTCTACGATACGTCCGGCAATGTGATCACGACTGCGAAGTTCTCCGATTCGAAGAACGCGTTCGAATATTATAACGTGCCCGAGTCCGCACGTCAGGTGACCCAGCCGTCTTATGGCCAGCCGTCTGGCGGGCAGCAGCCTGCCTATGGCCAGCAGCCATCCTACGGGCAGCAGCCCGCATACGGCGGCGGCACCGGCATGCAGCGGCCTTTTACAGGCAGCGGGCAGCAGCGGTTTTAACGCGGGCCTAAAGCCCGCATTTTCTTCTCGCATATGAAAAGGTAGCATTTGCTGCGGCGCGCGCTGACCACAGGGTAAATACTGCCCTGCGAGCTTCATTTTTTACAAATACTAAATACTATATAGCAGGCTGATATTGGATAACCGAAACCCCGAGCGGAAGTGCAAATATAAAATTTGCCGCATGATCATTTCCTGCCGGACATCCGGGATAGATCGGCAGATGCAGCGTAGGTATAGAGGATACTGGCCTCTTTAAAAAAGAAATCGAATAATAATTGGTCGATCAATTGAAATGTGAAATAAAGTCAATTTAGTTCTTTTTTAGTAATTGCAATCCGTATTTACTAAATTGAAATTAATAGCGAGTAATTTCCGTTTAATCAGAAAAAATTTATATTAACTCTGGTGCTTGTAGGTATTAGGGCAGCCAGAAGAAACGTCTAAAAAGCTAATAATTCTGGCTACAGGAATGTAGTGAGGTATTAACAATGAAAAGCTATGGAAGAAAATTCGCGAAGAACGATGCGGCTTTCACGGGTCTTGAGGCTGCGATAGTGCTCATCGCTTTCGTGGTAGTTGCAGCGGTATTCTCCTATGTGATGCTCGGAGCAGGTTTCTTCACGTCACAGAAGAGCAAGGAAGTCGTGCACACTGGTGTAGACCAGGCAACCTCGTCCATCGAACTTGCCGGCGACATCGTCGGTGTCGGTGACACGGGCACCCAGAAGCTCACGGGCGTTAACATTACCCTGTCGCTGACTGCGGGCAACAACCCCGTCGACATTAACAAGCTGATTGTGTCCGCCAGGACGTCGAGTGCGTACAACGCGTCGGTGTTCGACGGTCTTCAGGATGACCAGGTCCTGTGGGTCCAGAGGATTAACCAGAATGACCTGCTGGAGAAGTTCGAGAAGGTCCAGCTGAACATCCCGGTAGCGTCCACTCCAACCAATCTTCAGATCGGGCCTAACGAGAAGATCACCTTCGAGATTAAGCCGGCAACCGGCGCAATCATGGCAGTCTCGGTGACCACACCGCCCGCAATCGACGCGGTCATGTTACTCGTATAAACCCAAATACAAAAATTGTAATATCAGCTGCGGTGGTGCTTTTTGCACCACCTGAATCATTTTTTTAATATCTTAATCCATCTGTGTTAAACCATTTTTAATATTAGCGGTAAAATCAGATACTTTCCATATAATCAGCTTATTTTGCAATTTAGGAAGTAAATTTACTTAATCACATTTTTTGTACAAAAAATATATTATAAACGGTAATCATTGGTTACTTACCAAAACATACCGATCGTATAGGCCGGGCACCGGATGGTTCATACAGTGGTTTCGTGTAAGCGTCTTTCGCTTCCATGAAGCCTGGTGTGCCTCGCCTGTGGAACACCCGGCAATCCTGGCGGAGGTAATTGTCATTACGGTAAATCCGGCCTGCATAGAGGCTTTAAAGGAGGTGCGCTCATAATGGAAAGCGCCATAAAGAAGGTCGGGGATAGCCCCGCAAGCAAGGTCATCCCGGAATCAGCAATCATCGATAGCGACACGAATACGGTACAGGCTGGCGCTGAAAGGGTCATCCTGGAGTCGCCACGGAGAGTCCGACTGTAATAAATGCGAACACATCGAGCAGGAGTTCAAGGTCCTGAAAGGCTCGATCAAGAAGCTTATCGTGGACATCCGGGAACAGATGAACGCCAGCGAAAACCCGTTCCTCAACATCCAGCAGATGATGCCGGCACAGTCCGCGATATACAGGGAAGATCCCCCGGAGATGAACCGGACTGCGAAGCCGAAAGAAGAACCGGAAACGCCTGCTTGCGAGGAGGAAATCGAGGAGCAGAAGAAAAATGATCGCAGCAACAATCCTCCTGCCCGGGAAGCAAATAATCAATGTGCATATGATCACTGCCCTCTGGCGGACCGGCGCAATAAGGCTAACACGCGCTGTGCGCTGGAAGGGGAGTATGACGGCCAGGACGACATCTGCCCCGCAATGCAGCGATTGAATACGTCGAGGGTCCGCGGCGCCGGCGAGCTCTGCTATGAATGTATGAGACGCGGTTACCTGCCGGAGAGAAATACATCTCGATATGCCCGCTCCGATTGTCCGGCGGATATTAATAGTTCTCTGCCTTGCGGACGGTCCGTCGATCGGGGATACGGTGCCTGGTACCAGGGACCGCCATTGCCATGCATGCCACGACATGCGGATGGTCGCGGGGAGCCTGCTTATGGCCCGTGTAACGGCCCATACATGCAAAGCCCATGTGCCCGGTACCCGCAGCAGGGCGAACCGCAAACGTACGGGCGCCCGCCGAATGATTATGACTATTATCCGTCCCGCGAACCCCGTAGCGGTGATTATTCGCCATATTATCACCACGGCTACGCAGGACGCGGGCAGTACGGGCATGGGCCGACAGAGTATCGCCAGGGATGCGATGGCTCGTGCGGCTATGACCGGGAGAGGTCCCGTAATGCAGCCTCGCCAGAGGACGCCAGGGAACCGGGCAGAGGCATGCCCGGGCCATGGCAACAGCCACGTGACGCTTACCGGCCGGCGGAGAACCAGCCTGACTACTACGACGAGGAACCCGAGTATGACTACCGGGAGGCGTCCGTACAGGGCAGGCCGGCACGCGCACAGGGCAAGAGCCGCAGGCGATCTCTTGAATATGCATCCGACGACAGCTACGTTCAGTCAGAGCCTGAGCCAGTCGTGATCGATATCCCGACCGCAGGGTCGGTCAGGAGAAAGCGTAAGTCTCAAGCCAGGACCGTGCCGGATATAGTGGTGGTCGATGTCGAGCCGGAGAACGTCGTACCGCGAAGCATAAGAACGTCGAGACGCAAAGGGCTGTAAAGCCCTGCGCCTCTGCCATTCTTTTTTAGTGTTAGTCATTCGTGAAATGTTTTGTACGCTTAGCCGGCACTTGACACTACGTACACGACGTTTTATCGAAAAAGGGCAAGCGTAGCCATATTATCAGACGTCGTGTACGTAGTGTACGCTGTGTCTGGTGCCGGCCAGCCTGTACAAAAAGTGACAAGAATGACTATGTCACAGTCGGGATCGCAGGCTGAGACAGTTATTGTATTTCAATAGCGTGCGTCTCGTTCGTTTTCCGGTCTGACCATCACAGCTCTCCCACGGGCTCTGGCGCCATATGTTATCAATTCCTTGCCAGCCTGCTTATCACTCTATACCGATATGCAAAGGGGCAGAGGCCCGCATAACCGGCGGCCCTTGAAATTAATCGTATCGCCTGGACAGTGCATATTGTACGGCCTGATCCAGTACCCCCTGCCCGTGATAGAGGGCTCTCTCGGGTACGGCATCATTCTATTATACTTAAGATCGGTCTATATAGGCGGATATTAGGCGAATACTCGGTAATAGAGATTATCGCCTACACTTTTGCCAATATCCGCGATTATGGCTGCCGGCCTGAGAGAAACCCGCCTGCGCAGGTCTCGCGCGCGCTTTCGCAGGTCTGCCGTGCGAGGCCAGGATTACCTGGTATGATTATTCCATTCGGCAAAAATTGATCACAGGCCGGACTCCTGAAGAACCGGCTGACATAAAAGGCGTCGGAACGGCCCGGGTGCCATGACGGCATCTCACTGGCACCCTTGCCAGAGCGACCATCGATGCCGCAGAAAGGTTGTGACTCATCATGTTAAGGAACCGGGTGGTATGGAAGGTCCCGGACTTACAACTATGCAACTGAGGGATACAATCTGGCACGCCCTGTTTAACATTATGGTAAAAATAATATAATATTTGACGTCCTCCGATCGTTTAGAAAAATGGGCATTTTATACTGCCCATTTGTAAAAATGAAATTAATAGCGAGTAATTTCCATTTAATTAGAAAAAATTTATATTAACTCTGGTGCTTGTAGGTACTAAGGGCAGCCAGAAGAAACGTCTAAAAGCTAATAGTTCTGGCAACAGGAATGTAGTGAGGTATTAACAATGAAAAGCTATGGAAGAAACTTAAGAAAGAACGATGCGGCTTTCACGGGTCTTGAGGCTGCGATAGTGCTCATCGCTTTCGTGGTAGTTGCAGCAGTATTCTCATACGTCATGCTTGGCGCGGGGTTCTTCACCTCGCAGAAGAGCAAGGAAGTCGTGCACACTGGCGTAGACCAGGCAACCTCGTCCATCGAACTTGCCGGCGACATCGTCGGTGTCGGTGACACGGACACCCAGAAGCTCACGGGCGTTAACATTACCCTGTCGCTGACCGCGGGCAACAACCCCGTCGACATTCAGAAGCTGATTGTGTCCGCCAGGACGTCGAGCGCATACAACGCGTCGGTGTTCGACGGTCTCCAGGGAGACCAGGTCCTGTGGGTCCAGAGGATTAACCAGAATGACCTGCTGGAGAAGTTCGAGAAGGTCCAGCTGAACATCCCGGTAGCGTCCACTCCAACCAATCTCCAGATCGGGCCTAACGAGAAGATCACCTTCGAGATTAAGCCGGCAACCGGCGCAATCATGGCAGTCTCGGTGACCACACCGCCCGCAATCGACGCGGTTATGCTCCTCGTATAAGCTAAAGCATGTAAACAGTCATTAACCAGGGTGGTGCCCACTGCACCACCCAAATTCTCTTTTAATAAATCCCTGTTTTGCCAGTGTGTAACATCTTTGTGCATAGCACGATACTTTTTATGCGATTCCTGCCGATAGCATCTTACTGTCGGGAACGGGCCCCGGCCAGAGATCGGAATTCTTTATACCCCTTTTCCCTCAAATGGAATTGCTCGCTCTTTCGCGCGCTCCCTCATGAGATGTGCAGCGTGTCCCGGGGATGATAGAAAGCCGGAGCGTTGCTCTGCGGCAATAAAATGGTTTTTTCTCAAAGGCTTTACAGGCTACTGGCAGGTATGCCCGGAGTAATGCCTCACAGCTATTGACTTTTAATTTCCAGGCGGCATGGCACAGGACAGTATATAAACGTTGTGGTAACTCCTGTGGCAGGCCAGTGTAAGTTAGGATCTCTCCGGTCCGGACGACTGCTTTCGGCGGACGGCAGATCATCGGCCTTACCTGGCAAGGGCAGGATAAAGATACTGAATCAAAAGTTATTTATCCATAATATACCAAATTTATCTTATTAATCCCTTGCTCACCGCTATCAGCGGTTATATTTCTATAATTTGATAAAGGTTATTGCAATATTGAAAATAATCAAAATTAATCTCATTATCAGTACAAAAGGTATATTACAAGAGATAATCAACTTTAGTTCAAGCAACGCGTACTGAGATGACCAGTTGACAAATTAGCGCTTTTATGCGCTACAATATCCTGAAACAGGAGTAAATGGCATGATCCAGGCAAAATTACACACATCGAACGCTCATAACCTCATATCGTCGGACTATTTGCCTGTACCGTGCATCAGCGATCAGTATTGTACGCGGCCTGTACGGCACATGCCTCACAAGGGCATGAATAACGCAGAGGTGCGGTGATGGACCAGAGCGCAATTAACAAAATCATCATGGATGCCTCCGAGGAAGACCCCAGCAAGAAGGTCGAGAAGCTCGAGAAAGAGGTCATGATCATAAAGGGCTCGATCAAGAAGCTCATCGTGGACATCCGGGAACAGATGAACAACGCTGAGAATCCCTTCCTCAACATCCAGCAGCTGCAGATGCCGCCGCAGGCCCCGATTTCAAGTGATGACCTGGACAAGCTGGAGGAAGCGGAGAAAGCCGGGCAGGACGAAGAGGAGCAGGAAGCAAAGAAGCCTTCTCCGAAGGATAAAAAACGCAAGAAGCCGTCCGCCAAAGACCCGGAGGAAGAGGAACTCGGGGACGACTGTGAGGATCACAGCCACCCGGACGAAGAAACGGCAGACCTTCAGGTGCCCAGGCAACAGGGCCTCTCCAGGCGTGACCTCGAGATGATCAGCGAGTTCGAGGAGCAGAAGAAGATGCTGGAGGCCATGAAGAGCAAGACGAGCGCCGGGCGGGCCTGCATCGCTTACAGGGACCAGGCGCATTGATCCGTTCACCATGAACCAGATCATGGACTGGACCCGCATGATGCTGCGCAAGAATGGCAGCGAGCGCATGAAGGACCTTCTGGAGATGTACGTATCGACTGGCTACATCAGCGAGGAGACCAGGGCTATCATCCAGAGGATGTCGAAGCTCATGGAATCGGAGCCCACGCGGCCGCCGAAGCGGCTTGACATCAAGGAGTGCGTCAGCGATCTATATACGCTGTACGTCATCCTGAACCCCGGGGACAAGGACCTGGACTCGAAGATGCTTACGGTCCTGCTGAACCCGGAAGACAAGCACTGATCATCTATAAAAACGAGACGGCTTGCGCCGAAAATCCGACAGCCGGAGAAACGCCGGACAAAGCCCCGTGTTTGCAGCGCGGCGGGCATGTCAGGCAGCCGGAGGTCGTCAGGCGCGGGCAGGGACGTAGTACGTATGGTACAGGACACTATCAGCAACGCTATCCTCATCATCGCGGTGGTCATCGCGACGACCGTGGTGATAAACGCCCTTTACCCGGCAATGTTCGGTATGGCGGGCTCGATCAAATCAACGGTCGCGGATGCGGACAGCAGGTCCCAGACCATGATAACCATCTCGTATTACAGCTTCGATCCGGGGGATCATGTGCTCCGGGTCTGGGCTAAGAACAGTGGCAGCGATCCGGTCGCGGACTCGGAGCTGGCAGGAATACGTGCCTATTACGGCGACGATTCAGGGAGCATGACGAACTACGAAACTTCGTATGCATTGCAGGCCCCGGACGACGGCGACAACCGGTGGGATTCCGGCGAGACGCTGGAGATCGGCCTGGCAAGCCCTGACACCCCGTTCCCTACAGGCCCGGGGACCCACAGGGTGAAGCTGGTGATGCCCAACGGCGCGGCTGCCGAATACACGATCACGACATGATACCCGAGAAATACACTCGATAACAGAAGATCAATGGAACACACGAATGTGACAGACGAGGGATGAAAAATGGCAACGGACATAATCACAAGCGCTATCATGATGATCGGTACGCTGATCATCGTTTCCGTGCTCATCTCTTCACTGTTCCCCGGCGTGTTCGACGCGGCCAGGTCGATCGGGACGTCATCCGACAGCGCGAAGGACCGGGTCACGACCAGTGCGACGGTTATCAATTATGACCTCGGGCCGGACACGATAAGGTTCGACGTGCTGAACAATGGTAAAACCAGCCTGCCGGAATCGCTGATCAACATGACGGTCGCCTATCTGGGCAACGCTACGGCACCCGCAGGGCTGCTGGCTTTCGGGGATGACCCGGACCAGCCCTGGTGGAGCTATGCGATCTCAGGTGCCGCGGACCAGTCGTGGGACCCCCGTGATACCATCGTGATCACGGTCACCAGCCCGCAGTACGACTTCACGCCCGGCGATTACAGGTTCAGGATGCTCCTGTATAACGGGGCTGCTGTGGAATACCGGTTCAACATACCGGAATAGACCGACACACGGTACAGGAAAGACGGAGGAAAAGAAATGGCTCAGGAAGTGCTCAGTACCGCGATACTCATTATCGCAGCGGTCATCGCTACGGCAGCGATTGTCAACGCCGTGTACCCGTCACTGTTCGCAGCAGCGGGTTCGGTCACGACAGTGTCTGACACAGCCAGCAACCGGGTCCTCACCGACATGAAGATCGCCATGGCCAGCACAGACGGCCCGGAGACGCTGTATGTCTGGGTCAAGAACGACGGCAGCACTAAGATCCCGGAGACCCGGATCGCCTATACGGACGTATATTTCGGGGATCATGGCCACATGGCCAAGGCATCGGCAAACTTATCGGAATCCTTCCGGTGGACATACGCACTCGACGACCTGGACAGCGACGATGACTGGGGCCCCGGAGAGACGCTTCAGATTACAATCACAGACGGGTCAGGCACCAGCTTCACGGCCGGAGACCATGATATAAAGCTCGTCCTTTATAATTCGGCGAGCATCGAGGGCACCATCAGCCTGTGAGGAGTCGGATATGGCACAGAACGTCATCACCACGGCAATCCTTGTCATCGCGGCGGTCATCGCTGTAGTCGCCCTGATCAACGGAGTATTCCCCTCCATTAACAAAGTGGCGGGCTCGGTGACGTCGATCTCCGACGCGTCCAGCGACCGCATGAAGACTGAGATCAGGATCATTTGCGAGAGCGCGAATGCGACCGATTATACGATGAACGTGTATGTGAAGAACGCAGGCTCACAGAAGATCGACCCGGCCCGGATCGGGATGACCGACGTCTACTTCGGCGACGCTACGACCATGAAGCGGTGCAACCACCCGGGATCGGCTAATCCGACCTGGAAATACTCTCTCATGGACGGCAACCAGGACGAGTACTGGGACCCGGGCGAGACGATGAACATCTGGATCATCACTGACAATCATAATTTCAAAAACGGACGACAAAGGCTGGCATTCACGCTCTACAATGGCGTGAGCGCGGAAGACACGTTCACCCTGTGAGGCAACTATGGCAGAACAAGCGATCAGCACGGCAATACTGACGGTGGCGACGATCATAGCGGCGCTGGTGCTG
Source organism: uncultured Methanocellaceae archaeon (assembly GCA_963769045.1). GTDB lineage: Archaea > Halobacteriota > Methanocellia > Methanocellales > Methanocellaceae > Methanocella_A. Next base: position 36,338 of record CAVYKK010000030.1, read on the forward strand.
GTCAACGCCCTGTACCCGTCGCTGTACAACATATCGGGTGCCATACTATCGATGAATGATCGAGCCGCTGATCGCATCAGGACGGACCTGTCCGTGCTGACGGAATGGTATGACCCCGCTCATCCGGCAGACAACATCGCGCTGGAGGCCTGGGTCAAGAACACCGGGAGCACGATCGTCACGGCGAAAGAGCTGGCTGACACCGATGTATTCCTCTATACGGGCAACCAGACGACGGTGCGCATCCCCCGGGACGACTGGACCGGCGTTATACTGAACGGCAACGGCGATGACGACTGGGGCCCGGCCGAGACGATCCACGTGACCGTCCGCTACGACCCCGCAGGCAGCAGCCCCGGGGCGTGGAAGTTCCGGATGGTACTGCCAGACGGCATTATGGCGGAAGATAGTTTCACGTACGTCGGAAGAGCGCAATCGTGAGGTGAATGAGATGGGACTCAGTGACATCATAGCAACCGGGATTACAATCATCGCCCTCATCGTCACAGGATACCTCATCATCGCGGGCCTCGACAGCTCGGTAGACACGGCAAGTGCGTCCATGGCGATAGTCCGGGATTCGGCGGTTGCTAAACTGCATATGTCCCTTGCGCTCGAGGCTGAGAATACGAGCATGGCAAACCTGGACTTCAACCTGACCAACACCGGGAAGACGCCAATAGACAACCTGTCGGAGCTGGACGTGTTCGTAAAAACGATAGAAGAAGGCCAGATCACCGTCTGTAAGTGGCTCCCCTTCCGGGAAGCCCTGACAGAGGAGAAAGGCTACTGGTACGTCCTGGAACGGTATGTCCCGGGAGACCCGGTCGGCCTTGAGCCTGGAGATACGATCATGGTGCGCTGTATGTACACGAGCCCGGACTACTGCGACGGCGTGCTTGAAGTAACGGCGCCCGATGGCGGGAGCGCCGCGGGTTACTACCGGGTCAGGAGCGGATAACGGCATGACGACTGCGATCGAAAACAGGAGGGAGCGGTTATGGGCTTCGGCTCGGTAATTGCGACGGCGATCTCGATCATCGTACTCCTGGCCGCCGGCTACCTGCTTGTCGGCAGCATTACGCACTCGGCGGACGTCACCGGCTCCAGCATTAAAGCCGCGGCAGACCTCGACAGCCGGCGGATCAACACAGTGCTGGCAATCGACGGGATCGGTAGCAGCAGCGCAGAAGGGTGGTTTTCGTTCTACCTGGAAAACACGGGCTCCGAGAAGATCGCTGACATCAAACAGCTGGACGTGATCTTTAAGACGGCCGGGCTGAACGATTCCGTCCATTACGTCCCGTACGGTGCCACAGGACACCCGTCGGTATACTGGGAGAACGACAGCATTACGTCGCTCACTGCCGGCATCGGGGATGTAGTGAACCCCGGTATGCTGGACCCGGGCGAATACGTTAACATCCGGGTGCACGAGGAGGGCGGCTTCCCTTCGAACACGGCATGGGTACAGGTCACTGCGCCGAACGGCGCTTCCGTATCATCATACATCATCATAACCTAGGTGAATGAAATGGCAATGGTTGAACTGACTGAGGCAGAAAAAAAGAAGAGAATACTCTCGACGGGCAACATGGAGATCGACAAGAAGCTTGCAGACGGCCTGCCGATCCATTCACTGAACCTCATCGAGGGAGCTAACGACACGGGCAAGAGCGTGCTCACCCAGCAAATCACCTGGGGCGGGCTTAACCAGGGGCATACCTTCGCGATTTATACCACGGAGAACACGATCAAGAGCTTCCTGACCCAGATGGAGAGCCTGTCGCTCGACATATCCGACCACTTCGTCTGGGGCTACCTGAAGATCTACCCCATCCACGTGGAAGGCGTCGAGCTGACGTCCGATATCGCGCGCGGTTTCATGCAGCGGCTGATCAGCCACATGAAGATGTGCCCGGAGGACATACTCGTGATCGACTCGTTCACCGTGTTCACCATCGGCTCCTCGTCGGACGACATCTTCAAGTTTTTCGCCGAGTGCAAGAACATGTGCGACATGGGCAAGACCATCATGATCACCCTCCACCAGTATGCCTTCGACGAGGACACGCTCATCCGTATCCGGTCGATGGCAGACGGCCATATCAAGCTGAGGCTGGAACAGGTGGGCGACAGGTACGTGAACATGATGGAAGTCTCCAAGATCAGGGGCGCCAGCAAAGCGACGGGCAACATCGTCAGCTTTGAGGTGCACCCGGGCTACGGCCTTAAAATTATTCCGTTCTCATCAGCGCAGGTATAATATGAACAACGAGCCACCGGTACAGAGCAAAGTAGGGGAGTTCAAGCTCCCGTTCGACCTGATCGAGCCGCCGAAGGACCACGATCACCTGGACTTGAACAACTGCGGGATATACCGGATACTGCCGCCGGATGGCAAGAAAGAAGCGGAAAAGAACCCGTACCTGCTGGACTATCTCCACATGATCCCTATCGAGACCATAGGCATACCGAGGCTCGTCACGAAGCTTGACAGAAAGCTGAACGAGACCAAGGCCCCGAACTTCATCTACCCGGCAGGCGATGAAATCTACATCCACATCTATGGCGACGTCAACGACGTCCGTAACTATTACATCCCGGTGGAACAGCACTTCGTCGTCGACATCAACGAGTACCTGCCCGTGGTCGAGGAACGTCTCGTGGACATGGTTTCCGGCTACACGCCCGGCAGCCTGGAAGAGAGACAGGCGATCCTGAAAGAATGCCTCCATAAGATCTGCGTGATTGACGACAAGAAAAAGCCTAAGGCGGCACGGAAAAAGAGTAACGTGCCGTTCGCGTCCCTCTTCGCGAAGAAGGAGGGCGGCCGCACGGTAAACCTGACACAAAACGAGTACAACGCGCTTGAGTACTATATCATGCGCGAGAAAGTCGGAATGGGGCTGCTGGAACCCGTGATCAAGGACAAGAACATCGAAGATATCACTTGCGATGGCTACGGGCCGATCTTCCTTGAACACAAGGTCTTCAAGGGACTGAAGACCGCAATCGAGTTCTCCCAGCAGGACCTCAACAAGTTCGTGCTGCAGCTGTCAGAGAAGATCGGGAAGCCGATTACCTTTGCAAGCCCGATCGTCGACGCCACCCTCCCCGACGGGAGCCGTATCAACATCGTCTACGGCGACGACGTCTCCAAGCGCGGCAGCAACTTCACCATCCGTAAGTTCTCAGACAAGCCTCTGAGCCTCCTGACGCTGATAGCATCCAATACGATGGACTTCAACATGGCAGCCTATCTGTGGATCATGCTGCAAGAGGGCATGAGCATGTTCGTGAGCGGAGAGACAGCCAGCGGTAAGACGACGACACTGAACGCCATCATGGCGTTCATCCCTCCCACCGCAAAGATCGTGTCCATTGAAGATACGGCTGAGGTACAGGTGCCGCATAAGAACTGGACCAGAGAGATCACCAGGGGCGGCGGCAAGGGCACGAGCGCTTCGGAGGTCGGCATGTTTGACTTGCTGAAAGCCGCGCTGCGTCAACGTCCCAACTACATCGTGGTGGGTGAAATCCGAGGCGTCGAAGGAGCCGTCGCGTTCCAGGCCATCCAGACCGGCCACCCTGTGCTCTCCACATTCCACGCAGCATCGGTGGAGAAGCTCATCCAGCGTCTCACCGGCGACCCGATCAACATCCCCAAGACGTACGTGGACAACCTGAACCTGGTGCTCATCCAGAGCGCGGTGAAACGGCCGGACGGCAAGACCGTCCGTCGCGTACTGTCGATCAACGAGATCGTGGGCTACAACCCCCAGACCAAAGGCTTCAGCTACGTAGAAGCGTTCTCCTGGGACCCGGTCACCGACACGTTTACCTTCAAGGGTAACGGCTCCAGCTACCTGCTCGAGCAGAAGGTGGCCCGCAGTCTCGGTATTCCCAGCCATAAGACCAAGATCATTTATGATGAGATAGAAAAGCGCGCGAAGATTCTGAGAAAGATCAACGAGTCCAAGATGACCGACTACTATGACTTCTACAACATGGTCGTGAAGATCGAGAAGCGCGGACTGCTCAAGATGGAGGTGTGATTACGGCAGAGACGGCAGAGGTGAGCGTGCCCGTAGTGAAGACAGTCAAGAAGACCAGATCTTCGGGATCGTTTGGCTCCATAGGAAAGTCATTGAAGCAGACGATGCTCCCGGTCACAACGTACTTCCAGAGCTACATCGAGAGCGGCCGCATCGACATCGACCTGCTCTACACGGTCACCTATATGAATACGATCGCCACCGGAGACATCGCCCGTGACGAGATCTTCCGCCGCGTCTCGGAGAGAGAAGACTTCGTCTGCTCGAAATATTTCAAGCAGGTCTACATGCTGGCGAAAAACTGGAACTACGAGTACAGCACCGCCTGTTCCGTCGTGGCCAAGCGCGTAGCCAACAAGCGGCTGAAAGACCTGCTCATGCGGCTGGCGAACGCCATGTCCTCGGGCGAGCCCGAGGCAAAGTTCCTGGAGGGCGAGTGGGTCACGATGATGTCGATCTACAAGAACGAGTACGAGCGCGCCCTGGAGTCGCTGAAGCGGTGGACAGACGCGTACATTGCACTACTCGTTTCGATGGCCTTCGTGTCGGTGACGATGCTGCTGTCGGTCATCCTTTACAGCCTGGGCGACCCGTTCACGATGCTCATGCTGACAGTGGTGCTGACCGCGCTGGTCGGCGCCATATGCATCTACGTCATCCGGGCGGAAGCACCCAAAGAGTACAAGACACATAGTCTGAAGTTCAAATCCATCGAGCAAAAGCAGATCGGTGAACTGGAGAAGGTACTGCTTCCCGGCGCATTGATTCTGGCCGCATTAATGTTTGTCATGGGCGTGAACAACGGCTTTATCCTGATCATCGTCGGCCTGATCATCGCGCCGATCGGGTTCATAGGCATGATAGACGACAAGAACGTCGACCGCCGCGACCGCGACTTCTCCCAGTTCACCAAGATGCTGGGCGCAATCTGCGGGGGCATGGGCGTCACAGTGAAAGAGGGAATTAAAAAGGTCGACCAGAAGTCGATCGGGTCACTGGACACACTGGTCAAGCGGCTCTACGTGCAGCTGATGATGGGCATCGAGCCCCGGCTCTGCTGGCAAAAGTTCGTCGGCTTCGCGGGGAGCGACCTGATGCATAAGTTCTCCTACGTGTTCCTGGACGCCATCGAACTGGGCGGCGACCCGGTGAAAATCGGCAAACTGGTCAACAGCACCAGTCTCGAGATCGTGCTCCTGCGGCTGAAGCGGCAGCTCACGGCATCGAGCTTCACCACGCTGCTCATCCCGCTTCATATCTCCATGACCGCCCTGATCATCTTCATCATCGAGATCATGATCATATTCTCGACCATGATCTCGAAGCTCTACAGCTCGATGGATACATTCGACACTACCGGCACCGGCGGTGTCTCAGTCCAGTCCATGGGGTTCAGCCTGTTCACTAACGTGAACACCGATTTGCTGGCCCAGTATGCGTTCATGATGGTGCTGGTCTTCACGGTCGTCAACACGCTCGCCGCCTGGGTGGCGGTGGGCGGCAACAAATATAAGGTGTGCTACTACGGGGCGATCATGTCAGTCACGTCGGGACTGGCGCTGATCATCGTACCCATAGCAGTCCAGACAATATTCAGCTTCCCGACGATAACGGCAGGTGGATTATGATACTAGACGGACAAATACTCCTGATCATCCTGGTCGTCGTAGCGCTGGCCATTGCCGCGCTCGGCGTCTATGTCAGGTTCGCGATGGGAAAAGCGCCTGCAGAGGGGGACATGATTCTCTCCCGGTTCCTGCGGTCCGGCCAGAAGGCCAATCCTGAGGAAGAGTCGGGCATTGCAGCGCAGGAAGCGCCCGCGGCATCGGGAAGACTATCGGGCATCGGTTTGTCGCCAGCTCCAGGCAACAGCCTTTCCGGCGACCCGGCGATGGCCGGCTCCCCGGATAAGAAAGGCCTGCTGTCTGGCTTCGGCGGCGGGCTCTCCGGGCTTATGGGTGCCCGGAAAAACAAGGAGCAGATCAAGGAAGAAGTAAAAGCCATCGACAGCCAGCTTGAACAGGTGCTCCAGCAGTCAGTGGCTATCAGTGCGCCGGAAAACATGCAGCCGGGGATTCCCGACATGCCAATGAGTATGCCGGACATGCCCAACATGCCCAACAGCATGTCACTAAGCATGCCGGACAGCGCACCAATGAGTATGCCGGACATGCCCAACATGCCTGATATGCCTGACATGTCGGGTGGTATGTCACTCAACATGCCGGACAGCGCATCGCTCGACATGCCCGACATGCAGCTCACCCTGCCCGACATCGCCCCGGTCAGCGAACCGGCAAGCTCGCCAGGGACCGGGCCCTCGATCGGCGGCGGGGAGCACACGCAGATAAAGAACAGCGGCGAAGGCGTCAAGAAGCTGTGCAAAGAATATGTCATGCCAAATGACCCCGTGTTGACGCCCGAAGGAGGGCTGCAGATCGAAATCGCAGACTCGGACAAGAGTCCGGATGGCAAAACCAAATCCAAAAAGTCAAAGGACGGCAAGGGCAAGTACGGGGACAACCAATCCGCAGACGGCATTGGCGACTTCGGGGGCAAGAAAGGAGACGCAAGCGACGATCTGCTGAAGGACCTGGAGCAGGAAGTCTCGATAGAAGAGGCGGTCAGCACATCGATCATGAAAGAGTATGCGGACATGCCCATCACCTGCGACGAAATCGAGACCGACCTGAAGGGTATCCTGGACAACATCACCGTCAATACGCGCGGCAAGAAACACGCGTAATCGAATCAATATTATCCCAAAGACGCGAAGGCGCGGGGCAGCGTGGCACTTTCATCAGTACGCGCTGCAACGAATACCACGAGGTGCCACGGACTTTTAATGTGGCTCCGCGCCCGAGCGTCCAAAAACGGGCATTGGACACTAAGGGCACAAAGGGCACGGAGGGCACAAAGGGCATGCCCCGACAATTTCTTATAATACTTACATCCTCAGTGCACTTTGTGCCCTCCGTGCCCTTAGTGCCCTCTGTGTCCGATGCTTTTATCTACCCGGTGCGTGAATATATGCCACCGACAAAGAAAGTATATGCCTTATTATGGCAGATACTGACAAAAACGCGGCCCACGGGGACGCCAGGGCCGGGAAGGTGTCCTTCCCGACCTACAGGGATACCAGGGCCGGGAAGGTGTCGCAATTGAACGAGTACAACGCATGCCCGTATATCGTCGCAGGCTCTTTGTGCATCATGGAAGGCATAAAGTCCTGGGTCTGCATCCGGCACGACCGGATTGTCAGCAAGGCGCACTGCGCGGAATGCAGGCTGGTCTTGACTCGCACCCCGAGCTTTTAAAATCATGGAGTGACAGACATGAGAAAGGTATTACATTTTAACCAGAAAGACTACAAGAACAACCCCGAGCACACAATCAAGCTCATCGTACACTCGGCCAACATCGGCAGGCTCGAGGAAGGCACGCTGGAGCGCATCAAGCCAGAGCCCAACTCGGCAGTCGACGTATGGCACGCGGTCTGCGGTGTAACGACTTGCGAAATCACCATCAACAAGCAGAAGTCCGAAGCCACTATCATAACCGTCTGATCGTGGCCACAAAGGTCACGAAGTACACAAAGGTCACTAAGGCCTTTGTTTGCTATCTTTTTCTTAGATATGTTAATTTCTTATCAAATGCCATACCTGACCTTTGTGCCCTTTGTGCCCTTTGTGACCTTTGTGTTCTCCGATTTTAAATGAAAAAGGCATATGCAAAACTATATATGTGTTCGTAACACAGTATCCTTGCTAAAGCAAGCAAGTAAAAGCCCCGGACAAGGGGTTAAGGCTCTCCGCACACTACCGCGGGGCCGCAAAGGATGTGAAAACCTATGAATACCGTGAGCGTCAATGCGACGCAGCTTATGGGCGTCGGCCTGGGGCTGCTGGTCGTCGTTGCGGGAATCATAGTGAACGTAATGAAGTTCGGCAATGATATTTCGCTGACAAATATGGCGTCGTACGCCGCGCTTGGCTTCCTCGTGTTGCTGAGCATGTTCATACTGGGAAGAGATTAAGCCCACAATGTGGCATTTTTTCTTATATTAGAGGTCCCTGAGGTGACAGGAGGCCACGGAGATGCCCACAGTTTTTGAGGTCGCAGAGGTTATGAGAGGGCACAAAGGTATTCACAGAGGCTGGATATAAAACAGGGCTCCGGGTAGCCATTTCCTTAAAAATCCTCTGTGTCGTCCTCTGTGACCTCTGTGACCTCTGTGCTGAGCTCTGTGACCTCTCGATACCTCCGAGACCTCCGGAGGGCAAAGGATTAATATCACCACCGTAAAAAACAGTCAAGCATGAGGGATGGAATAAGGCACGCGATACTGGTAGTCGCAGGCCTGCTAGGGGTATTGCTGGTCATCTCATTTACGGCCTGGGGGCTCACGACTTACGGCTCGATCAGGCATATCGTCGGCGATATGGCCGCGCAGCCGGATAAGGCGGTCTCGCTCCAGAACCAGTATGATGACATGACCATCGCTTTCGCAAGCGGCAATGATGCCTACACGTTCCATTTTAACTCGGCGCCGGTCGATGTCGGCAAATCGCAGGCCGAAGGGCTTGACAGGGACGCGGTGATCCGTCTGGTGATGGACAGGTACGCTTCCGACCTTTATAACGGCAGGCTGACCGCCGGAGGCCCCGGCTTTGCCGGTATTTTCTTCAGCGCGACCGGCAACCTGATCTATTTCCTCCTCATGCTGATCATCGCGATCATGTTCATCGCCTTCGTCGCGGGAGGCATAGTGCCTTTCACGGGCACCCCGATGCCTGACCGGCTGAAGAGCGCGGGCAAGGTCATCGCGGCTGTCTGCACGGTGGCGTTCCTGTTCTTCGCCTTTATTCCGGGCCTTATCAAATCGATAGCCTGGGGTAACATCGCCAATGCCGATGCCGCCAGGGATATCCTCGATATTATTGAGCCGGCCCTCGTCAGTTCGCTGTTGAGAAATACGCTGCTGATGATAATCATCGGCGGAATCCTGTTCGGCGCAGGGTATTACCAGCAGATGCAAGAAGGAGCGCAGGGAAAACCGAAGCCCGCTCATGTGACAAATCACCATGAGAGCCATGTCCCGCGCATGGATAGCCACAAGCGCAGGGGCTTGTAGAAAAGACCACCAGTTCACAGTGTATATTCATTCTCGTTTCTTTTATACAGGCTGAGAAGGCACCTAACACAAAGGCCACGATGTTTAGTCGTTTGGGTTACTTTTTGTATATTCAGATAAGGCACTCAACACAGAGTACACAGAGTTCACAGAGTACACGAAGTCTTGATCGGAAGAGGCTGCTGTAACCCGCCCTTTAATCGTACTCTGTGTATAGTCATTCGTAAAAGGTTATGTACGCTCATGACCCTTTCGACACGAAGGCCACGAAGGCCACGAGGTACACGACGTATACTTTTAAAAGAGGCTGCTATTGCCTCTTTCCATCGAAGACTTCGTGTACATTGTGGCCATTGTGGCCTTCGTGTCGAAAGGGTCATGAGCCTGAATAAAAATATTCAGAAACGACTATACCCTGTGAACTCTGTGAACTCTGTGTTGAATGCCTTCTCAGTGAATACGATAATGTTCCAAAGATGATGCTTAGCAAACAATAGTGAACACTATTTAGTTATTACAGCACTGCCAACGCGTTCCTCGATAAGCCGTGTGATGTGCTCCGATCGTCCCAGCGGTTCAAGTAAAATGGCCGTTTTGCCGGACGCCTTGATAGCCTCGGGAATGGTTACCCGTGTATGGTACCCCGGTGCGACCAGCAGCGGCATGATAAAAATGCGGTCGGCCGTTATCCCGCCGAGCGCGTCTTTGATGTAAGGAGGCTTCTCGAGATAGCAGGCATCCACGATAGAAAATCGGCCGGACTGCCGTAGCTGTTCTACATAATAAGGCAGCACGTCGTCTGCTCCGGGGTCTTTGCTGCCGTGGCCGATGATGAGCAGTGCGTCCTTCATTTCTTGTTTTCCTTGAGCGCGTCCCTGACGATCTTTATGGCACAGAGGTCGCCGCACATGGAGCACGCATCGCTGGCAGTCATGCGGGTCTCGCGGATATGTCTGGCGCGTTCGCCGTCGATGGCCGCCTCGTATTGCCGTGGCCAGTCCAGCTTGCTGCGTGCCTCGGACATGCCGAGGTCCATCGCCCTGGCGCGCTCCCGCTGGCCTTCCTTGACTGTATCGGCCACGTGGGCGGCGATCCGCGTCACGATGGTGCCCTCGCGGATGTCGTCGGCGGTGGGCAGCGCGAGGTGCTCCGAAGGCGTGACCATGCAGAGGAAGTCCGCGCCGGCCATGCCTGCGACCGAACCGCCTATGGCTCCGACAATGTGGTCGTAGCCCGGCGCCATGTCAGTGACCAGCGGCCCGAGCAGGTACAGCGGGGCGTCGCCGGTCAGCTTTTTCATGATCGAGACGCTCATGCCCACCTCGTCCAGCGGTACATGTCCCGGACCCTCGACGATGGACTGCACGTCAGCCGCCCTGCTGCGGTCGACGAGTTCGCCCAGCGTAATGACCTCCATCAGTTGCGAGCGGTCCGTGGCATCTTTCATGCACCCGGGGCGCATGCCGTCGCCGAGGCTCAGCGTGAGGTCGTACTCCCTGGCGATCTCCAGCAGGTAGTCGAACTCGCTGTAGAACGGGTTGTCCTTCTCGTTGTGCAGCATCCAGGCGATGGTAAAGGCCCCTCCCCGGCTGACCACGTTCATGAGACGGGGGTCACGGCGCAGGGCCGCGAGCGAAGCAAGGTTGACGCCACAGTGCACGGTCGTAAAGTCCACGCCGTCCTTCGCGTGTTCCCGCAATGAGTTGAACATGTCGTCGGCAGTCATGTCGACGACGGCGGCTCGTTTTCGAGCTGCATGGTATATGGGCACGGTGCCCACCGGGATGTTAAGCTCGCGCACGAGATGCTTCCGCACGGCGTCGATCTCCCCGCCCGTGGACAGGTCCATGACCGCGTCGGCGCCGTATTTCACCGCTACGCGGGCCTTCTCCACCTCTTCCGCAGGGTTGTCGTAGTCCTTCGACGTACCCACGTTGGCATTGACTTTCGTGGACATGAGGGCCCCGACGGCGCTGCCGGGGATGTCACGGGAGACGTTTTGCGGGACAGCCACCCTGCCGCTGGCGATCAGGCTTCGCAGCCGGTCTGCATCCACGCCTTCGCGCTTCGCAATATCTCTGATCCCTGGTGTGAGCCCTTTCCTGGCATCGCGTATCAACATGATGGTTCAACCTGAAGCAATATTAATACAAATAACGTTGTACACCCATTGAGGCATGATCTGATGCGGGTAATCAACGTCAACGGAGTCTTCTACGACTCTAACGCATATCTAATTGACGCAAAGCGTAAAACCCTTGTGGACGCGGGCATCGACGGGGTACGCGTGCTCAAGAGCCTGCCCGCCGATCTCGACCTGATCGTGCTCACACACTGTCATTACGATCATATCGCCGCGGTCCCGGAGATCGTGGCCGTGACGGGCGCGAAGGTAGCCATGCACGAGGACGACGTGGCGGCGCTCAAGAGCGATCACATCAACGGAGCGGCCATGTTCGGCCGCCGGCTACCCGCTTTCAAGATAGACAGGGTCCTGCGCGACGGCGACGTGATCGACCTGGGGAACGTGAAGCTCACGGTCATCCATACGCCCGGCCACACGCCCGGCAGCATATGCCTGTACGATCCGGCCTCGAAGGCCATGTTCACCGGAGACACCGTCTTCGAAGGCGGCAGCTTCGGCCGCACCGACATCGGCGGGGACGAGGAACACATGATCAACTCGCTGGAAGCCCTGACTAAGTATGACGTCTCGGCCCTCTACCCCGGCCACGGCAACCCGGTCACCACAGGCGCGCACGAGTCTCTGCGGGCGTCACTTGCCAATGCAAAACACATGCTATTCTAATGCTATACGTAGTGGTACGCATAGCGCGGTTAAAGGCCGCAGAGAACGCAGAGGGGCGCAGAGAACGCGGTTTCATTTTAAAGAAGGGCTCAGCGTAAAACCTCTAATAAAACTGCGTACTTTGCGCCCCTCTGCGTTCTCTGCGGCCTTAAACTGTTCCTGGCGTTCCGAGTCGCAAGCACAGGAATTTTTGTGGCTTAAAAAAAATATAGGCAGCATAAGCCAGGGGAGGCCTGCAGGCCTCCCGCGAAGACTCATGCCCCTGTCGTTTTTATCGTCGTTTTTACTCGAGTTTTTAATAATTGCGTTTTTTTATAATCGCGTTATTTCTTCCTGTTCATGTACAGCAGGAGTCCGGCCACTGCGATGATGGCCAGGGCTGCCACGATGGCCTCGAATCCAGGTGACTTGGTCTGCGTCGGAGCAGGGGCGGTCGTGTTGTTGGCAGGCATGGTGACCGGGGCCGTGGTGTTTGTGGCTGCAGTCATGTTGCCCGTCTCGTTCGCCGCGCTGGCTACGGTCGAGCTGCCGGCCGATGCCGGGTTGAGCGCGAAGCTCAGATCGCGGTTGTCGTTCACGTCGACGGCCTGTGTTATTGAAGCGAACCCGTCTGCGCTCACGGCAATATCGGACGTGCCTTTGCTGACGCCGTCAAATCTGTACTTGCCGAAGTCGTCGGTCTTCTGGATCGCATCGCCGAGGACGACACTTGCGCCACTGATGGGCTTGCCATCTGCGGCTGCGGTCACCGTGCCGGAGACTGCAGTACGTGGCCGGGACTGCGGCACCGGTACTGTCAGCCGTCGGGTAGCCCGGGGTCACGTTGTACGTGCCGTCCGGGTTGTAGGTGACAACGTCGTAGGGCGAGTATATCTTGGTGTAGGCGTTGTCGTAGAAGTCCTGGACGACGGCCGGGTCATAGGATACGCTCCCGACAGGCGCTGCAGGTGTCTCGGTCGGCGTCGGGGTCGGCGTCACTTCAGGCTCCTCAGTCGGCGTCGGCGTCACTTCAGGCTCCTCAGTCGGCGTCGGTGTTACAGTCGGCGTCGCGGTCGGCGTTTCTGCAGACAAGAATTTTACTGAGTGTATAGTCGGGCTTCCGACAGTTTCGTCAGGATCGGCCTTAGTAAGATCCAGTATGGCACTGTTTGGAGGCGCGCTGACGCTAAAGCTTGTCGTCAAGTCGCCTACGTTGACGGTTCCGGTAATGCCATCTTCAGAAATAATCTTAGCCCAGAAGTCTGTAATGGCTAAGTCGCCACTCAACGTGCCCGTGCCTATAGGGTTTCCGTTGAATTTGACCGAGTTGCCATTTATCTGGATCATGTACTGGCTACTGCCGGCACCGAGGCCGATGTTCATCGAGTTGGCTGCATCGCCGACACGGAACAGTACAGAATAACTGAATGCGCCGCTGGCACCGGTTTCTAGGACATGCGTTGCGGATGCATGGGATTCTGTCCATGCACCCTCTACCCAGGCGGTGCCGCCTGTATTCCAGCCATTTGCATCGGTAATCCCGTAACCCGGGGATTCAAAATCCTGCGCCGAGGCAATGGTTACCGCGAGCACCATAGTCGCTATCAGCAATAGAGATGTTAACGCTCTCTTCAATCTTCATCCTCCTTAGTCGTTTGTAGTACAGGGGCATTTCACCCTTGCATTTCCTATAAAGGAGCCACGGTATCAAGCCTTGTTATTAAAAAAAGCGGTTTATTAAAATATCATTAATATTTATAGCGGTTTATATTCGTATTTAGATAATTTTTTTAGAGCAAGCCCATGGCGTATTTATATTTTCAAAAATATATTAGCTCCGGGCCAGCATCCGGATATTTAACCGCCACGTCGTATTTTAATGAAGTAGTCAGGGCAAATGGTTCACTATATATATTTTACCTGCACGACGACGAGGTCCATATTGACGATATACAATTTACTGCCACAGCTGACGTATTTTTCCATGAGAGGCTTGGACAGGAATTGAAAGGAGAGTATAAAAAATTCACTAAAATCGGGGCATTTATTAAAATATTTTACATAATATCACCGATTTTTCTTTTATTTTTTCAAATATAATTCGCTAAATATTTGAATAATATTAATCCCCTTAAGTCATAACGTATTAATAAAAACCGGTAGAGGACTATGGCTTACAAATCAGTGAAGGACCTGGACGCTATTGACATTAAGATCATCGAGCGGCTCTGTAAAGACTCGAGCGCTTCGCTGTCGGATATCGCCGAGGAGCTGGGCGTGTCCGCGTCTACGGTGCACAAGCGGATCAACCAGCTGAAGGATAACCACATCATCGAGCGGTTCACCATTTTGTTCGACCCGTCTATCCTGAACCTGCGGACTGTCGCGTTCGTCGGCATTGAACTTGAGCGGGACGCTTTGATGGGCCGTAAGAAGGAGGAAGTGGTCAGCAGCCTCTCCAGTATCCCCTATGTGATGGAGATACACGAGACGCTGGCGCCGTTCGACCTGATACTGAAGCTCCGCACGAGAAACGTGGAAAAATTGCGATCCGTGATCACCAGCATCGCTGCCATCGACGGCGTCATGGCCACCAACACGATCCTCACGACGAACAGGATAATGGAGCGGTTCCTGGAAATTCCGCCGGCCTGAAAGACCCGCGAACATGTGCACTGCGATCGGCTATCGCATGGGTATAATCGTCCTGATGGACAAGTCCTGTATCCAACAGTCCTCTTTTTTCTTGCACTGCAGGAAAAAGCCTTTATTCTAGCGGAACGAACCGTATTGTCGCAGCTCTGCAAAATTTATTTATAATCCAGTAATTATGATAATTCTTTCACTTACTAAGGAAAGCTTTATATAACTACAGCAAGCTATTAATAATGTTGTTTAGCCCGGAGACGGTGACCGAATGAGCTCCAAATTCAAAGGCAACCTCGATGAGACTGACCTGTTTATAATCAGGAGGCTGTGCGAAGACAGCAATACGTCGCTGGCCAGCATCGGGGAAGAGTTAAAGGTTTCCCCGTCTACGATACATAAGCGCATTTGCCGCCTTAAGGACGGCGGCATTATCGAGCGCTTTACCATTTTATTCGACCCGTCGATCATCAATCTGAACACCGTCGCGTTCGTCGGCATCGAGCTGGAGCGCAGCGCGCTGGTCGGGAAGAAGAAGGACGATGTTATCGGCCGGTTGCTCGACTTCAACGAAGTCCTGGAAATCCACGAGACGCTGGAGCCGTTCGACCTGATGCTCAAGCTCCGCACCAAGGACGTCGACCTCCTGCGGGAAGTGATCGGCAACATTTCCGGCATCGAGGGCGTCATGGCGACCAACACGATTCTCACCACGAAAAAGATTCTCGAGACCCCCCTGAAGTACGACGATATCAACGGGGAAGCCTGATTATTCTGAAGCTGCGGATTCCGGGGAAGGTCCCTGGCGGTCAGGCGGCGCATTCCGTTTTCCGGTCAGTCCGCGACAGGCTGGCCAACACCAGTAAGCGTTATTTAATCGTCATCCTGCTCATAGTCCTGTCTGTCGCGTTGATTGGCAGCTACGTGCTGCTTTCCGGCATCTTTGCCGGCCCGTCCCATTTTGAAAATCCCCATTTCACGGTCGTGAGCGTTTCGAGCCAGCCGGCTTATCCCGGGGAAAGCGTCGCAGTGAGGGCGTTAATCGGCAACGACGAGCCCATGCAGGAGATCGCAATCCCCACGACCACGGAGCTGACCATCACTCCGGCCCCAGAGGATACCAAAGGCCTCACCGAGGTCACGGCCGTTCCCACGACGATCGTACAGATAGTCAGTGCCACGGGCAGTCATCTGGTGACCGCCCGCCTGTCCGGCGGCCAGGGCGTCGACATCGTCCGGGCCGTCAATGTGACGCTCAAAAGCGATGAGAGCAAAACGATCTCGTTCAGCTTCGGGCAGTTGCCGGCAGGGTCATACGTGGTTACAGTGACGGCGCCAAGCTATAACAACTCCACGATGAGCCTGCCCGTCCACGTTTATCAGGCTCCCGTATTCGGCGAATGGGTCGAAACGGGAGATGCGGCCTTCCAGATGGTCAACCTCGCGCATGACAGCGTGGACGTGGAGATCAGGAACAACGGCGAGCATACGGTAGTGTTCAGCGGCAGCCAGTATGCCATATTCGTAAACACCAGCCAGGGCTACGGTGCGATGCTCCAGGGGCTGGGGCAAACGACAGTCAGTCCTGGAAAGACGGTTACAATTCATGCGAATATCCCGATACAGGGGAGCTATTACCTCGACTATTTCGCCATTAAGGCTCCGGAACGCAACGCGCTGATCAAGATCCCGGTAGAAGCCCGGATGAGCGCAGCTTAGTATAGGTCACCCGGTTATCACTCTGGCCGTGACATGGGCGGCATAGCGATACCTCATTGAACAGCGCTGATAAAAAGGAAAGCAGCGGGCCCTTTTTCCGAGAACCCCCGGGAACCCGCGGTTACGTGCTACCTGAAGCGAGGTACGACGGTTTACATGATATCCGTGTATGCCATCTCACGCACGGATTCCATGATAATCTTGATCTCCATGTCGGAGATGCCCAGGGGCGCGACCTTCTCGCTGAGGATACGCTTCATCTCGTCATAGTCACACGTGGCGATCATGAAGGTCAGGTTGTGGTCGCCGCTGGTGTGGTAGACCTGCAGGATATTGTCTATCCGGAGCAGCTTACGGGTGACCTCGTCCAGCCTGCCGGGGTCGACCTTGCACTGGTTGATCGCGTAGCAGTCCAGGCCGGCCTTCTTCTTGTTGATGACCACTGTGTAGCCCTTGATGACGCCGTCCTCTTCCATGATGCCGATGCGGTCTCGTACGGTCGACTGCGCGCGGTCGATCTTCTTGGCCACTTCCTTGTAGGTCATCCTGCCGTTGCGCTGCAGAATGTTCAGGATTTTTTTATTCATCTTATCGATCTTCATAGCACCATTCCCGGCAAAATATTTGCATTAATATAATTAAAATACTATAGGTATATAAATACTTGCCTTCGAGCCTGTCCGGTTACTAAGTATGCGCCGGAAGAATATATTGTTTCCGAGATAATTATATACTGTCGCGGGATAAATGATGCAGGTACAGGATCGGCGTCAGATCATGGGCAAAGACACAGTAAGCACGGGTATCGAAGGCCTGGATGACCTGCTCTGCGGCGGCATCCCCAAAGGCTCGACTATACTGATCACCGGGCCGCCGGGCGCCGGCAAGACCGTGATGTCGCTGCAGTACGCATTCTACCACGCGAGCAGGGGAGACCGTGTCCTTTTCGTCAGCACCGTCGAGCCGATCTACAAGATCAACAAGTTCGCCTCCAGCCTCTCGTTCTATAACCTCGACCTGATCAGCGGCGGCATCAACCTCGAGTTCTACGAGCCGAAGATGAAACGTGGCTACGTCGAGTTCCAGGACTATTCGCTGGGCCAGATCATGGACGAGCAGTACGTCGGCGACGTGTACGACGGCATCCAGAAGAAAGTCACCCGCCGCAGCATCGACCACCTGATCCTCGACTCGATCACATCGATCAATATGCTGGTCAGCGACGAGATCGAGCGGCGCAAGAAGACACTGCTGTTCAGCGCGTGGGTGTCGCGCATGGGCTGCACCACGCTGCTGACCGCCGAGTCCGATGATGCAGGCTCCGGCACCGAGCGATATCTCGCAGACGGCATCATCGACCTGGGCCGGGAAGAGGTCGGCCGTGCCTGTGACTCCGGCGAACTGCACAGCAAAGGATGCCGCACCGTCGAAGTGACCAAGCTGCGCGGCAAAGAACACCTCGAAGGGAAATACGTCTACACAATCACCCGCGACGGCGTGAAAATCAAGCTGCCGTAATCACTCACAACAATATTTTGCCATCACGCATGATCTGCTTCCCGTCCACCCATATGGAGGGCCGCATGACGAGACAGTCCTGGTGGATAAACGCCTCGGCGTCGTTGTCGTAGTTGTAGCCGATAGCGAAATGGGCGGTGCCAACAACCTTCTCGTCCTCGATCAGGTTGCCGCTGATGTGCGCAGCCGGGTTTATACCGATGCCCAGCTCGCCCAGGCTCCGTGCGTTTTTCCCGTATTCGGGCAGGCCTTTTTTCTTCGCCATCTTCTCTCCGCCCCGGATGGCGTCCAGGAGCATTCTGGCCTCTCTGCCGCCATCGATGCTTGTAACGTAGCCGTCTTTGACGAATACTCGCACCGGTGTCTTCGGTATCAGCGAATCTTTGATCAGGTCCATGGTCCCGTCGAAGACGATGACGCCGTTCGCCGAGCCGACCACCGGCGATATGCGCATTTCTCCGATGGGCAGGTCGCTCCACTCGCCAGGGGCGCGGCTCACGCCGTCTTCGGCATAGGCCTCTCTGCCTTTGATTGAAAAGGTTACATCGGTGCCTGCGGGCGTGGTTACCTGTACATCGGATGCATTTTTAAACGCCCCTGTAAACAGCGCCGCGTTTTCCGATATGGAGCTATAGTCCACCGCTACGCAACGTCGCAGGACGTCTGCCGTCGCCCCTTCGCAGATCAGGCATCTCATGCGGCGGTCGCCATCCGAAAGCGCGAACAGGGCGTGGTCGTACTTCTCGCCGTCCCGGCAGACGTAGCCGGTGTAATAGCCGAACGGGTCGTTGCCGGAAAGCCCGGTGCACATAGTAATGGTGATGTCCGGGCATGCCCGTATGGCCTCGAGCACGAGACGATCAGTGTCGTCGAACGTCGTCTTTTGCCCCTGCACCGCAATGACTGCTTTGCCGCCCATTCGCCGGGCCTCGTCGGACAGGAGCCTGGCCATGTGAAACGCGTCTTCGCCAGTGTCGGTGACTATCAGCAATTCCTCGCCTTCCCGCAGCCCGAGCACGTCACCCAGGGCAGCTCTGGCAGCCTCTTTTAGCGTCGCCAATAAAAAACACCCGCAGTTAAAAAGGATATGCCGTCCGGCGTTATCGGACTTTGTCGCGGTTAGGACGGCAGCAGGCCGGGAAGCTTTGCGCGCGTGCGCGAGCGCCCAGACTTACGATACCATTACTCAGAATGTGCCGAGCAGGTCGCCGTCTTTCATGATCTGCTTCCCGTCGACCCACATGGACGGCCGCATGACGAGACAGTCCTGGTGTATAAGCGCCTCGGCGTCATAGTCATAGTTGCTGCCGATGGCAAAGTGCACGGTCTTTCCCAGCTTTTCGTCCTCGAGGAGCAGCCCGGTCATCTTTGCGGAGTAGTTGATGCCGATGCCTAACTCGCCCAGGTGGCGGGCGTTCTTCTCTTCGGCTTTCAGGCCCTTTTCCCGCGCCATCGCTTCGCCTTTCTGGATTACCCTGAGCAGATCAGCGGCCACTTTCCCGCCCTTGACGGAAGCCACGAACCCGTTCTCGAAGTTGACGACCACCGGCTTCTTCGGGATGACCGACTGAGGCACCAGGTCTACGGTGCCGTCGAAGGCGATCACGCCCTCTGCGGAGCCTACAGCCGGCGAGATGAAGACCTCTCCTGCCGGCACGTTGCCGCCCGTGCCGGGCAGCCGGAAGTCGCCGTCGTCAGCCATGGCCTTGCGACCATCGATCGATATGGTAATATCGGTGCCGCCGGGGGCAGTGACATGCACCTCTTTGCCGCCGTCCAGCATTTTCTTGATCCTCGCCGCCGTCGCCTGCATAGCCTCGTAGTCTACGGCCACGCAGCGCCGGAACATGTCGACGGTCGTACCGGGCGACCAGAAGCCCCGGATGCGGCGATCGCCGTCCATGAGCTTGTCGGTGATGTGGTCGAATTTGCGGCCGTCCCGTCCGATGTAGCCGATCTGCAGCCCGTACGGGTCCTTGCCGATCTTGGAAGCGGACAGCGACACGTAGATGTCCGGGTTTGCCCGGATGGCCTCGAGCACCAGGCGCTCGGCATATGTGTAAACCGTCTTCTCTTCCTGCACCATCAGCGTCGGCCTGCCGCCGAGCGCCTTCGTCTGCTCGAACACGGCTTTAGCTATCGGAAAGACGTCTCCCTCGAAATTGGTGACAATCAGTACCTCTTCGCCCTCGCGCAGTCCGAGGACATCACGCATGGCCACCTTTGCGGCCTCGTTTAGCGTCGCCAGAAACCCATCTCCGCTAATGTATTGAAAACAGGGATGTCGTCAACGTTTTTATAGCCTTTGGCGACCGGCGCCCGGGATTATGTCAGAATTGGCCCTCTGGCAGTCTTCTGTAAACATCGCCTGCCAGTATCTGTTTTCTCTGCGCATTCCATCCGCCTGTGATCAGGGGTAATCCGAAGACCAATAAAGTTAAATTATGCGCCAGTAAATTATACTTTAAAGCCCGACGGTCTGAAAGTATATAAGGCCACGGATAATAAAATAGGTGAATGCAGAGGGCAAAGAATGGGTCAGGGCCGGGAGATACCGATGAATGCCGTCGTTCTACCCGATTATCAATAGCGTCTCCCGGCAGTTGCTTTATCATGACAACATTCAAGGCTTCGGGGGTACTCCCATTCGCGAGAACACAGGAAGGTAAACATGAAGCTGCTTAGCACAGGCATACAAGGGCTGGACGAATTGCTGAACGGCGGCGTACCCGAGAAGCACATGATCGCGGTCGTCGGCGGCATGGGCACCGGCAAGACCACCATCGCGCTGCAATTCCTTATGCACGGCCTGCAGAACGGCGAGAAGGCCGTCTACATGAGTCTTGAGGAACAGGAGTCCGAGATCAAGGAGTCTGCCAGGAGCTTCGGCTGGGACATCCAGAAACACATCGACAACGGCAGCCTTGCCCTCATCCGGCTCGACCCCAACGACGTCAAAACCACGCTCGCCCGTATTAAAAACGAGATGCCAGGGCTCATCAAGAAGTTCGGGGCCTCCCGTCTCGTGGTGGACTCGATCACACTCTTCGAGATGATGTTCGCCGATGAGGCCGAGCGGCGGCTGAACCTGTTTGAAATCTTCTCGCTGCTGAAGAACACAGGCGTCACGGCGCTGATAACATCGGAGGCCAGCAGGGACATGGCCTACGCCAGCCGGTACGGCCTGGTAGAGTACGTGTCCGACGGCGTGATTATCCTGCGGTACGTACGGCCAGACGAATTACGCGACGTAAAACTGGCCGTCGAAGTCGTCAAGATGCGCCGGCACAAACACTCCCGTAGCATCAAGCCCTACGATATCACCGATGAGGGCCTCGTGGTACACTCCGAGTCCGAAGTATTTTGAGACCACGTTCAACTTATCGCCGCAATTTGAACGCCGTCGGATGTACAGGCCGAATATAGCGCCGTTACCCGGGCGACAGAGGCGGTACGTAATTAACGCGGAACAAACGGGCATCAGCCAACAATTTTTTATATCTTTAGCTAATTATAATATGTAGGCGGCGTGAAATGTAAAATATTCGCCGCAGTAGAAAGGTTTATTTTATAGCAGAATAATTATAAAATAAAAGGTAACCGGATGGAGGGGGAAGGTCTCAGCCGTGGATGACAATTCGAGGCCCAGGAAGAGGGGGCAGCCAGGCAACTGGAAAAATAATGTGGAGCAGGACCTTCAAAGGCTGCTCGACAGGAAAGGCGTAATGGGTGCTTTCCTGATATCGAAAAACGGGGAGACCATAGCGCAGGTCTTCCAGGAAGCGTCGAGACATAAGGAGAGCACGACCACTCAGCTCGTGAAGAAAATAATCCCTCTCATGATGACCATGAGGAACATGCCGCTGCGCCGCACCGTGTTTGAGACGACAGAGGGTTCAGTCATCTTCTACAACACGGAGAACGGCATCGTCGGCTGTATCCTGGACCGGGATTACGATATTATCTCCGTTATGCTTGAAGTGCGCACGGTCGGAGACGTGATCTGCAGCCGCCTGAACGATGGCGGCATGGACAAGCAGAAGCTCGATGACCTCCTGCGCGAGAACCGTGAGGAGTTCAAGGTGATGAACGCAGAACTGCTCAGGGTGATTGAAAATCACATGGGGGCAAAGCTCACCAGAGAACTAATCGAGAGGACAGTAAGGTGAAAAAATGAAGAAGCTCAAGACAGGCATATTGGGATTAGACGGTCTCCTTGACGGAGGCTTCAACGAACATTCGGCGACCATTCTCGTTGGCTCAGCGGGCACAGGCAAGACCACCATGGCACTCCAGTTCCTCAGAAAAGGGCTGGAGACCGGCAGCGATGCCATCTACATCACGCTGGAAGAGTCTCGCTCCCAGATCATGGAGGAAGCCAGGAGCATGGGCTGGGAAGACATCGAGAGCTATGTCGACAAAGGCTCGCTCGTATTCCTCGAGGCAGGGGGCAAGGACCTCGCCGACTTCATCAGGGAAGAGCTCCCCCAGTTCGTCAGCGAATGGGACGGCTCGAAAGCCCGCATCGTCATCGACCCGCTGACGCCCGTAATCTGGGCCCACGACAACAAGTACGAGCAGCGGTCGCTGATCTCCGAGTTATTCAAGCAGACCAAGCGCGTCGGCACGGTGTTCAGCACCGTCGAAGAGCACGGCACCACCGGCGAGATGACCGGGGCCGAGACCATCATCCCCATGTACCTCGCGGACACGGTCGTGCACCTGAACGTCCTCGGAATGGGCGACCTGCAGCGGTCGATCAAGATCACCAAGTCGCGGCAGTCCTGGCACAGCGAGGGCGGACACCCGTACCGGTTCGTGCTCGGCCTTGGCTTCGTAGTGGACACGAGCGCCATGGATGGCAAGCGTATGGCCAAGCTGGATATCAAGCTTAAACAGAAGGCCTTCCAGGAGATCAACTCGGAACACATCAAGCGGATCGTCAACCTCCTCGAGAACGCCGACCTCGGCGACATGGAGCCAGAGCGTATCATCAATATGCTCATCGACGACTATAAGGTCCCCCAATAGGTGGTCGTCATTCGCCAGGAAGCGACTGAGGTAAACACCTACCTGTCCTCAGGTGGAAAAGCCCTGTGCAGGAAGTGCTGCAGCGACCGGATCAAAGTGGTCTTCTTCGAGAAGGAAGGCAAGAAGTTCGCCGTCTGCGAGGCCTGCGGGAACGTCCAGGGCATCGGCGCCAGCCTGCAGGACCGTTACAGCAAGTGGAAGCAGTATAAAGAGTTCTAATAACGGGCGAGGCGGCAGCGGGTAATATGTAACGTACCTGCAAGCCGCCCCAATGATTTTTTATCATTACTAATACCTCTCACGGTCCCCGCAAGGTCGGCAGGCGGCGTACGCGCGCGGATGCGTTTACGAGGCGGACATGCTGCGATCCCTGGCTGTCAGATAATTGAGATAACTATTTTTCGGGCAGCCGGGAGGTTATCGCATGATATTATTCTCTATTTGTTAAAACTTAAAAAGCGAAAACTTCTTTTCCCGTATCCCCGGAAACAATATAACATTTACATTTTACTACATATTAATTTCCGTTATATTCACTTGGTTAGATAAGCTTTATATATGAGATGGTATTATTGTGTATTGTCCGTGGATTGAGCCCCACGTGGCAGTTGTGCTATAGGCAAGATATCACCAAAAACGAAAAACGCTTCAGGGCCGGGGCGTTAACCCCAGGCGCCGGCCCTGTTTTCCGTCATACGCGGCGATCGGCTATCCCGTTTATGTGCCGGAGCAAAAACCCCCCGATGCGAGGGAAGTATCACATTACACCTCCCAGGCCCTCGCATCACAACTTTTTTCTTAATATCAGCAATTGTTTTCTATTGGGCCGGACATCCGTATGAAGCGTGAGGGACCAACTCCTCTTGCCGACGTTCCTGACATCGCTGGCCCGCTTTTCGCTAACGGTTCTCTTTGCTGCTCCTCTGCTTCTCGGAGGCTTCCAGGTCCTTTTTGCCTTTCGCATGCCGCTCTTCCGAATATTCTGGTATGTTGTAAACTTCGCCTGCTATGTCGGCGCGTCTCATCAGATCGCGCTCCTTCTTGCTTTCCGTTATCTCGCCCTCCGCACGCTGCTCATGGGCACCTGAGTTTCCACTTTCCGGTTTCTTCCGCTCCCCCATAACGCCACCACTCAAATTGTGCGATCATAACATCAGGCTCCGGCGATAAAAACGCATATGCAGAATGACACGCCGGGCCGGGACGGCCCCCGTATATTAAGTCGAAAAGCCGGAGAATGGGGCGGAGGAATGTTGATCATAACGCCGCTTCGGAAAGAACAAATCGGATGCCCCCGATGGTATAGAAAGGCTATGGTCACTTTCAGGCTATCGTAGACAGACAGTTAAAAAGAAGAACATAAATGGGCCCGAAGGGATTCGAACCCCTGATCCCCGCCGTGTAAAGGCGATGTCATAACCAACTAGACCACAGGCCCGCGGTAACATAAAATGCCTGTGATTCCACTTAAACTTTATGGCTATGCGTGAGGCACTGGCGAATCGTCTTAGACAGAATAAAGAAATGCCTCATCTGCCTCCGTGCCCTCAGTGGCCTTAGTGCCCTTTGTGTCCAATGCTCACTTATCGCACTTCATCCCCAGCGCATCGGCGATGTTCTGTGCCGCTTCCTCCACGCTCATGTTGGCCGCTTTAGCCGCCCGCTGCAGGTCGTCCATCGAGATCAGGTCGGGGTTATTATGCTTGTCGTTCGGCATGCCGCATCCACAGCTAATACACATTTTGTCATACCTCTGATCTGTGAATTGACCGTTTGCGGTTATAAAACGTGCCCGCGGATTCCGTCTTGCATTTTTATCGACATCAATTTATTTAACCTCCGGGAGCATATTGTCTATGGAGTTGTTACCATTCTGCTTAACGGGACAATCGCTCTTCTCCTGGCCCAGGCCGCGACGGGGAACCTGGACATAGGCGCTGCCATCGGCAACCTCATCTCGATCGTCTGGGGGATCATCAGCAACCTGTGGATCCTGCTGATCATCCTGCTGTTCATCATACCGGTCCTGCAGCGTGGCGCCATCAACCGGGCAAGGGAACGGATACTGACGAAGATTTCGCACGAGCGCAAGTCGCAGGTGATCACCCTTATCCACCGGCAGGAGACCATCGCCTTTTTGGGCATTCCGCTTTCCCGTTACATCGACATCGACGACAGCGAGGAGATCCTCCGGGCCATACGCATTACGCCACCGGATGTCCCCATCGACCTGATCGTCCATACGCCCGGCGGCATCGCGCTGGCTGCCACCCAGATCGCGATGGCGCTGAAGGCCCATCCGGCGAAGAAGACCGTCATCGTCCCCCATTATGCCATGAGCGGCGGCACGATGATCGCGCTGGCGGCCGACGAGATCCTGATGGATCCGCATGCCGTGATCGGGCCGGTCGACCCGCAACTCGCCAACAAGGACGGCCAGTTCGCCGCGGTATCGATCCTGAAAGCCGTCAAAGAGAAGCCGGTCGATAAGATCGGCGACACGACCTTGATGCTGGCCGACGATGCACGGAAAGCGCAGGAGCAGATGATCATATTCGTCCGGGAGATCATGAAAGGCAAATGTGGCGAGCCGAACATGGATAAGATCATCAGTGAGCTGGTCATGGGCAAGTATACCCACGACTACCCGATCTTCCCGGAGATGGCAAAGGAGCTGCTGGGCGACTGCGTAAAGGTCGGCATCCCCAGGTCCGTCTACGAGCTGATGGAGTTCTACAAGATGGCCATGGGCGCGCACCGGCCTGGCGTGGAATACATACCGGTTGCGCCACCTGGCGGCCCACAGCAGCGCAGGTAATCCCGTAAATCGCCAGACCCCGGCGTCCGTTCGCGCGCGAGCGGACGGCTGCCCGGCATCGATTTTTTATCCCATTTTATTATCCATTTTGCTCTTTTAATGTAAAGTATACCATACTAAAAGTAAAGTTATATATACTAAAAGTAAAGTATACTTTACATAGATGATCAATCGGCTGAAAGAATTCAGGGCCCGGAATGACATGACGCAAGAGGACCTGGCGGCAAAGGCGGGCGTCTCTCGACAGACCATCGTTGCGATCGAGAAGCAGAAGTACGACCCGTCGTTGTCGCTGGCTTTCAAGCTAGCCAGGTGTTTCGGGGTAAAAATCGAAGACATCTTCCAGGAGGAATAAAATGCTGAAAACAGAAGAATCAAGAATAGCCATAGTGATATTGCTTACGTTCATCGTACTGCTGGTCACCGGGATTTACCCACAGTACGTCCTGTGGATGACAGCGGCGATTATTGTGCTCCTCGTCGTGCTGGCGATCTATGCGGCACTTTCCAAAAAGAGGTATGGAGAGCCACAGGACGAACGGACCGCGAAATGCTCTATGACGGCCAGCCGTAACGGATTTATCGTAGCTATGATATTGACGGCTCTGCTCGCAGTGGCCGTAAAGCTGGGGTCCCCGATAGGTATCGATGGAATGGTACAAATTGTATGGGGACTGAGTATGATGACTTATTTCCTCTCCTACATTTACTATAAGAGAGTGGCGTAAGGCATTGATCTAAAGGAGGAGGCCGTGGGCCTGCTCCTATGTTTTTTGGTATGTTACAGTTTTCAGGTGATCAAGACCTGATCATGATCAGCAGCATCTTGTACCGCGTAATCGCCTTGAGCGCGTGCGGCTTGCCGCCCGGCATGATAATAAACTCGCCGGCCTTCACCCGGTTCGGCTTTCCTTCGATCGTGATTTCAGCTTCCCCGTCCAGGATGACGACCGTCGCGTCGAACGGCGCCACGTGCTCGCTGAGGCCTTCGCCTTCGTCGAAAGAGAATATAGTGATCGTGCCCGTTGCCTTGTTCAGGACCTCGCGGCTGACCACCGATCCGTCCTGGTACTCCACGAGCCCGGCCAGGTCGACCGGGCGGCCGATGAGGCTTTCTCCGCCGGATTTCTTAGCTGCCATAAAATCACTCTGAATCTAGTATTGCTACCAGCCCATAAATAGCTAAGCGCCCTATGTCATGGAAACCGAGAAAGGGCGTGGCAGATATTTTAGTCCTGAAGGTCTCACCTTAGATCAATGAAAATCATCATAGCCGTGGCGTTAGCTGCTTTCATGATTACGGGCATGGCATACGTACAGCAGCCGCCGGCAATGAATAATGCAAAGGTGAGCGATAACATGATGGAGTCAAAAGTGAAGCTTTTGGACGTGTCCAGCCCGGCATTCGGGGACAATGGCCGGATACCGGCAAAGTACACGGCCGACGGCGACGACATGTCGCCCCCGCTTAGCTGGCAGGGAGCCCCCGAGGGCGTGGCGGAATATGCGGTCATTTGCGAGGACCCCGACGCGCCTGGCGGCACCTTCACCCACTGGGTGATTTACAACATACCCGCAGTCTACGACCACCTCGACGATGGGATCATGCAGATCTCGGAGCTGGACAATGGAGCCATGCAGGGGCAGAACCACTTTGGGAAGGTAGGATATGGCGGGCCGTCCCCTCCGAAGGGCAAGCCGCACCATTACATTTTTACGGTGTACGCGCTCGACGCTAAGCTCGACCTGCCCGCAGGCATTACAAAGGAAGAGTTACGAAAGGCGATGGAAGGGCATATCGTAGCGCAGGGAAAACTGATCGGCCTGTACGGCAGATAAAAGAAATGTCAGCCCGGTCAGTAGCCGGGCTGATAATTGTCCCCTTTCGTATAGTACGGCAGGTACAGCATAGTCTTTGAAGTAACGCTCAGCCGGTAGTCCAGCCTCTGCAGGACGCCCGGCTTCTCCGCCACGCCCGTCACGAACAGGAACTCGGCGATATGCTCGAGCTGGTCGGACGTCAATACGACCGGCTGGCGTTTTACGCCTGGCTGCAGCTTATCCGGCTCGATCTTCGGGGGGCTGGCGGTCATCCGCATGGCCGTATCCTTGAACGTCATCGGCTCCATCTCATATGCGGGGATATATATCACGATCGAGCCCTGTTTCGACTGCCCGGACAGCAGGCCGAACAAGTTCGACAGCCCGCCGCCTTCACTCTTGATGTCGTCGATGTTGAACGTCACCCCTGTCACCCAGACGGGCAGGTAGACACGCTCGCCGTCGCCCTGCCGGACGAACTTGCCGGCCTGGAAACCGACTGCTTCGGGCGTACCACTGTCCCGAACATGCATAGTCCCGCAGCTTTCGCAGAGGAAGACGCTGTCCACGGTCTTCGAAAAGATGGGTGTGTTACACTTCGGGCACCGTATCTGTATGATCTTTGTCATATGATCACCTCATCCTCCCGAGTATTTCGGGGGCCAGCTTGTTGAGGATGTTCTCTTCGGACACCGCCTTCGTCGACGAGTTGAAGAGATTGAAACCTCCCTTGATGTCACCCGTGGTCATCTCCGAGCCATAGCGGAAGAACGCGAACGTCCCGCCCGCAATGCCCAGGCATACGATGATGCCGACGATGGCTGCGCCGACGCTTCCTTCGGAGCCGCCGCCGACGATGCCCAGCCATGCGCAGAACGACAGACCGATGCCTGCGGCCGCCATGCCTGCTGACATTGCTATGCTACGCCACAGGTTATCGCCAGGCGCCCTGCCGGACAAAACCATGCCAGTTACACCGTCGACCGTGGCGAAGTACATGCGTTCCGCGTAGGTGTATCGCACTACCCAGACCGGGTAGAAGATGACGCTGAGGTCCTTCGGGAAGACATGCACGTCCTGGAAAGTAATGTGGGGCACGCCGGTATAGGCGACGGCTTCGCTCATCACCTGCTGGCTGCCCTTTGCAGTAGCATCGGTGCGGGAAGTGGTCACCTCGAACGTGGGTATGTCACCTTCGTCATGCAACACCGCCTCGCCCTCGAAGTTACGCAGGTGCTCGATGCCGATGTCGCCGGGGTCACAGGCCACCTGGGACCAGTCGAAGTCCCGGACGATCATCTTTTCGAGCGGCACCCGCTCGGTGCGTTTTTCGTGGTGCACTTCCTTATAGCCGCACACCCATCCTGCCGCGCGGGCTTTAAGCCGCCAGAACGGCACATAGATGGGATAGGACTCGGTAACCTGGCCGCGGCTCTTCAGGTCTCGGGCCTTGAACCCGCCACGCCACCACCGCTGGACGGCTTCGATGGCGTTGACTCGCGTCACCTTGCTCTTGAAGGTAATTCGCCTGATGCCGTCGTCGCCCTCGATGGCCAGCATCGCGTTGCAGTACTGGCAGGACGCGTACCGCACGCCCTCGCCGACCGACACGGAGCCGCCGCAGTTGGGGCAGCTCATGGACAGTGAAATGCCTGCCATGCCTAGTACCTCTTGACAATGGCGTAGGCGGCCGCCGTGACGAAAGGCAGTGTGACCAGCGCCACGATGGCGGTAAGCACCCAGAACGCCGGGCTGATCAGCGCCAGGACGAGGCCGATGATACCCTCGACGAAATAAATACCGAAGGCCGCCGCGGCGATCAAAAAGTACGGGGCGGCGTTCCGTGTCGGGTAGTCGCCCGTGAACGTCTCGCCGCTGGAGCCGTCGATGACCGCCGCATATTTCTTGCCACGGAACTCGTATTGTACCGCCCAGATCGGGAAGTAGACGAGAGCCTGCTCCAGCGGACTTCCTTCGAGGCCCGGGAGGTAGGCGACCATGTCGATGTCCGGCTGCATGAATTCAATCCCCTGGCCAGCCTGGAAGCTCTGGTCGAAGACCTTGAGGTCGCCGGCCGGCACTTTCAGGGAGTGCAGGCCGGGCAGGATGGTCGATCTGGCCGGCTCGACGCGGACGACTTCCTTGCCGGCCACGTCCCTCCGGAACATGTAGACCGGGAAGTAGACCTGCTTGAAGTCGGTGATCCTGGCGAGCCTGTCCAGGTCCTTCACCATGCGCGCGCCGGCCATCCACCGCTTCAGGATGCCTTCTGCCTGCCCGCGGTTCACCATGAACGGCATGATGTAGAAGAACCCGGCGCCGCTCTTGTCGATGAACATCTGCGTGCCGCAGTAGCTGCACTTGACAAAGCGGTCGCCGGCGTCGAACTTCACCTGGGCGCCGCACTTGCTGCACCTGATCTCAGGCATCGCTTCACCCTAGTTTCTGTCCGCATGACGGACAGAACTTCGCACCGGGCGGCAGCTTTGCGCCACAGTTCGGGCAGAAAGCGGCAGCCTCCTGTTTCGCTCCGCATGACGGACAGAACTTCGCGCCATCCGGCACATTGGCATTGCACTTGGAACACGGGGTCCCTGCCGGCGCCTGTGCCTGTTGCTGCGGCTGCTGTGCCTGCTGTTGCTGCTGGCCCTGAGGCGGCTGGTTCCCCTGCCGCATCTGGTCCATCATCATGTAGCCCATGCCGAAGCCTGCGCCGACGCCGACACCGGCTCCTGCGGCGCCGCCGCCCGACGGGTTCTGGGCCGCTTCGCGCATGGCCTGGCCGGTCTGGTACTGCATGTAGTTGGTGCCGGTGACGCCCATGGACGCCCGGGTGTCGACCGCCTTCTGGACTTCCTCGGGCAGGTTGATGTACAGGCCCGACAGCTTGTCGATCAGGATGCCGTACAGGTCGAAGTGTGACTTGGACCGCTCCAGCAGGGCCTGTTCGAGGTTCGTCAGGTTGGCCGCGAGGTCCGCGACGCCGATGCCCTTGTTCTTCGCATCGCCCAGCACGTCGTACAGCACCAGGACGACCTGTTCCTTGATGCGGTCCTCGACTTCTGCCGACGACGTGTAGTTGAAGGTGCCCACGAACTGGTTGATGAAGTTCATCGGGTTCGACACCTTGTACCGGAACTCGCCGAACACCCGCAGGTTGACCATGCCGAAGTCCTTGTCCCGGAACACGTAGGGCTGCTTGCTGCCGAACTTGCCGTCGAAGACCCGCTTCTGGAGGTAGAAGACCTCTGCGTCCTGCCTGACACCCGACAGGAACTCGACGATCCGGCCGACGATCGGCATGTTCATGGACGTCAGCGCGTAACGGTCCGGCCGGTCGATGTAGTCCAGCGCCTTGCCGTCGCGGTAGAACACGGCATACTCGTCTTCCCGCACGACGATGTTGTCGTTCAGCTTGATGTTGCGCGGCACCTTCCACATGATGTTGTCGCGCTTCTCGGCGTCGTCCCACGCGATGGTGGCCGCGCCGATGATGCTCTTCTTGTCTCCTCCGATTATCGCCATTGTTTATACCTCCGTCCCGGTGATTACCTGCATGCGTTTCCTGAAGGTCGCCCCGAAGCCGTCGAGCGCAGTGCCCAGCTTCGCGAGACCGTCCTTCTGTTCCGTGCTGCCGGGCGCCAGCGTCTTCAGGCTTGCCGCGTCCGTGCCCATGGCCGCAATCGCGGTGGCCAGCCCGAGGTCATACTCGTAGAGTTTGTTCAGCTGTGGCTCTCCAACCTTGATCTTCGCCGAGATGCCCGAGTAGCCCTGGCCCGCATGCCTTACCTCGCCTTCCACGGCCTTGAACTTGTTGATGATCGTGCCTACCCTGTCGAGGCTCTCGATCTGCCCGTCCTCGACCATTGCGGCCCGGCAGGCTTCAACGTCCGCCCGCACGGCCGCGAGGCGGTCCGCGAGCTGGAGGCGCAGCATGTTGTCCGCTGCCCGCAAGTCCTCTTTCGCACGGTACCCGCTGAACCCGGGGATGTAGCGCTGTATCTGCGCGATGATGCCCCGGTCCTGGACCACTTTGTCACGTAAGTCTACCATATGCTTGTTCACCTTTGATTTCACTGATCTTCATCAGTGGCTTTCACTGATCATCGTCAACCGGGCCCCGCCTGTCCGGCGGCCTGACGCCCGGGAAGTGAATTCTTAGATATACTATTTCTAAGAAGATAAGGATTATTATAATCCTTCTGTTGCCTTTTTCCGCGTCTTATCCACCTCTTTTACCCGCCGTATCATGTGCCCCATGATTACATAATTATTAATAGTTAACAAACAAAAATTATATCTATAATGAATAATCATTAGCTATTGTGACTTACACATGGCAATAGCACAACAAACGACCGAAAAGAGTACCATCTCGATATCGCCGGGCGCCAACCCCGCACCACTGGGGCTGATGGGCTTCGGTGCCACGACCGTACTGCTGAACCTCCACAACGCAGGGATCATAACGGCTGCCAGCCTCGGGATGATTTTCGCCATGGGCCTGTTCTACGGTGGCATTGCACAGGTGATCGCCGGCCTGCTCGAGTTCCGGAAAAACAACACATTCGGGACGCTGGCATTCACGTCCTATGGCCTGTTCTGGATTTCGCTGGTGGCGCTGCTCCTCTTCCCGAAGATGGGACTTGCCGACCCGGTGGATAACGTCTCGATGGCCTTCTACCTGGGCGTGTGGGGGCTGTTCACGGCTTACATGTTCGTGGGCACGCTGAAGAAGAACCGGGCGCTGCAGGTCGTGTTCGGCACGCTGACGCTGCTGTTCTTCCTGCTGGCGATCGGCGACTACACGAAGATCGCCGAGATCAAGACACTGGCCGGCTACGAAGGGATACTCTGCGGCCTGTCTGCGGTATACCTCGCCTGCGCCGAGGTGCTGAACGAGACATATGGCAGGTCAGTATTACCGGTATAAAGGCAAGATATATCGTGCTGTGCGGTTGGGCATTCCCACGCGTGTGCCTGAGGACCGACAGCTAAAATGCAATTTTCCTTATTTTGACGACACAGAAGACCATCAGCGGTATCGCAATGACGACCAGCCACAGGAACGCGGTCGAAAGCGATGACTGCGAGGCGATGAGACCGGCCACCGGGAAGACGATCGCGACGCCCATGCTGCTTAGCTGCGACTTAACAGAAAGGACAGTAGCACGGTTTTCGGTCGGGACGCGGGTGTTGATCAGGTCGCTGAGGATAGGCCAGAACCCGACGACGAACACTGTGGCGATCCATAGCATCAGCACCACGATCGGCCCGTTGATCAGCGCCAGCAGGATGTACATAGCGACGATGACAGCCGGTATCAGCAGGATGACGTCCCGGTTGCGGAAACGCTCGAGGGCGTACGCGTACCGTGCGCCGATCGCCGCGCAGACCGAGTCCACGCAAAAGATGATGCCGATCAGATACAGCGGTATGGACATTCCCTCGAAGTATTTCTGGCAGTACATGTAGATGGTCATGTCGACCACCGTGATGGAAGCCGAAAGGATGAGCAGGTAGAGGATCAGCGGGTTATCGGCGATCAGACGGACAGTCTTTGAGAAGAGCGCAGTAACGCTCGGCCGCCTCTTTCCGACAGCACCGTCAGCACTGTCAGCCACGCCCCGGGTCTCTGTAAACAGGGCTGCGGGCACCAGCGCACACAGCAGCACGGCGATCGACGCGTAGTAGACCCACTCATAGGAGAAGCTGGCGATCAGGCCGCCGGCGGCAAGGCCGATTGCTGCGGACACGAAGGCCAGCGCCAGGATGTTCCCGTATATCTTCTTGTAGCTGCCCTGCAGGCCCGCTATCTTGCAGCTGTCGTAGGTCAGCGACTCTGAGGCGCCCTGGTAGAGCACGGTAGAAATGGCTCCGAGCACGAAGCCTGCAGCGAAGCCCACTGTTCCGTGAGACGATAGTATCAGCGTGTAGCCGGCGATCTTGGCGACGACGCTCAGGACAAGACAGACCTTGCGCCCGATCAGGTCGGCGATGGCCCCGGCGGGCACGCCGAAAACCAGCATAGCAAGCTGGTAGGCGGACTCGACCAGCCCGATCTCTACCAGCCCCAGGCCCCGGAAGCTCAGGAACAGCATCCACACGCCCTTGTCCAGTTGTGCGTAAATGAGCGCCGTGTAAGCGTAGTTCAGCCTGATGTTCTGCCGCAGCCTGCCGGCAAAAGCTCCCGCATCGCTCATGGTACCAGATTTGATTGATAACCGCCAGGCTTATATGCCTGCCGATTGCCGGAAAGAAAAGGAAATGAAAAGGTAAAAATATGCGTTCGTTGGCCCTGTCACAATTCTTTAATCGTGACGGCAGGATTTTTCTTGCTGGCGAGCAGCTGCAGTTTTTTGCCATTCGCAAGCACGATGTCCCAGGACTCGTTATGGGCGTCATGTGACTTTAGCACAATTGTCTTAGCGTCAAGGCCCTGCGAGCCGAGGATGGTGCGAATCTGGGCTTCGCCGCCCTTGTACTTGCCCACGTTCACGGTCCTGTCTAATTTTACACTCATGCTATCATCTCTTTTTTCATGCGGCAGGTGGGCTGACGTTAGAACGTCAGGCTGCCGACGGAAAAGCATAGACATATGAGGTAAGCTTAAAGCTATCGCTCTGCCGGCCGTCTATAACGCCCCGCAGGCAATAAGGATAAATAATATGGTAGGAAGCCCTATTCCCTGACTCCACCGGGCCGCAAGAGGCAGGTTTGCTATGGCATGGTAGACCGGTCGATTGAAAAGATTTATAATAAATTCATCCCTTAATACATATACCTGTAAGTTATTTGTCGATGGTGGCTTGTTATGCCATGGCATGACAATAACAATGTTGTTCAGGCAAATGGGAGGTTATTAGATTGAAGAAAGCATTAGGGATATCCCTGATATTGGTATTTATACTTGCGATTGTAGTTGTATTGAGCGGATGCGCGAGCCCGACACCGACGGCAACGCCGGTAGCCAGCGTTACACCGGCACCGAACGCGACGGTCACTGCGGTAAGCGCAACGCCGCTGCCTACTACTGCGCCGAACTTTACGACGCTGAAAGCCGGGCGTCATCCAGATACCCGTGGACACCACGTTCCCGCCGATGGAGTGTCTTAACACTTCGCTATCCGGCCAGGACCAGTTCGTGGGCGTTGACATGGACCTGATGAGGGCATGTGCAAGCTTCTCAACGTCACGTTGCAGTTCGGATCAGCAGCCCGTGGACGACATTCTGACCGATGTGAGTCGGGCAAGTACGACTGCAGCATCTCATCGTGGTCTGTGACTCCCGCGAGGCAGGAGAGTGTTGTTGTTCTCCGACCCGTACTACGATATCCAGCAGACCATGTGTGTCCGGAAGACCGATGACAGCATCCAGAACTGGACCGACATTGTCGACAAGAACAAGACGTGGCATGCCAGATGAGCACCACGGGCTCGACGTGGCGATAACCTGACGGATACGAACGGCACCAAGATCAGCACCGCGAACATCAAGGAGTTCGAAGCGGCGAGCAGGACTTACGATGAGCTCGGAAGAAGGGCACCGCCGATGTCGTCATCAACGATATCGTTGTCAGGTACGAAGTGACGACGTTCCCCGCCGAGTTCAAGTTTATCGGCAACAAGTGGCCTTACAAGGAGTCCTATGCCATCATTCACCCGAAGAACACGAAGCTGATGTGGCACTGAACTGGGCCCTCGACAGATCAAGGCAGACGGCACGTACGACCAGCCAAGAGTAAGTGGAACTTGTAGAGAATGGGTCTTTGACCCATTTTTTCTCTTTTTTATTATTTTTATTTTATTCTCTTGATAAATTTTAAATGAATTTAATAACCCTTTGAATTGGTATCGATAAAAAAGCTTTTTACCCGGAAGATGCTATCTAATGTGGTATTAAAATCAGTGAGTAACTGGGGACAAAATAAAAAGTGGTGGTTGTGTTGGGAAGTAAAAAACTGCGGATACTGGCGTTAACGTTACTGATTCTGGCGGCGCTGTGCATTATCCTCGTCCCGGCGGCCATGGCACAGAACAAAGGGTTCATCGTCACGGTTCAAAGCGATATGTTCTATCTGCTGGGCGGCACGCAGATCTATGTTGACGACACGCTATACGGGGTGACCGATGCAAACGGAGTCATCACTCTCAACAATTTCCCGACGGGAATGCATAACCTCACCGCCGTTAACCCTAAATACAGCAACAAGACCGTCGAGGCAAAACTCGTCGGTGGCGGCTCTTACGATTTTACCATGAAGGACCTGCCGCCCCCTGACCTGCACCAGGACGGGATGACCATCTACGTGGTCGAGGCGAATCACGCAAAGAGCCTGGTCGCCGGGGCCATGGTATATATCGACGGCCAGTTAGCGGGCCATACCGATAATATTACGGCGAATTCATTTCTTATCTGCCCGCAGGGACCCATGAAGTGCTGGTCTACCGGAAGGGTTTAGTCAACAGCAGCACCCTGCAGATTAACTTTACCCCAGGGGGGTACCTATACGATCTGTGATGCAGAGCAGGGAAGAAGTCCTGGCCATTTTCGACATGGACCTCCTGATCTAAGTCATCGGCAAGGGAGCTGGTAGGGGTGCGATCAACACAGTCAAGCTTTCTGTTATCGCTTTCGCCGTCGGCCTTACTCATCGGGCTCATCATGGGGCTCGGCAGGGTGTCTAAAAACTGGCTATTCCGGGGCATATCGTCGTATACGTCGAGATCGTCCGTGGATTGCCTCTACTGTTGCAGGTCATGTTCGTGAATTACGCCTACCGTTCTTATGGATGGACATCACCGGAAATATGTTGCCCCTGACATCTACAGTACGTTCACCGCCTGCGTCATTCGCGCTGGCCATGAACAGCGGCTCCTACATGGGCGAGATCTTCAAGGCCGGCATCGAGGCCATCCACAAGGGCCAGATGGAGGCGGCGCGGTCGCTGGGCATGAACTACAACAGGCGATGCTATTCGTGATCCTGCCTCAGGCTTTCAAGATCGTTCTGCCGCGCGCTGGGCAATGAGTTCATTGCGCTCATCAAGGACTCGTCGATCGCCATGGTCGTCTCGTACCAGGAGATCTTGTACTGGTCCAAGGCGATTGGCGCGTGAGACTTATAATCACGTTCACACCGCTCCTTGCGGCGGGCATCATCTATCTCTGCATCACCATACCGCTGGGCAGGGCGGTCCAGTACATGGAGAAGCGGCTTCAACGTAACGAGAAGCCCACGGAACGAAGGCGCAGGCTGGCTGGGCATGAACGGAAAGAAGCCCGGAAGCCTGGATCCAACAGTAGAAGGAGGTTGAACATGAGCGACTACATGGTCGAGATCAGGGGCCTCAAGAAGCGGTTCGGCGAGCTCGAAGTGCTCAAGGGCATCAACATGCAGGTCAAAAAGGGCGAGGTCGTCGTCATCCTGGGGCCGAGCGGCTCGGGCAAGAGCACCATCCTCCGATGCATTAACCGGCTTGAGGAACCGACCGGCGGCCAGATACTGATCGACGGGATCGACATCACCGACAAGAAGACCGACATCAACAAGATGCGCCAGAAGGTGGGCATGGTCTTCCAGCAGTTCAACCTTTTCCCGCACATGACAGCACTACAGAACGTTACGCTGGCGCCGACCAGCGTCCAGAAAGAAGTCGAAGGAAGAAGCAGAGAAGATCGGCATGGAGCTGCTGAAGAAGGTCGGGCTGGAGGCTAAAGCCCATAGCTTCCCGATGCAGCTGTCGGGCGGCCAGCAGCAGCGTGTGGCCATCGCCCGGGCACTTGCAATGAAGCCGGACGTCATGCTGTTCGACGAGGTCACCTCGGCGCTGGACCCGGAGCTGGTCAAGGAAGTGCTGGACGTCATGCGGAACCTGGCTATGGACGGCATGACCATGATGGTGGTCACCCACGAGATGAACTTCGCCAAAGAAGTGAGCGACCGCGTGGTGCTCATCGACGGCGGCATCATCGTCGAAGAGAATACGCCGGATAAGTTCTTCACGGACCCCAGGCACGAGCGGACCAAGAAGTTCCTTAACATGATCAAGAACTAGCGGATGATCAGTGACTATTAAAAGAAATATACAGTCATCTGTTGTGTCCATCATTTTATTTTTACAACATTTCTAATGGCATTCATCGAACTGATACGGATAGAGCATAAGAATTTATTCAGTCCAATATCGATCGCGGTGCGACGCCCATGCTGGCTTCTAATAAGAATGCGTGATGACTGATATCCGTTACTTCCAATATTAATCGCGGTGCGACGCCCATGCGCGCTGATGCTGCATGGGCTACTCCGGGTTTTTCCGGTGCTACACCGTCCGGGCCGCGCTCGCACCCCCGGAGACACGCCCCTGGCTGCGCCTTCGGCTGCGCAAGGCCGAGTCCCTTCGCAAGCGCTAAGCAACGCGCCTTCGGCAGCGTTCATTGCCCGGCCGCCTCCGCACCCCTCGCACCGCATAGCGTGCGAGGGGCCTTCGGCCAGAAAAACCCTCCGCCGACCGCGGAGAAGCAAAGGCTATGCGCACAGGACCAGGACTAGTGTTGGCTCGATGCTTGTACTGGTATTGGTATGGGTTGTAGGTGCTTCTCCGCGGAAGGCGGAGGGTTTTTTCGGCTTGCCCCTTCGCACGCATCAGCTGTGCGAGGGGTGTGGAGGTGGCGGGTGTGAAAAACGTTGCCGGTAGGCGCGTTTTTCAGGGCTTGCAAAGGAGGCTCAACGAGCGAAGCGGGTTGGGCCGACGAAGGTGCGAGCCCGTCGCCCGACACCGGAACACCGGAAAAACCCGGAGTAGCACGTGCGGCGAAGCAAGCACGGGCGTCGCACCGCGATTAGAAAGGGGAGCAATAGACGGTTGTCACGATGCCTGTTTACATGAAGCGAGCACGGGCGTCGCACCGCGATTGATATTGGGATTATTAGTTATTGAACATCATATTTTTTTCACTAGAAGCAAGCACTGACATGTTACATAGATGCTGTCGAATTGTAATTGTCGATTTTTATAATCCCGCAATAAAATGATATCCAATCATATGCCTTTCATGCGCCGATTTTATATACGATCAGCCATCATATGGGCTCTGTTCATTTTTCTCGAGCTAAAAATATACGTCAATTGACGTACTCGACTACTACAAGGCTTATATAGTAGGACTTCTTTCTATAGCGACTGATGCAGAACGACATTGTCGAGCTCAGGGCGCGGCTCGCCGAGAAAATGGCCGGCGAGATTACCCTTTCTGAGAACCCCGGCGAGACGATCAAGAAGTGGCGGAAGAGTTTTGAGATTTCGCAGATCGACCTCGCTAACAATATCTGTGTATCGCCGTCCGTGGTCAGCGACTACGAGAGCGGCCGGCGCAGGTCCCCGGGCACGACAATCATCAGCAGAATCGTAGAGGCGCTGCTTGACCTGGACGAGAAGGCGGGGTCGCACAAGATCCGGGCCTACGAGACCATGCTCATCGAGCGGTATAACTCCAGCGTCATCTTAGACATCCACGAGTACAGGTCGCCCGTGCCCCTGTCGGCGTTCGAGAAGATGATCGGCGCCGATCGCATCTCCGGCAACTTCGACCGGTCGATCAACGGGTACACCATCGTGGACAGTCTCAACGCCATTTTCCAGATGTCCTCGAGCGAGTTCTACCGGCTCTACGGCTGGAGCACCGAGCGGGCGCTGATCTTCTGCAACGTCTCCACGGGCCGTTCGCCCATGGTGGCGCTGCGAGTCACGACGCTCAAGCCGGCGGCCGTAGTCCTGCACGGGCTGGAGCCGGAGAGGATCGACCCGGTGGCGAAGAAGATCGCCACGATCGAGTCGTTCCCGCTCATGACCTCGACGATGGACATCAGTCAGATGATAAACGCATTAAAGGGATTGACAGAATGAAGCTAGGAATCAGTGCTTACGGAGCTTACGTCCCGCGGTACCGCATCAAGGTGGACGAGATCGCCAAGGTGTGGGGAGACGACGCCGACGACTACAAGAACGGCCTGATGGTGACCGAAAAGTCGGTGCCGGACATGGACGAGGACACGGCGACCATCGCGGTAGAGGCGGCAAGGAACGCCATCGCGCGTGGCGCAGACCCGAAGAAGATCGGCGCAATATACGTCGGCTCTGAGAGCCACCCGTATGCGGTCAAGCCGACCGCAACGATAGTTGCAGCTGCCATCGGCGCGCCGAACCAGATGACGGCGGCCGATTTCGAGTTCGCCTGCAAGGCGGGCACCGCGGCGATACAGACCTGCATGGGCGTAGTAGCGGCAGGCATCGCCGAGACAGGCATGGCCA
>CAVYKK010000031.1:0-26070 GCA_963769045.1 uncultured Methanocellaceae archaeon
AACAGGTAAAAATATTGAAGCTGATGGAGGAAGACCGGCTCAAAGGCCTGAGCGGCACAGACGGCCGCAGGGTCGTCACTAAGCCCGGCGCCCCCGATGAGCCCGTGAATGTCTGCCACCGGTGCGGAGAGCAGGTGCTGCCCGGAAAGATTTACTGCAACTATTGCGAGATGATGAACCGCCGCG
The DNA here is from genome assembly GCA_963769045.1 of uncultured Methanocellaceae archaeon. Classification (GTDB taxonomy): domain Archaea; phylum Halobacteriota; class Methanocellia; order Methanocellales; family Methanocellaceae; genus Methanocella_A. The sequence goes on from CAVYKK010000031.1 coordinate 187, forward strand.
GGCAGTAAAATGACAGGTGACCGGGGCGCCAGGATACCAGGAAGAGCCACTAAGACGCCACTTAGAAACTAAGAGACGCCAGGGCGCCAGGTCTATTTTTTGGTTTTTGGCATCACGAATCAGGAGTGGTTTACACTGCCATCAATCCGTATGTAATAAGACCTTTTGTCTCTTCTTCGCCAGTTTTAATCTCTGTACCGCCGATACATCATAGCGAGCACCAGTAACAAGGCGATAACGATGACCTCTGTGCCGAATCCGGGGCTGGCCTGTATGCTCTGTCCGCCCGCATTTTTACCCAAGCTGTCGATCAACTGACGGTTACTCCTGTTGATGGCAGCGTTGCCCGCTGTGTCGTTATAAATCTTAATTATCAAAGCATCGTTGTTCCTGACGGCCGACGTGAAGTCCGTACTGTTGTAGTCAAACCCCGTGTAATCGTTATATTTGTACTTGCCTGCCAGCACCAGCCCTCCGTCGACGCCCCTGCATAAGGATGCGATGCCAAATTCAGCCATCTGGTTACCGGGGAATGGCGGCATAGTAATGTTAATGTCTGCCAGGCCCCATTGCCACAAGATGTTGCCGGCGTTGTCCAGCATGAAGACGCGGTTCTCAGTATTGATGACATATCCGCCAGTCAACTGTCGGCCGCTGGCCAGCTTGAATTCGTCATATCGCTTATCCCACTGTATCGTGCCGTCCGAATCGGTCTTGATCAGCCATACCCTCGCTTCATCTTTCGCCAGGATCATATAGCCGCCGTCTGGCGTTACCGAGAGGCTGAGCGGGACGTTGCCGGGGTCGCAGTACTTTTTCAGCCACTGCAGGCTGCCCGATGCATCGGTCCGGTATAACAGGATACCTAAGTCGTTCGCAGCCGCTAAGACGTAGCCGCCGTCTGGCGCTACCTGGCCGGATATCGGCGACATGGGTATCATCATGACCAGGGGTGTCTCGTTGTAGACCTTCCGCCATTCCACGTCCCCGTTTGCATCGACTTTCACCAGTGCCGGATGGATCACGTGCGGCTGTATCGTCTCTCCCGCGAATATCATGTATGCGCCGTCTTTCGTGGGCTCGACGATGTATGCATCGCCAGATGTAGTATAGGACCTGTCCCAGAGGAAATTGCCGTTACTATCTACCCTGATGAGAATGAAGTCCGATGATCCACCTTCGGGTGCATTGGCCAGCATGACAAACCCGTTATCTGATGTCTGCCTTATGCGCAGAGGCCAGCCGACTTTTACATGGTTACCATAAAATTTCGCCCACTGCAGTTTGCCCGCGTTATCCGTTTTGATAAGGATCGGGTTCACATAATAGGGCTGTCCCGACTGTAGATCCGTATAGACGTGCCTGAGCCCGCCCAGGACGTATCCCCCGTCGGCCGTCGCCACGACGTCCGTGCCTTCGATGCCGGTGCTGTCGGCGCCGAATAAGTCGTACCATTCCATGCCCGGGGCAGCGAGCACGCCGTCCGTCATGCATACGACGACTAACGTCAGCAAGAGTGCAATCAGGCCGCCCTTAAGCAGGGTATACAAGTGGGGTTGGGGCATGTGAAAAAGAACGTCATCGTGCTATTTATTGCTTGCCGGCAGGTGTGTAACCGCCTGACCCTGATGATACAGGCGCTTATTAGAACAGCCTGCGCTGCTGACCCTTTTCTTTCCGGTCCTTCAGTACGTTGTCCAGGTCGTCCATGGGCACGACCAGCCCTTCGGCACGGTAAAAAATTGAATTAATGAACCACTTGCGCATGAACGAGTAAAGCTTATCGCCCTTCAGCCCTTCGATTCCGCATTCGCGCAGCACGGCCTCATTGAGGGGCGGGAGCCGTTTCAGGTACTGGCTTTCCTTAACCATCACAAAGCCTTCGCCGCTTTCGCGGAACAGGCCCACGAAGGACGGCAGCCACTTCGGCTCTTTCTGCCGTTCGCCCAGCACCAGCCAGACGTAGTCGCCGAGCATGGCGTAGTGTGGCAGCTGCTCTAAAAAGCGGTTGACATCATCGTGGTCGCTTTTGAATTCCAGCAGGTGCAGGCCCTGTTTGAGCCGCGTGCCCTGCGAAAAGCACTGCTCTGTGTTCAGGCGCTTTATAAGATAATCACACCGTTTTTCCGCCGCGTCGCAGCTCATCTTTTTCTTCATCCCTCTGCGGTCGGCGATCATGTCGTTGAAGTCCTTTTCAGGGATGATTGTGCCCATCGTCTTATCCTTGAATCCGGTGAGCAGACACTGCTCGTCGTACTCCGGCACATAGTTCGATAAAAAAGTCTTTTTGCGGTCGGCACAGGTGCCATCGAGCAAATAATGGTTGCACGCACGGACTGCGCTGACCTGCCCGCTTTCCGATAGTTCCTCGAAGGCGCAGTCCTCGGGCATGTAGACCGCCAGGTCGAACATCCCGAACCGGGCCTCTTCCAGCACGTAGGGCGTCTCCTTCAGGAGCAGCTCCTTCATCCGGCGCTTCAGGATGTCTTCGACGGTCATATCGGTCACCTTACCCGATAGAACTGTAACCGGGCTTTACAAATATCTTTTCTGTACGTTGCGTGAAAAATAACCTCATGGCCCCGACAGACCTGTGGCATCAAAAATAGCTTCCGGGGAGACTCTCATCCGCGCGGATAATGCCGTTCAGTTCCACGTATCTGACGTACGGATCCTGTGATGCGCGATCGATGAAGCCATTCATGTCTTCGGTTTCGAACAGCACCCATTTAAATTCCAGATCCGACTCTGTCAGGTTGACCGGCCTCCCGCCGCAGCGGGCGCTGAACTCCTCTATGGATGGCGGAATCCTCCAGAAACCGACCATGAGCTGGTGCGGCACGTACTCCCAGCCTTTCTTGTCGTATTCCTCCGGATAGGTCACAGATGCCGTAGTATTAATCGGCTCTCTCCTGTCCAGAAACAGGAAAGTGTCCCGATAGGCCAGTTCGACCAGGGGATCCTGCGAAAGTTTCTCGATCACTTCACGGGTCTTATTGCTTATCACGAGCGGGAACTGATTGACTACCGTTTCGAACACAGCCATCCGGATATCGGCTTTGTAGAAGATCGGGGTAATGTTGTAACTGCCGGAAAAAGCGTTCATCGATGAGGGGTTATCCCGGAAGTAGACGATCACGGCTTCCCTGGTGTGCGGTTCATCAACGGGCGTCTGATTGAAGGACCACCAGGAGAGCGGCATATCGTCTTTCGGGGTTTTATTGTACGACTGCCATTCTGTGTCGTTCAGATGTATAATCGTGAAATTGCTGTAAGATCCGATGGGTGTCGGTGTCGCGTAGGTTTCCGATAAATTTGCAGAGCCGTTCGGGAATCCTACCCAGACGTATCCGGCTGATCCCTCTGATGGCGTTATTGCATACAGGCCTGTGGAGTTATCCGCCATGCTTTTCGGGCCCGGCATACCTGCCGGTGTTACGACGATGGCATATGCCAGGATAATCGCCAGGATCACAGCGATAAACGACAGAATGATGAAAAAGTATTTTCCGGGCATAACTTTCATAATGTCATCTCCTTCCGGTATCGATGTTATTCATCGGACATCCGCCCTCATGAAGGCTACATAGGCGATGCCGAAGGCGGCGACGATCTCGACAATGATGGTCAGCGCCTTCGTCCATATGCTGCCGAGCGCCTCAGTAAGCGACATTTCCTGCGGTATGCTGGCGCTCGTAAAGAAATTCGGGCCTGTGATGTACTGTGTCGTGGACGGGTTGGACAGCAGCGTCACTCCAATGCCCGTGTTGCCGATGCCTAACGTGCCGCCGAAGCCGTTGATCGGGGAAAAGGCCGTGATCACGTCTGAGACTTGCCGGACCACTGTCTGGCGTTTCGTCTGGTACGCGGCGAACTCGGTGTAATCCGGCTGCGCGTACGTGCCGTTTTGCATTTCGGCGCGCATCGCGTACTCGTATGTGCCCTCTTCTGGCACCGGGCCCATCATCATGTCGGCGATCGAATAGGCGATGCCGAACGAGAGAATCGAGTACAGGGCGAGCAGCACCAGGAGGCCGACCGTAAATATCGCGGCGGTGGCGGTGTTCTTCGCGATTGCCGACAGCATCATGGCGATCGCGAAGAAGACTGTGCAGTACAGCAGCGCGGCAACGAAGAACAGCGAAATCCTCGCCATGTCCTCGACGCCCGGCACGGCGCCCTTGATCATGACGATGGCCAGGGCGACGGCGAACGCGGCGGCCATTGCGATCGCAAGCGTCAGGATGGCCCCGATGGTCTTGCCATTGATGATGGTATCGCGGTAGATGGGGCTGGAGGCGAGGAACTTAATCGAGCCTTCGTCTTTCTCCCGGGCGATCTGGTCAAAGCCCATCGTTGCTCCCAGGACCATGCCCATGAGCGTGAGGATGAAGATCATGCCCTGGAACGCCTCCCGTACGGTGGGCATAGGCGGATTGGTCAGCAGATCGAGCTGAGACTGCAGCCCCGCGATATACTCGACGGGCTTCCCCATTTCCGTAGCATTTTGGATTGCGTCCTGTAGATTCTGAATAATATACCGGTTGTTGTTAAACGGATCGGGTTGTGCAGTCTTGTAGCTATCGAGCCTCTGGTAATAGCTGTCCATACCCACGTTGATGCCATAGACGGCGATCAGTATCATGATGCCGAACACGACGATGAACCGCTTGCTCGTGATGTGGTCCCTGAACTCTTTCTCCGCAATGATCAGTTCCGGTCTCATATTCTATCAGGTTCAGTCCTTCATCAGTCGCATCTGCAATTATCTTATGTCCGTCCTCACGAAGGCCAGGTACGCTATCCCGAACGCCGCAATGATCTCCGCAATCATGATCAGCACCCGAACCCATACACTGGCCAGCGCGTCCAGCAGCGACGTCTCCTTACCGGTGTTGGTGCTCCCCGTCGTGTAACCGTACATGTACGCGCCGGTGCCCTGCCGGGTGATTAGCGCAGGGCCGATGCCTGGTTGATCGTAGGTCGGGTAGCCGCTGAAGCTATCGATGGGCGAAAACGCTGACAGTATGCCGGAAATCTGGGACCGGATCTGTTGCATCCGGTTGTTGTATTTTCCAAATGGAGTTTCTTCATACGGGATCGGGGTCGGGTACTCGGTCACGCTGACTTCTTCGACCGAGCCGTTACCCATGACAGGTCCATAGTAATACTGCTGTGAATTATCGCTGATGGGTGCCGGCCCAACGATAAACGCGACGATCATGCTCACTGCGATCATGGCCATAATCGTGAAGATAAAGACGGCGAACACCATGCCTACGGTAAATATGGCCGCTATGGCCGTATTCTTCGAGAGCGCCGACACCATCATGGCCAGGGCGAAAAAGACTGTGCAGTATAACATCCCCGCCAGGAAGAACAGGAATATCCTGACCAGGTCCTCCAGGCCAGGCACGATGCCCTTGAGCATCAGGATGGCGATGGCGATGGCGAACGCCGCACCCATGGCGGCTGCCAGTGCTGCGATCGCCCCGATGGTCTTGCCGTTGATGATGGCATCCCGGTAGATGGGGCTGGAGGCCAGGAACTTGATCGAGCCCTCGTCCTTTTCCCGGGCGATCTGGTCGAAGCCCATTGCGGCACCGAGGATCATCCCTACGAAGGTAAAGAGGAAGACCATGTTCTGGAACACGTTCAGCACGGAAGGCATTGGCGGGTTCTGCATACTGTCGAGCTGATCCTGCCACATCCCGACCATATCTGCCGAATAATTGTAGGTCGAGGCATCGTCGATCTGCTTCTGCAGCTGGTTCATGTACAGCTGCTGGTTTTGGTAGCCGGGCGAGAGCTGCGGGTTCTTGTATTCTTCAAGTTTCTGATTATAGACGTCCGTGCCTGTGGTGACCGCATAAACAGCCAGCAGCATCATGATGCCGAAGATGACGATGAACCGCTTGCTCGTGATGTGGTCCCTGAACTCTTTTTCCGCGACGATCAGTTCCGGCCTCATGTCAGACTCCCTTGTAGACGGTTTCCATGAACACGTCTTCCAGCGATTCCTCTTCCATACGAAGTTCTGTCAGCCGGGCTTTGCCCATGACCAGTTCAATGGCAATCTCGTCTCTGATATCCGTTTTAGCCTTAATAACAGCACTGCCATTGTGATAGACCGCATCGGTGATAAGCGGGTGGGTCAGCTTCGGCATGGTGCCGAGGACCTTGACGATGATCCTGTACTCCCTTTCACCACGCATCTTTGTCTTGACTTCGTCCAGGGTCCCCTGGGCCATGATCTTGCCGTGGGAAATGATGCAGACCGTGTTGCAGATGTGCTCCAGCTCGGTGAGGATATGGGACGAGAAGAAGATGGTCTTGCCGGCGTCGGCCTGTTCTTTAATGACTTTACGGAACTGCACCACGCCCTCCGGGTCCACGCCGATGGTCGGCTCGTCTAAGAAAATGATCTGAGGATCATTGATCAGTGCCCGGGCCAGGCCGAGCCGCTGCCGCATGCCCCTCGAATATGTGCCCGTGGGCTTGTCGACCTTCGTCAGGCCCACTGTTTCGAGCAGGGACCTGATTTTCGCATCGGCAGCCGCACCCTCGATGCCGTACAGCCTGGCGAAATACTTCAGGTTGCGCGTGGCATTCATGTGGCCGTAGAACCCGAAACCGTCCGGCATATAGCCGATGACCCGCTTCACTTCGATCGGGTGCTTTGTCACTTCGATGTCATTCACGAAACACCGGCCCTCCGACGGCTCGATCATGCCGGTCAGCATGCCGATCGTGGTCGTCTTGCCTGCTCCGTTGGGACCGACGAATCCACAAACATCGCCTTTTTTGACCTCGATGTTTATGGAGTCGACCGCTTTTGCTTTCTTGTACACTTTCGTGAGGTTTTCAGTCTTAATCGCAACAGACATCCGCGTATCCACCCGCTATCAGTTAAAATTATCATGGGTATATTAAACGTTTATGTCGTAATCGTTAAAGCGCCGGACCGTTATCCCGGCATACGACTCCGGACAGTAGAAATGGTTTTGGCTGTGCGTTGTGGTACACAAGGCGCTGTTTAAGGCCGCAGAGAGTCGGCTGATGATCGGGGCCCTGGTCAGGTATAAGAGTATGAAAAACGGGCCGGGCCATTTGTCGCTGGCTGTCCCGGCGCCCGCGCGCGCACGCGTGGACCGGCGGGCATAGCCGTCTTCGATTCAGAATAGTTTTCCATAGGATCGATCAGATGAGCGCAGAGTTCTGGTCAGGTATTAATGATGAAAAATGGGTATTGTCATGAAGTAGGCATGAAGGCCGATTCTGCGCTGATCACAAGGTAGGTTATTAGGAATACAGTTCGCCGAGGTCAAGTATCGCAGCAATGAATGCACGTGTAAGTGCAGTATGCGATAGCTGGACTTATTCGAGGAGAGATACTAACGTTCCACAGCCTTTACAAGCAGGTGAAATGTATGACTGTGTGCTGCGAATAAGACTGAAGACGGTGTTGATCGTTCATCGTGACACGTTCGTCGCATGTATCCGCAAACTCAGGACGATAATCTCGTCGATGGTCCACGTTTGATGCGGCGGGGCGTGTTAAAACCGGATCGAGGAAGTGTATCGAGCGAGCATGGTTGCCGGGACTGTTGACGTACAAGAGCACCTGGAGTCTATTGGAGATCCATTGTATAACGTGTTGAACGCTGAAATTGACGTGCAGGTGGCGAATCCGGCCAAGATCAAGAAGCCGCCGGCCAGCAAGTTCAAAAAATCTGATAGAGTGGACGCGAAATGGATTTCGCACGTTGTGTTTGTCAAAGATGATACCGGAGAGCCGGGTCTTCGTCGGTGACGATTACGATCTGAGGGAACTCACCAGGTTCCACGAGATACTTGTAAGAGCGTCAGGCAAGTATACGGAACAGGGCTCACATGATGTCGCGAAGTTGTCGAATGTGAAGATCGCCAGTGCGTTGAGCGACGTGTTCGGCCTGAACGGCCGAAAAATGCTTGATAGTCTATGTCGACGGCAAGAACGCGGGATATTGATACTGGGCTGAGGTCATATGGATGGGCGTAGGCAAGAAGTAAAGAGGAAGCGATCCGGAACAGTTCTTCGTCGAGCTGGGCGTTAAACGTGACGAGCCGGATATTGGTTAAAGAGTTGTATGGACATGTGGGATCCGTTTGTTTGAAGAAGCCATCGTAGAGATTGAGAATGCGCATTATGAGCATTGCTCGTTTGGCAAAAAAGAAGAGCTGCGTATCGTGAAGAAGATTCGAAGCGTTAGACGGTTCGTGAGCAAGCAACGAGTACTCGCCGAGATAGGTGACGCTTCCGATTTTCCGGATGGTGACCAGTCGGGCGGTTGGGCTGGCATAGGTCCCTTCGATGTTCCAGAGCGGCGAAAACAAAGGTGTACCGGACGATCACGAAGCACGGCAGCAAGTACCTGCGCAGAAAGCTTACTCCAGATCGCTAACGTGATCAGCACGATGGACAATAACCTCTCCAGGTTCTTCCACAGTATTGCGAAGAAGAAAGACCCGAATGAAGGCGGCGTCAGCGCTAGCTCGGATGCTATTGACCATCGATCCACCACCTCGTCGTGGACGAAGGAACATTATGAGGAACCCACAGTCAAACCGAAAAAGGTCCAGTCCGTTCTCAAAGCGTTACAGAGATTAATTCTCTTCACGGTATCGAAGAACATGATCGCATATCGTTTAGAGAAACACGGACGAGCGAAGTCTTCAGATCAACAAGATACGACCAGTAAAAAGAAGGGAGCAAAGCGGTTTGTCGCGGAGCCTCGAATAGTCTCAACTTATTGAGGCTCATGAACAAGCCTGTGGATACAAACCATCATCGCAGAGGAGCGCAGAGACCGCAGTATTATTTATTAACAGTCAACAGCATTTGTATAATAAAAAACTGCGTTCTCTGCGCCCCTCTGCGATCTCTGCGGCCTTAAACTGCTCTGGTGCTCCTTCACGCATTACCGGGAAATCTTGTACGACCATATTAAAAAAGAAAAATGAGTTGAGGCTTATTGTTTAGCCCTGCACTTGACATACTCGTCGATGGCCTTTGCGGCTTCCTTCGCCTGTCCCATGGCGCTGATCACCGTGGCCGACCCGGAGACCGCATCGCCTCCGGCAAACACGCCGTCCCTGGAGGTCATGAACGTGTAGCCGTCCACCTCAATGGCGCCGTGTTTGTTGAGCTTCAGGCCGTGCGTGGTCTTCGCCAGCATCGGGTTGGGCGAGTTGCCTATAGCCACTATCACCGTGTCCACGTCGATGACTGCCTCGCTGCCCTTCACCGGCATCGGCCTGGCCCGGCCTGACTCATCGGGCTCCGACAGCTCCATCTTCACGCACTCAATGCCCTTGACCCAGCCCTGGTCGTCGCCGACGACTCTGATCGGGTTCATGAGCAGCTTAAATTCAATGCCTTCTTCCTTTGCGTGCTCAGTCTCCTCACGCCGGGCGGGCATTTCCTCTTCGCCCCTGCGGTAGATGAGATAGACGTGGGCCCCGAGTCTTCGTGCCGTCCGTGCTGCGTCCATGGCGACGTTGCCGCCGCCGACAACGGCTACTGTCTTGCCTCTCTTAATGGGCGTGTCGTAGTCCGGGAACCTGTAGGCCTTCATCAGGTTGACCCGTGTCAGGTACTCATTGGCCGAGTAGACCCCGTTCAGGTTCTCGCCCGGGATTCCCAAAAAGCTGGGCAGGCCTGCGCCGCTGCCGATGAAGACGGCATCGTACTCATTGAGTAGTTCGTCGATGGTAACGGTCTTGCCGACGATCTGGTTCAGCCGTATCTCCACGCCGAGGCTCTTGACGTAAGCGACTTCTTTAGCGACGATGTCTTTGGGAAGCCGGAACTCCGGGATGCCGTATGCCAGCACTCCGCCCGCGGTATGTAACGCCTCGAAAACGACCACTTTGTAGCCCATCTTTGCCAGCTCTCCTGCCGCAGTCAGGCCGGCCGGGCCGGAGCCGATTACTGCTACCTTATGGCCGTTCGGCGGCTGTGGCTCGACGTGGTCGTCCGTCTGGAGATCCGCAGCATAGCGCTCCAGTCTGCCGATAGACAGCGGCTTCCATTTCATACCGAGAATGCATAGCTTCTCGCACTGTGACTCCTGCGGGCAGACGCGTCCGCAGATTGCCGGAAGGCTGTTACGGTCCTTGATTGTCCCTGCGGCTTCCTGCGTTTTGCCCTCGGCGATCTCGATGACGAACTTCGGGATGTCGATGCCGACCGGACAACCCTCGATGCACATGGGCGTCTTGCATTTCAGGCAGCGTTTCGCTTCATTCTGCGCCTCTTCATTCGAATAGGTGCCCGTTACTTCCCTGAAGTTCTTTATACGCTCTTCGGGCGGCTGCTCTTTTGGCTGCACCCTCTGTCGTCGGTCGATGGGCTTCTCTTCCTTAACCGCACCTGCGCCAGCCTTCTTGCGCTTGAGCCAGTCGTCTACTTCCTTGCCAGGCATAGCGGTGCACCGTCCTTCATGTGTTCATAAGTTTCCCGGGCCGTGCCCTCTTCGGGCGCGTAGATGCGTCCGCGGGCCAGCAGCTCGTCGAAGTTGACTTCGTGGGCGTCGAACTCCGGGCCGTCCACGCAGGAAAATTTCGTCTTTCCCCCCACAGATACGCGGCAGGAGCCGCACATGCCCGTGCCGTCGACCATGACAGTGTTCAGGCTGACGATCGTCTTTACCCCGAACGGTCTTGTCGTGTTGGCGACGTTTTTCATCATGATAAGCGGTCCGATGGCGATGACGCGGTCGATCTTCGCGCCGGACTTCATCAGGTCCAGAAGCGGCATGGTCACGAAACCCTTGATGCCCTTCGACCCGTCGTCGGTCGCGATGTGTAGCACGTCGCTGACCGCGCCCAGCTTGTCTTCCCAGAAGAGATAGTCGGCGCTCCTTGCGCCGATGATCGTGATGACTTTGTTGCCATGGGCTTTCATTTCCCTGGCGATTGGATAGATCGGTGCGATGCCGATGCCGCCGCCGATACACACGACTGTCCCGCCCTCGACGAGCTCGCTCGGGTTGCCCAGCGGGCCGGCTACGTCGAGCAGGCTGTCGTCCTCACACACGGAACAGATCAGGCCTGTCGAGCGGCCGACCGGCTGGACCACCATGGTGATAGTGCCCCGCTCCCGGTCATAGTCCGCGATGGTGAGCGGCACGCGTTCCCCGTTCTCGGCGGCCCGTACGATGACGAACTGCCCGGCGCGCGCCTTTTTAGCCACGGCCGGCGCTTCGACGACGAGCTGCGTGGTGAACGATGCGATCTGAGTCTTAGAGACGATCCTGTGCAATTGTGTATCCTTCCTGTCGAGATTTTGATAAAACTGTTGAACCACGGTCAAACGATAGCCTTTTCGCCCTGACTGCGCAGGTTTACAAATACCGTGTCATCCCATAAAGATTTTCTCTGTTCGTGGCATGCGCCTGCAGTATATACTATTATCTATTAATTAATATAGATTTGTATTAAAATGACTATGCGGGCTTCAGCACATAGCTAATATAGGGGAAAGGCCAGAGGAAATATCATTACTACGATCGGTACGGGGTGATCGGCATGGAAAACCAGGTTGCGCAGACTATTCAGTCGGCAAAACTGCCTAACAACATTTGTGTATGGCTCAAGCCGGACGGGCAGGTCGAAAAACAGATCGATCGGTCGCTGGAAGAGCACATCGCAGCCATCCAGTCAGCCAGCGTGGCATGGATCGATTATTCGATTAACGAGATCGAGAAGGACCTCGAAAAGGTCGCCATGACTGCGGGCTTTACCCAGGTGCCCATACAGAAGCTTTTGTCGGGTTTCCTGTCGTCCTACGAGGACGCGGACACGGAGCTTGGCATTATGATGCCCGCGATCATCGTCAATGCCTTCGACGTGAAAGTGCGGCCGGTCGTCGTCCTGATCAAAGGCAACCTCATCATGACCGTACATGAGGGTGACGTTAACCGGATTATGAAGTTCGCCCGTTACGCCCCTGCCTTCCTCAAGAAGATCAAGGTGGACAGCACAGCTGATCGTATCACAGTCATCCTGGAGCGCATCATCGACGAGAACAACGACCGGAATTTCGAGTACCTGCGCGAGATCGAGAAGCACGGGGACGACATCAGCAAGCGGCTGATCGACGAAGACCTGGATAAGAGGATTGTCGCTCGCGAGATCTATGAGATGAAGCACGTCCTCATCATTTACCTGAACGCCCTCTGGGCCAGCAAGGACGTGATCGAGTCCCTGCGCTATGGCGACGCCGACCTTATTACCGACGACGAGAAGCTGCTCGGCCGGATCGGTATCCTGTCAGACAACATCGACCGGCATATCGAGCTCTCGGAGCAGATGTCGAATGTGCTCGCCTCGGGCCTGGAAGTGATGCAGAGCATCTACAATAACCAGCTGCAGACCATGAACAACCGGTTCGCGCTGGTCACCGCGTACCTGACCGTGCTCGGCACGGCGGCACTGGTGCCCAACACGCTGGCCACTATCGCCGGCAGCGGTTGGCTCGTCATGGGAGCCCCGATGGCCGATCACTGGTGGTACATATATCTGCTGATCGGCTCCACGTCCATGGCTACGCTGATTTCGCTCTGGTGGGTCTGGCGCGTCTGGCGCAAGAAGGACGACGGACGCATGAAATAAGCCGGGACGTCCGGCATTTTTTTCTTCCGATCAAAAAGTATATAGGCCAGCCTATTAAAATAGGACGCCACAAAGAGATGATTATCGTATGGCAATCGACTGGGGTTTCACAATCCGGAAAATCGTGGTCTACGGTACGCTGCTCGTGCTTTATGCGCTGGCCATGACCGTCCTGTTTGCGCTCTTCCCGAGCTACTGGTTTATTATCATGCTATTCTCGGGCGGCTTCGTGTTCCTTCAGTACTTCTTCTCGGATAAGCTGGTACTGTGGTCGACGGGCGCCAAAATAGTAAGCGAGAACGACGCTCCGCGGCTGCACATGACTATCGAGAACCTGGCACTGAAGATGGGGCTTCCCAAGCCGAAGATCGCCATCGTCCAGAACGACATGCCCAACGCGTTCGCCACCGGCCGGAATTACCGGAACTCAGTAGTCGCGGTCACTACCGGCCTCCTGAACCGCCTGAACGATCAGGAGTTACAGGCTGTGCTGGCCCATGAGATGACTCATGTAAAGAACCGGGACATGTTCGTAGTCACCTTCGCAAGCTTTGTGGTGTCCGTCATGAGCATGATCATCTACTTCGCGCTCAGTATGGTCATGCGCGGGGACGACCGTGAGGGCGGCTTTGGCGCATCGATGCTCGCATGGTTCGTCTCGATCATCTTCTCGAACACCATCGGCCTGATCATCATCAACACCGTCTCGAGATACAGGGAATACGGCGCCGACCGCGGCGCGGCTCTGGTTACGCGCAACCCCGACGGCCTGATCAGCGCGCTGAAGAAGATATCGGCAAAGCCGGTCTCGAGCGAGAGCGCCCGCGGGCTGGAATCGGCCAAAGCGTTGTGCATATCGGCAACCGCAAAAGGCATGATGGAGTTGTTCTCCACCCACCCGTCCATGGAAAAGCGTATTGCGGCACTCGAGAAGGTCAAGTCCGAAATCCGCGGCTATTGAAGCCGCACAAACAAGCTCATACACCCGGCACACGAGAGAAGCAACGTGCCGGGAAACCCTTTTTATTCCCTGCAGACGTCGAACGTGGTACTCTCCGGCTCCGTGCCTTTCTTACCTGCCAGGAAGTCGGCCGGGTTTTCCTTCACTTCCGGAATACAATTACCGCATACATTGAATTTCTGGCCGGCGTAATCGATCATCTCGCATTTGTCTGAGCGGTCTCTCCCGCAAGCATCACAGACTGGCATAGCAAATCAACCCTGTCATCTCTTTTTCGTGCCTGCATTTAACGTTTGAGTGCATTTTTACGCGCGATTAGCCATCGCAGGCAAAGATAGCATTGAAAAAATTTTATTTAACAGGCTCTGTTGTCCATGTCTATCGAGTATTAACCGAGTGGACGGGATATTATCATGTCAGGGTCTTCATGTATGGTAACAACCAAAAAAAGCGAGGCCTGGCATAAATATGTCAGGCTCCTGCGGTCTCCCTGGCAGCATTGCTGCCTGACGAACACGCTTATTTTTTCTCCGGGCCGCAGATGTCGAAGTCTTTGCTCTCCGGATCGGTGCCCTTCTTGCCTGCCAGGAAGTCGGCCGGGTTTTCCTTCACTTCCGGAATACAGCCGCCGCAAACATTGAATTTCTGGCCGGCGTAATCGATCATCTCACACTTGTCCGAGTGGTCTCTCCCACATGCATCACAGACTGGCATAACAAATCAACCCCGATACCTGTTTTTCATGCCTGCATTTAACGTTTTATGGCGTTTTTCTACGCCAGGAGCCCTCATTGACAAAGATTGAACAAAAGCGGGGGGCCTGCCCGGATGTCCGGTAACCCGACGCTTTGCCGGTTTCACGATTTTCAGGGAAACTTTGCCTTTTCTTTAGTGTAGCAAGCCCAAATAAATCTGATAAAACATAAATATCACCTGCTTATAAATATATAAGCGACCTGGCGCTTAAGAGGCGCATCAGTCGGGGGTATAGTCATGCAGAGCGACTTAGCGAACACAACCGGCTATTTTACTATAGCCCGGAAAATAGAGCTGTGCTGCGAGGATTGCGGGTCTGTGATCAAGGATGTGCGGCTCATCAATGACAGGATTTGCCCTGAATGCGGCGGGAGCATGGTAGGCATACGGTACCACAGGAACCCGCTGACGAACAAGATACTCTACGCAGAGCGGGTTGATCTATAGGGCCGGAGGCATAGTCCGGCACTGTTAAATACCTTCGGCGGTTATCCTTATCGGGAATGACATGAGCGGGCTTAAAGTACGGGTCCTGTGCAAAGACTGTGACAGAGAGCGGACCATTGAAGCTGTATCGCAGATACTGCCTATTGTGGGCAATCATTATTGTCTCAGTGACGGGAAGGAATCCGAATCGAAAAAGTGTGCCTGTGGCTGTGAAGCGTTTCTTATCGTCAGCATCGAAAAATAGACGGTCATGCTGATGATGCTTGCATCAAAGGCCTAAAATGACCCTGCCGTAGCCACCCTTATAGCCTGTAGAATGGTGTCGCCATACTTCCCGATGCGCTTTTCTCCGAACCCTTTGATTTTCTTTAACTCTTCAACGGTCGCCGGACGCTGTCTGACCAGGGCGTACAGGGCCCGGTTGTCGAAGACTGCCGGCAGGTATGAGATGCCGTTGCTTTGAGCAAGGTCGATGCGGAGCCGCTTCAACTGTGTTTCGAGGACTTTTTCCTCATCGGTCAGGGCAATCTTTTCTTCTCCGGGCTTCTCGACATGAGGCTTTTCTACCCGGGGCCTTCCGGATTCGCGCGGCAACTCTTTGAACAGGCTCTCGAAAGCGCACATTTTCTGGAACGTGACTGTCAGCCTGTCATTACCTGCTACTGCTTCCATGGTGAACGTCCCTTTACTTCCCCTCGACCAGATCTCCTCCGCCCGTGCGAGATAGCTGACCGGTTTTACCCCGTGGAGGCTGTGCACGACAATGCTGTTGTCTGGCTTTAGCACCAGCGCCGCCTCTCCTTCGAATTTCTTAACGGTGCGGCCTTTGTACTCTACCGTCGCTGGCCCCGATACGACGTAGCAATTGCCCCGGTCCATCATAGATATGCCTTTGCTATCTGTAGCATCGGCCCCTTTCGTTTTCCGTTCCTCTTCGATCTTCCGGATGACCTGGTCCAGCCACGGGTCCTCCTTCGGGCCATCGTCCACCATGGAATTCAGGCCTGTTTCTAGTTGTTCCCTGCTTATTTCGATACCTGCTTTATCGAGTATCTCTTTCAACATCAATACGAACTCGTCTGTCATGTCTTTTCACCGATGCCTCGAGTGAATCTTTCTGGCATCATACTTATTTGCATGTTTTTGTATTTAAGTTGTTGCATAGTCTGTGATGAAAGTATTACCATTACCGGATATTCCGGTCCCTAATGGGCTAATATGCTATGCTATGCAAGCGAAAGGTATGGAAATGGTTATATAATATGAGATATATAATTATTTACCGATGGATGCCAGGGCTTTATACCGGGCCGAAACGTTCAGGAGATATTAAAGTTGGAAGTTAAATTGATCGCGGAATCGGGCTGTATTGCACGACACAGGCGCGAGATGATTTTACTATGATCAGCAAGTGCATTTTCACCTTAGCCCATGAGGCGGGCAATCACAATTTTTATCCGATATACCGCAGACTGATGGATAACCAGTGGAAGCGGTACGAGGATCTCAAGGAAGAGCAGGAAAAGCAGCTCCGGCATATGGTAAGCTTCGCATACCTGAACGTGCCCTATTATCACAAGCTTTTCCACCGTCTTGGCATGAAGCCTTATGACATCAAGACTGTAGAGGACCTGGAGAAGCTCCCGTTCCTCAATAAGCAGATCATCAACAAGAATCCCGACGATTTCAAGCCGCTATACCTGAAACGGATCAAGTACACCACAGCTGCCACCGGTGGCACGACCGGCACGCCGCTGAAGTACCGCCAGTCGAGCTTCGATCGTTTCATGGGCGGAGCGCTATTGTATCGCGGCTGGGGCTATGCCGGCTATGAGCTGGGTGACCGGATGGTGTTCCTGGCAGGCTCGTCTCTGGATACCGGCAATCGGTCATACCTGGTTACCAGGGCCCACGAGATAGCACGGAACCTGAGAAAGCTCTCTTCCTTCGATATGGGCGACCGGGAGATGAAGGAATATGCCCGGCGTCATCAATTCGTTCCGGCCTAAGTTCATAAGAGGCTACGCATCGTCTCTGTACTTTTTCGCGCAGTGGCTGGAGAAGAATGACCAGAAAATCCACCGGCCGGAAGGCATCTTTACCACCTCCGAAAAGCTGTACCCGGCCATGAGGACAAAGATTGCCGATGTCTTTGGCTGCCCGGTATATGATACCTATGGCTTGAGCGACGGCGGCGTCACGGCCTTCGAATGCGCCGAGCACTCGGGCATGCATATCGACACGGAACGAAGTGTCATGGAGATCGTCGACGGCAACGGAGAGCAGATGGACAGCGGCGAAGGCCGCATCGTGGCCACCAGCATCTACAACTATGCCATGCCGTTCCTGCGATACGATACCGGCGATGACGGAAACCTGCTCGATGATACGTGCAGCTGTGGCCGGGGATATAAACTGCTGAAAGAAGTGAACGGCCGCACGGTAGACGTGTTAGTGACGCCCGAAGGCAAGAGCGTGCACGGGTGGTTCTTCCTCTATATCTTCTGGGAACTGCAGGGCATTAAGGAATACCAGGTCATCCAGGAGACACTGGACCGTATCGTCATCAAGATCGTGCCCGACGACGGCTTCGACGAGCGCCAGCTCGATCGTATCCGGCTCGTCGTCCGCAGCCGCAGCGAGGGCTGGAACCTCGAGTTCAGGATCGTGGACCGGATCGAACGGACCGGGTCGGGGAAGTACAAGTTCATAAAAAATAATTATATCAACGGGGCCGGCTGAAAAGTATATTGCCTTTATCCGATTCCTGTTATCATGTGATTTAATGGGCAAGACAGAACGGGATGCCCCGGAACTGGCCGAACGATATGACCGCATAAGCGACAGCCAGTTCAAGAGGGGCGTAGTACTGACAAAAATGATGGGCATTAAGTCGGGCGACAGCGTGCTGGACATCGGATGCGGCACCGGGCGCCTGGCGATGTACCTGTCGCCTGTTGTAGGGCCTCATGGCCGTGTATTTGGTGTTGACCCCTCGCCATACCGTATCAGCGTGGCGGAGAGTAAACTGAAGGACGTTGCAGCCGGGAACGTGCAATTCGCCGTCGGTAGCGGCGAGAGCCCTGGCAACCTGCCGGCAGGTACGTTTGATCATGTGTGTTTCTGTTCGGTCTTCCACTGGATCGATGACAAGCCTGCGGCGCTAAGCTCTGCCTTCCGGCTGCTCAAGCCGGGCGGAAACGTGGGCATCACGACCGGCGACCGTGAAAACCTGTCGGAAATCAAGAGCATCACGAACCGGCTTTTTGCCGGGCCTCCGTACGCAGGGCAGGTGAAAACGGCCGAAGATGCCAGCAAGCCAGTTTCGCGAAAGGAGCTTGAAGTACTGTTGGCCGGAGCAGGCTTTACTGAAATCGAGATAAATCTAAAAGCGGGCAGACGAAATTATTCATCGCCGGAAGAAGTATTCGCGTTCAACGAGGCCAGCTCGTTCGGGAACTTCCTCATGCATGTGCCCGAGAGCTTGCGTCCCCGGGCACGCCGCGACCTCGCGGTTGAGCTGGAAAAACACCGGACTCCGGCGGGCATCGAGCTGGCAACCAACACGCTGTACGCCATTGCCACGAAACCGGCCTGAAGGTGATCGCCTGCATTTCGATTGACCTGGCAGGGCCATGTGCGCAGACGCGGGCCTGATACCATCCGGGGATGTAATAGATTTGACGGAGGAGACAATATGGCCGAAACACAACTACAATGGTTCAACGTGAGCAGGCTGTCGCCGACGGTCTGGCGCATCGAGGAAGCGGGAATGGTCAGCGAGTACCTTGTGCTGGGCGATCGGCATGCGCTGCCTAGTCGACTGCGGCTGGGGCCTCGGAGACCTGCCGCAAATCATCAAAGGCCTTACGTCACTGCCATTGACGATCTTTAACACGCACGGCCACCGCGACCATACCAGCGGCGATTACCTGTTCGACGATCGCATTCACATCAACGAAGGCGACGTGCCGCTTTTGAAGAAGTCCTACGACCCGGCACAACGCACCGCGACGCTGCGCCGTTTCCCGGAAGAGACCCGGCCTCCCGGCTTCCGGGAAGATGCCTGGATTCACGCGCCGCTGCCCGGCTACGATGCATTCAGTGGCCCGCTTAGCATCGATCTGGGCGGACGGACCGTCGATGTGATCGAGACACCCGGGCATACACCGGGTAACATCTGCCTGTATGATCACAGCGAGCGGCTGCTGTTCGCCGGAGACAACATCCAGGCGGGCAACGTGCTGATGATGCTGCCGGAAAGCCTGCCGCTGGCCACGTATGCGAAGAGCATCGAAAAGCTGGCCGCCATGGCGGGCAAGATCGACCGGATTTATCCCTCGCACAACCAGGCGCCGCTGAAGCCTGATGTGCTGACAGAGATGCAGTCGGGCTTGCGCAAAATATTCGACGGCGAGATCCGCGGCACGCCCGAATCGACATACCTCGGCAACGGGCTGGCCCGTCGGTTCGATGGCTGCGGCATACTGTACGATGAGAAGCGGCTGAAATAGCCTCGTTAGATCAACAAAACATATAGATGCAGTCTGCGGACGCCTTCGCGCGCGGGCGCGATAAACGTGCCTATCCTTATTTTTCCCGTTGCACGTATAGTGTGGTGAACTCATGACTGTCCGTGGCGAAGGGTGACCGGCAATGGCGTTTTCCGAAATGCAAAGGCATCATATCTTGCCCGTAGGCATGCTGATGATCGAGCACAGGCTTATCGAGCGTATGCTGAAGCTCATGCGCGGAGAGCTCGACCGTATCGGGCGATATGGCCGTGTCGACGCCGACTTCGTCGACGATGCGGTAGATTTCATGAGGACGTTCTCGGATATGTGCCACCACGGCAAGGAGGAGCGGATACTGTTCCCCGCTCTCGCGGCAAAGCCGCTGGCATCTGAAATCCGGAAAACAATGGAAGAGCTAAAGGAGGAACATGTGTTCGCACGGGAGACGGTCGAGAAGATCGAAGCGGCGAAAGAGCGCTACCTGATCGGGGAACGGAACGCGCCGGCAGATGTCATATCGGCCTTCAATGTCATCACCGAGTTTTATCCGCGTCACATAGAAAAGGAGGAAAAGCACTTTTTCATGCCGGTCATGGGCTATTTCACGAAGGCAGAACAAGACAATATGATCCGCGATTTCATTGACTTCGACAGCCGGCTGATCGATGAGAAATACAAAGCAGTTGTTGCAGCATATGAGAACCGTTTTATAGCCTGAAGCTTCGGCACAGGCGTACGGTGTCGCGACCCAGGGGAACTTTTTTAGAGAGTTCCCCGGGAGCCCTTCAAAAATATAGTGCTGGGATCCGGATTCGAACCGGAGAACCTCTGCAGGAACAGATCTTGAGTCTGTCGCCGTTGACCGGACTTGGCTATCCCAGCGTCTTGTAATACAGATTGTATCTATTCCCGATTCCTAATATAAAAAGGTAACCGGCGCCCATTACCGCTCAAGGGGCGAGGCGCTTCTCGTAGAACCGGCTCAAACTGGTCGTGCTGGCGACGTAGGGCGGAAACGGCGGTATCTTATAATACCCCATCCGCTCGTACAGGCCCATAGCCTCGGGCTGGTTGATACCTGTCTCCAGCCGTAGCACAGTGGTCCCATGCTTTAGCGCATAAGCTTCGAGATGTTCCAGCATCATCTTGCCAAGCCCTTTCCCCCTGAACCGGGGGCGGACGTACATCCGTTTGATCTCGGCAAAGCCTTCGTAGAACTTCAAGCCTCCGCAGCCGGCGGGCACGCTGTCTACGCGGATTATGAAGAACACCACGCCTTCCCTGGCCAACTCCTCGGGGCTCAGGCCGCTCTGGTCCCATTTCGGATACAGCGGAGTGAGGTGAGCATCCAGTTCGGCAATTAACTTGACCGCATCAGCCGAATCCGGCCTTTCCTGAGTAATTGTAATGACCAGGATAACCCGCCTCTTGAAGGCTATTATAAGGTGTTTCTATTAAAATTAATCCATAGGCGCCCCATAAAATTGACCTTATTTATACAATGCGCCCCCTGGCAGGCGTGACAGGAGTCGCATAGCCTGAACAAGGCGAAACACCAATGCCTCAACCTGAAAAAGGTGACGGTTAACAATGATGATCACCCCTACTTGCATCCAATATCCCTGGCGCGCCCGCGCGCGAGTGCCCGGCCTCCGTCACACCAGCCACCCATCGGCCAATTCGCTTGTTTAATTACTGTCTATGCGGCTGTCCGGCAACTATTTTATACGTTGACGCATTACAGTATAAAGAAAAATTGACATTACTCAATTTTACTTGCTAAGGTGGCGGCATGGAACGGCGTGTATTCAGGTGGGTGCTCATTTTGCTGGGGCTGTTAGCGCTGACCATCGCCGTAGCGGTCTTTAGCATAGCCCTGGGGCCGTCGAACCTCGGCCCGGACAAAGTGGTCCTTATCCTGCTATCAAAGGTCCCCATTCTTGGCGACCACATCGCGAAGACATGGAGTCAGGGCGACGAGAACATAGTCCTTGTCATCAGGATGCCACGTGTCCTGCTTGGCCTGCTCGTCGGAGCGTCGTTGGGGCTGGCTGGGGTGACCTCGCAGGGTGTCTTCAAAAACCCGATGGCCGACCCGTATATCCTGGGTATCTCGTCGGGAGCGGCCCTGGGAGCGGCACTGGTCATCATTATCGGCGTTGGCGCGAGCTTGTTTTCGTACGGAATTGTCGGCGGGGCCTTTGCAGGAGCACTCCTGGGGGCGTTCCTCGTATTTAATATCGCCCGGGTCCACAACAAGTTCCCTGTCGAGACGCTTCTGCTGTCGGGCATTGCGGTGTCGGCGTTCTTCTCGGCGGTCACCTACTTCCTGATGTACATCTCGGGACAGAAGCTGAACCAGATCGTCTTCTGGGTGATGGGGGCGCTGTGGAACGCTGCCTGGGAAGACGTGATTATCATCGCCCCGTTCCTGCTGATCGGCACCCTGGTCATTTACGCGTACGCCCGGGACCTGAACGTCATGCTCCTCGGCGAGGAGTCGGCGGCGCACCTGGGCACGGACGTCTCCAGGGTCAAGACCATCCTGCTGGTCGCGTCGTCGCTGCTGGCGGCGGCCGCCGTCTCGGTGAGCGGCATCATCGGGTTCGTAGGCCTGATCATTCCCCATATGATGCGTCTCATCCTCGGGCCGGACCACCGGGTCCTCATCCCCGCCTCACTGCTGGCTGGCGCGATGTTCCTGACGCTGGCGGACACTTTTGCCCGGATGGTCATGCAGCCGTCTGAGATGCCCGTAGGCATTCTCACGGCAGTCATTGGCGCGCCGTTCTTCGTGTACCTGCTGTCCCGTAAAAAGCGGAAGGCGGTATGATGACGCCGATCGATGATCGCATTCTGGACGTGCAGGGCCTCTCGTGCAGCTACGGGGACGTGAAGGTGCTGGAGAACGTGTTCCTGCGGTCCGGGAAGGGTGAGTGCATCGGCATCATCGGCCCGAACGGCTCGGGCAAATCCACGCTGCTGAAAGCGCTTAGCAAGACCATCAAGCCAGTCTCCGGCTCCATCGTGTTACTCGATCGCGACCTGAAGTCCTTCTCCCAGGGCGAGCTGGCGCGGAATATGGCGGTGGTATCGCAGGACACGCCCTCCGATTTCAATTTTACCTGCCTCGACATCGTGCTCATGGGCCGAAACCCGCACCTGAAGCGGTTCGAGATCGAGGGCAAAAAGGACTACGAGATCGCACAGGCGTCCATGGAGCTGACCAGCACCTGGGACTTCCGGGACCGCATGTTCAACGAGCTCAGCGGCGGCGAGAGGCAGCGCGTGATTATCGCGAGGGCCTTGACGCAGGAGCCTTCGATCTTGCTGCTGGACGAGCCGGTGTCGCACCTGGACATCAACCACCAGATCGAGATACTGGAGCTGGTAGACAGTCTGAAAAAGACCCGGGGATTGCTTATCGTCCTGGTCATCCACGACCTCAACCTCGCCGCCCGGTACTGCGACCGCCTCATACTATTAAACGGCAAAGCAATAGAGGCCACAGGCACCCCCGTGGAAGTCCTGACCCGGGAGAACATCCGTAGAGCGTTCCGGACTGACGTTACCGTCAGGCGCCATCCGATGACCGGCTCGATTTACATTACGTTGATGAATCCCGTGCCGCCGGAGGCACAAAAGAGCGGTGGCAGGAAAATACACCTGGTTTCCGGGGCAGGCACCGGGGCCCGGCTCATGTATGCGCTGGACTCGCGGGGTTACGCGGTCACGGCAGGCGTTCTAAACGTGCTGGACTCCGACTACGAGACCGCCGGCGAGCTGGGTATCAAGACAATTAGCGAAGCACCGTTCTCGCCCATCACACCCGAAGCTTCGGCCCTGAATATCGAGGCTATGAAGGCAGCGGACGTCATCATTGTCAGCGATGCGCCCTTCGGCTGGGGCAACCTGCAGAATCTCGAATCAGTCATGGCTGTCGCAGGGAGCAAGCCCATTATACTTGTCGAGAATGGGGAGAAGCGCGACTTCACAAACGGTAAAGCCACGGAGATGCTTGACCGGCTAAAAGCACAGGGCGCTATCGCCACAGGAAGTATTGAGGAAGCCATCGAGAAGCTGGCGTCATTTTAACCTGCCAGAAGCCGACACGCGCGCGCGAGTGCCAGCCCGGCCTGCCATAACGGAAAACCTGAGCACCATATTTTTACATTCGTGCGTCTTATTATCCGCAGTTACTCATGATCAAGATTGGTATCGCGGGAATACCGCACAGCGCCAAGGGCAAAGGCACAGAAGCAGGCATCACGAAGCTGCATGAGCTGGGGCTTGACGCCATGGAAGTACAGTTCGGCCGGAACGTATACATGACGCCAGAAGCCGCGAACGCCAGTGCCGTCGTGGCAAAAAAGGAGGGCATCGGCATGTCAGTCCATGCGCCCTATTACGTGAACCTGACCAGCAAGAGCGAGCAGACACGGGAGAAGAGTAAGGACTGGATCATGAAGTCTGCCCGCGTAGCGGCTGCGCTGGGTGCCACCATTGTGACGATACACGCGGCCCGTGAAGAACGGCCCGATGTAGTCACAGAAAGCTTCCGGGACATCGTCAAGGCGCTGAAAAAGGAGAAGATCACGGTGCCCCTGGGAATAGAGACCATGGGAGACCTGGGCGAGTTCGGCAGCCTGGACGACGTGCTGGAGGTCGTCCGCCACGCGCCCGGTACCGATGTCGTCATAGACGTCGCCCATATCTACGCGAGGACTGACGGCGGGCTGACGAAGCTGGCGGATTTCGAGGAAGTCTTCGACAAAGTCATGGCAGTGAAAAAGAGCCCTCTACACATTCACTTCTCCGGCATCGAATACAAGAACTCCCGGGAAGTCCGGCACGTTCCCTTAGGCCATGGCGGGCCTGACGTGAAGCTGTTCGCCCGGGCATTGCTCAACAGCGGACGCGACGCGACAGTCATCTGCGAGTCGCCGCTGCTGGAAGAAGACGCGCTGAAACTCAAGAGCGTTTTCCAGTCGCTGCATTGATAAAAATCGATTTATGTCGGGGCCACTTTTCCAGAGCGTTCACTATGTCCTTCGTGGCCTTCGTGCCCTTCATGTCCTTTATGTGGTAAAAAATATAGGTTGGGAACCGTTTTTACCAGATTTTTATTATTTCTTGCGGCTGGTGCTGCGGCTCGTACTACTTTCTGCCGATGCCGCCTTGCCGCGTTCGATGAGTTCGCGGACCTTCTGTCCGCCTTTCCGGCCGATCGTCTCGTAGAAGCCCTCGCCATAGCGCTGCTTGGTCGTGGTGCCTCCCTTCTTGCCGCCGATCTTGCCTCCCTTCTTGCCAATTTCCTCGTAGAAACCTTCCCCGTAGCGCTCTTTAGTCGTAGAGCCGCCTTTGTGTCCGGCCTCTCTTACAGTCATTTCTGCCTTTTTCTCAGCCATATCTAAAAACACCCCACTCTATGCCATATAATCCCTAAAATTTTATTCTTTTTTAATTTTGCCCGGTTAAAACGCGTTTAAAATTGCCCGCGGGCAGATTTATTGCATCTGTACCGTAAAAATAGCCGCCTGGTAACCTGAACAAGCCCCAAAACAGATAATATGTCGCCCCGGAGCATATAACGCTAAAATCTCCCGTTACCTGTCAGGCCGGGAGCGTCTGCGGGCGTCCGGAGCGAAAGGGACTTTCGCTTACGGGCTTCCATAGCGAAAGCGACTTTCGCTTAGGGCTCGTAGCGAAAGCGACTTTCGCTTACGGGCGTCCATAGCGAAAGGCCTTTATTTACGTGGCCGAGAGCTCTTGCCGCGTTCGATCAGCTCTTTTACTTTCTGGCCTCCCTTGTGGCCGATGTCTTCGTAAAAGCTGCCGCCGTAGCGCTCCTTGGTGGTCTCGCCCCCGCGTTTGCCACCCTTCTTTCCGATCTGCTCATAAAAGCCCTCACCATACCGTTCCCTGGTGGTCTCGCCGCCTTTGTGGCCAGCCTCACGGACGGTCATGTCACCTTTATCCTTACCTGCCATCACTACACCTCAACACCCAGATAAAAACCGGTTGTGCGAAGACGATTTACCCGGATACGTTCAACGCCCAGACCAGTATCAAATGAAGTTAGATTACTTATAGAGTTGAACGTTACCTGTGAAAAATACGAAATAACCCAAACGGCAGGAAACTGCGACCTGTCGTGCCGCCATCGATATCTATACGTTTGATCGCTCTCCCGTACCACGCTGCGCTTGCGGCCACTTCGACACAAAGGAAACGATGGGAACAAAGGGTATTAAAAAATAACGGCTTAAGGCACGAAGGGTAAAAAGGCACAAAGGTCCTTTTTTCATTTGCCTGTGGAACCTGTGCGCATGCACAGGTCAGGTGTCGCCTCGAAGAATGACAATTATATTCACGCCTGCCTGGCCTCGCGCGCGTATGCGCGTATGCCCGGTCCGGGGATGTGAAGCGCAGAAAGCTGGCAGGCAAATTCATCCAAATCCCCCGGTCTGATACATATTGAGCATATCCTGAAGTGACCATTTTCTTTGTGTCTTAATCGTCTTCGTGTCTTTTATCATACGTATTTTG
>CAVYKK010000032.1:0-37428 GCA_963769045.1 uncultured Methanocellaceae archaeon
ATTGCAGTAAACGTGCCCAGCGCAGATGCGGCCGTAAAGCTTGCCTCTCTTAATAATGTGAAATATGTAGAGCCGAACATCGAGTTCCAAGCCACGCTCGAGCAGGCGTCACCGATCGTCGGCGCACCACAGGTCTGGAGCCTCGGGTACACGGGCAAGGGCGTCAAAGTCGCCATCGTCGATACCGGCATTGACGGCACTCACCCCGATCTCAAAGGCCGTATCGTCGACTTCAAGGACTACGTGGGCAGTAAGATTTCTGCTTACGATGACTTTGGCCACGGCACACACGTGGCTGGAATCATCGGCGGCAATGGTGCAGCCTCGAACGGCAAGTACAAGGGCATCGCCCCCGAAGTATCGTTCATAGGCATCAAGGTGCTCGGCAAGGACGGCTCCGGTAGCCTTGATAAAATTCTTGCAGGCATCGACTATGCTACGCAAAGCGACGCAAGGATTATATCGATGTCCCTTGGCTCCTCGACGCACTCACAATCCATGGACGATGCCGTCCATAAGGCTGTGCAAGCTGGCAAGATCGTCATAGTCGCAGCGGGCAACAGCGGCCCGGGCACGAAGACCATCGGCTGCCCCGCCGACTCGCCTGACGCACTGACCGTTGGCGCCACGGACAAGAGTGACGTAGTCGCCTCGTTCAGCTCCCGCGGTCCCAACCGCGACGGCACGGTCAAGCCTGACATAAGCGCCCCGGGCAAGGACATCGTGTCCACCCGTGCCACCGGCACCAACGACGGCAAGGCCATCGACACTTACTACCTGTCGATGAGCGGCACCTCCATGGCTACGCCCATGGTCTCTGGCGCGGTTGCCCTCCTGCTGCAGAAGAAGTCGGATCCTCACTCCGGCGCAGGTCAAGGACATCATGGAGAAGACTGCGAAACAGCTCGGTACCGGCGTGCCCAACAACAACTACGGCTACGGCCGGATCAGCATCAAGAACGCGATCGACTACCTGGACGGCAAATACACGCCCTCCCCGTCGCCTTCTCCGACCCCGTCGCCCACGGCAAAGCCGACAGTAACACCGACGCCTAAACCGACGGTCACACCGACGCCGAAGCCGACCATAACGCCCACGCCCAGGCCAGGCTACCCGACGCCGACCCCGACACCGACTCCGGGACACCCCGGCTACCCGTACCCCGGATACCCGTACCCGGGATACCACCCCGGATACCCGTACCCTGGATACCCGTACCCGGGTAACCCCGGCTACCCCGGATACCCGTACCCCGTATATCCATATCCGGGCTATCCCTACCCCGGATATCCGTACCCGGGATATGCAACAGATACATGATGAAAAATCGCTGCGAGGTTTCAGGCTGAAACACCGGCCTGATCCCTATCTTTATAATCTAAGCTTGCAATGCGCCTTATAGCTTTTTCTTGAAGCGACTTTGCCGGAAAAACGGTTTTCACTGCAATACTGTAATCATAATTTGATAATTTTTATATTAATGTCATCAAGAGAATATTCAGGTGTTTACATGGACAAGTTTGACGAGACTGTACGAATGATCAAGCAGGCAGGCCCGGAAGATAAGAACAAGAAAATGGAGATGTTCGCCGATAAATGCAGATGCCCTGTATGTCCTTCCTACACGGAATGTGCGAAAAACGACAACGAGGGAATATTCTGTCTCCAGGGCCACAGCTTCCGCTGCATCGGCCAGATCAACGGCTGTAATTGCCCGAACTGCCAGGTGAAACAGGACCTCTCGATGAAGGACATGATGTACTGCGTAAGAGGCTCGGAGTTCGAGAACAGGTACATTGACAATTTGAAATAAAGGCGATCACATGCCCGTGCCAGGGCATTCCCCTGTTTGCTGTGGTATTAATTTACCACGGGGGTACTTTTTGTACGGTAGCTTGGCTTATCGAACTTGTCCCGGTACGCTTTCAGCTCCTCTACTGTCCATGTAAGGTGTTCCTGCAGATAATCATGCGACTCTTCGGGCTTTTCCATAGCAATTAGTTCCCGTATGAAAAGCATTTTTAGGTTGAAACTTCCGTCACACATAATAGTAAAAATCCATTGATATGCTAAATCGCTTTAGATTGAGGCAAATATTTGATAATTGGGCTTAATTTTTTAAATAAAAGAAAATTAACGGTAGTAATAAACAAATCGACGCTCTGGCAAATGCAATTTGGATAAATATTGCCTGAATCCTACCTTTCTTATTCTACCGTGTGATATGAGTTGGTCGTAAATCTCCGCCAAGGGGATTGAAAGGATATTCATACGAAAAACAGGTGAGGAGAAACAAATGATGGTAGCTAACAATATCACAGAGCTTGTAGGCAGGACACCGATGGTAAGGATCAATAAGCTCCTGAGACCAGGCGCTGCGAGTGTCTATGCCAAGCTTGAATTCATGAACCCGGGCGGAAGCATCAAGGACCGGGTGGGCCTGTCGTTGATCGAGGCGGCGGAAAAAGCAGGCAAGATCAAGCCCGGCTACACCATCATCGAACCTACCTCGGGCAATACCGGCGTCGGGCTGGCACTGGCCTCGGCCGTCAAAGGCTATAAGGTCATTTTTACGATGCCGGACAAAATGAGCAAGGAAAAGATCGACTTGCTGAAGGCGTTCGGCGCCCGGGTGATCGTGACGCCGACAGCCGTGTCACCGGATAACCCCGCCAATAACGTGAGGGTCGCCGAGCGGATGGCCCGGGAGATGCCGGACGCCTACATGCCCAACCAGTACTTCAACCAGGCGAACCCCGAGGCACATTACCGGACAACCGGGCCGGAGATCTGGGAGCAGACCGGAGGAAAGATTGACGTCCTGATCGCTGGCATGGGGACCGGAGGGACGATCACAGGGATCGGGCGGTACCTGAAAGAACAGAACCCGGGCATCAGGATCATCGGCGTGGACCCGGAAGGCTCGATGTTCCACCACGAGTTCTACGGGACGCAAGGTGAAATACACACATACAAAACCGAGGGCATCGGCGAAGATTTCATGCCATCGGCCCTGGACATGAAAGTGGTCGACGAGATCATTGTCGTGAGCGACAAAGATGCTTTCCTGACGGCGCGGAGGCTGGCACGGGAAGAAGGCGTATTTGCTGGCGGGTCTTCGGGAGCTGCGATATTTGCAGCCATACAGGTCTCGGAACGCCTCGGTCCCGATAAGACGATCGTCGTGATCCTGCCTGACACCGGGAGGAACTACCTCAACCGCATCTACTCCGACGAATGGATGACCGAGAACGGATACATAGAGACCAAAGAAGAACGAATAGCGGTGAAGGACATCCTCGCCGTCAAGCCCAGGGGACTCCCGAAAATCCTGTCCGTTGGGCCAGAAGATGATCTGGGACTGGCCTTACGATTAATGCGCGAGCATGGCCTTTCGCAACTCCCCGTTGTCAAGGATGGCATCCAGGTCGGAAGCATCAGGGAGCTGAGCATTATGAAGAAACTGGCCCGGCATGACGCGTCCCCCGAGCAAAAGATTAGCGAGATAATGGACGAGCCATTACCGTACGTAAACGCCTCGGACCGCATTCTCGATCCGTTCACGCTCCTGAAAGACAAGAATGCCGTCATTGTAGTGGATAACAAAAAGGTCGCGGATATTATAACGACGACTGACGTGATTAATTATCTCAGTAAGCAGAAAGTGGTCGCATGAAATTCGCAACGAAAGCAATACACGCGGGCGAGGAGCCCAACCTCAAAGAGGGCGGCAGCGGAGACGTCGTCGTACCCATCCACCTGTCATCTACGTTCGCCAGAAAGGACGTAGACAAGCCGACCGGCGGTTACGAATATTCCCGGTCGGGAAACCCCACGAGGGATGCGCTGGAGAAGCGGCTGGCCACACTCGAGAATGCGAAATACGGGCTGGCGTTCGGCTCCGGCCTTGGCGCAGAGACGACCGTACTGCTCTCCCTGCTGAAAAATGGCGACCACGTCATAGGCTTCGACGACCTCTATGGCGGTACAAAGCGACTCTTTAACAAGATCATAGCCAATTTTGGGATCGAGTTCACCTACGCTGACGCCAGGTATCCCGAAGAGATCGAAGCTGCAATCAAGGCCAATACGAAGATGATCTGGCTTGAGAGCCCGACCAATCCGCTGATGAAGTTGTGCGATATTAGAGCTATCGCGAAGATAGGTAAAGAGCATGGTATCGTCACAGTCGTCGACAACACCTTTGCGAGCCCGTATCTCCAGAACCCGCTGGACCTGGGTGCGGACATTGTGCTCCACAGCACGACCAAGTACCTGGGCGGGCACAGCGACGTAGTCGGGGGTGCAATCATGCTCTCGGATGACGACGCCTACAGTAAGTTAAAATTCAACCAGAACGCCATTGGCACCATCCCGTCACCCTTCGACAGCTACCTCGTTCTGCGGGGCATCAAGACGCTGGCTGTGAGGATGGAGCGGCACTGTTTGAACGGGCAGAAGATTGCAGAGTACCTCGAAGCCCACCCGAAGGTCAGGAAAGTGAACTATCCGGGGCTGAAGAGCCACCCCCAGTATGCGCTGGCACAGCGGCAGATGACAGGCGCCGGGGGTATGTTGTCGTTTGAGCTGGACGGCGGGCTGGCGGAGGCTAAATCGTTCCTCGGACGCTGCCGCATCTTTGCGCTCGCAGAAAGCCTGGGCGGTGTGGAATCGCTGATCGAGCATCCTGCCAGGATGACCCATGCCAGTATACCAACGAAAGAACGAGAAAAAATCGGCATTACCGATAGCCTGATCAGGCTTTCCGTAGGGATTGAGGATGCCGAAGACCTCATCAACGATTTAGGGCAGGCCCTGAATTATGCCTAAAACCATTTTTATATGGCTGGTTTTAGGTGCACAGCCTGAACTACGGTTTAAATGTTCGTAATTGTTCGAATCACTTCTGCAGTAAACGACAGGAAAAATGGAAAAAATCGGATAGCTTTGGCAGTATTAATGATAGATCGTTGCTACCGAATCTTATATATACTAGCACTAATTAATTGTTATACTATGTCACCCAAATGCTGCGTTCATAACACCGTCGACGCGGTAACGAAATGCTACAAATGCGGAAGGGACTTATGCGAGAAGTGCCGGGTCGACTATCACGGCAAAGACCTTTGCGTGGAATGTGGCAAGCCACTACTCAACGCGTTCGAGTCCATGCTGTATAACAATCCCGACGTTATTCAGCCAAAGAAAAAATTTTCCGATTATGATGAAACCGGAAAACCAACAATAAAAAGCTAATTTTTATTCCCGATCCGCTGCAGCATCGCGGATCGGGTTATCCGCTGATATACAAATGTAATACGTAGATAGAATGGGGTAATAATGGATAGATGAAGCTGCATAGTCTGATCCGGCAGAAGATCTCATCGGTGATATAGCGCAAGCTCTATGTCACTTTTAATGCGGACATCGGACATCATGCCGATGTTACACCGCCAATCGACATGCCTGCTCGGGTTGCCGTTTAAACAGTTACTGACAGAAACCTTTTATTAAGCCCTTCCAGAGATGGGCTTCATGTCACAAGCATTGATCAGGTTTGCCATCATTACGGCGGCGACTTGCATGGTCTTTCTCTCCATACCCGCATGGGCGGCCGATCAGCCGGCCAATCGCGAATACCCTCCGATGCCCGAAAGCGTGTTGCCCGGTAACGTATCCGTTAACGTGGTTTTCAACAGCCCGCTGACTCCGATCGCCGATGCGTTCGTGGCCATCACCGACGTCACCGATACATCGATAATATACGCTACAGGCTACACCTTCCCGAACGGGAGCTGCAACTTCACCGGCGTAAACTCGACCGGAGGCCAGCGCATCTACCGTGTGTTCGCCTCGAAGGACGGGTACCTCAACGGATATTCGAATGCCTTCGTGGTGAGCGATTCTGGTAACGATTCCGTTAATGTCATACTAACGCTGCCCGACGGGCCTTACCCGGTTTTTTCGGGCACTGGTAATGTATCCGGCCGGATCACGGCCGCCAACGGGTCCGGTATCCCGGGCGCCACTGTCCGGCTCGTGAACGTTAAAAACCCGGTCATTATATACGCCAGCAATATAACGGACGGCGATGGAAAGTATACGATGGCCACGGCCAGCGTGTCTCCCGAACTCGCCTTCGTGCTGGTAGTAAAGATAGCCGCTTATCCCGAAGCGCGTTCCATACCCTTTGCCATCGGCCCGAACGCCAGCGTCACGACCGACCTGATGGACAACGACGTATACCCCGGTGCCCCGACTATCACCGTGACCCCGGTGCCCCCGACGCCTACACCTACGCCTTCTCCGACGCCTGCGCCTACCGCGATTCCGACACCGACCCCGACGCCGGCCCCTACGCCGTCACCTGCGCCCACAGTTACCGTGACACCAACGCCTGTACCGACCATTACTGCGACACCAAAGCCATCTACGATAATCGTCGAGGCATCAGATGTCTCAGAGCCTGCTCCAGGCTTTGCGGCTATCGTTGCGATTATTTGTCTCGCCATGGCCATGACGTCCGGAAAACAAAAATAAAAAGCGTCAATGGCCCCTCGAGAGCCTCTCCATTGTCTGACAACTAAACCGGCGGCGCCTCTCATGGGGAGGGCGCCGACCGGTAAAACCCTGATAAAAAGGGATTAGCGGCGATCTTCTATTGTGCCAAGCACTTTTACGCCATTCGCGTCGACGTCGATCTTGACGAGCGTCTTGACGTCGTAGCCCATGTCCTCGATGATCTTCTTGCCGTCGCCCCGCTCGATAACCACGATGATGTCCTTGATCTCGGCCCCGGCCATCTCGAGCGCCTTGATTACTGCCCTTGAGGTGCCGCCGGTGCTGATCACGTCGTCGATGATGATGACGCGGTCGCCCTTGTTGATGCCGTTCAGGTACAGTTCTCCTTTCGAGTACCCGGTCACCTGGTGTACGGCAATCTCGCCAGGCAGGCCGTATTTACGCTTCCGGACGATGATGAACGGGAGGTCCGTGATCTGGGAGAGCGCCGAGCCCAGCGGCAGCCCCATAGCTTCGATGGTGACGATCTTGTCAACGTCGAGGTCCGCGTACCTGACCACACAGGCGATTACCTCTCTCAGCAGCTCCGGCCTGACCAGGGGGACGCCGTCCGAGATCGGATGGATGAAATAGTTATACTCGCCCCGCTTCACGATCGGCGCATTCTTTAGCGATTCCTTGAGAATTTTAAGCATGTCTGTCACCTACAGCGCTTTTTTCAGGTCGGCCGCAAAGGC
Organism: uncultured Methanocellaceae archaeon; assembly: GCA_963769045.1. GTDB lineage: Archaea > Halobacteriota > Methanocellia > Methanocellales > Methanocellaceae > Methanocella_A. Next base: position 7,261 of record CAVYKK010000032.1, read on the forward strand.
CTCGACGACGTCTGCCGTAACATGCGGCATGACCACCATGCGCAGTGCGCAGGGGCGCACGGTCGTCGACACATACCAGTTATATTCGCATAACCTTTTCCTTATACCCTGCGGGTCGGGCGCCTTGAACGCCGCGATGTTAAGGACCGGGTCGATCACGGTCTCCAGCCCGATCCGTCTCATGTTATCGACCAGGAGCTGCGTGTTCTCCATGCACTGGGCCACGATGTTCCTGTAGCCGTCCCGGCCCAGGTACCGCATCACCGCGTAGGTCGCAGCCGCCGATGCCCCGCTCCGTGTGCCCGCCAGCGATGTCTGGACCTGCGAGGTCAGGTACTGGGCACTGATCTCCAGCGGCTGCATGAGGCTCTCGTTCCTGTAAAGCAGTCCCCGGAGGGGATCGTGCTCATACCCATCTTGTGCGGGTCTATGGCGATCGAGGAGACGCCGGGTACCGCGAAATCGAAAGCGGGCTGGCAGCCTTTCAGGAAGGGGATGACGAAGCCGCCGAAAGCGGCATCGACATGGAAGTAGATGCCTTCCTCTTCGGCGAGTCGCCCTATCTCCTCCACCGGGTCCACCTGGCCGAACTCGGTCGTCCCCGCCACGGCCACCAGCGCGACGGTATGCTTATCGATTAGCGAGGCCATCCCCGCCGGGTCGACGCGGAGCTCGTCGTCCAGCGGCGCCCTGCGGAGCTCGATGCCCAGCAGCTGCGACGCTTTCTCAAAAGAGTAGTGGGCCGACTCGGGCACTATGACGTTCGCCTTTGCCCGGTCCACCTTGCCATGACTCTGGACCGCCGCCCGGAGCGCCTGTATGTTGCTCTCGGTGCCGCCGGTGGTGATATACCCCGGGGCGGCGGGCAGGTGGAGCAGGTCGCCCAGCATCTCCACGCACTTGCGCTCGATGGCGGCCGTGCCGGGGAAGAGCTTCGGGTCGCCGAGGTTGGTGCGGATGAACGCCCGGTGCGCCTTAGCGGCGACCGGGTGGGGGGCGGTACACATGGAGCTCAGGACGCGCCCGTAGGGCACGTCCTTCTTTCCTGCCTCGCACAGCTCCTCGAATATCTGCTGCTCGTCCGCCCCGTCATCTCTCAAAACGCATCACTCACTGTTTTTGCCTGGCCGCTTCCAGAATCAAAGCGTGCTCGGTCCTGGCCACCATCTCCCTGACGGCCTCTACCGCATCGATGTTCGCGGAAATGCTGGTGATGCCCATCGCCACGAGGCGTTTGGCGACTTCCGGCCTGCTGCCCGCCTGGCCGCAGATGGAAGTCTTCACGCCGGCCTTGTTGCACTCGCCGATCACATATTCGATCAGCTTGAGCACTGCCGGGTGCAGCTCGTTGTACAGGTCGGCCACCAGCTCGTTGTTCCGGTCGACCGCGAGCGTGTACTGGGTCAGGTCGTTGGTGCCGAACGATACAAAGTCAATGCCTTCCTTAATAAATTCATCGATGATGAGGGCGGACGCGGGTATCTCCACCATGATGCCGACATCGACCTTCTCGATGTCGATGCCACACTCGACCATTAGCTCTTTAGCCTTCCGCAGCTCCTTCGGGTGCTGGACCAGCGGCAGCATGATGCCGATGTTGTCGTAGCCCATCTCGAAGAGCTTCTTGAACGCCGCCATCTCCAGCTTGAAGTGCTCGTGTCGCGCAGGTCTCGGCGGATGCCCCGCATGCCCAGCATCGGGTTGTGCTCGTACGGCTCGTTCTCGCCGCCCTTCATCGCCCGGAACTCGTCGGTCGGCGCGTCCAGCGTCCGCACCCAGACGGGCTTCGGGTAGAACGCGTCGGCGACCGTCCTGATGCCTTTTACCAGTTCGTCCACGTACTCGTCGGAGCGGCCGCCCTTCATGTAGACTTCGGGGTGGGTGTTGAGGCCCAGGATCATGTGCTCGATGCGGAGCAGCCCGACGCCGTCGGCCATGGTCTGCTTGGCCCGCTCGGCCGCCTCGGGTATGGAGACGTTGACCTTCACTTCCGTGGCGGTGATCGGCTTGGTCACGGCAATCCGGGGGACTGCAGCGGCTTCCTCGCCCTTCGTGGCCGGGGCCTCCTTCTTCACGCCCCGAGGAATACGCGGCCCATCTCGCCGTCCACGGTGACGACCTGTTCGTCTTGCAGTATCTTCGTCGCTTCTTTGGTGCCCACAACCGCAGGCGTGCCCAGCTCACGGGATACAATAGCTGCGTGGCAGGTCAGGCCGCCCTCATCGGTGATGATGGCTGCAGACCGCTTCATGGCAGGTACCATGTCCGGCGTGGTCATCTTGGTGACCAGGATGTCGCCTTCCAGCACCCGGTCGAGCGTGTCCATGCCCTTGATGATCTTCACTTTGCCGCTGGCGACGCCCGGCGACGCGCCGAGGCCTTCCAGGATGATCTCGCCGCTGGCCTTGCCGCCTTTGGCCTCACCCTTCTGGATGGTGGTGATCGGCCTGGACTGGAGCAGGTAGATCTCGCCGTTCTGGATCGCCCACTCGATGTCCTGCGGTTTCCCGTAGTGGTCCTCGATGATCCTGCCGAGGTCAGCCAGCTTCATGATCTCGTCCTTGGTGAGCACCTGCACGTTCTTCTTATCCTCCGGGGTGTCGATCTTCTTCGTCTTCCTCGTCTTCGGGTCCCGTATGATCATGATCTGCTTCGTCGCGATCTTGTTCTGGATGATCTTGCCGTCCCTGACCACGTAGTTATCCGGCGAGACCGAGCCCGATACCACGGCTTCGCCCAGGCCCCAGGCGGCCTCGATGATCACGATGTTGTCCCCGGTCGTCGGGTGGCGGGTGAACATGACACCTGCGCTGTCCGCGTCGACCATCTTCTGGACGACCACCGCGATATTCACCAGCTCGTGGGGGAACTTCTGTTTTACCCGGTAGTAGATCGCCCGGGCGCCGTAGAGTGAAGCCCAGCAGTTCTGCACCGCTTTCAGGAGGTCGTTCACGCCGCGTACGTTCAGGAAGGTCTCCTGCTGGCCCGCGAAGCTGGCCTCCGGCAAATCTTCCGCCGTCGCGCTCGATCTTGCGGCGACATAGGTCTCTCCACCCTCGCGCTGGCACATCGTCTCGTAGTCTCTCCGGATCTCGTCGGCGATGGCCTTCGGCATGGGCTGGCTCTTGATGAGGTTCTTGGCAAATGCCTCGGCCTTCGCCAGCTCCTTCTGGTCGTCCACGTCGACCTCCAGGCCTTTGAACAGTTTGTCCGATATGCCCGCATCGTCGATGAACTTCCTGAACGCCTGGGCAGTGACTACGAACCCGCGGGGCACGGGCAGCTCAGCGTTGATCATCTCCCCGAGGCTGGCGCCCTTGCCGCCTACGATGGGGATATCCGTGTTCCTTACGTCTTCAAGCCATACGACTAACTTTTCTTTTCCAGACATTCTATTCTCTCCAGCGAGCACACTGATTTTCTGCTTTCCGGCCTTAAGATCAATATTTCCAGCCATTGTCATGTCTCCAGCGAGCGAATTGCTTTCTTCCTCTTCTGTTCATAGCTCTTTATCGCGAGGTCGATGATGGATGCGATACTGTCTGTCGGCACGCCCAGCTCAGCGCCGATGCGGCTGAAGTAGGGGTACTCGACGTTCCTGTTCATCGACCGATAAGATTTCACGGCTTCCATCAGGGCCATGGCGCCCGAGAACACGTGGACGAAGCCGGTGGTCGGGTTGACCTTCCCGTGCTCGATCCGCGAGATCGTCTCGCGGCGGAGCCGCATGATGTGGCTCAGCTCGTCCTGCGTCAGGTGGTTTTTGCTCCTGTACGCCTGAATACACGGCCCCCGCTCGGGCGCGTTCACAATGTCACCCGCGATGCGGTTGGCCATATCCTGTATCCACTCGGGCGTATACATGAAAATCCTCCATGTTACGTCTCATGTAACATGGCTACAAAATAGAATAAGGGCTTCATCACTATTTAATAATATTGTGATGTTTCATGTCACATTTAGTATTTAACATAATATAAAGGCGTTATGATTAACGTGCCTTACCGTTCGCGTGCGCGAGTGCCCGGACGGTCTGCGACGACAGCCAGGTCGTTTTTTCATCGCCTGATTTCTGTCCGGTCTCGTCAATAATTAAACAGCTTCGTGACCAGCGGTATCTTCAGGCCGAATCTTGTATCCAGCACCGCCAGCGTGCACCAGGGGATGACGTCGATCAGCGGAATCAGGTCCGAGCCGGCCATGGCCAGCGTCTTGACGATGGGCACGCCCAGATAATTAAGATAAGCGGCCTCGACGACGCTGATCCCCGCCTCATAGCCGACGGGTATGGGCACCAGCCCCACCGCGAACAGTAATTCGGATGGCACCGCATCGGCGAAGTCGAGTACCATCGCCAGCGCCAGCGCGCCGACGTTCTGTAACAGCGAATGCTGAGGCTTTACAGTCTGTGTTTCCAGCTTCGGGACCACAACCTCTGCCATAAGAATTTCCTGCTCTATATTTCAGGGCTATGATTATATATTTTCCCGGCCTGTCTCCGGCCTTTTAATAATCTACCCGCACCACGCTACGCTTGCAGTCACAAAGACGCGAAAAATTTAAAGACATAGTCATCCTGTAACTTTTTATCGGGAACATGACCCTTTCGACACAAAGGCCACAATGGCCACAATGTACACGAAGTTCTTTTAAGGGAAAAGGCTGTCATTGCCCTTTTCTTTAAATGTACGTTGTGTACCTCGTGGCCATTGTGGCCTTTGTGTCGAAAGGGTCACCTGCCTCTACAAAAAGATTCAGGAATGACTAACACATAGAACCTATTTTCCTTTTTTGTGGTGTAAGCGCAGCGTGGTGCGTGCCATCGCCGCAGGTAACAGGTGCCCGAAATTATGGGGTAGCCCCAAAAACTTATCAACATATAGAGTCCATTAGAGTTACACGAACCCATACAGGGGTAATTTATCATGAAGGTCCTTGTTACCGACCCAATATCCGAAGAAGGCATTAAGATCCTGAAGTCCGACCCCGATGTGCAGGTCGACGTAGCGACCAAGCTCACCAAGGAGCAGCTTATCGAGAAGATCGGAGACTATCACGCGCTTATCATCCGCAGCGAGACTCAGGTCACTAAAGAAGTGATCGAGGCAAGCAAAAACCTGAAGATCATCGGCCGTGCAGGCGTGGGTATCGACAACGTCGACGTACCCTCCGCGACGGCCAAGGGTATCATCGTGGCCAACGCGCCGGAAGGCAACACGATCGCGGCCTGCGAGCATACCATCTCCATGATGCTCTCCATCTCGCGGAACATCCCGCAGGCGAACGCATCGCTGAAGAGCGGCAAGTGGGAGCGCAGCAAGTTCATGGGCGTCGAGGTCCTCGGCAAGACGCTGGGCGTCGTCGGCCTGGGCCGTATCGGCGGCGAGATCACCAAGCGCATGAGGGGAATGGGCATGGAAGTGCTTGCCTATGACCCGTTCACCACGCCGGAGCGCGCGCAGCAGATCGGCGCGAAGCTGACGACGCTGGACGAGATTTACGAGAAGGCCGACTATATCACGGTCCATACGCCGTTGATCCCGAGCACCCGCCACATGGTCTCGACGGCCCAGTTCGCGAAGATGAAGAAGGGCGTCCGGGTCGTCAACTGTGCCCGCGGCGGCATCATCGACGAGGCCGCACTGCTGGAGGCGTTGAAGTCGGGCAAGGTCGCCGCGGCAGGGCTCGATGTGTTCGAGAAGGAGCCGCCCGTCGGTAACCCGCTGCTCGAGCTGCCCAACGTGGTAGTCACGCCCCATCTGGGCGCGTCGACCGCAGAGGCCCAGGTGAACGTCGCTATCACGATCGCCGAACAGGTGCTCAACGCGTTCCATGGCGCGCCGGTGACCACCGCGCTGAACATTCCCATCATGAAGCCGGACGTCATGGAGAAGGTCAAGCCCTTCCTGCCGCTGGCTGAAAAGCTGGGCCGGTTCGCCGCGCAGATCTCCGAAGGCCAGATCAAGGAGATCGTCATCGGATACTACGGCGAGATCGCCCAGAAAGACGTATCGCTGGTGACCGTGGCGGCGCTGAAAGGCGTGCTCGACGTGAAGATGGGAGAGCCCGTCAACTACGTGAACGCACAGCTCATCGCCAAAGACCGGGGCATCAAGGTCGCCGAGACCAGGTTCGGAGAAACGGGCGACTATACCAACCTGATCACCGTTACGCTGAAGACGGACAAGCAGGAATACACGGTCAGCGGCACGATCTTCGCAAAGGACGATGCCCGTATCGTGGACATCCAGGGCTACCGCGTGGATGCGGTGCCTGTGGGCATCATGATCGTCACCCGCCACCAGGACCGCCCGGGCGTCATCGGCAAGGTCGGCACCATCCTCGGCAAGCTGAACATCAACATCTCGGCCATGACTGTGGGCCGGGACACCGTCCGCGGCGACGCCGTCATGATCCTGACGGTGGACGACGAGGTGCCCCAGGCGACACTGAAGCAGATGATCAGCGAAGCCGGGCTCTACGACGCCAGGTATGTCAAGTTGTGAGCTCAATACGGTCAGGGTCATATCCGCTCTGCCCCGGCATGCGCTCGCGCGCGCGAAAGCGCATGCCCGTTCCCTTTTTTTCTTTAAATGATATCTTCCGGAATGCCGGGGTCCGAAGGAATTACCTTTTCCTGATTTTACCTGTCAAGGAATAATACAAAAGAAAGACCAACAGGGGCCCTGAAGTAAAATATGAAAAAAGTTAAAGGATATTGCCCGTTTAGTCCAATATCAGCTTATTGCGCTGGAACCGGTTCATTGCGACCGAGATCACTATGGCGATTAACGCCATGAGCACGAACGCAAGCATGACCATGACGTTGTCCAGGCCGATGCTTACCAATTGATCCAGGACTTGTTCCTTAAAATTAACTGGCAGTAAGTAGTATACGACCATCGGTACGATGCCGACGACGGCCATACCGACGATGAAACTCGTCTCTGCCTGTTTCACCGTCGAAGCCCTGAGCGACACCAGCACGCCTGCTGAAGTGATCAGTATACACAGCAGCAGGGTGATCACGAAGATCAGCAGGCCTTCTAACGGTGAAAACAGCAATAGCTGGCCCTGTCCGTATCCGACGTTGACCGTGATCAGTCCTGCTAAGATCGTAAGGATCGTCCCGCCCAACGCGTAGGTGACGGCTGACAGTATCTTGCCGAACAGGATGGCGTGGTCCGAAAGCCCGGTAGCCAGAAGCGTTTCGAGCGTATGACGCTCGCGTTCTCCTGCAAACGAATCCGTCAGTATATTAATGACCATTACAAGTGGTAACAACGACATGAAGATGAGCAAGTATGGCTCTTCCATATAGGTGCGTCCCATGCTCCATGGCATTATCATGCCGAAGACCGGAACTGTCACCAGAAGGCCCAGCAGGACCTGTTTGTTGGAGATGATCTCCTCCTTGACCTCCTTCCACAGAACGGTCTTTATGTCGTCGATCATTATTGTGCCTCCATCAGCGACAGGAAGGCTTCTTCAAGGCTCGCTTTGCGTACCTCTTCCACTTTTCCTCCGGCGCTTATGACCCGGCTGACTGCCTCAGACGCTTGCTTTTCGTCATGAAGGTCAATCATCAGGCGATCGTTCTTGATTTCAACGCCGGCAATTTCTGGCATTGAGCGCAGCGATACGACAAGGCTTTCATTGAATCCGCGGCCAACGACCTCTATTCTTGGCTTCATGGCCTTATGCCTGAGGTCCTCCGGGCTCCCGGCAGCGATCAATTTACCCTTATTTATAATACCGATCCTGTCGCATAATTTTTCTGCCTCAGGAAGGTTATGCGTCGTGAGAAATACCGTGGACTTTTCCCGGTGAACGAGCGATTCAATATCCTCCCTTAATGCTGCTGCTGCAACCGGATCCAGCCCGGAGGTCGGCTCGTCGAGGAATACTAATCGCGGGCTATGATATATCGTCCTGGCTACCGCGAGCTTTTGTTTCATTCCCTTACTCCATTTACCCACTTTATCATTGCGTCTTTCCCACAGGCCCATGTGCTCAAGGAGCTCTTTACTCCTCGCCCGGCGGTCTGCCGCCGACATCCTCCATATCCGGCCATAGTACTCGAGGTTGTCGATGGCGCTTAACCGTTCGTATACCCCGGAAAACTCTAACAGCGCGCCAGCTTTACTACGGATCTCGCTGGCCTGTGTCACTGTATCGAAACCCATCACTTCAGCCTTTCCTGAAGTAGGCTCCAGCAACCCTAATAGCAGGTGAATCGTGGTCGTTTTGCCACTGCCGTTAGGTCCCAAAAAGCCGAAGACGATGCCGGAAGGCACTTCAATGGAAAGCCCGTCAACTGCCCTCACCTTTCCGAAATCTCTCGTTATTTCTTTAGTACGGATTGCCATTTCACTCATGATTTTTATCTCCAGATCTTCAAACAATTATTGATGTGTTAGTAATTGATAACAATAAGTTATCTTTTTCTAACATTTAGTTGTGCAATTATAACATTTTGTATATAAAGCTATCGTTTTTATACCAGCTGTTATCGTTAAAAAAGGAAATTTTTATATACCAATGATGTTATTAATTTCTAACATAAAGTTATCGAAAGATAACATAAGGTTAGAAATCATGAACGCCAATCAAAATAATGATCAACTGGGCATCATCAAGGCATCCATGTGGCTGGGATACCTGGTGATGCTGGGTATGGGTGCTGTCCTGGTCATCTTTGAACCGGCGGACGGCAACGCTACACTGGCTGTGCTGTTCTGTGTGGTCATCTTCACCGCCAACTTCTTTGCCTACATAGGCATCGAGCGGCCGGCGAAGGACGAGCGGGCCCGCAGGATAGGTACGACTGCAGCCACATACTCGTGGTTCCTCACGTTATGTGCCATGTGCTTCGTCTACATCTGGGACGTAGCTTTCAACATGCAACTAAGCGCGGCCAGGTTTCTCGGCATCCTGTTGCTGGTCATGATCGTCTCGATGGCAGGCCTGAACTTCTGGCTCGGGCGCAAGGGCGACATAGACTGAGGGTGAAAAAGATAGTCGGGAGATATTAGAATGACAATAAAACCTTTAAAGAACAAGTTACGGTACTATAAGATCAGCCTGCTGGTGGGCTCGATTGCACTAATCATCGAGGGTCTGATCATGATGTGGAATGGTGATATTGACTTTCCCGTCTTCCTGGGCCTGTTGTTCGGGCTGATCAGCATGACCGTTTCGTTCTGGCATTACATCGGCGCGTCGAAGGAGACCCGGGACGAGCGCATGCTGCGGGTGGGAACGTACGCTACCACGCTGGCATGGTTCAGCACGATAATGATCATTGACTTCGCGGCGATCATCGCCCATTACACCCACATACAGTACAATGGTGTGCAGGCTATGGGTTTCGCGCTGTCCGTGGGCATCGCGAGCATGCTGGCATGGCTGGGTTATTATACTACCAAAGGCGACCTGGGGCTGCCTGATTACGTTTGACGGAAGTGGAAGCATGGCTATTGATACTGAAAAATACGTCCTCTGGCTTGGCATTGCGTTGACAATCATTGCTTCAATGCTGCTGATGGCCTGGGTCACATGGATAACGTTCGTGCCCTTCGCCGTCGGCGTCGGGCTTGTCAGCTGGGCGCTGTACCGTTACATGGGTTGCCAGGCAGGGGATGAGCGGGTACGGCAGATCACCGTCTACGCCCTGACCAACTCGTGGCTCGCCACATTCTTCTTCGTCGCTATGTACGTCCTGTTCGGCGTAATTGGCATTCTCGGGAGCTTTACACCCATTCAGGTGCTGGCTATGACGATGAACACGATGTTGATAATCTTCAGCGCCTGGTTCATCTATTTCTGGCGCAAGGGTGACGTGGCATGATCGGGCTGTCCTGGGAGATGGCCGGCTACATCCTTGCCTTCCAGGTGCTGCAGACTATCGTGGCTGGCATGTTGATAGCGCTCTTGCTATGGTATGAAAAAATGGTAAGGGCCCATCGCGGGCGAGCTCAAGGTGATTCAATATGAGGACGCGCATCAAGGAATTCCGGGCCCGATATGACATGACCCAGGAGGACCTGGCACAGAAGGTCGGCGTCCGCCGGGAGACCATCGTATTCCTGGAGAAGGGCAAGTACAACCCGTCGCTCAAGCTGGCCCACGACGTGGCCAGGGCACTGCACGCCACCATCGACGAGCTGTTCATCTTCGAGGACGATAACGCCGTCGTGACGGAGGAATAACTTATAATATATCGGGCGGAATATTTATATTACCTATGCTTAATAGGTAGACCGGTAAAAAGGTGATGACTATGTCGGTAACACCAAGAGATAACACGGCATTCGAGGCGGGGATCAAGCTCGGGGCGCTGTACCACCAGTTCGTGGGCGCGCCTGTCAACCTGAAGACCGCGGGCTCGCTGGAGCAGGCCATCGCGGCCAGCATCTCAGTACAGCCTTACGTCAAGTCCATCACCGTGTCCATTGACAGGAAAATGATCGAGGACAGCCTGAGCTCCTTCGGCTACACCGAGCTGAAGGGCCCGATGCTGAAAGTCGACGCCGTGATCAAATACGATCGCTATGAGGCGGACGTAGGCATCGGGTACAAGGACGGCTATCCGCTGATGTTCATCAAAGATATCAGGGAGGTTTAGTATGAACTTTATAGAGAGAATCATCGGGCTCATAACAAGCCCGGACAAGACCATGGCAGATATTGCCAAAGAGCCGAAAATCGAGGAGGCGGCCGTCGTTGTCGCCGTCTATGCGGTCATCGCGGCGATCTCGGCATACATAGCTTCGAGCCATATCAATTACGTCTTCACGGATCCGACCCTGGAAGGCCTGACAGGGATCATGACGGCTATCACGGTCGTCACAGGGCTGATATTGCCATTCATCCTCTGGGTGATCATTACGGCAGTACTATACCTGTTCGCCATGGTCTTCGGTGGCGAAGGCAAGTTCCTGGCTCTGTTGTCGGGTATTGGCTATTCCCAGCTTCCGAAGATATTCGTGACGCTCATCCTCGTAGTCCTGCTCACCCAGGCACCGGTGATCACCTATGAGATATCCTCGTCGGGCCAGACTCGTATCCTGGATACCGGGGCGAGTACCTCCAGCCTCTTGACTATCGTTCAGCAGATCGTTGGACTCATTGGCCTGCTATGGTCATGCATCATCGGCGTATTCGCGGTGAAGTATATCCTGAAGCTGAGTACGAAGAATGCGGCCCTTGTCGTCGGAGTGCCACTGGTACTCTACCTGATAATAACCTACGGTGCCGCTTATCTGATGGGCTTCCTCTGATCAGGCCGCCCTAAAGGGCGTGCCTTCTTTTTTACAAAAAGTACATGTGCTTTTCTGCCGATCATCCCTTATATGAACGGCGAGTCCCAGCCCAACCTGAAATTCATTCTCGATGACATCTCCGCGCGTAACCCGAAGGACATAGCCATCAATATCATTTCGGGTATGCTCGTCGAAGAGTACCGGCGCCTCGGAGGCATTATACAGCACATCCGGGAACGCTATCTTGCGCTGGACGCCGACGACCCGGCCGACGAGCACGCCATTGCCGACTTGCGTCTGGAGGCTGTGGAAGCGTATCAGCCTGCCTATGCCATCGAGTCGTACCTGACAGAGCGTGACGTTGACATCGGGCCGCTGCTGCCGCAGTACGAGGGAGAATTCGATACGTCTGCCGTCCACCGCAAGGGCTGGGACCTCTCGTTTGTCAGCCTCAAGGAAAGCGCGATGAGAAGCCTTGGCGGCCACTGTAACGTCATCGGCGAGGTGGTCATGCTCGAGCGGCGGCTGTATCACCATACGTACCTCGCGGCGGTCATGCAGCCGGCGGGCGCCGCGGAAGGTAAGAAGGAACAGTCAGGTGACGAGGTCATGATGGAGTTCCATTTCTCGACCGTCGTGTTCGACGAGGACGTCAACGCTCTCGTTTAAGCTTTCCGCATCTCCTCAAAACATTTCAGGAACCGAGAGATTCAACGGCCGTCCACGCGCGCGAGCGTCTGCGAGTCTCGCGACGAATGGCACTGCACGTTTTTTATAGTCCTAAGGCTGGTCAGGGCTCCGGCTATCAACCGAATCCCGGCATTTTAGACGTTATTGCAGCGTTCACAGCGATATGGCCGGATCAGCAAAGATGTTCTCTATGGCTTAAACCGGTTCAGCAGCAGCGAGTTGGACACTACCGATACCGAGCTAAACGCCATGGCCGCCGCTGCGATGATGGGGTTCAGGCTGATGCCGAAGAACGGGATGAGGATGCCCGCGGCGATGGGAATGCCGATGATGTTGTAGATGAACGCCCAGAAGAGGTTCATCCTGATCGTGCGGATGGTCGCCCGGCTAAGCTTGATTGCCGTCAAAACGCCACGCAGGTCCCCGCTCATCAGCGTTATGTCCGACGCTTCGATGGCCACGTCGGTCCCCGTCCCTATCGCGATACCGACGTCTGCCTGGGCAAGCGCCGGGGCATCGTTGATGCCGTCGCCCACCATGGCGACCTTTTTGCCCTCGGCCTGGAGCTTCTTGATCTCGTTCGCCTTGTCCTGCGGCATGACCTCGGCCAGCACCCGGCTGATGCCCACCTGCTTTGCGATGGCCTCGGCCGTGCGTCGGTTATCTCCGGTGATCATGACCGGCTCGATGCCCAGGTGGCGGAACTCTGCTATGGCCTCGACGGAACCTTCTTTGATCGTGTCGGCCACTGCGATGACGCCGGCCGGCTTATCATCGACCGCCACGTACATCGGGGTCTTTCCGTCCGCCGAGAGACGTTCGAACATGCCCGTCAGCGGCGTCAGGTCGACGTCCTCGCCTTCGAGCAGCTTCGCGTTCCCGACCAGGACGATCTTCGCGTTGACCTCCGCAACAATGCCCTTGCCGGGCAGCGCATCGAACTTCGTCGGGCTGGCAACCGGCACTTTGCGGTCTTCCGCGCCACGGATAATGGCGCCACCGAGCGGGTGCTCGGAGCCCTTTTCCGCTGAGGCGGCATATTGCAGCACGTCCGCCCCGGTAAATCCCTCTGCCGGAACCACGTCGACCAGTGACGGCTGGCCCTTCGTGATGGTGCCCGTCTTGTCCAGGACAATGGCGTTGATCTGGTACGCGTTCTCAAGGCTCTCGCCGCCCTTGATCAGGATGCCGTTCTCCGCGCCCTTGCCGGTGCCCACCATGATCGCCGTGGGCGTGGCCAGGCCCATGGCGCAGGGGCAGGCGATGATCAGCACTGAGATGAAGTTCAGCAAGGCACGGATGAACGTCGGCTGCGAGCCGAGGAAGTACCAGGCCAGGAACGTCAGGATAGCCAGGCCGATGACCACCGGCACAAAGACGGCGGCTACCTGGTCGGCGAGTCGCTGGATAGGTGCCTTGCTGCCCTGCGCTTCCTCTACCATCCTGATGATCTGGGAGAGCACAGTGTCCCGGCCGACCTTGGTAGCCCGGAACTTAAACGTGCCAGTCTCGTTGATGGTGGCGCCGATTACGTTGTCGCCCTCCTTCTTGCCCGCAGGGATGGACTCGCCGGTGATCATGGACTCGTCCACTGCCGAATAGCCGGAGACGACCACGCCGTCCACCGGTATCTTCTCGCCCGGCCGCACGATCACGATGTCGCCAACCTGCACGTCCTCCACCGGGACGTCGGCCTCTTTGCCGTCGCGCTCCACGCGGGCGGTCTTCGCCTTCAGCCCCCGGAGCCTGCGGATCGCTTCGGAGGTCTGGCCTTTGGCGCGTGCCTCCAGCAGCCGGCCCAGCAGGATGAGCGCGATGATCATCGTAGAGGTGTCGAAATAGGTGGCGGGCATCTGACCGCCGACCATCACCAGGTGGGGCGCCAGCGTCGCGATCACGCTGTAGAAGTAGGCGGCGCTCGTGCCCACGGCGATGAGCACGTTCATGTCGGCCGTCCCGTGCTTCAGCGCCGCGAAGGCGCCTTTGTAAAACCGCCAGCCTATCCAGAACTGCACCGGGGTGGCCAGCACCATTGCGATGAGATCGATCGGGTTGACCTCGGTGATGCCGAGGTTGATGCGCTCCATCATCAGGGAGGATATGCCCGGGATGTACTGCCCGAAGAACATGAGCGCCATGATGACCGCCGCGACGACGCCTGCCAGGATGAACTTCACCGTGAGGTCGCTCAGCTCTTTACGCCGGGACTCCCGCTCTCTGTCCACGAACTCCTCTGCCGTAGGGACTTCCGGGACCTTATAGCCCTGCGACTCGATGACCTTTTTCAGGTCGTTGACGGTGACGACAGAGGGGAAATAATGGATGGTCGCCCTTTCCGTCGCCAGGTTCACCGCCGCGCTCGCCACGCCTTCGTTTGCCTTCAGCGCGTTCTCGATGCGTGCCTGGCAGGAGGCGCAGGTCATGCCCCTGACCGGCAGGGTGACCGTCTCCTCTTCGACGCCATAGCCTGCGTCTTTGATAGAGTGAACGATATCTTCGATCGATATCTGCGCGGGGTCGTATACAAACGTCGCTATCTCGGTGGCGAGGTTCACGTTAGCCTGTTCGACGCCTTTCGTCTCGCGTATGGCCTTCTCTACCCGCGCCACGCACGACGCGCAGGTCATGCCTGTGATCTTCAGCTGTGTCTTTTGCATATCCTCAGGTCAGCGGCAGTCGCTTACCATTTTTATAATATGCCGGTTTCGATAAATACTTACAGCTACAGGCCAAGGTGTGTCTTCTGGAAGATCTGCGCGCATTTCTCACTGCAAAAATAGCGGTACCGGTCGTTGCCCAGCTTGAAAACGACAATGGCTTCCCTGGTGTCCACATCCCTGCCACAGACGGGGTCCTTCTCTATCATAATCGGGAGTACTCGCTCCCGGTATTTATCGGATATCCGCATTTCCACCGCGGGCGGTTCTCAGATCATGAGACAAGCCTTATAGTATCAAGCATCGACCTGCAAGCTTATGGAAACAATGTCCGCCCTTGTCGAGGGAGGCCGCCTCGAACTGCTCGTCCCGGCCCTGGAAAAGGAGCTCGGCGACTGTGTGAAATACCATTTCGGCGACGTCTTCGTCCTTTACACCCAGAGCTACTCGTTACGGGTCAATTCAAATCTCATGATATCGGTCATCCTGGATTTTTCCACCCCTGGCAAGTGCAATGTCAGAATCGTATCCGGAGGAGGCGGCCAGGGACTGCTGGGAATTACATGGGGCTCGGAGGGCAGCCGGAACGACAACATCATACGCTTAATCGAGCGCATGTGCGAATCAAAAGGATGGCATCTGACCGCAGCCGACGAGTAATGGAAATGGCTGATCACGGTGATCACGCCAGCCAGCCGGGACAGCCAGTACAAATTCTACAAAGGCGTAACCTTTAACCGATCATGTCGATGGCCGGGGATTTAGTCCGGTATAAACGATAAAAACGGGCATGACTATCGTCGCATGGCCGGCCCTGACATTCCCGCCCGCGCGCGAGGGCGCCCGCTGCCGTTTTCACTGTTTATCTCATCAGGATACCCAACAGCGCGGCCGCCCGCCTGCCCCGGGGGTTGAAAACCTCTCGTACCATGGTCGAGGTCGGATACTTCTCGATCCTCATGGCTTTCACCGTCCGGAACATCACATCCATCCGGGCGTTGCTGCACTTTCGCAGGTACTCCTTTACCGCGTAATTCCTCTGAAGCAGGGGGCCGAGCTTCTTTTCGATCTCTATATCGTAACGGCGCAGCGCATCCGCCGAAACATCGCCATTCCGGACGCAGTCGGCGATCACCCGCCCGGCAATCCTTCCGCTGATCATGCCGTTCAGGATACCTTCGCCGGTCCCCGGATCGGTCAGCCTGGCGGCGTCGCCCACCAGCACCAGGCCCGCTGCCGACAGCCGGGACATGATGCCGGACAGCGGCACTCCCCCGGCTACCGATTCCAGCACGCCGGCCCCCGGGAACCGCCAGCTTACAAAGTCTTTCAGGTACTCGATCGGCCTGCGCGGGTCTCCATGATCATAGACCGCCCCGAGCCCGACGTTGGCCTCTCCGTCGCCTTTCGGGAAGATATATACATAGCCCCCCGGCGCCCAGCCCCTGTTATAGTAAATCTCGCAACTGTCCGGCTCGAGGTCTATGCCTGCGAGACGGAATTGTGCGCAACTGCCGATGTCTTTCACTTTCAGGCAGGTATCGATGCCGGCCCAGCGGCCTACCCTGGATTCCACGCCGTCGGCGCCGACCACCACTTTCGCGCGGGCTTCGAAGTCTTCGCCCCGCAGCTTTCCCCTGATACCGCATGTCCGGCCATTTTCTATGATGAGCCCGGTCGCCTGTGTCTTGGTGAAAACGTCCGCGCCAGCGCCTGCAGCCATACGTGCCAGGTCCCGGTCGAATATCCTGCGCTCGAGGACGTAAGCTGCATCGCTGTCGTCGCAGAATTCAAGGCTTACGGACGGCGAAAAGAACCGGGCCTTCCTGATCCGGCCGCTGATCCACCCGGGGTCCGGCTCCATAAACTCTCTCAGGCCATCGGCCGTGATGCCCTCCGCACACCGGATCGGCTCTCCTATCTCCTGGCGCTTTTCGATCAGCAGGACGTCGAGGCCTCTGTCTGCGGCTTCCTTCGCCGTTATCGAGCCCGCCGGCCCCCCTCCGGTCACAATGACGTCGTAACTGTCTTTCGCAGCCATTTCCCCCTGATAACGACTAGAAATTTGTTGCCAGCTGTTTATACGTTCCGGTAAAAAGTACGGAATCATCGGGTTATTTTTTATCATCAGACCGCCATATCTGTAGTGATGAACAGGCTAGCGAACTCGCCGAGCAGCTACCTGCAGAGGGCTGCAGATGAGCCGATCGACTGGTACCCATGGGGCGACGAGGCCTTTGAGCGGGCCCGCCGGGAGAATAAGCCCGTACTGCTGTCTATCGGCGCGGTCTGGTGCCACTGGTGCCACGTGATGGCGCACGACACGTGGCAGGATAAGGACACGGCGGCCCTCATCAACCGGGACTTCATCGCGATCAAGGTGGATCGTGACGACCGGCCCGAGATCGACCGGCGGTATCAGGAAGCCGTACAGGCGCTCACGGGACAGGGCGGCTGGCCGCTCACCGTCTTTCTCACACCGGAGCGACGGCCGTTCTACGGGGGCACATACTTCCCGGGCAAAGCCAGATACGGGCTGCCCGCCTTCAAGGATGTACTGAAGGCGATCGCAGACCTGTACCGTGACGACAGGGGCAGCGTGGAGCGCATCGTCAACGACCTCACGCAGCGGTATGTATACGTCTCTCCGCTGCGGTCGAAGCTCGACCCGGGATACCTGTCGACTGTGGCCGGCCAGATGCACGACAGCTTCGACCCGGTGTACGGCGGCTTCGGCACAGACCAGAAGTTCCCGTACTCCGAAGCGCTCCTGTTCCTGGAGCAGTACTACGAGTCATCCGGCGATAAGGCAGCATGGGCGATCGTCGATTATACGCTCAGCCGGATGGCCATGGGCGGTGTCTGGGACCATGTGGGCGGCGGCTTCCACCGCTATGCCACCGACCGGGCCTGGCGCGTGCCACACTTCGAGAAAATGCTGAACGACAATGCGCTGTTGCTGAGCGTCTACCTGGAGGCATACCAGCTCTCGGGCGCGCCGCTGTTCCGCGAGATAGCGGAGAAGATCGTCGCCTTCGTCTTCCGGGACCTCGTCCGGGAGCCGGCCGGGTTCGCTTCGAGCATCGACGCGGATGTGCATGGGAAGGAAGGGGCGTACTATACCTGGGATGAGCCGGAGATGGTGGAACTGCTGGGTACGGACCGGGCGTATTACTTCATGACCGCCTACAACGCGACCCGCGGGGGCAACCTGGGCCACGCCGACAACGTGCTCTATCTGGTCAACGAGACAGATCGCGACCGCTTCCGGGACGACATCCCGAAGCTGCTGAAAGCCCGGGAGACACGGGAGAAGCCGTATATTGACAGGTCCATCCACACGAGCTGGACGGCGCTCATGATCACCTCGTTTGTCCGGGCGTTCAACGTCCTCGGGGACCGGCGCTGTCTCGACTATGCCCGAAAGTCTGCCGATTTCATCATGAGCGACATGTACCGGGACGGCACGCTGTACCGCGTCTATACGGACCGGCCGTCCATCGACGGCTTCCTCGAAGACTACTCGTCCATGATCGAGGCGCTGCTGGAATTGTTCAACACCACACAGGACGCCGATTACCTGGACTATGCGCAACGGCTGGCAGGCGCCTGCGACGAAAAGTTCTTCGACCACGACCTTGGCGGGTATTTCTTAGTGCAGGCGAAAGACCGGGACGCCATGGCCCAGGATAAGCCGATCACCGACTTCTCCGTGCCCGGCTCCAACCTGCAGATGGCCATGAACCTGATCAAGCTCTACTATTGCACGGGCAATCAGGCTTACATCGACCGCGCACAGGCGCTGGTCGAAGGCTTTTTCGACATGTGCCGCCAGTACCCGCTGGGCCACGGCACCTTCTTCGCGGCCATGGACTACCTTGTCAACAGGCCGGATCAGATCGCCGTCGTCACATCGGAGAAAGAAGGGCAGGAGCTGGTCGATCTGATCAACAGCAGGCTGATCAAAAAGATCGTCATGCTCGACTACGGCCAGTACCGGGTACGTCCGGATATTTTTAACGGCAGGACTGCCATCGACGGGAAGCCGACAGCCTATTTCTGCAAAGACTGGAAATGCACCCTGCCACTCACCGACCGCCAGGACATACTGGAAATGCTGAAACGCCCGCGATTTGAGAAATAGTTACGTGCTTTCGCGTCATAGACGCTTTGCCCGGCAAATAACTTTAAAAAAGAGAAAGGCCCCTGATGGGGCCGGGTTTAAGCTGTTGCCTTTTCGCCGGTCTTGCCGTTCTTCAGCGATGCCTGGCGGTCGACCCACCAGAAAACGGCAAGCGTCAGTGTCGACAGGGGCAGCGCGATGAACAACGGGTCCACCACGGTCCACGGGAAACCGAGCACTGCATCCTTGCCGAACAGGAACATGCTGATGCCTAAGGGCTGGGACTCCTTGATGTGGACGAACGCCGTCCAGAGGAACCACGCGACCGCCCCTATGACCAGGCTGTACTTCGCTCCCCTGGCCGAGGGAGTCTTGCTGAACAGCGCCTGCGTGTACGCGGGCAGGAAGGCCGCAGCGCACAGGCCCATGAACATGGCCGTCGCTCTCGCGATGATGCTGCCTGGCATGACATAGGCCAGCGCGACGCTTATGATGAGCATGATGAGCACGCCCACCCTGTTGATGTTCACCGAAGGCTTCTTCTTCAGGATGTCGCTTATCAAGTCGACTCCGATAGCCGTGCCCATCGTATGGAGCAGAGCACTCATTGTCGACAGGGCTGCCGAGAGCATGGTGAGCATGAAGAGCATGACAAACCAGTCCGGCATGATCGCGTTGATGAACGTGGGAATGACCATGTCCAGGTTGCCGCCGGGCACCACTTCGGTCGCGAGCTTGCCGCTGTTCTCCATGAAATACACGTTGGCCAGTGCGCCCACTGTGTACGCGACGCCTACCATCATGAAGATGAAGATCACGCCGATGGGTACGGCCCGGTTAAGCGACTTATCGTCCTTCGCCGTCATGAACCGCACCGCGAGCTGGGGTTGGGCGAGCACGCCGATGCCCACGCCCATGATGATGGTCGTGACCATCGTGTACCAAAGGTTCGACCCGAGGTCTGGCATGGCAGTCCAGCCATTATGTCCTGCGGCCACCAGGCCGGCAGGCACTTTGTCTACCATGTCGGTCAGCGCCTGGAACGGGCCGAATATCCCGCCGCCCAGCGTGGCGAACGTGGCGACCAGAAGAATCGTCATGCCGATGAGCATGAGGACGGCCTGGAAGCTGTCCGTGTAGATGACCGCAAGAAGGCCGCCGAGGATGACATACAGCGCCGTAACCGCAGCAAACGCCAGGAGTACGGTATTGTAGTCGATGGCGAACGAGATCTCGATGAACCGCGCGGCCCCTATCATGACGGCCGACGTGTACAGCGGCATGCCCACGACAATGACCAGCGCGCTTGCATACCGAAGGAACTTCGAGTCGTAGACCTTGCCCAGGAGATCGGGGAAGGTGTGAGCCTTAAGACGGCTGCCGATGGCCCTGGTTCTCTTGCCAAAGACGATGAACGCTAAGAAAATGCCCAGGGCGATGTTCATGAACACCAGCCACATCAGGCCCAGGCCGAGCTGTGCGGCGACGCCACCGAAGCCGATGATGGCCGCGGTGCTGATGAACGTGGCGCCATAAGAGAGCGCTATAAGCGCGGGATGCACTTTCCTCCCGGCCAGCATGAAATCGTCCGCGCCTTTCGTCCTCTTGTAGCCCATGTAGCCAAGCACAATGAGGATGACAAGGTAGACGCCGGTGACCAGCGTGAACGTCAGCGAATTGACGGCCATGATCACTCACCGCCCTTGTTCCAGTTTAAAATTCCGTACAATATACCAATAGCAACGATGCAGAAAGTGGCAACATACGCCAGTAAAATCTGAGGGTCATCAATCCCGAACAAGACACCACGCTCCAATATTTATCGATAGTACATAAGTATGCCATGCCAGAGCATAGCAATTGATATGCTATAGCATGGCATATACTCTCTAATCATATAAAGGTTATTATCCGGATGGTTACGCCCGGAAGGCTGCACATTTATTAGCAATGGGCTCCAATGATACGATTTATATCTGCAGGCGATACGCTGTCGTGGCTGCTGGAGCCGGACGAGCCTACGGTGAGATATCTTACGCTGAAAGAGCTTTTGGGCCGGCCGGACAGCGACCCCGAAGTTGCGGAGGCGAAACGCGCAATAATGGTATGCGGGCCAGCCGCCGCTATTCTGTCCCACCAGAATGATAACGGTGGGTTCATGACGCCCGAGATGGTCGGGCAATATGGCATCGAGGTGGCAAAGACGGGCTACCAGCCGAAAAAGAACAGCATATGGCAATTGCTGACACTGGCACAGCTTGGCGTCGACAGGGACGATCCCCGGGTGATGAAGCTCTGCGAATACGTCCTTGATCACAACTACAATCCGGGCAGGAAAGTGATCGGAATAAATATCAGCAGGAAGGACAGCATCGACTTTTGGCCGTTGCCGTGTTTCGTGTCCAACATGGTCTGGTCGCTTTCGACGCTGGGATACCACGACGACCGCAGGGTGCAGGACTCGATACAATGGCTCCTCAAGTACCAGCGGTTCGACGACGGCGACTTCCGGACGCCCGACGAATGGCCTTACCGGGGGAAGCGGGACCGGTGCTTCGGCAGACATACCTGTATTTCCGGTGTCACCCGGGCGCTGAAGGCGATGACGACGATCCCGGAAGGCCGGCGCACCGCTGAGACAAACGAGTTCATCGGGAAAGCGGTCGACTTCGTCCTGATGCACCGCCTGTATCGTCGGAATCACAGCGGATGGGAACCGATCAGACCGGAGTTCGAGATGTTCAGTTTCCCCGTCCTTCATTATGACGACGTGATCGAGATCGTCGATACGCTCCAGTGTCTTGGCATCAGGCATGAAGCCGTGGACGAGGGGCTGCAGTTTATCCTGGGTAAAAGGAAGCCGGACGGCCGGTGGAAGCTGGGCTATACGACAAGCCGGTCCGCGACCTATGCGAACTTCGGCCAGCGCGGCAAAGACAGCAAATGGATTACGCTGCGGGCGTTAAAGGTATTGAAAAACGCTGGCTTCGACGTACTATAAATTGCCGTGCGGCACGACACGCACGCGCGAGCGCCTGCCAGCCGGTCTATTAACTTAACGCAGCCCGAGAATTTTAAGCCCTTCAAGGATGCGGTCCACCCGTATCTGCCCCGGAGCTACAGGCCTCCGGACATAGCCGTAGGTGAGCAGCGAGCCGTAGACCGGCGCCATTATCCTGGAGTGCATGCCCAGGCTGCCCATGGAGATGGTACACACGGGGCGTTTCGAGACGAGGGTCACCTCGAACAGCCGCAGCACGTCGCTCATGTCATGTGGCGTGACCGCCAGCTTCGCGATGGCGCCTTTTTCGATACAGCGGTCGATGATCGACAGCATCTCGGCGTTGGGGGGCGTCCCCTCGAAGTCGTGGTACGAGACGATCGGCATGGCCTCAGTGCCCTGCACGGTCGCCACGAGCTCGTCGACGCGCATTGCCCGAAGCTCCACGTCGATGTACTCGGCGCAGGGTGCAAGCTTCTTGAAAAGCCGTATCCGGTCCCGGTCGCTCCCGGCGTACTTACCGCCCTCGGACTCAGGGCGGATGGTAATGATCAGGGGGCAGTCCACGTCCCGGTAAATGCCCTGTACGAGCGTTTCCGGGTCCTCCCCGGCCAGGTCAATCCGTATCTCGATCAGGTCGGCGCCCAGCGAGGCCGCTTCTCGCGCGTCGTCCCTCGAGGTGACCGACGCGACTACCCGGGGAGGAAAGTCCATAGTCTTAATCTCCGAACGTGAATCCTTTTGACACGTACCTTTTCATGTCCGCAGTGACGTCTCTGCATAGTATCATGGTACCCAGGTATTCGTCTCCTTTCTCCATGGGGACAATGGAGACAATTACCTTGTGTTCCTCTCCGGACGGCGTCTTATATTTCATCTCTTTATCCCTGATCGGCGCTATCCTGTCATTTACCTGTTTTATCAAAGGCTTCAGGTCTTCCGGAATTATGCCTCTGGCCAGGTGAAGGGCAAAAAAATTTCTTACCTGTCGTATCGCTCCAGCCGACGCCCCCAGATCTGGGAGGCCGCAGGATTCCAGGTCGTCACCATGCCTTCTTTGTCCAGCACGATCAGGCCTTCGTCTACGTTGTTGATGATACCCTCGTTATACGCATTAATGACGTTCAGCTGACCGGTCCTTTCTCTCAGCTCGTCGTTGGTCGTTTCCAGCTCCTCGTTCAGCGAACGCAGCTCTTCGTTGCTGGTTTCCAGCTCCTCGTTGGTCGACTGCAGCTCTTCGTTGCTGGTCTCCAGCTCTTCGGCCGTGGACTGCAGCTCTTCCGCCGTCGTCTCCAGCTCCTCGTTGGTCGACTCGAGCTCCTCGTTGGTCGTCTCCAGCTTCGCGTTGAGCTCCTGCAGGTCTTCGTTCGAGCACTTCAGCTCGTCGCGGAGCCGCCGGTCGTCGGTCACGTCGTCCATCATCATGATGGTTCCCTGTAGCTCTCCGTTCTGGCCGACCAGCGGAACAGTCGTCACATCGACGTACCTCTTCTCGCCCTTGGGGTTGATGATCTCCATATCACTGATCGTCACAGGCTTCTTTTCGCGAATGGCATCGCGTATGACGTCACTGATGCCGGGTATCCGGTCGCCCATGCCCATCTCGTAGAAGTTGCGGCCCAGGGCGTAGTCGGACTTGATCATCCACATTTGCCCGGCGGCCGGGTTCCAGGTGGAGACGATATTGTGCTTGTTGAGGACGATCAGGGCCGGCTTCATGGTATTGATGATCGTCTGGTGATAGAAGTCCAGCGTTTTGATCTCCTTCGACGCTTCGCTGACCGCCTTACCGACCGTCGCCTCTTCGATCAGGGCCGTGCGCCTCTCCGCCGGCTCCAGCTCGGAAATGTTCCGGGTCTTCTTGAATATGCGCCACTTCGGGCTTACTGTTCCGAACAACCTGGAACCCGTAAGCGTGGACTCGGACTTGCCGAAAAAGGTGTATCCTCCCTGGCTCAGCGCAAAATTAAACCGGTAGAGCAATTTGTTCTGGAGCTGGACGTTGAAATAGATCAGCACGTTCCTGCACACCAGCAGGTCCAGGCGAGAGATGGGGGCATCCGTCGCCAGGTCCTGCCGGCCGAACGCGACAAGCTGCCGGATCGACCGGTCGATCTTATAGGAGTCGTCCTCTTTTGAGAAATATTTCTTCAGCCGCTCCGGGCTGACGTTCTTGAGCTTTTCCGGGCGATAGTAGCCTTTTCTCGCCTCGGCGAGCGCGTTTTCGTCGATGTCGGTCGCGTAGATCTTGACATCGAAGTCGTTGATCGCGTTTCCCAGCGCCTCGAATAGCAAAATGCCGATGGTATAGGGCTCTTCCCCTGAGGCGCAGCCGGCGCTCCAGAAACGGATGGCGTCGCCCTTCTTCTTTCGGGCGATAATCTCGGGCAGCACCTTTTCTTCGATGATCTTCCACGCCTCGGGGTCCCGGAAGAATTCCGTCACGTTGATCAGGAGAGTCTCGAACAGCTTCGGGTACTCATCCTGGTGCGTGTCCAGGTATCGCTCGTATTCGGGGTAAGTGCCGATTTTCAGCTCGTCCAGCCGCTTCTGGAAGCGGCGCCGCAGGCTCAATTTTTTGTAGTCCCTGAAGTCGAAACCGCGCTCGGCGTGAAGCTTCTGGAGCAGCCTGTCCAGCTCTTCGTCCGTCTTGTCTTCATCCGCAGCGGGCGGCTGCTTATTTTCCGGCATGAGTTACTCTTCGTCTCCTTTTGTAATAAGCGTAATGATTGTATAGGCTATGTCCGCGAGGGGCAGCACATAGTCGACCATCCCTGTGGCAATGGCGGCCTGGGGCATCGAGCTGTGCTCCGCGGTATCCGGGTCCTGCGCGATCGTCGTCCCGCCCTGCTCTTTGATCGCCTTGATGCCCATCGCCCCGTCAAAGCCCGAGCCGGTCAATATAACGCCGATCGACTTGCCGTCCACGCTCGCGGCGACCGATTCGAGCAGCAGGTCGACGGACGGGCGGGAAAAGTGCACGAAAGCGGTCGACGTGAGGGACATTTTTCCATCAGTTAGCAACAGGTGCCTGTCCGGAGGGGCGACGTAGACGACCGACTTCTCGATGGCTTCATCGTTCACGGCTTCCTTGATCCTGATCTCGCAATGCCGCTGGAGCAGCTCCACCAGCAGGCTTTTATGCCGCGGGTCGAGGTGCTGCACGATGAGGACCGAAGCAGGAAGGTCGGCGGGGATTCGGGACAGTACCTCCATCAACGCTTTCAGCCCACCTGCGGATGCGCCTATCGCCACGACCTCAAAATTGCCCATACCTGATATCCTGTCAACGGTGTTTGTAAGGTTCACTATTACCGAGTATGAGCTTTAAGATAATAAATCTTAGTTTTATAATTTTTATCAAAATATGCAAAATACTGGTATGGTAAGCCCATTTATTTTAATATCTATTAATTGCAATTAAGTTAACAAAAAAAAGATTATATCGGCATACATCAGGCTCATTAATAATTATTTACAAAGATAATCTAATATATATAATAAAGAAGTAACATCTTCCATTAAAATGAGGCCCAAGCCCCTGATCTCTGACGCCGGAAAAGATAAAAAATCCATGAACAGCTGCTCACTGAGCTTGCGGGACTGCGGGGAATCGTAACCGCCCTGAGGGACGAGCAGGCCGGATTCAATCGCATCATCGGCATGCTTGACGGCATTGCAGAGCCTTTGCTATTACTCGATGACACGACCCTGATTACTTACGCGAACTCCGCGGCCGGGCGCCTGCTCGACACGGGCCACGAGCAGCTCCCCGGAAAGTGCCTCTGGGACGTTTACCCCAAAAGCAAGGACACGCTGTTCTATAACTTGTTCGCGAAGGCCGCTGCCGATCGCAACCCGGCCAGCTTCGCCGAGAAGCACCCGCGGCAGAGCAAATGGTTCGAGGTCGACCTGTACCCGGTCGCCGGAGGCATGGTCGTTCTCTTCCACGACATCACGATCCGCCGGCATAAAGACGAGCTCCAGCGGCTGGCCCTCGTCCTCCTGCACAACATGAAGGAGAACATCTTCCTGATGCGGGCCGATGGCAGGCTGTTCCACGTGAATCGCGAAATCCGGCATTCCCTGGGGTACTCGACGGACGAGCTCATACGCAAGAGCATTTTCGACCTGGTGCCACAGGCAAATCTGCGCCAGTGACAGGACATCCTTGACCAGATCAGGCAAAAGGGTTCCACCACGTTCGAGTCAAAGCTGCTGACGAAGGACGGCCGGGAGTTCCCTGTAGAGGTATACGCCAACTACATCGAGCTTTACGGCCAATCGTATTATATCGTTTCCGCCCGGGACATCACCGAACGTAAAATGGCTGACGAGAAGATCAGCGATGCCCGGTCCCTGGCCGAAATGTACCTGGACCTGATGGGCCACGACATCAAAAACCGGATGATGATAGCCGCCGGGAACATCGAGATGGCCACCATGGCGCTGGAACAGGCAGGCAATGTCGATCCGGCGATCAAAGCCTGCCTGGTTAGTTCCCTCAGGTCACTGGAAAACACAGCAGTCCTGATCGATAACGTACAAAAACTGCAGCGGACGAGTTCCGAGGAGCTCACACTACAAAAGATGGATGTGTGTGAAGTCCTCGAAAATGTCATCGGCGAGCTGCAGGCCTCGATGGAGCGGGACATGAGTATCAGATTCCGCCGCTGTCCAGCCTGCATGGTATATGCAAACGAGCTGCTCAAGGACATTTTCGTTAATCTTATCGGCAACGCCATCAAGCACTACAGCCTTGAAAGCCAACTTTTTATCGATGTGGCCATGGATGTGATCGAAGATGGCGGAAAGAATTATTGTATGGTCGCCGTTGTAGATAACGGCCCGGGCATTCCCGACGAGGTCAAGGACCGGCTGTTCCGGCGCTTCAGCCGGGGGATACGAAGGCCCGCGGCAGCGGCCTTGGCCTGTACCTTGTCAGGACCCTGGTAGAGCACTACGGTGGCAGCATCGCAGTCGAAGACCGGGTGCCCGGTGACTATACGAAAGGCGCTAAATTTGTCGTTATGATTCCGTCTGCCGAGTGAAGACCGGACAACCGGGCGATATACCGTATAATTCAGCAACCATCAACTTTTTATATAAATATTATTTATCAGATATAGCATTTATATAGCATCCGGGAGAAAAAGTGTTATTAATATGAGTATCGGGCCCCTGATTTCCGACAGCGAGAAAGACAAGCATAAGACCAGGGACCAGCTGTTGGACGAGCTAGCGGAATTACGGGCCCGGCTCGTCGCTAAAACCGAAGACCTGGCCGGTAGCGAACGTGTCTTATGCATGCTCGACGGCATTACGGAGCCCGTTCTCGTCCTGGACGACGCGTCGCAGGTCGTTTATGCGAACTCTGCGGCGGCAGGACTTTTTGCGAAAGACCGCTCGGCCATCGGAGGCAGGAGCCTGTGGAACCTGTACCCGAAGGGCCATGACACACTGTTTTACAACGCCTACGAGAAGGCCAGAAAGGCCCGCAGCACAGGCAAATTCCGGGAGCAGTACCGGCGGCTCGGCAAGTGGTTCGAGGTCTACCTGTATCCGGTGCCCGGAGGCATGACCGTACTCTTTAACGACATCACCGTCAGCCGGCAAATGGAGGAACTGCCCAGGCTGGCTCTTACCCTCCTGCACAACCTGAAAGATAACGTCTTTCTCCTGAGGAACGACGGCAGGATGTTTCACGTGAACAACGAAACGCAGGATTCCCTGGGCTATTCCAGCGACCAGCTCCACAAGATGAGAATCTTTGACGTGGTGCCGCCCTCGTGTGCGAACGATTGGCATGACATCCTCAATCGCATACGGCAGCACGGCAGCATGACCTTCGAGTCCCGACTCCTTGGCAAAGGCGGCCGCGAGTTCCCTGTAGAGGTCTATGCCAATCATATCGAGCTTTACGGTAACAGCTATTACACGATTTCCGCCCGGGACATCACCGGGCGCATGCAGGCTGAACAGGAGCGCGCTTTACTGGCGTCAATAGTACATACGGCTCACGAAGGGATCATCAGTTTAACGCCAGAAGGCATCATTACCAGCTGGAACAAATGGGCGGAGGAGCTGTACGGCTATACTGCGGACGAGACCATTGGAAACAATGCCGCCATGCTCGCGCCCCCCGGCCGTCAGAATGAGCTGGCAGCGAACATCGAAAAGATGCGCCACAAAGTCCAGCCGATATACTATGAGACCGTGCGCCAGCGGAAGGACGGCACGCTCATCGACATCGCGCTGACCTTATCCCCGATAGTGGACACTTCCGGCGCCTTCGTGGGATTGTCGACGATCGTCCATGACATTTCGGAGCGCAAGCGTATCGAGGAAGCCCTCGCCAGGAGCGAGAAGGACTTCCGCACTATTGTCACGAGAAATGCCGATGCAATGATCATCCTGGACATCGAAGGCTATGTGCAGTACGTCAATCCCAGAGTTGAGTCGCTCTACAACCTCCCGGCGTCCGATATGGTGGGCCAGCTGTTCGGATTCCCTCTCTTGCTCGAGGATCCTGTCGAGATGTATGTCCTCAAGGAGTTCAAGGAGTTCGTAGCCGTGGAGATGCGCATGGTCGAGGTCGAGTGGCAAGGGAAACCTTCATTCCTTCTGACGCTCCAGGACATCACGGAGCGCAAGAAGGCTGCGGAAGCCGTACAGGTTGCCAGGGCGCAGGCTGAACTGTATGTCGACCTGATGGGCCATGACATCAATAACATGAACATGGTGGCAATGGGGAGCCTTGAGATGGCTCTCATGGACATGGAGCAGGACGGAAAGCTCGATATCGGCAGCAAGCCGATGCTCGATAAGTCGCTCGAGTCGCTGAAAAACAGCTCCGCTCTGATAATGAACGTGCAGAAGCTGCAGCGCGCGAGCGTGGAAGGGATCAAGCTGCAGGCGGTGGATATGGCCGACGTGCTCAAGAGTATCATCGACGAGCAGCGGTCGACACCTGGCAAGGACGTCTCCATCTACTATAAAAATGAAGCAACTCACTGCCTGGTTACCGCCAACGAGCTGCTCCAGGACGTGTTCACGAACATCATCAGCAACGCGATCAAGCACGCGAGGGCGGACAGACATCTGACCATCGGCGTCACAGTGGAGAGCGTAGACGAAGGACGGGAGAAAATTCTGCCGGGTAGCCATCGATGATAACGGCCCGGGCATCCCCGACGACATGAAAGCGAGGCTGTTCCAGCGCTTCAGCCGGGGCCAGACGAAGGCGAAAGGCAGCGGCCTGGGACTGTACCTGGTCAAAACACTGGTTGAGCACTACGGCGGCGACATAAACGTCGAGGACAGGATACCGGGCGATTATATGAAAGGCGCAAAATTTGTCGTATCTATACCGGTAGCGGAATAAGCAGAAAAAATTTTAAAATTTATCGTCCTGCAGGTATGTCCGGTGGAACCTGATCGACAACTCTGCCTTTTTCAATTCCGCCTGCAGATACCCTGCATGATCGAGCCTGGACACCAGCCCCCGGTCGACGATCGTATGCAATATCGACTCGGAGTCCGTGCCCACGATAGTTACGTCACCGTTCCGGGCATAGATCTTGTCGCCCTCGACGAAGATGTTGAAGCTGCCCCGGGGGTCCAGCTCGAATTTGTGCTTCTTCGCCTCGATCACTGTGTCGCCTGGCTCTAACAGCTCTTTACGGGGCCGCTTCTCCTTGATCACCAGCAGGTCGACGCCTAGGTCCTTCGGCGACTCGTGGCGCTGTTGCGCCAGCGCCATCATGACACAGGCCGTTTTGAGCTCGCCCGCGCTGTTGATCGTCTTCTGGCTGGCCTCGGTGGTGAACAGTACGCTGGCGCCCGCCTCCATGGCGATGCCGGCAAGCAGCGCATTCAGCCCTATGGAGTCGGCGTCCATCAGCTCGGTCACGTTGCCCGCGCCAAAGAAGACTGGCACGTCCGGGTACCATTCCCGGAACTTCCGGTAGCGGCAGATCGCGTTCACTGCGCCGTGGCCCACCGGCGAGAGTACGGGGTCGGCGATGATCTTTTTTACGCCGAGTTCCCGGGCCGCCTCGACGTTCCTGATCAGGCTGTCCAGCGTCTCGCCGTCCGGGATGACGACCGCGGCGATGCCATTTCTGGCCACCAGCGGCCCGATGCGGTTCACGTTGGACGCATCCAGGCTGAGCACCAGGTCGGCTCCCGCCTCGATGCCGGCCTCGACATATTCCGGGATGAGCGTGTCCACGCTCACCGGCTTGCGTGTGGCCGATTTCGCTACCTTCACCGCATGCCGGACCGCGTCGGCGCTCGACTCCAGCGGAACGCCCAGATCGATGATGTCCGCGGCCTCGTAAGCCTCGATTTTTTTCACGAGATCGACGTCAGACAGCTTCGTGGCGTCGACCACCTTAGCCATCACCTTCATGGACGCGCTGCCGCCGATCT
>CAVYKK010000033.1:0-23522 GCA_963769045.1 uncultured Methanocellaceae archaeon
AATACTGTTACCGGGTAAGCCAGAGAAGGTACCTGCGCCAGTGCCGGTCACCGGCCATTAAACTACTTAAAACAGCTGTGTTACGAGCAGGTCGCGCCCTGACCCCAGGTAAGCCTGGCCTCAGTGCTACTATCGATGAGGCTGCCGGAATCCGGCGATAATAGTAAATCAACGCAAATAAAAATTATAAAAAAGTTATTTAATTTCGGTTATACCAATCTTGTGGTATTAACGCATTATTACCTCTCCAAGGCGCCTCTACTAACGCATCTTGGAAAATATCCCAATCCAGGTTAGCATGATCAGTTATTATTATTTGTAGATTAGGGGCCATATCGTTACATGCTTGAAGTATAAACTTAAATAAACGTTTTACTGCAATACGATCATCATCACCTAATTCTGTTGTCATACCCTCCATTTCCGCATATTTCTCTGGAGGGAAATAAACTTGCGTAGGTTGATCCATAATAATGAAATTAGGCACTGGCCGTTTATTTTCGATAAAATGTCTATGTAACGCTAATAATGCTATTAAATGGCACCCTAACCAATTTTCTGCGCTCCCCATGCTTGTTTTCATAGAGATTGGCTTTCCACTTTTATCGACAACTACTGTAAGTTTGTTTATATCTAATCTATAGGGATACCCCTTATACTCTAGTTCTAAATCGTTTGCCCATTTTGACATTTGAGAACTAATTGAACTTAATATTGAATCTTTCATCTCGTTTATTTCACTGTCACTAAGTTCCCTTTCAAAGCCAGAAATTGCACTCTGAAGACTTTTTACATAATCTTTTAAAGAGGAGTTATCTTTACTTTTTATATAAGTATCTAGATAAAGACTAATACGCCCTAATATCCTCGACTTTCGCGAATTATCATCTTTAATGCGCTCATACTCTCTTTTTTCGAGTAAGATAGCTTTCGAGGCTATTCTGTTATCTTCTAATTTTTGTGCAATTAAATCTCGTTCATCTATCAATTTTTGTAAATGAGACCTTAATCTTGGTCGTTCCTTATCGACATGCTCAGTATCTTCTTTTAACTTTTTTAATGATTCGTTTATCGCTGTAATCGTAGCTATTGGATGCCCCATTTTTGTATTACATAGTGGACATAGGTCTGACTCATCATTAAATTGTATTAGATTAATTGACTCAAGTCGTTGTTTCTGTTCGGTTACTTGAGACATGTAGCCTTCTAACTCATTGGCATATAATGTGGCATCTTGAAGCTGTCTATTAATTATTCGTAACATACTGCTTAAATCATAATACTCTTGCTCTAATTTCGAGTATCTATCATCGATAGTTTTTGGAGAAATAATATCTTGATTATCTAACACTTCCAAAAATTTTTTATTTATTTCATCGTCATTATTAAATTTTATCGTTGGTTCAATAATACCCGCTTCTTTGGCTTCAGATAATATCTGTTGAGCTATACTTAGCTTATTGATTGTTATTAATTCTGCTTCTTGCAGTTTTGCTTCAGCAATCTTTAATTTTCTACGGTAGACCCTTAGATCATTAATTAATTTTAACCTATCCTCTTGATAAATGCCCAAGAAATATGGCAAAGTATCCTTAATTGCCTGTGGAACAAATTGTTCGTTTTGCTTATAAAATAGTATATCTTGATTGGCGATGTCACCTTGCTTCTGATAAAGATAGAACTTAGTATGGCTCAATTTTGCCTCTAATGGCCTTCTTGATTCTCCTTCTTTTGGCAGATAAAGGTTAGGAGAAATACCTATTAAACTGGAAATATAATCGGAAATTCCATCATCATTTGTATTAATCGATAATGAACTTATTTCCGGAATATCAATTTTTGACCCTATAGCAATATATCCGTTCTTTTGACTTAGCGCACCATCTGACGGTTTAGGTTTTGCTATAAATACATCCATATCATTTATTTTATAAAGAACGGCATACCATTCAACAGTATCTCTAATAATACCTTCCGGCACTTTAAAATCCGATTGGCCAAAGCAATATTCAATAATATTTAATAATGACGACTTTCCGGTCTTTGATTTTCCTGTTATAATATTTACTTTACCTAATTTAAAATTTATTATACGTTGTTGCCCTTCACTATTATAGAGGATAATCGATTGAATTTGAAGACTCATGGCTGAACGCCCCATAACGAATATATTGTTCGTAAATCGCCAGCTTTCTCAAGCCAACGACCAACAAATTTAGCTTTATTTCTAATAATTTTAAAATCCTTATCATTTTCAATTAAGCTTACATTTTGTTTATCGAAGATGAAGTTACCAGAACTATCAATTGAAAATATTTTTGATTTTATTCCAAATATTATCGCTTCTTTGGTAATAGGAACGAAGTTACATGTCCTTTCTGCAAAACCAATTGTGAGATGGGAATTCTCTTGTAACCAAACATGCATATGTTTCCTAATCGAGGGAGGTAGAGCATCTCTTGTTTGTCTATGTAAAACCAAAGGTAGTATCAAATATATTAGAGGGTATGGCAAATTCTTTCCATTTTCTTCATAACCGATAATAGACTCTGAAGAGAATAATAGAGCAAAAAGCTGGATTAAATAAATATGCGACTTCTCTTGGTCGTTCATCCCAGGATCTCATAAGTGCCTCTAAGATTCTTGTGTTGGACTGCCTTCTTCTTGCGGTATTCCCAATATATCCCTAATTCGTTCCAAAAATTTCGGATGCCATATTATTTTAGGATCATTACTATTTGCTAGTCTATGGTATGTACCTCGCATAACGTATGGCTCATTTACTAATTCCCTTATTGAAATATCTGCTTCAAGTTCCATCCAATTATAAATATACCTACCAATCTTTTTTAATTCAGGTTCACTTGCATCTTCTGCCAATTCTTGTTCATAGGAGTCAAAAACACGTTGCCACTCATCAATTAATCTATTTTCATATCGTTCAAGTTCATCGTTAAAGATGAGTTCATCGTCAACCCATTTAGATCTTTGAGCGTAGGCCTTATAATAATCTCTTATTTCTTACTTCTATCGGTATAGCCGGCAGGCTCGTTGAGCTTGTCCGTAATCCGCTTGAGCGTCTCGGCCATGAGCACCTGCACGTCGGTGTTGGTGTCGCCGGGTTCGCTGCCCTCGATGCGCTTCAGCATTTCGATGTTGCGGACAATGGTCTGCACGGCCTCGAGCATCTCTTCGAGCGTAATCAGTCCGGAATAGTAGGCGTAAAAGAAAGTGGTGCCGGACCTGACGACCTTCCGCTTGAAGGCGGCCTGGGCCGAGGACACGTCCTGGCGCTGGTACTTGCCCTCCATGAACGGGACCAGCTCGGGCAGGTTCTCGCCTATCCAGGTCATCTGGGAGCGGCCGCGGTCCTTGAAGTCGGCGCACAGCCGGGCGATGGCCCACTCGCGGGCCGTAAGATGCGTCAGCTCCTTGAGAGCGTCATTCACCTCGCTGTACTTCTTGCGATCGAACTTCTGGAACCGCCAGTACTTCTCCCCGGGCTGCATGATGGAAAAAGCGCCTCAACGAGTAATAAACATTCTCCTGTACCGCTGGCCGGGGCGCTCGCGCGCGCGTGCGCATAAACGGCAGGAAATTGCGCTTCACCCGACCGGGGGATCTCGACCTACAGGAAGGTGTCGGCAATGATCACGTAAAAAAAGGAAAAGCTTACAGTAGCCGATAAGCTACCGGGCAATTGACTAAAATCCCTGTCGAGCCGTACGGCTTGCCGCCGGGGCCGGTCACGAAGCCCTTTTCGACCATCGACAATATGGCGAACTCGTCGGTCATCCGGGACCGGTAGCCACTGTCAATCGCCTGCTGCGTCCATACCCCGAGGTTCAGGTCCCAGATCGGGCTATAATCGTTCGCGATCGTGGGGATGCCGCCCAGCGTATTAAGCGGGGACATGCCGTCCATGATGGCGCTGTTCAGCCCCTGGCGCTGTGGGTTGTCTTTACCCGTCGGACCGTTGGCGAAGACGAAGATCCTCTCCACGGCGCTGAACGCGCTGTCATCACGGCCCGTGCCGATGTCGCTAAGCCCGGGGGCCATTGTGGCATCTTCGAGGGCAGCCGTTACCGGATCGTTGGATTCCGTACTGATGTACAGCACGGGGCGGCCGAAGCTAAAGCCCTCGGTAAGCTTTATCGTGACTGTGTTATTCGTAAGGTCGAAGCCCACGACTTTGTCATGGACTTTAGTATAGTCCGGCTTACCAGTTGAGAGCATGAGCTGCGACGCATCGATGCCAAACGCGATGATGGGCGCGTTATAGATGTGGTTCTCTGCGTTTACTATCCGGACCAGCGGACTGTAGTCCGCATCCCCGATTGACCCCGGCTGTGCGGTTTTCGGGGGAAAAGCGTTCGGCGCATCGCCCGACACTATTTTCCTATCCGGGGAGAAGTCCACGGTCCCGCTGTCGAATGTAAGCTTCCCGTCTTTACCTATGATCGCTGTGCGTGCTCCTTTACCGACCGCGGAATAGGTTAGTTTAGCCGCATAGTTGAGGCCCAGCGCATCTGCGTTCCCCTTATCGTCGGTATCCGTAAGGATGAACCAGACTTTTTTCCCGTCCTTCATCCAGCCCTGATATAACGGTAAAGTGATCGTCTCTGCGTTTGTATCCACTTCCCCGGCCCGCAGCAGCTTGACCGGGCCAACCATGCTCTTGCCGGTTTCTGACGGCGGCGGCCCAAAATAAGTTTTTGGTATCCCCGTTCCGATCGATGGCGACGGCGGAGCTATGCCGTCGGCCGCCAGACACTTTAACTGGCATATGGAAAAGACACCGAGCAGGAGAAATACCGCAAGGGCTCCTGCCAGAAAATACGAACATCTTACTCTCATAAATTATCCCCTCACAGCCGGACTTTGGGATTTATTCCGATAAAGTCTGTCATTGCAATCGAAGGAAAAAACGGCAGACGACGCGAATATTTCCGATCTTTGGCACTGGCGACGGGAGTAACCAGAGGCGTGGAAGTCGCCGTTGAAAAAGAGGAGACAACGGTCCCCGCGTACATTAAATTATTTTATCTCCAGCATTGGGGCCAGGAGCGCACTGGTAAACTCCGTTGATCTTCATGATCAACAAGTGCTTAGCCTTTGCTCCGGGCATTTTGGCGCCGACCATCTCGTTCAGCTTCTCGAACTCCGGGCCGCTGGATTTTACGGTAACGGTGCCCTTGACCTGGTAGCAGCCCTTGACCTCGGGGCCCTGCAGGTAGATCGCGACCTTCGGGTTCTCCTGCACGTTCTTTATGGTATTCTTCATGAACATGTCCCCGATCCATACCGTCTCGTCGTCGACGAGCATCACGAACCCGTGCGGACTCACGTTGGGCTCTCCGGCCTTCGAAGCAGTGGCGACGGGGAACAGCTTGGTGGCGTGGAACGCCTCTTTTATCTCGCTGGTTAGCTTAACCATAATTAATTCACCGAAGAGCAATCACGCACTATATAAAGATATACTTAAGCGTCATAAAAATGTACAAGATACACTGCAATGACCCGGGCCGGCACTATATCGTCGTCGGCTTCGGCTTCTGCGCAGGAGATGCCTGCCCGCTTTCCAGGGCGGCGTATACCTCGTTGATCTTGTTCAACACGGTGAAGCCCTTTTCGGTGAGCAGGTATTCCCCGCCTTCATGTTTCTGGACGATCATCCCGGTGTCGAGCAGCTTCTGCAGGTGGAACAGCAGGTTGCCGCCTCGCAGCCCGGTGAGCTCGGACAGCGCGGAGAAGGTCTTCGTTTCGACGTACAGGGCTTTCATGATCTGCAGCCGGGCCTTGTTCGAGAGCGGGTCCAGGACGTCGTTGACGAAGGCCTCTTCCGGCAGTTCGCCGACGCTCATCAGCCGATCCTCGTTCGAGCGGTATAGCTGGAGCGATTGCATGAGGCCGACCTCCTTTTCGAACAGGCGGTAGACTTCGGAGAAACAGGTGTCGCATTTCTCGTGCGTGGCCCGTTCCCGGACGCGCTTCAGCACCTCGCGGTTCTCGCTTATCCGGTCTTCGCTCACGGCGTCCAGCCGCAGCAGGCCGGCGTTGTCGATAAGGACTTCGCCGAACTTCTTGCGGCAGACCTGCCGCATGTCACAACTCTTCACCATGTTGGCGTCGAGCCCTTCGTTGACACCTTCAATGACATAAGCCCGCAGGGCGCCGATGACCTCCTTCCGCGAGGTCGCGAACAGCAGCTCGACGTACTGCCGGTTCGTCCGCTCGACGTAGCGCTTCAGGTCGTTCCGGACTTCATCCAGCTGCTTTTTTATCTCGATGAATTCCTTGCTGGCCGGTTTACTCTTCTCCATCAGGAGTAACAAACCCGTCATGGATGATAAATTTTTTTATCGTCATAACTTTAAAGGTCATAATTGTATACTACACATGGACGAGGATCAACCGAGG
This sequence comes from uncultured Methanocellaceae archaeon, assembly GCA_963769045.1. Taxonomy (GTDB): domain Archaea; phylum Halobacteriota; class Methanocellia; order Methanocellales; family Methanocellaceae; genus Methanocella_A. Next base: position 6,421 of record CAVYKK010000033.1, read on the forward strand.
GCGATAACGTCGTACATTTATCCGGAGCTGTCTTATCGGGCTTCTGCCTTCCCGGCTTCCGTCACGGCAGGAGCCCTCGCCCCTAAAAACTCGCGGATGTGTCCGGCGATGACATCGCAATGGTCCTCGAGCGCGAAGTGTCCGGTATCGAGCAGGTTGAAGTCCACGTCCTTCAGGTCCTGCCTGTAAGGATATGCACCCTCGGCGGGGAAGATGGCATCGTTTTTCCCCCATACGATGAGCATCGGCGGCTGATACTTCCTGAAGTATGCCTGCCATTTGGGATACAAAGGCGGATTAGTGCCATAGCTATAGAACATTTCCATCTGTATTCGATCGTTCCCGGGGCGGTTCATGAAAAACGTGTCCATGTTCCAGCCGTCGGGGCTGATCGCCTCCAGGTTCATCATGCCATTGGTGTACTGCCATTTCGTCGCTTCCGGCGTCAGGAGCTTTCGCAGGGCAGCCTCGTTATCAGGCGTGCGATCCATCCAGTATGCTTTCAGCGGGCCCCAGAATTCACGCAGCCCTTCGTTATAGGCATTACCGTTCTGGATGATGAGGGACTCCACTTTTTCCGGGTGCTTATACGCAATGCGAAAACCGATCGGAGCGCCATAGTCGAACAGGTACATGCTAAACTTTTCCAGGCCTATTGCCTGAATGAATTTATCGATTACTTCAGCAAGGTGATCGAAACTATATTCGTATTCATCGACTGATGGCATCGAGCTGTTGCCGAAGCCGGGATAGTCCGGGGCGACCAGGTAAAACTGATCGGCCAGCGCAGGGATTAGGTTCCTGAACATATGAGAGGAGGCGGGGAAACCGTGAAGCAGTAAAATTGCTGGCGAATCTTTTGAGCCTGCCTCTCGATAGAATATGTCGAGGCCATCGACTTTCATCGTTTTATAAGCGACCATGATTATATCACCGACCATGAGTTGTTTTCTTTTTTAATAATGGATAGCACTATGAAATTCGATGAGGGGCCCAGAAAAAATTGTCCTGCAAAGCGATCACTACTTTGCCCGTCACGCGGCCGGCGGGATCTAGAGGGTCATGGGCCAGTGGGCCGGGCCATGATTTCCTGTGTAAACTATGGGAACAGGTTTTATGGCGATTAAGTTGTGGCCACAGAACCAGGACCGGACGATGGCATTATAATTACGAACGTCTCCCCTGCCATCAATATAAGCCCCCGTCAATATCGTGAATTATCTTTATACTGGTATGAAAAAAATTTAATAACACATGCCGGATTCTCTGAAAAGCACTCCGAAGGTCCTGAGCTTCATATCATCTATTATTTTTTATGTGGTCACCATACTTTTCGTCCTTATATCGATCATGCTCGTCAGCCTCGCTTTTTATCGGCTATGGGAGGCGATCACCGCGTGGCCGAACATTGCGCCTACCCTGCTGTTCGAAAGCATCGGCTTTACCACGATTGCCGCAGCCGTCTTCGAGCTGGCGAAGACCATCTACGATGAAGAGATCGCAAGCATGATTAAGATGGATCACCCTGGCAAGATCCGGCATTTCATGTCACGCTTTTTGACGGTGATCGTCATCTCGCTTTCCATAGAGTTCCTTACGATGGTATTCCGCTTTAGCCACAACCCGGAAGAATATCCCTACCTGTTCGAATCGGCGGCGGTCGCAGTCGGCATCGCACTGGTGTTCGCCTCATGGGCTTACTTCAACAAAATATCCGAGAGTACGGAGAAGTGGGAGAGGAAAATTGTCGCATCAGGGCAAAAGGAAGACCTCGATTAAAGCAGAAAATTATATTGTTATTTTAATATAATTTTCATACATGAAAGCAGCGGTAGTGACCCCGGGAAAAAAGGACTCCGTCAGGGTTGTTGACATAGAGAGACCCACATATTTGGACGAAGAGGTCCTGGTACAGGTCAAGAGAGTCGGCATCGACGGTACCGACGAGGACATTAACAAAGGTGCTTATGGCGTGCCTCCCGAAGGCTCTGATTTTTTAGTCATAGGCCACGAGGCGGTCGGGGTCGTTGAAAGTATGGGCAGGACCGTGAAATGTTTGTCACCTGGAGAGACTGTGGTATCGACGGTAAGGAGGCCCTGCTGGGAGCGTTGTTTTCCGTGCAGGAACCAGCATTCGGACATGTGCCTGACCGGCGATTATCTTGAGCGGGGTATCAAGGGCCTTCATGGATACATGTCGGAGTATTACGTGGAGACCCTGGATAGTATCATCCGCATTCCTCCCGAATTAAAAAATACTGCAGTACTGCTCGAACCTTTAAGCGTCGCTGAGAAAGGGATCGAGCAGGTTTTCAAGATACAGGAACGCCTCCCGTGGGACCCTAAGCATGCCCTCGTCATGGGCGCAGGCTCCCTGGGATTACTGGCGACTTTTATATTGAGGGATATGGGTTTCGATACCTGTACTGTGGCGAGGAAGGATAAAAAAAGCTTAAAAGCCAGGATTGTAGAAGGTTGCGGAGGCCGTTATGTCAATGTCAGAGAAGAGCCGCTTAAAACGCTTCCTAAAAAGTATGGCCCGTTTGACGTGATCATTGAGGCTACCGGCGTGGGCAGCCTTGCCATGGACGCAAGAGACGTGGTGAACCGGGATGGAATAGTATGCCTTTTAGGCGTATACCCGGGAAAAGATTTGCATAACATTTGCCCTGATTGTTTAAACCTGGATATGGTGCTTAATAATAAACTGGTCTTCGGGTCCGTAAATAGCAATCGCATGCACTTTGAGCATGGCACGGAAAGAATGCTATCGATCGAACGTAAATGGCCCGGGCTATTAGAAAAATTATTCACCAGGACTGTCACCCTGGATAACGTGGCCAGCGGCTTACGTCGCGAGCCCGAAGACATTAAAGTCATCGTCGAAATATCAAAGTGAACATGAAAATTACAGGCCGTCGCGCCGACATTACCATGATTAATATTTTTGTATCTATTATTATAATTGTTCTCATAATACATTGTGGTGATGGATTTGGATGAATCAAGTAATTTGCAATTGGGCATAATCGGGCTTGGAAAGATGGGGGGCAGCCTTGCCGAACAGGCAATCGATAAGGGCATCGAGGTAATTGCCCATTCGAAGCACAAGCACCCGGACATCGACGTCGAGGGGGTGCGCGAAACCGACGATTACGGATCGTTCGCGACTATGCTGAAGACGCCTCGGACGATCTACCTTTCATTGCCTGCCGGGCCGACGGTAGACTCGGTCCTGGGAGAACTGGCACCTCATCTAAGCAAGGGCGACGTGGTGATGGACGGGGGGAACTCGTACTACCTCGATTCCATAAGGAGAGAAAAGGAAATGGCCGCGAAAGGCATCTATTTCCTGGACTGTGGGACCAGCGGCGGCGTGATCGGCGCCCGGACCGGCGCCTGCTTCATGGTGGGCGGCGCCAGGAAAGGCTTCGACATCGTCGAGCCGATACTGAAGGATCTCGCCGTTGTAGGCGGCGTGATCTATACCGGTGAGCCGGGCACGGGCCATTACGTGAAGCTGGTGCATAACGGCATCGAGTTCGGGATGAATCAGTCGATAGGCGAGGGCGTGGAATTACTTCTTCATAGCGGTTTCAAGCTCGACCTGGAAAAGATATTCGAGAACTGGTCCCACGGCTCGGTCATCAGGAGCTGGCTGGTAGAACTGATGGCGCAGGGATTAAGGGAACGGGACTTCGAGAGCATACCTGCGTACGTAGAGGACACTGGAGAAGTGAACTGGCTGGTACAGGACGCCATCGACAAAGAATTGTACATTCCCGTGATATCGCTGTCCGTGATGGAACTTTTGGCCTCCCGGGGCAGCGGAATGGACACCAGGAAAGCGGTCGCCCTTTTAAGGCACGGATACGGGCAGCACCCGTTCGGAAAAGATGTAAAGATCGCAAAGGAAAGGGAAACGAGCAGGATAACAAAAATATAACATGGAGAGGTGCTATCGTAATGCCCTCCCATGCTTAAGTCGGGGCTTCGGCCATCCCATAGCTTTCGGCGGCGGCTTTCGGCGATTTCAGGTTGGATAACGCTTTCGCCATGACCTCATTGACCGACGGATGCATCACCTGGGACCGTAACATAGGCGTTATATCCTGACTATTCGTGTTCATGAGATACACGATCTGCTGAACCAGGGCCGCCGATTCCGACCCTGCCACCGAGCAGCCGAGGATCTTTTTGGTATCCGCATCCACGATGATCTTGACGAGACCGTCTTCCTCCGCCAGGGCATATCCCTTCGGGACGTCCATGTACCTGGCGCGGCCCACGAGAATGTTATGGCCTGCCGTTACGACCTCCGATTCCAGCAGCCCCACACCGGCCACCTGCGGGTGTACGTATACGGCGTGCGGGACGGCATGCGTATCGAACACTTGCGAGTCGCCGTTCAGCATATTGGCCGCCACGATCCTCGCCTCGTAGTTGACAGTATGCCGGAACATATACCTGCCAGTGGCATCACCCATGGCGTAGATGCCGGGCTTACTGGTCTCGAGGCGATCGTTCACCTTTATCCATCCCCTCTTATCTGTTTCCACGCCCGTATTCTCAGCCTTCAGCATGTCCGCGTTTGACCTTCGGCCGGATGCGAGGAATATCTCATCGGCTTCATACCGGTATTCTTTACCGTCGGTCAGATCTCTGGCGTAAACGGCTTTTTTCCCGTCTTCGACGGCCACACGGTTGACGGCATGACTGGTATGGACCTTCATGTATCGGGACAGGGCTTTCGTTATGATAGAGCTGAACTCCGGGTCTTCGTGTTTCATCAGCACCGGAGCCATCCCCAGTAGCGTAACATCGGTGTTGATCGCGGAAAAGAAGTGGCCGTACTCGCAACCGATATACCCGCCGCCGATCATGATGAGGCTTTCGGGTGGCTTATCCAGGTCTAATACCGTAATGCTATCCAAAAATCCGGCCTCGGTAAGGCCGGGTATGGGCGGTATGGCCGGCCGGCTGCCGGACGCCAGGGCGATCCGGGGCGCCGTAATCGTTTCATCACCCACCTTTAAAGTGTAATCGCCGGTGAATGCACCTGTCTCTTTATACCACATCAGGTTATCGGCGTGCATGATGTACTCTTCCAGCTCCTTGCGCCCCCGGTTAACATAATACCTCATCCGCTCCATGATCAAGCCAAAGTCCACGCCATCAATGGTACCGTTAACCCCTATTGCCCGGGCATCTTGAAAAGTCCTTATCGCATCGGCCGGAGTGATGAGTATCTTCGATGGTATACAGGCGTTGTTCGGGCATGAACCCCCCAGCGGGCCATGGTCGACCAGGGCTACTTTTATCCCTTTGTTTACGGCCTCGAAAACCACGAGTATCCCACCGCCCGAGCCTATCACGATCGTGTCAAATTTTTCCAAATCGTCATCTCCCGGTTCAATGGTGAGATATAAATCGCGTTAATTATATCCTTCAATATATACGGTTTAATGGCATTAATACGAGGGAAAATGTCGAGCTTACGTTTGATGTGCGCAAGCTCGGCTTCCGAATGTTATGCTTCTTGCTTAATACGATACGAGCACTTCCAGGTCTCCGCCCTTATTGACGACGTCCACCAGCGTTTCGTTATCCTGGCGCGAGAACAGGATTTCGGTCGATATGCCGCCGACCGTGATGTTATTCATACTTATTTTGTTGAGCCAGGGCGGCAGGCGAGGCTTCTTTAGTATCAGGCGCCTGTTCAACGCATCCGGCATGAAGCCGAGGCATGATGCCAGCATGAACGGTATGGAGCCAGCGGACCATGCCTGCGGCCGGTTTGCTACCGGGTACTTGATGGGCTTGCTGTAGGGGCCACGCTGGGACCCCCCGAACAGTTCCGGGAGCCGGTATAACTCCTCCAGGCCCGCCGCATCGTAGACTGACGTAAAAAGCGCCTCCGCCTTGTCATAAAAGCCATATCTCGTCAGCCCCGCTGCAATAATGGAATTGTCGTGCGGCCACATGGTCCCGTTGTGATATGCGAGCGGATTATAGCGCCTTTCCACCGAGGATAGCGTCCTTATCCCCCACCCGGAGAACATGTCGCGTTCGAAAATCCTGTCAACGAGATCTGCCGCGTGCCCCTCGTCGATGATTCCCGTCCACAATCCCTGAGCCGGGTTCGATGAGATGACATCGCAAACCCCCTCCGAGTCGATCGCCTGCGCATAAAATTTCTTATCTTCCATCCAGAAAACATCGTTGAATTTCTTTTTCAAATCGCGGGACTCTTTTTTCAGCCTCTCCGCCTCTTGCTTTTTGCCTGTCGTGGAGTAAAGGTCCCCGATCCTTTCCTTTGCCATGTATACGTATCCCTGCACTTCGGCCAGCGCGACAGGAGGCTTAGCAAGCGAGCCATCCGAGCGACTGATGGAATCGTAGGAGTCCTTCCACCCCTGGTTACCTATGCCCCTGGTTGACCTCGCTTTATAGGACGTAAAGCCGTTTCCCTGCAGGTCGGCATAATTATCTATCCAGTTGAGGGCCGCGTCCACGTTGCCGAGCATATCGTTGAATAATTTCATGTCGCCGGTCCAGTTGACATACTCGGAAAGCAGGATCAGGAACATCGGCGTGGCATCGACGGTGCCGTAATATGGGGTCTGCGGTATGGCGTGGATGTTCGCCATCTCGCCGACTCTCAGCTCGTGAAGTATCTTGCCCGGCTCCTCGTCCCTCCAGTCATCGACGACAGTGCCCTGGTACCTGGCCAGCAGGCGGAGCGTGCTCCTTGCGGTGTCGGAGATGTATGGCAGGACCTGTATGGCCGCTATGATGCTGTCCCGGCCGAACAGAGCGTCGTACCAGGGCACCCCTGCCGAGTGGAAAACGTCATCCTTGAGGTTCATATGGAGCATCCGGAGGTCGGACAAACAACGTAGCAGGACGTTGCCGAATACGTTATTGTCCGTACGGAAGTCGAAGCTCCTGCGCATCAGCGCAATGTACGACTTCTGGACGTCTTCCAGGTTTTTTTCCAGATCGACAGAGGAAATCGCCATTTGCGGCAATTGGCCGGGCGGGGTGTCTTCGACAAAAATACCCAGGATAATATCCTTAAAACCATGGGGTTCAAGGTCGAATGAAAAAAAGCAGGTGCTTTCTTCCACCCGTGAGGGAGGAGGAATGAACTTGATCTTCGTGCTCCGCAGGCGATGATCAAGCCCTGTATAGGAAAGATCAAGTATGCCATCCTTGTATTTTTTTATCAATACCTTATCGGGATTGCCACTGGTAATGCCTCTCACGGTGAAGATGTCATCGAAATCCGAGTCGAATTCCAGGGATACATCGACCGACACTTTGAACTGGTTAAAATTCTCTACCGTGATGTCCTCCAGTATGCTCCCGGGTATGGCCTTCTCCCGGCGTATTCCCATTGTCTCCTTGGGCACGAAGGTGTCGTGCCGGTCCTTGAAATCCGGGTTAGTCATCACGATGGTCGAATGGAACACATCCTGGTCGCTTGAAAGGACGCCCGTAGGGGACATGCCGTTGATCTTAAAAATATAGCCGCTTAAGAACCGGCAATCCCTGAAGTATAGCCCGTACCCGAAATTTTTCCAGATAGGTATGTCGCCGTTCGGCTTGGTCACCAGTGACAGGTCATTTTCACGAATGACAAGTGCATCGCTGATATCCGTAGACTTCGTGTGGCTCTTGTGAATTTGTTTCGTATCGATCGTGATCCTTCCCTGCTCAGCATAAACCATTATATTGCCCTCCAACGCATCAGGGGATTCTCTTTCCCGGGAATGGCGGACGCAGCCTTTACTCTAACCACTCCGTGCCCATAAAAACGCGGCACGTTTGAAAGCCGGGGAATTAGCCTGTTCATTTATGGCTAATCCCGACCGATTCGGCGATGTTTCTTGCGGCATCCTCGAGGCTCTCGTTGGCAGCCTTCGCGGCTTTTTGCAGCCGCTCCATCGTGATGGAGTCCGGGTTCCCATGGTCATTATTAAGCTGGCCACATCCACATGTTATGCACATACACTTTACCTCATGACGGGAATACCCAAGTCGAAAGAAAAAATATGTTAATATATTCCGCAATTATTGGTGCAATAAATGGGGCAAAACGAAACCTTCGACCGTGCTTTAAATTCCTTCGCCCCGGATGTGTTGAGATATTATTCGATGAGAGGTATCTCGACTTCCATGAAGTCGTCGGCGATGATCGCATTCTCAAAATACTTCTTAACGTCTGCGAGCAGTGGCGCCGGGTCCTGCGAGTAGCGGGAGCTGATATGTGTAAGCAGCAGTAGCTTTACGCCTGCTTGTGCCGCGAGCTGTGCGACGCCGCCGGCTGTGGAGTGCTGCGTCTCCTCCGCTTTGTCTGCCACGTCGTCGGCGAAGGTGCACTCGGAAATCCACACGTCCACGTCTTTGAGGACGGGTAAAAACTCCTGCGATGGTACAGTGTCGCCCGTGTAGACGATGGTCCTGCCCGGCCTCGGCTGGCCTACGACGTCCTCGCTCCTGATCTCCCGGCCGTTGACAACCACGGCCTCGCCGCGGTGGAGCCGTGGAGAATAAAGGCCCTTCGGGGACGCCCAGCTCCAGCGCCTTCGCCTTATTGAACCGGCCGGGCCGGGGCTTCTCGCGCAGCGCGTACCCGAGGCCGGGGACACTGTGGAAGACGCGGAACGCCTCGATAGTGTAATCGTTAAACTCTACCCTGTCGCCCGGCTCCAGACGCTGTGCGATGACCGGGAACCCGAGGCTGAGGTAGCCGAGGCTGCTCAGCAGACGACAGTACTCCTCGACGAACCGGGGGCCGTAAATGTACAGCGGCTCTGTCCGGCCCTGGAAGCTCATGGTCTGGAGCAGGCCGGGTATGCCAAGCGTGTGGTCGGCGTGAAAATGGCTCAGGAAGATCGAGGCCACGTCCATGAAGCCCGAGCGGGCCTTCATCATCTGGCGCTGGGTGCCCTCGCCGCAGTCGAACAGCATGCGCTCGCCCTTTCGCATCAGCATGAACGACGGCATGCCCCGGTTAGGCGTCGGTATGGAGCCGCCGGTGCCGAGGAAGATGATCTTGAGCATAGCCGATGTCTATGCGTTTTATGAATATGATGTTTATCCTGTCTCGAAATTGTTCATGTATCAGGTACTGCTTAGAAAAGGCAGAACTAATCGTCGCAGGCCTGGCTGGCGCTCGCGCGCACGCGCGAATGTGCGAGAAGGTGCGCAGTATTATGCCTATTCTTCACGGTCGCGACGGCCGTAGAGCAGCAGCGCGCCGATGCCGCCTACCACGGCCAGCCCGACGGGCAGGCCTTCTTCAGTCCTCGGGGGGGCCGCCATCTTTCCGACCTTGACAGGGACGTAAGTAAAGTATGGTTTCGGAGGCGGCGCTATTTCCTCCGGAGGCCGATATGCAGGCTCAGTCTCGACGTATTCGGGCAGCACCACGTTTGCGGTAGCGGTTCCGGTGCTGACATCGACGATGGCGAAGAATACGATGCCGCCTTTCTCTGCTGTCACGTTGTATACGCCAGGGGGCACGTCGTAGAACATGTAAATGCCGGCATTATTGCCAATGCCGCTGCTGCTTTGCTGCGGGTTGTCCGGTACGGGCGCAAGGTTTCCAGACTCGTCATAAAGGGTCACGACCGCATCGGGCACCGCATGGCTGCCCACCGAGGACATGACAATACCCGTAATCGTGCCTGTCGCCTGCGGGTATTCAGGCAACGGCTCTGGCGTGATTTCCGGCTCTTCGATCACGTTATCGTTGTCCTGGGCTGCGGCCGGCAGGGCAAGTAAGGCAATGGCAATAAAAACGACGAACAGGACCATCGCTAACCGCATAATACGATTTTACATAAACAGATATAAAAGGCTGAGCCGGAGAACAGGCGAACGTAAAAAAGGAATAAAAGGGCTTAGAGATAGCCCTTCTTCTTCAGCAGCTCTGCGTTCAGTATGCTGGCACCGGCCGCGCCCCGGATGGTGTTGTGGCCCATGCACACGTACTTGATCGCGTTGTCGTGGCCCGCGCGTATGCGGCCGACCGAGATGCTCATGCCGTTGCCCTGCATCCGGTCCAGCCTCGGCTGGGGCCGGTCGGGCTCGTCGCGGACGATGATGGCCTTTTTCGGCGAGGTCGGCAGGTCCGACAGCTTCGGGTTGAACTTCTCGAAGGCAGCCCTGACCTGTTCCGGCGAGGGGTTCTTCTTTGCCCGGAGCCAGAGGGACATGGTGTGGCCGTCCAGCACCGCGACACGGTGGCAGGCGGCGCTCACCCAGAACGGGGCGTCCTTGATGTGGTTCCCGTCCAGGTCGCCCAACAACTTCAACGTCTCGGACTCCATCTTCTCCTCTTCCTTCCCGATGTAGGGGATCATGTTATCGACAATGGCCATGGAGGGCACGCCCTCGTAGCCGGCGCCGCTGACCGCCTGCATCGTCGCTACATGGATGTCCTCGATGCCGAACTTCATGAGCGGCTTCAGGGTGACGACCATCATGATCGTGCTGCAGTTGGGGTTGGTGACTATGGCGCCGTCCCACTTGCGCTTCTTGCGCTGGGCTTCGATCAGGCCGAGGTGTTCCGGGTTGACCTCGGGTATCATCAGCGGCACGTCCTTCTCCATGCGCCAGGAGCTGGCGTTGGACGATACGATAACGCCCGCCTTCGCGAAGTCGGCCTCGACCTTGAGCGCCTCTTCCGCGGGCATCGCCGAGAATACTATGTCGACGTCCATGGCTTCGGGCTTTGTCGGGACTACCTTCATCTTCCGGACTTCCTCCGGCATGGTAGTGTCCAGCCGCCACTTGGCGACCTCCTCGTAGGGCTTGCCTGCACTCCGCTCCGACGCCGCAAGGGCCGTGATCTCGAACCAGGGGTGCCCGGACAGCATCTGTACGAACCGCTGGCCTACATTCCCTGTCGCTCCAAGTATTCCCGCTTTGATCATGTGCTCACCTGAATTACGTATGATCTAAAAGCACTTTATTCTTTCTTCTCTGCCTTGATCGACTCTGTAGGGCATGCCGCTTCACAGTCGCCGCAGTCCTTGCACAGCTTGGGGTCGATCTTCGGGAACTCGTCTTCCATCTCGATGGCCGCCTCGGGGCAGGCATCGACGCACGTTCCGCATCCGACACAGGATTCCTTGTCCACTTTCGCTACCATTGTAGGGTTAACCTCCGGTTGAATGGAGTAGTGTAGGATATACATAATACTTAAAAGTTTTCCGGAGCGATGTATAGCGATCTGCGGACAGCGTGCCCCGGCGAAAGTATTTAACCGGCCAGTTGGTTAACTATTGTTAATTCTGTATAGTCAGCGTACGGGCTGCGCACCGGCAACGCTTTGTAATATTAGTCTATATCAAAAGTTTCAGAGGAAATGAAGATGGACGAGCATGTTATCGAAGGGCTTGGCAAGGCCCGTATCATCATCAGGGATGGAAAAGTTGTCGAGGTGGGCGAGCCTCTGATAGGCTATTGCCCGATTTTCGACAAGCACAGGGGCATCAAGAAGATCGATAAAGAGGTCATCCGGAAGAACATGGAGTTCCGGATCAACGACTTCGGCATGTGCACGCCTAACCGGGTCCTCAAGATGAAGGACTTCCTCTCCTTCGGTGTTTCGGAGATTATCTGCACGGCTATGACGAAGAAGATCGTCGACGCCGCGGTGCTGGTATGCGAGGGCACCGGCACGCTGGTCGTCACCGACCCGGAGATGGTACAGGGCATCGGCGGCCGGGTATCGGGGCTGGTCCGTACCACGCCAATCCCGGAGGTCATCGAGGCGGTCGGCAAAGAGTTCGTGCTGGACCCGGCGATCGCGAGGATCGACCAGATCGCCGGCGTGGAAAAGGCCATCCGTATGGGCTACAAGGATATCGCAGTCTCCATTGTCAGCGGCCGGGATGCGCGCCTCCTGAAAGAGCTGGAAGGGAAGCACCCGGGCGTCAGTATCTATATGTTCGTCGTGCATACGACGGGCATATCCCGCAATGAGGCGGAACTGGTGTTCAAGTACGCAGATATCATCACGGGTTGTGCATCGAAGTATATGAGGGAGATTTCCACTGAGCAGAATACGTTCAAGATCGGCGATTCCATTCCTATGTTCGGCGTTACGCCCAGGGGCATACACCTCATCGAGGAGCGGATTAAGTTCACCGGCAAGGAGATCAAGCCCAATCCGCAGGCGCCACAGCCCGATAAGTTGTTATAAAGGCAAAAAATGAGGAGGAACGGGCCGGTTGCGGCTGGCCCGATCCTTGAAAGGCAGTACATGAGGCGGCCTGGCGGCAGTTATCCGCCGGCCGTTCCGGATATTTGCAGCCCGTACAGGCTCTGCCTGGCGTCTTTAAAACAGAAGCGTTCCGTAATGACCTTCTCGCTTCGAAGCCGGTTCAGCGCATAGCGGACCGTCCTCGGAGGAAGGCAGGTCCGGTCTATGATTTCCTTCTGCGTGAGATGGCCGCTCGTTTCGAGCACCTTATAGACAAGCTTGGCCGAAGGCGGAAGATGCTCGAAGGATATAGTGTTGTTCTGAGGCGATACAATTACTGGTCCGATGCCATTAGTGGCAAAAACGATCCCTCATTGTATATGTCACCATACATAGATTCACTTAACAATAGTTAAGACTTTCGATCAAGGCAACGAGACAGCCCGTATAATCGACGAGCGCATTGAACTCATCGGGAAAGAGATCAAGCCTGACCAGAACACGCCATGGCCGGATAAATTATTGTAAACATTTCTTTTGCGACCGGTTTGAAATGGTGGTATAACCGTGCTACCGTTATGCCGCTTTCGACGCGCTCCGGGCTTTTCTGCCATCTGTCAGGTAATACGCGGCCATCAGCAGGAAGAAGGGTATGAAGCACAGGAATATCGCCTGGAGACCTATGAAGCTGCCAGCGATGCCGCCGAGGACAGGCCCTGCCACCATGCCGGTCTTCTGACCGAAGGAGAAGATGCCAGCTATCTTACCTTTCTGGCCATCGGTATTACCTACCTGGGTGAAGGTGACGAGGGTCATAACGCCGGAGGACAGTCCCAGGATAACCGAGGCCAGCATAAGCAGCCTGGCGTCTGTCGCGGTGCCCAGCATGAGAAGTCCCGCCGCGGACATGACAAAGCTGACTACGTACAGGTGATTATAGTTCAATTCCAGCAGCCTTCCGCCAAAGAATACGACGAGGATGTTGGCGATGCCCCTGAGGGAGATAAGCACCGCCGCCATGGTGATGCTGAGCCCGAGGCTGGTGATCACCATGACCGTCATAAAGGTGGAAAAAGTGAGCGCGAAGGCCGTGTTAAGGCACTCAGTGGCGGTCGCTACCAGCAGAGTCCGGTTTCGGAGCAGCCGGCGGTAGCCGTCCACGGAGCCGTTCAGCCCCGGGGTTTTCCCGGCCGCCTGGAGCATGAATTCGTGATCCTTCTTCTGCCCGGAGGCCAGGAAGACCGGCGCCAGCAGGAATATGCTCGCCGCGACGAAGTAGCCCGCAAAGCTAACGGCGATGGCCATGACGCCGCCAATGAGCGATCCAAGGAACTGCGACCCTATCGTCATCGAGCCCTTATACCATCCGCTCTTCCTTGCGCCGATGGTGCTCATGTGCTGGAAAAAGGAGGCGTTCAGCGAGGTCGTCCTGATTGACCGGGCCATGCCGTAGAAGATCATCATTGCGATGAGCACCCACGGTGCCCAGGCCAGCGCCAGGAGCATGGTGATGATTCCGCCGACTATGCAGCTGATGATGTAGATCTTTTTGGAGCCGAAGTAGTCGATCATCAGCCCGGCAGGCAGGACCAGCAGCAGGTCCCCGAGCCCGGAGAGCCCGCGCACCAGGCCAATCTCGACGGGTCCTGCGCCCAGCGAAAGCGCGAAGATCGGGATGATGAAGTTGACCATGCCTACCCAGGTGCCCGTGCAGATGTTGATGATCATGAACTTGAGGATCAGATCGTTTTCGGCAAACAGCTTCCCCGCAGCATCGCGTAGCTGCAGGCTTTCCAGTTGACGCATTTACACACCAGTTTCCAGTCGGACTGCCCGGCAGGCCGTTCAAAGTTGTCCGTATTTTTAGAAGGAGGCCTTCAAATAGCTGCTGCCCGGCACAGCGTAACTTGCCGGTTTCGATACCTATTCCAGACGGCGGGTGAATGAAGGAGTATACAGGCTGCATAAGCACCATGTTTTTATATTCTTCCGGGAAAGTTCACTGTCGGCAGAGAAAATTTGCCACGGAGACAGCGCATGGACATCAGCATCAGGAAAAAGGCAGAGCTCATCGAGGCAGGCGGCGTGACAGTGGACAGCTCGTTTGAACCATTCAAGAGCCGTTCTACCGCAGGACCGGGCGCAGGCCTTGAGTCGATCTTTGTCAACATCGACGGCCACCGCGTGCGCCTTGGAGTCAGGCAGTCTTCACGGTTCAGCGCCACGCTATCCGAAAGCACGGTTACTATATCCGCTGGTGGCACTGAGTTCGCGAAAGGCAGGCTGGAGCAGGCCATCTCCCACTGCCCCCGTCAGGTCTACATAACGGTAAGCGAGAAGTGTGTCTTTAACTGCAAGTTCTGTCCTGTGCCAAAGCTCCAGGGCAAGATCAAGTCCGACGAGGAAGTGCTGAGTCTTGTCAGGGACGGGATGAAGACCCCCGACCTCGCCGCTATCTCGATCACGTCAGGTGTCTGGCGCACACCGGAGGAAGAGGTACAGAAGGTTGCAAGGCTAGTCAAGCTCATCAAAAAAGAACTGGGCGGCCGGAACATCCCGATCGGCGTGTCGGTCTACGCGACAGCAGACTCCTCGGAGCTGCTGAAAGAGGCTGGTGCCGTCGAAGTCAAGTACAACATCGAGACTCTGGACAGGGACATCTTCAAAAAAGTCTGCCCGGGGCTCTCGTTCGACCATATAGTTGAAGCGCTGGAACATGCCGTCTCGGTCTACGGGAAAAACCACGTGTTCAGCAACGTGCTCATCGGCATGGGCGAGTCGGATAAAACGCTGATCGAAGGCATGGAAATGCTGGCCGGCAAGGGCGTGATCCCGGTTTTACGAAAGACAAACCCGCATCCCCTGCGTGCCGGCGAGATATACATCGAAGGCGTCACCGCGGACCGGCTGCTGAGGCTGGCCGCCGAGGAATACCGCATCCTGAAGAAGTACGGCCTCGACCCGAAAAAGGCGCTGACCGGGTGCGTACCCTGCACCGGCTGCGACATTACGCCCGGGCTCGACCTGTATTAATCTTTTTCAGCTTTCGTGAAATCAGCGGCAGATTCTCCTTTATACACAATAATATATACAAGATTTTATATGTATAACTGCAATTGCACAGTGTACTGAAAAAAAGGAGCATCGGCCGTGAGGCGTGCGCAGCACTACGATATGGCCGATGATGCAATCATGTACCGAGACGAAGACATACCTGAAGAAGAAATGGGAATGATGCCAGCCTACGACCACTATGTGATCGACCAGATGACGAAGCCTGAGTACAGGCGCATCAAGATCGGCCTGGACCGCGTCGAGAGGTCGCTCGGGGCGATCGCCTCCGGCTGTCGGCCTGTGAGCCGGGAGCAGATGCTGACGGAACTCGGGTACGTGCTGGCCAGGCTGCAAGAGGTAGAGACGCTGGCCGAAAAGGTCGAAGACACCGTGTTCTGGGAGTACGTCATCGATCACATAGAGATGCTCGAAGACATCCGCCGTCACATGGTAGCGGAACTACGATGGGAGTTGCAATCTGACAGACACTGCCCCGTAGAAGCTTAATATTTATTTTTCTACCATTTTGTTAGAGGTTCCATTCTTCTATATGCCAATAGCGGTATGATGCAATTTTCATTACTTGCAAGATCGTTTACCACACTAATGTCGAAAACTTTCCATTCTGATCGCGGTGCGACGCCCGTGCTTGCTTCTTATTAATAATACATACGGGTCACTAGCATAACTTCCCATAATAATCGCGGTGCGACGCCCGTGCTTGCTTCTTATTAATAATACATACGGGTCACTAGCATAACTTCCCATAATAATCGCGGTGCGACGCCCGTGCTTGCTTCGCCGCACGTGCTACTACGGGTTTTTCCGGTGTTCCGGTGTCGGGCGACGGGCTCGCACCTTCGTCGGCCCAACGCGCCTTCGGCGGCGTTGAGCCTCCTTTGCAAGCCCTGAAAAACGCGCCTCTGGCAGCGTTTTTCACACCCGCCACCTCCACACCCCTCGCACAGCTACGCGTGCGAGCGGGCAAGCCGAAAAAACCCTCCGCCTTCCGCGGAGAAGCACAGGCTACCCATACCAACAATAGAATAGGCAACGACCCAATACCAGTCCGGGTACGCGTTGCCTTTGCTGCTCCGCGGTCCGCGGAGGGTTTTTTCGGCCGAAGGCCCCTCGCACGCGTAGCTGTGCGAGGGGTGCGGAGATGGCGGGGTAATGGACGCGAGGCGAAGCCGGGCGTCGCTTAGGGCTTGCGAAGGGACTCGACCTGGCGCAGCCGAAGGCGCAGCCAGGGTCGTGTCTCCGGGGGTGCGAGCCCGGCCCGGACGGCGCAGCACCGGAAAAACCCGGAGTAGCCCATGCGACGAAGTAAGCATGGGCGTCGCACCGCGATTAATATTGGACAGACCATATCATGCCCTATTGATCTCCGATATTGCAAGAACGCGGCCCGGACGGCGCAGCACCGGAAAAACCCGGAGTAGCCCATGCAGCATCAGCCGGCATGGGCGTCGCACCGCGATTATTATTGGATTGACCATATCATGCTGTTTAAGAAATCTTTAGTATTGCAAGAACGCATGGGCGTCGCACCGCGATTAATATCGGACAGACCATATCCTGATCTATTGGAATAAGAAATTACTAGAACTCGGCCCTGACCATGGGTCATACGGCCAAGGAAAAATTGAGTAACTGGAGCAATGGTTAGATATCTATTGTTGTAGCATTTTCTACTTCGTACTTCACTAACTCATCGAATTCAAACTGCTCGTTCTCCATGCGCACGACCTCTTCGAGGCGGCCGTGGATGGACGGGTGTTTGGGAACGGCCTGGCATCCTCCGGCCTTCTGGATGGAAATGTCCAGC
>CAVYKK010000034.1:0-13519 GCA_963769045.1 uncultured Methanocellaceae archaeon
GCCGGATGGGGGAGGTCACTGAGGTTTCTGGAGGATACAGAGGACTTTCGCCACAGAGGACAAGGGATATATAGCACTAAAAAAATAATTAGCAGGTGTAAAGGAGGATGGAGGGTGGACGCGGACGAGACCGGAAAGGTACTCGAGGCGCTCCTCGACGGAGGGAATGACGTCCTGCGCTACCTCTGGATGTCCAGTGCCGACCCGATGGCATGCCCGTTGAAGCCCCGGCCCTGGGTGGAGATTGTACCGGGTAGTATGGGACAGCCCGCAACGGAGATCCTGTCGCTGATGATAGAAACCAGGCGATGGTAGGCGAATTACTCCAGCGATGCATATGCAGTCGGTGACGGGCCGGACGCCAGTAGATATGTATTGCAACCAATAGTTTACAATAAAATGGTAATTATATTAAGGTTTTATCCGGGGCCTGAAGCTTAACCGGGCGATTAAAAGAAACCTTTTATAGATTGTGGAATAAAAGCTGAAACAGGGGAAAAAGGATGGTAGGCACGTCAATTAAAGCTCATACGGGCTCAAATACGCTCATTATCGCTAAAAACACGAATTACGCGAAGCCCATCAACTACAGAGTCAACCTGATCGCTGGCACCAACGCCCGCATCATGGAGAAGATCGTCATCGACGGCGACCTCGAGCTCGGCAAGGGGGCACAGGTCATGGGCGATGTCAAGGCTAAGAACGTGATCCTTGGCCCGTGGTCCGTCATCCGGGGCAACCTGACCGCGTCCGGAGATTTGGTCGCGCTTGACCACAGCAAAGTCACCGGCACGGTAAAATGCGGCGGCAGTGCGATGATCAGGCCGGGCGTGGCGTTCGGCTCGCTTGAGGCGACCGGGCTGGTCGAGGTCTATGGCAAGAAGCCCGCTAAAAAAGTCGTAGGCAAGACCGTCGTCACCAAAAGCGACCGGTAAGCAGTTAAGCCGCCAAGGGTCCAAGGTAAGCCGCTAAGGCGCCACTATAGAAAATATGAGACGCCAGGGCGCCAAGTATTTTGCATATTATGGCGCCGTGAAACAGAGCATTTTTTGAATAGTATAGCATAAATATCTGATAAATGGAAGCCATTTCTAAGAAAAAAACTTGGCGCCTTGGCGTCTCATATTTTCAATAGTGGCGCCTTGGTCCCTTCTCTTGGACACTTGGCGCCTCAAACATTAAAAAAACTTGGCGCCTTGGCGTCTCATATTTTCAATAGTGGCGCCTTGGTCCCTTCTCTTGGACACTTGGCGGTTTATTTCACTGCCCTGGCTGCGAGAACAGCCTGTCCGAGCGAAACGCCGCCGTCGCCGCAGGGTACCTTGTGGTTGGTGACAAACTTGAGCTTATTATCGCCGACGACCTTTTCGACCGTGGCACAGATGGCTGCGTTCACCGCTACGCCGCCGCTGAACCCGACGGTGTCCACGCCTGCGTCCCGGGCAAGCTCGCAGGCTTGCTCCGCGAACGTCTTCGCTAGCACGTCCTGGGCTGCAGCCGCAATGTCGCGC
This sequence comes from uncultured Methanocellaceae archaeon, assembly GCA_963769045.1. Lineage (GTDB taxonomy): Archaea > Halobacteriota > Methanocellia > Methanocellales > Methanocellaceae > Methanocella_A. The sequence goes on from CAVYKK010000034.1 coordinate 1,512, forward strand.
TTGCTCTTTCCGGCGTCCATTGCCTCGACTACGGACTTTAGCAATGAGCGGGAGTCCACGAGCCTCATGCCGTCCCGGTCGATGATGTCGCAGCGCAACGGGGCTCTGGCCGGGTCGCCGCCGATCGCCGCGCTTTCCAGCTTCATGGCCGGCTCGCCCTCGTACGTCCTGCGCACACAGACGCCGAGCACGGCGGCCACCGCGTCCAGCACCCGGCCGGCGCTGGAGCTGTAGGCGACGTTGACGCCGGCCTCCACCTGCCGCAGGACGACGCCGGCCTCTATGTCGGACATTCCCCGGCCAGTCAGTATCTTTTTTACCCGGCCGTCGTCCATGGTGCCGTGGAGGATGCCGGCGACCATGCGCAGCGGGAACTTCGTGGCCAGGTCGCCGCCGGGCATGGGCACGGGCAGCAGCCCTGCCGGATGCCCCTTCCCGTGGAAGACTTCCCCTCCCCAGACGGTGCCGTCCTCGCCATAGCCGACGCCGTCCATGGCGACGCCCACGACGTCGTCGAGGTTGACGACATTGTTAATGTCGTCGCCCTCTATCACCAGCGAGCCGATGTGGGCCCGATGGTGCTGGACCGGAATGACATCTGCACTAAATTTTTCCGCCAGTTCCCTCCCGAGGCGTGTCGACAGGAAGGAGGGGTGCATGTCGCAGGCGATGACCTGCGGGGTGACCTGCGTCATCTTGAGCAGCCGGTCTACGGTCTCCCGCAGGTTGTCCAGCGCTAACGGATTGGTGATGTTGCCTAAATGATGAGAGACGTAGCAGATGTTGTCTTTGTAGATGGCTATGGTCGAGTTCAGCTCCGGGCCCATGGCCAGGATGGACTTTGCCGCCCGGTCCTTCAGGACGAATGACGTGGGCGCGTAGCCACGGGCCATGCGCGTGAAGAACATGCTCCCGTTGTTCCATCGCAGCACCGAATCGTCACAGCGGTTCAGGATGCGCCGGTTGTGGAGCAGGAACGCGTCCGCTATCCCGGACAGCCGCCGGAACGCCTCGTCGTTGTCCCGCACCATGGGCTCCGACGGGAGGTTGGCGCTGGTCATGATCAGCGGCTCGTCGATGCCCCGGAACAGGAGGTGATGGAAGCCCGTGTAGGGCGTCATGAAGCCCACGGTGTGCAGGCCGGGCGATATGGACTCGGGCACGTTGTCCTTCCTGCGGAGCAGCACGATCGGCCGCTTCAGCGTGTCGAGCAGTGTGCGCTCGCCATCCGAGACGTAAGCGTATTGCTCGATGACCGGCAGCGGCGCCATGAGCGCAAAGGGCTGCTGGGGCCGGTTCCTGCGTTCCCGCAGCAGCGGGGTGGCATCCATTTTACAGCACAGGTGGAACCCGCCTACGCCTTTGATCGCCAGGATTTTACCCTCGTTCAGCAGACGGATCGTCTCCTCCAGCGGGGGGTCCAGCGCTTTTTTCTCCCGGTCGAACAGTCCGAGCTTCGGGCCGCACTTCGGGCAGGAGATGGTCTGGGCGTGGTACCGCCGGTCGGAGGGGTCGGTGTACTCCCTCATGCAGTCCTCGCACAGCGGAAAGTCAATCATGGACGTGTTCTCCCGGTCGTAGGGCAGCGTGTCCATGATCGCGTACCGGGGGCCGCAGTCCACGCAGGACGTGGCCCAGTAGTCGTGATAGTGCGCCGTGTGTTTCATGTCGCCTATGCAGGCGTTGCAGATGCCCGTGTCCGGGGGGATAAAACCTCCGAAGCCTGACAGCCCGCTCTTTTCGATATGGAAATCTTTGTATTTGCCCCCGTAGGGCTGATACGCTGTGTCGACGGAATCGACCCTGGACAGGGGCGGCCCGACCCGCAGCATGGCTACGAAGGCGTCCACATCCCTGTCATCGCCCTCCGCCTCGATCTCGACGCTGGTGCCCAGGTTCTTGACGTAGCCCGAAATGTGGTTTTCCCTCGCTATCCTGTGCACGAACGGCCGGAAGCCCACCCCCTGGACGATACCCCGGACCGTAATTTTCGCTAACTTCATAGAAATGGCTCTTTTGTTCGAAATGCTTCAAAAAGTTTATTGCCGATTTATGATATATTTTCCTATGAACGCATTTTGTATATGGAGCACTAGTCTCGATGGAGCCAAACGTAAAGCGAACTAAAATCATCAACGACGCCGCCGATATGGTGCCGCTGCTCATGGTATTCAACTCCAAGCTGCACTCCCAGGTCTTCGACGAAGTGTCGAACGGCTGGAAGACAAAAGAGGAGCTGGACACTATCACCGGCAAGGACACAACCAAGAGCCTCGACTCCCTGCGGCAGGGCGGCCTCATCGAGAGCCGGTGGCGCATGCCCGAGCCAGGCCAGCCGCCCGTCCTGGAGTACCGGACATCCTACAGCGAGGTCAGGGCCAGCTTCCAGTGTACCATGAAGGAAATGAGCGAGATCATCATGATCGCCTTCTCCATGGACGAGGACCTGCGCAAGCTGGCGGAACAGGTCGAGGAAGAGGTCGAGAAAGGGAACGCTTCGCTGATCAACCTGGCGCGCATTTTCGATAAGAGCCCTACGTTTTTGAAGGCGATTGCCAAGCGCTCGGGCCGCATCGCGGTGAAAGGACAGCGGCTGGAGATCATGAAGGAGCATTGATTACAATGCTGCGTGAACATTAATGACGGTGCTGGACAGGAAGAGCGAGGTCACGAGGTTCCAGATACTCGTAGAGGTGGCCGCGAGCCAGCCGCAGATCAAGCAGAGCCAGATCGCGGCGTCCCTGGGCATCACGCCGCAGGCGGTCTCAGAATATATCAAAAGCCTGGCTGCCGACGGCATGATTCTTTCTAGCGGCCGCGGGCAGTATACGGTCACCCCGGCCGGCGTCGAGTCCATCATCGAGGGCGCTAAGGAGCTCAAGGAGTACTCCGACTACGTACTGAACAACGTGGTGGGGCAGGTGTCGGTATGGGCGGCTATCGCACGTGAGCCGGTCGCGAAGGGCAGCACCGTCTTCCTGGAGATGGACGGGGGTATCCTGTACGCAGGCCTGCAGGACAGCGCCGCAAGTGGCATAGCGATCAACGACGCCGGAGAGGGCGAGGACGTCGGCGTGTCGGGGCTTACAGGGCTCATCCCGCTCCGGCGGGAGAGCGTCACCATCGTAAAGATCCCTGCCATCGCTAACGGAGGGTCGCATGCGGTGGACCTGGCCAAGCTAAAAGGATCGATCGAGGGCATTACCGGCGTCATGGGTATGGAGGCGCTGGCGGCGATGCAGAAGGCATGCATCGAGCCGGACGCACTGTTCGGTGCGGCCGAAGCAATCGTCGAAGCGGCGATCAAGGGTGTCCGTGGCACGCTGGTCGTCTCAGAGGATATGGCGCCGCAGGCCATCCAGCGCCTTGAGACAGCGGGCGTCGAGTACCGGGTCCTGGACCTGGGGCCTGTCAGGTGAAAATGACGTATATGCCGCCAAAGGCCCGGGCATAGCAGTGTATTACGGATAAAATTGCCATAACGGCTATCTTCAGACAAAGCCCGTGGCTACAGGACTTTTTTGAGCCGGGCGATGCCCCTGTCACAATACAGGTCTTCCAGCGTCAGGTCGGGCCATTTTTCCTCGATGAGCCCGCCCATGCACACGCAGCACGTGCCGTTATGGTTCTCGCTGCACACCGAGTTCAGGCATTTGCCCGCGTTGTGGCAGTGGCGCACGTCCCCGGTCAGTATCTCGTATAATTCGTGCAGCGTCACCGCGAGCAGGTAGCTCTCCATATTGTGCGGCATGTAGGCGCAATCCGTCGATATCGGTTCAATCTCCGGCGGCACCGCGACGAAGATCATCCGGTTCCACGTCATGTTGAACCCGATGATGTCCCGGTCCTTGAAGCGGCCGGACGACAGGTCTTCCACGTTGTCGACGTAGATCAGCCGGATCCGCCCCTGCGGGTCCTTGCAGACACTGCTGGCAATGATACGGGTAATGGAGCGTTTGCTCAGCCGGTCAAGCGACGGGTCGTGCTCCAGCTCGATACCGAACAAATCGCGCAGCGTGTGAGCCAGCATAGGGAAGTACCGGTTGGTGACAATGTTCGGCATTCATCACAATAGATGGGGGATATATGATAAATAGGTTTCAAACTAAAAAAGATACGAAAAATGCGATTACCTCTTCCTGGGCTTTGCCTTCGCCTTCGCATCCTTCTTGGGCTTGGTAGCGCATCCACAGCTCTTGCACATGAAGCTTCACCTCCCCTGATAATTAAAATACTATTAACCTTAAAGATAAATATTTAACCACCGAGGCTGATAGGGACAAATCAACGGCGGGACGACGCGAGGGAAAAACCAGCCATGGCCAATCATTACGACATCCTGGGCATCAGCCGGGACAGCAGTCAGGAAGAGATCAAGCAGGCCTATCACCGCCTCGCCATGGAGTACCATCCCGACAAGAACCCGTCGCCCGGCGCCGCGGAAAAGATGAAGCAGATCAACGAGGCTTACCGCGTCCTCAGCGATCCTCCCCTCCGCGACAATTACGACAAACGCTTTTCCGCTTCTTCCGCCAGCAACATCTACTCGCGGTGGTACCGGCCGCAGACAGACGGCTTCGGCCGGGGCACGCCCCCCGCCTGGCATGAGCCCGGACCCGGCTACGAGGCGCCGCGACCCACGGTCGCCTATGAGTCCGTGACGATGTTCTCGTTCGAGCACATGATGGCCGCCGGCATCGTCGGGCTGGCCTTCGGCATCGCCCTCACCGCGGCATTCGTCTTCTTCGGCATCGACATCGACGCCCAGTACGGGCTCGGACTGCTCGTGGTCCTGGCCATGGTGGCCACGACCCTGCCGCCGTTCATCACGGTGATGCTGCTCCGGGACTCGCTCAACGCCAAATCCGAGGCCGGCCTCTGCGGCTCGATCACCCTCTCGTTCGCCCTGCCCGTGGCGGTGCTGGCCGGCTCCTACGTCCGCGTCACCGACAACTCACTCCTGAACTGCTGCTGCCTGCTGCCGTTCATCTGCATCCTCGCCGGCTGGATCATCGGCGGGTTTGTGGGCAAGATGAGCTGGGACATTTTCCGCAGCTGATTTTCGAAGGGGCTGTCGGGGAGCCTTTTCCAAAAAGGCTCCCCTGACTCGCGACGCCGGCACATGTGCCGAAGGCACCAATTTAAGGATCGTTTTTGAAGGGGTGCAAGGGGGAACTTTATCAAAAAAGTTACCCGTACTCTTGCACGATAATTCTAGTAATACTAAGGCCCTTTTGTGAATCGATGCGGCTAAAAAATCACATGTCCTTTGTACCGTTTGTATCCTCTGAGTGTTTGCACTTCCGGCTGGTCCGCAGAGGGTCGAGCACGTCCACCTTGCGGGGGCTTCCCCCGAAGGTACATAGAGTCGTTTTATCGGGCAGCGCTCGCAGGTGCTCGCAGCCGAGGCAGTTCACAGGGTAGTCTTTTGCCACCCGGTCGACGAGGTCGGAAGGATGCTGCGGCCTGATGAATTCCATGTGCATCCTGTCTGTCGCTCATCTCTCATATATGTCCCGATCGCGCCCCGATCGGGCATTCCAAACGTGCCGACAGTAACAATTTATATGTGCAGCACAATGATACTGCAGAAATCCGATGTCACTGTACGTAGTGTTCACGCCCTATAAAAAAGACGAGTACCGGGTGTACCCGGTCAAGGGCGAGGGGAAGCCCGTCTTCGTCGGCGTCCTGACGGTCCAGAAGACCGCCAAAGGCGTACGGCCGCTGAAGGTCCGTGTCCTGAAAGAAAAGGACGACGAGTACCTGCCGGTCCCGACGTTTGTCGAGCTTATGAAGGCCGCGGACTGTATCTTTGCGGCAAGGATGGACACTGCCGGGCAGGATGCGCTGGACGACATGCTTAAGGGGTACCAACTCGGCTCGGAGCGCGTTGGCATCTGCCGCTTCTGCCTGATGGATGACCGGATCACGTTCAAGCGTACCGACATGGTGCGGTTCAAGGACGAGCTGGTCTGCATGGACTGCGCGAAGCGCGAGCTGCGTAAGGAGGTATCCTTCCGCGGTCGCATAACCGGCAAGGGTATGGACCGGCTGGAGGCGCTGCTGGAGAAGACGAAGGACCTGAACCGGGTGCTTGCGCTGCTCAACCCGTCGAACCTGCCGCCGGAGCTGACGCGCTACGACATCATCCCGGTCGCCGACACGAAGGTGGCTCCGGTCAGGGTTAAAGATCTAAAGATCGATCCGGCACTGAAGGATGTGCTGCTGGAGAAGATGGAGGAGCTGCTCCCCGTCCAGTCGAAGTCGGTCCGGGCCGGCCTGCTGGACGGGAAGAGCCAGCTGGTGGTCTCGGCCACCGCGACGGGCAAGACGCTGATCGGCGAGCTGGCAGGGGTGAGCAATGCGCTGAACGGCAAGGGGAAAATGCTCTTCCTGGTGCCGCTGGTCGCGCTGGCCAACCAGAAGTACGAGCAGTTCAAGAAACGCTACGGACCGCTGGGGCTGAAGACCGCCATCCGGGTCGGCACCTCGCGCATATCGCTCAACAGCGTAAAGCTGAACACGTCCGTCGAGTCGGACATCGTCGTGGGCACCTACGAGGGCCTGGACTTCATCCTGCGGACCGGCGGCCGCCTGGGCAACGTCGGCACGGTGGTCATCGACGAGGTGCACATGCTCGAAGACCCGGAGCGGGGCCACCGGCTCGACGGGCTGATCGCGCGACTGCGCACGATGGCGCCCGGGGCGCAGTTCATTTTCCTGTCGGCCACCATCGGCAACCCGAAGGACGTCGGGAAGCGCCTGAACGCGACGCTGGTGGAGTATGAGTACCGCCCGGTGCCGCTGGAGCGTCACCTGATCTTCGCCCGTGACCACGAGAAGAACCGCCTCGTGGACGAGTATGCCTCGAAGGAGTACGCGAAGACGTCAAGCAAAGGCTTCAGAGGGCAGACGATCGTGTTCACGAACTCGCGCAAGAAGTGCCACTCCATCAGCCAGGCTTTGCACATTCAGTCCGCACCGTATCATGCCGGCCTGACGTACCCGCAGCGCAAGAGCGTGGAGGAGCGGTTCGAGAAGGGCGAGATCAAGGTGGTCGTCACCACGGCGGCGCTGGCCGCAGGCGTCGACTTTCCCGCGTCGCAGGTGATCTTCGAGTCGCTGGCGATGGGCAAAGACTGGCTGGGCGTGGGCGCGTTCCAGCAGATGCAGGGCCGGGCCGGCCGGCCGGACTACCACGACCTGGGCAAGATCGTGCTCCTGTCGGACCCGGAGGCCTCCATCGAGGGCGAGACCGAGGAAGAGGTGGCGTTCCGGCTGCTGGGCGGCAGCGCGGAGCACGTCAACGTCGACTATGACGAGCCGGAGCAGATGGAGGAATGCCTTGCCAACGCGGCCGTAGTGCAGGACGAAAAGGCGCTGGAGCAGATCAACGGCCACACGCTGGGCATTGCCTGCGACACGAAAGCGCTGATGGCAAAGTGCGCCTCCGGCGGCATGATGGCGCGGGAAAACGGCAAAATAAAGCTGACGCCGTTCGGGCGGGCGATCGTCAACCATTTCCTCAGCGTGGAGAACGCGTTCCTCATCCGGAGCCGGCTGCGCAAGAAAGTGCCCCCGCTGGACATCGCCGTCGAGCTGGAGGCCTTCGAGGCAGTCTACTTCCGGGGCGCGGAACGGCTGTCCCGCATCATCGGCATCAGCATACCGTCCCGGGTGTTCAGCCCGGCGAGCCTGGATATCGCGTTCTCAGGCGAGTCCATAGCCAAGATGGACCATGCCATGCAGGAGCAGTTCCTCAGCTTCAGCATGGAGTTTTTAGACTGCACCTGCGACGATTCCCCGTTCTGCGGGTGCCCGGAACGAAAGTTCAGTAAAAAGGTGATCGCCTACCGGCTGCAGGACAAAGATCCCCACGAGATCTCCCGGGCCATCGCCTCGGACTACAGCCTGAAGCTCTTTCGAGGGCGACATCCTCGGCTACCTGGACCGGACCGTCCGTAATTTAGACGCGATACACGAGATCGCCAAGATCGAGCGCCTCAACGCCGCGGCCGCCGAGGCCCGGAAACTAAGGGATGGCGTGGAGGACCCGGAGACCATCGACGAGGAAGACTTCGCCGGGCTGTTCACCACGAAGCGCGTGTCCAGAGTACAGCAACAGCGGGACGAAGAGGCCCGTATAGCCGCAGAGCTGGCCGCCAGGCTGCAGAAAAAGCGCGGCGCTGCCGTACCGAAGGAAAAGAAGAAAGCCCCCGGCACCGGGTGGATCGGCTACCGGCCGCAATAAAGCCTTATTGATCTAAGACGCCAAGAGTCCAAGAGAAGGCTCCAAGGCGCCACTATAGAAAATATGAGACGCCAAGGCGCCAAGTTTTTTTGAGTTTAGTATATGGAGTTGCAACTTGATGTTATCCAGAGGTATTGGATTCCTGGTGCCTTAAATATAAAAATTGACTTGGCGTCTTGGCGCCTCTTATTTTCTATAGTGGCGCCTTGGCGTCTTCCCTTGCCGCCCTGGCGCCTTCACGCGAGGAGATCTTCGGGTTTCATGACTCCGGCCATGGTCCGGGCGCTGTTGGACATGTCGAAGTCGCGGGTGACGATGATCGCGTTGTTCCGCTGGGCAAAAACGATGTGCAGCGCCCGCAGGAACGGTATCTCGTTCACACGGTGGAGCTTCATCGCGGCGCGGAGGATGTCCTCGTTAGCCAGCAGCAGGTCGCCGCCGTTCATCAGCAGCATGGGCCGGAGCACCTGGTCAATGTATTCTGCCGGGGCGCCCGTCTTGAGAAGCTCGTTGGCAGTATGCTCGGAGACGAAGATCTGGTACTGGCCATCGGCCGCCTGCTTGAGGAGCCGGGCCACGTTCTCCCCGAGTTTCACGCCTTTCTTCTCCTCGTCCACGAGCAGGCTGAGCAGCACGTTCGTGTCGAGATACAGCTTGATTTTGCCTACCATGCCGGACATGATTTCACTGCTCCTGCACGGTCATTTTCTTGAGCTCTTCCGCGTACAGGCGCACGGCTTTGTCCTCGTCGCCGCCAGCCTGCTTCATCAGCGACTGCCATAGCTCTTCTCTGACTTTTTCGACGCTTCCGACGGGGTCGACGCTGAGCTTTCCCTTTAAAACTCCCTTCTGGTAGTCGATCATCTGCTTTGTCATGCCGGCGATAGCCGCCTTCCTGTCCGGGTAGGTACCCTTCTTCACGGCCTCATCAACCGCGCCCTTCACTGTCATGTGATCGACCATGGGTTCACATGTTTACCTCTGAATGCAAAAATAAATAGCTGTCGCCCTGGCGACATGGCTGAAACATACCTGGCCGTGCGGTAGATTAATCGACAACTGTCGTGCTTTCCACGCCTCTCCTGCGGCCGGTATATAAGCGCACTTCGTACCGATCGAGAACCCCGGCTTTTACCGCCCAAAAATTTTAAATATTATCTCGAACAGCATTCATGCTGGAAGTGCAATTACGATGTACGTGGACGACGACGACTTCGACGAGTTAGAGGCAGACCGCGCAGACGACGAGCTAGAGGAGGACGATGCCGGCAGGTGCGACGAGTGTGGCCTCGCGATAAAGAAAGATGATGCCATCGTCTGTCCCGCGTGCACGGCTATGTACCACGAGTGGTGTGCGGCCGAGTGTAACCGGTGCAAGACCACGCTGAAGGCAGACGAAGCCGTGGAAGTAGCCGGGCCGAAAGCCGGAAGACGCATGGCGCCGAAGAAGCGCGCCGCGCCCAGGCAGAGGGCCCGCTGAGCGCGCTCGGAGAGCGCGTTCGCTCCTTTTTTCAATTAATTACATTGTCCCCTGCGGTAAGCTTATATATCGGTAGTAAATCTCCTGCCGGTAACCTTATGTACTAATTACCGGCAACAGGCTGTATAATCGCCTTGAGTACGGCGAATATTAGCAGTTTCGGGGAATAGAATGCTCATCGGTAACATCGTCGTGGCGGCGGCCCTGATTATCGCCTTTGCCTACCTGGTCTACGTCTTAATCTATCCGGAGAAGTTCTAGGTGATACCGTGAGCCTGCTGTTCGGTTTCGCACAGGTCATTCCCATAATAATCATATCGCTGGTACTGGCTATACCGGCCGGCGAGTACCTGGCGGCTGTCTTTTCGGGTAAAAAAGCCCCCTTCGACAGGATTTTCGGCCCGATCGAGGGAGCGATATCACGGCTGCTGATGGGGCTGGACAAAGAGAGTATGGACTGGAAGGAGTATGTGGCGGCGCTCCTGATCACTAACGCGTTCCTCTGGCTGGTCACGTTCGCTGCGCTGTGGGCTGCAGGAATGAGCCCTGACCTCGCCTTCCATACGGCCATATCCTTCGTTTCCAACACGGACCAGCAGCACTACTCCGGGGACACCTTCAGCCCGCTGGCACAGATGGTCATCCTGACGACGGCGATGTTCGCGTCTGCGGCGACCGGCATGGCATCGGCTTTCGCGCTCATCAGGGGCATCATATCGCGGGACGGCACGATAGGAAACTTCTTCAGTGACTTTACCCGCAGCATCGTCCGGGTGCTGTTACCGGTAGCGTTCGTCGTGGCATTGATCTTCATAGCCTGCGGCGTCCCCCAGATGCTCGGGGGAACGCTGGAGACCAGGACTATCACAGGAGCGATACAGTCCATACCGCTGGGCCCCGTAGCCTCGCTGGAATCGATCAAGTTCTTCGGCACCAATGGCGGCGGGTACTACGGCACGAACTCTGCGCACCCGTTCGAGAACCCCTCCCCGCTGACCAATCTGCTGCAGAACATCCTGACAATGCTGCTCCCCTTCGCCATACCGTATGCCTTCGGGGTCATGGCCGGCAGCCGGAGGCAGGGCGTCATCATCCTGGCCGTGATGGTGGTTATTTTCATGTCAGGGGCGCTGATCATGGTCGCAGGGGAGACGTCAAACCCTGCGCTGCCGCTGGACTATCCGGCCGGCTACATGGAGGGCAAGGAGCAGCGGTTCACCGCCTACGAGACGGCCTTCTTCGCCGCCGCAGACACCTTCGTGCAGTCCGGGGGCACTTCGGGCTCGATCACCTCCATGATGCCGCTGACCGTGCTCCACGCCATGTTCGGCATGATGATGCAGTGCACGCCGGGCGGCATAGGGGCGGGTTTCGACGTCATGATCGTATACGTGCTGCTGTCAGTGTTCATCGCCGGCCTCATGGTAGGGCGGACGCCCGAGTTCCTGGGGAAGAAGATCGAGCCCCGGGAGATGAAGCTGATCGCCCTCGTGGTCATCATCCACCCGGTCATGGTGCTCCTGCCCACGGCGCTGACGATCCTCCTGCATCCGGGAGCGGCCCTGAACCCGGGCTCGCGAGGGTTCGCCGAGATTATGTACGAGTTCCTGTCGGCATCAGCCAACAACGGGTCAGGCATGGCAGGGCTGGCCAACTCCACGCCTTACTTCAACCTTCTCTCGGGCCTGGTCATCGCCGTGGGGCGGTACGTGCCGCTCATAGCCATGATCGCCATCGCCGGGCTGCTGTCCAGGAAGAAGATCATCGAGACCACGCGGGGCACGCTGCCTACGGACACTCTCACCTTTGCGCTTTTCCTCGCCAGCATCATCCTCATCGTCGGCGCTATCACCTTCCTTCCCGCACTGACCTTCGGGCCGCTGGCAGAGCTGCTGGGAGGCGTGTAGCATGACTGGAAAAGCTTCGTGGATGTCCGGCCGTATCCTTGCGGGAACGCTGAAGGACTCAGTGCTCAAGTTCGACCCCCGCTACACGGTCAGGAACCCCGTGATGTTCATCCTGTACCTGTGCTTCATCGTCACTGCGTTGATCGCCCTGTTCCCGGCGGGATTTTCTGACGTGGCCGGCATGGGCCTGAGCCGGGGTTGACTATGTGGTCATTTCTGTCATCCTGTTTTTCACAATCTGGTTCTCGTTTTTCTCTGAAGCCCTGGCTGAAGCGCAGGGCCGGGCCCAGGCGGACTCGCTGAGAAAAATGAAGGCTGAGACCATGGCCCGGCTGGTGAAAGACGGTGCCGTCATATGGGCGGAAAG
>CAVYKK010000035.1:0-35612 GCA_963769045.1 uncultured Methanocellaceae archaeon
GTTAGTGGTTTACGTCGGGATGGAACTTGCGATGAGACAGGCAAACGCCGGCCTGGTGTCAGTTCCAGCACACCTGCGGCATTTCCCGATCATCCTCCAGTCCCCGACGATGTTGTCGGGCCGCGCAGGCGGATATTTAAATATTCCAGTCTACCCGGTGCGCTTCCCGTCGCATTCATACCCGATCTGGTCGGCCATGTGCTCTTTACCCCAGGCGTACATCAGTTCGACGATCGGCATCAGCGACTTGTACCGCTCTGTCAGCGTGTACTCTACCCTGGGCGGCACCTCCGGGTACACCTTCCTGACTACGAGCCCGTCGTTTTCCAGCTCGCGTAACTGCTTCGTCAGCATCCTCTGGGTGATATTCGGAGTGTAAACCGAGAGCTCTTCCTCGATCTGCCCGAACCTGAGCGTCCCGTCCCTCAGGGCCCAGAGGATCAGCGGTTTCCACCTGCCGCCGAGAATGTCTACGGTCGCTTCGACCGGGCCATGGTAATTTTTCTGTCGCATGGGCATAGTTCCCCTGTCATCTACCACTATACAGGTTGGTAGTATATACCACACTGTATTCTGTTCACGTTAAATATTTTTAACGTATAGTGTGTACGGCAGCGGAACACCAATCACACGCTGCCTGAAGAAGCATGAAACAAACGGATACACACATCGAAAATAAACGTGGAGGAATGAACTGATGCCAATAATTACGCTGGAGATGGGACCGCTGTCGACCGAACAAAAAGAGAAGCTGATCATCGCATTCACGCGGGATGTCTGCGACGTGACAGGAATGCCGCCTGAGGCAATGGTTGTGCTCATACACGAGCTCAGTCGCGATAACATGGGCGTAGCCGGCCAACAGGTTTCTAAGATGAAGCGTTAAGGGGTCACGGGAGGCAGTCGCATGGTCAAGCTCACGAATGACATCAAGGACACCCTGGCCGCCGCGAAGTACGTCTGGCTGGCCACGGCGGCGAAGGACGGCACGCCCAACGTGGTCGTCGTCGCGGCGTTCCGGCTGCTGGACGACGAGTCGCTGCTCGTCTCGGACCAGTTCTTCCTGAAGACGCTGGCGAACCTGAACGAAAACGGGAAGGTCGCCGTTTCCTGGTGGGGCGACAAGGGCGGCTTCCAGATCAAGGGCACGGCCGCCGTCCACACCAGCGGCCCCGTCTTCAAGGACAACGTGGAATGGATGAAGGTCAAGTGGCCCCGGTTCACGCCGAAGGGGGCCGTCGTGGTGAAGATCACCGACGCCTACGTGCTCAAGGCCGGGCCCGACGCCGGGAAGAAGCTGCTGTAACCTCAGACCAGGCTTTAATGCCCGGCAGACGCTACGGAATGCCGCCTGAGGCAATGGTTGTGCCCATACATGAACTCAGTCGTGATAACATGGGCGTGGGCGGCCACCATCTGTCTACGATGAAGCATCAGGGGCGAAACGGAACGGAATATTCCGGGCGCTACTCTTCGGATTCGCGTTCATAGCTTTAGTCTTAGTCGCAGTCTGCATGCAATTACAGACACTTAAAACGGGGATATCAAATGAGGCAGATTTTGGCCTATTGGTAGCGACAGCAACAGTAACGATAAGAGAGTTCCCGGTGGCGATGAAAATTTGATACTTTCAGTAGACACTCGCTAAGCGTTTAAATAATAAGCTGACAACTCTCCTTTTTATGGGCAGCATTGTAATAAAAAAGCAATATATACCGATGGCGAAAATTTGCGACAGACGCGATTATCCGTCAATTCCATCTAATTTAGAGCATGCGTTGTTTTACTTACCTAAAATTGGTTATTTCATCGGTGTCATGACCGATGATGATTATTGCTTAACTATACCTGTAAAAACGTTATTGAGGGTTGGTTATCACGTTGAATTAAATGGCAGAGTTGTACCTCATATCCATTACCCGGAGGAGACAGGGATAATTATCGACGAATCTGACATTGAATCGTAATACAAGCCAATGGATACCCACCATAATTGGTGTCCTCTATCGAGGATGGTCGATGGGCAGGTGCAACTGTAAAGCTTGTTATAGGCCGTTTACGGGCGTCTGGTGGCACCTGCAAAGCTATATTTAATCGAGGGATTATGTTATTAAAACGAGGGGAATATGAAAGGATTCGTACCGACGCCGCAGAACGTTGTCGATTTGATGGTGGGAAAGCTGTTCAGCGAGTCCACACCGGATAAAGAGGATATTGTGCTTGACCCTGGCTGCGGCACAGGGGTATTCATCGAAGGCGTTATCAGATGGTGCTCGAAAAACTGTGTGTCAGTTCCCCGTATCGTAGGCATCGAGTCGGACCCAAGGCACATACCAGAGGCGTTGAGTAAGTTCAGGAATTACCCGTCTATCGAGATACGGTACCAGGACTTCCTGCTCGGTCCGCGCGAATGCTACGATTATGTCATCGGAAATCCCCCATACGTGCCGATTACCGGGCTTTCAGAGGTGGAAAAGACCACCTACCGGGGCTTATTTAAGACGGCACAGGGTCGTTTTGACCTTTACATCCTGTTCTACGAGCAGGCCATGAAAAGCCTGAAACGTGACGGCAGGCTGGTCTTCATCACTCCGGAGAAGTTCATCTATGTAGCCACCGCGTCCCAACTCAGGGAATTGATGGGCAGAAAGCAGGTTGTCGAGATTCAGATGATAGGCGAGGAGACGTTCGATGACATGACCACATACCCGACAATCACGACGTTGGATAACCACCCGAAGACTAAAGATACGAGGGTAATCTTCAGGGACGGCAGGGTAACAGACGTTAGATTATCCGCGGATGGGCATTCGTGGTTACCTAAAATCAACGGTATCATAAAACAAAAAAAGTGTACGGTATTAGGCGATATTGCCCTTCGTGTGAGTTGTGGGGTTGCCACAGGGGCCGACTCTGTCTTCGTGAGGAAGGCGAGAGAGTTGAGCCCGGAGCTTAAACGGTTCGCCTACCCCACCATTTCGGGAAGGGAGCTAATGGCGAGGGATTTACCAAGCACGGTCTATTCGATGCTAATACCATACGACAATGACGGTGATTTATTACACGAGGGCAGGCTTAGCTCTTTGAAAGGCTACCTTATGCAGCCCGATAACCTGAAAAAGCTCAAAGGCCGCACCTGCGTGGCCCGGAAGCCCTGGTATGCTTTCCACGAGAACCCACCGCTGACCGACATTCTGCGGCCTAAAATACTGTGCAAGGACATCACGGCAAAAGCGCAATTCTGGACCGACAAGGAAGGGGGCATCGTGCCGAAGCACTCGGTATACTATATCGTTCCAAAGAACCCGGCGCACATTGACAGGCTCTGCGAATACCTGAACTCCAGGGAAGTTAGTACCTGGATTGAAGCCCATTGCCAGCGGGCCGCTAATGGCTTTCTACGGCTACAGAGCAGCGTTCTCAAGAGCATCCCCATTCCTAATGAGGTCATCAACCCCAAAGAAGGTGAAGCACAATGACGACACCGTTCGACAGGGTGATTGATGACGTTATTGTCCGGCACTACCATAACCATAGGCTACAAGAGCATTCTGACATGGTAGGCGAAGGCATTTTCACCGATTTACAGGCCATGTGTCCGGCCCTTCACAGGGACATCGAGAAGGGCATCGTTAAACACTGGCTGAACGTGGCGACTCCAGGAGCTCGGAATAGGAAAATCGACCTGCTCATCGGTGAGCCGTTGGAGTCAAATCCTCGTAAGCCGAATATTGACCTTGTACGGATCTGCGTGGAAAACAAGTCGGTGATAACGGCACATCGTAACAAGGACGCCCGGTTCGATGACCTGAATGATACCCTGATGGTACTTCATGACAAGAGGCCAGAAGCCGTCAAAGTCGCTACGGTGATGATTGGGACGGCGCAACGAGTGCTGAACGTGCCAGACAGGATTAAGCCGTTTTTTGTAGGCAACGAAGTGGCATTCGAGCAAAAGATTGTACCTAGGCTTTCCTCCGGTGACCAAGCACTATGGACGCAATTCCTTGGAGCCATTAGTAAAAATCGTCCTGATGACCCTGACAAGACGATAAGCAAGTTCCGACAGCTTCCCACAAGGCCGATAGGCCACACCCACGTAAACGGTTATGACTACCTGCTCCTAGTTCCGGTCTTCATTGACAATGTCAATAAGCCATATCTGGCGAGGGATAACAGCTTAGGCATCGATATCGACAAGTCCTATGCGGAAATGCTCGACAAGATTTGCCGGGCATATCAGGGACGATGGCCTCACGAACATTAGAAAATGTCATAGCTTCTCCATCGCTTTACGTAGCAGACATGTTAAAAGGGATTCTTGTATTTGTGGCGGGCCTGACAATCATTGAGCCTATTTCGGGTTTGACAGCTAATAAAGCAAGCGCATGAGAGAAATTTTTATTAAAACTTGGTGTACCGGGGAACCTTTTGGGAAAAGGTTCCCCTTGCACCCTTCCAAAACGATCCTAAAAACGGTGCCTTCGGCACTTGTACGGATGTCGAGACCCGGAACTTTTTAGAAAGTTCCCGAAGAGCACTAAAAAGTTTTAGCGGGCCCGAAGGGATTTGAACCCTTGACATGCGGATTAAGAGTCCGCCGCTCTGCCTGACTTAGCCACGGGCCCCGCGTGAATAGACGTGCTGCAGTCGTATTACGCCGGACGGCGCACCACTGCGAACCTATAGTAGGTCGTATCTATAATATATACATTGCGGTTTACGCTGCTTTCAGCCAGCCGACACCATCTGGCGCTGCGAATCTATATAACGAAGGCTGGATTAATGTATGGTTAGCCACATTCTGACAAGGTTTTTATCCTCGGACAGGCTAACGGGTGTTTCCCATGGAAGAGCAGGAAGAAGTCCAGGCCGGGCCGTCGAAGCGGCAGCATTACGCGTACATCATTCTTGGCGGAGGCAGCATAGGCCTTGCCATCGCCAGGGAGCTGTCCCGGCTCAAGAAAGATTTCTTGATCATCGACAGGGACCACTCGCGCGTCGAGGCGCTCCGGGACCAGGACTATGAGGCCATCGAGGGCGACATAGGCAACTCGAAGACGCTCAAGGAGCTGCCGATCGCGGGCACGGAAGGCGTGTTCGTCCTCAGCTCCAGCTTCGCCGCGAACGTGAAGGCGCTGAAGCATATAAAGAGCGTCTCGCCGCGTTCCTTCGCCATGGCCCGGGCCATTGACCTCGTCACCGTCGACGAGCTGTACGCGGCCGGCGCGGACATCATCCTGCACCCGCCGAGCATTGTCGCCGACGAGGCGCTGACCGAGCTGCAGAAGATCGAGCTGCGCGGTGCGGCCTGGCAGCTCATGACCTACCTCAAGTCGCTTGACCCCGGCCGGAAGATCGGCATCGTCGTCCATGATAACCCTGACCCGGACGCCATCGCAGGCGCACTGGCCCTTAAGGAGATGGCCGAGTCAGTGGGCAAGGTCGCCGAAATCCTTTATTTCGGACCCATCGGCCACCAGGAGACGAGGGCGTTCATCAACCTGCTTAACATACCATTACGGCAGATCACCACGGCTGCGCTTCCGGAATATGATGTGCTCGCGATGGTAGACTGTAACACGCCGGGACGGAACAACTCGCTGCCGCCCTCGAAGCCGGTCAACATCATCATCGACCACCACATGCCCCAGGAGGACTCCGCCGCGGTCGCCGCCGACTTCGTCGACATCCGGTCGGACGTTGGCGCGTCTTCGACCATCATGACCCGGTACGTGCAGGAGCTGGACTTCGAGATATCGAGCAACCTGGCGACGGCCCTGCTGTACGGCATCCGCACCGACACGAGCGAGTTCAAGCGGAACACCTCGGCGGTCGACCTGACCTCGGCCGCATTCCTTTACGGTATGGCAGAGCAGGACTTGCTGGCGCAGATCGAGACGCCGTCGATATCCGTCGAGACGATGGACGTCCTCGGCGAGGCGATCCGTAAAAAGAAGATCGAGGGCTCGTACCTGATCTCGGACGTGGGCTTCATCCACGACCGGGACACCCTGCCACAGGCCGCCGATCACCTGCTCAAGCTGGAAGGGATCAACACCGTGCTGGTCTTCGGCATGACCGAGGACAAAATCCACCTGTCGGCCAGGTGCAAGGACATCAGGCTGAACATCGGCGAGATCGTCCAGCGGGCCTTCGGGGACATCGGCTCTGCCGGCGGCCACCCGCGTATGGCCGCAGCCCAGATATCGCTGGGCATCTTCATGGGCATCAAAGACCGGGCCACGCTGCTCAAGCTGGTTGACGAGGCCATCACCCGGCGATTCCTGACCGCCGTCGGCGTCGAGGAAGAGACGGAATAACGATCTAGTGTTTATTAATACGCAGCGTAAAAATAAGTTACTTCTTTTTGCCCTTGCGGACGCGGTATACTTCGTAGGCCATCATGATGCCGATGATGAGCAAGCAGCCGATGAAGAACCACAGCCCGTAGTGGCTGAGCAGGTCTGGCGGTATCAGTGCTCCGCCCGTGGTCGGGACGGTTGTCGGGGCTGTCGCGGGGGCCTGTGTCATTGCGGCGCCGACATCCTGGCTGTTTTCCATCGTACGGTTTATCGCATACGACAGGTTGTCGCCGATCGCCCTGGTCACGTTCCTGTCGCCTGACGATTTCAGGAGACCGTCGACCGATCCGGTCAGGTTCGAGAACGCTTCTGGCGTGGGCGGCATGCCGGCGAGCCAGCCGTTGCTGTCAGTAGCTCCGCCCGTGGCCGACAGGTTGCCTCCCTGCGCCGTCATCATGGGGGCGCTGTCACTGGATCTTTCCGCACCGTTGCCGCCTAGGCCGAAGACGCCGTCGCGGAACCCCATGGCCAGCTCGACCAGCAGCGCCACGAAACCGGCTATTGGCAGGAGCACGAGGTACTTCTTGAGCACGTCCATGACTGCCTGGCGGCTGGTGTTGGCCGGCACCAGCACGATCATGCGCTTTGCCGGCGCATAGAGCTTGACCTCACGGCCCTTCTCGCTGTATTTCGTCTTCTCCACGATGACCAGCCTGGCCTCGATCAGCTTCTCGACGTTGTACTGGGCCGTGGTGAGAGGTATTTCTAGCTTTTTGGCTATAGCCGACGTAGACATAGCGCCGTCAGCCAGCAACTCCAGAATCTGCCTCGCCGTATCATTGGCGATGGTCTGGGTGATCAGCTTGGACTCTTCTCCCAGCGGGAGGACGAGCAGCTTGTCATCGTCTGTCATCGCTCGATTATAAGACGCCATTATTAAAGGCCTTTTCTATAACTACGAATGAAATCGTACTGAAAACGAAAAATAAGCGGAGGGGAGCCGGTTTAAGCTCTCCTCAGGTACAGCGCGGCGCCCAGAAGCGCGATCAGTGCCGCTACGGCCTCAAAGCCCGGTATCCCGAAGAACCCGCCGGATGAGGTCTCGTTGCCGGTGCTGCCTGGCCTGGGGGTAGCGGTCGGCTTGGGTGTCGGGGTGGGCGAGGGTATCGGGAGGTTCGTGGATATGGTTACGCTGCTGATCTGCTGGTAGGCTGCGAAGGGCTGCTCCACTGCCTGTCCCATGGACTCCGCCCTTACTACGTACAGGCCGTAAGGCAGGCCGGTAAAGGTGTACTGCCCGATATTGTCCGTCGTATAGCTCGATCCTACCTGAGTACGGTTGCCGCCGTTCAGGTCGACTTTGTACAGGTGCAGCATGACGCGTGGCACGACCCCGAGGTTGGTATTGGTGGTCGTCCGGGCCTGCGTGCTCCAGACCGTCACGGTGGTATCGGTATATTTCGATGGCACGCTCAAGTCCATGTTAATAGGCGCCACGTAAGAGTCCGAATAGTTGTCGGCCGGCAGCGCGTAGACCCACGCGAGCGCCGAGTTGCTGCCCTTGTCGGCCCTTATCATGTACTGGAACTGCTTGTCGGGCGAAAAGACGACATAATCGAACTTGAAGTTGCCTGAACTATCCGTATACGTATCGGCGACATTGCCGGTTTCGACGCCCGTCTCCGCATCCATTGTTTTCAGGAACACATGGGCGCCTGAGGCCTTGAAGGCCTGACTGTAGACGGTCCCTTTTACGTCCCCGTAGAAGGGCTTCGACTCGGCGAAGGCCTGTAACGGGAAGACTAGTGCGCAAAGCACGCAAGCAATGATAATGAGCCTGGTGTATCTCACGTCAATACCTCTGGTATTATCTTCTGTACCGATATGTGAGGAAAGCCCCATATAAAGCTTATCTCACGATCGTGTGAGCATAAGATATGTCTACTACTTTTAAAAGCTTGTGCTGTTGCCCCGTAACAGCTATTGTCAGGGTCCGGCGTGGCCGATCAGGCCGGCGAGCGTGCAGGACGGTTTGCCGTTCTTGCTCATGAAGGCGGCGAACGCAGACGCATTTCCGCCGCTGTCCGGGTGGTAGACGAGCGTGAGCTCGGGATCGGTGGCATAGACCATGTCCCGCAGGCCGCAGAAGTCGAGGTGGTCGCTGATGCAGATAGTCGGGTGCACGTAGTGCTTCTGGCCGGTGAGCACGTACTTCTTAATGCCGAAGGGCAGGTTGTCCAGCGTCCACGGCGAGGTGACGCTCATCCTGTGCTCCTCGCCGTTCAGGGCTACCAGATCCCCTGCATCGTCGCCAAGCAGCAGTCGGGTGAGAATGAGCGAGTTCTTGTCCATGGCGATGGTATCGTCGAAGCCAAACGTCCTGGCCATGGAAACCGCGCGCTGCGCCTTACCGAACGCGTAGGCGCCAAAGGCGACCCGCTTGTGGGTCAGCGCCGCCTCGAACGAGTCGAGGTCGTCCTTGAAGATGCACCCGGGGTCATAAGGGTCGCCGTAGGTCGCCTCGGTTATGAGCAGATCGCACTTCGGCAGGCCGCTGAAGTCCTTGACATCGCCGGTCACCAGTACCCGGACGCCCTGTTCGTTCTCCCAGAAAAAGGCGGTGGCACCGATGGAGTGATGCGTATCGAAGGTCTGTACTTTCACTCCGTCGACATCGATAGTATCGCCCAGCCTGAACGTCTTGCCCTTGTAATGCTGGTCGTGCCGCATCTCCAGGGTGACCGCTGTCTTATCGGACGATATGGAGCGCTCCGACAGCATGGCCGACTTGCCATTATGATCGGTGTGCGCATGGGTGATCAGGAAATACTGGTCGTCCTTACGGCCGTTCCGCGTGGTGTCGACGCCGAAAACCTTCCGCTCCCCGCCGCTGGAGAAGGCCAGCGAGAGGTGCGGCTTGTAGTTGCCGCTACTGGTCTTATGGCGCACGGCCTCGAAGCCCATGTCTGCCAGAGTCCTGGTTCCATCCATCCGGAAGATGCTATAATAGTGATACTATTTACGCTTTCTGGGTACACAAAGGGCACAAAGGGTACAAAGGCCACAAAGGAGACGGTCTGTAGGAAAAATTTTCTGGAAAATCAGCGGGCGGGTGAAGGGGCAACGTCCTTTGTGTCCTTTGTGTCCTTCGTGCCCTTTGTGTCTTCCTCTTTGGCCATCTCCGCGAGCGCATAGTCGACGATCTCAAAGATGGAGTCGTCGGAAGCGTCGCCGCCGCAGGCGATGATCTCGCCCTCGAGCATCAGGATCGGTATGCGGAGCCCGTAGACCTTGATGTGTTCCACTACCGTGGGGAATTTCTTCACCTCGTCGGTGAATACGTCGATCAGCGATACCCGGACCCGATCGCCATAGCGTTCGATGAGCTTCGGCTTCATCGACTGGAAGTCCCACAGGTGCGCCTTGCCCCCGCAGCCCTCGAACTTGCCGCACGACGAGCAGTTCGCGCCGGGGTAGTATCCAAATAGCTTGATGTCTAGCGGCATTCTGATCTCAACATGTATGCCAGCTACTATGATATATATTTTTTCTGCCCCAAAATGGCTGTATAAACACTATACTTTCAAAAATGCAAGTGCTCCGACTTATAATTTTATAAGCGACCGATGTGAATTTTATATAATTTGAATTATGATATAAATGCGTTTTTTTTATCGAAAAGCGAATTTCTTTGAATTATATTGTTTTTGCCATAAGATTTAAGTCATAAAAAATCAGCTTATTAACTATGACGAGAATTTCCACTTCTCAGGAATTGGTAGACAACATCAGGAAGTTGTGTGGCGATGATATTGCCAGCGACTTCGTGAATATGATGAACCAGGTCAACCAACCCCGGTTCAGCGCGATCAAGAACACCTTCAGGGATTCGACTTCCGTGTTCATCCTCGCGTGCGCGAACAGCAACATCATGTACAAGGACCTCCGCGAGTTCGGCCTCAAGCTGGGCATTGCGAGCGTCGAGACCTTCTCCCGTCGCATATACGAGATGCGGCGCGCGGGCCTCATCTACACCGAGTCCATGCACAACAAGGGCCCGGGCAGGCCGAAGCTCAAGCTCAGGTTTAACCCCAACGCCTTCAAGGAAATGTTCAACATCGACCCGAGCACCATGCTCACCGGCGGCCACGCCGAAGACGGCAAGGTCGTCATATAAACAAGCAGGCACTACCAATCCTGTTCACAGCGTACCCGGGCGTAAAGACCAATGCGCCCGGGCACCAAACATATTATTTAGCTTATGCTGGATTTTCGGACGTGCGCCTGTATATCCGTCTTCGTAAAACTTTTCATAACGTTTGATTCCTGAAAAATCCTTATGTCGATCGATTTCTAACACTTTCCATTCTAATCGAGGTGCTTGCTTATTGTTAAAAAAGCGTTGTGACAAACTTCTAGAACTCTCTATATTAATCGCGGTGCGACGCCCGTGCTTGTTTTTTGTGAACGGGCAAGAGGTCTGTCATTTGCAAATGCTTCCCTTTCTAATCGCGGTGCGACGCCCGTGCTTGCTTCGCCGCACGTGCTACTCCGGGTTTTTACGGTGTTCCGGTGTCGGGAGACGGGCTCGCACCTTCGTCGACTCGACGCGCATTCGCCGCGTCGAGCCTCCTTTGCAAGCCCTGAAAAACGCGCCTATCGGCAGCGTTTTTCACACCCGACACCTACACACCCCTCGCACAGCTGCGCGTGCGAAGGGGCAAGCCGAAAAAACCCTCCGCCTTCCGCGGAGAAGCACCAGCAACCCATACCAACACCAGTACAGGCAACGATCCATTACTAGTCCTGGTGCGCTTAGCCTTTTCTTCTCCGCGGTCCGCGGAGGGTTTTTTCGGCCGAAGGCCCCTCGCACGCGTAGCTGTGCGAGGGGTGCGGAGGCGGCCGGGCAATGAACGCGCGCCCGACAGGGCAGCGTTGCTTAGCGCTTGCGAAGCTCTCCGGTCAGCGCTGCCGAAGGCGCAGCTGTCCGGTGAAGCGAGGGTGCGAGCGCGGCCCGGACGGTGGAGCACCGGAAAAACCCGGAGTAGCCCATGCAGCGAAGCAGGCATGGGCGTCGCACCGCGATCGATATTTGATAGACCACAATTTGCATTGTTATTGCCTTTTTTATTGTAAGAACGCATGGGCGTCGCACCGCGATTAATATTGGACAGACCATTTTCTTACGGTCTTTTGACCTTTGATATTGATAGAACGCGACCTTGGCGTCAGAGCACCAGAATAACAGGGAGCAGTATGCTCGATTGCCTGGTTGCATCGATATCTGCACGATTGACAAAAAGATTACGAAGAAGCATGTCGGCCTGTGATGGACATAAAATATATCCTTTAAGAAGCTCTTTTGATGTGCATTAGCGATCATTGAGGTCTCAATATGGAAAAGTACGACAGGGTGTTCGAGCTCGCCAAGAACCGGGGCTTCATCTGGCCGGCGTTCGAAATCTACGGCGGGGCATCGGGCTTCTACGACTACGGGCCGCTCGGCGCCACGCTCAAGCGGAAGATCGAGGACGCGTGGCGGCGGTTCTACTGTGTGGGCGAGGGCTTTTACGAGATCGAGGTGCCTACCATCGGAGTGGAGGCGATCTTCGAGGCCTCCGGCCACGTCGGCGGTTTTGCCGACCCCATGGTGACGTGCCAGAAGTGCAAAGAGTCCTTCCGCGCCGATCATATAGTCAAGGAGAAAGTGGAGATACCGGACGGCCTGAAGAAGGAACAGCTGACCGGGATCATCCGGGAGCACGACATCAGGTGCCCGGAGTGCGCCGGGCCGCTGGGCGAGGTATACGATTTCAACCTCATGTTCCAGACCTGGATCGGCCCCGGGCAGAAGAAGAAGGGCTACATGCGCCCGGAGACCGCACAGGGCATGTTCGTGGACTTCCCGAGGCTGCTGCGGTTCTACCGCGAGAAGCTGCCGTTCGGCGTCACCCAGATCGGGAAATCGTACCGGAATGAGATATCCCCGCGGCAGGGCGTCATCCGACTGAGGGAGTTCACCCAGGCCGAGGCCGAGGTCTTTGTCGACCCCCGGTTCAAGAACCAGCACCCCAACTTCGGCGTGGTGCGCGAGCTGGTGCTGCCGCTGTGGGACGAGAACGCCCAGCTGACGAACGGCCCGGTCACGCCCATGCGCGTCGGCGAGGCTGTGGAGAAGGGCACCATAGCGAACGAGTACCTGGCCTACTACGTGGCGCTCACTTACAAGTTCCTGATCAGCGTGGGCATAGACGAGAAGAGACTCCGCTTCAGGCAGCACATGAAGACTGAGCGCGCCCACTACGCCACGGACTGCTGGGATGCCGAGGTGTTGCTGGAAGGCCTGGGCTGGATCGAGATCGTGGGCATTGCCGACCGCACCAGCTATGACCTGACCGCTCACCAGAAGCGCAGCGAGGTAGACCTGTCGGTGTTCATCCCGTTCGAGAAGCCGCTCAAGGTCAAGAAGACCATCGTCACGCCCGACATGAAGACCATCGGCCCGAAGTTCAAGGGCAAGGCAGGGAAAATCATGGCGGCACTCAAGGCCATGAAGCCGGAAGAGCTGGACCGGCCCGAGGTCCGTCTGGATATCGACGGCGAGGAAATCGTGATCGAGGCCAGCCTGTTCAAGCATGAGACGGTCGAGGTGGACGTAAACGGCGAGAACATCATCCCGCATGTGGTCGAGCCCTCCTACGGTGTCGACCGCATCCTCTATTCGGTGCTGGACCACGCCTACGACGAGGAGATTGTCGCGGGCGAAGAGCGGATCGTGCTCCGGCTGGACCGGACGGTGGCCCCGATTACGGTGGCCGTACTGCCGCTCCTCAGCAAGGAGCCGCTGACCGGCCGGGCCGCCGGCATCGCAAAAGGCCTGAAAGACGCAGGCTACTTCGTAGAGTACGACGACTCGGGCACTATCGGGAAGCGGTACCGCCGCAACGACGAGGCGGGCACCCCGTTTTGCGTGACCGTAGACTTCGACACCATCGAAGGAGACGGCACCGTGACGGTCCGCGACCGCGACAGCATGGCGCAGGTGCGCATCCCCGCGGAAGGCCTGACCGGCCTGTTCAGCGAACTGCTCTGCACGGGCAAGCCGCTGGAAGGCTACGGCAAGAAGGTATAGGCCGCTATGCCTTTCGACCGGCAATTGTTTTTCAAGGAACTGGGCAGGAAAGCATTCCACATGGCGGGATGCGTCATTCCTGCCGCCTATTATTTTTTCCTCTCTAAGGAGATCATGGGAACCGTGCTGGCTGCCTGCGTGATCGGGGCCACCGTCCTGGAGTACATGCGGCTGACCGGCCATGACCTCTACCCGTCGTCCTACATGCGCCCTTCGGAAGGCGGCCGTCTGGCTGCATATTTCTATGCAGCCGCATCGATGTTCCTGGCGGTTGTGCTTTTCAGCAAGACGATAGCAGTTGCGGCTATCCTGTTCCTGGTCTTCGGCGATGCCATCACGGGGCTGGCGGGCGCGGTACTGTTCATGTACACCGGCAAAAAGTCCATCGATGCCCGGGGGAAGGCAGAGAGAGGGCTGGTATATGCCGTCACACACCCCAAACCGATTTCGCTGATGCTTGTGATGTTCATCGTCTGCGGCGTCATCGGCCTGGCCTTGCGCCCTGAGCTGTCTTACCTCGCCATAGCTGCAGGGGCTGCCGGGGCCGTGATTGCCGACGCGTTCCCGTGGCGGGTGGCCGGATTTACCATCGACGATAACCTGTCGATACCACTGCTGGCAGGCGCGCTTATGGCGCTGGCGTCGCTCGCCTAGAATATTATACTTTTACTTAGATAAATTCAAACATGGTCGAGATCAGCAAGGCCGAGTACCTGGAAGCGCTGGAACGCTCGGGCCTGACCGGCCACCCGGGAGGCATCGCTGGTACAGAGATGCTTATCGAGCGGCTAGGCATCAGGCGAGGGGAGAGAGTGCTGGACCTCGGATGCGGGACCGGCTATACTTCATGTCTCATTGCCAGGAGCCAGGATGCTGACGTCGTGGCGGCTGACCTCCAGCCCAAAATGCTCAGGTGGGTACAGCGAAGGGCTCGCAAGGAACGTGTCCTGAATGCGGTTCGTCCGGTTGCCGCTGACGCACATCGCCTGCCATTTAAAGACGGATCATTCGACGCAGCGGTGGTCGAATCGGTCCTGGTATTCTGTGACGTGCCGGTAGCCTTAGCCGAACTGTACCGTGTGCTGAAGCCTGGCGGCCGGCTGGGGTGCAACGAGGTCACCGCCCCGCGACCGATGTCCCCGGAGGAAAGGGAGCAGTTCAGGGCATCGTTCGGGATAGTACCCTTAACGACGACCGCAGACGAGTGGACCGGCGCTATCAAAGCCGCCGGATTTATAGATATAACAGCCGACGTGAAGCCTATCGAATGGCTTGACCTGTCGCTCACGCCCCTGCGTACCGATGGCCTCTGGCGATACCTGGCGGCGATTGTAAAGTCCCTGACAGACCCGAAGATGTGGAAACTATACCGGGGAAAGGGCGCTTTTCTTCGGTCCGGCCTGATGCGCGATCTGGGCTCGGGCATTTACTATGCTCGTAAACCGTAACACGAAGAGCGCAATCATTCCAGATTCTCTATGTTCAGGCTAGAGGGCACCTAACACAAAGGCCACAAAGGCCACAATGGCCACAACGTACGTTTAAAAAATATTCATTAAAGACCCCTTAATAAAAATGACTTTGTGGCCTTTGTGGCCTTTGTGTTTGATGCCTTCTCAGCATGCACAATACTATAGTGATATTAATTTCAGCCCGGTATGTATAGGAACTTATATATTCGCTGATTATCCACGTAACAGAGACATGTCAGAGTTCGTCAGCCACCCGCTCCTGGTGCCGGATAAGGTCGCAAGCCGTGTATACCAGGAGACGCTGGCCCGCAAGGCCCTGGAGAAGTCGAGCCTGATCGTGCTGCCCACAGGGCTGGGCAAGACGATCATCGCGCTGCTGGTCATAGCGGGCCGGCTCTACGGCCACGAGGGCGGGAAGGTGCTGATGCTGTCCCCGACAAAGCCGCTGGTCGAGCAGCACGCCGCGTTTTTCAGGAAAGTCATGAAGTTGGACCCGGAGCGCATCGTCGTCTTCACGGGGAGTACGCCGCCGGACGAGCGCGCCGATCTCTGGAAGAACGCCACCGTGATCGTCTCCACGCCGCAGGTGATCGAAAATGATCTGCTCTGTCACCGGTTCACGCTGGAGGACGTGGTGCATATCACCTTCGACGAGGCACACCGTGCTTCGGGCAACTATGCCTACGTCTACATCGCCAAAAAGTACATGGAGCAGGCGAAGACTCCTCTCATTCTGGGCATCACCGCTTCACCGGGCAGCACGCCGGAGAAGATCAGCGAGATCGCCGGCAGCCTGTTCATCGACCACGTCGAGATGAAGACGGAGAACGACCCTGACGTCGCGCCCTACATCTTCGACAAGGACGTCGAGTGGATCAAGGTGAACGTGCCCGACAAGGCCAACGAGATCCGCATTTTGCTGGAGGCCATCCTGGATGACCGGATGAAGAAGCTGTTCGAGATGGGCGTGGTGTACTCGCGCAGCCTTAACCTGAACAAGAAAGAGCTTCTCCTGCTCCAGCAGCGGCTGCAGGCGCAGATCGTCAAGGGCGGCAGCCCGGAGAGCTATCGCGCCGTCTCGATCGTCGCCGAGATCATGAAGATCGGGCACGCCGTGGACCTGATCCAGACCCAGGGGCTGCAGCCGCTGAACAAGTACTTCGACCGGCTCAAGGCCGAAGCGGGCGCAAAGGGGGGAAGCAAGGCGACACGGCGGCTCATGACCGACCCGCGGCTGAAGCACGCCATTGAGGTGGCAGAGGCCGCGGACGAGCTGAACCCGAAGACGGAGAAGGTCAAGGAGATCGTCGTCGAACAGCTGCGGGCCAACCCGGGCTCGAAGATCATCGTTTTTACCAATTACCGGGATACGGCGGAAGTAGTCTCAAAAGCTCTCGCAGAGATCGAAGGCGTGAAGCCGGTCCGGTTCGTCGGGCAGGCCTCGAAGCTGAACGACAAGGGGCTCAGCCAGAAGAAGCAGGTGGAAATCCTGGACAAGTTCCGGGCCGGGGAATACAACGCGCTGATCGCCACGTCCGTCGCCGAGGAAGGGCTGGACATCCCATCGACAGACATGGTGCTCTTCTACGAGCCGGTGCCCTCGGAGATACGCAGCATCCAGCGCCGGGGCCGGACAGGCCGCAACACCGTCGGAAGAGTCATAGTGCTCATGTCGAAGGGCACCCGCGACGAGGGCGCCTACCGCGTCAGCCAGAGCAAGGAGAAGAGGATGTACAAGACCATGCAGCACATGAAGGACGGCCAGGCGATGATGGATATAGTCAACAATGGCAACGCGACACAGCCAGTGCCGGAAGCTGCAGAAGAGTCGTTGTCGGAGGCTGACGGCGAGGGCGCGGTCACCGGGGGCAGCGATTTCGCAAGCTTACCGGCTCCGCATGAGCCGGCGCTGGCTGCGCAGGAACAGGCGCAGGCCGCCGGGCAGACCCGCCTGGTGACCTTCGATAAGAAGGAAAAGACAGAACAGATCGAGATCTACGTGGACAGCCGGGAGATGCGATCGGCCGTCGTGAAAGTGCTGGAAGCCAAGAACGTTAAGATGGGCTTCCAGGCCCTGCCGGTCGGAGACTACGTGCTGTCTGATCGCGTATGTGTAGAGCGCAAGACAACCGACGATTTCCTGAATACGCTGTTCGATCCCTCGCGAGGCCTCTTCGAGCAGATCATCGCCATGAAGCGCGAGTACCTGCGGCCCATGCTCATCATCGAGGGCGATGGCCTGTTCACGAAACGCCGTATCAGCCCCGAGGCCATCCACGGCATCATCGCCTCGATGATGGTAGACTACGGCATCCCCGTGCTCTTCACCGCGAACGAGGAGGATACCGCCTCCTACATTTTCACCATCGCGCGACGCGAGCAGCTTGACCGCAAGCGCTCGGTGAACCCGCACGCCCGCAAGTCGTCGCAGACGCTGTCGGAGCGGCAGGAGTATCTCGTGTCGGCGATATCGGAGGTCGGGCCGGTGATCGCTAGAAATTTACTGGGGCACTTCGGCAGCGTGAAGAACATCGCCGAAGCCTCGGTCGAGGAACTGCAGGCTGTGGATAAGGTCGGGCCCAAGACAGCGGCGCGCATTCGTGAAATCATGGACAGCCTGTACAAGCCGCACGAGTGAAACCTTACTGTCGCAATGTTATTAATCAGGCTTTGTTAATGCTATGCGCCTCCTGTCAGGCCCGCCAAGTTCGCCAAGAGCCAGGGGCGCCAAGACTTTTTCGTGGATAACTAACGATGAAAAAGGGGTACACCATGCCGATGCCCTTGCACGCGTGCGCGCGAGAGCGGCCGGGCGGCCTGGATAGTAGTCTCCGCATAGCCTAAACAGGCTATCAGCTCAAAGTTTTTACTTCTTCATGATTTTTATCAAGTATCAGCACATGCTGGTCGAAGATGGCGACTTCGCGGAAGCCCATCTTTTTATAAAGCGATATGGCCGCAGTGTTGCTGGCGGTCACCGCCAGCACGATACGCCTTTTGCCTGTGGCCGCACACCGGCTGATCAGGTACTCCAGCATCCGGGACCCGGCGCCAGTCCTGCGGTACGCCTTACGCACGGCGATGTCCAGCACGAGGACGCTCCCGTCGGACAGCAGCGAGGAGAGCATGAACCCGGCGACCTGGCCGTCCTTCTCACAGACAGCCGACAGCCCGGGCATGAAGGTGCCATGATGCCCCTGCACAATGCTGAATAGCAATGTCCTCGCCCCTTCCGGGGATGCGAACAGCGGGTACACTTTCCGGTCCGAGGGCTCGGACTCTTCGTACATGATCCGGCGGATATCCTCGAAATATGCATGGCTCCATGGCCGCACCTCCACCCCAGAGCCGTGACCATAGAAAAACAGGCTACTGTCGGCCACGTCCAGCGCCATGCTGATGCGCCGTACGGTATAAAAGCCCATGGCAACTGCGGCGGCGACGAACCCGCCGGAGCCGGGCCAGGTGAATCCGGAGCGCACGACGCGCATTCCACGCTGCGCCAGTGCGCCTACCACCTTCGTCAGGAAGATACGTTCAAGGCCGGCACAGGACGGCCTGAGGAAGCCGAAGACCAGCTCTGCCTCATTGTCCACGCTGCGACAGCAGACGGCACCGGCTATGCCCGTAGTGCGATATAGCACGAAAACGAAGAGCTCGCCGTGGCGCACCCTGTCGACCAGGCTTTTCAGGTAAACGCGCTCCGTTTCCCCGGCATGCAGGGCCATCGCTGCCTCGTCAAAGGCCGCCTCGACGGCCGGGGTGATCACTGTGCCCAGTTCCAGCCTCTCTTCCGCGGAGCCAGCGTCCATATTATCGGATATTTGATAAGTCCATAGAGTTAAACATTTGGGAGCATTGGACACGGTGGGCACTAAGGCCACAAAGGGCACAAAGGTTGCCGGTTCCGCGATATGCAATACCGTTTCTATCCTTAGTGTACTTTGTATCCGGGGCACGATCAAAAAACGTTTTAACTTATCGCGCATGTAGTGTATTCCATGCGAATATGCCTCGTGAACGCTCTCTTCCACCCCTTCTCCGGGGGAGTGGAGAAGCACATGTACGAGCTCTCCCGGGAGCTGGTCCGGCAGGGAGTGGATGTCACGATAGTGACGGCAAGGCTTCGCGGGACGCCGGAGTACGAGGAGATCGACGGGGTCAGAGTGCATCGCATTCCCTGCTTCGAGTTCAGGGTGCCCGGTTTCTATCCGCCGCCGATGATCGTGGCTCCGGGCTTCGTCCGCCACCTGAAGCGGCTGGACGGGCAGTACCATTTCGACGTCATCCACCTGCAGAACCGCTTTTTCGTCGACTTCGACATGGCGGCGCTGTACTGCAAATGGAAGAAGAAGCCGTTCATGATGACCATCCACAACGCGAGACCGGTTGGCATTTCGCTGCCCGTCACCGTCGGGGGGCTCGCCTACGACTGGCTGATCGGCCGCTGGCCCTTCGCGATGGCCGACCGCATCATCGCCGTGTCCGAGTGGGTTCGGGGCGACATCGCAAAATACCATATTGATGCCGGTAAGATCATACCGGTCCACAACGGCATTAACGTGGGCGAGTTCAGGCCATCCGGTGATAAGAATGTGCGGTCGCAGTATGGTATCGGCGAGGCACCGATGCTGATGTTCGTGGGGCGCATGATCACCCAGAAAGGCATATCGTATCTGATCGAGGCCATGCCGCTCGTCCTGAAGGAGCACCCTGAGACGAAGCTGTTCCTCGTCGGCCGGGGGAGCCTGCTGGAAGGGCTGAAGTCGAAGGTCGCGTCCATGCATCTCGAGAAGAGCGTGATCTTCTCCGGGTACGTGAGCGAGCCGCAGCTCAAGGAGGCGTACGGGACGTGCGACCTCTTCGTGCTGCCCTCGGTGTGGGAAGTGCTGCCCATCGCCGTGCTCGAAGCTATGTCCTCGGGGAAGCCTGTCGTGTGTACAGATGCCGGCGGCGACAGGGAGATGGTGCGGGACGGGATCAATGGCTACGTGGTGCCGATGCGGAACCCGAAGGCACTGGCGGATAAGATCAATGCGTTACTGTCCGATGCGGAACTGCGGTCGCGCATGGGGGCTGCCAGCCGGAAGATCGCCGAGGAAGAGTTCGACTGGAAGCTGATTGGAGCCCAAACTAAGCGGGTCTATGAGGAGCTTCTTAAAAAATATAACCCCTAAGTATTTATCTCCGGAGCATAAAAAGAGAGGACGGTAACTGTGCCGACGCTGCAGGACATCGGGGCGCTCATCGCCAGGTTCAAGAAGAGCATCCTTTACCTCGGGCTCTACATGCTCATCGTATCGGTCGTCGTCTTCCCGTTCACCGGCGAAGTCATCATACGGATGACCCATGACCTGCTCCCGCAACAGTTTTCGGACGGTAAAGAGGTCTGGCAGCTCATCCAGACGTCGCCTCTGGAGCTGATGATGCTCGAGCTCAAGATGTCCTTCGCGGCAGGCTTCATCGCTGTGCTGCCTATCGTATTCTTCTACGCCTACCGGTTTCTGGCCGGCCGGCAGATCGGTGAGCGGATCCGCATCAGGGGCAGCAGCCTGCTCCTGGTCACGGCCATCGCGCTCTTCCTGTTCGCCGTGGGGTGCGCGTACTCGTACCTGCTCATGCTGCCACTCGTGTTCAAGTACCTCATGGAGAGCTCGCTGGCCGCCGGAGTGGCGAACAGCTGGCGGGTGTCGGAGTTCATCAACTTCGCCCTGATGACCACGCTGGTCTTCGGGCTGGTGTTCGAGCTGCCGCTGGTGATGACCGCGCTGGCCCGGGCGCGCATCGTGCCCGTGGCGATCTTTAAAAAGTACCGGCGTCATATGTGGGTAATCATCCTGATCGTCGCAGCGCTTGTGACCAGCCCCGACATCCTCACCCAGGTGATGGTAGGCGTCCCGCTGATCATTTTCTACGAGCTGAGCCTGATCCTCCTGCGCTTTACTGCGCCAGCGGAATACAGGAAGGACAAAGAGACGATAGAGAGCGCTGAAAC
This sequence comes from uncultured Methanocellaceae archaeon, assembly GCA_963769045.1. Lineage (GTDB taxonomy): Archaea > Halobacteriota > Methanocellia > Methanocellales > Methanocellaceae > Methanocella_A. The sequence goes on from CAVYKK010000035.1 coordinate 20,905, forward strand.
ATAAATACCCCCTTCTTCCTCCGTGGCCTCCGTGCCCTTTGTGCCCTCAGTGTCCAATGCTTATTCGAAGAACCCGGACAGCCCCGTCTGCCGCGGTACCGGCGGCAGTCCGGGCTCAGGCGCCATGCCCAGCATGAACTCGAACAGCTTCGCGTTGCGGACCGCGTTCGCGCGCGGGTGGTTGTTGAAGTAGACACGGATATTCCCGGTTACTGACTCGACTTTCGCCCGCCAGGGCTCCAGCTCTTCCCGGGTGTAGACGTAGTCGTACCGGTTCATACGGCCGTCGAGGTTCTTGTCCTTCGCGAACCAGACATCGCGGTTCCGCCCGTGCAGGCGCACGTAGGCATGGCGGGCGGTATCGGAAAAGAGCGGGGGCATCGAGGGGCCGTCCACCGCACACATGGCGACGTCGAATTTCTTGAATAACGCTTTGGCCTCCCGGTCCAGCCCGTACTCTCTTATCCACGAGCGGTGCCGGAGCTCGACCGCATATTCATACGTTTTCGTGTCGAGGGTGCCTAAAAAAGTGGCCAGCCGTTCGAGGTGGTCGGGATTGCTCAAAGCCGGTGACAGCTGGACGAGCACCGCCCCCAGCACGCATGCCGACTTCATCGGCGCCAGCACCTTCGTCTCAAAGTCCAGCGCGGTCTGTACGTCTGTCAGCAGAGAGTCGTGGGTCACCTTTTTCGGCATCTTTACCGAGTACTCGAAGCCCGGGAATCTGGTCGCTTTCCTGATCCATTCGCCTACTATGTGGGACGCCGGGAACGTGTAGTAAGTGCTGTTGATCTCCGTCGTCCGGAAGAATTTCGCATAATAGCCCAGCCAGTCGCTCTTCGGCAGGCCGGGCGGGTAGAACGCCCCTGCCCAGTCGTCGTAGGACCAGCCGGAGGTGCCGATGCGTATCACGTTAAATGATTGGGTGTAGAGCTTTTAAACCTGTTGCATGTGCGATGAAAATATCCCTGCACAAGACTCCGGGAATCGGTCGGCGTTCGGGGTCCTGTTCAGGCATTAGAAGATGAAATTACCCCCTGGCATATCGTCACCAATCGGCTCAGGCGCGTCATCGCACCACTGGGCGAGAGGGCGGGCAGCGTGTATCATCTGCCGAAGGCGGCATGCGACAGGTGCGGCCGTGTAATGAATGTCTGGTATTTCGGTCATGTGAATTATTCAGGGCTGTGTAACCTTTCTAACGTTGACGGATCAAGAGGGGGGCCCCGGCCCCCCTCTAGTGTCGTGTCAAGCGTGATATGTCGTTTTATTGTCCCGGAACTGTTCTGGCGGTGTCTCTGCGGATTCCCGGGCCGGGCATCGTCGTCTGACGGGCAGTCCACGCGTGCGCGCGCGAGCGGCCGCCCCCGCCTCGCCATCTCATGCTATTATGCGACATTTCAGCCTTGACACGACACTAGTCGCTACGCCCTACGGGCTCCGCTGGACTCCCCCGGCTACACCGCTCCGCTCCTTCGTCGCGGAGCGGAAGATCAAAAACCCAAGCCCTGAAAGATAGTAGTCTGACAGGTGATGAGGAACCAATATCCTTCCTGTTCTGGGTACTCGTGCGCGCGCGAGCACCCGGGCGGCCAGCGCAACGCACCTGGAAATTGACTGTGCGATTTTAAACTGATTGCAGGCTGGCTGTAGATAAATTAACAGTTAGTGATAAGCATGATCAGGAAGGATATGGTTATGGGTATAGTCATTTTCGCGTGGACTATTACTCTGTACAACTATGTGAGTGATTCTTATGGCTGAGTTCGATCTTACAAAAAGATGTTTGGCGGAACTGATCGGCACATTTGTGCTGGTCTTCCTCGGCACGGGAGCGGTCGTGACTGCGTTCCTGTTACTACAGGGCTCGACACCGGGCAATGACTTCAGTGTCGGCATGGGCATCGAGGGCTGGCTGGCCATCGGCCTCGCGTTCGGCCTGGCCATCGCGATCATGGCTTATGTATTCGGCCACATATCGGGCACGCACATCAACCCGGCGGTCAGTATCGCCATGTGGGCGACCGGACGTCTCCCGGCCGGAGACACGCTGGCCTACATCGTGGCCCAGTTAATCGGCGCATCGCTCGGATCGGCTGCAGTCGTGGCTATCTGGGGCATGCGGGCGGTAGATGTCGGCCTGGGCGCGACGGCTATGTTCGCCGGCGTGACCTACTGGCAGGCAATTCTCTGCGAGGCCATCGCGACGTTCATCCTCGTGCTGGCGATCATGGGCACGGCAGTCGACAAGCGATCGCCGCAGGGCTGGGCCGGGTTAATCATCGGCCTGACCGCCGCCATAGCGATCACGGCCACCGGAAACGTGACCGGCGGCTCGCTGAACCCGGCGCGTACCTTCGGCCCCTACCTTCTCGATTCGCTGCTTGGAGGGAGCAACCTGTGGTGGCAGTTCCCCATCTACGTGGCCGGGCCTGTGCTGGGCGCGGTTGCGGCGGCCTTCCTCTACGACTACATCGCCGGGCTCAAGACACGCCCGGCCGGAAAGGTTGCGGCTGCGTCGGCAATCAAGCGCTAGTTATAAAACCTGTGGCCGATCGCGGCCATTTTTCTTTTTTCGACATTCGGTATTGCGTATGCGCACGTGAGCGCCCGGGCAGCCAGCGCTATAGCCATTGCATACTGATATTCCAGTATGAATTTCAGGCCTTGAACAATGCTTCCATGAGCCGTGCGGAAAACGTCCTTGCCACAGGTGTCTGTGCATCCGTGCGCCCGGAGACAAGCCGGGCGACCTTCAGGATTTCCTGTGCGGTCTTTGAGCCGGGGCTGGCCATCACGAGAGGCACCCGGTCTTTACGGCGCATGTTAGCATCCTCGGGCAGCATGGCAATCACCGGGGTGCCGAAGTGCGCCTCGATCTGTGCTTTGCCGTACTTCTGGCCTTTCATGTCGTAGCGGTTTAGCACGATGCCCCGTACGTTCACGCCCAGGATGCGGGCCATCTCCTGCACCTTGAGCCCGTCGATCAGGCTGCCCTCGTCAGGGTTGAGCACCAGCAGCAGGTCGTCCGAAGCCTTCAGCGACAGCGCCACTTCTTTGTTATATCCGGCCGGGGTGTCGATCACGATGAAGTCGGCGCCTCCCGAGAAGTGCTCGATTACATCGGCCAGCAGTCCCCGGTCCATCTTCAGGAACCCGCCGATGGACAGCCCGCTGGGCACGATGCGGAGGTGCTCGTCCAGTGCGCGGTACACGGCCTTTTCCGGCTCCGCCTCGCCGGCCAGCACCTCGTGCAGCGTGGCCTTCATGCTCTGCACGTCGATGCCCATGTAGGGCGCCAGGTTGCTCATGCTGGCGTCCGCGTCGAGGAGCACGGTCTCAAAGCCGAGTTCAGCCAGCGCGACAGCAAGGTTGATCGAGAACGTGGTCTTTCCCGTACCGCCTTTGCCGGCGCCGATGGCAATAACGGTAGCTGTCTTTTCCCCTGGCTTCCGCGGCTCCGGCAGCCTGACCGGCTCCGGCGCCGGTTCGGGCTGAGCCGGCATCTCCGCGACGGGCTCGACACAGGTACCGGTGATCAGCCGGGGCGGCACGTCCTTCGACGTTTCCAGCAATGCCCGGTCCTTTTCCGTCGGCAGCTTTCTCGCTGCGGGATCGTTTAGCACGGAAGGCAGCAGCGAGGTATATACGAGCTCTCTCACCTCATTCGGTTTCAGGCCGGAAAGCTTCCAGGTAATCGTCCCTGCGGAGGCAGTGGCCGTCGGCGCTATGCCGCCGGACCTCGCAAAGCAGAGCACGCCGGCGATCGTATCGGGATAGCTGTCCTCGATCGTCGCTTCTCCCGGGCTGGCGTCGCCGTTCCTGGCCAGCAGGGTCATCCGCCCCTTTTCGACATCCCAGTGCTTGCTGATTGACAGGCCCTGCATATCGCCCATAGTTTCACCTATACTTATTTACACATAGGTGAATATAACCTTTTCCACAGCCGTGTCTGCAGCCGTAACGAAGGTATTAATATGAAAAACGTTATAGGGCAATTGAACATTATGGCAGACCCCGTAACGGCGATACTGGAGACCTATTCCGTCCATACCAACGGCGAGATCAGGCGGATTATAGAAGCCCGCAATAAGACCGGGCGGCTCCAGGACATGATGATGTACCACCTCGGGTGGCTGGACGAGCGCTTCGGGCCCTGCGACTTCAAGGGCGGCAAACAGCTGCGCTCCACCATGTGCCTGCTCGCCTGTGAGGCGGTCACCGGCGACTACCGGAAAGCGCTGCCGGGCGCTGCGGCGGTTGAACTGGTCCATAATTTCTCTCTCATTCATGACGACATCGAAGACGGCGACGAGAAGCGCCGCCACCGGTACACAGTGTGGAAGCTATGGGGCATACCGCAGGCTATCAACACCGGCGATGCCATGGATGTCGTCTCTTACATGGCGATCATGGACCTGAAGGTCGACCCCCCGGCGATGGTCGATGTGCTCCGGGTCTTCAACGACACGATCATGCAGCTTTGCGAGGGCCAGTACCTCGACATGGACTTCCAGACGCATGACTCCGTGACCGTCGAGGAATATATCCAGATGATCACGGGCAAGACGGCTGCCCTCATTGAGGCGTCCACGGCTATCGGCGCCATGGCGGCTTGCGCAGACAAGAAAACCGTGCAGCACTTCCGCAATTTCGGCCACAAGATCGGCGTCGCTTTCCAGATACAGGACGACCTTCTCGGCATATGGGGCGACCCTGCGAAGACGGGGAAATCGGCACGCAACGATATCCGCAACAAGAAGAAGACGCTGCCCGTGCTGTATGCCATGCAGTACTCGCCCGAAAAGGACGAGCTGAAGCGCCTCTATGCAAAGGAGCAGTTCACGGAAGCGGACATCGACCGCGTGTTCGGCATCCTCACGAAGGCAAAGTCCTACGAGTTCACGTTGCAGAAAGCAAGACAGCTAAAGGACGAAGCGCTGGCCGAGCTGGATGGACTATGTCCCGGCAGCCGCGCTATTGAAGACCTGCGGGCTATCGGGCGATTTTTAGTCGACCGTGACTACTAGAGGTCACGGAGGTCTCAAGAGGTCGCAGAGTTTCACCACAGAGGTCACAGAGGTCACAGAGGTATTCACAGAGGATGTTTTTAGAATATGGCTGATGGGAAGCCTTTTTATTAAACGAACCTCTGTGCCGTCCTCTGTGGCCTCTGTGACCTCTGTGCTGAGCTCTGTGACCTCTTGAGACCTCTGAGACCTTCAAAAAAGAAAAGTCTTTTATAACGCGTGCCATTATGAGTTTATACAATCACCGGGAGCTAAAACGATGAGCGTTCACGATGTGCTGGAGAAGCTGAAGCACGGCGAAATTGGCGTCGATGCGGCGGAGCGGCTGCTGAAGCTGGATTACGTCGAGAAGATCGGCAACCACACGGTCTTCGATCTCTCGCGGGAGTCCAGGTCCGGCATACCTGAGGTCATTTACGCCGAGGGGAAGAGTCCCGGCAAGGTCGGGGAGATCGTGGAGGCCGTGGTCTCGAAGAAAGGCATGGTGGCCGTGTCCCGTGCGTCCGAGGCGGATCACGCCGAGATCGTGAAGCGCATTGGAGTGGACGGCGTCTTGCATAAGCCCGAGGCCCGCATGATTGTGATAGACCGGCGGAAGGAGAAGCCCCGCAGGACCGGGAAGATCGGCGTCCTGACGGCGGGCACATCCGACATCCCCGTGGCCGAGGAGGCAGCGATCATCGCAGAGGTGATGGGCTGCAAGGTCATCCGGGGCTACGATGTAGGCGTTGCGGGCATACACCGGCTCCTGGAGCCGCTCAAACTGATGATCTCCGAAGGCGTAGCATGCGTGGTCGTGGTCGCGGGCATGGAGGGCGCACTGCCCTCGGTGGTCGCGGGCATCGTACCGGTACCGGTGATCGGCGTGCCTACCAGCATCGGCTATGGTCTCGGAGCAGGTGGCATCGGCGCGCTGACGACTATGCTACAGTCCTGTTCGCCGGGGCTTGTCGTGGTGAATATCGACAATGGCTTCAATGCCGGGGCGACAGCCGCGCTGATAGCCGGGCAGAGCCGCAAGAAATAGATGGCCGGCTATACACTTATAGACGGCTGGCTATACGCTTTTTATTGAAAAATAAAAAAAACGCCTCTGTCAGGAGGCGCATTATTTAACAGGTGCCACAGCCAGCGCCGAAGCCGCCGAGACCAAGGCCGTTGATGCCGCCCCAGCCACCCAGGCCGCCCCAGTTACCTAAGCCGCCCCAGCCACCCAGGCCGCCCCAGTTACCTAAGCCGCCCCAGCCACCCCAGCCGCCGAGGCCGCCGAGGCCGCCGAGGCCGAGCCCGAAGCCGCCGAGGCCAAGTCCGAAGCCGCCGAGGCCCAGGCCAAAGCCACGGTTAAAGCCGAGGCCAAAGTTGTTGAAGCCAAAGCCACGGTTAAATCCTCCGAACCCCAGGCCGCCCGCGCTAGCAATGCTCGAGGCACCGGCCAGGCCGCCTGCATTCGCAATCGAGGTACCCCGCGCTCCGAAGCCCCCGATGTTCGCGGACGAGAGGCTGCTCGTCCCCATGCCGGCATTCGCCATGGCGGTGCCGCCGATCGCCGCTGCTTCCGCCGTCGGCAGAGTGGCGACGATCATGGCCAGCACGATCAATGCTGTTGCGACATAAACTGTCATTTTCCTGATGTTGATCAAATCATTTCCCCCTACGCTAGAGTATCAGAGCTATTGTTGATAAAAAGGAAAGCATCAATAGTAGCAGAAATACGGTAATAACAACCTATTTATGGTTAAAACGGTTAAAATTATGCCCTGATTGGTAATTTGGCCGATTAAAAGGCTTAAAGTGTGCTTTCGGTTAAAAACATTAGCCGTATGTACGTAACATCATGAATTATTGCACTATCGAATTCCACCGCTCCCCGGGGCGTGTGACAGACGGCACCTTAACATCCGGCGATTACCGGAAAGATAAAAAAGTGAGACGCCCAACAATCGGCTCATTGTTAAGGCGTCAGTCCTGTATGTTCAGCTTTGCCTCACCACCAGTTGCCGCCCCACGAGCTGCACCAGTTATTCCACCAGCCGCACTGCTGCCACCACGGGTTCCACCAGCCGCCCCAGCCGCCTAGTCCGAAGCCGCCGAGACCCAGGCCAAAGCCACCGAAGCCAAAGCCACGGTTAAAGCCAAAGCCACGGTTAAAGCCGAAACCACGGTCAAAGTCCCGGAAACCGAAACCACGGTCAAAGTCCCGGAAACCGAAACCTCGATCGAAATCACGGAATCCGAAGCCCCGGCCAAAGCTACTGGCGGATGCAGAACTCACGGCGCTGGCACCGCCGAAACCTCGCCCGAAGCCGCCGGCGGATGCGGAGCTAATTGCCCTTGCACCTCCGCCGCCGAAGCCGCCGAAGCCGCCCCTGGCCGCGTCGGCCATCTGTATCGGCACTACGAACAGAGCGGACAATATAAACGCTGCCACTACAAGGGCTGCGATCTTGCCTGTCTTTTCCAAATCTCTCCCCTCCTTTAATGTCCGGACTGCGGCTGACTTAAAAAATGCTATCAAGAAAATCCACAATGAAGCCCGGGGAGAGTGGCGTCGTAGATCGGTACCCATGGCGGAACAGGGCTATAAAGCCTGACACCTGCGCAGGGTTCGAATCTGAAAAAAGTAATGATCAAATATTTTGAGGACTCATCGGAACCGGGTGGTCCCGGTCGTTTACCCATACAGTCACGTTTTCATTAGTTACGTTTACGGAAGTTCCGCTACCTTTTTTATCATTATTCGCCTCTAAATACTGATTGTAGACATTCACCGTATAGTTACCATATTTGGGCAGATATACGAGAATATCCGCCCCTACGTTTTGGGTCATGTCATTTTTATACAGGACGAACGCATAAACGTTCAGGCGATCATCAGTTTTGCGTTGTACGAACTCCGGTCCGGTATAATAATTTATCGCGATTTTTATCTCGTCCGTGTCCGAGTCCAGGATCGTTATCGGAGTACTTCCAAGCGCAAGGGCTTCGATATATACAGAGGTGTTTGCTGCCGGCTCGTAGCTGTTATTGTACCATTGTTTTGGATATAAAATGGGATTGATGCTTGCACAATTTGCCACAATTGCGGCGATTAGTACCAGCGTTATTGTTAAGGCTATCTTTCCGGCGTGCATAATGTTTCCAGTTAATTGCAGAGTATTTAATGTTTTTTCATGTATAACCGCCTGTCATACTACCTGTTTACCATGAGCGTTGCTACGTTATTGACAAACGGCTTCGGTTGGGTCCGGATCGAATCAACTGAGAAACGATAAAAAAGCAATGGCGGGGCCCGGACGGGCCCCGGCATTATTTATTCAATATCTCGCTGATGATCTTCCCGTACGCCGGCCGGGTGATGAATATCCCGATGGCCACGCCGACGATCGTCGTCAGCGCAAAGCCCTTGAGTGACCCGAAGCCCATGAAGTACAGCGGGACCATGGCCACGACCACCGTCGCCGCGGAGGCGAAGATGATCTTGAACGCCTGGCTCATCTTCTGGATGATCCTCTTGGTCGTCGGCACCTTGCCGGTGTTCATCACCTCGTCGGTGATGATAATCAGCTGGTCGATGCCCGTGCCTATGACCGCAATGATGGCGGCCACCGAGGGCAGGTCGATCTCCCACCGGACGAAGGGCGCGCTGGCGAAGCCCAGCAGGATGAAGATCTCGAACAGCGAGGTCAGGAACATCGGGAGGATGATCCGCGGTTCCCGGTAGCGCAGGTACATGACCAGGCCGATTGCCAGCTGTGCGAGCAGCGCAGCAATAATGACCACAGTCTTGAACATCGCGCCCTGTGCGGCCGGCACCTGGCCGGAGCCCACGACCTCTACGTTGAACGGCAGCGCGCCGCTCTCCATGTCGATGTGGACCTTATTAGCCTCCTCCTGGCTCTTGGTACCTGCCTGCATCTGATTGACCGGGCCCCTCAGCAACTCAGCGGCCAGGCCGCCGTTGGGCGTGGTCGATATCGGGGCGCGGTAGAACTCCTTGTTGTCCAGGATCATGATCACTTCGTGCTGCTCCGGATGGTTCATGATGTCGTACTTGCTGGCGATCTCATGGAATGCCTGAGCACCTTCCTGGGTCAGCAGGAAGTTGACGCCATAGACGGTCTGGCCGGTTGTGGAGTCCGAGAACACGCCGGAACTGCTCACCGCATTGCCGAACAGGATATGCTCGGACTCGTTGCCGTTCGACTGGATGCGCATCTCGAACTGGCCGGGGTGGCCCACGAGGTCCATGGCCTGGTCATATGTCAGGCCCGCAAAGTCGATGAGAATGTAAGCATTCTGCTTGTCATCGCGCACCGTGTTAATGGGCACGTCCTGGAGGCCGAAGTTGTTGATGCGGTTCGCCATGATGTCCTTGGTCAGCTGGAGCTGATCTTCGGGGATGGTGGAATTATTGACCAGCATCAGCTTGATCTGGGAGCCGCCCTCGAAGTCCAGGCCGAACTTCAGGTTCGTCAGGTTGCCGCCTGTGGGACTCGGGTAGACGAACAGGAAGACTGCCGCCAGCAACAGGACACCGAGCAGGATCATGACACGGTAGTCGAACAGAATCCGGGCCAACGTGCTCTGCTCGCCTTTCTTCTCAACCATATTTTGCCCTCCCTGCCGGCGATTCCATATACCATTTAAGCAGCCCGGCGTTGAAGAACCAGGTGTTGATGAGGTCGGCGACGAGGCCGAAGATCAAGACTAACGATATGTTAGACAGCACCGGGATAGCCGACATGCCGAAGACTCCCGCATACGTGGACACGAGATACAGGACGATGAACGCCACGATAGCCGCGCCGGTCATGGTAAGGCCGGTGGCCCGACAGCTGGCGATCTTCTTATCGAGGTACTTTCGCTCGCCGAGCACCTTCGTCGTCAATAATATATCCGTGTCCACGGAGTAGCCGATCAGCATCAGCAGTGCCGCAAGCGTGCCGAAGGTCAGTTCGACATGGAATATGTTCATCATCGCCATGGCGAACACGATGTCGGCGAACGCGGCCATGACGACCGCTCCCGATGGTACGAAGTTCCGGAAAATGACGAACACAGTGATTGCCATGCCAATAAATGCGACAATGACCGCGATGACGGCCTGCGTCTGGTTAGCCGCGCTGAACGTGCTGCCGATGCTTGCGATCGAGGCACCCGGGTAATGGGCGTTGATGTATGCGTTCAGGCTGGTCAGCTGGTCGGTCGTCAGGGCGCTGAACTGCAGGTTCTTCTCGCCGTTCGAGCCGGTAGTGATGATCTTGATCGGGTACGCGCCGAACTCGGTCTGCAGTGCCTGGTCCGACTTGTCCGTATTAATCGTGGCCAGCGTGCCTCCCTTGAAGTCTATGCCGAGGTGGAGCGGGGCGTTCTGCGTCGCGAGGGTGAACCCGATGATGAGCAGCCCGATGACCAGGACCACCAAGGGGAAGGCGATGGCCTGTTTCGTGGGAAGCTCGGGGAACCTGAGCTTCGATAATAACCCCTGCTCAGGGAAACGACTTTCTCCTCCTTTTTCTGGGCCGGGGCTTTAGCCTTACTGGAGTCTTCAGCCTTCATCCGAATCATCCTTTAGTTACACCCTGACGATTCAAAAAGCTTTTGTATGCAACGGGCGTCTACCGGGCGCATGAAGGCCGTAAAATAATCCGGGCTTTTATACGTAGCGGGGCGACGATAATTACTAAATTGGAAGTTAAAGTTAAAAAATTTCTGCCAGAAGCGAAGCTTATATATACTTGCTGGTGCATATTACTTTTCATCAGAGGGGAAGTATCGTGAGCATGTTAAAGAAATTAGATCTAAAAGAGCAGTACAACCATAGCCAGGAGGCTATCATCGAGTACCTGAAGAACGGTATCAAAGAGGGCAAGCGGTTCTTCAAGTCCAAGTACATCGCAAGGGATCTGGGCATGAGCCCCAAAGAAGTGGGCACCAACATGAAGATCCTGTCCGACGAGTGCGGCGATCTGCGGATCGAAAAGTGGAGCTACTCGAAGAGCACCACCTGGCGAGTCGAGTCGGCATCCGCCCCAGCGGCGTGAGTCGAGCCCGTTTCTCCCGCATTCGGGCTTTTTTATTAATTCCTTTTCTTCCGACGATCTGCTACCGTGTATTTTGCCCGGCCCGATCGCACCTGTCCGGAAAAACGTCGGCGAGGTGACAGACGCTGTACCCTGGATCGCTGCAGCCGTTTTTACCCGCCGCTTATCCCCGTCGAGCGAAATTTTCGGCTTACGCCGTTTAAAATATACTCCACAATTGCGGTATTGACGTCATCTGTCGGCGCGGCAGGTGCGCCTTTGGCCACTGTCAACGCTGTCCCCAACTCACGCTTTATGGATACTTTTCCTATTAAAACCGATAAATAAAAAATTTGCCGTTCTGCTGACAGCCATTAATTAGAGGCTGTTTTCATTGTTATGAAGAGTCCTGCCCATAGGACTCCGGCAAGCCCAGGAATCCATAGAGCGATATCAGGAGCGAGATCCCGAAGGCTCGGTATCCGTAAAAGCCTGGCGCACACCTGAACTCCCGTGTACGAAAACGTTAAATGGGTTGACCATTAACCCTATTTTGCTAAAAGGCTTCCACAGCAGGTGCCCTCTTATGTTATCCTTATATCGACTAGTTGTTGTCAATATGATCGTCGTATCTATCATATTGCTTTTTATTATTATCCCTTCATTGCCTGCGCTGGCAGTATCATTGCCTTCAGTGGACATTACATCGCCGATCACGGCATACGCCAGTGGGCCGGTGACCGTCGATTATACCCTTAACGGTATTAGCAACGGCAATGCGTGGCTTGCGGTTAAAGGCCCGTCGGGCAATATAATACGGATGGTCGATGGGGGCACTGTGAGCGGCAGCGGTACGCATTCCATAACCTGGGATGGCAAGGATAGTTCCGGCAACCTGCTGCCGGTCGGGCAATATACCCTCCTGGTCACGGTGAGCCGCTCGGGGCTTGAATATGTGGGGGAATGGGGAGGCAAATCCGTGAAATACCCTACGGCGTGGGGTGTTGCCATCAATTCAACCGGCTATGCCTATATCACGGATAGTGTCAACGCCAATGTCTTCATATATGCTCCTTCAGGTAACTTCGTCCGGGTGTTCGGGACAGCGGGAACAAGTCCGGGACAGCTCTCTTATCCGGGAAACCCTGCGATAAACTCTACCGGTCACGTATTTATCGCGGATTATTCCAATAAGCGGCTCGAGGTGTTCGATAGTAACGGAGGCTTTGTCGGCGAAATCAACTACACGTCGGGCCCGGGACAGTTCGTTGGCCCCGGCGACGTTGCCTTAAACTCCACCGGGCATATCTATGTGACTGATTATGAGGGGCATAACGTTAAAGTGTTCAGCCCCTCCTGGACTTACGAGTATACGATCGGTGGGACTGCGGCTGGCGCCGGTAATGGCCAGTTCAACTATCCTAACGGCATTACCATAGACGCATCTGACTGCGTGTTTGTGGCCGATGGGAATAACAACCGCGTCCAGGTTTTCGACCGGAATGGTGCATTTTTATTCTCTTTTGGCTCCTCTGGCACAACCGATGGTCTGTTTAACTGTCCAACCGGTATAACGATAAACTCTACGGGTTACGTATACGTTGCCGATAGCGGTAACAACCGGGTCCAGGTTTTCGATTCCACAGGTGCCTTTAAATTTAAATTCGGCTCGTCTGGCGCCGGTAATGGCCAGTTCAACTATCCGTATGGCATTGCAGTGAACTCCTCAGGCTTCGTTTATGTTGTAGATAATGGTAATGGCCGGGTCGAGGTGTTTGACAGGTCGGGTGGATATTCTTATACCCTAGGCCCCGCCGATGCGGAGTATGGCAAATTTTACCAACCGTCGGCAGTTACCGTAGGGGGGCCCTCCGGGCAGGTTTACGTCGGAGACACTAGAAACTACAGGGTACAGGTATTCAACCGGTTCGGGGACTTTTTATTCGCTTTCGGCTCGAAAGGCACGGGCGATGGCCAGCTAAGCGAATTTTATGGCATTGCAGTGAACTCCTCAGGGTATATTTATATTCCCGAGTACGCTAACCACCGCGTCCAGGTCTTCGATCCTTCCGGCAACTACCTCTTCAAGTTTGGTGTGGAAGGCACGGGCGATGGCCAGTTTGGCACACTGTGGGACATTGCCGTGAATTCGACTGATTACGTATTCGTTGGCGATAGTGGTAATCACCGAATCCAGGTTTTCGATGCTATGGGTACTTACAAGACCTGGTTCAACTGGGGTAATTTTTATTATCTGTGGAGTCCAACCGGCATTGCCCTCAATTCGACGGACTATGTTTACGCCGTCGATAACTATGACGACACATCATCAGGTCACCACAGACGGGTTTGTGTATACAACCCATCGAATAGTTACCTGTTTGAGTATGGAACGAGCGGGTCAGAGAACGGCCAATTTAATAATCCGACAGGCATAGCTATAGATCCCTCTCGGATTCACGTACGTATCCGATAATGGAAACCAACGTATCCAGATGTTTAATCCCACGGGTGCTTTCGTATCGAAGATAGGCGCGTGGGGTAAAGATGGCGGTTATTTTAGCTCTCCATACGATGTTGCGGTTGGCAACTCGGGTATACGGGCTTTTTTATAAGCTATTTTATTCAGTGTTTTTTTCACTTTTTATGGCATAGCGTCAGCTACGGCCATGGTTGTGACCCGACGCCTCAAGTAGTATCAATTCGAGGCCGTTCCCGTCCATTCTTGTGACTGGATACGTCCGGTATCCCCTGCATATCTTCAATGACCTTTGCCGGGCCCGGGCTTCACGGCAGCGCTCGTAGCGCCGGCAATGGCAGGCACCAGGATGTGCCTGCTTAATTACAGGAAAAGTAATATATGGTGGCAGGATAAACGCTCTACTCCTGCCCTTTTTGACTTTTATATTGTCACCTCTTTTGCCGTTGCCAGCGGCTTGCTCAAACCGAAGGATTATATAAGCCCAGTGTGGTTTATCTATCAATAGCTATCATCATTACAGTTGACCTATGACACGCGTATCTCTCGTAAAAAACAACGACCCGGTCAAGGCAGTGCGGGACGCCGTCGAGCTGGCAGGCGGGCTGAAGGTGAAAGGGACTGTCCTCATCAAGCCCAACCTCAGCTGCGCCCAGCCTGCAGGCAGCGGCCTGGTGACGAACGTGGAAGTCGTCGCAGCCGTGGTCCGGATGGTCGCGGAACAGGGAGCCCGTCCGGTAGTAGGGGACCTGCCTATCCTCGGGTGGGAAGCGTCTAAGGTCTACGACGCGACCGGCATCCGTGCCATCGTGAAGGCGGGTGGCGAACTGCTCAACTGGGAGTCGAACCACGTCGAGATACAGCTGTCCGGCGCGCACGTCCTCAAGAAAGTCCGCATCGCAAAGCCGGCTATCGAGGCGGACGCGATAATCAACATGCCTGTGCTCAAGCATCATTTTTTCACCCACATCTCCGGCGGGATGAAAAACTTATTCGGGCTCATCGACCCGAACTTCCGACCGAAAGTGCACGTCCTCGGGCTGGACGAGCCGCTGGTCGACTTTTACGAGTTCCTCCGCCCGCGGATCGTCATGAACGTGATGGACGCCACTTTCATCGCCCAGTCCGTCCGGCCTTCCGGGCCTTACTACGGCCCCGCGGCCGCTAAGTCTGTTT
>CAVYKK010000036.1:0-16054 GCA_963769045.1 uncultured Methanocellaceae archaeon
AGGGGTGAGACGAAAGCCCGCGGCACCGGCCTGGGCTTATTTCTGGTAAAGACACTGGTCGAACACTATGGCGGTCAAATTCGCATCGAGGACCGTGTGCCAGGCGACTTTAGACAGGGTGCTAAGTTCGTCGTGATAATACCGTCCGCCGGATGACCCTTTAAAATTTGTCGTCCTGCAGGTACGTCCGGTGGAACCTGATCGCCAGCTCCGCCTTTTTCAGCTCAGCCTGGAGGTATCCCGCATGATCGAGCCTCGAAACCAGCCCGCGGTCGACGATCGTGTGCAGAATCGACTCCGAGTCTGTGCCGGTGATCGTCACGTCTCCGTTCCGGGCGTAGATCTTATCGCCCTCGATGAAAATGTTGAAGCTGCCGCGAGGATCAAGCTCGAACCCGTGCCTTTTCGCCTCGATCACCATGTCGCCCGGCTCTAACAGCTCCTTCCGCGGCCGCTTTTCCTTGATGACCAGCAGATCGACGCCCAGGTCTTTCGGCGACTCATGGCGCTGCTGTGCGAGGGCCATCATGACACAGGCCGTCTTGAGCTCGGCCGCGCTGTTGACCGTCTTCTGGCTGGCCTCCGTGGTGAACAGCACGCTGGCACCCACCTCCATGGCGAGGCCTGCGAGCAGCGCGTTCAGCCCGATGGAGTCGGCGTCCATCAGTTCGGTCACGTTTCCTGCCCCGAAAAATACCGGCACTTCGGGGTACCATTCCCGGAACTTCCGGTAGCGGCAGATCGCGTTGACCGCGCCATGACCGACAGGCGATAGCACTGGATCGGCGATGATCTTTTTGATACCCAGCTCACGGGCCGCCTCGGCGTTCCTGATCAGACTGTCCATGGTCTCGCCGTCAGGGATGACGACCACGGCGATGTCATATTTAGCTACCAGGGGCCCGATGCGAGCCACGTTAGATGCGTCCAGGCTGAGAACCAGGTCGGCTCCCGCCTCTACTCCCGCCTCCACGTATTCAGGGATGAGCGTATCGACACTCACCGGCTTGCGCGTGGCCGATTTTGCGACTTTCACCGCGTGCCGGACCGCATCGGCGCTCGACTCCAGCGGGACGCCGAGGTCGATGATGTCCGCGGCTTCGTAGGACTCGATCTTCTTCACGAGATCGACGTCCGACAGCTTCGTGGCGTCCACCACTTCGGCCATCACCTTCATGGACGCGCTGCCGCCTATCTTGACGCCATTCAGCCGGAATGCAGGCTGCGCCCCGGCCTCCAGCGCCTCGAAATCCTTCATTGCGGAATTCCGCTTGATGTCGGCGAGCAGCTGACATGCAGAAACCTTGTGCGAGAACTCGATCTTATCGGCGAACCGTAGCGCCAGCGGGATATCGAACGCGTGCTTCGGGCCCAATCGTATCTTCACGCCCAGCTTTTCCTCCAGCTTCGAGAAGTCGGAGCCGCAGAGCCCCGGGACGAGCACCAGATCGTACTGTCTTGCTTTGTCGGCAAGCAACGGCTCAATGAGCCTGGGCGTAATGAAGGCGGCGACGTTCACGTCGGCCATAATGACATCAGCCAGATCGTCCGCGGCCTTTTTGACGATAGGATAGGCCAGCCTTCCCGTCACCAGTAATATGCGCATTATATGCAATTATATTCACTCAGCCAATACATAAAAAATTCTATTGCATCTAAATACAAGTTCACTTTAGTTACATTCGCGATATGGTGTCGTCCGGTCTGCATGCTTGCAGATACACAGGTCTATCGTGCAGAAGAATATGGTCTGTCCAATATCAATCGCGGTGCGACGCCCATGCGTACTTACAATAGCAGATATTCAGCGAACATCAACTCCTGTGTCAGCATCAAATCATCGCGGTGCGACGCCCATGCTTGCTTCGCTGCATGGGCTACTCCGGGTTTTTCCGATGCTCCGCCGTCCGGGCCGCGTTCTTACAATATCAGAGATCAATAACGCATTATATGGTCTGTCCAATATTAATCGCGGTGCGACGCCCATGCATGCTTCGCTGCATGGGCTACTCCGGGTTTTTCCGGTGCTGCGCCGTCCGGGCCGCGCTCGCACCCCGGAGACATGACCCGGCGGCGCCTCGCTTCGCTCGGCTGCGCCCGGTCGAGTCCCTTCGCAAGCGCTAAGCAACGCGCCTTCGGCAGCGTTCATTGCCCGGCCGCCTCCGCACCCCTCGCACAGCTTCGCGTGCGAGGGGCCTTCGGCCGAAAAAACCCTCCGCGGACCGCGGAGCAGCAAAGGCAACACGCACTGGACTGGTATTGGATCGTTGCCTGTACTGGTGTTGGTATGGGTTGCCTGTGCTTCTCCGCGGAAGGCGGAGGGTTTTTTCGGCTTGCCCTCTCGCACGCATCAGCTGTGCGAGGGGTGTGGAGGTGGCGGGTGTGAAAAACGTTGCCGATAGGCGCGTTTTTCAGGGCTTGCAAAGGAGGCTCAACGCCGCCGAAGGCGCGTTGGGCCGACGAAGGTGCGAGCCCGTCGCCCGACACCGGAACACCGGAAAAACCCGGAGTAGCACGTGCGGCGAAGCAAGCACGGGCGTCGCACCGCGATTAGTAAGGGAAGTATAGGATGTCCGGTAATTGTTCTTTTTAACAAGAAGCAAGCACGGGCGTCGCACCGCGATTAGTAAGGGAAGTATAGGATGTCCGGTAATTGTTCTTTTTAACAAGAAGCAAGCACGGGCGTCGCACCGCGATTAGAATGGGAAGAATTTGCTATTGACCGGTATAGCTTTTTACAAGAAGCAAGCACGGGCGTCGCACCGCGATTAATAAGGGGAGAACCGGATATTAGTCAATAGGTTTCTATACAAGAAGCAAGCCCGGGCGCCGCCCCGTGATTAGTAAGGGATGTAATAGATAGTTGTCTCTATGATTTTTTTATAAGAAGCAAGCACGGAAGACGTGTCGCGACCGGTACAAAGACGAACCAGTATGTCGACATTCCGATAATATAAAAGCACGTCGATACATAGATTAACGAACAACTTTATTTATTACCCGGGATGGTATATTCATTCATATGCTCCGCTTCGACCTTCACGTGCACTCTGACTATTCCCCGGACGGCCACAGCACCGTCGAGGATATCCTGCGGGCCGCGCAGAA
This sequence comes from uncultured Methanocellaceae archaeon, assembly GCA_963769045.1. Lineage (GTDB taxonomy): Archaea > Halobacteriota > Methanocellia > Methanocellales > Methanocellaceae > Methanocella_A. The sequence continues at coordinate 3,109 of CAVYKK010000036.1, forward strand.
GAAAGGGCTCGACGGCGTGGCGATCACTGACCACGATACGACCGCCGGGGCTATAAAGGCACTGAGATCGTCAATGCAGTCGCTCCAGGGCTGCTGGTCATTCCCGGGCAGGAAATATCCACTAAAGCCGGGCACTTGATCGTCCTGGGCATCACGCAGTCGATAGCGAGGGACATGTCTGCGAAAGACACGATCGCCATGGCCCATAAGCTTGGCGGCACCGTGGTCGTGCCCCACCCGGACCAGCGCACCCGCCACGGCATGCGCATCCCCAAAGGCGCGGACGCCGTCGAGGTGTTCAACTCCCGCTACATCCTGGGCTATCATAACTTCGTGACCGCCCGCCGGGTCAGCAAGCGCAAGATGCCCGCCGTTGCCGGCAGCGACGCCCATGTGGCGTCGATGGTAGGCCAGGCGATCACCGAGATCAACGCGAAGAAGGACCTGCCGTCGGTCCTGAAGGCGATTCGTGAGGGAAAGACGCGCATCGTCGAGAAACGGACACCGCTGCCCGTTTACCTCTCGCAGCTCGGCCACGGATGGGCCCGGAGGGCAAAATCAATTATTTCAAAAATGTAATCATTTTTTTCTTAAATTTCTATATTTATCGAAAAGTTTATTGTTGTATAGCAAGAGTTTATACTTAAGGGTTCTAATGGATAAGACTGATCTCACCATCCTCGAGAAGCTCTCCCAGGACAGCCGCACGCACTGTACGGAGATCGCCGGGGAGCTGGGCGTGGCTACTTCTACCATACACAAGCGAGTGAACCAGCTCTACAACGAAGGCGTGATCGAGCAGTTCACCATCATCCTGAACCCGGAGAAATCCGGCCACATGCTGACCACGTTCATCGGCATCAACGTCGACCCCGCGAAGAAGGACGATATCCTCAAGGTGCTGAAGTCGAATAACAACGTGCTCGAGATCTACGAGCTGCTGGAGCCGTACGATCTGTTCATTAAGGTGAGAACCCAGGACATCCGGGAGCTCAAGGAGAACGTGCTGAGGGTGATCAACGCGACCAGCGGCATCGTGAACACCAGCAGCATCCTGACCACGCGAAGGCACAAGGAATCGGCCTGCGTGATCCCACGGAGAGAATGACATGACAGTGACATTGATAGAGGGCATCGCCGCGGTGCTCATGTACCTGTTCGGCGGCGCCCTTGTGCTGTTCATCTACGAGGCGTACATCAAGACCAGGCAGAAGAACCTCATCTTCATGGCCATCGGCTTCTTTATCCTGATCTTCGGCAGCAACCTGAACACGCTGGCCGCAGCCATCGAGGCGATGCAGAATCCCCCCGGTGTCCTGAACCAGTCCGCTGCCCGGACGCTGTCGCTGGTGATACAGCTCATCGGCATCTTGCTGCTTCTGGTCTCTGTGACACGGCCTTTCAGCCGGAAGGAGTAGCCGTCGATCGGTGGTGAAGATGGACAAGTACACCAGGTTCGCAAACACGTGGAAAGCCATAGGCGTCACTTCCAAGGTCAAGTGGCACCAGCGCAGCACGCTGGACCGCTTCAACGGCATGCTGGTCAAGAGGCTGGCGGAAAAGTATGGCGACGAAGTGAAAGCCCTCACGGAAGACGTGGCTTACCAGATCGGCCTCGAGGACGGGGAGAAGATCTGCGAGAACCTGAACCTGGACCACACCGCGATGGCGTCGGCGCTCGTCCCGCTCGAGACGGTGGCGCTGCTTTCCGGCATCGACTCCGAGGTCAACGGTGACAAGAAGTCCCGGCAGTTCCCTCACCTGACGTTCAAGTGCACCGGCTGCATGTACGGCCAGATCTTCGAAGGCATGGACCAGGGCATCCGCGAACGTGTCTGCCTGAAATACACGACCGGCCTCGTGCATTCGGTCAATAAAGAGACCGAGATAAAGATGCTGCGAAAGTGCTGCCAGGGCAACCGGCAGTGTGAGCTCATGGTGACCTTCCGGTGAACTACGGGCGGCTCCTCAAAGTCATTTTATTTTACCTGATCATCGCATTTGTAGTCGTCTTTCTCAGTCCTCTGGGGCCCATTCTGCGATACGTGCTGATCGCCGCTATCACCCTCCTGTTTATCGTGACCTCGGGAATCCCCCTGCGGTTCGGCAACCCCATACCCGGCTCTGTCACCGGGATACTGGCCATATCGTCCGCTTTCCTGATCATGCTCGCGCTGGGCGGCGTGACCATTATTGGCACGAACAGCGGTGCCATCGACGTGCTCGCCTATGGCATCATCCTGCAGGCATTCGTGGCCTTCAGCGAAGAATTGTCGTTCCGGCAATACATCTTCGAGGACCTGGACCGAGCCACGGGACGGAAAGCGGCCATCGTGCTCTCTGCCGTGGGCTTCGCGCTCCTGCATATCAATTCCATGCTGTCCTTCGGCGTGGACATCGTCTCCGTCCTCATCGGGCTCGCGACCATCAGCCTCGCCGGGGCACTGCTGGCCGTCCTTTACATCTACGGCGGACTGCTGAGCGCCATAGGCTTCCACTTCTTCTGGAACTACCTCCAGTACCACGTCCTCGGCCTCGGCCTGCGAGGCGAGATACCGTCCCTGCTCGACGTGGCACAGACGGGTAATATGCTGCTTACCGGCGGACAGTTCGGGCCCGAGGTGTCCCTGCCCGGGCTGGCCGTGGTTCTAATCACGCTCGGTGTGGTATGGGAATATTATTCAAAACGTCAGGATAGACGTCAAGGTGGCCAAGAGCACAAGGATGCAGTTTAGGCTTTCCGGTATGGAGGCCGCCAAGACGCCAAGGCGCCAAGACGCCAAGTTTTACTCAGTAAGGCTAACAGGAGCCTATCTTGAAAGTTTTTGGCGTCTTGGCGGCCCCCATACCGGATAGCCCAAACTACCTTGGCGCTCCTGGCGGGTACAAGGCGGACAAAAGCAATGCCCAGCAGGGATAAAAGTCTGCTGAATAATGCCTTAAAGAGGAATTTTTAACGCTTTTTGCGAATAAAAACAGGTCAGTCACCCGGCCGTCGCACAAAGTTTATTATACCGGATAGCGTGTAGTTGATTGTCCCACCACAGACGTAAGGGACGGATGATTCTTATGGCCATGTTAGGCGCTCAAGAGATTCTGCTAGTATTCGTGGTTATCGTGCTGCTGTTCGGCGCGACCAAGCTGCCCGAGCTCGCCAGGTCCATGGGACGGTCCATGGGCGAGTTCAAGCGCGGCCAGTTCGAGGTGGAGAAGGAGCTCAACACCATGAAGAGCTCGGCGGCCGCCCCGAATTACGAGGTCGCACTTACCCGCACACAGTCGATGGCCAAGAAGATGGGCATCGAGATCTCCGGCAAGACTGAGGATCAGTTGCTTGCCGAGATCGAGAAGAAACTGGACAAGAACTAAAGGCAATAGCGCGGTATGCCTTGCCTGCGGGCAAGCAAGATACCGGTGTTGCTCTTTTTAATTATTTAGCATTGGTGTTCTCTTACTAATCTCATTAATCAGACATTGTAATGGCACCCGATGTCAGCCGTTGTTCAGGCTGATTAAAACAATATTCAAGCTGGCCTTTAACCTGCCATGATCGTCTCGTTTCTCTCACTAGAAAATTAATAAGCCGGTCATCGGCGATTGGGTCATGTGGTTAACAGGCGCGATATTGCAATATCTGGCGTCCCTGTTGCCGTGACCGCTTTTAGTAAACTATATATACCGCGGACAGCCTTATAAGGCTGCTAATATCTCATTCTTAGCGGGGTGGGGTAGTCAGGAGATCCCGACGGGCTCATAACCCGTAGACCAATGGTTCAAATCCATTCCCCGCTACTTTCTTTACACGTTGGCTGTTTTCATCATTCTATTTTACGCCATGTCAAACGGGCAAATGCCCGTATAGTCAAATTGATATTGGCCATAATAAAGCTTACCAAATTTGGAATGTGAATGCAGATGCCTTCTCATTCATTACAATTACTTTTATCGACTCACTATCGATATTTACACTTCGACCAGCTAAATTATATATCACAGCATATCTATCCTATCAGTTAAAATCTCACAATAACCCGTAAGATGGATGGGTAGCGAAAAATAAGCGGTAGAGTGAAATTGATGGTTTATGCATATACAATAACAGAAACTTCAAAATCTGCTCTACTGGAGCTTGGAATTGCGTTAAATAAGTATCATGATGATATTGTTCTCTCAGGTGGGTGGGCACCGTACTTCATTACAAATGGCTATTTTAACCATTGCGGTAGCCAGGATATCGACCTTGTACTTAAGACTGAGATAGTGCTTAAGTATGAAACTATTCGTGACATCCTTGAAGGGCTTGGTTATATCCCTATAGCGTATCGTCCCTTTCAATTCACAAGGAAAATTAAGTCGCATATAGACGGAAGCGAATGTGATATACGTCTTGATATATTGTGCGAAAAGGAAGGTACCGGAAACATTGACATTATCAGTGGGTGTCATGACGTTCAACAAGATCTTACAGCCTGTGTTTTTGATGGACTAAGCCTCGCTTTTGATTTTAATTTCGAGCAGGAAATAGAGACTGTTTTGCCTAATAATAGGGGCATTGCGAAGACTTCGATAAAAGTCCTTGACTTGGTTGGCTCACTTGCATTAAAAGGAAAAGCTTTTGTTGAAAGATATAATGCAAAGGATGCTTACGATATCTTCGCGTTAACGCATTATAAGGGTGGACCTGCACTTGCGTCTGAGTATTTCAAGGAAACGGTTTCTGGAAAAGTACTATCCGCAACAAAACAAAAGTTACTTGAACAGTCTATTATAAACATTAACGATGGATTCAAAGATAAACATCAGAGAGGACCATTCGATGTTGAATCCTTTTCAGAGCAGAAATATAACCGGGATATAGTCGCTGCACAAGTAAGACAATTTTTAACAAAAATAAGTTAAAAGTAAATTATTTTAAGCACTTATCTAATGATTCATTGATTCTTGTTTCCAATCTTTTTCAATCACTTTGTATACTTCATTAGCTGCTTCTTCTCCCCTAGCAGGATAATTAACTAAATCGACATAGAGTTGAATATTGGAAACAACTTTAACGCCATTAATCTCTCTTGCCCCATAAAAAATTCCATTGCTTTTAGCAATAGCAAATTTTACATTTCCATTACTCTCAACAGGCAGAAGATTAAGTATATCCGCTAACATCTTCGCATCATTTTCTTTTTTAACATAAATGTGAATGTTGGTTGGCCTAACGAATGGTGCAACCAACATAGCACCAGATAGTCCAGTAATCGCATACTCTGGAGCATGTAATCCTTTAAGCTTCTCTAAAAATTTAGAAATATCCTCTTCTTGAGTATAATATTCAATGAATTTTGTATTTGATAAGAAATTATTGACCTTCGCTAACCGTTCAAGTAATTCTGATGGAGCCATTAGTTTAAGCTCTGAACGGTTAGATTCGCGTAAAGCCATTCTCTCATTAATTAATGCTTTCGATACATTGAATGCTTGTCCTAGTGATACAGAGGCTTCATTGGCCAATTTACGTAGATTCAATTTTTCAGGATAGTGTACTAATAGAACCCTATTGACATCTACAGCTTTCCCAAAATATAAATTGGTCATATCAACACCTACGTTCACTTTCTTTATATATGTTCACTAAAAGTGAACATAATACTTTATGTTCACTCCCTTTTATATATGTTCACTAAAAGTGAACATAAAAATTTCGCTTTCAATTATAGTCGTTAATGAAAGGTCTTGAAATGTGAGGACGCCGGGGGACGGGCATCCCATGAGATGGCTGCCGGGAGCGGGTCGCGACTGCACGGCTCTTTTCGCATGCGCGCGCGAGGCCGCCTGTGCCCAATATAATATAGTTTAAAACCTTTCAGGAATGACTATTAAAACCAATCTCCTGAAGAGATGATCATAAAAATATATGCATCTACGGTTTTATCCCGATTTGGCGTTCCTTCTTAAGGTTAAAAGAAAAAGGACCCGTACGCTTACCTGTTTCTCTCATCCTGCCGTGCGGGGCAGAAATTACAGATCGAATATTCGACGTCCTTTTCTTTATCGCGTATCGGGCAATAGTGCTTATCTCCCTGCTGTCTGACCGTGAATCCTCCGGGAAACGGCGTGCCAACCGGGTGTCCGGGCTCTCCCAGCACGAACATGTAAAAACAGCTGATCGTTAAATAATAAAAGCTATGGAACGGGCTGAATGCTCCATCGCTATCGTTTTCACTATCCAGTCTCGCTTGCAGGCGTTTGCTTTCCATATCGCAAAAGTCCCGGTATAAGCTCAAGTCGGCAATCTCCCCTCTCAAATCCTGAAAATTGCCGTCGGACTGCATCTTCACGATCTTCGCGTACCTGCCGAATAGCTGTTCCGTGAAATATGAGCGCGATCTTTCACGGTAGGGCGATGGCAACAAACTGATTTCCCGGTCGAGCCCCGCGCTGATTTTCATGATGTCATAGATCGAGTACCCGGCCAGCTCTTCGGCTAAAGCCGTTGCCAGTATGGATTTTTCCGTGATGGTAGCTATCTCGCTGAAGATGTGAATATTTCTTTCAGTCATACTATCACGTTTTGTACCTTGAAAAGTGGTATACTAATGATACTACTTATATATGCAAGAAACCAATTGTATACTATGTCAAAAAAGCCTGATGCCAGAGCCGGGACGGAGACCACGCCCTTTGCCGTAGAATTCAAGAATTGTCCCATCGAGGTCGCTATTGGCGTGCTGGGAAAGAAGTGGACGCTGCTCGTCCTCCGTGACATCGCGCTCCTGAAGATTAACCGGTTCAACCGGATCCGCCGATCTCTTCCCGGCCTGACGTCCCGGGTTCTCATCCTGCGGCTGCACGAGCTGGAAGAGTACGGGCTCATCGAGGCTGTCGTTATCAAAGAGAAGCCCCGGGTCGTCGAGTGGGCACTGACGGAAAAAGGCGAGGACACCGTACCTATACTGCTGAGCATCATGTCCTTCGGCGGGAAATGGTATGCCGACGAGGTTTTTTACGACGGGCAGGCCCGCACTATTGACGAGATATATCCCGGACAATGTAAAGCAGGAAAACAGGTATCCGGATGAAAGCGTCCGAATTATTCCGGAAGATCAAAAAGGACCTGGAAACTATATCGGAGTATATCTCTCACGTCGAGCGGAAACTGCAGGGCGATGACGATATACGCTCGAAAAGCTCGATCATGGCCCGGTATAATTATGACAATCTCGTCGAGATACTCCGCCGGAACGACATCGGCCCGGACTACGAGATAGATGATGACAGGCTGGCGGATTTTCAGTTTCGTATCGGGCATTACCTGGATACATATGCACCGGGCGAGTCAGACCTGAAATCGTACATTGCCGGCATATCGGTTTACCTGGCGTTCATAGCAAAACGGCCACTGCACCCGACAGGGCTCGAATCGGGCAATGGCCCGCTGATTGTTAAGAATGGTGACTCTTACTATTGCAGCGGTAAAAGGCGGTTTATCAATGACGAGCAATCCCTGTGTAAATTTTGCGTCTGCAAGTAATTTATATAAATGGCATCCCAGGATAAACGGAAGGATGCCCTCTTTTTTTATGGATGCCAATCTTTCTATATCCGGTACAAATATCAATGGATCGAAGACCGGGAAAATAAATCCCGCTAAGGTATGGAAAATATTGGGAAAGGCACTGGCCAGACTACCCCAAATTTAAATATATCCAGTCGCTTATTCTTAGATATCTTGCTAACGAGGCGTGCCATATTTGCCCTGTGCATCATACTTATCGCTTTATCGTTTAGCGGATGCCTTGGAGCTCAATTATTTCCCACCGCTACGCCTGCATTGCCGTCTCCTTCACCCTCACCGGCTGTCACTGCAACTCCGAAGCCTTACCCGCCTGTCGAAAAGCCATTTTACGATATGGACGTTGATTTCAGGTTCGAACGGGTCGATGCAAATACACTGTCTATAACAAACGCAGGCGGATCAGATGTCTCATCTTTGATAGAAATATGGGTGAATTCCGGCAATCGTTATCTGATACCGACTTCCGGCATGCTGACATCGCAGGCTGGCTCGTCGGCTTATTATTCGATTAAAACCGGTAATACAATTACCATTTATGGCGAGTTCCCCGATTGTAACTCTGTATTGTATACCGGTTCCGCTACCACTCCGACTACGACACCGACAACCCGGCCGACACAGGGTCCAGTGTATTATCCCTCGCCCGCAGCAACACAAACACCCGTACCGTCAGACGATTATTATACCCGTACGTACAAATGGTCATTTAAAAATCATCAGTACACCTGGGCATTGACTATCTCGAAGGATGCCTATGATTTCTACAAGAGCAGGCCGCACAACCGGCAGTCCAATTATGCGATGTATGCCATGTCCGACTACGACCGGACGTACCTGCGGAGCCTGGTCGACAAGCTGGAGGAAGCCTCGGAGAGAGACGGGTTTTCCGAATACGACTCGGTAAAGATGGTCATAGCATTCGTGCAGTCATTACCTTATACGTCCGATAGCGTGACGACCGGATATGACGAGTATCCGCGTTATCCCATCGAGACCCTGGTAGACGACGGCGGAGATTGCGAGGACACTTCCATACTGACCGCCGCCCTCCTCAATGAAATGGGCTACGGCGTCATCCTTATCAGTCCCCCTGACCACATGGCGGTCGGTATCAAGGGCGGCGACAATATCTATGGTACGTACTGGACTTACGAGGGATCGAAGTATTACTACGTCGAGACAACCGGCGAAGGCTATGACATAGGGCAATTGCCGCCGGAATATGCGCATTCCACAGCCCAGATCTATCCGATGCAGCAGCTACCGGATTTTGACATTAAGCTTTACGACTACTTTCGATTCTTCCGACTTCAATTATGTTTACTATAAGATCCATTGCGATGTCGGCAACATCGGTACCGGCATTGCGGAAAACGTTAAAGTCAATATGGCCGCTCTGGCTCTGTCTCAAGGCACTGATAAGGTCTGGTCTCCCGATCATACCATTGAGATTGGCGATATCAGCGAAGGCGGGACCGCCTGGGCCGAAGCCACGATCCGTATACCCCGGGGAGAGACGTCACAGATCCAGTGCGTTGTCTATGGTGATAATTTCGCCTCTGAAGTCGCTAAGACTAACACATTTGATACTTGACAGTTAGTTAAAAAAGCCAGAGGCCGGGGCTCAAAAAATTCCCGGTCGAGCATAGATCTATAGATTAAACAGCAGGCGGTATACCCTGTCTGATCTCATCTACCGCTTTCTCTGCTGGAACCCCCGCATCGACATAGGGCTTTGCCGCAGACGCCGAGACATCGTTGTTTATGTAGATCACTGCCTGGTCCGACGGTATCTGGAAGAGCAGGAACGGCCGGGCCTTACTGATGCCTATGTTCGCGTTGACAAAGGGCATGCACTGGTCGGACGAGTACGAGCTCGTTGCGTAGGGGATCGCCGTACTGGCCGGTGCATTCGCATCGATATAGGGTTTAGCCTTACTGTATGCGACACCGGCGTCCAGGTAGGTCATGGTGTCGCTCTCGGAGACCTTCGCGTTGATGAACGGTCCTGCCCTGTCAAAGGTATATCCTGCGTCCAGGTAGGTCATGGTGTCGCTCTCGGGGACTCCCGCGTGGACATATGGCATTACCTGTTCTGCCGTGAAGCCCGAATCCAGGTATGCCACGGTATCCTCCCGTGATACGCCCACATCATAGTAGGGGCCACAGAGGTCGGCTGAAATGCCCTGCCCGATGAAGTATTCGGCCGTCTCCACAGACATGTTATGGGCTATATATGGTGCGCCCTGTGCTCCTGTATAGCCTTTTTCGACGTATGGCCTGGCCACATCGGCCGGTATGCACGAGTCGATATACCCTGCGAGACTCCCGGCGGGTGCATCCATTGTGGCATAGCCTGCATCCCAGTCGTTATAGTCGCCGCCTATGAAATCATTACTCAATGCCTGGAAGTAGTCCACACCGTCCCGGTTTACGATTTCTATCGAACCCGCGAAAGAATAGATACGATAAGCAAAATCGGGACTAAGATCAGTACAACCGATATTACAATAAATCGTATGGCCTTTGCCTGTTACTTTATTCCATTGGCCTGCTTTTATGTATTTTCCATATTTTGTAATTGATATCGTGACCGTGCCGTCGTCGTTTAATATCAGCTCATCGCCGTATAAATCGCCCCCGTAGCCACCAAAAGGCCCGAGAATATTGCCAATGCTCCGGGGATACTGACTGGAGAACTTATATGTCGTGGATATGCCCGGGTAATACACGGTCTTCGTTACCTGCACGGCGAGCGATGGCATATCGCCTGTCGTACCCTGTAGCAGGCCTTCATCGCTCCCTGGCATCGAAGGCGTCTGCGGCAGGCTAGTCACAACTGCGGCTGCCAGCACGATGGTCAGTACGATCAATGCCAGGCCCGTGGAAAAGAGAAAAAGTGTACCCCTGTCCGGCTTCATGTCATCAGCTTATGCGTCTAAACACCATATAATTATTGATTTTTCGCCTGATTTGCCTGTAATTATCCAAATATTCGCATATGGCAGAATGGTGTCCCGGATATTCCCGGAAAGATCTATACAGAGGGCTGATGAGATCTCAGGTTTTCCGGGGAAATAAGAAATAACGTAAGATCAGGGGTAAAGATGGGCCCTGGGGAATATTATCAATAACATTCCCCCGACACTCCATTGTCTCCGTATTACAAAGCAGGCGGTATGCCTTGCTTTATCTCCTCTACCGCTTTCTCCGCCGGAACTCCCGCGTCTGCATAGGGCTTTGCTGTCGAAGCATTAATGCTGTTATTTATGTATACGACCGCCTGGTCAGCCGGTATCCCGAAGAGCAGGAAGGGCTTGGCCTTACTGATGCTTATGCCTGCGTTGATGAAGGGCAGGCAGCGGTCAGACGTGAACTGGCTGGCTGCGTAAGGGGCTGCGTTGCCGGCCGGCGCCCTGGCATCGATGTATGGCCTGGCCTTGTCGTATGTGACACCAGCGTTCAAGTATGCAATAGTATCACTGGCAGGGACTCCAGCGCGGAAATACGGCAAAACCTCGTCTATCGTACAGCCGGCGTCCAGATACGTCATGATATCGTCCTGTGGTACTCCCGCAGCATAATAGGGGCCGCATAAGTCGAGTGGTATCCCCAGCTTTGCGAAGTATTCGGCAGTCTCCACTGGCATGATGTAGGCAATGTATGGGACCGCCTGCGCCGCGGTATAGCCCTTTTCGATATAGGGCCTGGCTACGTCGGCCGGTATGCAGGAGTCGATGTACGGGACAAGCACTTCGGTGGATGCGCTCATGGTCGCATAGCCAGCATCCCAGTTGTTATAATTGCTCATTGAATGGGCCCACATATAGTCTATCTCGAAACTGTCGGTGCCATCCATTCCGATATCGACAACCTTGTCAGTGAGCAATTGAAATCCGGAATATATTCCCGAATAATGATCATTTACGTAATCTTCATCCAGATTTAGATATATCTCATGGCCTTTGCCCGTTACCTTATACCAGCTGCCTCCCGTAAAGGTCCGCTGGAGTGTCTCTGAAGTAGCAGTGGAAAAATCAACCACTAATGTGACCGTGCCATCGTCGTTTAATGTTAATTCACGACCCATAAATGAGCGACCATACATATCATAGCAAATCGGCGCAAAACTGAGCCGGTATTTCGTGACAAAACCCGGGTAGTATGAGGTCTTCATGACCGGACGTGCGGGCTCCGGCCCGTTACTCGCCGGGCCAGACAGCGAAGCTTCGTTACCGCCAGAATAACCTGACAGCGGTGGTGATCCAGCCTCCTGCCTGTTCGGGCCGGTAACAACGGCAGCTGCCAGAGCTATGAGCAGGACGATCAACGCCAGACTTGCGATTGCGAGAAAAATGGTTCCTTTGTCGGACTTCATACAGTCAGCTCCTTTATTGTCTGCATATTACACCGTTGGCGGTATGCCCTGCTTAATCTCGTCCACCGCTTTATCTGCCGGGACTCCCGCGTCGACATAGGGTTTTGCCGTCGACGCCGAAATGCCGTTGTTTATGTAGACGACGGCCTGGTCCGACGGTATGTTGAAGAGCAGGAAGGGCCTGGCCTTCGTGATGTCTGTACCCGCGTTGACAAAGGGCATGCATTGATCCGCTGAGAAAGTGCTTGCGGCATACGGGGCTGCGGCACTGGCCGGGGCGTTTGCATCGATATAAGGTTTAGCCCAGTCGTATGTGACCCCCACATTCAGGTAGGTCATGACAACGCTCTCGGGCACTCCCGCACGGGCATAGGGCATTATCTGTTCTGCCGTGAAGCCCGAGTCCAGGTAGGCCACGGTATCTTCCAGGGAAACGCCTGCAGCATAGTAGGGGCCGCAGAGGTCGCCGGCGATGCCCCGTTTCGCGAAATAGTCGGCGGTTTCCAGGGGTATGTTATATTGCATGTAAGGCACGCCATGGTCCCCGTCGAGGCCTTTTTCGACATATGGCCTGGCAATGTCTGCCGGTATACCACAGTCGATATACAGGCCGAGTCTGTCGGCGGGTATACTCATATCCGCATAGCCAGCATCCCAATCGTTATAGCTGCCGCCTGTGTAATCCACGCGATTTAACAAAAAGTAGTCTTTACCGTTTTTGTTCACGATAGTGGCCGAACCTCCGATATCATTTATTTTAACAGACGCAGAGTCAACAATATAAGTGCCGCTGACAGTGAAATAGATCGCGTGGCCCTGACCTTTAATCTTGTACCAGTGGCCGCATGTGAACTTACTTAACGATACTATTAGTCTACTAGGGTTACGGTAATCACACGACATCGTGAGTGTTCCGTCGTTATTTAACGTCAACTCCTTACCGTATACTGGTTCCCCGATCATTGATCCGATAAAAATGCCGATCATTGAGCCATCCATGC
>CAVYKK010000037.1:0-13513 GCA_963769045.1 uncultured Methanocellaceae archaeon
GAAGATCACCGACGGATGCCATGCCCTGTTCCAGCGGCGAAATGATGACGACAAAAAGACTATCGCCAGCATGTTCGATAACCTGACCGACGACGAGATGAAGGCACTGTTCGGCATCATAGCCAAAATGGAGAGCCGGGCGGAACAGCTGTACCTGGAAGCTAAAAAACAGCGGACATCTGCCCCTGAATGGAACCAGTGACGTCATTGACCGACTGCTCCGTGATTCCCACGGTCCGCCGCGGCACGCCTTTCATGTCGCACAAAGCATCGGAAAAGTCCTGCAGGTAAGGCCGCCGTGACAGGCTGCCATACCTGAAATGTTTGCCTTCCTGGACATTAGCCTCAAGCGTCTCGTCCAGCGGCGCGATGGTCACCGGGATATCGGTCAGCGTCATGGCCTTCAGCATAGCCTTGCGAAAATCACCGATACAGTAGGCGATCCTGTGCTTATAATTGTCCCTGGTCTTTTCGAGGTAGGCGGCGAGCTTCCTGCTCTCGTTGCGGACGAACTCATCCTTCACCGAGACCACGTCGCACCGGCCCAGCATGAACTCGTAGTCCATGAACGGGTATTCGGTGTCGAGGTCCCGGGGGGTGACGCCGCAGGTGCCGAACACGACGACATGCGTCTCTTCGGGCTTGAGAATTGAAAAGATGACCCGGTCATACATCTTATGAGACGGGCTCACGTGGTACGGCTTTGCCTTGGCGCAGGGCACGAACACGCAATAGTCCCGTACAGGGGCCTGATACTCATGTAGTATCCACTCGTTGGCCCGCTGCATGTCCGGGTGGGTCAGCACCCGCTCGCCCTTCATGGGCTCCTTAGACCGCTCCTCCTCCGGGATGATCATCGTGGGTAATACCGGGCCCGGTGGATAAAATATTTTCCTCACAGACCACCTGCAAATGTCATTATCTCCGGGGCAAACAGTCCGGTACAGCGGTCAGCGATTCGCGTTTTATGACAGAAACAATATATCAGGCCCGGCCATGGCATTTCGCGCGCGCGAGCGGCCGCCCGACCAGCGATATACTCCGCTCGCGGCCAGGCAATAATTAAATTAAAAAATAGATGTCAGGCCGACCTTAAATTAAGGCCAGGCCTTCCAGCTCACGGACGATCCGTTCCACAGCCTCTTCGGCGTCCTTCGGCTTCTTGCCACCGGTAACGACCAGCTTGCCGCTGCCGAATAAGAGCACCACGACTTTCGGGACGTCGATCCTGTACACGAGGCCCGGGAACTGTTCCGGCTCGTGCTCGATGTTCTCCAGCCCCAGCCCGATGGCGATGGCGTTCAGGTTCAGGACACTGCCCAGGTCCGCAGATGCGACGATGTTCTGTACCTTTATGTCCGGGTTGTTGTCTACCCTGATGCCCACGCTGTCCATCTTTTTGAACACCTTTTTCAGGCCGCGGTCCACGTCCTCGATGCTCTTGGCGCCGGTGCAGACGATCTTGCCGCTCCTGAAGATGAGCGCCGCGGTCTTCGGGTCCTTCGTCCTGTAGACAAGGCCGGGGAACTGCTCGGGATCGTAGTCCGCGCCTTCCAGTGCAAGCGTGACGGACTTGAGATCGATCTCCTGCCCGATGGCCGTCGATGCCACGACGTTTTCGATCGTGATAGTCTTCTTCGCTTCCTCAGCTTTGCTCATATTTTATCCTCTTGTAGTTCAATTATGCCATACATCGCCGGTATTCCCGCGCAGGTGAACCGGATAGACAAATGATAGTCACGGTCTATTTAAATATAAATTAAGAACGCATGGGGTATATATAGTTTATATACTACCTGACCCTGTCCGGTATGAAAAAGTAGCAAACCTGCATGTCATGGCTTATGTACTACATTTCCCGATGCTTCGTCCACAACATAGGCAACCGGGCCTGACATGGCAGTAGCACCGGCGCCGGGGCTGAAGGCGATAATCCAGGCCGGCCGCCCTTCATATTCCGCATGTATTGCCAGGCAGGGCAGCGCAGCAGTGCCTGCCGCATCGATGGCTTTTCGCAGGCTCGCCGGATCGAGGCCCAGCGCCCGCGCTTTGAACTGCATTATGCTGACGATGTCTTCCCTTGTATCCGCGGACGGGGACGGGTATGCTTTCGCGAAGGCCTGCGGTATGACGCTCGTGTCGACTACCGACATGACGCCGGCCCGGTCGTAGTCTGCATTAGATCGCTCTACAGCTGGCGTATCGGACGCCAGGCGGAACGAAGCCGCATATTTGCCCGCAATTAAGACTTGATAGTCCCCCGCGGGTGCCGCAGAATCATCGTCGAGACGCTGGTCCCATTGCCACTCCTTCGCGGTGCCGTTCTGCATCGGCGTGATCACCTGTGCCGCCATCGGGGCGAAGACAGAATGCCATGTGCCGCCTTCTTTGCGCTGTATCTCGAACGGCGCGGCGTTCATCAGCTCGAGGCTGCTGCCGCCGTTGTTGACCACACCGAACCTGACACTCTCGTTGGCGTTGAATGCGCCATAGAGCACGTATGCGTACACAGGCGGCGCGTCCGAAAGCGAGTACGCATTATAGCTGTCGCCATCCCGCAGATAAATGAGGCCAGGCATGCCCGGCGGGCTATAGCCGGCTGCCGATACGTAGACGCGTCTGCCGCCTGAATGCTCGCCGGTATAAAAGAGGTTGCCGGCAGGCGCCGGCGTGCCGGAGCGGACATAGGTGAAGCCAAGGTATTCCGCTTTGTTTCCCGGCGCGCCAGACGAGCCGCCTGCCAGCCACGTCCCCGGGAACATGCTGCTCAGATGGCCGGTGCCCGACAGGTCGCGGATTTTGCCGAGGTAGTCCACGCTCGTCAGGCCTTTGAAAGATATTATCGTCGCTGCGGGCATCGGGACTGGCCGGGCTGCTGTTGCCACGTAAAGGCATCTGCCCGAAATCCCCTGCGACAAAAGGCGTCTTGGGCGGGAGGGCGAATGCCTGGACGGTTACCGTCGATGCGAGCAGGGCGGCGACTATAGTCACGACGACTATAATCGCGACAACGATAGCTGCGGCAACGATCTTTAGTCTCATGAGAACGCCAGTATATTATTACGTTGCCATATTTATATTATTTTCATAAAATAAAATGGAATTAATGCCATTTTCCGCCCCGGTACCTGGCCCCGAGGTCAGTGGATAAGGCCTCGTCAGTGGACGAGGGCGGGGAAGGCGTGCTGCAGGCCGTTGAGCACCATCCCGGTGGCGATGGCCGCGAGCACGATGCCCATGATCTTGGTCAGCACCCGGGTGCCGTCCCGCCGGAGCACGCTGAAGAGCAGATCGCTGTTTACCACGATGATCCACGAGCCGAGCATGGCGATCAGGATGGCCACGAGAATGAAGAGCTGGTCCATCAGGCTCCCGGCCTTGTTCATGAACACCACGGTCGCCGTCATCACCCCCGGCCCGACGATCAGCGGCGTCGCCATGGGCGTGATGGCCACGGAGTCGGGGTCTTCCTCGACGGTTTCCGCCCCGCTGCCGCCGTCGGTCCGCTTGGCGTGCATGCCCGTGCTCATGAGCATGTCGAAAGCTATCAGCAACAGCAGTATGCCGCCCGCGATGCCGAGCGCGTCCAGCGATATGCCGAGCAGGCCCATGATCGGCTGCCCGATCAGGGCGAAGACGATCAGGATGATCGTGGCGACTACCGACGCCTTGGTGATCACGTACCGGCGCTCCGTGCCGCTCAGGCCGCCTGTCAGCCCGAGGAACAGGGGAATATTGCCGAACGGGTCGGCCATGACGAAGATCGTGGTGACGGCGCTGAGGAATAACGCTATGTCCATAATGGCCCTTCAAACGGATAGTAGTAGCAATCCTGCATATAATCCTATTCACGGAGGATGGCGGCAACAGATGTGCCGGCCCATGCCATGACCATAGCAGGCATAGAATCCTGTCCATCGTGCCTCTTCGCCGTCGCGCGGAGGCGACCGCATGGCGGGGAACGTATTTATCGCCATGCCGCGTCATAGGCAATAAGCGAATGGTGAGCTCATGAAGACACTGATTGTTTACAAGTCCGTCCATCACATGAACACGGAGAAAGTCGCGAAGGCCATGGCTGAGGTACTGGGCGCTAAGCTGGCGCAGCCCGAAGAGGTCGACCCGGCCTCGCTGGCGGAGTACGACCTGATCGGTTTCGGCTCGGGCATCTACTTCGGCAAACATCACAAGACAATTCTCGCGCTGGCCGACCGACTTCCGGCTATCGGCAAAGACGTGTTCGTCTTTTCGACCGGCGGTAACGCCAGGGACCAGAACGGGGCTCTCGTTGCGAAGCTCAAGGAAAAAGGGCTGAACGTGAAAGGCTCGTTCAATTGTACAGGCTTCGACACTTTCGGCCCGTTCAAGCTCATCGGCGGTCTCCAGAAAGGCCATCCCGACGAGAAGGACATCGAGGCCGCCCGGGCGTTCGCCAGGGGCCTGAAGAAATAGGGATATACGTCAATGCGGCACAAGGATTATTTAGGTTCAGTGCCGTGAATTTTTATTATCCGTTAACGTCGCCGCGGCATTCAGCGGTCGCCCTTCGCTTTGCTCGCTGCGACACACGGGTGGGATGACTATGGTTATTACCACCAATTATAAATATTACCAAGGATTATTACTAATATTGCTAAGGTAATACAATGGTAGAGAGAACTATCGAAGAGATCAACCAGAAAATAAGGGACGGCTCCGTTAACGTTGTTACGGCAGAGGAGATGACGTCCCTGGTGCAGGAGCTGGGCGTGGAGGAAGCGGCCCGGCAGGTCGACGTCGTGACGACGGGGACCTTCGGCGCCATGTGCTCTACCGGCGTATTTCTCAACTTCGGCCACGCCGACCCGCCCATCAAGATGCAGAAGGTCTGGCTCAACGATGTGGAAGCCTACACCGGCCTGGCGGCCGTCGACGCCTACATCGGCGCGACGCAGCTGTCCGACACCCGGGGCATGGAGTACGGCGGCTCCTACGTGATCGAGGACCTGCTGGCCGGAAAGGACGTGACGCTAAAGGCCACGGCTTACGGCACTGACTGTTACCCGCGCAAGCAGATCGAGACGCAAATCACGCTGGACGACGTCAACACGGCGACCATGGTGAACCCGCGGAACGCCTACCAGAAGTACAACGCCGCCGCCAACGGCTCCGGCAAATCGATTTACACGTACATGGGCACGCTGCTGCCCAACTGCGGCAACGTAGCCTACTCCGGGGCCGGAGTGCTGTCGCCGCTGTCCAACGACCCGGAATACCGCACGATAGGCGTAGGTACCAGGATTTTCCTGGGCGGGGCGCAGGGCTATGTCATCTCCGAGGGCACCCAGCACAGCCCGGCCGGAGGATTCGGCACGCTGTCAGTCACGGGCGACCTCAAGAAGATGAAGCGCGAGTTCCTCCGGGCCGCGACCTTCTACAAATACGGCACTACGATGTACATCGGCCTCGGGATACCCATCCCTATACTGAACGACGACCTGGCCCGGTTTACCGCAGTGAGCGACGCGGACATCACGACGGAGATACTCGACTACTCGGTGCCCCGCCGGTCGAAGCCGGCCTTCCGGGAAGTAAACTATGCCGAGCTTAAATCGGGATACGTCGACCTGAAGGGCAAGGAAGTGAAGACTTCCTCGCTGTCCAGCTTCTACAACGCCCGCAAGGTGGCGTTCGAGCTGAAGTCGTGGATCAAGGACGGCAAGTTCTTCCTTACGGCGCCCGCCGAGCAGCTGTCGCGCACGAAGTCCGCCAGGCCCATGAAGCAGACGCTGGGCCTGCCGCTGGTGAAGGATGTCATGAACCGCAACGTGGCGACCATCCAGACCGGCTTCAGCGTGGACGAGGCGGCCAGGAAGATCATCCAGGACAAGTTCAACCACCTGCCCGTCGTGGACAGTGGCGGCCGGCTCGTGGGCATCGTCACCGCATGGGACGTATCCAAGGCCGTCGCGCTTTCGCAGCGGGACCGGCTTGACCCGATCATGACGAAGAACGTAATCACCGTGGGCCCGGACGACCCTGTCGACGTGGCCGCGCGCCTGCTGGAGAAGCACAACATCTCCGCGCTGCCGGTGATAGACCGGGAGAAAAAGGTCATCGGCATCGTCACCGGCGAAGGCTTGAGCAAGCTGCTCGCAAGGGGGGCGTCGCAATGAAGCTCCTCTGCCGCTTCAGCCCGGGGAACATCAAACAGCCCATCCTCGCGGACGCAATCCTTGACACGGGCACCCGGATCGACATCGAGCGCGCCAGCGTGGACGGCTCCTCGGGCGAAATAGTGATCAACGTGCCCGACGACCGGTGTCGCTCTGTCGTGGACTACCTGCGGCGCCATGGCGTGGACGTCACCCGGCTGGGCGAGGCTATCGTAAAGGACGAGGAGAGCTGCATCAACTGCGGCGCCTGCGTATCCGTCTGCCCGGTGGACGCGCACAAGTACGAGCACGACTGGAGCGTCCGCCTGGACAAGTCGGCCTGCGTACAATGCCGCGCCTGTATCACCGCATGCCCGGTCAACGCCCTGAAGCTATCCAGTCCATGAGGCCACCTATGGTGGTCCGCAGGACGGCTAAGTACCAGGTCAAAGAGACCATCGTGACCGTGATCGCCGACGAGGCATACCACGAGACGTGCCTCGAGTCGATCTGCCGGTCACGGGCCGGCCTGGAGCTTTTTATCTCGAAAGACCCTTATTTCCAGCGCACGCTGGAGCCGTATGCCTGTCCGCCCGGGGCCCCGGAGATCGTCCGGCGCATGTGCAATGCGACCTCGAAGGCGGGCGTCGGCCCCATGGCCGCGGTTGCCGGAACCATCGCGGAGTACGCTGTCGAGGCGATGATGGAGGCGGGCGCGACGTATGCGCTGGTAGACAACGGCGGCGACATCGCACTCGTCAACGACGAGCCGGTCCTTATTGGCATCTACGCTGGCGAGTCCCCCATAAAAGGACTGGCGCTGGAGGTCCTGCCCCGTGAAAAAGTCCTGGGTGTCTGTACCTCATCGGGCACCGTCGGGCCCTCGATCAGCTTCGGCAACGCCGACGCAGCCCTGATTATTTCAGACGACGTGGCGCTGGCCGACGCGGCCGCGACCGCGCTGGGAAACCGGATTACAGACGAGGCGTCGCTAAAGACCGCGTTCGACTTTTTGAAAGGCATCCCGGAAGTGACCGGGGCCATCGGCATCATCGGAGATAAGATGGCTACTTACGGGCGACTACCGAAAATCGTTAAGGCCCGGGTAGACTACGACAAGATCACGAAAGGATAAAATGACCTGTTGGCCGTCCCGGCATTATGCGCACGCGCGCGCGAGCGGCCGGGCTTCGTCGTCCTATCGGACCGGCTCGTATTCCATGTCAGCCTTACCGAGGGCCAGTATCTTGATCGAGTTGGTAACATGGAACGATAAGACCTTGGCATAGCCCCACTTGCGTATCCGCCTCGTGGAGACATAGACCAGCGCATTGGGGTTGAAGAAGAAGCGGCCGAGCGTCTTGACGCGTTTGCACAACTCGACGTCCTCGGCGGTGATCAGTTTCGTGTTGAAGCCGCCGACCTTCTGGAAGGCCTCTTTCGTGACCGCGAAGTTGGCTCCCGGGACCGACGGCTGGTTGATGCGTACCATGAAGCTGGAATAGGGTGGCAGGACATAGCGGCAGAAATTGTTCTCTACAGAGTTGCCATCCAGAGGCATCAGCTGGCCATGGACGCCGACGGCGTCCTTTTGCTCCAGGCTGGAAGACAGCTCAGACAGCCAGTTGGGGGCAATGTATGTGTCTTGAGTCGGAAAAAGCGATGGCAGGATAACGCGCCGCCTCGGCGCCCTTCTGCCGGCCGTATGAGATCGAACCTCGCTGGTGCACGACGACCTTATCGGCGTACTTCTCAGCGATCTTCACGGTGTTGTCTTCGCTGCTGTCGTCGGCGACGATGATCTCGAAGTTGCCGTCGAACTTCTGGTTGCGAAGGGACTTCAGGCAGGTCTCTATGTATTTTTCCTCGTTAAATGCAGGAATGACGACCGAGATATCCATAGCCCCACCCTAAAGCACATACCAGACCGTGGTCAGCCGACCCGGAATTGTAATTCGGATAATGCCTCTCATGGTTAATAAGTCTGCCGATAACCGGGAAATGCCATGCACACGATGGTCTGTCATCACATACTTTTATATCAGCACGATGCGAAATACCTGCACGATGGAGAGGTCCAAACAGTTCCTGATCATCGCGGCGGCCGTCGCCATTGTCGTGCTGCTGGGAGCGCTGGCTGTGAGCTACATGTCACTGCAGGCGGCCCAGGAAGAGCTGAAGCAATATAAGGAACAACAGAGGCAGACGGCGCTGGCCGTCATGGCCGAGCACATGCAGGACATGCAGGCGGCCCGCTCCTGGTGGACATCGACGCATCAGGCCGAGTACCGGCAGCTCCAGCAGGAAGGAATCACTGTAGAGGCCGATTACATCGACTCGCCGTACTACACCGCGGTGCTCAACCCGGCGGACCCCTACTATGTCAGCATCGGCCCGGCCGGTAACGCAGAGCCCGGCGAGCTGATCGTCAAGCTCAGCAAATATTTCGTCGACAACATGACCCTGGCATCCGGAGAGATCGCCAGTTACAGGCTCAACGCCACCACGCACGAGGTCACGGGCTTCACCGCATCACTCGCCCAGACCATCGCTTACGATAACTACGTCGACAACCTGGCCGCGGGCATATACAGCAATCTCGGCGTCTCTCAGTCCGCGATACTGGGCTTCTCCGAGGTGACGCTCGACACCAGCTACCTGCCGGAAACAGGCACCTGGCTGAACGTGGCCGAGTACCGGTATAACCTGAGAAACACAGACGTCCCGGAGTACCTGGAGATCAAGACGTACGTCAATGCCAGTACCGCGGGAGTCAACAGCGTGGAAATATCGCAGCCCTACTTCACGACCCGGTCTACGACTATCATCCACTAGCGTTATGATTTTGTAGAGTTACGGTACTCGCGCCGCCGCTCGGACTTGTAGTCGTCGACGATGCCCTGGAACCACTCGACGTTCTTCTGCTTTTCCGTGATCACCATATTGTCCTTCCAGCGGGCGATGGCCGCGTCCAGCTTACGCTGGTCGATGACTGCGAAGTCGTCGACGACCTTGAGTCCCACGTCTTCCTTCGAGACTACCGGCACCCTCGCCTCCTGGAACTTGTCTTCGGCGAGGTGGGACATGTACGTGCCCCGGACGACCACCCGGACGCCTCGCTCTATCAGCATGGAGGCTGCCTGTGTGCCGCCGCCCGCGTCGCGGACGAACACGATATCGCCAGGCTTCAGGCCCAGCTTCTTGTCACAGGCCACGATGGCGTCCTTGCTCAGGTTCTCGACGATCTTGACCGGCGACTTATCGCCCCGGAACTCCAGCACACGGATCTGCTTGAGCCGGTCGATGTTCGAGCGCAGCTCTGAGTTCCGCTTCCGCTCGTCGTAGACCTCTTTCTTCAGGCGGCTGATCTCCCGGTCCCGGATGGCGACCTCCTTGCCTTTCCGCACGTCGTCGATGCCGTGCTGCTGGAGGTCGCTGATCGTCTTGCCCTGCCATTCCATGCGCCGTTCCATCTTGCGCATGTCACGCCGCAGGTCGGCCACGTAGGACTGCAGGTTCCGTATCTGTTCGTCCTTCCGGCGCATCAGCTCCCGCATATCCGCGACCCGGGCCTCCGTTTCGGCTTCCTGGGGCTTCGGCGCCGAAGCCGCAGGCTTCGCCTTCTCCGGCCTGGGCCTGAGCATCTCTATGGCCGCGTCGATCGCCTTGCCGCCCACGGCCATGGCCTTGACGTCGTCGGTCATATGGGCCGGCGCCTTGCGCTCGATCTGCGCGAACTTGTTCTTGTAGGCGTTGTATGCCTTCACCGCGGCCGCCAGCGCGTCCCGCTCGTGGTCGTTGCCGTAGCCGTAAGGCTTCGCGAGCTTTACCTTCTCGTCCACGGCGATGCGCTCGTTGGGTGCGAACAGCGTCGCCTTGAACGACCGCTTGATCTTCTCTACCGTGGCAGGCGGCGGCACCACGTCGGTGGCGACAATCACGGGTTTGCCCTTCTCGCGGATGTAGTTGACAATCTCGGGCACGGCCATCACCCGCGAGCTGACCAGGCCTTTCAGCTCCCCGTCCAGGTTCAGCACCGCCACGCCGATGGTGGTGCCCGGGTCGACGCCGACGATGATGTGTTCCCTGCTCTTCCTTTCCAGGGGTATGAACTCGATCTTGTTCTTCTCGACGCTGGTCACCGAGACCTGTACGTCCTCTTCCCGCGAGTTGTGGATGCCGAGCTCGGACCGCCCGGCTGTTGACCACGAAGGTGCCGTTCACCAGCCCTCCGAAGCCTTCGGTCACCCGCGCCTCGTAGTCGGTATCCCTCAGCTTCTGCTCGATCTCCCTTACTTTCTCCCGGACCTTGCCCTGCACCTTCCGGCGGTACCGGTTCTGGCTCCAGCCTCCCCGGCCCGGGGAACGGGCCCGGCTGACTTTGATTACGGTCCGGTCCTCGAACACCGAGACGATATAGCCGACGCCCATGGCCGCGAGACAGGCGCACGCGAACGCCTCCTCGTCCGGGATGAGCGGATTGAAGGCGATGCCCTTCTCTTTTCCCAGCCTGGTCAGCGGCTCCTGGTGCTCGTTGCCGGTGACCTGGATGAGCTTGACCTCAGGCGGAAGCCTCTTTAGAAACGAGATCAGCTCTTTGCGGTTGGGCGCGAGCTCCTGGATGCTGTCGACGGCGAGCATATCCGGACGGTACTGCCGGATCATCCTTAAAAGCTTAAAACGGCTGACCGACGGGAACCGCTCGGTGTCTCCGTTGAGGCCGTTCAGGCTGACCACCGCGTAGCGGGGCGCCTCCCGGGACCTGCTGGAACCCTTGACAATGTCCACGCCGAATATGATGTTCTGTGCCTGGGGCTGCATTGTAGTCCTGTATATTACGCATCACTGCGTTACGTCGTCACTGCGTGTGCACGGCTCAAAAAGTTTTTCCTGACCTGCATGTGGCGAGCCGGTCAATGCCTGCGGCGAAACCCGTCGCCATTGCGACTCAACGAGTCGCCGCGCTCCCGATTACATCTAATAGATAATAAGGCCGGAATGATATTAAAACTAACCCGCTGACGTGATGACTGATCCCCGTGCGAGGCCCGCACGCAGGCCGATCGGGCGTTTGGGTCCTGCAGCCAGCGACAGCCCCTTTCGAAAAACCAGCTCCCGCAAAAACCAGCTATCGCAAAGATAATATGGAATTGCGCTAATGTCTACTAGAATCCTATGGACGGCAAAGCAATGGATCACACGGAGATCGAGAGCTTTTTCAGTGTTAACTCGGGTCTCTATGCCATGGCCAGCGACGAGGACATCGAGCAGCTAAAGAAAATAAGCATGCTGTTCCCGGATAGCGTGCGGCTGCTGCGCGAGACGGACGCCGTGCCGGCGGAAGGATTTGTCTGCACGCGGTGTGGGGCATGTTGCTCGGAAGTGAAGTTCATACCCGTCGCCCACAGTGACGTGCTGCGCTGGGTGGCGCAGGCCCGGTGGGACGTGTTCGAGCGTATCGTGGTCGACCGCCGCCGGACGCCGATGATGGCCATCTGGGGCCGGGAAGCCATCGCCGCTACAAAGGAAAAGGCCCGGGCGGCGCTGGAGGGCATCGAGCTCGACGACGATCGCCGCAGTCGGATCACGGAAATCCTCTACGTGACTGACCTTGTGGAGTGCGCCGTCTACGTGGACCGGGACTGGGGCCACTGCGCCTTCTTCTCCGGCGAGGACAACGCCTGCATGATACACGACACCAAGCCTCGTGTCTGTGAAAAATTCCCCTTCTACATTGGCATGTTCACCGACGCCCGGCTGCTCAAGATCGCCTTCTGCCCTGGGCTCCGGGACCTCTCATTGAAACAATAGGCGTACGTAAGAGGTCTCGGAGGTTTCTAGAGGTCACAGAGCTCAGGACAGAGGTCACAGAGGTCACAGAGGTATGCACAGAGGACTATATTGAAAAAGGCTGTATTGTGGAGCCATGTTATAAAAACAAACCTCTGTGAATACCTCTGTGGCCTCTGTGGCCTCTGTGACCTCTGTGGTGAAACTCGGTGACCTCTTGAGACCTCCGTGACCTCTAAAAAAGTCACTCGAAATGGTAGTAATCGGCGGTCAGCATGCTCTCTGTCTCGTTCGCCCGGGCCGCTATGTCACTAATCCGGTCTTCACCAAGGCGGCCGCAGGCGATCTTCACCAGCCGTTCCGGAGACATCCAGCTCTTCGTCCGTCCGGTGGAGCAGCGAGGCAAAAGCCAGGCACGCGTCTTCGCGGGTCGGGTCGAGGGAAACGGCCAGCGTATATTGCCCCATGGCTTCGTCGAGCCTGCCCAGCCGTTCGAGGACAAGGCCGTAGCGGTACCGGGCGGTGACGTTATACGGCTCTACCGCGACCAGCCCGTGCAGGCGTCGCTCGATGTGGTCGTATATACCCATGCGATCAAGGGCCATGCCATAGCTGTAAGTGGCGGCCATGTCCCGGGGGTCCAGGGACAGCGCTTCGAGCAGCTCCAGCTCTGCGGCCTCGAGCTCGTCCCTGCGGGGAAACAGGACGCCCAGCTCATAATGTGACCGCTGGTTGTCGCCGTTAAGGGCGATCGACTCCTCATAGCAGGCTATTGCCCGGGCATCCTCGCCGTTGGCTTCGAGCATGCGGCCCATGGTGCAGAGCAGCTCTTGAGCTTGGCAGGCTCGACGCGCAGGCACTCGACGACCTGCGCGACGGCATCGCCATACGCGCCTTTCTTCTTCTTTAGCGCGAGCGCGTAGTTCAGCCGGGCGAATGCATTGCCGGGCTCGGCGTCAAGGATATCCCGCAGCTCGGACAGCGCCGCCTCGATGCGGCCGGTGTGAGCCAGGAATCGCTGTACCGGACCCGGATGTGCGAGTTCCAGGGGTCCATGGAGATGGCTTTCATGTAGGACTCTCCGCGCGGTCGGAATACGCCGAGCTCTGGCGCAGCACTTCCGCCACCACGACATGACACATGGCCTCGGCCTCTTCGAGCTGGTCCTCGTCTCCCCGTCTATGATATTAACGGTGCAACACTGCAGATATTTGGCCGTTCTCTGGCAGTAATGAGGGATATTTCAAGTAAATAAGCAATAAGATGGCAACGTGATAACAAGTAGACTTCGATAACGATCTCTATTTATCATTTGACTGGCAGATTCCCACGACATCAACAAGAGAAAGTTAAAATAAAGATGCGACCCGTCTGAGCAGGCCTAAACTGATCATTATCCTGAATGTTGTATACACTAAGAGGCATTAAACACGAAGGCCACAATGGCCACAATGGCCACAAAGTCTTTTTTGGAAAAGGCTACTATTGCCCTCTCTCAAACATACGTTGTGGCCTTTGTGGCCATTGTGGCCTTCGTGTTAGGTACCTTCTCAGCCTGTACAAAAAATGTGAGTGATAAAAGGACAGCG
>CAVYKK010000038.1:0-27608 GCA_963769045.1 uncultured Methanocellaceae archaeon
AGGGGCCATAGAAAACTATAAATTCTAGACGTTCTATGTATGATGCCGTCAGATTAAGTTCTATAACTGTATGGTGAGTGCCGCGATACATCCCATCGATGTCGTACAGACTCGATACCGTAAATCGTCTAAGTTAAAAACGTCAAGCATTCCGAGAGGGCTCATAGCTCAGTTAGGTAGAGCGCCTGGCTTTTAACCAGGCTGCCTGGGGTTCAAATCCCCATGAGCCCGCTCACCCTCTGTTATAGGGCTTTAGTCACATCGCAGCACAGCATACCATATGCAGTTTTAGGAGGAAGGCAAGTTTGACCACCAAAAAATTCGACGTTCGGGAACATCATGCTCGTACCCGAGCACATATTGCTGACCGAAGAGGAAGCAGCCGAAGTTTTAAAGAGATACAACATCACCCCGGGACAGTTGCCGAAGATTAAGACCTCCGACGTTGTCGTCAAGCAGATCGGCGCGAAGCCGGGCGACATTCTCAAGAATCACCAGGAAGAGCCTGACCGCAGGCAAAGCGATAGCATACAGGCTCGTCATCGAGTAAATAGGAGATAGGGAAAAAGGGGATTTCACCGTGTTAGACCGTACCGAACTCAGTAAGGCATATTTCACCCGTAAAAAAATAGCGCAGCATCATATTGACTCTTTTAACGTTTTTCTGGAACAGGGCCTGCAAAAAGTCATTGACGAGCAGGGATACATCGAGACTGACATCGAGGACATCGAGCACAACATCGAGCCCGTGAAGGTCAAGCTCGGCAAGATCAGGGTAGGGAACCCGGTAGTCAGAGAGGCTGACGGCTCTGTCGAACCATTGTTCCCGACCGAGGCACGTCTCAGGAACATCACCTACGCGGCGGAGATATTCCTGGAAATGGCCATCGTGAGAGGTGAGGTCGAGGGCGACTACATCGAGGTCAACATCGGCCAGATGCCCATCATGATCGGCTGCGCGAAGTGCAACCTCGCACGGCTCGGCCCGGACGAGTGGGTCAAGAACGGCGAGGACCCGGTAGACCCCGGAGGATACTTCATTATCAACGGTACCGAGCGGGTCATCATGACGCTCGAGGACCTGGCGCCGAACAAGATCATGGTCGAGTACGACGATCGCTACGGCGACCAGATCGAGGTGGCCAAGGTCTTCTCCCAGAGGCGCGGTTACCGTGCCTTAGTCATCGTAGAGCGTGGCCGCAAGTCCATCCTCGAGGTCTCGTTCCCGTCGATATCCGGCCGGCTGAACCTGGTCATGCTGATGCGTGCACTCGGGACTGGAAACGGACCAGGAGATCGTCAATGCGGTCTCGGACGACCCGGAAATCCAGAAGTTCATGCTGGAGAACCTCGACGAGGCGGAGGCCGACACAGTCGAGTCCGCCATGGAAAAGATCGGCAAGCGCGTCGCCG
This sequence comes from uncultured Methanocellaceae archaeon, assembly GCA_963769045.1. Classification (GTDB taxonomy): domain Archaea; phylum Halobacteriota; class Methanocellia; order Methanocellales; family Methanocellaceae; genus Methanocella_A. The sequence goes on from CAVYKK010000038.1 coordinate 1,414, forward strand.
CCGGACAGGCGAAGGACTACCAGCGGAAGCGCGCCCACTACGTCATAGACAGGTACCTGTTGCCGCACCTGAACCCGGAGAACTTCGAGCGGCTCGGGCCGGATGACCCGAAGCTGGGCGAGTCCCGGATCAACAAGTCGTACTTCCTGGGCCGGATGGCCGAGGCCTGCTGTGAGCTGGCGCTGAAGCGCAGGCAGCCGGACGACAAGGACCACTATTCCAACAAGCGGCTCAAGCTCGCGGGCGACCTGATGGAGGACCTGTTCAGGGTCTCGTTCAACAGGCTCACCCGTGACATCAAGTACCAGCTCGAGCGCGCCAACATGCGTAACAGGGAACTATATATGATCACTGCGGTCCGCGCAGACGTGCTGACCGAGCGCCTGATACACCCGCTGGCCACCGGAAACTGGGTGGGCGGCCGGACGGGCGTCTCGCAGCTGCTGGACCGTATCGACTACATGGCCATGCTGTCGCACCTGCGGCGCGTGATATCGCCATTGTCGCGGGCACAGCCTCACTTCGAGGCCCGTGACCTGCACGCGACCCAGTGGGGCCGCATCTGCCCGTCGGAGACGCCTGAAGGACCGAACTGCGGCCTGGTGAAGAACTTCGCCATGTCGGTGGAACTTTCCACAGGCGTCGAGGACGATGAATCGATCAAGAAAATCATGCTTGAGGCCGGAGTACAGGCCTCTGAGGAGGGGTGTCGTTGAGTAAGGCCAGAGTATTCGTCAACGGCGCGCTCGTCGGGACACACGAGAACCCCGAGGAGCTCGTCGTGAGCATCCGCGAGAAGCGGAGGCAGGGTATCATTTCACATCAGATCAACATCGCCCACCACAAGCTCACCAATGAAATCATCATAAACACGGATATGGGCAGGGCCCGCAGGCCGCTCATCATTATCAGAGAAGGCAAGCCGCTGATCAGCCAGGAAGACGTCGAGCAGCTGAAGAACGGCGAGATACAGTTCGAGGACCTGGTCAGGCGCGGCGTGATCGAGTACATCGACGCCGAGGAAGAGGAAAACACCTTCATCGCCATCGACGAGTCCCAGCTTACCAGGGACCACACGCACCTGGAGCTGAACCCGTCGCTGATCCTGGGCATCGCCGCAGGCATGATCCCGTACCCGGAGCACAACGCGTCTCCGAGAGTAACGATGGGCGCAGGCATGGTCAAGCAGTGCCTGGGCATGAGCACGGCGAACATGAAGCTCAGGCCGGACACGAGAGGCCACTTCCTGCACTACCCGCAGCGGGCCATCGTGAACACGCAGGGCGCAGAGGCCGTCAACTTCAACGACCGGCCCGCAGGCCAGAACTTCGTCGTGGCCGTCTTATCCTACGAAGGCTACAACATTGAAGATGCGCTGGTCTTCAACCGGGGCTCCATCGAGCGAGGCCTGGGCCGATCGCACTTCTTCAGGACGACGGAGGGCGAGGAGCGCAGGTACCCGGGCGGCCAGGAAGACACTTTCGAGGTGCCGGACGCAGAAGTCCGCGGCGCCCGCGAGTCTGAATTTTACTCGATGCTGGACGAGGACGGCCTGGTCAACCCTGAAACGGTTGTCGGCCCGAACGATGTATTGATCGGCAAGACCAGCCCCCCGAGGTTCCTTGAGGAGCCGACGGACCTGGGCGGCATCACCCCGCTCAAGAGACGCGAGACCTCGGTCACGATGCGCAGCAACGAGAAGGGCATCGTCGACACCGTCATCCTGACCGCCACGCAGAACGGCAGCAGGCTGGCCAAAGTCCGCACCAGGGACCAGAGAGTCCCCGAGCTGGGCGACAAGTTCGCCTCGAGGCACGGGCAGAAGGGCGTCATCGGGCTCATCGCAACCCAGGAAGACATGCCCTTCGCCGAGAACGGGCTGATACCTGACCTCGTCATCAACCCCCACGCTATCCCGTCACGTATGACCATCGGGCACGTGCTCGAAACGATCGGCGGCAAGGTGGGCAGCATGGAAGGCCGGTTTATCGACGGCACGCCGTTCAACAACGAGCTGGAAGACGACATGCGGAAGGCGCTGACCAAGTTCGGCTTCTCCCACAGCGGCAAAGAAGTGTTCTACAGCGGCACCACCGGCGAGAGGATCGTCGCGGACGTCTTCGTCGGCGTCATCCTGTACCAGAAGCTGTACCACATGGTCTCCTCCAAGATGCATGCCCGCAGCCGCGGACCGGTGCAGGTGCTTACGAGGCAGCCCACCGAAGGCCGTGCGAGGGAAGGCGGTCTCAGGTTCGGAGAAATGGAGAGAGATGTCATGATCGGCCACGGCGCCGCCATGGCACTCAAGGAACGGTTACTGGACGAGTCTGACAAGGTGTTCGAGTACGTCTGCAACAACTGCGGCATGGTCGCGACCGAGGACAAGAAGCGCCGGGTCGTCTACTGCCCGAACTGCGGCGCGGACACCAACATATACAAGATAGAGATGAGCTACGCATTCAAATTACTCTTAGATGAGATGAAAGCCCTCGGCATAGCACCGAGACTTGACCTGGAGGACGCAGTATGACGAGCCCGAAGAGAATCAGGAAAATCCGCTTCGGCCTGCTGTCGCCGGCCGAGATACGGAAGATGAGCGTCACCAAGATCATCACCGCCGACACGTATGACGACGACGGCTACCCCATCGACATGGGCCTGATGGACCCCCGGCTGGGCGTCATCGACCCCGGCCTGCGATGCAGGACGTGCGGCGGCCGTCCGGGCGAGTGCCCGGGCCACTTCGGCCACATCGAGCTGGCGGCCCCCGTCATCCACGTAGGCTTCGCCCGTTTGCTGCGTAAAATATTGAGGACGACCTGCAGGAAGTGCGGCCGGCTTCTCCTGGACGAGAAGACGAAAACCGACTACCTCCGCCAGATCAAGCTGAACCAGCAATACGGCCAGCCGATCGACGATATCGTCAAGAACGTCTTCAAGGACGCGAAATCGACGACCTGCCCGTACTGCGGCGAAGAGCAGAAGGAGATCAAGTTCGAGAAGCCGACCGGATACTTAGAGGACGGCCACAAGCTGATGCCGACCGACGTCCGGGACAGGCTCGAAATGATCCCCGACGAGGACATCGAGGTCTTCGGCATGGACCCGAAGAACGCGAGGCCCGAGTGGATGGTACTGACAGTACTGCCCGTCCCGCCGGTCACGGTCCGCCCGTCGATCACCTTAGAGTCGGGCCAGCGGTCTGAAGACGATCTGACGCATAAGCTGGTCGACATCATCAGGATCAACCAGCGGTTCCAGGAGAACCGCGACGCAGGCGCTCCGCAGCTCATTATCGAGGACCTGTGGGAACTGCTCCAGTACCACGTGACCACCTATATGGACAACGCGGTCTCGGGAGTACCACCCGCAAGACACAGGAGCGGCAGGCCACTCAAGACGCTGTCCCAGCGTCTCAAGGGCAAGGAAGGCCGTTTCAGGGGCAGCCTGTCCGGTAAGCGTGTCAACTTCAGCGCACGTACCGTCATATCGCCGGACCCGAACCTCAGCATCAACGAGGTCGGCGTGCCGATGAAGATCGCCAAGGAGATGACCGTGCCGGTCACCGTGACGCCGTTTAATATCGAGGTAGTACGGGAATTCGTCCGGCGGGGCTCCGAAAACCATCCGGGCGCCAACTACGTCAAGAGGGCCGACGGCCGGAGACTGAAGATCACGGACAAGAACGCTGCCGAGCTGGCCGAGGCGCTGGAGGTCGGATGGAAGATCGACCGGCAGCTGAAAGACGGCGACATCGTCCTGTTCAACCGGCAGCCGTCGCTGCACAGGATGAGCATCATGTCCCACTTCGTCCGGGTGATGCCGCACAAGACGTTCCGCCTGAACCCGGCAGTCTGCGCACCGTATAACGCCGACTTTGATGGCGACGAAATGAACCTCCACGTCCCGCAGACGATGGAGGCGCTCGCCGAGGCCCGCATCCTCATGCTGGTACAGGAGAACATCCTGTCCCCCAGGTTCGGCGGCCCCATCATCGGCGGCCTGCACGACCACATATCCGGCATCTACCTGTTGACCAAGGGCTACCGTATGTTCTCCGAGGCTGACTCGCTGGAGATATTGAGCAAGGTGAAGCTCCACGAGCTTCCCGAGCCGGCCGAAATCAAGGACGGCGTCAAGTACTGGAGCGGCAAGCAGATCTTCAGCCAGATCCTGCCGAAGGGCCTGGACATGACCTATCAGGCCAAGATCTGCGAGAACTGCGACTTCTGTAAGAAGGAAGAGTGCGAGCGCGACGCGTACGTCGTCATCCGCGACGGCGACCTGAAGTGCGGCACTATCGACGAGAAAGCCATCGGCGCATTCAGCGGCAAGATCCTTGACCGCATCGTAAAGACGATGGATGTGACGACGGCGTCCACTTTCCTGGACGAGGTCACCCGGCTGGCCATCAGGGCCATTACGCACCGGGGATTCTCCTACGGCATCAGCGATACCGATATCCCGAGAGAATCGGTCGCACAGATCACCGAGATCGTCCTGAACTCCGAGAAGCAGGTCCGCAAGCTCATCGAAGCCCACGACAGGGGCGAGCTCGAGGCGCTGCCCGGCCGTACCCTGGACGAGACGTTAGAGATGCGCATCATGCAGGAGCTGGCCAAGGCAAGAGACGCGGCCGGCGGCATTGCGGGCAAGTTCCTGGGCAGCCAGGGCGACAACTCCGCAGTCATCATGGCCCGGTCGGGCGCCAGGGGCAGCTTCCTGAACCTTACGCAGATGGCCGGATGCGTCGGCCAGCAGTCCGTTCGTGGTGAACGGATCATGAGAGGCTACGGCGACCGGACGCTGCCGCATTTCCTCCCGGGAGACCGGGGAGCGGACGCAAGGGGCTTCGTCGAGTCCTCGTACAAGAAAGGCCTGAACCCCACGGAGTTCTTCTTCCACGCAATGGGTGGCCGTGAAGGTCTGGTCGACACTGCGGTCAGGACGTCACAGTCCGGTTACCTGCAGAGAAGGCTGGTCAACGCGCTGCAGGACCTCGAGGTCAAGTACGACGGCACTGTGCGCGAGACGCGCGGCGTCATCGTGCAGTTCATGTACGGCGAAGACGGCGTCGACCCCATGAAGAGCGACTATGGCGAGGGTGTAAACGTCCCGCGTATCGTCGAGAGCGTGGTGAACGGAGGCGAGACGAAATGAGCCTGTCTGAAACAAGCATCAACACAGAGATGGACAAGCTCGCGCTGCCCTACAAGATGATCGAGGACCTGAAGGCCAACCTGAAGGGCGCCAAGATCACCAAGAAGCAGCTGGACACGATCATCGAGCGGACCATGGAAGCCTATGGCAAGGCAAAAGTAGAGAACTGCGAGGCCGTAGGCATGGTGGCCGCCCAGAGCATAGGCGAGCCCGGCACACAGATGACGATGCGTACCTTCCACTACGCAGGCGTGGCTGAAATCGACGTCACGCTGGGCTTACCGCGGCTGATCGAGATCGTGGACGCCCGCAAGGAGCCGTCCACGCCCATGATGACCATCCACCTGCTCCCCGAAGTATCGGGTAACAGGGACCTGGTCAAGCGGCTCGCGTGGGAACTCGAAGAGACCACCGTGGCCGACCTGGGCACGACCGCGACGAACCTCGCCGACATGACTATCATTATCGACATTATCGAGAAGCAGCTCCTCCAGAGGAACATGACCCTCCAGGAAGTGGCCGACCGCATATCCGAGGAGATCGGATACGAGGTCACTGCCGCAGAGGGCCGGCTGACCATACTCCCCAAGGAGCCGTCGTACCGCGACCTGCTCCAGCTGGTGGAGAAGGTTCGCGGCATATCCCTGAAAGGGATCAAGGGCATCACCCGTGTCGTGATCCGCAAGGAAGAGAATGAGTATGTCGTCTATACGCAGGGCTCCATGCTGAAGAAAGTCATTAACATCGAAGGCGTGGACGCGGCGCGGACGAAGACCAACAACATCAACGAGATCGCGGAAGTGCTCGGCATCGAAGCCGCCCGCAACGCGATCATCAACGAAGCCCTGGACACACTGTCAGAACAGGGCCTTACTGTCGACATCCGGCACATTATGCTTGTGTCGGACATGATGACCATCGACGGCGAAGTGAAGCAGATCGGCCGGCACGGCATATCGGGCGAGAAGGCCAGCGTACTTTCGAGGGCCGCGTTCGAGGTAACCGTAAATCATTTATTGGATGCCGCCGTTGCTGGAGAAGTCGATGAGTTGACCGGTGTAACTGAGAATGTAATTGTAGGACAGCCAATACAATTGGGCACCGGCGACGTCGAACTACTGGCTGTAAGTTCAAGCAAGAAGAAGTGAGTAACATGGAATTAGACCTGGACAAGTCACTGAGAAGCGTGATGAGAACCGGCAAGGTCCTCGTAGGGACCAGGCAGGCCATCAAAGCAAGTAAACGCGGAGTAGCGAAACTTGTCATCGTGGCCTCCAACTGTCCCGGTGAAGTGAAGGAGCAAATCAAAGGAGCGAACATACCACTGTATGAGTTTCCAGGCATGAGCGTCGACCTGGGACCGCTGTGCGGCAAGCCGTACATCGTCTCAGCCCTGACCGTGCTGGAGCCGGGCGACTCTGACATCATGGCGCTGGCCAGAGGTGTAAAGAGTGCCTGATGTGACGTTTACCACGGAAACGATGCAGTTCATCGCGCTCTTCGAGCAGACTACTGGAGCGCATGCGAAGGACTGTCTCATCATGGACGACGAGCGGATCGTCTTTGTCGTCAAGAGCGGAGACATGGGCCTCGCCATCGGTAAAAATGGTAACAACATCAACAGGGTCAACAAACAGATTGGAAGGCACGTCGAAGTCATCGAGTACTCTGAGGATCCGAAAGAGTTCATCAAGAACCTGTTCCAGCCTGCCTCGATCAAGAACGTCTCGATCTCCACGAAGGGCGACAGACAGGTGGCCATCGTGGACGTCGCGTCCAAGGACAAGGGACTGGCAATCGGCAAGAACGGGCGGAACATCAAGAAGGTGAAGTCGCTGGCCCAGAGGCATCACAAGTTTGACGACGTCGTCATTAACAACCAGAAATAAGGAGTAATTATCATGGGAATGGGAAAATTCGCAGCTCGCAAGCTCGATCATGACAGGAAATTATACAGGTGGGGTGACAGGGACTACGCCCGCCGGGTTTTAAGGCTGGACGAGAAGGCCGACCCGCTGGAAGGAGCCCCGCAGGCGAAGGGCATCGTTCTCGAGAAGATCGGTGTCGAGGCAAAGCAGCCGAACTCCGCCATCAGGAAATGCATAAGGATTCAGCTCATTAAGAACGGCAGGCAGGTCACCGCGTTCTGCCCGGGCGATGGAGCCATTAACTTCATCGACGAGCACGACGAGGTCACCATCGAAGGCATCGGCGGCCGGATGGGCGGCTCGTACGGCGACATCCCGGGCGTACGCTTCCGCGTATGCAAGGTCAACGATGTATCGCTGGACGAAATGGTCAAGGGCAGGAGAGACAAGCCTCTAAGGTAATACCATGGCAGAAGCAAACGTAGAGAATAACACTATCGCAGAAGAGGTCAAGGCCGCGGGACCGAACCTGCTGCTGTTCGGCAAGTACGACATGACGCAGGTCAACATCAAGGACCCGAGCATCAAGCGGTACATCAACCTCAAGCCGATCGTAGTGCCCCACACCGGCGGCAAGTCGGCGGCAAGGCAGTTCAACAAGGCCGACATCCCAATCGTGGAGCGGCTCATCAACAAGATGATGCGCAACGAGACCAACACCGGCGAGAAGATGAAGTGCTACAACATCGTGCGTGACGCCTTCGTAATCATCGCGAACCGGACCAAGCAGAACCCGGTGCAGGTGCTCGTGGACGCGCTCGAGAACGCCGGCCCCCGGGAAGAGACGGTCCGTCTCAAGTACGGCGGCATTAACGTGCCCAAGTCCGTCGACACGGCGCCGATGCGCAGCGTCGACCAGGCGCTCATGTTCATTTGCGCCGGCGCGGAGAAGGCCTCGTTCAAGACCAAGAAGACCATCGAGCAGGCGCTGGCTGACGAGCTCATGGCTGCGGCCAAGGGCGACATGAAGAGCTACAGCGTCGGCAAGAAGGACGAAAAGGAGAGAGTGGCGAAGGCCGCCCGTTAATCCTGTTTAACTTTTTGGAGAGGAACCAAAATGGCGACAAGAGGAAAGAAGATGGTCGAGCGGGTCAAGGACCTCATGGACAAGCCCGAGCAGATCCGCAACATCGGCATTTGCGCCCACATCGACCACGGCAAGACCACTTTATCTGACAATCTGCTGGGCGGCTCCGGCATGATCTCCATGGACCTCGCCGGCAAGCAGCTGTTCATGGACTTCGACGAGGAAGAGCAGGCCAGGGGCATTACCATCAATGCGGCCAACGTCTCGATGGTGCACGAGGTCGCCGGGGTAGAATACCTCATTAACCTGATCGACACTCCGGGCCACGTGGACTTCGGCGGCGACGTGACGAGGGCAATGCGTGCGGTCGACGGCGCAGTCGTCGTCGTGGACGCGGTCGAGGGCACCATGCCCCAGACCGAGACGGTGCTCCGCCAGGCGCTCCGTGAGAACGTCAAGCCGATCCTGTTCATCAACAAGGTCGACCGGCTCATCAACGAGCTCAAGATCGACAAGAAAGAGATGCCTGTCAGACTGGGCAAGGTCATTGACCACGTGAACAAGCTGATCAGGAACATGTCTCCGCACCACTATGAGACACAGGGCTGGAAGCTGGACGCCGCCAAGGGCAACGTCTGCTTCGGTTCCGCGCTCTACAAGTGGGCCGTCTCGGTGCCTTCCATGAAGAACACCGGTGTCGGCTTCGGCGAGGTCTACGACTACTGCAAGGCGGGCGACATGAAATCGCTTGCCGAGAAGACGCCGCTGCACGCGGTGCTGCTCGACGCGGTGGTGCACCACCTGCCCACGCCGCTGGTAGCCCAGCCGTTCCGTATACCGGTTATCTGGAGAGGCGACAAGGAGTCCAAGGTCGGCAAGGACATGTTGACCTGCAACCCGAACGAAGAGATCGTCTTCATGGTCACGAAGATCCTGACCGATCCTCACGCGGGCGAAGTATCGGTCGGCAGACTGTTCGCAGGCACCCTGGTCAGAGGCCAGGAGCTTTACATCTCCGGCACCGTGGCAACAGACCGCGTCCAGTCGGTCGCCATTACGATGGGCGCCGAGAGGATGGAGGTCGAGAAGATCACGGCAGGCAACATCGCCGCCGTTACCGGCCTGAGGAACGCGATTGTCGGCAGCACGGGCTCAACGGTCCGCGACCTGACCCCGTTCGAAGCGATCAAGCATGTGTCGGAACCTGTCATGACGGTGGCCGTCGAGGCCAAGAACATGAAGGACCTGCCCAAGCTGGTCGAGGCGCTGCGCCAGGTAGCCAAGGAAGACCCGACGGTCAAAGTCGATATCAACGAAGAGACCGGCGAGCACCTGATCTCGGGCATGGGCGAACTGCACTTAGAGGTAGTCACCAAGTCCAGTATTACGAGTGACCGCGGCATCGAAGTCATCACGTCGCCACCCATTGTGGTGTACCGTGAGACCATCGGCACCGTCGCAGGCCCGGTCGAAGGCAAGTCCCCGAACAAGCACAACCGGTTCTACATTACTGTAGAGCCCATGCCGCAGGCGGTCCTCGACGCTATCAAGAACGGCGACTTCTCCATGAACATGCCGGAGATCGACAGGCGCAACATGCTCATCAGCCTGGGCATGGAAAAGGATGCCGCCAAGGGTGTCACCCACGTCTACGGGACAAATATGCTCGTCGACATGACCAAGGGTATCCAGTACCTGAAGGAGACCATGGAGCTAATCATCGAAGGCATGGAAGAGGCTCTGAAGAACGGCCCGCTCTCGAGAGAGCCCGCCCAGGGCATCCTGATCAAGCTGATCGATGTCAAGCTGCACGAAGACGCAGTACACCGTGGCCCCGCCCAGGTAATCCCGGCATTCCGGAGCGCCGTACAGGGCGCAGTCCTGATGGCACAGCCCACGCTGCTCGAGCCGGTGCAGAAGGTCTTCATCAGCGTACCGCAGGCCTACATGGGCAGTGCGGTCCGTGAGATCCAGGGCAGACGCGGCACGATCATCGACATGAAGCAGGAAGGCGACATGTCCGTCATCGAGGGCAGCGCCCCGGTCGCAGGACTGTTCGGTTTCGCCAGCGATATCCGCGGCGCGACAGAAGGCAGGGCCATGTGGAACACCGAGTTCCTGGGCTTCTTCCCGATGCCGACAAACCTGCAGAACCAGGTCGTCATCGAGATCCGCAAGAGGAAAGGCCTGAAGGCGGAATTGCCGAGGCCTTCGGACTTCCTGGAATAGGGAAGTCCCTTCGGATTTCCTTTAATAAGGAAATCCGCTGCGACTTCCTCGAGTGAGGAAGTGCAGACTTCCTTGAACGGGAAAGAAGAGACAGACGAAAGGTATAAAAATAACAAATGCCTTTACGTGTGCAAGTACATTTGACATTCAACAATTGGAGGATATAATATGGCAGCAACCAAGCCACACATGAACTTAGCAGTCATCGGTCACATCGACCACGGCAAGTCGACCCTTGTCGGGAGGCTGCTGTTCGAGACCGGCGCCGTACCGGCGCACATTATCGACCAGTACAGGAAGGAGGCTGAGTCCAAGGGAAAGGCGACTTTCGAGTTCGCCTGGGTCATGGACTCGCTGAAGGAAGAGCGTGAGAGAGGCATCACGATTGATATCGCCCACCGCAGGTTCGACACGGACAAGTTTTACTTTACCGTCGTGGACTGCCCGGGCCACCGGGACTTCGTCAAGAACATGATCACCGGCGCATCCCAGGCTGATGCAGCTATCCTCGTCGTTGCGGCACCGGATGGTGTCATGCAGCAGACCAAGGAGCACATCTTCCTTTCCAAGACACTCGGCATCAACCAGCTGATCGTGGCGGTCAACAAGATGGACGCCGTCAAGTACGACCAGGCCAGGTACAACCAGGTCAAGGAAGACGTCAGCAAGATCCTCAAGATGATCGGGTTCAAGCCGGACGCGATCCCCTTCATCCCGACCTCCGCCTACGCGGGCGACAACATCTCCAAGCACTCGGATAACACCAAGTGGTACACTGGCGTGACCATCCTCGAAGGCCTCAACAACCTCAAGGAGCCCGAAAAGCCCACCCAGCTGCCGATGCGCACCCCGATCCAGGACGTGTACACCATCTCCGGTATCGGCGTAGTGCCCGTAGGCCGTGTCGAGACCGGCATCATGAAGAAGGGCGACAAAGTCATCTTCCGCCCGGGCATCGACGGTGTCGGGGCCTCTGGTGAAGTCAAGTCCATCGAGATGCACCACGAAGAGATTCCCCAGGCGCTGCCCGGTGACAACATCGGCTTCAACGTGAGGGGCGTCGAGAAGAACGCGGTCCGCCGCGGAGATGTCTGCGGCCCGGTCGGCGACAAGCAGCCGACCGTCGCAGAAGAGTTCAAGGCGCAGATCGTCGTCCTGCAGCACCCGTCCGCCATCACGGCAGGCTACACCCCGGTGTTCCACTGCCACACGGCACAGGTCGCATGCACGATCACCGAGATCATGGCCACGCTCGACCCCAAGACGGGCGGTGTGAAGGAGCAGAACCCGGCGTTCATCAAGACGGGCGACGCAGCCATCGTCATGATCAGGCCGACGAGGCCCATGTCCATCGAGAAAGTCAAGGAAATCCCGCAGCTCGGCAGGTTTGCCATCCGTGATATGGGCCAGACCGTCGCAGCCGGCGTGGTAATGGACATCAAGGCGAGGTAAGAAGCGGATACAGAGGAAGGCAAACTATATGCTGATGCAATATAGTTTGCCTTCCTCTTATATTTACACAGGAGATTTACTATGGCAAATCAAAAAGCGAGGATTCGACTCTCCGGCACCAGCCCGACCAAGTTAGATGACGTATGCGGGCAGGTCAAGAAGATCGCAGAGAAGACCGGTGTCAGCATTTCCGGCCCCGTACCGCTGCCCACCCGCAGGCTCATTGTCCCAACGAGGAAGAGCCCGAGCGGCGAAGGCACCGCGACCTGGGAACACTGGGAGATGCGTGTCCACAAGAGGCTCATCGACATCGATGCCGACGAGCGTGCACTGCGCCAGCTAATGCGCATCCAGGTGCCCAAGGACATCAACATCGAGATCGTCCTCAAGGACTAAAAATAAAACGTATCCTTGTTACAAGGATACTATCACCTCCATATTACCTGGCTTTAGAAGGGGAATCACCCTGCTTAAATAAGGGTAACACTTTCATGGGGTTTTTTAACCCCTCCATCTAACTTGTTTTTAACGACTGTTTTAGAAAGGGTGACGGGAAAACCTTTTCCAAAAAGGTTGTCCAGTCTATCGACGACAGATGCTGTCGAAGGCGAGAAGCAGGCCAATCGGTTTCCGAGCCGAAGGGATATGATAAAAGTAATAAAGATAATAGTAATAATACCTGATCTTTTCCCGCGATCTATCAAGTTTCAGGCATATTGTAAGGCTGTTAACAAATTCTAATACTATCACATGATTTTCATATCAATAAGCAAACCGTTATTATTCATTATGTGGGTTTGTTATATGGAAAAATGGTATTACAGGTGGTCACGTGGTAAAACTAAGACATAGCATCGCTACGAGGGCAACGATTTGTTCAATCATTATCATACTAATCGTCGGAATACTGCTGGTGCAGTATACTTATAGCGATGCTAAACACGCCCTGGAAGAGCGCATGGGGCATGAGCTCACGACCGTGGCCATCATCACCGCTTCGCAACTTGATGGCAATGCCGTCGAGACGATCAGGCCAGGACAGGAGAACACCACGGGTTTTCTCGGTATTCAAAATACGCTTAACCGTATTCGCTCGTCCAGCCAGGACATCCAATACATCTATGTGATGCGCAAAGCTGGCGACAAGGTCGAGTTCGTGGTCGACGGCGATTATGGGTTCGACCCGGAAGCGGCGTCAATCGGGGACGTATACGAAGAAACCACACCTGCAATGATGGACGGCTTTACATTACCATCGGCCGATGACCGGTTTACGACGGATCAATGGGGAACCGTCCTGTCTGGCTACGCTCCCATCAAAAATACTAATGGCGTCGTCGTGGGTCTCGTCGGCGTAGACATGGACAGCAACCGCGTGATCCAGCAGCAGAACGTCATCGGCGGCACGGTTTACGTCGTCATCTTACTGACTGCGCTCGCCATGGCCATCGTTATTGCATTTTTCATGTTCACGACCTTCCGGGACATGCGGAAGCTAATCCGCAGTGCGGAAAAGGTCAGCGACGGCGACCTGAACGTGTTCATCGACGTATGGCGGAAGGACGAGATCGGCGAGCTGTCGGAGGCATTTAATAAAATGGTGGCCAGCCTCAACTTCGAGCGAAAGATGCGACTGGTAGAACCGATGGGGCCGGTACCGGAACAGAAAGATACTCCGCTGCCCGGGATCGACGAACGATAGGCCGACGCAAATCGATGCTGTACTTTTCGGCTTTTAAGGCGTCATGTATTAGTGGCGCTGGCACGCATCACGCTGCGCTTGCAGCCACGAAGACACTATGGAAACGAAGACATAGTCATTCTTGTAACTTTTTATACAGGCTGGCCGGCACCAAACACTACGTACACGACATCTGATAATATGGCTAAGCTTGCCCTTTTCCGATAAAACGTCGTGTACGTCGTGTACGTCGTGTACGTTGTGTCAAGTACCGGCTGAGCATGTACAAAAAGTTACAGGAATGACTAACACGAAAATCTTGATACAATATCCTTTGTGTCTTAATCGTCTTTGTGCCTTCCGTTTCTTTTCTTTGTTCCCTTCGTCCCTTTGTGCCTTTGTGGCTGCAAGCGCAGCGTGGTGAAGGTTTGAATAATCAATCTACGTGGCACATACCATAAAAATCGGCAATAGCTGATAACATTGCCGAAATAATTAGAATTTATTGCTTTTTAAGTTCCAAAGCCATTTATCGGCGTATTCGCAACCGTTTTATGGATATAGCGGTGAATGTCGATGGCACGGAGTAGCGAGATCAAGTTCCTGATCATTTTCATACCCTTGCTACTGCTGGCGATCCTTATTGTGCTCATGCAGCCAGTCATGGCACCCGACGCGGTTCATAAAAGCGTCAGCCTGGCCGAAGACCCATCGCTGCAGCTGGAACAGATCAAGCTCCCGCCCGGCTTCAGCATAGATGTATATGCAACCGGCGTCACGGGTGCCAGGCAAATGGCACTTAGCCCGAACGGCACACTATACGTGGGCACCATAGGCGAAGGCAATGTCTATGCGGTGCCGGACAATAACAAAGATGGCAAGGCTGACCAGGTGATTACTATAGCGAAAGGGCTCCATATGCCGAACGGCGTCGCCTTTCGGGACGGGAGCCTGTACGTTGCCGAAGTAAGCAGGATACTGCGGTACGACAACATCGAGCAACATTTGCTCGATCCGCCCGCGCCGGCCGTGGTTAACGACAGCTATCCCGCCAGCGAATGGCACGGCTGGAAATACATCCGCTTTGGGCCCGACGGTATGCTGTACGTACCTGTAGGAGCGCCCTGTAACATCTGTGATCCGCCGTTGCCCTATGCAACCATCACGCGCATTAACGCTTATGGCACTGGCTTCGAGGTATATGGCAGTGGCATACGTAACACCGTGGGCTTCGACTGGGACCCGCTGACCGGAGACCTGTGGTTCACGGACAATGGCCGCGACTACCTGGGCAATGACCAGCCCCCCGACGAGCTAAACCACGCGCCTGTGGCAGGCATGCGCTTCGGTTTCCCTTACATACATGGCAGGGACATCATCGACCCTGAATATGGCAAAGGCCATAACGCCAGTGATTTCACAGCGCCAGCCGTCGAGCTTCAGGCCCACGTCGCTACCCTTGGCATGAAGTTCTATACCGGCACCATGTTCCCAGAGCAGTACCGCAATAACATCTTTATCGCCGAGCATGGCTCGTGGAACAGGGATATCCCCGATGGCTACCGTATCGAGCTTGTCACTCTTGATAATAACCGCACAGCGACAGGACATACAGTGTTCGCCGAGGGCTGGCTCCAGAACGGTAAAGCATGGGGCCGCCCGGTAGACGTGCTAGTGATGCCCGACGGGGCATTGCTCGTGTCCGATGACATGGCCGGGGTCATATACCGGATTACGTATAGAGCATAATAATGAGGCCGTTCGGCCGCTCGCATGAGACGCCAAGCTGGCCAGGACGCCAGGTTGTATAGGCAATCCGGTATGGGGACCGCCAAGACGCCAAGACGCCAAGGGCGGTTATTAGAAATGCTAAGCGTTATCCTATTCTAATTCTTGGCGTCCTGGCGTCTTAGCGGCCCCCATACCGGATTGCCAACATAACAACCTAGCGCCCTTAGCCTCACCAGAGGTATGAGTCGCCGTGTTCGATGCCAGCGACGCTGTTATTCTTGAAGTCTGTGAGCACGAAGATGGTATCGTACCGGGTACCGTCGCCCATAACATCGATGGTGGCCATGGGGTACGCCAGCACATAGCGGTACGGGTAGCCGGTCTCGAAGCCATGGACTGTGATGTTTCGCATCACGGGGATGTGACTGCCGATATAGCCCTTTACGGTCGCGTTCGTGATGGCAATGAAGCTCGCCTGGTCCGTCTGGTTAAGTGTCAGGTTCATGCCCGGGACAAAACTGGTGTCCACGATGGTCACGTTGTTGTACTGGCGCAGGCCCCATACCGGGTCGCGCTCGTCCAGGCCGGTGCTCGTCGATGTGAACGTCGCGTTATCTACAGGCGTGCCATTGCGCGGCACGAAGCCGATGTATTCGACACGGCCCTGGCTGGTATTGACGAACGCGACAACGTTAATGCCTGCCATTTCAGGATTGCCGGGAATGATAATAGCCGCCGGGAGCATCCGAATGCGGTCAATTCCTGGCGCAACCTCGTGGAAACGCATGTAGACGACGCTGCCCAGGGTATAGTTCGTGTCCACTCTCAGCTTGCCGTCCGTCTCATGCTGACTCCGCCATGCGGTCTGTAGTATCCGCTCCTTCACGTAGGGATTCGAGGCCGCAATATTGTATATCCGGAACTGCTCGTCCACGGTAAAATTACTCGCGGGGAGAGGCTCCGGGGACGGTGAGGGCGACGGTGTCGGCGTAGCGGCAGGCGTCACCGTGCCCTGCTGCACACAGTTGATCGAAGTAGTAACGATAACGAGGATAAGCGCGGTCAGCGCCAGGCATTTAACGAGCTTCATCTGTCCACACCTGCAATTCGGTCTGATTATTGTGCTCCATGCGGATAAACGTTATCTCACGATCTGTCTGTCAGAAAAAAATGATATCGATTATGGCATGCAGAACAAATGATAAAGCTCTAAAAAGCAAGCCATAGTCACTCCTGAAATGTTGTATACAATGAGGAGGCATCAGACACGAAGGCCACGAAGGCCACAAAGGCCACGAAGTCCTTTTTATCAATGGGCTTCCATGAACCTCTTTCTAAACGTACGTTGTGGCCTTCGTGGCCTTTGTGGCCTTAGTGGCCTTTGTGTCAGGTGCCTTCTCAGCCTGTATAAAAAGAAATGCAAATAACTAACACGAAGGCTTATTTATCCCTCGTGTCATCATCAATTTTTTATGTTTATACTGCGGCTGCCGCAGGCCCGCTTGCCTGAATTGACGGTACGGTCCCCGTGGTCTGTTTATAGAACCATGCGTAGACGTAGGCGCTCGACGTGTACATCGCGAACGTCGTCCAGGGGACGGTTATGACCAGACAGGCCGGGATGGCCAGCACGATCTGCAATATGATCGAGGCAATGACAGCCCCTGCGTAGGCGGCCGGGTTCCTCGCGGCAAGCCTTAGTGCATTGATCGGGTTCAGTGCTTTGACTATGTCGCCGGTCAGCGCATACTCGACCCACGCCGCGGGCAGCAGAAGGCTGAGAGCAATGTTAATCGCAATGGCTGGCAACAGCATGAGCAGTGCTGCCCCGATTAGCACACCGTTAGCGGTGATGATCCCGACGATGAAGAACGGCACTATCAGCACGTACAGGATAGCGCTGATCAGCGCGAAGACTATCATGACAATTGCGATCATGATGCCATCGGTGAACTTCTCGCCGAGACGGTCCCAGGGCGGCAGCTTAGTGTTACCGTTTAAGATTTCTCTGCCACACCGGTTGATGTAGCCGAAAAGGAACGGCAGGCCAATCAGGACCATACCGAACAGGGCTGTGATACCGCCCCAGAACAGGGCGCTAACGTCCGATACCGAATACTTTAGCGAATTGATTATCATGTCGATGTAGTTCTCATTTTGTTCCATTTCATTTACCTCCTTAACAGGTTGTACCTATCAAGCATAGGTACATAGTATAACTACATACATATATAGCTTTCGTATATGCTGAGGATATGCTTGCTGAGAAAGTGTAACATTGCCCTGACCGTACTATATAAAACGGCAGACCCGGTAGCCATGTAATCATTCGAAACGATCAGGCAAATGTTGTCTGGCAGTCACCTGTCGGGTATATTGGCTTCTCGCTCGTCTTCGATGCTGCCGATGACCATCCGGTAGTAGCTGGCCCATATGAATATATTGACACACAAAATAACAAACAACTGGCACATCATCAATGCCATAAAACCCAGTGCTAGCGGGCAAAACAGGAGGAACTGATCGCGATACGCCAGCACTATTATCCCTGTGACCGTAAGGGGTATCGACAGGATGTTGGCAGCCACAAAAACAAGAATGGCCGCCTTGAGGAAAACGATCGGCTTTGCCAACAGCAATCTGAAAGCGTTCGAAGGATTGAGTGCCCTGCCAAGGTCGTTCCTATCGATGAATATCATCAGCGAGAGATAAGCCATCATGGATATGGGCAGCGTAAGGATAAAACTGGCACAGTCCGCTATCGATATGGCCACATACGGGTCGTAGATAGTCACAGATGGCATCCATCCGAGCAGCGCGCGAACCGCGAAGGAAATCAGGTAAGATATAATGCCATAAATTAAAATGATACATAGAGCCGAAAAACCGTTATTCAAAAGGCTGTCGCCCGCATTATCCCATGTCGGCAACCGGAAGTCCCCGTTCATGATATGCCTGCCACAGCGCACGACGTAGCCAGGAACCAGCAAGAATCCAATGAAGAAGAAGCAGGTCAACCCGGCGAGCAGGCCCATGAAAAACGCGGACATCCGTGTTAACGGATAGATCAACGCGTGTAAGAATATACTCAGTGAATTATTGCTATCCATGCCAATAATATGTATATGGATTTTATAATATAACCATTCTCTCAGGATAATTGAATCAGGTGACCGGCTAAGCCGTTAATAATATGAAGGATAAAGCGTAGTAAAGACCGGTTTGGATAACCTTCGCATGTGGCATTATCCCGGGACCGGATATTCGGGGAAATGCGTTTTGCACGGCGTTCGCCCCTATGCTCACCATTGCGGCGAACAATGTAAAAATATCCGCGAAACTAATTTTTAATAGTTTATGCCTTCCGATGACTTCGAGCAGCACCTGAAAAGCCTGGCACAGGAGCTGGGCCTGGAGACTCGCCGCATATCCGCCTTTGATATCAAGGTGGAGGACTGGATACGGCTAAAGTGCCAGTACGGCTGCCCGAACTATGGAAGACGCTTTACCTGCCCGCCGTACAGTCCGGAGCCGCCATTGATGCGTGCCATGCTGGAGGGCTATAGCACCGCGTTCCTGCTCAGGTATGACGCGCCCGCCCGGCCCAGGGAAGCCGACATACAGGTAGGAAAAGACGGCATGGAGCTGGCCGTCGACGCATTTCTGCGCCTGGAGCGCTTTACCTTCCTCAACGGGTATCCTAAGGCCTTCGTCTTTGGCATCAACTACTGTCCGGGCTGCCACGTCTGTGCGGTGGAAGAGGGCATCGGCGCATGTAAGAAGCCACAGATGGCACGGCCGTCGCTGGAGTCATGCGGCATCGACGTGCGAAAGTTGCTGGAGACTACGGGATGGGATGCGAGGGGCATCGATATCCTGAAGAAAGAGGACCGGGTTTCACTCATCTCGCTACTCTTGCTGGAGTGAGGTCCCGGTGGTTCCCAGAGGCCTGACGATCATCAAAGCATTACCAGCAATAGTAAAAGATAAGGGGGACGGGGGCATGACCTTCGTACCTTCCCTATCTTTGCTTTTTTACCGATTAGCCGGGCGATTATTGCGACACAGGATGGCCAGCGGGCATACGCACGCGCGCGCGAGGCTGCTGTCGGGCCTAACATTAACAAAATAAATGAAAAAAGGGGCCGATTACCAGCCCATGGCTTTACAGATAGCTTCTTTTGTAGCGTCGATCTCGACAGGCTTGGCGCACATTCTGATGACCGTCTCCGGGTCCTTCAGCAAGTGGCCGGTGGTCACGCATACCACGCGCTCGTCCTTATCAATAATGCCCATGTTGCGGAGCTTGATCAGGCCTGCGACGGAAGCGGCAGACGCCGGCTCGACGCCGATGCCCTCTTTAGTCGCGAGAAGCCTCTGGGCCGCAAGAATTTCATCGTCAGTTACCGTCTCGGCCGCACCACCCGAACTGCGGATGGCGTTCAGCGCCTTGACCGCGTTCACGGGGTCGCCGATGCGGATCGCCGTAGCGACAGTCTCGGGGTGCATCTCGGGGACGATGTCCTTTGCGCCGCTCCTGATGGCCTTCACGATGGGCGCGCTGCCCTCGGCCTGTATGGCGGTCATCTTCGGGATGCGGTCGATGAGCCCGAGCTTCTTCATCTCGTTGAGCCCTTTGAAGATAGCCGTGATGTTGCCCGCGTTGCCCACGGGCAGGATGATGCGGTCGGGTACTTCCCAGCCGAAATAGTCCACGATCTCGAAGCCGATAGTCTTCTGGCCTTCCAGCCGGTAAGGGTTGATCGAGTTGAGCAAGTAGATGCCATTATCAATGCACATCTCGCGTACGAGGCGGAGCGCATCGTCGAAGTTGCCCCGGATGCTCAGGACTTTAGAGCCGTGCATGAGCGCCTGCGCGACCTTGCCCAGCGCGACCTTTCCGGCGGGCAGCAATACGATCACAGGGATGCCTGCCCTGGCGCCATAGACGGCCAGCGATGCCGACGTGTTGCCGGTCGAGGCGCAGGCCACGCTCTTCATGCCCAGTTCCAGCGCTTTGGTGACGCCCACGGTCATCCCGCGGTCCTTGAAGGAGCCGCTGGGGTTCATGCCCTCGTGCTTGACATGGGCATCCTTCATGCCGATGCCCTTTCCTATCGCCCGGATGTTGTATACCGGGGTGCCGCCTTCCTTGAGCGTGACTGGCTCGCGGCTGATCGGCAGCAGCGCCTTATACTTCCACACGGACAGCGGACCTTTGAGGTCGTCCCGGGTGAGCCTGATCTGAGAATAATCGTAAACTACGTCCAGGAGGCCCCCGCATTTCCCGCAGGTATAGATGACCTCATCCGGCCCGTACTTCGCACCGCACTTGATGCATTCGAGATGATACATTGGATTCTCCGGATTATAGAATACCGGCAGACCTTTAAAGCTTTTGCTTTATGATACAGCCCCGGCAAACCCGGTACTATCCGTTAAGCTCTTTTTTCTGTTTCAACAGCCGCCCCATGGAATAATGGGCTTCCGCAAAGTCGGCGTTAATGGCCACCGCACGAGACATCTCAGCTATAGCCTCGTCCAGCATGCCTTTCCTGCCAAAAATTTCTCCAAGCTCGAAGTGGGCCCGGTAGTTGCTGGCATCGAGCTTGATCGCCATCTGGAACTGTTGCATGGCCTCGTCGGCCATTTTTTTCTTTTCCATGACGATGCCGAGATTATAATATGTCTCGGAAAGTTCCGGGTTCATCTCCAGCGCCCGCCTGAACTCATCGTACGCTTCGTCGAGGAGCTCTTGCCCGAAGAATATTTCGCCAAGACGGTTATGGACTTTCGCATCGAACGGGTTAATGTCCGCAGCCGACTGAAAGTGCCTGATGGCCTCGGAGAACTGGCCTTTTTTCATAAGCAGCAGGCCCATGCTATAGTAGGTTTCTGCGTCTTTCGGGTCGGGGGTAAACGCCAGATTATGGGTATGGACCATTTGCGTCAGGCTCAGGACTTTGCCGAGCTCAAGATGCGCTTCTTCATGGCAGGGGTCCATTGCAATGGCCTTTTTCAGGGCTACGATCGCATCTGCATAAAGCTCTTTCCTGCCATAGAGCTTCCCGGACAGGAAGCAAAAATCGGCCCTCTCCGGGCCCAGGTCTCCTGCTTTTCGACAGGCCGCAATGGCATCGTCCAGCTGCCCGGCCTTTTCCCGGAGACGCGCCAGCAGAAAGTACTGGTCGGCATTGCCTGAATCGATCGCGATGGCAGCCAGGGTTTCCGCAATGGCTTTATCGTTTAAGCCCTTCGTGTCGAACAGTTGTGCCAGCTCATAGTGAAGCCGCCAGCTGCGAGGGTTCATGGAAATGGCCAGCACATACTCGCGGATGGCGTCGTCGACTTGCCCGACCTTGCTGTATACGGAGCCCAGGAGACCGTGTAAGCCGCTGTGCTGGTGGTTCATTCTCAAACATTCCTGCAACTCGCTCAGTGCCCTGTCGTAATACTGCTGCCGGACATAAATCCTGCCCAGAAAATAGCGACAGTCGAAATGATCAGGCTTCAGCTTTAGCGCTTCGGAAAATTGGGCGGATGCGTCATCCGGCAGTCCCTTTTTACAGTAAATGACCCCGAGGTTAAAGCGGCTGTCGAAAGACCGGGGGTCAAGGGTCAAAGCATGACAGTAATACTTGATTGCGTCGTCAATACGCTGTGTTTTCTGGAGACATTCGGCCAGTGTGACGTAGACCCCGGGGTCGCGGATATCATTTTTTATCAATTCCTGGTAGTTGCCGATAGCCCGTTCCAGGTTGCCTTTTGTCTTGTAGATTTCCCCCAGATAGGCATAAGCATCCTGGTTTTTAGGATCCAGTTTCAGGGCATCCTCGAAGCTTTTGATCGCCTCGTCGTATTTGCCGTCGTAATAAGATTTTTTTCCTTTTGTGACAAGGGCCTGGACCTTGTTCAAAAAATCAAATAGCGTCATTGAGCTGAACCCTATATTGATCTCCGGGTCACTTGTATAAAGCTTACCGTATAATCGGTTAACATGGTAAAATAGCAATATAACTATTTGACGAACTTTATTTTACTGTCAAGTACATTAATTTTCTTTTTGGTCTCGTCCAGCCTCTGCAGCAGCTCTTCCCTGCGTTTCATCAGTGCGTCTTTGCTTTCCTGCTTTTCGACGTACTGGGCCATGAACGCTTCCACCACGCGGTTCTGGTCGTCATGGTTGAACTCGACGGCTTTAAAAAAATCATCCAGCATCTTTTTCGTGATACTGAAAGTAGCCCGGGTCTTTCGCTCCTCTTCTGGCAACTCAGGACGACCCCGGCCGCGGTGAGCGGCGTCCGTAGACCCGGGAACGGTTACGCTGACCAGAAGGTCCTTCTTCATGATTCCGGGCTCCTGTTTATTCATATGCAATCGGTTCTATATATTTACTTTGAGAATTTCAGCGATCTTTCTCTGCAGCTCGTCGATGGATTCCTGCGACCTTTGCACGTCCTGCTCAAGCGTTGCGATCTTATGTTCAAGGACGTTTTGCTCCTGCCGCTTTTTCTGCAGCTCATCTCGCATCGAGTAATGTTTCTCGATGAGGACATAGAGCCGCCGTGTCATATCCTGCACCTCAGTCGTGGTATACGTCTCTGCCCTTTTTGCCGGGCCCTGGTGGGAATCACAGCCAGTTCGCCTTGTTCCTGCAACACTCATGGAATTCCTCTGGAATATCTCGAATAATCGCCTGATCTTTAACCGTTATGTTATTATAAATAATTTTCTATTCTCTTCCAATAAAAATTAAAAATGTACATGTCCCACCTGAGGGCTAAATCCGGGGGATATATAGTGCCATACATCTGCCTGCCAGAGGCAAGCAGGATAATCTGCCATACTTTGTGTTAGTTATTTGCATATCTTTTTGTACAGGCTGGCCGGCACCTGACACAAAGGCAACGAAGGCCACGAAGGCCACAACGTACGTTTAAAAAGGTTCATGGAAGCCCCATCATAAAAAGGACTTTGTGTCCTTTGTGGCCATCGTGGCCTTCGTGTCTGATGCCTCCTTATTGCATACAACATTTCAGGAATGACTATGTCTTTAGCCCCTTCGTGCCTTCGTGGTTCTGAAAATATATATAGCCGCACAATGCAGAATAGATAGACGGGTATCCCCCATGGTCGGTTTCGATGAGATCATCTTCATAGCCATCGTCGCTCTCCTGCTGTTTGGGCCTGATAAACTGCCCAAGTACCTGCGTGAACTCGGAAAGATCTATGCCGAGGTCAAGAAGGCGCAGCGCGAGTTCGAGCGAGAGCTCTCCGTGAATACGATCGTGTCGGCGCCAGTGGTAAAGCCCCCGTCGCAAAAGGTGATCGACATCGCGGCGAAAATGGGGATAAGCGCAGACGGCAAGACCGAAGACCAGCTGCTCGCCGAGATCGACGCTGCCGTACCCAGGCCGGACGCCGGTACGAAGAAAGATATTTAGCCGATCAGCGACTTTTTTAGACATATGGCGGGGTTCGTCGCTTTCAAGGGCAACGGTGCGAAGGTGCCTTACAAGAAGTTCATGCTGTCCAGGCCCGTACGTAACGACAAAGTCGAATGGGACAAGACCAGCACAGACGCGACAAAGCTATACTTACCCTGTGCCAAGACGCCGCTCATGAACCTGATCGGCCGCTTCATCGACATACCCGACGAGCGCAGCTACAAGTTCAACCCCATGGGCTCAATGGTATGGGAACTTTGCGACGGTAAAAATTCTGTCCAGGATATTAAAGAGATCATCGTCCAGCGCACCAGGGGCAACGAGAAGGACATGGAAAAACGGCTGCTGAAGTTCCTGAACCGGCTGATGCGCAGCGAGCTTCTTACTCTCGATATGTCGTAAGACGTTGCCGGACACGTTCGCGCGCGCGAGCGGCAGGTGCGTTAGCGATAACGGCAGAGCACGGCCATGTGATCGTGATGCAGCGGCTCGAGCGACATCTTTTCGATGATTTCAAAGCGCTCTGACAGCCGATCAATTTCCTTTTTGAAGATGTCTTTCACGTCGCCACCTGCGCTGATGCTCCGGGCTTTGATGGCAATGGCCGCATATCCGCCCGCGACGAGATATTTATCGGCATTGGCGATGGCAATGTCAGCCTGATCGGGCTGTGCTACATCCTGGTACAGGAAGTCTACGTGATCGATAAAAGGCGGGTACAGGTCCGGTCGCCTTGCATCCGCTATCATGGGGACTACATTTTCCCGGTCAGCAATAGCACGCAGCAGGTCTCTTGACGGCCGTGCGGCGAACTCGACGGCAAAGACAAACCCGTCGGCAGCGATGTCTGACACATGCGTCACGGTAGTGCCGCTGGCCGCGCCCAGATAGAGCACATGTGATTGCGCGTTTAGCGGGATTTGCATGCCTTTCAGGATCATTGACGAGAGCTTGCTTGTCGCAGGGCTCCAGGGGCGGTAGAACCGGCCGTCGTATTCTAGGGCATCGCCCCTGGATGCGGTCAGCGTCGCCAGCCACTCTTCCTGCCCGGCCTCGAGGACGAAGACGTTATCGATCCGTGTCGACCTGACGCCTTTTATCTCAACGATCATCCTGTCCGCTCCCTTTTCCGCTTTTAATAGTCTTGACCCGTTTTCTGGCCTGCTCGCCGAGAGACAATCGCTCGCCGGAATAGTAGTCCACCCGGGCGGCGATAGCCGCCTTCCCGGCAATGGCACGGGATATCTTCCCGCGCAGCCGCTTTGGCGATCCGCTCACCAGCGGGTGCCGGAAGATGAAGCCGTGCTTGGGCGGCGGCGTGCCTTCCCGTATATGCCTGAACAGCGCCTCTCGCGCGCCCATTACCTGTAGCGCGCTGGCAGGCAGCTTTGCGAGCCGGTCAAGTCCGCCGGCGCGGGCGATGAGCCTGGCGCCCAGCAGCGGGCCGAGCACGTCAGTAAGGTTCGGCGCGACATCTTCCATGCAGCCTGCGATGTACTTTTCCATCCGCTTCCGCTCATCTGCCAGCGCCTTTGCAGACGACGCATAGCTCCGCAGCGCCTCGACGTCGTCAGGCTGCGATGTCGCCAGACGATCGATAATCTCCTGCGGCCACAATTTTTCTTCGGGATAGTGGATGCCGTACCATTCGACGAGACGCTCGCTCATCTCGTTATACGCGTCTATGATCGTGTCGAGGGCCTTGATCGACTGGACGATGTCGGCGTCCTCGGTCGACAATATGGCTGTAATGCGGCCCCTGGCGAGCGCCATGGCCGTCTCATGCATCAGCTTCCGGTAATCGGGGGCGGTTTTGCAGAGGCCTGCATCGATGGCCGTCCGTTCAAAATCAATAATTTTATTCGTGCCGGAGCTGTCCGAGGCCGCCGCGAACAAGGATAGCTGTTCAGGGGTCATACCTGCGAGGGCCCGCCTGCCATCCTTCATCTCGCCGAACCAGGCCTTCATATGCTCACCCGCGCTGAATCTCTGCACCCTTGTTTCTGGCACGTGTCGTGATCACGACGCAATCCTTATCGAAGCTTTTTGCCGCCGCTTCGACTTTACGGGGCTGATCAGTAATCGCATATACCGCTGGCCCGAAAGAGCTCAATCCCGCGCCGGCAGCGCCTCCTTCGCGCAAAGCGTCAATCAGACCTCTTGCCGAGGGCTGCAGGTCGACCTCATGGCGTTTAAAGCCAATGTCCTGGATAGCGTTCACGGCCCGGCCGAAGGTGTCCATATCCGCCTCGGCCAGCGCCGGCAGCATCTGCATCAGGATCACGCGACAGAGCTTCTCGACCTCGTTCTGCGGTATAGGACAGAGGTTAGCAAACACATCCTTTTCATAGAGGTCATGTGCGCCCTTTGCGAGAGGTATCGCCAGCACGATGTCCCAGTCCGGGAAATCTCGCTGGCACAGGATAGGCGCGGGAGGCACGCCTTTTGAAAATGAGCTGGGGAGAAATGCGCTCTTCGCTTCCATGCGGTGCCCTCCGTCCAGGATGAAGCCGCCGCGTTCGAAAGACCCGATGCCTATA